>CACMWQ010000015.1:0-2008 GCA_902617415.1 uncultured Pelagibacteraceae bacterium | reverse complement strand
GAAAAAGATGGGATTATCAGAGGTTAATGGAAATTTAAATATATCGGTTGATAAAGTAATATTAGAAGACAACGAGGCAACTGATAAAAATGATCTAACAATAAGTAAGGTCGAAGATTTAAAAAAAGTAAATGATGATAAAAAAATCACAAAAGAAAAACAAAAATATAAGAAATTTGAGAATTTAACCAGACAAATTCAATACATTACATCACATAGTAATGGAGATGTATTTAAAATATTAGCAGATACAGGAAAAACAAACTTAAAGAATAGAAATTTACTAGATCTTGAAAATGTTAAAGGTTCAATAATATCATCGGAAAGGCCTGATATATACATATCCTCAAAATTTGCTGAATATAATTATTCTGACCAAAATTCAAAATTTTATGATGATGTAGTAATTAAATACAATGATCAAGTTATAAAATGTGATAACTTAGATTTAAAAATAAGTGATAATATTGCTATAGCTTATAATAATGTAATATTACAAAATAGAAATTCATTAATGAAAGCTGAAAAAATAACTATGAACATCTTAACTAAAGATATAAGTATTAATTCGGATGAAGAAATTGAAATAACAAAAAATTAATGGCTGTAATAAAAAAATTTAAAATTAAAAGTTACGAAAAAGTTCAACCAATTATTGAATTAAAAAATATATCTGTTTTTTATAATAAAAGACAAATTATAGAAAATTTAAGTTTGAATATAAATAAACAAGAAATTTTAGGAATGCTAGGTCCAAATGGTGTGGGAAAATCTACAATATTTAACTTAATTACAGGATTAAAAGATCCAAATTTTGGGGAAATAATTATCAATGGTGTAAATGCAACTAAATTACCAATAAATGAAAGATTTACAAAATTCAAACTGGGTTTAGTTCCTCAATATGGTGGGCTAATTCATGATTTATCCTTAATTGATAATCTAAAATTAGTATCAGAAATTCATATAAAAGAAAAAGAATTAAGAGATCATAAAATAAATAAGATTATAACACAGTTTGAATTTGAATCTTTATTGATGATTAAGGCAAAAAATTTATCAGGAGGTCAGAAAAAAAAATTAGTGATTGCGATGTCATTAATGAATGATCCAAAAATTTTATTACTTGATGAACCATTTGCTGCATTAGATATTTTAACAATAAAGATGCTACAAGAGATTATTATCAATTTGCAAGCATCTGAAGAAATTTCTATAGTCGTTTGTGATCACCAAGCTAGAGATCTTTTAAATTGTGTTGATAGAGCTATCATTCTATCAAATGGAAAAATAATAGCATCTGGTAGTCCAAAAGAAGTAATAAGCGATGAAGATGCAAAAACCCACTATTTTGGAGATGAATTTAATATAAGTTAATTCATCAATGAAAAGTTACATTCAAATTAAGAACAAAATTTTAAAATTTGATAAAGTAATTAAAGTTAGTGGAGATAAAAGTATATCAATCAGATGTGTTCTTTTAGCATCTCAAGCCATTGGTAAATCAAAAATCTATAATCTACTAGAATCTGAGGATGTAATAAACACATTAAAATCAATAAAAAAACTGGGAATAAATTATAAAAAAATTAAAAATTATTATGAAATAAGCGGATTTGGTTTAAGCGGTTTTAATACTAAAAATAAAATAATATTAGATGCGGGAAACTCTGGAACTTTTGCAAGATTAGTACTCGGTTTATTGGTTGACTCAGAAAATGAAATAACAATTACTGGTGATAAAAGTCTTTCTAGACGAGATTTTTCTAGAGTTACAAGTCCACTAAAGATATTTGGTGCAATTTTAAAATCAAAAGAAAATCAATTACCAGTCAAAATAAGAGGATCAAAGTTTTTAAGGCCAATTGAATATTTTGAAAAACTGGGTAGCGCTCAATGTAAAAGTTCAGTCATTTTAGCTGCTTTGAAAACTCCAGGTATAACTAAAATTAAAGCTAAAAAGTCAAGAAACCATACCGAACTTCTTTTAAAGAGTCTAAAACTACCA
>CACMWQ010000014.1:0-2390 GCA_902617415.1 uncultured Pelagibacteraceae bacterium | reverse complement strand
ATCTGTTACTATGGTCCATGGTCAAAAAGATGAAGTTGTACCAATTAAATACTCAAGAGAAGTTTTAAAAATCTTCAGCAAAGCAAAAAAAAAATTAAATATAATTAAGAAGGGTGACCATAGTCTCTCTTCCAAAAAAAATCTAAATATTATTTGTAAAGAGTTAGATAATATTATTAAAAATACTAACTAGCTTGACCGACTAATTTTTTATTTGATATAGGATTTTCTAACTTATCTAACATTTCTTTTGGACAAACTTGGACGAAATTATTTATTTCATTTTCAAAATTCTCAACAATTTTTTTCGAGATTATTGAATTTGTTTCTATCGCATGCTCTTGAATTAATTTCCTTAGATGCTCAATCCAAAATTTAGTTTCTGGAGTTTGCCAAACTACACTTTCAGGATTTACTTTTTTATCAAATTGATTTTTAGGGTCATAAATAAATGCCATACCTCCTGTCATGCCAGCCCCAAAATTATCACCAATATCTCCTAATATAATAATGTTTCCGCCTGTCATGTATTCACAACCATTTGAATCACAACCTTCTACTACTGCAGTTGCACCTGAATTTCTAACAGCAAATCTCTCTCCTGCTTGTCCTGCAGCTAATAATTTTCCAGAAGTAGCTCCATACAAAACAGTGTTTCCAATAATAGTATTTTCATTTGAAACAAGGTTGCTTTCATCTTGTAATTTAATCACAATAGTTCCACCTGATAATCCTTTAGCAACATAATCATTTGCATCCCCTTTTAAAATTAGTTTTAATCCTTTAATAGCAAAAGCACCAAAGGATTGGCCTGCTGAACCTTTAAAATTTAATTCGATCGAATTTTCATCAAGTTTGTTATTTCCAAATTTTTTGTACAAATGATAAGAAATTCTAGTACCAACTGCTCTATCAGTATTTTGAATTTCAAATTCTTGATTTATTTTTTCTTTTTTATCTATTTTATCTTCTATTTCTGGCCATAATTTTTGATCTAAAGTATCTGGAACAGAATTAATTTCAGGTTTCTCACAATATCTTTTATTTTTTCCAGGATCTGCCTGAACAAAAAGAGGATTTAAGTCTAGATCATCCAAGTTTGGTGATCCTTTGCTTACTTGCCTTAGCAAGTCAGTTCTTCCAATTACTTCATTTAAAGATTTGAAACCAAGATCAGCAAGTATTTCTCTTACTTCCTCTGCTATAAATGTAAAAAGGTTCACTACTTTTTCAGGAGTTCCTGTAAATTTCTCTCTTAATTTATCATCTTGTGTGCAAACACCCACTGGACATGTATTTGAATGACATTGTCTGACCATTATACATCCCATTGCGACTAAAGCAGTTGTTGCTACGCCAAATTCTTCTGCTCCCATCATGGCTGCAATGACAACATCTCTTCCAGTTTTTATTCCACCGTCAGTTCTAAGCGTCACTTGATGTCTCAAGTTATTTAATGTCAATACCTGATTTGCTTCTGTTAATCCCATCTCCCAAGGAACTCCAACATATTTAACGCTTGTCTGTGGAGTGGCTCCTGTACCTCCTGAGTGCCCCGAGATTAAAATTATGTCTGCTTTAGCTTTTGCAACTCCAGCAGCTATCGTTCCAATTCCTGATGAAGCAACTAATTTAACTCCAACCCTAGCCTTAGGATTTATTTGTTTTAAATCATAAATTAATTGAGCTAGATCTTCTATTGAGTAAATATCATGATGTGGTGGAGGGGATATTAAAGTAACTCCTGGCGTTGAGTGTCTCAATCTCGCAATTTCATCCGTAACTTTAAAACCTGGTAATTGTCCACCTTCACCTGGTTTAGCACCCTGTGCAATTTTGATTTCAATCTCATTACAATTATTTAAGTAATTAATGGTTACTCCAAATCTAGCTGATGCAATTTGTTTAACCCTTGAATTTGCACTATCTCCATTCTCCATAATCTTAAATCTATTTTCATCTTCTCCACCTTCACCACTACAAGATGCGCCTTTAATTCTGTTCATACCAACAGCAAGAGTTTCATGTGCTTCTTTAGATAAAGCTCCATGAGACATACTTCCACTTCCAAATCTTTTTAATATATTAGATGCAGGCTCAACATTAGATATATCGATGGGATTTTTAGATTTAAAATCTACTAAATCTCTTAAACTTATTGGATTTAGATTATAAATACCTTTTATGTATTTTTTATATATTTCATAAGATCCTTGTCCAACCGCAGTTTGCAGTAAATGAATAAGTTTGCCTTGATACTGATGTGTTTCACCATTTTTTCTATATCTGTAAATACCTCCAATAGGTAAAATATTTGAATTATTGAAAAATGCTTCTTTGTGTATAGTTCTGATTTTCTTTTCTATTCCTTTTAAACCAATTCCAGAAAT
>CACMWQ010000013.1:0-2995 GCA_902617415.1 uncultured Pelagibacteraceae bacterium | reverse complement strand
TATTTTAGTTTTAATTTTTCCTATGCGAATGAAATAAATACCAAAGTAGATCAAATTACAAAAAACTTAAGGTGTTTGATATGCCAAGGTCAATCTGTTTACGACTCTCAGTCCGATTTTGCTGTTAGTATGAAGCTTGTTGTAAAAAATAAGATTGATGAAGGTAAAGAAGAAGAAGAAATATATGATTATTTAAAAAATAAATATGGAGAGTGGATTGTATATGAACCAGAATTAAACCAAAATACATTTTTACTCTGGTCAATACCTTTGATTTTGTTCGCTTTTGGCGGCCTTTTAATTATTAGAAAAGTATCTATAAAGTAACGAGAATTTTTAATATGAAGATTTTAATTAAAACTTTAATAATTTCATTTCTTACTGTCTCATTTTCTAATGCAGAAAATAAATGGAGTTTTTACACTGGTATGTTCGATTTCAGTGATGATGGTAAGAGAGCAAATCTATTTGGTGCAGAATATATAAATTTTAATGCTAGCAAAGATATTTTCTTAGGAAATGTTCAGCCTGTTACAGGGGCAATGATAACAGCTGATGATGCATTATATATTTATACAGGTTATCAATTAAATCAAAAATCTAATTCAACTACTTTCTCTCCTAGTTTTGCGATTGGATATTACGACGAAGGAGATGGCAAGGATTTAGGTCACGAAATTGAATTTAAGACACAAATACAGATATTATTTGACATTTCGTCTAATTCTGAATTGGGTATTTCTTATAATCATATTTCTAATGCGAGTCTTGGAGATAAAAATCCTGGGGCAAATAGTTATATGTTTAATTTTACAAAAAAATTTTAACCTAAGATATGAGATTAAAAGATTGTCATAACTTTTATGATTTTAGAAAATTGGCAAAACAAAAGCTTCCATCTCCAATATTTCATTATATTGATGGGGCTGCGGATGATGAAATAACTTATGCAAGAAATAGTAGTGCATTTAATGACGTTGACTTAGTTCCAAATGTCTTAAGAGGTGTTGAAAATGTGGATTTGTCGACAACTATTTTTGGAAAAAAATTAGATTTACCTTTTTATTGTTCTCCAACAGCTCTGCAAAGGCTATTCCACTACGAAGGAGAAAGAGCGGTTGGAAAAGCTGCAAAGAAGTTTAACACGATGTTTGGTGTTTCGGCATTGGCTACAGTTAGTGTTGAGGAAATTTCATCTTTAATAGACACACCAAAAATGTTTCAATTTTATTTCCATAAAGACAGAGGATTAAATGACTCTTGTTTAGAACGAGCAAAAGCAGCAAAATTTGATGTGATGGCTTTAACTGTTGATACAATAACAGGAGGAAATCGTGAAAGAGATTTAAGAACTGGATTTACATCACCTCCAAAATTAACACTTTCGAGTTTGTTTAGTTTTGCCACAAAACCAATGTGGGGAATAAATTATTTAACCAAAGGAAAATTTGAACTACCACATCTTCAAGATTTCGTTAAAGAAGGCACTGACACAAATACTTCAATTGGTAATTATTTTTCTACTATGTTGGATCAATCTATGAACTGGGACGACGCTGAAAAATTGTGCTCTCAGTGGGGTGGCCATTTCGCGCTTAAGGGAGTTATGAGTGTTGAAGATGCTAAAAGAGCAGTTGATATCGGATGCACTGGTATAATGGTATCAAATCATGGAGGAAGACAACTTGATGGATCTAGATCACCATTCGATCAATTAGCAGAAATTGTTGATGCAGTTGGTGATAAGTTAGATGTAATTTGTGAAGGTGGATTTCAAAGAGGAACTCATATGTTAAAAGCTTTATCTATGGGTGCAAAAGCATGCGCTGGTGGAAGATTATATCTTTATGCTTTAGCTGCAGCAGGTCAAGAAGGTGTTGAGAGAGCACTTAACTTATATAAAACTGAATTAGTAAGAGATATGAAATTAATGGGCTGCACAAAGATCAGTGATCTTAATCGAAATAATTTAAGATTCCGAAATCCATGAGCTTGAACAATTGTTACAATTTTGAGGATTTTAGAAAGTTAGCTAAAAAAAGATTACCAGCTCCGATTTTTCATTACATTGATGGTGGTGCAGATGATGAAACAACTTTAAGAAGAAATACAAATTCGTTTGATGATTGTGACTTAATCCCCAATATTCTTAGAAGTGTAGGAGAACCAGATCTATCAACCACAGTTTTTGGAAGAAAAATTGATATGCCAATTTTTTTATCTCCTACTGCTATGCAAAGTTTATATCATCCTGATGGAGATAAAGCTTCAGCGCGCGCTGCAGAAAAATTTGGTACTATGTATAGTATGTCGACAATGGCATCATTTTCTATTGAAGAAATTGCTAACATATCAAGTGGACCAAAATTATTTCAACTTTATATCCATAAAGACAAATCATTTACTGATGATTTGATTGATAGGTGTAAAAGAGCAAATTTTGATGGTCTGTGTTTAACAGTTGATACAATTGTTGCAGGAAATAGAGAAAGAGATCACAGAACTGGTTTTACAACTCCTCCTAAATTTACATTAGAAAGTATAATGAATTTTGCAATGAGACCTGGATGGCTATTTAGATATTTTACAAACAAAAAGTTTGAACTAGCTAATATTAAACACAAAACTGATAAAGGGACTAACATTACAAAATCTGTAATAGACTATGTTAATGAACAGTATGATCCAAAAATGAATTGGGATGATGCAGAATACTGTATAAAAAAATGGGATGGACCTTTTGCGCTAAAGGGTGTGATGTCTGTAGAGGATGCAAAGAGAGCAGTTGATATTGGTTGTACAGCGATAATAATTTCTAATCATGGAGGAAGGCAGCTTGATGGATCTAGAACTCCATTTGATCAACTAAAGGCTATTTCAGATGCTGTGGGTGACAAGGTTGAGATAATTTTAGATGGAGGTGTTAGACGGGGAACTCATGTTCTCAAGGCTTTAGCTGCAGGTGCAACTGCTTGTAGTTTTGGTAAAGCTTTTT
>CACMWQ010000012.1:0-4062 GCA_902617415.1 uncultured Pelagibacteraceae bacterium | reverse complement strand
ATCAACTGAATTTACTAGACACTCGTAGTAATAAATAGTTAGATTCCATTTTAAAACTTTAGAGAGGGTATATGAAAAAAATATTATCAACAATATCAAGCTCTCTGATTATTTTTGCTGCTATATTTTCATTTGGATCAATAGCAAAATCAGCAGAGTTTTTTACAATAGGCACAGGAGGACCAACTGGAGTTTATTTTCAGACAGGAAACGCTATTTGTAAAATGTTACACAAATCAGCAATTAGTGCTGAACATGGTAGAAAAAAAGGTATGAAAGATAAAGCTTACAGATGTACTGCTCCTTCAACTGGAGGCTCAAATTATAACATCGGACAAATAAAAGATGGTGAGTTTCAATTTGGTGTAGCACAATCTGACTGGCAATATCATGCTTACAATGGATCAAGCAAATGGGAAGGGAAACAATTCAAAAATTTAAGAGCTGTTTTCTCAGTACATAACGAGCCATTTCAAATCTGGGCTAGAAAAAAAGCAAAAGTTAAAGATTTTATGGGTCTTAAAGGAAAAGTAGTAAACATTGGAAATCCAGGATCTGGTCAAAGAGGAACAATGGAAGAATTAATGAAAGCTATGGGCGTTGATAACAGTTTCTTTAAATCAGTTACTGAGCTAACATCTTCGGAACAAGTAAAAGCTTTATGTGATGGTAAAATTGATGCGTTTGGATATTCTGTAGGTTTTCCAAATGGAGCGATGGAACAAGCAGCAACATGTGCAGCTAAAGCTATGCCAATCAATTTGACAGGAGATGTAATTAATGGAATTATTAGTGGAGCTGATTATTATGCATCAGCAACAATTCCAAAAGGTACTTATACTAAACAAAAAAAAGATGTAACTACATTTGGTGTTAAAGCTACTGTGGTAACAAGTGTGGATGTTTCTGAAGACTTAGTTTATCAGGTTACAAAAGCTGTTTTTGAAAATTTTGACGATTTTAGAAAACAACATCCAGCTTTCGCTCCTTTAGAGAAAAAAAATATGATAGCTGATGGTTTATCAGCACCACTTCATCCTGGAGCTATTAAATATTATAAAGAAGCTGGTTTAATGTAATTAAATCTAGATAAAAAATTTAGGCCCAATATATCTATTGGGCCTTTTTTTTTATATATTAAGCTGAATGTCAGCAGACATAGATAAAAAAATTGAAAATAAGATTAAAGAAGATCTTTCTCCTACAAGAAACCTAACAGGTTTTCATTTAAAGTTAGTTGCTATTATTGCAATAACCTGGTCTTTATTTCAGCTTTGGTATGCTTCTCCTTTTCCATTTTGGTTAAATTTTGGAATGTTTAAAGGTTTACCAGCTAGAGCAATTCATCTTGGCTTTGCACTTTTACTAGCTTTTTTAATATTTCCATATGCAAGGGGTAAAAAAGTAAATTTTATAGATATATTAATTGCTATAACAGGTGCAATTTGTTGTTTATATATTTATGTTTTTTATGATCAATTAGTAGATAGGGGTGGAATATTACTTAAAATAAATCTTTCCGATAATTTTACTATTCCAATTGAGTTAATACTCGGAATAATTGGAATATTAATTCTTCTAGAGGCTACACGCAGAGTAATAGGTGTCCCATTAGTTGTTATTGCAGTTTGTTTTTTGTTATTTTCTTATTTTGGGCAATATGCACCAGACATAATTTCTCATGGTGGATTATCATTAAAAAGATTAGTTGGTTTTCAATGGTTTGATCAAGAAGCTATTTTCGGAATTCCGATAGGTGTTTCTGTAGATTTCATATTTCTCTTTGTGCTTTTTGGAGCACTTTTAGAAACTGCTGGAGGGGGTAAATATTTTTTAGATTTAGCTTTTGCAATGGTTGGAAAAATGCGAGGTGGTCCTGCCAAAGCAGCTATTCTCGGATCTGGTATGACAGGATTAATCTCTGGATCATCAATTGCTAATACAGTTACAACTGGAACATTTACAATTCCAATTATGAAAAAGACTGGTTTTTCCAAAGAAAAAGCGGGTGCAATTGAAGTATCTTCATCAGTTAATGGTCAAATAATGCCTCCTGTTATGGGAGCAGCAGCTTTTGTCATGGCAAGTTTTATCGGTGTTACATATTTTGAAGTTGTCAAACATGCTTTTTTACCAGCTATAATTTCTTACATTGCGCTATTTTATATATCTCACCTTGAAGCGCTTAAATTAAATTTAAAAGGTATGGATGAAAATGATATTCCAAAATTGAAAAAAACATTTTTTGAAGGAATACATTTTTTAGTTCCAATATTTGTTCTTATATATCTTCTAGTTTATATGAGGCTTACAGCTTCTTACTCTATTTTTTTTGCAACAATAACTTTAATTATAATTAATCTTTTAAATAAAATATTTAAAGAAAAGAACTTTAAGAATGCTTTAATTTATTGGTACAACCAAACTGTTGTTGGTTTTGAAAAGGGTGCTTTGAATATGGTTAGCGTCGGAATAGCAATTGCAACAGCAGGTATTATAGTTGGTGCAGTTGGATCTACAGGTTTGAGTACTAATTTAATAATTGTAATCGAGTCGATTGCAAAAGATAATGTTATTATTCTCTTATTTTTAACTATTATTTTGTGTTTACTATTGGGTATGGGTTTACCAACTACGGCAAACTACGTTGTTGTAGCATCTCTAATGGCAACTGTTCTTGTGGATGTTGGAAATGCATCAGGATTTATTTTTCCTTTAATTGCGGTTCATTTATTCGTGTTCTATTTTGGCCTAATGGCAGACGTAACACCTCCAGTTGGCTTAGCATCTTACGCAGCTGCTGCTATTTCTGGTGGAGACCCATTAAGAACAGGAGCCCAGGCATTTTGGTATAGTCTGAGAACTGGAATACTTCCTATTGTATTCTTATTTAACAGTGAGTTATTATTAATTGGTATTGAAAGCATATGGCATGGCTTAATGGTCATAGCAACCTCATTGATTGGGATTTTAGTATTTACTTCTGCTACTCAAGGATGGTTTATAAATAAATTGAGATGGTATGAGATTATTATTTTTTTAATAATTTCAATATCATTATTATCTCCAGAATTTATTCTAAATAAATTTTACCCAAAATATAACTATTTAAGTATTGAAGAAATAAACAAAAAACAGTTTGATTATAATAAAGAGATAAGAATTAAAATTACTAGACTTACAGAGTACGGCGAAAGATATAAATTATTTGTAATTGAAAAAAATAGTTTTGATGAAAATTTCAGTTTAGATGATTATGGAATGAGCTTAGTTGTAGAAGACAATAAAACAATAATTGATACTTTAAAATGGAATGGCATTGCAAAAAAATCTGGTTTAGATATGGGAGATATTATTAATGAATTTAAAATTGAAAATCAGAATAGACCAAAAAAAGAAATAATTTATCCTATCGCTCTAATTCTTTTATCAATCTTTGGTTATTTAAATATAAGAAGAAGAATTTAGCTTAGACCTGCATGGGGTAACTTACGTTGAAGTATTTTCCAAATACCTGTAGCAGATGCAATTATTTTACCTTTACATTCTAAATAGCACTCTAAAAAAACCATGCTTTTTGTTTTTTTTTTAATTTTTACATATCCAAAAATTTCATCACCAATAGTTGAAGGTCCGATAAAGTTAATATTAAGTGTTATAGTTACACAAGGCTGATTACCCGAAATTCTATGGGCTCCAGATCCACACCCGGTATCTATGATCGATGCTATATACCCACCATGAGTTATGCCAGCTCTGTTAAGATGGTTTTTTTTTATTTTAGTTTTAAATTCATATTTAGTTTTTGAGATATCTCTTAATAGCAAACCACCATTGTGTCTCATGAAACCTTTTTTAACGCTAATTTGTTTAAATTTTTTCATTAAATTATTAAAGTTATTAAAAATAATATTATTAACACTATTACAAAAAAATAAATTACAGATTTTTGCAAAGATATTTTCATTTTTCCTTCTTTTTGGTGCGCCTGCTAGGAGTCGAACCCAGAACCTCCTGGTCCGTAGCCAAGCGCTCTATCCAATTGAGCTACAGGCGCTAAAT
>CACMWQ010000011.1:0-5827 GCA_902617415.1 uncultured Pelagibacteraceae bacterium | reverse complement strand
TAATTATTTCATCAGAAAATAGTTTTTTTGCATTAAGTGAAAAATCTATTTTACTTTTTAATTTCTCGTTAGAGTAATCTTTCGATACGTTCAATCCCTTGAGCAAGATTATAAAAATTATTATTAATGTTAGTAGTAATCCTAAAAATTTAATATTTTTGCTCATTTTTTCTAATAACACTTAATAAACCACCAAAACCAATAAATATAGTTGAGATCCATATCCAAATCATTAAGGGTTTATATTGATATCTTACGTTATAATAGCCATCATCTTTTAAAATATTAAATACTAAAAAATTATCTGAAAATAATGTTGTCTTAATATCTGCTTCACTCGTAATAGTTAAAGGCTGCTGGTAAATCCTAACTTCTGGGTATAAAGCAAAAGAGGAATTTTTATTCGTAACTTCAAAACTAGCTTTAAGAGATTTATAATTGTCTACATCTTTAACATTAACTTCTTTTAATTTTACAACTTTGTCATTGAATATTCTTTCATCTCCTACTTTCATATTTGAATTGAATTCATTAGAAAAAAGTCCATTCAATAAGATACTTGTAATTAATAAGCTAAAACCAAAATGTGAAATTTTTTGGCTAATCGAGGATTTGCTAACAAAAAAATCCTTAATTGTTACTAATAAAAGATAGATGCTCAAAACTATCAGAGGAATAGACAACAGAAATGAATTTTTGGTTGTTGTTAAAATGACATATGAAATAAGTAGTGAAACTAAAAAAATAATTAAAATATTATAGTTAAACTTTTTTAATTTATCTTTAATCCATTTCAAACTTGGGCCAAAGCTCATGAATATTAAAAAAGGAATTAAGAAGGGTATTAAAAGATTATGATAAAAAGGCGGACCAACAGAAATTTTTGAACCATTTAAAACTTCAAGAAAAATTGGATAAATTGTACCAACAAGAACAACAGATAAAAAAAACATCATAAACCAGTTATTCACTAATATTGCAGTCTCTTTACTTAAAATAAAATTCTCTTTGGCTGTGTTTGATATTTTATTCTGATTAAAAAAGAAAATTAATATAGACATCAAAATTAGGATAAAGAGAAAACTTAATATATATAGCCCTCTTGATGGATCGTTTGCAAAAGTGTGAATTGAATTTAAAATTCCAGACCTAACAAGAAAAGTGCCACTCATACTCAGTGAGAAAGTTGTAATTGACAAAATAATAGTCCACTCTTTAAACGAATTTCTTTTCTGTAATACAATTACAGTATGCAGTAGCGCTGTTAAGCAAAACCATGGCATTAATGAAACATTTTCTACAGGATCCCAAAACCAAAAACCTCCCCAGCCCAGCTCATAATATGCCCATATAGATCCAAGCAAAATACCAATTGTTAAAAATACCCAAGATACCAAAACCCATTTTTTAATGTGCATTGCCCACTTATCTCCAATATTTCCGCTAATCATTGAGGCAAGTGAAGCTGAAAAGATAATAGATGTTCCAACATAACCTAAATATAAAATTGGAGGATGAATAGCTAAAGCAGGGTCTTGTAAAATAGGGTTCAAACCTAATCCCTCGCTAGGAATTGGATATAGCATTTTGAATGGGTTGGAAGTTAATAAAATAAAAACTAGAAAACCTGAAATAATAATTTGTTGAAATAGTATCGTTAAAAGTTTGTATTTAGTATCTTGTGATCTTGAATTTAATAAAAAAATAAATAGAAAAATTGAAAGAACTAATAACCACAATAATAAACTTCCCTCGTGATTTCCCCATGTGCCTGATACTTTATAAAATAAAGGTTTTAAAGTATGAGAATTGTTGAAAACAGTTTCATTACTAAAATCTGAAATTACAAAAGCTGCAACTAGACTAAAAAAACTTACCGTAATCATTATAGTTTGTATTGAAGTAATTAAAATAAAGTTTTTATCTAAATATTTATTTTCTGAATTTGCATCCAAGTATGACTTAAAAATTAAATAAACAGATGCTATTAAAGCAATATATAAAGAATAATTTCCTAAATAATTAGACATACAAATTAATTGTTTTTCATAGCTTCGCTGACTTCAGGAGGCATATAATTTTCATCATGTTTTGCTAAAATCTTGTCAGCATTTAGAAAACTTTTATCCTTTAAGAAACCTTCAGCAACTACACCCTTACCCTCTTCAAACAGATTAGGTACAGATCCATTAAAGTTGACTAATAATTCATTTTTGAAATCCGTAATTACGAAAAAAATTTCTTTATCGTTTATTTTAATAGAATTTTTTTTCACCATTCCACCAACTCTAATTTTTTGAGCATTTTTGATTTCATTAAGATTTTTAATGTCTGTTGGAGACTTAAAATATACTACGTTTTCCTCGAGAGATTTAACCACCAAAAAAATTGTAAGAACTAATGAAATTAAAATTAAAAAAATAAAAAGGGCTCTAAATTTAACTTTTTTTCCGTACATGTGAATTTTAGTTAAACTTTAGATGTGGAAGTGTTTGCTAATATCTCTCTGTACGTTTTTTGCTTAGCTACTGATGCAAGTTTCTTTTCATCTAGTGATTTATAATTTTCCTCAAATTTCTTTTTCTCTTTAATTAAATTTAATTTTACTACCGCGTACAAGAAGCTAAAAGAAAATAGAGTAAATATAAATGATGACCAAACGTATACACCGTATCCATTCATATTTAGTAGTTCACTAATCATAATCTATTAAGGCCTTTATTTTTAATCTTTAACAGTTCTGTATTATATTTCATTAAAAATATCAAAAGTGAAAATAGAGCAAATGCCGCAGTCATTATAGCTAATGGTGTCAACATTGAAGAATGAATTGTTGTTTCTTCCAAAATTTTTACTGACGCAGGTTGGTGTAAAGTATTCCACCATTCTACTGAAAATTTTATAACTGGAATATTTATAAGACCAATAATTGCTATTATTGAGCTAATTTTTTCTGCTTTACTAGTGTCTGTCGTAATCTTCCAAGAAGTAATGAACAATAAATAAAAAATTGAAAGTAAAAGCATTGAAGTTATTCTTGCATCCCAAGCCCACCAAGTTCCCCAGGTTGGTTTTCCCCAAATTGATCCTGTAACTAAAGCTATTATGCTAAAAACAAAACCAGAAGGTGCTAAACTTTTTGTTATTAAAGAGAAATTTTTATTTTTAAAAACAAAAACTCCAAAAGAAAGAATGGAAATAAATGAAAATATTCCGAGTGATATCCAAGCTGATGGAACATGGACATACATAATCCTAACTGAGTCACTCTGCTTATAATCCTCGGGAGAAAAAACTAAAGCTTCAACTAATCCAAGTAACAATACAATTATAAATAGTGCAAATACAAACTTTTGTATTTTATTAATTATCTTTAAAGTATTATTTGGATTGAAATAATTAATCATAATTTTTTATAACATATAAATTTTAGATTAAAATTGTTCAAAATTTTCTGACCAAGAATACAGAGGGAGATAGAGGAAAAACAGTACTCTTGATCAGAATTAAATATTTTATAACAAACAGATATGACAGAGATTTGGGACAATTGTGTTTAAATATTGGCTATTAGTTAATTTGAAGGTTTGAAGTAGCTTGATCCACGCTTACCTGAAAAAATTTCGTTAATTAGAGGGTGTTTTATAGGCTCTTCAGAGTCATCAAATAATAGATTTTGCTCAGACACATAAGCCTCGTAAGTAATTTCGTCATTCTCTGCTAGTAAATGATAAAATGGCTGATCCTTTCTAGGTCTCACGTTTTTTGGAATTGATTGATACCACTCCTCTGAGTTATTAAATTCAAAGTCAACATCGTAAATCACACCTCTAAAATCGAAGTGTCTATGTTTTACAACGTCTCCAATTGAAAATTTAGCTTTTTGAGTACTCACGATATTAAATATGGATATTTGATGAAAAAAATCAATAAAAAAAATATAAATGTTTTATTAATCTGTTAATATGTAGCAGTGAATAAATCACTTCTAAAATTCATTACAGACGTTGGGCCTTTAGCTATTTTTTTCTTCTTTTATTATAACAGTGATAAAAATTTAAAAGTTGCAATACCACCTCTAATTGTCGCAACAATAATTTCTGTTCTCTTGGTTTGGATACTGGAAAAAAAAGTTCCGATGGTTCCTTTGTTAGGAGGAATTTTAATTACTCTATTTGGAGGTTTAACAATTTATTTTGATAATCCAATTTTTATTTATATGAAACCCACTATTATAAATATTTTATTTGCCTTAGCTTTATTCTTTGGAAAATACTTCACCAATGAACCAGTTTTAAAATTAATACTTGGAAAAACACTGCCAATGTCTGATGAAGGTTGGAAAATTTTGAATAACAGATGGACTTATTTTTTTATTTTTTTAGCTATATTAAATGAGATTGTTTGGAGAACTCAAACAGAGGAATTTTGGGTTAACTTTAAAGTTTGGGGAATGCTACCAATTACATTCATCTTTACAGCATCACAAGTTGGGTTGATTAATAAACACAAATTAAATGAGTAATTTAAAATTAGTAATAAATAATTCAAACAAAGAACAAAACCAAAGGTATTTTTTTGAAAAAAAAGAACTAAAAATTATATTGGACCTATATGCTAAAATGGTATCTGAAGGATCTTGGAAAGACTATGGCCTCTCAATATCAAGTAAAAGAGTAAGTTTTAGTATTTTTAAAAATGCAGCAGAAAAAGCTATCTACAACATTTGTAAAAATTTTAAACCTTCTAATAAGAATTTGAAATATTTAATAACTGATAGAAATGGTAAAATTTTAAATAATGCTTATGATTTAGAAATACTTCTAAAAAAAACAAATTGGAAAAAACTATAGTTTTTGATTATCTTCTTTGACCGAACAATCTTAAAAGCATTATAAATAAATTTATAAAATCTAAGTATAATGTTAAAGCTCCCATAACAGCTTTCTTGCCAATTACTTCACCTGAATCTGATGCTGCGTACATATTCTTAATTTTTTGTGTATCGTATGCAGTTAATCCAACAAATATAAGAACTCCAATGATTGAAATAGCAAAGTACATCATTGAAGATTTTAAGAAAATGTTTACTAAAGATGCGATTATAATACCGATCAAACCCATCATTAAGAATGATCCAAATTTTGTGAGGTCTCTTTTAGTTGTATAACCATATATACTCATAGCTCCAAATGTTGCTGAAGATATGAAAAATACTCTCGTCACACTAAGACCTGTGTAAACTAATAAAATTGATGATAGTGACAAACCCATCAAGGCTGCAAAAATCCAAAAAGTAGTTTGAGCTTTTGAAGAACTCATTTTATTTATCCCAAAACTCATATAAAAAACAATTCCAAGAGGAGCTAACATAACCACCCATTTCAATCCTGATAGATAAATTGCATTTCCGAACTCAGTTAAAGCAACTATTGATCCGCTTGCATCTGTAACTACTGACATTTTAAAAGATAGCAATGCAATGATTCCCGTTAACAAAACTCCAGTTGCCATGTAGTTGTAAACTTTAAGCATGTAGGCTCTAAGGCCTTCATCCATCACAACAGCTTTTTTTGCTGTCGTTGATCTATTTAAGATATTGTCTCTATTGAATTCCATAATTAAGTATATAGTAATAATTTTAAAATTTTTCAAGCAGTCAAAATATAGGTAACAAATACTTGATATTTAATGAATTATAAAAAATTAGGAACAACTGATATAGATATTAGCACAATTTGTCTCGGCACCATGACTTGGGGTGAACAAAATAGCCAAGAAGAGGCCTTCGAACAAATGGATTTCTCACTAGAAAATGGGGTTAATT
>CACMWQ010000010.1:0-6470 GCA_902617415.1 uncultured Pelagibacteraceae bacterium | reverse complement strand
AATAAATACAATAATATAATTAATGAAGTTTTAAAGGAACTACCAGATTTAGATGAGTGGCTAAATGACGATATAAAGAAAAAATTTAATAATATTAAGTGGAAAGACGCAATCTTAAAAATTCACAGTCTTGATACTAAAGAAATTTTAAAATCTAAGTATTATAAACGGTTAGTTTTTGACGAATTGTTTGCTCATTTTTTATTATCCTCAAAAATAAGAACTAAAATAAAAAAAATAAAGAAATCACAAAAAATTTTTAAGGATTGTAAGGAAAAATTGATACAGGATTTAAATTTTAAATTAACAAATGATCAAGAAGCAGCAATAAAAATTATAAACGAAGATCTTAAATCAAAAAGTAGGATGTTTAGACTCTTACAAGGGGATGTTGGATCAGGTAAAACAATAGTATCAATGATAGCTGCGGTAAATTGTATAAATTCTGGATATCAAACAAGCTTTATGGTGCCGACTGAAATTCTAGCTAAGCAACATTTTTCTTTTGCTAAAAAATATCTTCCCAAAAATATTAAAATTGAAATGTTAACTGGTAAGTCAAAATATGCTGATAGAAAGAAAATTTTAGAAAATTTAAAACTTGGTAAGATAGACTTTCTGATAGGAACACATGCGTTATTCCAAAAAAAGGTTGAATATAATAAACTCGGTTTAATAATAATTGATGAACAACATAAGTTTGGAGTTCGTCAACGTAAAGAGTTATCAGAAAAAGGTGGAAACAACTGCGATGTTCTAGTCATGTCTGCAACTCCAATACCAAGAACAATGATGATGACGGTTTATGGTGATATGGATTTAACCTTAATTAAAGAAAAACCAAAAAATAGAAAAAAAATAGTCACTTACAGTAAGTTAGAAGATAAAATATCTGAAATAATTAGATTCGTTAAAAAAGAAATTTCTAATAAAAATCAAATTTTCTGGGTTTGTCCTTTGATAGAAGAGTCGAAAAAAGTTGAACAACAATCTGTTGTAAATAAATTTAAGTATTTAGAAAAATATTTTAAGAATAGAATTGGATTAATTCATGGTTCACTTGATAAGGATGAAAGGAATAAAATTTTAAATAATTTCTTAGATAGAAAGTTGGATATATTGGTTTCAACCACTGTTATTGAGGTTGGAATTGATTTTCCTAATGCGAACGTAATTGTTATTGAAAATGCTGATAAGTATGGTTTATCCCAATTACATCAATTACGAGGTCGTGTCGGACGTGGTAGTAAACAATCTTACTGTATATTGATGTTTAAATCCTCACTAAGTGAGAATGCAAAAAAAAGAATTAACATTCTAAAAAGTTCAGATGATGGTTTTGTAATTTCTGAGGAAGATATGAAATTACGTGGATATGGGGATTTGTTAGGATTTAAGCAAAGTGGAATTAAAAATTTTAGATTAGCTGATCCCATATTAAATGAAGACTTATTCTTACTTGCTGAGGCAGAAGTAAAAAAATTAGAGATGAAAGGTGATAATTTCAATAAATATAATAAATTATTAAAATTATACGATCGAGCCTCAATAATTAACGAAATATCTTAAATTTTTTTTGGATCTGAAGTACCGGCTGAAACAATAAATTTAGACGCTTCTTCAAAAGTCATATCTAAATAAATAACTTCATCTTTCGGAAACATTAATAAAAATCCACTTGTTGGATTTGGTGTTGTTGGAACAAATACATTAATAAGATTAGTATTTGTTTTTTTTGATATTTCACCATCGTTTTCTCTGGTCGCAAACCCTACTGCCCAACTACCTTTTCTCGGATACTCAACTAAGACTACACTTTTCTTTGATCCTTTTTTTGGTGCTAATGTTTCAGTCATTTGGCCAATTGCTGAATAAATTGTTCTAAGAATTGGTATTCTTTTTAATATATCATTAAATATTTTAAGTATTTTTTTTCCAATAAATGAAAGAGATAAACTTCCAATTATTGTAATAAAAATTATAGCTAATAATATTTCCAAACCTGGTATTGCAAAAGGTAAATAACTATTTGGATTTAATTCGTTTGGTATTAATTTTGACGATATAGATATAAAAAATCTAGTTAAATATAATGTGATACCTATTGGAACAAGAACAACTATTCCTGCTATAAAATAGTTTCTAAGTCTTCCAAGGATTGAAATGCCTCTTCTTTTTAATTTTGCCATAAATTAACTGTAACTTGCATATAAAACAAAAACGACTGCCAGTACAAATAGTACTATTAAAATTTTGTTATTAAGTATCATATAAATTATTATAAAAAAGGTGTAATATATTAAGTAAAAAAAGTGAATAGAAGAAATTTCATACATTTATTTGGTTGTAGTTGCTTATCTTTTGGCCTATCTGCATGTGGTAGCGCACCGATAACAGATCGAAAACAACTAAAATTAATTCCCGAATCTAATCTAAATGCTAAAGCTGCTCAATTATATGAAAAGGTAAAAGAGAAAGAAACTTTAAGTGATGATACTAAAACATTAAATCAAATAAAAGAAATTGGATCCAAAATTGAATACTCAATATCAGAATACTTTGACCGGAATAATATACCTGACCCAACTATAAATTTTGATTGGGAATATATACTTATTGATAAAAAAAAAGTTAAAAATGCTTGGTGTATGCCTGGAGGCAAAATAGCTGTTTATACAGGTCTGTTAGATATAACTAAAAATGAAGATGGATTGGCAGCTGTAATGGGTCATGAAATTGCGCATGCTGTTGCAAAACATTCAGTAGAAAGAGCAAGTAGAGGTGTTTTGTTAAATACCGGTACAGCTATTTTAGATATAGCCACTAAAGGTAAAGTATCTCAGATAAATAGAACCACAGGGATGAATGCTGTCGGTTTATTATCACAAATAGGAATTATGAATCCCTTCAATAGAAAGCAAGAGAGTGAAGCCGATTATCTTGGTTTGATATTTGCATCATTATCTGGTTATGACATTAGGGAAACAATCAAAGTTTGGGAAAGAATGAAAGAAGCTAAAAAAGGGAAGGAGCCACCAGAATTTATGTCTACTCACCCATCTTCAACAAATAGAATTAATAATATTACAAATTGGATAAACGAAATTATTATTAAATATCCGCCTATTGCTTAAGTGGTGAGCCCTGATGGACTCGAACCATCGACCCATTCCTTAAAAGGGAATTGCTCTACCAACTGAGCTAAGGGCCCCCAAAAAGCGTTTTTATATTGATTTTTTTTTATTAATCAATGTTAAAAATTTACAATTTATTGATGTACTTATCGTGAAATTCATCAAAAGTACCATGTTTTATATTGTCTCTGATGTTTCTCATTAAATCTTGATAAAAGTTGATGTTATTAAGGGTCAGAATCATTGAGGCCAACATTTCGTTGGTATTAAATAAATGATTTAAATAATTCTTAGAATATTTATTTAAATTGAACTTTGTGACACTTCTGTCCAGTGGAGTATTATCATTTTTATATTTTGAGTTTCTAATTTGAATTTGTCCTTCCCATGTAAAAGCCAAACCAGTTCTCCCAGATCTCGTTGGCATTACGCAGT
The DNA here is from genome assembly GCA_902617415.1 of uncultured Pelagibacteraceae bacterium. Classification (GTDB taxonomy): domain Bacteria; phylum Pseudomonadota; class Alphaproteobacteria; order Pelagibacterales; family Pelagibacteraceae; genus Pelagibacter. The sequence goes on along the minus strand of CACMWQ010000010.1, from coordinate 2,901 downwards.
CAAACATATCAACACCCCTCTTAACTGCTCCGAGTATATCAGATGGAGTACCAACACCCATTAAATATCTTGGTTTATCTTTAGGCATATGATCTTTTATTCCATCAAGAACATCAAACATTTCATCTTGTGTTTCCCCTACTGCCAATCCTCCTAGAGCATATCCATTAAATCCAATATCGATAAGATTGTTTAAAGATTTGATTCTTAGATCATCAAATAATCCACCTTGTACAATTCCAAATAAACCTTTGTGGTCATTTATTCCAAATGCATCTTTTGATCTTTTTGCCCACTCTGATGATAATTCCATTGATTTTTTAATTTTATCATAATCTTTAGTATTTTTAGGGCATTCATCCATAACCATTACTATGTCTGAGTTTAAACCTTTTTGAATTCTTATGCTTTCTTCAGGGCTTAAAATAAAAGTTTTACCATCTATATGTGATTGAAAAATTGCACCTTTATCTCTATCAATTTTATTTAATTTTGACAGAGACATAACTTGAAAACCACCTGAGTCCGTTAAAATTGGCAAATCACAATTCATGAATTCATGAAGTCCTCCAACACTTTCAATTCTTTCAACACCAGGCCTAATCATTAAATGATATGTATTTGATAAAATTATCTCACTACCTGTTTTTTTTATATCTTCTAAAAAAACACCTTTAACAGTTGCTTGAGTACCGACTGGCATAAATGCAGGAGTATTAATATTGCCTCTATGGGTCTCTATAACTCCTACTCTTGCATAATTTTGAGTATGATGAACATTAAAATTGAAATCTTTTAATGACATTCATTATTTAATTATTGAGATTTAAAACTAATAATTTTATCTGGATTTGAAACTGCTCCGTTATCACCGTCACCTTTTGTAATCATATCAACAAATTCCATTCCTTCTATTACTTTTCCAAAAACAGTATATTGTCTATCTAGGAAAGGTGCTGGTTTAAAACATATGAAAAATTGACTATTGGCGCTATTAGGATCTGATGATCTTGCCATAGAAACAGTCCCTCTATCATGAGGAAGGTCATTAAATTCTTGATTTAAATCTGGTAAATCGGATCCACCAATACCTGCCCTTCTTAAATCGAAATCTTTAGAAGATGAATTTCCAAATTTTACATCACCTGTTTGAGCCATAAACCCATCAATAACTCTATGAAAAACAACATTATCATATTGTCCTGAGTCTGCTAACTCTTGTATTCTTTTAACATGATTTGGTGCAACGTCTGGGTACATTTCAATTTTTACATCACCATCTTTTAATTTTAAAATCATTATATTCTCCTTTGCTATTAAATTTGTTGATAAAAAAATAAAAAAAATAATTAAAATATTTAAAAATTTATTCATAAACTTCTTTCAATGATTTAATTGTACTTTTGGTCGTAAATTTTTTTAAATCACCATTATGTTGAGCGATTTCTTTAACAAATCTCGATGATATTATTTGATTTTCAATATCTGACATTAAAAAAATTGTCTCAACTTGATTATTAAGTTTTCTATTCATTCCAGCAAGTTGGAATTCGTACTCAAAATCAGAAACTGCTCTTAAGCCTCTTAAGATTATATTTGATTTATATTTTTTGCAAAGGTCTGTTGTCAAAGTATTAAATTTTATAACATCAACCTTATTCTTTTTAAATTTCAGATCTTTATAAAGAGCTCTTTTAACAATTTCTATTCTTTCATCCAATGAAAATAGGAAGTTTTTTTGATTTCCATCTGAAATACCTACAATTACTTTATCTACTATCTTAAGTGATTTTTTAATGACATCTATATGGCCAAATGTAATTGGATCAAAAGTTCCTGGATAGATAGCTATATTTTTCATTAAATAAGATTATCATCTAATTTAATAGCAGAAACTACTTTTTCATCACCAGTCAGTTTAATTATTCTAACACCTTGCGTATTACGACCAGCTATTCTTATTTCTTTAACAGCTGTTCTTATTACTCTACCTTTATTTGTTGAAATTAATATTTGATCTCCTTCAAAAACAGGAAAGGATGAAGAAACATTCCCGTTTCTTTGAGAATTTACAATACCAATAATTCCCTTTCCTCCTCTATTTGTAACTCTATAATCATAATGAGATGTTCTCTTACCGTAACCATTTTCTGTGATTGATAATATGAATTTTTCTTTAGCTTTAAATTCTGATTTTTGGTCTTTATTTTTTGCTTTCTTATTTGAATCATGATCAATAATAGACAGAGATACAATAGTATCATTTTCTGCTAAATTGATACCTCTTATACCTTTTGATGATCTACCTTTGAAAACTCTAAGTTTTTTAGACTCAAACCTTATACATTTTCCTAATTTAGTACTTAAAATTATATCCTGATCATCTCTACAAATTTTAACACCAATAATTTTATCATTACCGTCAAGTTTCATTGCAATTTTACCTGAAGCATTAATTGAGGTAAAATCTTCAAGATTATTCTTTCTAATTTTTCCTTCACTTGTTGCAAAAATGATATGCATGTCTTTTGTATCAACATCACTATCTGGAAATGGCATAATTGAACTAATTGATTGATGATTTTTTAAAGGAAGAATATTAAATAAAGACTTACCTTTTGATGCTGCTGATCCTTCCGGAATTTTCCAAGCTTTAACTTTGTATGCTAATCCTTCTGTAGAGAAAAATAGTACAGATGTGTGAGTGTTTACCGATAATGTTTGTACTACAGAATCTTCATCCCTTGTTTTAATTCCAGTTTTGCCTTTACCACCCCTTTTTTGCTGTTTAACATTACTTAAAGCACCTCTTTTAATGTATCCTTGTAAAGTAATTGTAATTATTACAGACTCCTTTTGAATAGTTTCTTCAATATTATAGTTTAATACAGCATCTATAAT
>CACMWQ010000009.1:0-7312 GCA_902617415.1 uncultured Pelagibacteraceae bacterium | reverse complement strand
TCACACATGATTGAAGAATTATTAAATTTCTTGTTCAAAAATTCAGGCATCAAATAAAAGCCACCCATTGGTTTGTTCATAATAATATTATTAGATTTTAAATTTCTATATACGTATTCTCCAACAGCTTTAAGAATTTTTTTTGATTTTAAGATATATTCATCATGGTTAGCATTAAAAGCAGATATTGCAGCAAACTGTATAGGTGAACTTACGGCGGAAAATGTTTCACTTGCTAAAACTTTCATAGATTTAAGTAATTCAATTTTTTTCTTTGGTATTATAAAATACCCAAGTCTCCATCCTCCAGCACCACACCATTTACTAAGTCCGTTACTTATTACGACATTATCTGGGCAGTGTTGGAAAATAGAATTATAATTTTCATCAAATATTAATTCAGAATAAATTTCATCTGATAAAACTAAAATATTATACTTTTTTACTATTAAAGAAATTTCTTTTAAATTTTCGCATACTTGTCCTGATGGATTATTTGGAGAATTAAGAAATAAAAGATATTTTTTATCTGGTTTTTTCAAAATAATTTTTTCTATTTCTTGAGCTTTAGGAAACCAATTATTTTCAGCAGATGTTTGTATCCAATTATAGTTATTTTTAGCTATTATTGATTGTGGCTTATAAGATACCCAACTTGGAGCTGGTAATAAAACTTCGCCTTCAAATGCTAAATGCATCAAGAACATAAGCTCTTTGGTACCAGGACCTATTATGACTTGATCTGAGTCAAAATTATAATTTTTCTTTTTTGACTCATATTTTGCGATTGAACCTCTTAATTTATCTAATCCCTGGATAGGTAAATAACTTTTTTGATGTGCATTTTTTTTTAATTCTTCAACAATAGTAATTGGAACTGGAAATGGTGATTGTCCAAATCCAAACTTAATAATATTTTTTCCTTCAATTTCAATAACTTTTGATTTTTCATTTATTTTTAGTGTTGCTGACAAACTTAAGTTTTTGATTGTATCTTTGATCATTACGATTTTAATTCAATAAGATTTATATATTCATTTAAAGCAGATGGATTGGATAATGCTTCAATATTATTTATTTTGTTGCCGTCTATTATATTTTTAACAGCAATCTCTACAATTTTACCATTCTTAGTTCTGGGAATATCATTTACTGCAATTATTTTAGCAGGTACATGTCTTGGAGAAGCCTGATATCTAATTGTTGTTTTTAATTTCGAAATTAATTTTTCATCTAATCTATTATTTTTCGATAATATTACAAAAAGTATTATTCTTACATCATTATCCCAAGATTGACCTACTACGATAGACTCTTTTACTTCTTTAAATTTTTCTACAACAGAATAAATTTCAGCTGTGCCAAGTCTAACACCGCCTGGGTTTAATGTTGCATCAGATCTTCCATAAATAATATAAGACCCATTATTCTTTCTCTCGGCATAATCTCCATGATGCCAAATATTTTTAAATTTTGAAAAATAAGCTTTTTTATATTTAACTTTTCCAGGATCATTCCAAAATTTTAAAGGCATTGATGGAAAAGGGTTTCTGCAAACTAATTCTCCTTTTTTATTTAAAATTGATTTACCTTTTTCAGAAAACACTGCTGTATCCATGCCAAGACCATTGTTTTGTATTTCACCAATGTTTACAGATGAATAAATATTTCCATTTACAAAACAGGAGACAATATCTGTTCCTCCAGAAATAGATGCTAAATGAACATTCTTTTTTATATTTCTGTAAACAAATTCAAAACCATCTTTAGAAAGTGGAGATCCTGTAGAACAAATCGTTTTTAATGATTCGAGTTTAATTTTTTCTTTTACTTTAACATTATGTTTAATAAGTTGATCAATATATTTCGCACTTATACCAAATAGAGTAACTTTCTCCTTATTTGCAATTTTTAACAATAACTCTGGAGATTTATGCATAGGAAAACCATCAAATAGCAATATTGATGCTTTAGATGCTAGGGCTGTAACAAGCCAATTCCACATCATCCATCCACAAGTTGTAAAGTAAAAAACATTATCATTTGGTTTTATGTTGCAATGTAATTGATGCTCTTTTAAATGTTGCAACAATACTCCGCCAGATCTATGGCAAATGCATTTCGGTTTACCTGTGGTGCCGCTTGAGTATAAAATTGCTAATTCGTGGTCAAAATCAAATTTTTTTAATTTATTTCTGCTTATTTCAAGTTTTTTAATCTCAGTGAAATTATAAATTTTTATATTTTTAATTTTGTTAAATTTTATTAATTTTTTTCCAGGGTAATTTAAAATTAATACTGATTTTATACTTTTTATTTTTTTTAATATTTTAGGCAATCTCTCAATAATATTTATTTCCTTTCCGTTATAGTAATATTTATCAGTGATAATTAGTAATTTAGGTTTAATTTGAGAAAAGCGTTCTATAACTCCGGGCACACCAAAATCAGGTGAGCACGAGCTCCAGATTGATCCTACTGCACTAGCACCTAAGAAACACTCAACTGTTTCTATCTGATTTGGAGTATATGCTGCTATCCTATCCTTTTCAGAAATATTTATTTTTTTGTAAAATGTAATTATTTTTTTTACATCTATATTAAGTTCTTTCCAGGATTTTTGCTCTCTGTAACCATTTTCACTAACAAATGTGATAGCTTTTTGATTGGAATTTTTAGCTAAAAGATTTTCTGCAAAATTTAATTTTGAATTAACAAAAAACTTACTATTAATAAGGTCCTTTGTTAGTTTAAATTTATCAGTTTTTTTACCTACAACTTCAAAATATTCCCAGATTGAATTCCAAAAATCTTTTGGATTTTTTATACTCCATTTTAACAACTTTTTATAATTTCTTGAAAAATTATATTTATAATATTTTGAAATAAATTTCTCATAAGCAAATAAATTTGAATTATTTATAAGTTCTTTAGACGGTTCCCAAAGTTTTTTTGGCATTAAAAATTTATATTTATATTGTAAAATTTATGCTAACCTTAGATGATAAAAATTGAAAATGAGAACTTTTTCCTATCTGATTCGGACTAGTTTTAGTCTATTTTTGTTCTTTTTGAGTAACAAAATATAGTAGGCCAAAAAAAGATCATACTAAAAGTTGATATGTCAAAAAATAAGATAACAGCAGTTCTTGGTCCCACAAATACTGGTAAGACTTTTTTAGCAATAGAGACAATGCTATCTTTTGACACTGGAATGATTGGATTTCCGTTAAGACTTCTAGCGAGAGAAGTTTACGATAAAATAATACAAAAAGTAGATGCTTCCAAGGTAGCTCTTATTACAGGGGAAGAGAAAATTATACCACTTAATGCTAAGTATTTTTTATGTACTGTAGAGTCAATGCCTGTAGATAAGGTTTTAGATTTCGTAGGCATTGATGAAATTCAAATGTGTTCAGATCATGAGCGAGGACATATCTTTACAGATAGATTATTAAACCTAAGGGGAGAAAAATTAACAATGTTAATGGGTTCAAATACCATCAAAAGTATTATTCAAAAACTTGATGATGATATTGAATTCATAAATAAACAAAGATTGTCAAAACTTTCATTTGGAGGACACAAAAAAATTTCAAGAATTGAGAGAAAAAGCGCAGTTATAGCATTTTCAACAGAAGAAGTTTATGCAATTGCGGAACTTATAAGAAGACAGAAAGGTGGTGCAGCAATTGTTATGGGATCACTGAGTCCCAAAACTAGAAATGCTCAAGTAAATTTATATCAATCCGGAGATGTTGATTATCTCGTTGCTACAGATGCGATTGGAATGGGAATAAATATGGACTTAGATCATGTTTACTTCTCAAACTTAAAGAAATTTGATGGAAAAAAAATAAGACGGTTAAAAATCTCTGAAATTGGACAAATTTCAGGAAGGGCTGGTAGATATTTAAATCATGGCAGTTTTGGTATTACGGGAGATTGTGATGAAATTAATCCAGAGGAAATTGAATTTTTAGAAAATCATAATTTTCCTGAAATACAGAATATATTTTGGAGGAATTCTTATTTAAATTTTAATAATAAAGAAACTTTACTAAAATCATTAGAGGAAAGACCCAACAAAGAATGGTTAAGAAGAGTTGGGGAGTGTGAAGATGAAAAAGTTTTAAAATATTTTTTAAAAGAAAATAATATTAATATAGACAACAACTCTGATGTTCTAAAAATTCTTTGGGAGTGCTGTCAGATTCCTGATTTTGTGAAAAAGACTTATGGTCACCATTTAGAAGTTGTGAGTAAAGTGTTCAATTTTTTGACACTTAATGAAAAAAAAATACCAAACCATTACATGAAAAAACAGCTCTCTTTGCTTGATAAACTTGATGGCAATGTAGACTCAATTTCAAACAGGATATCCAATGTTAGAACTTGGTCATACGTTTCAAATAAGTCTAATTGGGTTGAAAACCAAGATTACTGGATTGAAAGAACTAAAAAATTAGAAGACAAATTATCAGATAGACTTCATGATGAATTAACAAAAACGTTTATTGACAAAAGAGCAAGTGTTTTAGCAAAAGGTTTAAAACAAGATATTGAATTAAAAACTGAAATTCTTGAAAAAGAAAAGGTATTAATTAACGGACAATACATAGGAATTTTAAAAGGATTAATACTTCAATTAGATTTAAAAATTGATGCTTTAGATGCGGATGTCAAATCTTTAAAAAAGGCTGCAAGACAAAATGTGAGTCCAGAAATAATTAGTAGAATAAAACAAATTATTGATACAGGTCATATAGAGTTAAAGGATAATTTTAAAATATATTGGAACAACGATCCTATAGCAAAACTGACAGCTGGTTCAGATTATCTTAATCCAAAAATAGATTTAATTATTGATGAAATGATTGAAAATGATGAGAGAAACAAATTAAATGAATATTTACGTGAATGGGTGCTTAAAAAAATTAATACCGAACTTAGTAGTCTTATTGAATTAAAAAATATAAAAGAAGAAAATCCACAACTTAGAGCTTTGGCTTATAGACTTTATGAAAATAATGGAGTTATAAAAAGATCAAATATCTCTGATTATTTAAATAAAATAAATCAAGATGATAGAAAAAAATTAAGAAGACTTGGTGTTAAGTTTGGTAGATACCATATTTTTTTATTTAAATTATTTAAACCAAATACAGTCTCATTAAGAATATTATTATGGAAAAGTTATAACAATAAATTTTTGAATTTATCACCTCCAACTTTTGGATTAAATTTTTTAAATAACATGAAAACAGCTAATAAAGATTTTATGTTACTTTGTGGTTTTGAAAAGTTTGACGATATTTATGTGAGAATAGATATACTTGAGAGGTTATTCATATTGATATTTAATTCTGAAAAAGACAATAAAAAAGAAGTAAAAGTTATACCTGAAATGTTGAACTTACTTGGATGTTCTAAGGAAAATTTTAACAAACTTTTAAAAAAAATGGATTATAAAATTTATGAGAAAGAAAAAGAAATCTTCATAAAATACGTTCCACCAAAAAAGAAAGTTTTTAGAAAATATGACAAAAAGAACAATTTAAATAATCCATTTAATATATTAAATCAATTAAACTTAAAATAATGTTTAGCTTGTTTAAAAAAAATACAGAAAAAAAAAATGATGATAATCATTTGTCTCTTATCAGTATTGCATCCTTGCTAATTCATTCAGCAAAAATAGATGAAAATTTTACTGAAAAGGAAAAAAACATAATTAAAAATGCATTGATTGAGATGGGCGCAGACCAAAATAATTTGGATAAAATTTTGAAAGACGCAGAGTTAAAAGAGAAAGATTCAAACCAAATTTTAGAATTTACTAAAGAAGTAAAAAATAAGAGTATTGAAGAAAAAAAGATAGTTATTGAAGCTTTATGGAATATCATCTATTCAGATGAAAATGCAGACATGTATGAAACTAATTTAATGAGAAGATTGTCTGGATTATTATATTTGGACCCAAAAGTAGTTGGAGATATCAAAGAAAAAATTAAATCAAACCAATGACATATTTGGTAAACGAAAAATGTATAAAATGTAAACATACTACATGCGTTGATGTGTGCCCAGTTGATTGCTTCTACGAGGGTAAAAATATGCTTGTAATTAAACCTGATGAGTGTATAGATTGTGGCGTTTGTGAACCTGAGTGTCCTATCGATGCTATAATCTCAGACACAGAAAAAGGTAGCGAAAAATGGTTAGAGGTAAATTCGAAGTATTCTGAGATATGGCCCAATATTACAGAAAAAAAAGATCCTTTACCCGAACACAAAAATTTTGAAAATGAAGAAAATAAGTTTGATAAATACTTTAAAGAAAACATTTAAAACTAAAAAGAATATAAATAAAAAAAAAATCCCAAAGCAATCAACTAAATCAAATAAGTTAAAGCCTACTCAAAAAGTAAAAAAAACAAAAATTGTCACAAAACAAAAAAAAGTTAAACCGCAAAAAAAAATACTTAAAAAAACTCCTAAAGCAAAACTACTAAAACAAGAAAAAAAAGAAAATTCAGAGACAAATACAAATTTATTAAGAATATCTAAAAGTAATGAACAAAAACCTGAAATTAAAAAAGTCAAAAAACAAGACACTGAAAAGAAAGAGTATAAAATTAAAGAATATGTTGTATATCCAAAACACGGAGTTGGGCAAATTATTGAATTTAAAAAAATGAATATTGGTGGAATTGAAATTGAAGCTTACATACTTAAATTTGAGAAAGATAAAGCAAATGGAATGGTACCTGTAAACAAACAATCACATTTAAGACCATTAGCTACAATTAATCAGATTAATAAATGTATTAGTATTTTAAAAAGTAAACCTAAAATCAAAAGAAGTATGTGGAGCAGAAGAGCTCAAGAATACGAAGCAAAAATTTCATCTGGTAAAATTTATGAGCTTGCTGAAGTAGTAAGAGATCTGAACAAAGGAGATGATCTTATGGTTGATCAATCATACAGTGAAAGACAACTTTTTGAGAAAGCTTATGATAGAATACTCACAGAATTTCAAATTGTTTTGAATTTAAGCTCGGAAGATACACAAAAGAAGCTCGATAAAGCATTAAAAAGAAATTTAGAAAAACAAATCCAAAAAGTCGAGAACAAGCCTCCTGAAGAGGAAATTTCTGAGGAAGCAGCTAAATAAAAAAAACGCTTCCCACGCAAGCGCCATGAGAAGCGTTATTTAATAAAAAGAATACTAAACTATCTTCTTTTTTTCTTTTTAGCTTTTTTCTTAGCTTTTTTCTTAGTTTTCTTTTTAGCAGCTTTTTTTCTTCTTT
>CACMWQ010000008.1:0-29116 GCA_902617415.1 uncultured Pelagibacteraceae bacterium | reverse complement strand
CTTCCAACCTGTTCAGAGTATTTTATTGATAGTTTGAATGAATATGGTGTTTTGAAAGGTTGTTACAAAGGCATTAAAAGAATTTTATCTTGTCATCCTATAAAATTTTTGGGAGGAGGACATGGGTATGATCCAGTAAAAAAAAAGAATATTGAATAATGGACACAAGAAACGTAATAGCAGCAATTTCATTAAGTGCGGCAGTAATAATTCTCTATGGATTATTTTTTGCTCCCCCAAGTCCTGATCCAAAGCAGGTAACTAATAATGATCAAAATAAGAATAATCTTCAACTAAACGAAGCACCAAAAATAGAGCAAAATATTGAGAATAATAAAATTTCTAGATCAGAGGCAATTAACAAAGTTGAAAGGATACTTTTTGAAAATGAAAATATTAAAGGTTCTATTTCTCTAGAAGGATCATTAATCGATGATCTGATTTTTAGGAAATACACTGAAACTTTAGACTCTGATGAAAATGTGGTTTTACTTAATCCTAAAGAATCTGAAAATGGTTATTATATAGAAACAGGTTGGGCTATAAATAATAAAGATATCGAAGTTCCCAATTCAAATACAAAATGGGAGGTTGTAGGCAATAAATTACTAACACCGAACAATCCAATTAAATTAGTATGGAATAATGAACAGAATATAACTTTTGAGAAAGAAATTAGTATAGATGATAAATTTTTATTTACTGTTAACCAAAAAATTACGAATAATACTCAAAATACTTATAACTTTTATCCCTATGGACAGATTATTAGAAACCTAGCTCCTGATGTAACTGATTTTTATATATTACATGAAGGTTTATTAGGTGTTTTTGATGATAATCTTGTTGAAGAAGATTACGATGACATTAGAGACAAAAAGTACTCTGTAAATGCTAACAAAGGATGGATGGGTATTACAGATAAATATTGGATAACAAGTTTAATACCAGAAAGTAATAAAAGTTTTAGATCAGATTTTGATTATAAAAATAAATTTAAAGCTAACTTCATAGAGACAGCTGCAACAGAAGTCAGAGCTAATGAAAGTAAAACTAATCAGGTAAAAGTGATTATTGCAGCAAAAGAAGTGGATGTTGTTGATGGTTATGCAGAAAAACTAAATATCAATAAATTTGATCTAGCAATCGATTGGGGCTTTTTGTACTTTTTGACAAAGCCAATCTTCCTAATATCTGATTATTTTTTTAAATTAACTGGTAACTATGGAATCGCGATAATACTAATTACCGCTTGTATAAGAATATTATTTTTTCCACTCGCTAACTACTCTTTTAGGTCAATGGCAAAAATGAAAGTTCTTCAACCCGAAATGGTAAGACTAAAAGAACTTCATAAGGAAGATAAAATGAAGTTACAGCAAGAAATGATGGCTCTTTACAAAAGAGAGAAGGTTAATCCAGTAAGTGGGTGTTTGCCTATTTTAATTCAAATACCATTCTTTTTTGCAATTTATAAAATGTTGTTTGTTACAATTGAAATGAGACATCAGCCTTTTTTTGGTTGGATACATGATCTAAGTGAAAGAGATCCAACGAGTTTATTTAATCTATTTGGTTTGTTACCATATGATGTGCCGTCATTTTTAATTATCGGAGCTTGGCCTGTAGCAATGGGTGTAACAATGTGGATGCAACAAAAACTTAATCCAACACCACCAGATCCAATTCAGCAAAAAATATTTATGTTTTTTCCTGTATTCTTAACAGTGATACTAGCACCTTTTCCATCAGGATTAGTTATATATTGGACAATTAATAACGTGCTTACAATGGCACAACAATATGTAATTATGAAGAGAACTTCAGTTAAAACAGTTTAATTGATGGAATTAGATAAGATTATTCCAAAGGATGGACCGAATATTAATGAGGTTGAAAAATATATAAACAAATACCAATCTGAGGTTATAGTAATTAAATGTGGTGGATCTGTTTTATTAGATAAAAAACTATTCAATCAGTTCATAGAAGATATATCAGTAATAAACAAAATTGGTTTATCAGCAATAGTCGTTCATGGTGGAGGTAAAAATATTAAAAAAAAATTAGATGAAAATAATATTGAAACAAGATTTATCAAAGGACTTAGAGTTTCAGACGAAAAAACAATTGGATTTATAGAAGAGGCTTTACTAGAGCTTAATTTAGAGATTTTACATGAATTAAAATCTAAAAACACTAATGTTTGTTCAATATCACCCAAAGAAAATAATGTAATTAATATTATTCCTGAAAGTAAAGAATTGGGATATGTCGGGACACCAAAAAAAATTAACAAAGAAAAAATATTAAATTTTATTAATAATAAACAAATTCCAATTGTTGTACCTTTGGGATTGAGTGATGAGGGTAGAATTTATAATATTAATGCAGATGTTGCTGCAGGTTCAATTGCAAAAGAGATCAATGCTAGACGACTTCTTTTGATGACAGATGTTGAAGGGGTTCTCGATGAAAATCAAAAACTTATATCTGAAATTAATCTTAATAAAGCCAATGAAATGTTAAAAAATAATATTATTTCTGGAGGTATGATACCAAAAATAAACACTTGTCTGGATGCAATATCTAATGGTGTTAGAGGTGTAGTTATTGTTGATGGAAGAAAACCACATTCAATACTATTTGAGTTATTTTCTGATAAGGGTGCAGGAACATTAATAAGAAAATGAATAATCTAAAAAATATAAAAAATATTTTATTCGATTGTGATGGAGTTTTATATAGTGATTTAGAGGCAGTTTTTGGACAAGTTAGTAAGAGGATGACAAAATATATCTCAAATAAACTCAACCTAGATCTTGTAAAAGCTAAAGAATTACAAAGAAATTATTTTCACAAATACAACACAAGTTTAAATGGATTGATGATACATCATGATATACCGCCGGAAGAATTCTTGGAGTATGTTCATGATATTGACCTTTCATTTATGGAAAAAGATCTTGTTTTAAGAAATGAGCTTGAAAACATAAATGTAAATAAATTCGTATTCACAAACGGAAGTAGAGCGCACGTAAAAAATATAGTGAAAACTCTTGGTATTGAAGACCAGTTTAAAGATATATTTGATATCGTAGACGCAAAATATCACCCTAAGCCTGAAGCCAGGGCCTTTGATCTAATGGTTGATAAATTTAAGATCAATCCAAAAGAAACTCTTTATATCGAGGATATAGCTAAAAATTTATCAATAGGTAAAGAGCGAGGGACAACAACAGCTTGGCTTATCAACAATGAATACTGGGGGAAAAAAGAGTCTGACAAAGATTACATCGATTATAAAATTGAAAATCTTTCTTTATTTTTAAAAGAAATAAGGTTATTAAAAAGTTCTTAGATTTATGAGCATAGAAAATATAATCAATGATGCTTGGGAAAGTAGAGACCAAGTAAGTCCAAACTCAGATGAGAGTTTAAAAAATACTGTTAATCAAATTATTGATGACTTAGATAGTGGTAAAGTCAGAGTGGCTGAAAAAATCAATGGTGAGTGGGTAACACATCAGCACATAAAAAAAGCAATTATGTTAAGTTTTAGAATGTATCCAATGGAAAATTTAAATGGCCCCTACAGTAGTTGGTATGACAAGGCGCATCTTTTAAAAGGTAAAACGGCAGGTTGGTCTAAAGAGGACCATGAAAAAGCTGGTTTCAGAATAGTTCCTAATTCTCCAGTGAGAAAAGGGTCTTTTGTAGGCAAAAATGTTGTTTTAATGCCATGCTATGTGAATATAGGCGCATACATTGATGAAGGAACAATGATAGATACTTTTGCAAGAGCTGGGAGTTGTTCTCAAATCGGAAAAAATTGTCATATCTCTGCAGGTAGTGGAGTTGGAGGAGTTTTAGAGCCTGCACAAGCATTACCAACAATCATTGAGGACAATGTTTTTTTAGGAGCAATGTCTGAGGTTGTAGAGGGAGTGATAGTTGGCGAAGGATCTGTTTTAAGTATGGGTATGTATATTGGACAATCAACAAAAATTGTTAACAGGAAAACAGGCGAAATAAGCTACGGTAAAATTCCACCATATTCTGTTGTTGTTCCGGGTTCTCTACCAGATAAAAATAATTCAAGCGCTCCATCATTATATTGTGCGGTAATAATCAAGCAAGTAGACGAAAAAACAAGATCAAAGACTTCAATAAATGATCTTTTAAGAGAATAGATTAATGAAAACTTATAATGAACTGACGTTAGCTCAAGAGCTAATAAAATTTCAAACAATTAAAACAGAAGATAAAGGTATTATGAATTTTCTTTCAAGGAAACTCTCATCAATAGGTTTTAAATGTCATATAATAAAATCAAAAGGTACAGGTGCTAAACCTGCATTAAATTTATATGCAAAATTTGGTAAATCAAAACCTAACATTAATTATTTGGGTCACACAGATGTTGTTGCTAACCTCAATAATTGGGAGTTTCCGCCGTTTAAAGCAGTAGTAAAAAAAGGGTATTTATATGGAAGAGGATCCCAGGACATGAAGGGTAGTGTAGCATGTTGGATAAGTGCTGTAAGTAATTTTATAAAAAATAAAAAATTTAAAGGATCTATATCAATAATAATTACGGCTGATGAAGAAACTACAGGTAATGGTTGTCCAGCTGTTATGAAATATTTAAAGAAAAAAAAAGAAAAAATTGATTTTTCAATAGTAGGCGAACCGTCATCAAATAAATCAGTTGGAGATGAAATCAGGATTGGAAGAAGAGGTTCAATGAATGCAACAGTAACGGTGTATGGAAAAAGTGGACACTCTGCATTTTATGGGACATATATAAATCCATGTACAGCTCTTGCTAAAATAATATCTAAACTGAAAAGTATTCCGCTAGACAAAGGAACAAATTATATGCCACCATCAAATTTAGAATTTACAAAAATGAATGTGGATAATATATCTGAAAATGTAGTCCCACAATCTGCAAGCGCTAAATTTAATGTTAGGTTTAATTCAACTTATAAATCGACATCTTTGAAAAAAAAACTTAGCAAAATTATTAATGCAGTTGCAAAAAAAGAAAATTGCAAAACAAAAATAGATTATAAAGTAAGTGGAGAAGCATTTTACACGGTACCAAATAAAGAAATTTATATGGTAAAAAAAGTTGTAAAAAAAGTTACAGGGAACAATGCAAAATTAAATTGTAGAGGTGGCACAAGTGACAGCAGATTTTTAGGTTCGATACCACGTCTTGAGCTAGGGTTAAGAAATAACACTATTCATATGGTTAATGAGAGAACATCGATCTCAGATTTAAAAAAGTTAACTAAGATTTATAAGAATATCTTACACAATTATTTCACTTGAAAACTGCAATTATAACATCTGAATCTTCAGAAAAACATATAACAGGCGATGGTCATCCAGAACAACCGAAGAGAGTAGTTTCAATAATTGATACTTTAAAAAAGAATAAAGGACTGCTTTGGGATAAGCCAGATGTTGTTCCTAATGATATTCTTAATATGACACATTCTGAAGATTATATTAGTAATTTAAATAATTCATTTCCTAAAAGTGGTTTAAACTTTTTAGATGGTGATACTGTTGTATCGCCTGGAAGTAAGGATGCAGTATTTCAAGCCGCAGGATCAGCTATAAGTGCAATAGATGGAATTGAAAATAAAAAATATAAAAATGCATTTTGTGTAGTACGACCACCAGGACACCATGCTGAAAAAAACAAATCAATGGGCTTTTGCTGTATTTCTAATGCAGGTGTTGCAGTTAATTATTTAATTAAAAAATATAATTATAAAAGAATTGCATGTGTAGACTTTGATGTTCATTGGGGAAATGGAAATTACGATGTTATGTATGACAACAAAAATTCACTTTATATATCAACACATCAATATCCATTTTATCCAGGTGGTGGCTCAGAAAAAGACAAGGGGAAATATAATAATTCTCTTAATATACCTCTTCCTGCTGGCACAAATTCTGAGGAGTATTTTAATGCTTATGATAGAGTTTTAGATAGGTTAATTGAATATAAGCCTGATTACCTAATCTTTTCTGCTGGCTTTGATGCTCACAAGAACGATCCATTAGCTCAATTTGAACTTTCATCCAAAGATTTTTATGAAATAACAAGAAGAACACTAAAAGCCACTAATAAATTTACTAACGGGAAAGTGGTATCTTTATTAGAAGGTGGATACGACCTAAAAGCACTTGCTGAAAGCGCTAATTATCATGTAAATGCATTAATCGAGTCGGAAAATACATAATCATGAAACTATATAAACAAAAATCATCAAATATTGATAACAGGGGACTGTTTGCATCTAAAAATATAAAAAAAGGAACTAAGATTATTTACTATACAGGTAAAATAATTACAAAAAAACAGACCGAAAATAATCCAAAATTTGATAATGATAAAGCGATTTATCTTTTTAACTTAAATAATAGATATGATTTAGACGGTGATTTTGCTTACAATACTGCAAGACTTATTAATCACTCTTGTGATCCAAACTGTGAAGTTGAAGGCAAAGGTTTAAAATTATGGATTAGTTCTATTAAAGATATAAATAAAAATGAGGAACTAACTTATGATTATGGGTTTAGTTTTGATGAAAACTATAAGGATTTTCCTTGTAAGTGTGGCTCCAAAAATTGTTGTGGTTACATAGTTAGAGAGGGATCAAGATGGAGAATAAAAAAGAAAAAAAAGAAATCTAATAAATAATTTTCTCAAGATATAAACCATGTGCAGGGGCAATAGGAGCACAATTTTTTCTAGATTTTGATTTAAATATACTGGTAAATTTTTTTAATTTCCATTTTTTTTCACCAAGGTATTTAAGTGAACCAACCATGGATCTAACTTGACTCTTAAGAAATGATTTTGACACAAATTGAATTTTTATAACATTTTTAACTTTGGTTATTTTTACTTTTTTCATGGTTCTTACCGGACTTTTTGCAGCACAATTAGATGCTCTAAAAGTTGAAAAATCATGAGTTCCAATTAATTTTTTTGCTCCCTTTTTCATTAATTCAACATCAATTTTTTTTTTAATATGCCACTCTCTGTTAAAATTGATAACTGAAGGAGAAGCATGATTTCTAATTAAGTACGTGTACCGTCTTTCTTTTGCAGAATATCTTGAATGAAAAAGTTTATTTTTTTTCTTTATTTTTAAAATAGATATTTTTTTTTTATTTAAAAAGAAGTTAAGTGAATTCAATACTTTATCTTTTTGAATAATTTTGTTTGTAGTATCAAAGTGAGCTGATTGCTCTTTAGCATGAACTCCTGAGTCTGTTCGTCCAGACCCGTAAATTTTTATTTTTTCTTTAAGTAATTTAGATAAGACAATCTCAATATTTTCCTGGATTGACTTGCCTTTTTTTTGAATTTGCCAACCATTGTATAAAGTGCCTTCGTATTCTATTAGAATCTGATATCTATTCACTTGTAATTATTGTTCCTTTTCTAACCTTATTCCCTAATAAAAATTCTTTAATTAATTGAGGATTCTTGCCCTCTTTTTGTATCTCAATAATATTTATTGAATTTTCACCACATGCTATTGTCATTTGTTCGTCGATTACTTCGCCGATTGTTGCTGACTGCTTGTTTTTTTTTGCTTTTAATATTTTATATCTTTTGTTGTTAAGCTCAAACCATGCACCGGGTTTTGGATATAATCCATTTATTTGAGCAATTATTTTACGAGCACTATTATTCCAATCTATCTTTCCCTCTATTTTTTGAATTTTCTTTGCGTATGTAGCTTTTGAATGATCTTGCTCTTTAAATATTGCCTCTCCGTCTAAAACTTTTTGCACATTTTCTAAAATTTTTTCTGTACTCAAATAAGATAATTTTTCTGATAAAATTTCTGCGTTATCTTGATCAAGAATATCTATTGAATATTTATTACATACTGGTCCAGAATCTAATTTTTCATCAATTTTCATAAATGATATACCAGTTTTTTTTTCATTGTTTAAAATCGATCTTTGGATTGGTGCCGCCCCTCTCCATTTTGGTAATAATGAAGCATGAATATTCAAAAAACCCCTTTTACTCAAATCAAGAATTTTTTTTGAAAATAATTGTCCGTATGCAACAACAATTACAAGATCTAAATTCAATTCTTTAAGGTATTCAAATTCTTCATCAATTTTTTTTGGAGTTTTAACTTCTAGATTAAGTTCCTCTGCACATATATGAATTGATGATTTCGTAAACTTTTGACCTCTATTTGATTTACTTGGAGGCTGAGTGAATACACAATTAATTTTATATTTTTGATTAATTTTTTTTAGGATAGGTACAGCAAACTGCGGTGTGCCCATGAATACAATATTTGACATTTAAACAACAACTCTATTAGAAGTTTTTTGTTTAGACAATTTTTTTATTATTAAATCTTTTTTGATTTTAGATAAATAATCAATTATTAGTTTTCCATCTAGGTGATTTATTTCATGTTGTAAACATGTTGAGAGTAATCCATCGCATTCCATTTCTTTCTTATCACCATTTTCATCTATATAAGTTACGGTACAAATTTCTGGTCTCTCTATCTCAATAAAGGTATTAGGTATTGATAAACAACCTTCCTCATATGTAGACATTTTTTCACTTAAAGCTTTTATTTGTGGATTAATAAAGCATAAAGGTTCTTTTTCATTTTCATTTTTTGAGACATCTATAACAACTACTCTTTTAAGTATTCCAACTTGAACAGCTGCCAAACCTATACCATTGTGATGATACATAGTTTCAAATAAATCTTTTATGAGTTTTTTTTCATTAACATCAACTTTATTTAAAGGTTCAGATTTTTTTCTAAGAATATCATCAGGTACTGTGATTAGTTCTTTTACTGACATAGTTTATTTATTATTTAGACTTTTAAAGGCAAGACTTCTATTAGAATTTCGTTCCTTAAATCTACATTTTTTAGCTCATTCATAGTTGAAACTAATAAAATCACAGTGTTTATATCTAGATCTTCAAGGTTACTTTCACCAACAATATCTACTATTTTAATTAATAATAAGCCTAACTCTCCATTCGATAGCATTTGTTTTATATCAGAGGAAAATTGGTAGTTGTATTCATAAAGGTTTGAGTATTTTTTATCTATCTTTACACCATCTGATTTAAGCGATTCAATAAGAATCATATCTTTTGTAGAAAAAACATATTTTTTGTTTCTTTTAATTTTTTTTAAAATATCATTTGTTTCTTTTTCAGCTTTTGGCAAACTGGTTTTATTTAAAAAGTAATTTAATAATTTTGATTGATGTATTTTTTTATTATTAAATTTTATCTTTCTCTCTTTTTTTAACTTATTGTCGGTATGATTTTCATAAAAGGTAGTAAAATTTGAAGGAACATCATCTTTTTTTATTTTTTTTAAAATTACTTTGATTTCATTATCAAACGCATTACCTAACTTTTTTTTTTGGAAAGATTTATATAATTCAGAAGCCATACTTAATCTTTGCTCGACATCAACAGATAAAAGTAGTCTTTGATATAATAAAGCTCTGCCCTCATAATCTGGAAGAAGCTTATAAGCATCTTTGGCATTTAATAGTTGCGTTATGTTAAATTGAAATTTTTTATATGTATCTAATAGCTCTCTCTCTTCGAATACATTTTCATGAGTTGCCCTTTCTAACAATCTTAAATCTTCTGGATTTTTAATATCAAAGGAATTTGCATTTTTAAGAATATTTGATGACGACAAATAACTCCAGATATATCTAGGTGAGTCCATTTTTGGCTCATATTTAAAATCATTATTTGTTTTATGAGATAAGTGAAAATATAAAATATTTTCGTCTGAAATTATTTCATCTTTGCTTGCGTAACCCATTAATATATTAAATTTATTTTCAAAAAAAGTGTCAATCTCATCCAACTCTTTTGATAAATCGAAAAGTAGTTGAGCTTGTTCTTTTTTATCTTCTAGAATTAAACAATAAATTTTAAAATTATTTAAATACTTATCAGTAATAGCACCGCTAATATTAAATACCTCACATGCTTTTTTTACTTCAGAGTTTGAAAGAAAATATTCTGAGTAAAATTTAATCAATTTATTTTTATTAGAAACTTCAGAATTATTGATTAAAAATTCTTTAATTAATTCAAAATCTTTTTTATTTATTAAATGATTAAATTTAAACTCTAAAAATTCCTCTTCAGTAATATTATTTGTTGGAATATATGAATTTGTTAGTAAAGCTATGTCTAATATTTTTTTTGAAAATTCAGATAAGTTTCTATTTAAATTTTTATTTAATATACTTTTAATTAATTCACCATCACTGTTCGACCACATGTCAATTTTTAGGCCATTCTGCGCAGGATCATATAATCCAGCTAATTTTATAGTGGATGACTCGATTTCTTTATTTATCACTATCTCGGAACTAGATTGAACTGATAATGTTGTATTAGTATTTAGATTATTAGTTACGTTTATGTTTGAGGTTGAATTTTCTTTGTTAATAATGTCTTTTTTTTCAATTTTCCAGATATCGATTGGTTCATTTGCAAAAGAGCAATTATAAAAAAATAAAATTAAGGTTATTTTGAAAATTATTTTATTTAATTGTTTTAAAATTTTCATTAGGCAAAATCACTTCAATTTTTTTGTTGGGGGATGGGAAATCAATCTGACTTAATACAACAATAGACAAAATTAATATAAAAATAATAATTCCAGCTTTAATTGCAAATTTCATATTATGATATATTCCTTTGTAGAATAATGTTTTAAAAGCATATAATTTTGTAAAATCAAAATAAGACATATTTGTGTTTTTTCAACTTAGAAATATATGGAATCAAATAAAAATCTAGTTTTAGTAGGTATGATGGGCTCGGGAAAGACATTAATAGGAAAATTGATTTCTAAACAAACCAAACTTAAATTTATTGATATAGATAATAAAATTGAAGAAAAAGAAAAAATGAAAATTGCAGAAATTTTTAAAAAAAAGGGAGAAAAATACTTTCGTGAATGTGAAGAAGAAATAACATTATCATGTTTAAATGGTGAAAAACAAATTTTATCACTAGGTGGAGGTGCATATATTAATACCAATATTAGGAAAGAATGTAAGAAAAGTTCTTTTAGTTTTTGGTTGAACTGGAAAAAAGATATAATAATTAAAAGAATAAATGGTAGCAAAAAAAGACCTTTAGCTATGACATTAAGTGAAATAGATCTAGAGAGACTAATAAATGAAAGAGCTAAAATATATAGTTTGGCAGACTTCACAATTAATTGTGATCAGCTAAATAAAAATGAAATAGCAAATAAAATTATAAAAAAATATGAAATCAAAAATAATAAAGGTTAAAACTAAAAGTAAAAATTACGAAGTTCATATTGGTACCAATCTAATTTCAAAATTAAGAAATATTATAAAAAAAAATAAATTATCATTTTCAAAATGTTTAATAGTAATTGATAGTAAGATACCAAAAAAATTTAGAACATTACTTTTAAGAAATTTAAATGATCAAAAAATTTTTACTTTAAATTTTAATGCAAATGAGAAAAATAAAAGTTACTTAAGTATCGATAAAATACACAACGTTTTATTTAAGAATAATTTTTTTAGAGAGGACTGTATAATTTCATTTGGTGGTGGAATTACAGGAGATGTAGTTGGATATGCGGCCAGCACATATAAAAGAGGAATAAAGTTTATTAATATTCCTTCCACTTTATTAGCTCAAGTCGACTCTTCTATAGGCGGAAAAACAGGTATTAATAATAAATTTGGAAAAAATCTTATAGGAAGTTTTTATCAGCCAGATTTAGTAATTTCAGATATTAATTTACTACGTACCCTCCCTAAAAGAGAAATTATATGTGGATATGCTGAAATATTAAAAAGTAGTTTAATTGATAACAAAAAAAAATTTATTTTTTTAGATAAAAATTTTAATAAAATTTTAAATCTCAAAGGAAATTTTATAATTAATGCAATTTTAAATAGCTGTTTATTAAAAAAAAAAATTATTGAAAAGGATGAAAAAGAAAAAAATTTAAGAAAATCTTTAAATCTTGGCCATACTTTTGCTCACGCATATGAGGCTAGTCTTGGTTACTCAAAAAAATTAAATCATGGGGAAGCTGTTATATTTGGTTTAATGAATGCTGTAAATTTTAGTAAAGAAAAAAAAATTATTTCAAATTCAAATTCAGAATTAATAAACAATCATATTAAAAAGATACAAATTAAAAATAAATATAAAGACCTTTTTAATAATAGGAAAATTACATCTATTCTTAATTTTATGAAAAGTGATAAAAAAAATAAATCAGACAGTATAAATTTAATTTTAATAAGGAATTTTGGAAAATTAAACCTTAATTATCAGGCCAAATCTGGTGAATTAAACAAATTTTTAGTAAAAGAGTTAAATAAAGCTTATTTGTAAAGAATGAATATCAGTTTTTAATTCTTCGCTTAAAATTTTGTAGATTACTTTATTAGACTGAATTCTATTTGTTTTTTTTAATATTTCAGAATTTATTTCTAATTTAATATGATATTTGCCTTTCTGATGTGAATTGTGTTTTAAATGCTTATAAGTGTTGTCAATTATCTTTACATTTTTTATAGAGGTGTCTTTCAAAAGTTTATTTTCAATTTTTTTTGAAAGTTGATTAATATCCATTAAAATTGATATTATATTATATGAAAAATATTTGCGAATGGAATAATTGCAATGAAGAGGGACTTTACAAAGCTCCAAAAGAAAAGGATAACAGCAAAGAATATAGGCTTCTATGTCTAGAGCATGTAAGAGAGTTTAATAAAAGCTGGAATTATTTTTCAGGTATGAGCGACGAACAAGTAATCAACTTTTTAAAGTCTGACATGACATGGCATAAGCCAACGCAGAGTTTTAGCTCTTCAGACAATTTTTTCAAAATATTGTGGAATAATACTTTAAAAGATGAAAATGGAAAATTTAAAGATTTTAGTAATTTGAATCATATGAATAAGTTTAAGTTTAATAGTAATGATCTAAAAGCCTTTGAAATTTTGGGTGTTGGGGTTGGTTTAAAATGGGCCAAAATACAAGAAAAATTCAAAAGACTTGTGAAAAAATTTCACCCTGATATGAATGCTGGCAATAAAAAATTTGAAGATAAGCTTAAAGTGATAACTTTAGCTTATACCCAATTAAAAAATACTTATAAGGAAAAAATTGACAACTAATATTGAACAAACCCCAGATATTAAATTATCGATTAAACAAACATTCGGTATAGATTCTGATATGGAAGTGGACGCATTTTCAAAAAAAACTGATTATGTGCCAGATATAGATAAAACTTATAAATTTGATAAAGATACAACTTTAGCAATCCTCTCCGGATTTTCATTTAATAAAAGAGTCTTAGTGCAAGGTTATCATGGAACAGGTAAATCCACACATATAGAACAAATTGCAGCCAGATTGAATTGGCCATGTATCAGAATTAACTTAGATAGTCATGTCAGTAGAATAGATTTAATTGGTAAAGACTCAATTGTAATCAAAGATGGAAAACAAGTCACAGAATTCAAGGAGGGAATTCTTCCTTGGTCGATACAAAATCCAGTAGCTTTAGTATTTGATGAATATGATGCTGGTAGACCAGATGTGATGTTTGTAATTCAAAGAGTTTTGGAAGCTGAAGGAAATTTTACTTTATTAGATAAGAATAAGGTCATTAAGCAGAATAAATATTTCAGATTATTTGCAACCTCAAATACTGTTGGTTTAGGGGATACAACTGGACTCTATCATGGAACACAACAAATAAACCAGGGACAAATGGACAGATGGAATATCGTAACAACATTAAATTATTTAGCTTTAGAAAAAGAAATGGAAATTATTTTAGGAAAAAATAAATCTTTGGATAATAATAAAGGTAAAGAGAGAGTTGCAAACATGATAAAAGTTGCGACACTTACTAGAAAAGGATTTATGGCTGGAGATATTTCAACTGTTATGAGCCCTAGGACAGTACTACATTGGGCAGAAAATTCTGAAATATTTAAAGATGTGGGTTATGCGTTCAGAGTAACTTTTTTAAATAAATGTGATGACGTAGAAAAGAATACAATCGCAGAATACTATCAAAGATGTTTTGGCGAAGAACTGCCAGAGTCGATGATAAATATTCAGGTTTAATGAACAAAGATGATCTTATAAAAGAGCAATTTAAACAAGCTTTAAACTCAACGATTAAAGCCATTTCAGGCGAAAAACATCCATTAAAAGACAAAAAAAATTTAAAAGAATTTAATATTTCTAAATTTGATAATTTAAAAGATAAAGAAAACTTTATTAAGTTAAGAGCCGAGGCAGATTCAGAAGCGTTAAAAAGAAAATTTTCTGATAATTCCACTTTAGAACAAAATATTCCAAAAACTCCTACATGCCATACACTTTATAAAATTTCTGAAAAAATAAGATATGAACTTTTAGGCTCACAAATGATGAAGGGAATTTCTAAAAATTTAATGACCAAATACAACAATAAGATAAGTACGGCAAAATCTGAAAATATAAAAAAGAAAGAAGAATCTAACGTTTCTGAAGCTTTTGAATATTACATGCTTAATAAAATAATGAACGTAAATTTAACTGAAAACGCTAAAAAAATTTTATCATACTGGAAAGATGATTTTGAAAAATCTTTAGATAAACACATACACTTTTTAAAAGAAAATGCAGAGAATCAGGACATATACAATTCTAAAATATCAGAAATTCTTCAGAATATGGAAATCTTCGAATCCGAAGAAGAAAACAAAAAAGAAGAGCAGAAAGAAGATGAGCAAGATAACAATAATTCAAAAGATGATCAAAAAACAGATGGTGGAGACTCTCAGGAAAGAGAAGAGGAAGACAGTATTAATGAAGGAGTTGATAGTTCTGACGAAATGAATGAATTTAGACTTGATGAACAACTAGGAAATGATGATGCTGAAAATAATGAAATAGAAAATATTGTTCAGAAAAAAAATATAGGAATAAGTAATAAAGAATACAAAATATATACTTCAGAATTTGATGAGACAGCAAAAGCAGAAACATTGGAAAATTCTGAAGAAATTTCAAAATTAAGAAAAAATTTAGATCAACAGCTAACTAGTTTCCAAGACATAATTACCAAACTTGCAAATAAATTACAAAGACAGTTACTTGCAAAACAAAATAGATCTTGGGAATTTGATCTTGAAGAAGGTTTATTAGATAGTTCAAAATTACCAAGAATAATAATTGACCCATATAATTCCCTTTCTTTTAAAAAAGAGAAAGATTTAGAGTTTAAAGATACAGTTGTGACTTTACTAATAGATAATTCTGGATCTATGAGAGGGAGGCCAATTACTATTGCCGCTCTTTGTGCTGATATATTGTCTAGAACATTAGAAAGATGCTCGGTTAAAGTTGAAATTCTTGGTTTCACAACAAAAAATTGGAAGGGTGGTAAGAGTAGAGAAAAGTGGAATAAACTTGGAAAAATAAAAAATCCAGGACGTTTAAATGACCTAAGACATATAATTTATAAATCTGCTGATACACACTGGAGACAATCAAAAAAAAATTTAGGTTTAATGCTAAAAGAAGGTTTGCTTAAAGAAAATATTGATGGTGAAGCTATTACTTGGGCTTTCAATAGACTTAAGAAAAGAAAAGAAGAAAGAAAAATTCTTATGGTTATTTCTGATGGAGCTCCAGTTGATGATTCAACATTATCTGTTAACTCGGGTGATTTTTTAGAAAAACATCTAAAGCAAACTGTAAAATCGATTGAAAACAAAAGTGATATCGAAATTCTTGCCATAGGTATAGGCCATGATGTTTCGAGATATTACAAAAAAGCGATAAAAATTGCTGATGTTCAAGAATTAGGTGATGTAATGATTGGTCAGCTTAGTGGATTGTTTGAAAATAATAAAAAATTACACTAATTTTTTTAAATTTTTATTTTCCCATTCTATATTTACTTCAGCTCCACCTCTAGTTTCTGAATTTCTAATTGTTATTCTGGCAGAGTTTTTTTCTAACAATGTTTTGCCTATAAAAATCCCTAAACCTAGTCCAGTTTTTTTGTTATCTTTAGGTTTAAGCGTCTTAATATAAGGCTCTCCAATCTTATTAAGTATATCTTTTGGTATACCAGGGCCATCATCCTCTATTGTTACTTCAGTCTTTTGACTGTCACTTTTAATAGCTATATAGATATTTTCATTTGAAAATTTGTTAGCATTTCCAATAAAATTCCTCAAACCATAAACAATTTCAACAGATTTTAATATTTCAAATGAATTAGAATCTTGCTCTTTATCAATATTGAAATTCTTATTAGAAATTTCCTTAAATGAGTTAACTATCTCATTAATATAATCGTAAAGCGTTTTATTTTTGTCAATAAAATCATCTTCTATAGCAGGATTTAATGTTAATTTTTTTAAAATCTCATTACACCTATTAACCTGACTAATTAATAGTTCGAGATCTTTTTTAACATCATTATTATCTTTAAATTGATCAAATAAATCGTGGGAAATAATTTTAATTGTAGACAAAGGAGTACCAAATGAATGAGCTGCAGCTGCAGCCTGTCCCCCAAGTGAAACTAGCTCATGTTCTTTGGAAATTACTTCTTGGATTTTATCTAATGCATCTTTTCTAAGATTTGTTTCTTGTCCAAAAATAAATGCAAAATAATTTAAAAAAAATAATGCAATTATTAATGCAAGAGGAATTGCATAATAATAATACAGACTAATACTATATTCATCCAATGGTTTTGGCAATTCATAATGATAAAAAGTTAAAATTATAATTGATGCTAAAGTAATTAAAATTAAAGCAATATTTGTTTTAATATTTAAGTTGGATGCAGCAAATACACTTGGTATCAAAAGAAATAATGAAAATGGATTTAAAATACCCCCAGATAAGAAAAGTAAAGCGCTCAATTGAAGTATATCTAAAGATAAAAAATTAAAAGAAGTCGCGTTTGAAAGTACTGGTTTTTTATAAAAAAACATTAAGTAAAAGTTACTTAAAGCTCCAACAAAAATTATAAGATTAGATAAAATAAAGTTGAACTCAAAACCAAAAATAAATTTGACTGTGTTTATTGTTATAAATTGACCTAAAATCCCTATCCATCTTAAATTGATATATGTTGACTTGTTTAATGATGCTGCTTTGACAGATTGTTTTAAATCCATCTAAATATCTAAGTTTGAAACATTTATTGCGTTTTCAACAATAAAATCTTTTCTTGAGGAAACATCGTTACCCATTAAGGTTTGTATCAAATCTTGATCTTTTTTAATATTCTTTGAATATTGAACCTGTAATAAATTTCTTGTTTCAGGATTTAAAGTTGTATTCCATAATTCATCAGGGTTCATTTCTCCCAGTCCTTTAAATCTTTGAATGTTTAATTTAGACTTTTCAATTTGGAGAATATTATTAAATTCTTTAGAATTTTTTTTATATTTTTTAATATCCTTTGAATTTTTTATTAAATAACTTTCAAGTTCATTTTCATCTTTGATATATATGCTCTTAGTTCCTTTATTAATTTTAAACAAGGGCGGCTGAGCAAGATAAACATGTCCAAACTCAATTAATTTATCAAATGGTTTATTATTAAAAAAAGTTAACAATAGTGCTCTTATATGTGAACCATCAACATCAGCATCTGTCATTATTATTATTTTTCCATATCTTAAATCTTTGAGATCTATATCCTCATTTTTTGGATCAAGACCAAGTGCGTTAATCAATGTAACTATTTCATTTGATGAAATCATCTTTGATAAGCTTTTAGTTCTTAATTCACTTGCATTTCCATTCTTTTTCGATCCATTAAGATCTGTAAAAGTATTTAATATTTTTCCTCTAAGTGGCAATACTGCTTGATTTTCACGGTTTCTGCCTTGTTTGGCTGATCCGCCAGCTGAATCACCCTCTACAATAAATAGTTCAGTACCATCTTGCTTTGAGTTTTGACAATCGGCTAATTTTCCAGGCAATCCCGTTAATTCTAAGGCTCCTTTTCTTCTTACGTTTTCTCTTGCCTTTCTAGCTACATCTCTTGCTACTGCGGCCTGAATAATTTTAGTTAAGATAATTTTTGAAATCGATGGATTTTGATCAAACCAAATAGACAGCTTCTCATTAATTATAGTTTCAACAATATTTCGAACTTCTGATGAGACTAATTTATCTTTTGTTTGAGACGAAAATTTAGGGTCAGGAATTTTGACAGAAAGGACTGAAGTTAATCCTTCTTTAACGTCATCTCCTGATAAAGAAACCTTACTTTTTTTTAGCAAGTTTTGTTCATTTGCATATTTATTTACTACTCTTGTTAATGCACTTCGAAATCCAAGAAGATGTGTTCCTCCGTCTTTTTGATAAATGTTATTAGTATAAGGTAATACATCTTCACTATACCCTGCATTCCACTTAAGGGAGCATTGAACATCAATATTATTTTTTAAACCTTCAATGTAAATTGGTTTTTTAAAAAGATCATTTTCATTTTTATTTTTTAAACTTTCTTTTTTCTCATCAATGAATTGCACAAATTCACTGATGCCTCCTTCAAATTTGAACTCTAATATTTTTGGTTTTTTTTGTCTTAAATCGCTTAAAACTATTTTTATGCCCTTATTTAAAAAAGCTAACTCTCTCATCCTTTTTTCTAAAATAGAAAAACTAAATTTAATGGATGAAAATATATCTTTGGATGGAACAAAATTAATTTCGGTTCCACTAGTTTTTGATTTTCCAACTTGTTTTAAAGAAGTTTTAGCGTCTCCATCTTTAAATTCTATATAAAATTTTTTATTATCTCTATTAATTGTAAGTTTTAATCTCTCAGAAAGAGCATTAACAACTGAAACACCTACTCCGTGTAGTCCTCCAGAAACTTTATAAGAATTATGATCAAATTTACCACCAGCATGAAGTTGGGTCATTATAACTTCAGCAGCTGATTTTTTTTCACCCTTATGAATATCAACAGGAATTCCTCTGCCGTCATCAATCACTGTTACAGAGTTATCATCGTTTATACTTATCTCAATTTTTTTACAAAAACCTGCTAGAGCCTCATCAATGGAATTATCTACAACTTCGTAAACCATATGATGTAATCCAGTCCCATCATCGGTGTCACCGATATACATACCTGGTCTTTTTCTTACTGCTTCTAAACCTTTTAGGACTTTTATGGAGTCAGCTTGGTAATTGTTTGAATTATTTTTTGTCATTAATTTATAATATGGAGGAATTTTTTATAACATTTTTATAAAAAATTTAAAAATGGTAGAGACGCAAATGCTTAAATTAGTGTTGGATACCAACGTTTTTTTGATGTTTTTTAGATTTTTTTTCTATTTCTTTAAAACCCGTCAAAAAGATCATTTTTCTAATATAAATATGGCGGAGAGAATGGGATTCGAACCCATGATAGAGTTTCCCCTATACACGCTTTCCAAGCGTGCGCCTTCAACCGCTCGGCCACCTCTCCAAAATGCCTACTCTTTGTTTATCCTTAAAACACCTATAAATGCTTCTTGAGGAATCTCAACTTTTCCAAATTGCTTAGCTCTAGCTTTACCTTTTTTCTGTTTTTCAAGCAGTTTTCTTTTTCTATCTGTCGCTCCACCTCCATGAATTTTTGTTAATACATCTTTTTTAAAACCTTTGATAGTTTCTCTAGCGATAATTTTACCACCAATAGCCGCTTGGATTGGTATCATAAAGTTGTGTCTTGGAATTAAGTCTTTTAATTTTTCACAGACATCTCTACCTGTAGTTTGAGCAAAATCTTTATGTATCATCATTGCAAGAGCATCAACAGGTTCTGAGTTTACAAGTATGTTCATTTTTACTAGATCTCCTTCTTTGTGGTCAATAATTTCATAATCAAAACTAGCATATCCACTTGTCATAGATTTAAGACGATCATTAAAATCAAATACGACTTCATTTAAAGGTATCTCATAATTAATTACTGCACGATTTCCTGAATAACTTAAATTAGTTTGAATACCTCTTTTATTTTGACATAACTTAATAATTGATCCCAAGTATTGGTCTGGAGTGATAATTGTAGCTTTAATCCATGGTTCTTCGATAAATTTTATATAAGTAGGATCTGGTAAATTTGATGGATTTTGAAGTTCAATAATTTCACCATTATTTAAGTAAACTTTATAAACAACACCAGGTGTTGTAGTTAATAAATTTATATCAAATTCTCTTTCAAGTCTTTCTGTGATTATTTCAAGGTGTAAAAGACCTAAAAATCCGCATCTAAATCCAAGTCCTAAGGCAGATGAAGATTCTGCTTCATAAGAAAAACTTGCATCATTTAATTGTAATTTAGCAAGTCCATCTTTTAGCTTTTGATATTCTGAACTATCTACGGGAAATAAACCACAAAAAACTACTGGTTTACTTGGTTTAAAACCTGGTAATGTATCTTTGAGAGGATTCGCTGCATCACATATAGTATCTCCAACTTTAGTTTCTGATAAAATTTTAATACCAGTTGTAATAAAACCTATTTCTCCAGCATTAAGTTCACTCACATCTTTTGCCTTCGGGGTAAAAACACCAACTTTTTCTACGATATATTCTTGATTTGTAGACATCATTTTTATTTTCATATTTTTTTTTAGAGTTCCGTCTATAATTCTCACTAATATAACTACTCCAAGATAAGTGTCATACCAGCTATCAACTAATAAACATTTTAATTTGCTATTTTTTTCACCCTTAGGTCCAGGCAGAGAGTTAATAATTTGCTCAAGAATTTCATCTATTCCTTGTCCAGTTTTTCCTGAGCAAGGAACAGAATTAGATGTATCTATACCTATAACATCTTCAATTTGATTATTTGTTCTATCAAGATCTGATGCTGGTAGATCAATTTTATTTAATACTGGAATAATCTCATGATTTATATCAAGTGCTTGATATACATTTGCAAGTGTTTGAGCTTCTACACCTTGTGTACTATCTACAATTAATATTGAGCCCTCGCACGCATAAAGGCTTCTGCTAACTTCATAGCTAAAATCTACATGTCCTGGGGTGTCTATAATATTTAAAATGTAATTTTTACCATTTTTTGCTTTATAATTTAATTTAACTGTTTGTGCTTTGATTGTTATTCCTCTCTCTCTTTCTATATCCATAGAGTCTAGCACTTGAGATTTCATTTCTCTGTCACTTAAACCTCCACATTTATGAATTATTCTATCAGCTATAGTTGATTTACCATGATCTATATGAGCTATAATTGCGAAATTCCTAATGTTGTCAATTGTATCACCCATTTTTAGGATCTAATTTTTGCGCCAGACTTTGACTCAACCGAAGAGATGATTAGTTTATTAATGTTCTCCAAGTCATTTTCATTTAATGTTTTTTCCTCTGACTGAATAGTTACATTAACAGCTATAGATTTTTTTCCCTCTGGTATATTTTCTCCCTCAAACACATCGAATACTCTTACTGACTTAATTAATTTATCATCAACAGATTTAATTATATTAACCAATTCTTGAGATTTAAAGTTTTTATTAATAATAAATGCAAAATCTCTCTCTGATTTTTGGAAATCAGAAAATTTATATTCAGATTTTGAATCTTTTATCTTTTGTTTTGAATCTTTTATATAATCAAGACAAATTTCAAATATTACCAAACCTTCAGTTTTTATATCTAATTTTTTTATTATGTTTGGATGAATCTCGCCAAAATATGCTAGAGCATTTTTTTCGTTTTTATTTTGGTACACTCCTCCAGATTTTCCTGGGTGATAATAAGAAGGAGTTTTATCATCTATAACAATATCATCTTTATCAATCCCTGCTTCACAAAGACTTTGAATTACATCTTTTTTTACATCGAATGTGTCTACAATTCTTTCTTTATCATTCCAAGATAATCTTGAAACCTTTCCTGCCCTCAGGGCACCTATAACAGTCAGTTGATCTCCAGGATTTTTCCCTTTAAACGCTGGACCAATTTCAAATAAAGAAATATCTTTAAATCCTCTATCTAAATTTTTCTTCAAATAAAATAATAAATTTGGAAAAATAGAATTTCTTAAAACATTTAGATCTGAACTAATCGGATTTACAATTGGTATTTCTTCATCATTTTCTTTAAATAATTGATTAATTTTAGAGTCTGTAAATGACCAAGTCACAGTTTCTAAATAACCCTTTGATGCCACGGATCTTTGTAAAAAATGAAATAATTTCTGATAATAATTAAGTGTAGGCTTTAATCTTGTCTTAATTGGTTCTGATGTATTAATATGTTCGTAGCCTTTTATTCTTACTATTTCTTCAACAATATCAATTGATTGAGTTATGTCTGGTCTCCAAGAAGGTACCACTAATTTTAAAATTTTTTTATTTTTAGATACATCAAAACCTAACTTTTCAAGTATTTTAATTAATTCTTTATTTTCAACATTAAATCCTGTCGTTTTTTCAAAAAGAAATGGGTCAAAATTAATTATTGTTTTTTTATAATTATCAATTTTTTTTACATCTAAGTTACTTATTTCGCCTCCACAAATTTGTTTTATTAGCTCAGACGCTTTTATTAATCCTTCTTCAATTGAAAGGGGATCTATGCCTCTTTCGAATCTGAATTTTGCATCTGTATCTATATTTAATTGTTTAGAGGTTTTTCTTATTGAACGTGGCAAAAAATAAGCAGATTCTAATAATATATTTTTAGTCGAATATTCTGTTCCAGATCTTGTCCCACCAATTATGCCGCCAAGACCAAGGACTCCAGATCTGTCAGAAATAACGCACATATCATTTTCTAAAATGTATTTTTTATTATCTAAGGCTTCGAAGCTTTCTCCTTTAGAAGAACTTCTAACAATAACTTCATTATCTATTTTATCTGCATCATAAGCGTGTAATGGTCTATTTAAATCAAACATTACATAATTAGTAATATCGACTATCGCAGATATTGGTTTTTGGCCTAAAGACAAAATTTTATCTTTTAGCCATTTTGGACTCTCTTTATTTGTTACACCTTTTATTAAACAACTTCCAAATATTGTGCATCCTTGGGCTTTTTCTTTTTTTATTGTTACATTTATATTTTGATTACCTCTATATTTTAAATTGGATTTTTTATTAATTTTTAATGTACCAGCACCAGCAGCAGATAAATCTCTAGCAATTCCTCTTACTCCTAAACAATCTGGTCTATTGGGCGTGATTGATAAATCTATTACTTTTTCAGAAGTGTTTTTAAAATATCTTTCTCCAATTTTGTTTGCATATTTATTGTTTTTTAATTCTATAATTCCATCACTTTCATTGGATAATAGTAATTCTGACTCAGAACAGAGCATTCCATATGATGTTACACCTCTTATTTTACTTACAGATAATTTCATCTGATTTTTAGGAATAATCGATCCTGGAGGTGCATAAACAGTCAAAAGACCATTTTTTGCATTCGGGGCTCCACATACTACTTCAATTGTTTTGTCGTTACCTATATCAACATCACATAACTTCAATCTGTCAGCATTAGGATGAGTTTTGGCATTTATAATTTTTGCAACAATAAATGTATCTAATTCAGATGTAGAACTATCAAAACTTTCTACTTCTAGACCAATATTAGTTAATTTATCTATTATTTGATTATTGTTAAATTTTGTATCAAGGTGGTTTTTTAACCAGTCAACTGTGAACTTCATCTACTTAGTCCTCTATAATTTGAAGGGACATCCAATGGATCAAAGCCAAAGTGACTTAACCATCTATAATCAGTCTCAAAAAAGGCTCTTAAATCATTGATTCCATATTTTAACATTCCAAGTCTGTCTATGCCAATTCCAAAGGCATATCCTTGATATTTACTTGGATTAACTTTTACATTTTTTAAAACATTTGGATGAACCATTCCACAACCTAAAATTTCTAGCCATTTATCACCTTCACCAATTACTATCTTTCCATTTTTAATTTCATATCCTATATCTACTTCTGCCGAAGGTTCAGTAAACGGAAAATGACTTGGTCTAAATCTCATTTTAATTTTATCAACTTCAAAAAACTCCTTAATAAAATAATTTAAACATCCTTTTAGATGTCCCATGTTTATATTTTTATCTATATGTAACCCTTCAACTTGATGAAACATTGGAGCATGGGTTTGATCACTATCTGATCTGTAAGTTCGTCCCGGAGCAATAATTTTAAAAGGAGGTTTACCTTTTAGCATAGTTCTTACCTGAACTGGAGATGTGTGAGTTCTCAAAAGTAATTCCTTATTATTATCTAGATAAAAAGTATCATGCATATCTCGAGCTGGATGATTATCTGGTGTATTTAATGCTGTAAAATTATTATATTCATTTTCTACATCTGGGCCTTCCTCAACACTAAATCCTATTTCAGAAAATATAGATGAAATTTCATCTATTACCTGGGAGACTGGATGAATTTTACCAATTTTAATATCTCTTTCTGGAAGAGTTACATCAATTTTTTCTTTCTCAAGCTTTAAATTAATTTCTTTAGTTTCTATTTCTTGAATTTTGATTGATATTTTATTTTGAAGTTCGTCTTTAACATTATTTAAATCTGAGGCTAATTTTTTTCTTTCTTCTACAGAAATCGAACCTAATTTTTTAAATTCGTTCGATATAATTCCGTTTTTTCCAAATAGTTCTGATTTAATGTTGTTTACCTTATCAATATTATTTTCCGTATTAAGTTTATCGATATAATCATCTTTTATTTTTTTAATATCAGACATTTTGATAGAATATTTGTTAAAGGAAGAAAAACAATAGTCTTGATTAATTTAATGCTGCTTGAGCCCTTTTAACTATAGTTTTGAAAGCTTCAGGGTTATCGTAAGCAATTTCTGCAAGAATTTTTCTATCTAATTTAATTCCAGATTTGCTTAAACCATTAATAAACTTTGAGTATGTTATACCTTCGGATCTAACACCAGCATTAATTCTTTGTATCCACAGTGATTTGAAATCTCTTTTTTTATTTCTTCTATCTCTATAAGCATACTGCATGGCTTTCTCCATTGCTTGTCTTGCAACTCTTATAGTATTTTTTCTTCTTCCCCACTGACCTTTAACAGCTTTTAAAACTTTTTTATGTTTAGCTCTACTTGTAACTCCTCTTTTAACTCTTGCCATTTTATCCTCTTAAGCTGTAAGGCATATAAGATTTTACTATCTTACCATCTTGTTTGGATAAAACAGTTGTGCCTCTTTGTTTTCTAATTTGTGAATTTGTTCTTTTAATCATGCCGTGTCTTTTTCCAGCCTGTGGGGTAATAACTTTACCTTTAGCTGAGATTTTAAATCTTTTTTTAGCTGAACTTTTTGTTTTTAACTTAGGCATAATTTTCGGGGTTATACAAATATTAAATTAAATTTACAACTAGAAATATGGCTTATAAAGGCTGGATTACCATAATCATTTGCTTTCCATCAAATTTTGGCTGAAGCTCTACTCTTCCAATAGTCTCCATGTCTGCCTTAATTTTATCCATTAATTCATTGCCAAGGTTTGAATGTTGTAATTCTCTCCCTTTAAACCTTATTGTAAATTTGACTTTATCGCCTTTTGCCAAAAATTTTTGAGCATTTTTAATTTTGAAAGTGTAGTCATGAACTTCTGTAACTGGCCTTAATTTTATTTCTTTTAATTCAATTTTCTTTTGTTTTTTTTTTGCCTTGTTAGCTTTTTTTTGTGCATCGTATTTATATTTACCCATGTCCATAATTTTACAGACAGGCGGTTTTGCATTTGGAGCAATTTCAATTAAATCTAAACCTTCATTTTTTGCTTTATTGATAGCTTCATTTAAATTTAAAATTCCTAAATTTTCTCCATCACTTGCAATAACTTGAACTTCATTTGATGTAATCCTGTTGTTAGACCTTGGGCCTCTTGCTTTAGTTCTTTTTTGAAAATAATTTTGTTTAAAATCTGCCACTTAAATTGAAGGGGCTTTATTTAGATCGGAGTATTTTTTTATAAATTCTTTCAAAGCCATATTTTCTTGTTTATTAGAGTCCAATCTTCTAATAGTTACACTGTTGGAGTCAACTTCTTTTTTTCCACAAATCAATAACATTGGTACTTTTGTTAAAGAATGATCTCTTATTTTATAATTTAAATTGTGATTTTTAAGATCCACCTCGACAATCAAACCAACCCGTTTTAATTCCTTAGCTACACTTTTAGCATATTCATCAAAATCACTAGAGATTGGAATAACTACTGCCTGTAAAGGTGATATCCAAAATGGTAGCTTGCCTGCATAATTCTCTATAAGGATACCTATGAACCTTTCTAAAGATCCAAATAATGCTCTGTGTAACATTACAGGTACTTTTTTAGTTCCATCTTTATCAACAAAAGAAGCTCCTAATCTACCTGGTAAATTTAAATCTACTTGCAAGGTTCCACACTGCCAATCTCTACCGATTGCATCTCTTAAAACAAATTCAATTTTTGGTCCATAAAATGCGCCCTCACCTTTATTAATTGAGTACTCTAGCTTTGTCGCTTTGATTGCCTCTAACAACGCAGCCTCTGATTTATCCCAAACTTTATCGTCACCAACTCTTAAATCTGGTCTATCTGAATATTTTAAAATAACATCTTCAAAACCAAGATCTTTATAAATTTCTAAAATTAAATTTGTAACACTCAAACATTCTTCAGTAATTTGTTCTTCTGTACAAAAAATATGTGCATCATCTTGAGTAAAGGCTCTTACACGTAATAATCCATGCAATGCACCTGAAGGTTCATATCTATGAACTTTTCCAAATTCTGACATCTTTAAAGGTAAGTCTCTATAACTTTTAAGTCCTTGATTAAATACTTGAACACACCCAGGACAATTCATGGGTTTAATTGCAAATACTTTTTCATCTGGTGTAGTTGAAGTATACATATTAGCTCCAAATTTTTCCCAGTGGCCAGATTTTTCCCATAAAGATCTATCAAGTATTTCTGGTGTATTTATCTCTTTGTAACCATCGTGATCTTGTTTCATTCTCATATATGAAACTAATTTTTGGAACAAATTCCATCCTTTCTGGTGCCAAAATACAGATCCAGGACTTTCTTCTCTAAAATGAAATAAATCCATCTCTTTTCCAATTTTTCTATGATCTCTTTTTTCTGCTTCTTCAATTCTCTGAAGATAAAGGTCTAATTCTTTTTGAGTTGCCCAACCAGTACCATATATTCTTTGAAGCATTTCATTTTTAGAGTCACCACGCCAATAAGCTCCAGATACTTTTGTCAGTTTAAAAGCTTTACCTATTTTACCAGAAGATACTAAATGTGGACCTCTACATAAATCATGCCATGTTTCGCCATGATGATAAACAGTTAGTTCTTCGTTTTTAGGAATACTCTCAATTATCTCAGCTTTGTATTTTTCTCCAATTTTTTTAAAATGACTTATTGCTTTATCTCTCTCCCAAACTTCTTTTCTTGTTTTTACATCTTTATCTATTATCTCTGACATTTTTTTTTCAATCTTTTTTAGATCATCGCTAGTAAAAGGCTCTTTTCTTGCAAAATCATAATAAAATCCATTTTCTATAACTGGCCCAATTGTTACCTGTGTACCTGGGTATAGTTCTTGAACGGCCATAGCCATTATATGTGCAGTGTCATGTCTAATGACTTCTAAACCCTCAGGATCTTTAGCTGTAAATATTTTAATAGAACAATCTTGATCAATAAGAGTATATAAATCTTTAAGTTCACCGTTTATGCTCATCACCAAAGCTTGCTTACCTAAAGACTTGCTAATTTTTTCAGCAACCTCTGTGCCTGTTATACTTTTTTCAAAGTTTAATTTTTTTCCATCAGGTAATGTAATATTTGGCATTAGTTTATTAATTTTTTATACTCTGAATAAGTAGAAAAACACATTTTTTCAACATTAAATTTTGAAACGACATTTTTTCTACCTTCTATGCCCATTTGATTGATAGTCTGTTCATCTAAATTCATAATTTCTATTAATTTTTTTGAAAGATCGTCAGAGTTATTTGCTTCAAATAAAAATCCTGTTTTATTTTCATTTATAGTCTCTCTTGATCCCCCAATATTACTTGCAACAATTGGTTTTTTCATTGCCTGAGCCTCAACGGATATTCTTCCAAAAGCTTCTGGTTCTATTGATGAAGAAACTATGATGTCTGAAACTTTGTAAGCTAGAGGCATATTTTTACAATGATCTATAAATTTTACTTGGTTAGTTAATCTATACTGTTCAACTAACCTAATAAGTTTCTTTTTGTAAAGTTCTCTTCCTTGATCGCTCCCAAGAATAATTACATTAAATACCTCGTGTCCTAAATTAATATTTACTTTATTAATAGCATCTAAAAACATTTCTTGGCCTTTCCATTCTGTTAATCTTCCGGGTAATAGAACAGTTTTTCTCTCAATTTTAAGTCCCCATGATTTAAATAATTCATCTTCCTCTGTTTCTATAGTAGTTGATGGATCAAAATAGTCAGTATTAATGCCTCTAAATATCACCAAGAATTTTTTTTTATCATTAAGGTATTCAGAGTAGTTTTCTTTAATATGTGAAAATATAAAATTAGACCCAGCAATAATTAAATCTGATCTCAACATTACAGAGTTATATAATTTTTTTAATTTACTTTTAAAATTATATGTTCCATGAAATGTAGTTACAAATTTACGTCGTGTGATTTTGGTAGCTAGTAAACAAGACCATGCAGGTGCTCTACTTCTCGCGTGGACAATATTAATTCCATAAAATAAAATTATTAAAGAAATAATTATTGAATTAAAAAAAACCAAAATGGGGTTTTTGGAATTAACAGGTAACCTTATATATTTAACTTTTTTTTTATCTATAAACTTTGTTAATTCACCACCGTTGCAAATTAAAAAAGATTTACAATCATTTTCATGTAGATAGTGTGCGATATCATAACAACCTGTTTCT
>CACMWQ010000007.1:0-31052 GCA_902617415.1 uncultured Pelagibacteraceae bacterium | reverse complement strand
ATTCATCATATTTCTTAATCTTCTTTTAATTTTATTTCTTATAACAGCTGTACCGATCTTTTTTTTTGTAATAAAACTTATATTAAAATATCTATTACTTTTATTTTCTAATCTCCTGTAAAAAATTGTTGAATATCTATTTGAAATTTTTTTACCATTTAAAATAAATTTAAAATCCTCATTTTTGGATAAACTTTTTAATTTAACCTGCATTAAACAGTGAGTTTTTTTCTACCCTTGCTTCTTCTTCGTCTAATTAACTTTCTTCCACCTTTAGTTTTCATTTTAGACCTAAAACCATGCCTTCTTTTTCTCACTTTTTTACTAGGTTGATATGTACGTTTCATATTAAGGCTTTTTTTGTTAAATTTCGGTAGTTATACAATTTAATGTATATAAGTACAGCGATTTTTAATAAATTAACTCAAAATGGAAAATGAAAATAAATTAAAAATTATTCTCGGTATTATATATCTTTCCATAGTTACTGGCTTTTTGTTGCTTTTTTTTAGTTATTTTTCATTTGACGACTTTTCAAGTTTTGAACTTATAAAAAATAATAGAGATAAACTAAATGATATTAAAAATTCCAATCTTTTAATTGCTAGCATATTATTTTTTATTGGAGTGATTATTTGGGTTATGCTTTTAGGATTTGGTTCGCCAGTTTTTTTAATTGGAGGATTTGTATTTGGGAAATGGATAGGGACAATCCTTATTGTGTTTGGTTTATCTATTGGCGCAACGTTTTTATATATTTGTGCAAATTATTTTTTTAAAGATTTAATTAAAAAAAAATTTTCATCAAAGTTTTCTAACCTTACTGAAAAATTTAAAAAAAATGAATTTACTTTTTTTCTGATATATAGATTTGTTGGCGGTATACCTTTTTTTATATCAAACATTTTGCCAACATTATTTAATGTTAAGATTAAGAATTTCTTTTTCGGATCTGTTATTGGAATGACACCTCAGTTATTCGTTGGAGCTTCACTTGGTGCAGGGCTAAATAAAGTAATTGAAAACAATCAAGAACTTCCAAGTATTTTTGATATAATTTTAACTCCAGATATTTATGTACCAGTAATTGGCATGATAATCCTGGTTTTAATTGGATTCATAATCAGAAAAAAATTCTACAAATAACTGGTGCCCTCACCCAGAATTGAACTGGAAACTCATCCTTACCATGGATGTGTTATACCATTTAACTATGAGGGCATTTTTCAATTATAATTAGTGTATAAAATTGTTTTTTTCAAATAAATGCCTTAATTTTTTATGAAAATCAGGTATATCTAATTTAGGTAAATGGTATGGGAATTCACTACGATTATAAATCGACAAGAGGTGCCAAGGCTATGGAGAAGCAGGCTAAAAGAGAAAAAAAGCTTGCTGAAAAAAGAGCAAAAAAAATAGCAAAACAAGGTGACCCTAAAAGTCCAGAGGATAAAACAATACCAATTGATCAAGTAATAACCTTGGATCACCTTACCAATCCTGACAAAAAGTAATCAAGATGGACAGGAAGAAGGATAAAAAAGCTAAACTTGAAGAAGCTTTACGTAAAAACTTAAAAAAAAGAAAAATTTTTCAAAGAAAACATAAAAAAAATAAATAAATGTCAGTGCAATCAGATAAGTGGATAATCAAAATGGCGAAAGAACATGCAATGATTTCGCCATTTGAAGATAAACAAATAAGGGAAGGAAAAATTTCATTTGGGGTTTCCTCATATGGGTACGATGCGAGAGTATCTAATGAGTTTAAAATATTTACTAATGTCAACTCTGAAATTGTAGATCCAAAAAATTTCAAACCAACAAATTTTGTATCAAAAGAATCTGATGAATGTATTATTCCGCCAAATTCTTTTGTTTTAGCGAGAACAGTTGAATATTTTAAAATTCCTAGCGATGTCTTAGTTATTTGTTTAGGTAAGTCTACTTATGCAAGATGTGGAATAATTGTTAACGTAACACCTTTGGAACCAGGATGGGAAGGCCATGTGACCCTTGAATTTTCAAACACAACTCCATTACCAGCCAAAATATATGCAAATGAGGGTGTGGCACAATTTATATTTTTAAAGGGGAATGAGAAACCTGAAGTCTCATATGCCGATAGAGATGGAAAATATATGGGTCAAAAAGGGGTAACGCTTCCTAAAATTTAAAATGGATAAATTTAAAATTAATGGTCCCTCTAAGATCAGAGGAGAGGTATCAATTTCTGGAAGTAAAAATGCTGCTCTACCAATACTTGCTGCAACTTTACTTTTTGATAAAAATGTAACAATTAAAAATCTCCCAAGAGTTAAAGATATAGATACAATGCTTAATTTGTTAAAATCACTAGGAAGAAAAATTAGCTTTAAAAATAATAAAAAAATTGCGACAATTTCAAAAGGAAAAAAAAATAATTTTTTTGCACCTTATTCTCTAGTTAAAACGATGAGAGCAGGAATTTTAGTTCTTGGCCCTTTATTGGCAAAAAATAAAAAAGCTAAAGTAAGTAGTCCTGGTGGTTGTAGTATAGGAGTAAGACCAATAGATATACATTTAAAAGCTATATCAAAGTTAGGTGTTAAAATACAAATTAAAAAAGGTTATGTTAATGCAAAAGCTGAAAAAGGATTAGTTGGTTCAGAAATAAAATTTTCAAAAATATCAGTTGGAGCTACCGAAAATTCAATTCTTGCTGCTTGTCTTGCTAAAGGGAAAACAATAATAAAGAATTGTGCAATAGAGCCTGAAATCAAGGATCTGACAAATTTTCTTAATACAGCTGGTGCCAAAATAAAATGGATTGGTAAAAGAACTTTAAAAGTAGAAGGTGTTAAAACATTAAAAAGTATAACTTACTCAATCATGAATGATAGAATTGAAGCAGGCACTTTTTGTGTCGCCGCATGTTTGAACGGTGGAAACTTAAAAATTAAAAACTTCGATCCAAAAATTATTAATACAGAAATAAATTTACTTAAGAAAATTGGTGCGAAAATAAAAACCACAAAAAATTCAATTCAAATAGAGGGACCAAAAAAAATTAGAAGTTTAGATTTTTTGAAAACTGGAGAATATCCAAACTTCCCAACTGATTTGCAAGCTCAAATTATGGTATTATTGACTAGAGCAAATGGGAAAAGCACAATTGTAGAAAATATATTTGAAAACAGGTTTATGCATGTTCCAGAATTAAAAAGATTAGGTGCAAAAATAAATATTAAAGGAAACAAGGCAATTATTGAAGGAACTAATAATCTAGAGGGAGCTGAACTGATGTCTAGTGATTTAAGGGCATCAGTAGCTTTGGTTTTAGCAGCTTTTATTTCGAGAGGAACATCTATTATAAATAGAGTATATCATTTAGATCGTGGTTACGAAAAAATTGAAAATAAATTAAAAAAAATTGGAGTAAAAATTAAAAGAATATCTTAGTGAACAGTTTTTTAAAGAAAGTAATTGCTCAATCACCAGATGACTTACAAATCATATCAGCAATATGTGCAGAATCTAAAGTCAAAATTTCTGATATAAAATATTTACCTTCTACGAAAATTTTTTTACTCTCTGTTTTAAGAATGGATAAAGAAACAGCAAATGGCAAACCCATTAATAGTGTTGTAAAATTTGAATTTATTGAGAGCTCTAAATCAAAAAATATTGACCAGTTTGATACAGATTTAACTTTAGAATTATTCGCAATTGATATTTTTAAAAAAAAAGAAAATTTTGAAATAGTTCTGTTATTTTCAAAAAATGGAATTATAACACTGTCCACAGAAGTTGTTGATGTAACATTGGAGGATCAAAAAATTAAAAATGATTAAGCTTTTAAACGCTAAAAGTAAAAATTATCAAACTAAATTAATAAACTTTTTGGATTTAAGGAGATCTGGAAAAAATATTGATACAACTATAGTGAAAAGAATTCTAAAAGACGTAAAGGTAAATAAAAACAAGGCATTGTTAAAATACGAAAAAAAATTTAGTAATAATAATTCAATACAAATAAGTGATAAAGAGTTAAAAGCTTCAATTAAATCTTTAGATAGAAAAATAAAACAATCAATTGATTTAGCTTATAACAGGATTTTCAATTTTCATAAAAAA
This sequence comes from uncultured Pelagibacteraceae bacterium, assembly GCA_902617415.1. Taxonomy (GTDB): domain Bacteria; phylum Pseudomonadota; class Alphaproteobacteria; order Pelagibacterales; family Pelagibacteraceae; genus Pelagibacter. The sequence continues at coordinate 26,937 of CACMWQ010000007.1, read as the reverse complement.
CAGCAGAGAAAAAATATTTTTTATAAAGATAAATATCAGAATAAGCTTGCTTATAAATATGTGCCGTTACAGTCTGTTGGAATTTATGTTCCAGCAAATTTACCCTCAACATTACTTATGAATTCTATACCTGCAAAGATTGCTGGTGTTAAAAGAATTGTTTTAGCCAATCCCAAACTTAATGGAAAATTAAATCCTGCTGTTTTATATGCTGCTCAGAAAGTTGGAATTAATGAAATATATTCAATGGGTGGTGCGCAAGCTATAGCAAGTTTAGCTTATATTCAAAAAGTTAATAAAATTGTTGGACCTGGAAATATTTTTGTTGCTGCAGCTAAAAAAGAATTATTTGGCCAGGTTGGTATAGAGTCTATGGTAGCTGGTCCTTCAGAAATAACAATTTTAGCAGACAATAAAACTAAAATAGAAGATGTGCTCACATCAATGATTGGTCAAGCAGAACATGATGAAAATTCGCAGTGTATTCTTATTTCAAAAGATTTAAATTTGATAAAAGAATTTCAAAATAAAATTAAAGAAAAAATAAAAAAATTACCAAGAAGATCAATAGCTTATAAAAGTCTTAAAAATAATGGTTTGATAATATTTGCAAAAAAAAATTCAGATATAATTAATTCAATAAATGAAATAGCTCCGGAACACCTAGAAATAAATATATCAAAACCAAATAAAATAATTAATAAAGTAATTAATGTCGGAAGTGTTTGTATTGGTAAATATTCTCCGATGGCAGTTACTGATTACAATGCGGGAACAAACCATGTACTACCAACTTTTGGGTCTGCAAAGTTTGCGTCAGGATTGAATGTTAACGAATTTTATAAAAAAATTAGCTATATAACTCTATCTAAAAAAGGTGTTGAGAAAATAGGAGAATCCGCTACACATCTCGCAGAGTATGAAGAATTATATGGTCATGCTTTAAGTATAAGATCAAGAATAAGGAGATAATAATTTGGGTAAACAGGATACGTTGGAGTTTGAAGGTGTAGTAACCGATCTTCTTCCTAATGCTATGTTTAGAGTTAAACTAGACAATGGTCATAACGTTACAGCTCACACAGCAGGAAAGCTCAGAAAAAATCGTATTCGTGTATTACAAGGTGATCGAGTAAAGTTAGAAGTTTCTCAGTATGATCTATCAAAAGGTCGTATAATTTTTAGATCTTAAAATGGCTTCGTAGCTCAGTTGGTAGAGCAGAGCCCTGAAAAGGCTTGTGTCGCTGGTTCGAGTCCCGCCGAAGCCACCACACCCATGTGATATTAATATCCATCATTATGCTTGCATTCAAAATTAAAATCTAATACCTATCCATCAGCTATTTATAGCTAATTATATAATAACAAAGAAAGAGTAACTAAAGTATGAGTACATTAAAAGGCAAAGTAAAGTGGTTCAACGGTAAAAAAGGCTACGGTTTTATTGAAAGAGAAGACGGAGAAAAAGATTGTTTCGTTCACGCGAGTGCAGTTAGAGAAGCTGGGCTAAGATTTTTGAATGAAAACGATGCTATAGAATTCGAAATTCAAGATGGCGAAAAAGGTCCAAGCGCTGTTAATTTGAAAAAATTAGGTTAATAAAATTTAATTCATCAAAAATATTTGTATAGGAATAGGATATGTTAAAAAACATAGCTATTCCTGTGCAAAGCCTTTTCTTACTTGCATTTCAAAAAAAAAATGCTACTAACACAGCAATGACTAAAATCGTTATTATAAACAGAGAAACTCACAGACATCATTTCCACGCTGGCTGCATGCTAGCTATTTAATTATTTATAAATTTAATTTTATCCACATTTAGTATAAAACAGTAGAGGAGCACGGGTAGCTCAGTTGGTTAGAGCAGCGGTTTGTGGAACCGAAGGTCGACAGTTCGAATCTGTCCCCGTGTACCAAAAAATGAATAAAGAAAAAAAATTGTCAGCCAATAACCCTTCCGGTTTTGTTGATAGATTCGGTAAAGAATTAGCATTAAAAGAAAATTTAATTGCTAAGATTGAAGAAAATTTTTTAAAGTTTGGTTTTTCTAAGCTAGAAACTCCAAGTTTTGAAATATCAGAAAATATAGGAAAATTTTTACCAGATGAAGATAGACCAAGCTCTAGTGTATTTGGTTTTCAAGAAGAAAATGATGCTTGGATATCGTTACGTTATGATTTAACTGCACCATTAGCTAGATACGTATCTCAAAATTATTTAAATATTTCAAATCCTTTTAAAAGATATCAAATCGGTAATGTTTGGCGTAATGAAAAACCTGGACCTGGGAGATTTAGAGAGTTTACCCAAGCCGATTGTGATATTATTGGATCTAATAATCCTTTAGCAGATGCTGAAATGTGTAATCTTTTAGCTGACACATTATATTTCTGTGGTTTAGAAAAAAATCAATATCAAATTAAGTTAAGTAATAGAAAATTAATCCAAGGACTTATTGAAAATTTAAAAATTTCAGAAAGTAAACAGCAACTTACTGTTTTAAGGGCTGTTGATAAACTCGATAGAGTTGGAACTGATGGCGTAAAACAGTTGCTTACAACAGGGCGTGAAGACAAATCTGGTGACAAAACTATTGGCGCAAACCTCTCTGATAATCAAGCTGAAGAAATAATTAGTTTTATAAATATTAAATCTTTAGATGAAATTAAGTCAGTTATACCTAACAAATTAGTTGAAGATGGCGTCAATGAATTAAATAAAGTATTAGATGGAATCAGTTATTCATCTAATTTTGATCAAATAATCTTTTCTCCTGAAGTTATCAGAGGACTTGAATATTATGATGGCCCAATATTTGAGGCAAATTTAACATTTAAAGTTAAAAATCAAAAAAACCAAGAAGTAGAGTTTGGCTCAGTTGGTGGAGGTGGAAGATATAATTCTTTAGTTTCAAGATTTAAAAAAGTAGACTTATCTGCAACAGGTGTTTCCATAGGCCTTGATCGTTTGCTATATGCATTAGTTCAGTTAAACAAAATCGAGGTTAAAAATTATTCACCAGTAATAATATGTGTTTTAGATAAAAAATATCTCTCTAATTATTATGAATTGTTATCACAACTTAGAAATCAAAATATAAGATCCGAAATTTATATAGGAGATTCAGGTTTGAAATCTCAATTAAAATATGCTGATAAAAGGAGTTCGCCAGCTGTAATTCTTTGTGGGGAAGATGAATTTAAAGATAATAAAATTACTATAAAAAAATTAAACTCAAACTTAGACGAAACATCAAAAAATTTATCTAGAGAAGAGTGGAAAAAATCTGAAAATACTCAAATTACATTTGATAAGGAGAACCTGATCGATGAAATCAAAAAACTTATCTGAGAATATTTTAAAAGTTATTAAGTCAAATGGATATAAATATATTGATCTTGATACAGTAATTGACACGAATTTAATCTTGGAAAGATCAGGAGAAAATTTCAAAAGATTTATATTTTCTTTCAATGATCAATTAGGAAATGAACTTTGTTTAAGACCTGATTTAACAATTGCATCTTGTGTTAGATATTTAAATAATAATAAGAAAACTAGTGAAAAAATTTTCTATAGTGGTCAAGCATTTAGAAAAGGTTTAAATAAAAAAGATTCTGTAATCAGGAGTCAAATTGGTTTTGAAATATTAGGATCTTTTACTGAAAAAAAAGATGATAAAAAAATAATAGAAACCTCACTTAAAGCATTATCAAAAATTAAATATAAAAGCGGAATTTTAGTAATAGGTAACATAGAAATTTTTAGGCTTTTGTTAGATAAATTGGATTGTCCAGCAAGATGGAAACTAAGATTGCAACGTCATTTTTGGAGAGAAAAATATTTTAATGATTTATTAAAAAGATTGGAAACGAATTCTGATATCGATCCAACAATTGTAGAAATAGATAAAAAAAAATATTCTAAAATGATTAATGGAAATCAAAAAAAAGAAGTTGCTGGAAGATCAATAGAAGAAATATTATTAAGATTTGACACTAAAATTAAAGATCCAAGAAGAACAAAAAAAGGTAGTAATGTTGTAAAAATTTTAAAAGAGTACTTAAAAATTGAATGTCCTATTAATCAAGCATCTAAAAAGTTAAATTTATTTTTTAAAAAAAATAAAATTAATCTTAGAGTTCAGGATGATTATTTTCCAATAACTAAAAATAAAATTAATAAATTAAATGTTAGATTTAATTCTTCTTTTGGAAGACATCTCGAATATTACACTGGTTTGGTATTTAAGATCGATATTAAATCGAAGTCTGAGAAATTAAATATTAGAGGTGGTAGATACGATTCTTTAATTAAAGATCTTGGGTTTAAAAAAAATATACCAGCTGTTGGAGCTGCTATTAACTTAGAAAAAATATGATAATTTGGTTAGCTTCATATCCCAAAAGCGGAAATACTTGGTTAAGATCTTTAATAGCAAACTACTATTTTTCAGAAGCAGGTGAATTTAATTTTGAACTTTTAGAAAAAATAGAATCTTTTCCAAGCAACAAATATTTTAGAAAGTATTTAGATAAATTTAACCAGCCTCACGATACTTCAAAGTATTGGATAAAGGAGCAAGAAAAAATTAATCAATCAAAAGGTTTAAAATTTTTTAAAACACATAATGCACTTTGTAAAATAGATGGTAATCAATTTACTAATAAAGAAAATACGTTAGGCGTTATTTATATTTTAAGAGATCCAAGAAATGTAATCTCATCATTATCAAACCATTATCAAATTTCTATTGATGAGGCTTTTCAATTTATGACAGATGAAAAAAGAGGAATTGTCTCTAAAGAAAAAGATCGATTTTTAGGTTTTCAGGCACTTTTTTCCTGGAAATTAAATCAGAAATCATGGGTAGATAATAAATTATATCCAGTTTTAACAGTAAGGTATGAAGATCTACAAAGTGATGCACTAAATACTTTTAAACAAGTTATTAACTTCATTCATAAAATTTCTAAATCAGATGAAAAATTTAATAAAGAAAAAGCATTAAAATGTATAAGAAATTGCAATTTTAATAATTTGAAAAAACTTGAGGACGAAAAAGGTTTTGCAGAAGCAATTACAAAAAAAGGTTCTAATGAAAAAATAAAATTTTTTAATTTAGGAAAAGATAATGATTATAGGAAATTACTTAATGAGAATTTAATAAACAAAATGAACAATTTATTTCAAGAAGAATTAGTAAAATATAAATATGAGTAACAACATCATTAAAATTGGAATTCCAAGTAAAGGTCGTTTACGGGCTGGAGTATTAAATATTTTTAAAAAAAAGAAATTAAAAATTCTCTCTGAAAGAGGTGAGAGAGACTTGTTTGGATTTATCAAAGGAAAAAAAAATATAGTTATTAATTATCTTCATGCTAGAGAGATAATAGAACGTCTTGCAGATGGATCTTTAGATATTGGTTTTTCTGGATATGATTTATTAATGGAAAGTGAAATTAATATTCAAAAAAAGGTGATTGTAAAAAAAAAGTACAATTTTGGAGAGGCTACATTGGTAGTTGCAATTCCAGATGATTGGATAGATGTGCAGACAATGCCTGATCTTGAAGAAATAGCTTTTGATTTTAAAGATAAAAAAAGAAATAGATTACGTATAGCTACAAAATATCCTAATCTAACTAGAGAATTCATGTTCTCAAGAGGAGTTACACAATTTAAATTGGTAAAGAGTCTCGGCGCAACAGAGATATATCCATTTACCGGATCATCAGAAATTATAACTGATATAACCTCAACAGGAGCAACCTTAAAAGCTAATAAATTAAGGATATTAAAAGATGGAATAATCCTTAATTCTCAAGCATGCTTACTATTTTCGAAGGCATCAAGTGGTAGATCTGGTACAAAGAGTTTAATTAAAACCCTATCTAATTAATAATGTTAATTTATTAAAATTGATCATCTTGGTCTTGATATATATTTATAAAAATCTATTACATTATTTTGTTCTTTACCTAGCTTATCACTAATAATTTTTTTATCCTTCTTTATAGCTTTTAATCCCATTTTAAAAGTTTGACTTGGTCTTGAAGTCGCTTGTTGAACTAGGCCCCTTGCTATTGTTGTACATAGTTCTTCCTCAGCAGAATTTAAATTATTTTTATTTTTAATATCAATTACACAATTAAATCCATTTTTACTTGGACTTATTAAAACTTTAATAGCTTTTTCTTCTTTAATTTCTATAGTTTCCACTTTTCTTTAATTTCTTTTTATTTGACTTTTTCATAATATCTTTCTCAAGTTTGCTTACAGGCATCTCCCAAATTAGTTGAACGATATTAGACATTATGTCTTTCAAAACATCTTTGGAATTTTTAACTATGGTGCCGTCATTCTTTAAGAATCTTGTATAAGGTTTATTATTCAATTTAATCATCAAAACATTTTTTTCCTTTTGTCCTTTTCTAGCCCTAACATATACACACCATCTGCAATCATGATTGTCATTTTGCTTTTCGAAAATTATTTCTAAGTCATCAACAGTTAGTAATTTACCCATTAGTGTACAGTTCCTCTAAATTCATCATCTAATAAATTTTTTTCATTTTTGTATGTTTTGCAGAAATTACATTTTTCCTTTACTTCCTTTCCTAGATGAAATGGACCTATTTGAGCTATATTTTTAATTACTTTTATTTCCCCAATCCCATTACATGCTGGACAATTATAATCTTTATTTTTTTTCATTACTTTTCTTCTCTTCTTTCTCTAATTCTTTAAACATCTCGTATCTTGAAATTAAATAATGAGCATCGATAAGTGCGTGAATTATCAATATAAAAATTCCACCTTTTATGAGAAAAAAATTGCTAGTTATAAGGCCTCCAGCCAAAAATAAACAACCACCATTTCCTATTACATATATAGTCTGTCTTGCTGAGTAAGGGATTTTTTCAAATTTTCCAAACAAGTAAAAAACAAAAACACCATAAAAAATCAAAGTTATTTTAAGGGCTAATTCCATTATTTCAGTTAAGTTTAAAACTTCGATCAATTTGCTCTCCTACTATCTATTTCATTTATATCTGCAAAATCTTTTGCAAACTTTTTTCTCAGTTTTACAGATTCTTTATCATCCCAATTTTCAACAGTATCAATGAAGTTTTCATTTCCAATATCGTCATTGATTAATTTTTCATCAAATTTTATTTGAACAGGTAAAGAATAATTTACGATTTGCCCACTGATTATACCTTGGCCATTTGCCAAGTTAGGTAATTGTTTTGCATCATCATTGCTTAAAGTTTCAGAGTCTCTTGTTGTTGCTCTTTGGTCTCTTTGATTGACAATCCTAAATACAACCTGACTATTACATTGTGAAGCAATTGTTTCGTCTACTCTAGATGGTCTTTGAGAGATAATCATAACCCCAGTTCCGAATTTTCTACCCTCTGAGATTACTTTTCTAATTGTATCAACGGATGGAATATCATCTTTATTTTCAGATCTTGAGGGAATGAAGTTATGGGCTTCTTCAATTACAGTAAAGAATGGTGCAATTTCTTCGCTTGCTTCTTGTCTGTGTCTGAATAGATTTTCCAATACTATTGAAACGATTGCGCTTGCTGGTAAATTTTCATAACCTCTTAAATACAATATACTCATCTGACCTTTAGAAATAATTTTTTCTGGTTCGGTTGCTGAGTCTGGTAATTCTTCAAATTTAAGATGGCTCATCTTTCTTCTGTGTCTTGCATTTGTTTGTTCCATGTTTTCAAGTTTTTTAGATACAATTCTTAAGCTTCTAGCCACAACAAACATGGAAGCAGGTTTAACATTTTTGAATGAAGTAGAACCTGATGATGCAAACTCTCTTGCTTTTACATTTAATAATTTAATATATTGAAGAAGACTTCCACCTTCGTATTTAATTTTTTCTAATAGTGAGTTTAAGAAATCTCTTTGTGGATCCGTTAGTGTATTTCCTAGTTTATCTATTAAAGTATAAACTATTTCTTTATCTTCAGCTCTAACGCTTAAATTAGGATAAAATAATTTAACTTTATTATCTGGAAAATATTTCTTTTGCTTTTGGACGAACCCTAAATAATCTCCATGTATATCTAAAACAAAACTTGGATATTTTAAATTTAATAATTCTGTAAGTATTCTTCTAACAAAAACAGTCTTACCAGATCCGGACATTCCCCAAACCGAGATATGTCGAGATATTAAATTATCCCCGTCAATCTTGATTTCTACGTCTTTTCTAGCAAGCAAATTACCAATTGAGATTGGATGAGAAGAGTCTAAATCAGAGATAAATAACTCCTCTACGTCTTTACTTGAGGGATATTTCACTATTGCAGCAGGCATGACTGGATAATTTAATGGTAAAAGTTTAGATATTTTTTCTTTCCCATCCTCTGTGTATCCTAGGATGATAACTTTACATCTTAACTCATCTTTAGTTGTAGGAAGTATAGTGTCTCTTATATCTATATCTTCGTTTGTCAGTTCTTGAGCAGCCTCTGCAGGAAAGAATGCATTAAATCTTTCAATACTTGAAATTTTTCCCCAAACTGTAACAGGTATCACTGTGCCATCTGTAGACGGAAGCCTTGAGGCTGTAGTCACTATGTCTCCTTTTTTGGCCTTATAATTTTTTAAACTAAAGTGATACTCATTAATATCAGTTTCACCTAATACAGTTCCAATTGCTTTCCAATTATTAAATTTACTCATTTTGATATACCTCCTATTGGTCTATTTTTCCAAGACCTTGATTTTTTTGATAAAATTTTTACTGCAAGACTAACAGTGTTTTGGTCTTTGTTTTTTATAGCTTGTCTTAACAAATGGGTTGCGTAATATTTCCTAGAAGTTTTACTCATCCAGTTTGGAATTTTTGCAAATTTATCGACAACATTTAAACCAACCGGAAATCCATAATTAGGTAATAACCTTGAAGTTCCTAAAATATATTCATAATCTTTGATCAAATATTTTGGATAATTTAGAGATTCAATTCTTACTGGTGCTTGATTGTCTGATGTTTTAATATAACCAATAAATACTTTAGGAAAGCTATCCATTTTTTCTTCCCAAGCTGAACCACTTGTAACTGTAAAGCCTGCAAGCTGTTTTTTTACTTCAAGAGGCTTTAAGGCCTGGCCACTTGATAAAATGATCTCAAGAATATGAGAGTCAGTAATTTTATATTTTTTAATCGTTTTGATTACTGAATTATAATCTTTATCAGAAATTGTTCCTTTGATTTTATAATTAAATAATAAATTTTTAATGTATGGCGCTGAATTAGATGTCTCAACAATACCATATATTGGGAATTTACTTTTCTTTATATAATTAAGTGCTTCCAAATAAGCATTAATAAAATGTCGGGACTCTATGTTTGAATTCTTGTTTATAAATGGAAACATATTTTCAACTGCAAATTTAGTAAAAGTTGGAAAGCCCGCAACTGTAAATGGCATTACAGTTGCTTCTAGTGGGCCATGGAGAAAACAGTAATCAAATTTTTTATTTAATAAGATGTGTTTAACAATTGTAGCAGCTTCAAATATAATTCTTGCACCATCTTTCTTTTTATTGAGCATTTGATCTTCTTCAAAATCATCGTCAACAAAATCATATAGTTCATTTTTTGGATCATATAAGTCACCTAAGAAAACCATGCTTTCTTCAAAAAATTCTCTTTTACTGGTTGCGTCTGGTTTAACTATATAGCTTCCAGCTCTTATGCTTAATGGGGCAGAGCTAATTATTGACGTTCTATCAACACCTCCATCTATAAAACATGAGGTTTTGCAACGATTTATTGACCAAAATTCTTTACCTTTATAATTTAGATCAACAATCAGGTCAGCATCTTTAATAATTTTCAAAGCTGTTTCAGCAACTTTAGTTGTTACTTCTAAGAAATTATTTTGTACTTTTGGAGATGCAGTTATTGCGTTTTTTATAAAGTTAACGAACATTGACGAGTTTTGTTTAATTTTGTCTTTAATATCTATTTTTAAAGTCATGCATTTGCTCCACAATAATATTGAATTTTAGTTCCTCTAACATTTGTTCTAATTTTTAATTTTTTGTTTGAGAAATTGTAAAACTTTTCTTTTAATTTTTTTTTGAAAACAAAGCATGATTTTCTGCTAGAAAAACTTCTAAAATGAATTTTTATACTCTTTCTGGCCTTGGAAGAGCTGCTGCATACAGATACTTGGTAATTAAAGAAAGGAATGAAAGAAGAACCAAGTGATCGAGGCGTTACCGCTACTCGACAGCTACTCTTACCAAAGCTAGAAAAGTTATGTGAAGATAACCTCCTTTGTTTATGTTTATTATTAATTTCCATACTACTGAGATATTCGTAATTATTTTAATTCAAAGTCTTTTTTATTTTTGATTAAAATTTTTTTTAGTTCTGCAAACCTTTTCTCAGATATTTGTCTTACTCTCTCTGATGAAATATTATATTTTTTACCTAATTTACTTAGTGATAATTCTTCATTATCATCTAATTCACTTAATTTAGTACAGTTTAAAATTTCTTTTTCACGGGGTGGAAGAGTTTTTAAAAATCGATTTTTTATTTTTTTAAATTTTTCTATATTTAAATCTTTATTTACTTCTGCTTCTATATTTACTTTAATATCAGGAGTTAAGCCCCATTTGTTTTCATTGTCTTTATCATTTTCATGATTATTTATTTCTTCATCACCAGACTCTGTTTTTGTATTAACAAATGTATCTATTAATTTTACTTCACTAATTTCAATATCAGTTTCTTTAGAAATAGATTTATAGTCATTTTCAGAAAGAAATTTTTTACTTAATTTAAATTTAGGTATTTTTGAATAAACACTTCTTGTGCTATCAGAGTCAGGAAGTTTACCACAAATCCTGTTTGTATTCAAAAGTCTTAAGTGTGTTTTTAATTTAAATTTAAGCTGATTACTTGCAAAAACACAAAAGTCGAATTTTTCTCTATGTTGAAAATTTGTTTTACTGTTAGTGTCCCACAAGTATTTTTCTGTAGCTTCCCAAACGATTAAATGTGCTGTTGATCTTATATCTTCTAAAGAATCATCAATAATTTTTGGATTTTCATTTGGTATGATTGAATATCTTTCAGGTCTGTATTTTTTATTAAATGAAATGATTATATTTTCTAAAACAGTTCTTTCAGAATTAACCTTGTGACTTAGGTAGTGATTGAACAGCTCAAGTCTAGCTTTCGCCTTAAAATTTTTATCAGTAGTAAGTTCAGTGGGCAGCGCACAAAAATCAATATATTTCATATTTAGTGCTGCCTAACGATCAAATAAACAATCGCTGATATAGAGATATACGTTATTTTTTAATCTACAAGTGCTAAGAAGCTTTTTTTTCTTGATTTGCCCTAAATTTATAAAAATGAGGGAGTTTACTTACTTTTTTATCCCATTTTTTTGATATTTGAGCAGCAATCTTGTCTTTTTGTCTAATAATCTTTCTATTACTGGTTGTCTTTGATTTAACATCCAAAATATTTAATCCTTCGGACACCTCAAATATGTTTAAATTTTTATCTCTAACGAACTCTTCCAAAGTATGTTTTTCGATATTAAATTCCTCAAAAAAGAAAAAAATGTATCTATCATGTAATTCACGCCAAGCATCCTTATCTTTTATCATCACATAAGTTTTTATATCACTAAGTGGTAAAAAAAATTTTTTTAAGTCTTTTTTTAGTATTTCTTTTCCCTCGAACTCTATTTTTTTTAAACAACTTTCTAATTCTATTGTGTCGTTAAAAGGTTCATTATTTTTTTTTGCGTTCGATTGAGCTTCTTTTAATTTTTTTATTTTATATATTAAGTCAATTATTTCATTAGGTTTATTTTTTTCAATTATCTTTATATAATCGCGGATGATTCTATCATTTATACCGTTAATAAAAAAAGAATTTATTTTACTATATTTTGAAATTAATGAATTGTAGAAATCTAAACTAAGCCTCCATTGTTTCAACTGTACAGGGACATTGCTTACAATACAAGCTGGTATGTGTCTATCAACAAAAATTATAGATTTAGAAAATTTTAATAATTGATTTAATTTTTGATTTAAGTCTTTTTTACCATTTTCATTTGTCCAATCATCCTCTATTTTTTTTTCAATCTGCTTTTTCAAACTTTTAAGATCATAAAGTATTTTATTACAATTGATTTTGAAAACATTTTGATTAACTTTTTCATTATTTCCATAAAATATTATATCTGTATTTTTTTCTTTATTTAAAAAATTTGATCTGGCGCTTGTTTGAAAAAAACTATTTATAAAATGGTCTAAAGGGTCTGCGTTATCTCCGTTTTTACCATAGTTTTGATAAATATCTTCAGAACCACAATAATGTAGATTTTCTTTTGATTGAATATTTATTTTTAAAAAATCAATTACATCTAAAATTTGATTTCTATTAATGTTATTTCTCATATCTTCAAAAAATTCATTTGTAAAAGAATATGTGTAAATCATTACTTATTACTAAACTCTCTTCGTCTTTCAGCAAATAGATTATCATGCCAAGGTGTTGTATATTGACCAAATTTATTAATATTAATTTTATTTATTTTTGAACCTTCTTTTTCATTTGGTGTTATATAATTAACTGAAACGTGTTCTGGTTTTAATTTTTCTTTCCTTATAGATTTTAGAATTCTCAATAAAAAATCTTCACTATGAGTTTCAATTATAAATTGATTATTCCTAAGTATTGAAGACTCTACAATTAAATCAGCCAAATCTGCTTCGATTTTAGGATGGAGGTGAACTTCTGGTTCTTCAATTAAAATAATCTTATTCTTTGCAATAATGCACTGAATTATAAAGGGGAGAATTAAAGGGTATCCCAAACCTACATGCATACTTGAGATTTTTATCTTTGAATTTTTTGGAAGAAATACTATTTCGTAGTAATTACCTGACTTTTGAATATCAACTTTGTAAGGAATTTCTAATTTTTGAAACCATTTATTTGTCGCTTTATTTATTTCCGGATTTGCTAACAACTCCCCTAAATTTTCTGCCAATGGCCCAACATAATCTGTTTGTAATCCTTTAACAAAGTATCTTTTTGGTATCTGCCTTAATCCGGGAGCAACTAAAAATTTGTCCATAGCTTTTTTAATATCAGTCATTACTGCATTGCTTCCACCACCTAATCTTTGTTGATATCCACCAAATATATTTATACTCCGAAATTCTCTTGGATTAGATGATATTAAAGAACTTAAGATAGTGATTAAAAAATTCTCCCCTTTTTGTTCCCTAAATCGATTGACCTCTCTTTTTTTTATATTTGGCAAAGTCATAAAATACCCATTAAAAAAAATTATATTTTTTGATTTAGAACAAATATCTTTTGTAAAATAATTAATGAATTCGCCTTTAGAAAAATTTGTCTTTTTAAAAAAGATGATCAATTTAGATATATCTTTTTTGAATTCTTTTGTTAGTAAAATTAAATCTTCTAAGGTATCATCAAATTCAATAAATTGATCATCAAGTATTTTAAATATTGTATCTTGTTTTTTTTGGAAAGCTGAAATTTGTTTAGATAAATTTCCTTTACAATCCCTAACAATTTTTGACATTTCTTTTTGCAAAGGATCCATAGATTTTCTATGTGATAAGAAACTTTCATATAAATAAGTATCTCTATCTTTTTTCTTTTGTTTTTTTTTTAATTGAATTTTAAATGAAGATAACTTATTTCCTAAATATTTTGAAAAATCTTTTAAAAATTTAAAAATTATATTATTTACATTTGCTTTTTCTAGCTCATAAAAAATATTTTCGATATCTTTGATATTTAAATTTTCAGGTTTAAGTTGTGTTGGATAATAGTATGGGTGATAAACACTTTTATATATAGAATCATCTTTATATCCCTTATCTCCTTTTCTAGAAAAAAAATAATCACCTGAGTGATATTGTTGTCCCTGCCTTATTGCTAATCCTAAATCACTCTTATCTTCGAAAAATTTATGTTGAGGGAAATCTACAGTAACTTCACCACCAGAATTTGAGTAATTGAGCTGAGTTAGTACAGTCTTTTCTTTAACTAAATTTTTACCAGAATAAAAATTTTTTTTAAATTTAAATGAGTAGCTTAACGATTTTTTTTCTTCTAAAATTTTATCAATATGACTTTGATAAATACCGGTTTCAACTCCAATAGAAATTTTAGCATTTAAATCTCCATTATTAACAATTCCTGAGTATCCAACATCAATATCCAAACCACCTTTACCCCTAAGTTCAGAGGGTGATTCGTAATTAAATGGAGTTAAGTTATCTACACCATAACTTTGTCTAAATAATCTAAGAGCTTGATTAATTGTACTTTTTCCTGAGCTATTTTTTCCAAAAACGAGATTTATCATTGGAGCAAATTCGATATGATTTTCTCCTTTAAAAGCTTTAAGATTAGATAATTTTGCTTTAGATAAAAAAATTCTAGGGAAATTATCAGAGTTTTTCCTATTAATTTTTTTTTTTTTCATATTTTTAAGATATACGTAGAGATATTATTAATCAATTTTGAATTATATTTGATATTTAATTAATCACGTATATCTTTGAATATATGGATAAGATTCTATTAATTATTTTAGTTATACTGCTTGGCGCAACTTTGGGTATTTTATACTTAAATTTAAAATCAAAACCCAAAGATGAAAAAGAGAATAAAGAAGCTGAAGAATTAGCAAATATAAATGCGGAAATAATTAGACTAAAAGATAGTTTAAATTCAACTATTAATTCATCATTAGGATCAATGTCTACTTCATTCAATAATTTATCAACCGGTGTGACTAGAGATATGACAAATGCTTTAACAAAAGTAGATGAAAAAGTTGCTGCATTTAATACTCAAGTAGAGACTTTAAATGAAAGTCAAAAAGGAATTAATCAAATTTTAGCAGGTGTAAAAAAGTATGGAACCTTAGCTGAATTTAGCTTGGGTTCTTTATTGAAAGATTTATTACCTGCATCACAGTATTCATCAAACGTAAAGATGAAAGAAGATACAAGTGAAAATGTTGAATTTGCAATCAAACTTCAAGATGGTGTATTGGTTCCAGTAGATAGCCATTTTCCTGTTGAGAGATATAAGGCCATCCAAGATGCACATCAACAAGATGATAAGAAAGCTATGGCTGAAGCTAGAACTAAACTTGCAAGAGCTTTTAAAGAAAAGGCAAAAAGTGTTAACGAAAAATATATAGTTCCTCCAAAAACTGTTGACTTTGCAATTGTTTATGCTCCAACTGAAAGTTTATTTTTAGAGTTAGCTAACTACCAAGATCCTTCAACAAAAGAATTATTAACCCAAGAATTAATGAAGAAATATAAAGTAACTATTATGGGCCCGAACAATTTATCTGGCTATTTACAATCTCTGCATATGGGTTTTCAAAGTTTAAGAATTAAAAAACATGCATCAGAAATATATGATCATCTAAAGAAAATAAGTACAAGATTTAATATGCATTTTAATAATGTTTTAGTTTTAAGAAAAAAATTAGAGGAAGCTATGTCAGTTGTTGATAGTTTTGGTAAAGATGCAAGAGCAATTAATAGAAGTATCGACTCTATAAAAAATCCAAATGATGATGATGATCCAGATCCAGACACACCATCACCAATAAGTAGCTATGGACAAGTTGAAAAAAGAAAAGTTTCATAGAAAATGAATGAAGTGGAGCAACAAATTTACTTACCCAAAATCTTCTAGATCTTTAGAAGATGGTTACAGAAAGTACTTATTAGGAGATAATAAGCTACCAAGTGTAACAACAATTTTAAGTGCAACAAAGTCTGAAGAGGAAAAAGCTGCACTCGCTAACTGGATCTCAAGAGTTGGAGTGAAAGAAAGTAACAAAATTAAAACAGAGGCCTCAAGCAGAGGAACTTCTATGCATACTTATATAGAAGAATTCTTAAGAGGAAGAATTAATGAAAGTTTTTTTGAAAGCAATGAACAATATAAAAATATGGCCAAAGAAATAATAGAAAAAGGTATCAATGGAAAATTAGAAGAGATATATGGCATGGAAGAAACTCTATACTATCCAGAACAGTACGCTGGAACAGCGGACCTTATTGGTGTTTATCAAGGAAAAAATGTAATTATTGATTTTAAGCAAGCCAATAAACCAAAAAAAACAGATTATATTCAGGATTACTTTTTGCAATTGGGAGCATACACTTTAGCTCATGATGTTGTTCATGGAACCAAGATGAAAGCAGGAATAATATTATTATGTACTAAAGATATTTTATTCCAAGAATTTAAAATTGAAGGAGCAGAATTAGAAATGTATCAAAATTTATTTTTAGGAAGGGTTAAAAAGTTTTACGAATTGAATAATATATCTTGACTTTATTTAACCTATCCATAAAAGAGTTATTAATACCTGAGCTAATCGTTTATATGCTAATGGTTAAGTCTTTAAAAAACTTTCCAAAAACCTATAAAATATTAGCTAATTTAAGGATAAAATTATGAATTTAGCAATTTGGGATATAGAATCGTCGAGTGCAAGCACGGACTTTGGAAGTATCATCGAAATTGGTGGTGTTCTAGTTGATGAGAATTTTAAAGAGAAAGACAGATTTAATTTAAGATGTCGTTTGCCAGAAGGAGAGGTATTTCAGGCTATGGCACTTATTGTAAATAAAACATCTATAAAGCAATTAACTCAAACCAATCTCTCTCATTATCAAATGTTAGGAGAAGTTGAAAAAATTTTCAAACGATGGTCGCCTTCTATTTTTTGCGGGTGGAGTAATATTGGCTTTGATGATGAAATGATAAGAAAAGAGTTTTTTAAAGGGATTAGATATCCATATTTAACAAATGCTGCTCCGAACAAAAGACATGATGGTATTAATATTGCTCGTGCAGCTTATGCAATAGATCCTTCAATTTTAGAAGTAGAATTTAATGAAAAAAATAATGCTGTATTTAAATTAGAATCATTAGCTAGAATGCAAGGTATTGACTCAACTGACGCTCATAGCGCATTAAGTGATAGTATAATGACAGCTAAAGTTTTAAATATTGTCAAAAAAAAACAGCCAGAGACTTGGGAGTCTTTTTTTAAAACTGCGAATAAATCTGATACTGAAACTATAATTAAAAAAGGGGAAATTATTACCTTAAATGAATATTATTATGGTAAATCTAGACTTCATTTAGTTGCACCTCTCCATCAAAAATATTGTATGCACCCAATATATGCTGGTTGGTATTATGCATTCGACTTGAGGATTGATATTGAGCCTTTATTAAATTTATCAATAAATGAGCTTAAAGTTGAAATGAAAAAGTCTCCTAAGTTCTTAAGAACTATTAGATCTAATAAGGCCCCAATTATTGTTGATGCAAAGTATGGTATGAAAGCAGAACCTTATAGTACCATGGATAAGTCTTTAATTAATAAACGGGCAGATATTGTTAAAAATAATGAAAAATTTTCTCAAAATATACTACATGCATTAAGAGAAGTAGCAGAAGAAAAAGAACAGTCTAAAACACAAGAAGATATATATGCTGAAGAAAGTATTTATACTAAATTTACATCAAACAAAGATACTGCCTTATTTCCTGCTTGGCATGCAGCATCATGGAAAGATAAACTTAAATTATTAGATAAATTTGATGATGATCGTTTAGTAGGTTTTGGAAAAAAAATTATATATCAAGAGGCACCCGAAGTTCTACCCGAGAGCATGCTTAAAACAATAAAAAGAGAAATTGCAAAGCGAATTTTGAGTGAAAAGAAAGAAAAATGGTGGACAATTCCAACGCTATATACAGAAATTGATACTCTGAGAGAAAAATATACTAATGAGAATGATAACGAAAAGCTATCACTACTAGACGAGTTTAATGAATATGCAATGTCAATACAGAAAAAGTATGAAAATGTTTAATGTGGATAATTATAACATTTCTCTTTTAACTATTGATAAAAAAATTTTTATTTATATATAAAGCTAATGGCAACATTAAAAGTTACAGACGAAAAGTTTGAAGAACAAGTTTTAAAAAACGAGAAACCAGTTTTAGTGGATTTTTGGGCTGAATGGTGTGGACCTTGTAAAATGGTTGGACCAATCTTAGAGGAAATTTCAGAGGAAATGGCAAATGATATTGTCATTGCAAAACATGACATAGACTCAGAACCCAATATGCCTACTAAGTATGGTGTTCGAGGAATTCCTACAATGCTTTTATTTAAAGGTGGCGAATTAAAAGCAACTAAAGTTGGAGCTACACCAAAGAGCGATATAGTTGCTTTTATAAAAGAAAATATTTAATTCAAATTAAGTAGCTCACCAGCAAGATATAAAGATCCGGTTATCATTATCAAATCGTCTTTCTCTAGATCTAGGGACATAAGAGCTTCTTCAATAGATTTTTTGTATCTAACATTAATATATTTATCTAATTTTTTCTTTAAATCTCTTCCTTTGATACCATTTGGTTGGTTAGGAATATCAATTGTTGTAATAGAAGATATATTTTTAAAGAAGCCAACATATTCTTTGTGATCTTTATTTGACATCATTCCAACAATTAGATGCTTTTTACAATCTAAAGTGTTCAAATATTCATTAAGAGCTTTTGCACCTAAAGGATTATGAGAGCCATCTATATATATTCTATTGTCTTTACAAATATTTTTAAGTTTTCCAGATTTTATTTCTTGTAGTCTTGCAATACTTTTTATTTTAGTAATACCCTTTTTAATATTTTCATCTTTTACTCCTAGTTGTAAATTTCTTACTGTAGCAATAGCAGTTGCACAATTATCAATTTGAAAATTACCTAAAAGATTTGGTTTTGGTAATTTTAAACCACCATATTCATCTTCATAATAAATAAAACCATTCTCGTTTAATGAATAATTAAATTGATCTTTATAAACGATTTTTTTTGATTGATTATTATTTATTGTTTTTTTTATTAAGTTTAAGGTTTCATCTGAGCTTTGTTTGCTAACTACAATAGTAGAATTTAGCAGAGATGAGGTCTTTTCATAAACAATTTTTTCAATATTTTGCTCATTTTTTGGTAACCAATCTAAATGATCTAATCCAATTGAAGTAACAATACTTGATAAATTATTATCAATAATATTTGTTGCATCAAATCTATGAAACAAACCGCTTTCTATGATATTTATTTTGTCTTTCAATTTACTCGCATGATAAAAATATGCTGCAGTTAGAATTTCGAAGTAAGTTATTTGTTGTCCATTATTAACATTTTCAACTTCTATTAATAATTTAGATAAGTTATCGTCAGATATTTCTTCGTCATTAAAAATAAATCTCTCATTAATTTTTTTAATATGTGGGCTTGTATAAATATTACAATATATATTAGTATTTTTTAAAATTGACCTTACTGCTTGTATTGTTGAATATTTACCATTTGTACCAACAACTGATATATATTTTAATTTTTTTTGTGGATCACCTAATTTTTTACAAAGATTCTTAACTCTATCTAGACTAAGATCAATTTCTTTAGGATGCAGCTTTTGCAAGCGGTTCAATATTGTCTGAAGTTTCATTTATTTGATTTTCATTAACCGCTTTATCTTTTTTTAACAATATTGATAATAGTAAGCTTATTTCGGTTTTTAAATCTTTTCGTTCAACAATTCTGTCGACAAATCCATGCTTTTCCACAAACTCAGATGTTTGAAAGTCTGAACTAAGTTCTTCTTTAACTGTTGCTTGTATAACCCTTTTTCCTGCAAAAGCTATTAAGCAACCAGGTTCAGCAAAATGAATGTCGCCTAACATCGCAAAAGATGCTGTAATTCCACCAGCTGTTGGATCCGTAAAACAAACTAAATAAGGAAGATTATTTTTCTTAAGTTCATTGATAGCAAGGGTAGTTCTTGTCATATTTGCAAGTGCAATTGGAGATTCAAACATTCTCTGTCCTCCGCCACAGGGAAAGAAAACAAATGGTGTTTGATTGTCAATAGCGTGTTGAACACCATAAATAATTGCCTCACCTTCTGCGGCTCCAACAGAACCACCAATAAATTCAAAATTTATTGCTCCGACTGTCACTTCGATCCCATTTATTCTTCCTTTAGCAATCATCACAGCTGAATTTTGATTAGTTTTCTTTCGTGCAAATTTTAATCTATCTTTATAAGATTTAGTATCTACCCATCCAAGAGGATCTTCTGCGGGAATTGGTGTGTCTAGTATTTCGTAAGCATTTCTTCCAAAAATAATATCAAATCTTTGTCGACAATTAATTCTATGATGTTTTCCACAAGAGTTGCAAACCCATAAATTTTCTTCAAGGTCTTTTTTTAATATTGGGCCTTTGCAGCAACTAGTCCACTCTGAGTTTGCTATATCCTCTTTTGATGGTCTTTTCTTTAAAACTCTTTTAATTTTTTCACCAAAACTTAAAGCTTTTGTAATCCAGTTCATAAAATTTTACTTTTTAATTTTTTCACTAGCTTACTTACATTTGTGACAGGATTTTGTCTATGCTTTAAACTCTTGCTAATTACCTTACAAATAGCACTTCCAACAACTAATCCATCTGCAGATTTGAATTTGCCAATTGTTTTTTCAGTGATTCCAAAACCAATAACAATTTCTTTCTTAGGATCAATTTTTTTTATTTTGGTATAATTTTTTAATATATCATTAGGTGAAACTTTTAGTTTACCACCTGTTGTGCTCAACATTGAAATAAAATAATTCATAGGATGAGAGTCTTTTATAATTTTTTTAAGCCTAATTTTTGTTGTTGTTGGTGATAAAAGCTGAATAAAATATATAGATTTTTTTTTACATTTTTTTGCGAAATTTTTATTTTCTGGCCAAGGCAAATCTACAACTATCAATCCATTTACTCCAGATATCTTACACTTATTTAAGAATTTATTTTCACCATATTGAAAGATCATATTGTAATATCCCATTAATATAACAGGTTTATTCTTATCAAACTTTTTGAAATCTTTTACAATTTTAAAAATATCATTTACTTTAATTCCATTTTTGATTGCTCTATATGCACTTGTTTGAATTTGACTTCCATCTGCTACGGGAGTGTTATGGGGCACACCTACTTCTAAAATATCTGCATTTTTAGAAATTGATTTTAATATATCTAAAGATTGTTTTTTTGAGCTATCTCCAGCAACAGTATAAGTTAGTAAAGCAGGCCTATTTTCTTGTTTAGCTTTTTTAAATGCTACACTAATTGGATTTAACATATTTTTTTCCTAATCTTTTCTCTAAAATTCCTCGGTCCTTGTAAGCATCACCGCAACTGTTAACAACTACGATCGTATCTTTACTCAATTTTTTCGATTCAGCTATTGCAACAGCGAATGCGTGGCTGGGTTCAAGAGATGGTCTTAATTTTTCAAATTTTGTAACAAGTTTGTAAGCATTTAATGCTTGTTCATCACTTGCAGCAGTATATCTAGCTCTCTTTGTGTCTTTTAAAAAACAATGAAGCGGAGAAATTCCAGGGTAATCCAAACCTGCTGAAATAGATTCTGTCTCCTCTATTTGTCCATCTGAGTTTTGATTAACATACTGGGCTGCACCATGTAGAATTCCAATTTTAGAACCATAAGTTAAAGGTGCTGCATGCTTTTTACTTTTTGCAGGTCCCCCAGCTTCTACGCCAATAAATTCACACTGCTTTTTATCATAATCCATAAACTCATTCCAAAACCCAAAACTCGAACTTCCACCCCCCACACAATTGTAAAGTTTAAGTTTTTTTGGAATTGATCCAAACTCATCAATTAATTGAACTTTTAATTCTCTTGAAATTTGACTAGTACTCCATCCGCAAATACGAACAAAAACAGCTGGCCCAACTGTGCTTCCAACACACATGGCTGTAGTATCGCAATTAGCAACCCAGAACCTCATACACTCTGAAACAGCATCCACGAGCGTTTGACTTCCTGAATAAACTGGAACTACCTCGGCACCATTTTTTTTCATGGCTTTTACATTTGGCTGTTGTCTTGCAATATCTTTTGCGCCCATGAAAATTTTACACTTAAGACCAAACTTTTTTGCAGCCATACTTAACATTTTACCCGCATACCCGGCACCAGTGTCCCCAATTATAACTTTTTTTCCAGAGCGTTTTGCAAGTAAACAATGGACAGTTGCGTTGTAGATCTTGTGTGCTCCACCATTTGCATCTGAAACAACTTTAGACCAAATCTGAGCTCCACCAACATGATTTGTTAAATTTTTTAATTTAATAAATCGAGTAGGGGCTCCAACCCAATTTTTAAAATATTTATCTCTTTCTTGTATAAATTTTTTATCTTTTTTAAGTTTGTTAAATAGTACTTCTAAATCTTCGATAGGTTTTTTTAAGGTTTCGGGAACGAAGTTTCCTCCAAATTTACCGCCCCAAAATCCAAGTTTATTGCCTTGGTCTATTACAGGAATTCCTTTTTTAAGCTTCATATTTTTGCAGACAAGTTTAACAATTTATCAATTTTACTTATATCTTTTTTTCCATTTTCATCTTCTAATGCACCACTAAGATCAATCATAAAGTTTTTATTTTTAAAACTAGGAATATCATCTATTTGGATATTTCCTGCAATCATTTTATCCAACTCATCAGGCACTTCATTTAGTAGACTATGATCAAAACTTTCAGATTTGTGGTAACCTTTTGAGTCAAATAAAATTATATCTGATATATGTGAATAGTCTTTATATTTAATTACATCATGTTTACTAGAAACTGTAATTGCAGATATTATTTTTATTTTATATTTTGATTTAATTTCTTCGGTTTTTTCAGGATCTACATCGTAAAGTTGATAATAGTCAAAATTTAAATCTTTAATCTTTTCTAAAATCTCATTGTTTGGATCCACAAGCACAGAAGTAAAATTTACTTTTTTTTTATCAACATTAATTAAAGCCCTTAATTTTTCATACTCCACAAATCTTTTACTTTTTCTATAATTTGTAATAAAGCCTATAAATTTTGGAGGGAGAGGATGATTTAGGATATAATTTAAGGTTTTAGGATCAGAGACCCCACAAATTTTTATTCCTTTAATCATTGATTTAAATGATCAATTAACCTTTTAATATTTTTTTTTACATTACCTTTTGTAATATTTCTACCTATCACTAGCCAGTCTGCTCCATTTTTATAGGCTTGTTTAGGAGTTAAAGTTCTTTTTTGATCATTTACCTTGTAATTAAATCTTATTCCAGGTGTTATAATTTCTTTTTTAAATATTTTTTTTACTATTTTAACTTCTTGAGCGCTACATACGATAGCATCTAAATTTGCTTTTCTTGCTAATTTTGCTTGATGTAGCACTAATCTTTTCACGTCCATGTTAAATCCAATTTCTTTTAATGCGTCATTATCTAATGATGTTAAAATTGTAACACCAACTAGTTTCGTTTTGCCTGAAAATTTTTTTGCTGCTTTAAGCGCATTTAAGCCAGAGCTAATATGTATTGTTATATAATTAAATTTTAGGTCCCTAACAGATTTAATAGTTGCAGCACATGTGTTTGGAATATCGTGTATTTTATAATCGCCAAATATGATCTCATTTTTTAAATTTGAGATAAATTTCCTTCCATTTTTTGAATTAATAAACTCTAAACCAAATTTATATCCAGTAAAAACTTTGTCACTTTTAGAATCTCTTATAATTCTTTTTATTTTATTAATATTATTAGAGTCACAAGCAACAAATATTTTATTTTCATTCATTTATTTTTTTTGACCAAAATTTTGATGTTTTAAATAGTATAGTGTATTTTTCATTAACATATATTTTTTCATTAGTTTTTGGATTTCGAGCTAGTCTTGCTTTTTGTAGTTTAGGTTCTAAAGAAAAAACATCTCTTAATTCTACCCTTTCATGTCTTTTTAACGAATTTTTTATTTCTGACAAAAATATAGAAATTAGTTTATTTAAATCTTTTTTTAAAAAGTTCGGGTAATTATTTGAAAATTGTTTTAATAGCTCTGATTTTCTTGTAGCCAATTATTTACTCTTCATCTTTTTTTTTTTTATCTCCAAGTTTCTCAGACAAAGATGAAAATGGTAAATTTTTACCACTTAATGGACTTGAGAATTTAGAGACAGCTTCTTTATTTTGTAATTCTTCAAGTAACTTAATACTTAAATTTACTTTCCTTTTTTCAAAATTTAATTCAGAAATTGCAGCATCTATTCTCTCACCTCCCACAAATCTTGAAGGTCTGGCATCAGCTGCATTTACAGCTATGTTAGATTTTTTTATCAAGAAATCTAACTCACAGGATTCTGGTTTAACAACTAAACCTTTGTTGTCTGAGGATATAACTTGCACGGTGATTATATCATTTATTTTTTTGTCTTTGAACCAGTCGAATGGGTCTTTAGAAAGTTGTTTTAATCCAACTCTTACTTTCTGATCATCTTTTTTAATTTCAAGGATTTTAACATTTATATTATCCCCTTTTTTATATTTTTTTAATTCATCCTCTGGATTATTTGTATAGCTAAGATCATTAGCGTGCAGAAAACCATCAATATCAAATTGATCAAGTTTTACATATAATGCATATTCATTTGCACTTGAAACCGTACCATTGACCTCACTTCCTTCAGGAAACTTGTCTATTAATGCTTGGTATGGATTTTCAATTGTTAGTTTATGTGATATTGCAATACGCCTTTTATCTTTATCAATTTCGGTTATAACACAATCAATCATATCTCCTATTTTAAATAACTTTTTTGGAACAATATTTCTCTTCGTCCAGCTCATTTCACTACTATGTAGCAAAGTACTTAGACCAGGTTCTAATGAACAAAAGCAACCGTAATCGGTAATTTTATCAACTTTAACTTTATATTTTTTTCCTATTTCGTAATTTGATATATGCTCAAATGGATCTGGGGAGAGTTGTTTTATTGAACAACCAATTTGTAATTTTTCTTTATCTACAGATATTACTTTTAAATCATGTTTTTCCCCAATATTGAAAATTTCATCTGGGTGATTAACTCTTGAGTAAGATATTTCTTGTAGATGCACTAATACATCAATTTCATTATTTACTTCAAAAAAACAGCCAAAAGATGAATAACCTTTTACAACAGCATCTTTAATAACATCTCCTACTTTAAACTTTTCAATAATCTTTGCTTTATCCTCTCTTTTGTTTGAGGAAACTATCTGTCTTCTAGATACACATGCATTCCCTCTGATTTTATCTAATTTAATGATTGCAAACTTTTGCTCCACTCCAATTAAATGATCTATATTTTTTAAGGGTTTGTCGCTTATTTGAGATCCAGGACAAAACATAAGAGATCCAGTTTTAGTATGTTCAACAATTACACCACCTTTACATTTGCTTGTTATCTTTCCTAAAATAGACTCATTATCTTCATATGCTTTTTCAAGTTCATACCAACCTTTTATTTTTTGTGCCTTCAAAGCTGATACTAAAACTTCTCCATTTTTGTCTTCTATTTTTTCTAGTAAAACTGGTATAGTTTCACCCACAATGATCTTGTCTTTAAAACCTATCATTTTAAGCTCATTTACATCAATGATTGGTTCACTTTTTAATCCAGCTATAAATATAAATACATATTTTTCGGTAATCTTTGTAATTTTACCATCAATTATTTTTCCTTCCTCAATCTTATTTTTTGATAATTGAGAATTTAATAGTTTTTCAAAATCCTGATTTTTTTGCGTTTTTAGATCTTTATAAATTTCCATATTTTTTTTTAATCGAACTCTTCACTAAATTAGCAAGTTTTGCATCCATTTGCTTAATTGTTAATTTAGTGGTGTCGACTAATACAGCATTTTTTGTCATAATCAAGGGACTTATTTTTCTTTTAGTGTCTTCTTTATCCCTTAGAATCAAGGCTTTTTCTACTTCTTTTAAAGTTATCTTTTTATTTAAATGTTTAAACTCTTTAAGTCTTCTTTTTGCTTTTTCTTTTGTAGAACACGTGAAGAAAAGTTTTAGGTCAGCATTTGGCATTATTTTTGAACCGATATCTCTTCCCTCAACAACAACTAACTTATGTTTTTTAATAAAATTTTTTTGAAAACTTTTTAATGCTTTTCTGACATAAGGTTTTTTTGCAATTATTGAAGATAATCTTGCTACCTCAGGACTATAGAGTTCTTTATTATCTAATTTCTTTAAAGTAATTGAATTGGCAATTTTATTAATAAATTTTAAATTATATTTATTTTTATTTTCCAAAGCTTTAAGAGCACAAAACCTATATAGTTTACCACTTGAAAGAAATTTCATATTTAATTTTTTTGCAATTAGTTTACCCCCTGTTGTTTTTCCAGATGCACTACTTCCATCTGCTGCAATTTTAAATTCAATTCTTTTGGTTACTTTTCTCAATTTATTTTTGCTCCTAATTTTTTTAAAATTTTAACAAATTTTGGAAAAGAGGAATTAATGGAATCTTTATCATATATTTTCCATTTTCCTCCTAAAGTTAAAGCTGCTATACATGACATCATAAACACTCTATGGTCTTTTCTAAAATTTTTCATCACATATTGACCACTTAGTTTTAAATTAGGATTGCCATATATTTTAATATCATTTTTAATTCTAATTACCTTCACGCCAATCATTTTAAGAAATTTTATTCCAATATCTAGCCTTGGGCTTTCTTTTTTATTAAGTTCGTCTAAATTTCTAAAAGTAGAAACTCCTTTAGCCTTAGCAGCTGCCAAAAAAATTATTAGAAATTCATCTATCGCTGAGCTGTTTAAATTTTTTGGACAATTTATACTTTTTAAATTACTTTTGCTCTTCACTATTAAATTTGAAAT
>CACMWQ010000006.1:0-83020 GCA_902617415.1 uncultured Pelagibacteraceae bacterium | reverse complement strand
AATAAGTGCAATATTCATTTTAATTTTTAGTGGATTTGTACTTTATTATGGATGGTTAATTGCTTACGACTCTCTTAAAGTTGGAAGAACAAGCTCTACAATTTTAGATGTTCCATCCTTTCTTACAGAATTTGCGATACCATTATGTTTTGCATTTTTGGTATTAAGAGTGCTTTTCGAAGTACCTAAATACATCAAAGATATAATTAAATGACAGTAGCAATAATCTTATTTTTGTTATTTTTTGTGCTTTTTTTAGGAGTGCCAATAGCATTTGGTTTGGGTTCTATAGGATTGGGCTTAATGTTATTTGGAGATATTTCTCCTTTAATGATCCCACAAACTTTTTACAGTGTGGCAGATAACTTTATTTTATTAGCTGTTCCG
Source organism: uncultured Pelagibacteraceae bacterium (assembly GCA_902617415.1). Lineage (GTDB taxonomy): Bacteria > Pseudomonadota > Alphaproteobacteria > Pelagibacterales > Pelagibacteraceae > Pelagibacter. The sequence continues at coordinate 82,633 of CACMWQ010000006.1, read as the reverse complement.
ATGTTTTTGATGATGTCTAATATATTGTTAAAAGCAGGTGTTGGAGAAGATCTTTTTAATTTTGCTCAAAGCTGGGTTGGAAATTTTCCAGGAGGTTTAGCAATAGCAACTATTGTTTCTTGCAGTATTTTTGCTGCTATATCTGGATCATCAGTTGCTACTGCTGCAACAATCTCAACTGTAGCATTTCCTGCAATGATTAATAGAGGTTATCACAGAAATTTTACTTTAGGTATTTTGGCAGCGGGTGGAACTTTAGGGATTTTAATTCCTCCATCAATTCCAATGATTGTTTATGCATTTGTTGTTGAAGAGTCTGTACTAAGTATGTTTCTTGCAGGAATTGGGCCAGGAATAGTTTTAGCATTATTTTTTATTATCTTTTCGGTTTTTTACGTAAAATTTTTTAATAAAGAAGTTCAAAATGTATCCAGTACTTTAGAAGAAAAAATTAAATACACAAAAAGAGGTTTGCCAATATTATTAATGGCCTTCATCATGCTAGGTGGAATTTATGCTGGAATTTATACACCAACAGAAGCAGGTGGTATTGGTTTTTTAATATCATTTATCTATGTTGTGGCTAAAAAAAGATTAGATTTTAAAGGTTTTATCGAAGCTGGTTTGGAGACAATGAAAACTACAGTTACTATATTTATAATTATTGCAGGAGCTAAAGTTTTTGGTAAAGCAATTTCTCTTTATAGAATTCCTCAAGATTTATCATCTTTCATAGTTACTAATATTAATGAGACTGGTTTATTTATACTAGTTGTTTGTATTACTTTGTTAATCTTAGGATTTATAATGGAAACTCTTTCATTAATTTTAATCATGATGCCTATATTTTCGATTTCAATCGCTGCAATGAATATTGATTTAATTTGGTTTGGAATAATTTTTACACTAATGATTGAGTGTGCATTAATTACACCACCTGTTGGACTAAATATTTATGTTCTCCAAGCAATTGGTAAAGCAAAAATGTCAGAAATAGCTAAAGGTGTGATACCTTTTGTCATTATAATGTTATTTACAGTATTTGTTATTTACTTATTCCCTGACCTAGCATTATATATACCTTTTAAATTATAAATATGTTTTCAAAAATAAAATCAAAAGATAAAGCAGAACAATTAAGACAATTATTAAATGGACCAGAAATAATTGTAATGCCTGGATGCTTTGATGCATTATCAGCAAAATTAATTGAAAGAGAAGGTTTGAAAGTTGGATTTATGTCTGGCTTCAGTGTTTCATCTACAAAGCTTGGTATGCCGGACACAGGTTTAATTTCTTTTTCTGAAATGGCAGAACAAGTAAGAAATATATGTAATGCTACATCAATTCCAATAATATTTGATGGGGATACTGGATATGGAAATTCAGTGAACGTATTTAGAACTGTAAGAGGATATGCGGATGCAGGAGCAGCTGGTGTGATGATTGAAGACCAAAAGTGGCCAAAAAAATGTGGTCACACAAAGGGTAAAGATGTTGTCGATCTTGATGAGGCAAACTCAAGAATTAAAGCTGCGGTGGATGCAAGAGAATATGGAAATAAAGATATCTTAATAATGGCAAGAACTGATGCTATAGCAACTAGAGGATTAGATGATGCAATTAAAAGAATGCAATCATTTTCAAAACTTGGTGTTGATATTTTATTTATTGAAGCTGTTAAAAATAAAGAAGATATGAAAAGAATTATAAAAGAAGTTCCAGGTCATCATATGTTAAATTTGATCGAAGATGGTGAAACCCCATTATTAGAAATTAATGAAATAGAGGAAATTGGTTATAAAATTGCTGTAATGCCTCTAACTCTAATGAGTGCATCAGTAAAAACGATGCAAGAATGTTTGAATAACATGAAAAATAAAGTTTATAATAAAAATGTTTCCAAATTTTCAGACTTAAGAGATATAGTTGGCTTCAACGAATATTACGATATTGAAGACAAATATAAATAATGTTTCCAAAAAAATTCTCTAAAATTCTTTTCGTTTTTTTTATGGGTTTAGGAATGAGTTTGTTAATGACCCTAATTATTACATTTATAAATACAGGTTATGATGAATTTTATTACAAGAGATTTTTCAAAGCTTGGTCAATTAGTTTACCAGTTGCATTAGTTGCAACGACTTTTGTTGCACCATTGGTTAATAAATTAGTGGAAAAAATTACTAAATAGAGAGGATGTCATATGAGTGAAAATATAGCTTTTATAGGAGTTGGTAATATGGGAAACCCAATGGCCTGTAATTTAAAGAACGCAGGGAAAAAGGTTAAGGTTTTTGATGTTTCTAAAGAAATGATTGATAAAGCAGTTGAAAATAATCTTGATGTTGAGAAGGATTTTGGAAAACTAATCAATAGTGAAACGTCTGTAGTAATCACTATGTTACCCGAGGGAAAACATTCAAAAGAAGTTTATTTAAAAGAAAATGGTGTTCTAGATAAAGTTTCTAAAAATTGTCTACTAATAGATTGTTCAACAATCGATATAGATACCTCTAAAGAAATAGGAAAGAAAGCAAATGAAAAAGGTATTAAGATGATTGATGCACCAGTAAGTGGTGGAGTGATGGGTGCACAAAAAGCAACTTTAAATATTATGGTCGGTGGATCAAATGATGCATTTAATCAAGCTTTACCTATTTTAAAATTAATGGGTAAAAACATATACCATGCTGGAGAGATAGGAAGTGGAAACGGTGCAAAGATTTGTAACAATATGTCTCTTGGAATAACAATGATTGCTGCTTCAGAGTCATTAATGTTAGCAAGAAGATTGAATATAGATATCAAGAAAGTTCATGAAATTATGAAAAATGCTTCCGGAAATAGTTGGCCTATTTCAGTTTATCCACCTTTACCTGGATTAATTGAAGGAACTCCATCTAACAATAAATATAAGCCAGGCTTTTCTGCAGGTATGATGAACAAAGATTTAAAACTTGCAAATGAATGTGCTAAAAATGCAAATGCATCTACTCCATTAGGAGAGATGGCATTAGAAATATATTCAAAGTTTTGTAAGGATGGAAACAGTTCGAAAGATTTTTCTGCTATATCAAAGGTAATTGGTGGAGATGCTTGGGATTATCCAATAGAATAATTACCAAGAGGAATTTGGACTCTCCAAAAATTTTAACTCATCTGGTGTAGATTTTCTCCCCATAACTTTATTTCGATGAGGATATCTATGAAATCGTTTAATTGCAGCGGTATGATCTTTCCAAAATTTTTTTATCTCATTATAGTTTGGATGATTAGATAAATAGTTATCTAACAATTTATATGCTCTATCATGATCTATAACTTCTTCACTGTGAATGTATGGCAATAGCATGAAAAAACGTTGATATTCATCCATTTGATCAAGATAACCGTTATAGACTGCATCATTTACAATCAGTCTTGCTTTATGATCAAACTCAAAAGCTTTTTTATCATCTCTATATAAATTTCTTGAAAATTGATCCAATAAAATAACTAAAGCTAGAGTGCTTAATGGTTCATCTTGCCAATCATCATATTCATTTAAAGTAGCTTTTTCATGATCATCTTTGAATTTGTCTCTAATTAATTGATCAAAATTATCATCTCTTTTAAATCGCTTTTCAACGACCATATCATCAAACCAAAAATCTAATATTGCTTTGGCTCTATCATTCATAAACTTTGTCAACTTTTACCTGATATGATTCAACAAGTCTGTTAGTTTCATTTGCCATTGCAACAACTGCAATAAGTTCACTTAACATCTCAGTAGTAGCACCTTTAGATTTAGCAGCGATACTGTGAGATTTAATACAATACTCACAACTATTTGTCATTGAAACTGCAACATAAATAAGCTCTTTTGTCATTTCATCCAAAGCGCCTTTTTTCATCACTTGCTGTATAGAAGTCCAAGTTCTCTCTAAAGTTTCTGGGTTGTTAGCTAACATTTTCCAAAAATTGTTTATGTAGTCAGTATTTCTCTTCTTTTTTATATCCTCAAATACCTCTTTCACTTTTCCTGTAGCATCAGCTTCTTCAATCATATTAAAAACTGCCATTTCACCTCCTTAATTGTAAATTGTTTCTATTTTAGGCATTAATCTTAATAATTCCTTAGTATATTCATGATTTGGATTTTTAAACAACTCTTCCGTCTCAGACACCTCGCATAGTTTTCCATTCCTTAAAACTCCAATATCATCACACATTTGTCGAACAACTGGTAGATCATGACTTATAAAAAGGATAGTTAAATTAAGTTGTTCTTGTAAATCTTTAAGTAAATTTAGTATTTGAGCCTGAATACTCACATCCAAAGCAGATGTTGGCTCATCACAAACTAATAATCTTGGTTTTGTTGCTAATGCTCTTGCAATAGAAATTCTTTGTCTCTGTCCTCCTGAAAACTCATGAGGATATCTTTCAGCTGAAGACTTGGATAATTCCACAGAGTCTAAGAGATCATTTATATACTCATTTAATTCATTAGAGCTAATATTTGCATCATGTAACTTTATAGGTTCAGCAATGATATCTTTAACCTTAAGCCTACCATTCAACGAAGAGTACGGATCTTGGAATATCATTTGAATTTGTTTTCTAAATTTAAGTAATTCTTTGTTACTTTTTATATTATTAATACATACATCATCAAAATAAATTTCACCTGAAGTGGGTTTAAATAAATTAACAATCATTTTTGCAATTGTAGTTTTTCCACTGCCACTTTCACCAACAAGTCCAAAAGATTTTCCTTCTTGTATATTAAATGAAACAGTATCAACTGCTAATACATTATTTTGAGATTTTTCTGTAAAAAAACCTTCATTAAAAGTTTTACAGAGATTTTTTATTTGAACTAAATCTTTTTTTAAAATCTCTCTTTTATTCCATCTGTTTAAAATTTTTAAATTAATGTTTTCCTGGTGATTGCTTTCTTTCTCTATAATTTTAAATCTGGATATTTTTTTATTTGTTGGAGGAACAGAACTGACTAAACTTTTCGTATAAGTTTCTTTTGGTTCTGTTAATATTTGCTTTGTTGTTCCCAATTCTACCAAATTACCATTTTTCATGACAGCAACTCTATTGGTAGTCTCTGCTATAACTCCCATATCATGTGTAATTAATATAACTGCTAAGTTTCTCTCTTTAGTCAGTTTTTTGATAAGTTCTAATATTTGTGATTGTATTGATACATCAAGTGCAGTTGTGGGCTCATCCGCAATTAACAACTCTGGTTCACAACATAGAGAAAGTGATATAACAACCCTTTGTCTCATACCTCCTGAAAATTGATGAGGATAATCATTAAATCTTTTTTCAGCATCTTTTATGCCTACTTCTTTTAAAAGATTTATTGCTTTTTCTTTTGCTTCTGAGTTACTGAGGTTTAAATGAGTTTGGATTGTTTCAATAAGTTGTTGTCCAATTGTTAAGATAGGATTTAAAGATGTCTGAGGATCTTGAAAAATAAATCCAATTTTTTTTCCTCTTAAACTTAGAATATTTTTTTTATTTTCATGAATATTTATGTCGCTTAAATAAATTGATCCTTCAGATACTTTCCCTGGTTCGTCAATTAAATCAATTATTGCATTTGCTACAGTACTTTTTCCAGACCCAGATTCCCCAACTAATCCTACAATTTCTCCTCTTTTTATCTCAATATTAATATCTTTTGCAGCATGAACTGTCTCTTTTCTCAATTTATAATCTACACTTAAATTTTGTATTTTTAAAAAACTCATTTTTTCAATTTAGGATTAAGAGTATCTCTCATCCAGTCTCCTAATAGATTAATGGAAAAAGCCAAAACAACTAGGAATATTGCTGGAAAAAAAGTTATCCACCATTCACCAGAAAATAAAAAGTCATTTCCAAGTCTTATTAATGTTCCTAAAGAAGGAGTAGTTGGAGGAACGCCAACACCTAGAAAACTCAATGTGGCTTCTGCAATTATTGCTAATGCAAGACCTATAGTTCCTATAACAAGTACTGGTCTCATAATATTTGGAAGAATATGTTTAAACATTACTATAAAATTAGAAACTCCAATAATTGTTGATGCTGAGACATAATCTTTATTTTTTTCAACTAAAGTTGCTGCTCTTGATACTCTTGCAAACTGTGGCCACTCTGAAATACCAATTGCAAAAATTAAAACATATATTGCCATCTCGTCATGAAGTTCACGCGAAATTATACCTCTCGCAATACCATCAACAAGAAGTGCCATCAAAATACTTGGAACTGTTAACTGAACATCAGTTAATCTCATAACAATCATTTCATACTTACCACCAAAAAAACCAGCAGTAAGACCTAATCCAACTCCTAAAATTAAACTAAATAAAATTGCTGAGAAACCAACAATCAAAGATATTCTAGATCCATAAAGAATAGTCGATAACATATCTCTTCCTTGTCCATCAGTACCAAGTAAAAATTCTACTTTTCCTTCGCTAGTCCAAGATGGTGGAGTGAATGCATCCATTAAAGATAAAGAAGATGGGTCGAATGGATTATAAGGTGTAATAAATTCTACAAAAAATGAACAGAAAAATATTATTGCTAATAAAATCGATGAAACTATTGCTGTAGGAGATTTTATAAAACTAAAATAAATTTCACTATCTTTTATTTTATCCCAAGTTGTTAAAGCTTTATTATCCACTAGCTGAATCTCCTTTAACTCTAATTCTTGGATCTATAAAGTAATACAAGATATCGACTATAAAATTTATCATTACAAAAACGAATGCTATAAATACTAAATATGCTGACATAATTGGAATATCTACAAACTGAACAGCTTGAATAAAAAGAAATCCCATACCTGGCCATTGAAATACTGTTTCCGTAATTATTGAAAAAGCAATTAATGTTCCAATATTTATTCCAGCAATAGTTATTACTGGAATTAGTCCATTTTTAAGTGCGTGCTTATAATTAATGCTGTTTTCATTAATGCCTCTAGCTCTTGCAAACTTTATGTAATCAGTCTGAAGTATTTCCATCATTTCAGCTCTGACGAGTCTTATTATATATGTCATTTGAAAAAGACTTAAAGTAACTGATGGTAATATAATTGCTTTTAAACCTGATATGGTTAAAAAGCCTGTCGACCAAAATCCTAGATCTACCACCTCACCTCTTCCAAACGATGGTAAAACGCCTAATATGACTGCAAAAAGATAAATAAATAAAATACCAATTACAAAAGTTGGAAGAGAAACACCTAATAAAGAAACTGCTAAGATAAAATCAGTCAAAAAACCTTTTCTTTTTATGCCTGTATATACTCCCAATAAAGTACCAGAAACCAATGCAATTAGAGCAGATATTAAAACTAATTCAATTGTTGCAGGTAATCTTTCTATGATTAATTCTGATACAGGTCTTCTTAATTGATAAGATATTCCAAATTCTCCTTTAGAGGCATTAATTATAAACCTAGTAAATTGTATATGAATTGGGTCCATTAAACCCAAGGTTTCTCTTAACTCAGCTCTTTCTTCATCTGATGTTTCCTCGCCCACCATGTTATTTATTGGGTCTCCTACAAAATTAAAAAGAGAAAAAGATACAAAAGCTACGACAAGCATAACCATTGCAGATTGAAACAATCGTTTAAAAAAATACTTTATCAATTTATGAAATTTTATTTTTATACAAGCCCTTTAATTAAAAAGGGCTTGTAATAAATTATTTATTCAAAGCTCGCAAAACGGAATAACGGCTCGTTATTCGGTCTTATCGGAACATTAACATCTTTTTTTGCAGCCCAAGATATAACTTGGTGATGTAAAGGAAGATAAGAAATATCATCTTTTACTATTTTCCAAGCTTTAGCTATCGCAGCATTTCTCTTATCTAGGTTAACTTCACCTTCCATAACTCTTATAGCAGCATCTACATCAGAGTTACTAAAGTTAACTCTGTTCCAGCTTGCTCCACTTTCATATAAGTAATGGAAAACATAATGACTATCTAAAGTTGGAACTCCCCAACCTAACATATAAAAGTCACCTTGATTATCTTTTAGTTCTTTAAAGTGCTTACTTTTTGTTTGGGCAAATAAATTTACTTTAACACCGATTTTACCTAACATACCAACAACAGCTGTGCATATAGCTTCATCATTTACATATCTGTCATTTGGACATCTAAGCTCAACTTCAAATCCATTAGGATATCCAGCATCAGCTAGAAGTTTTTTTGCAGCAGCTACATCATAAGGAAGTCTTTTATCAAGTTCTTCTGTGTATCCGTTAACACCTGGAAAAGTAATTATTCCAGCAGGTTCACTTAAACCTCTCATTACTTTTTTCTTAATAGCTTCAATATCTATAGCTTGATAAAGAGCTTGTCTAACTGCTTTCTTTTTGAATGGATTATCACCTGTATTACCTGTTCTAAGTTTATCTGCTCCCTGATCCATACCAAGGAATATAGTTCTCATTTGAGCAGTGCTTTCAACTTTGTGAGCAGGTGAATTTTTAATTCTAGCTAAATCTTGCACAGGTGCATCAGTAACAACATCAATTTCACCAGATAAAAGAGCTGCAACTCTAGTAGCTGCATTTTTTATAGGTAGTAGATGAATTTCTGTTACTTTGTCATCTTTCATAGTACCCCACCATTTTTTATTACGTTTGAAAACTGTTTTAGTATTTGGTTCTCTTAATGTAATTTTAAATGGTCCAGTTCCCATAGCATTTGTAGCTGAAAATGTTTCTTGTCCAGCATCCCAGTTCTGCGCCATGACTGCAAAATTCTTTTCACTCCATTTTTTTGACATTATAAAAATGTTTGAAAGTTGGTTTAAAAGAATTGGATTTGGTTTACTTGTTGTAATTTCTACTGTGTAGTCATTAACTGCTTTTACACCTGATACTGTACTAATATATTCTTTAAAATCAGATGTTCTTTGTTTTGCTCTTAAAATACTAAATACAACGTCTTCAGATGTAAATGGAGTTCCATCAGAAAATTTAACATCTTCTCTTAATTTAAAGATCCAAGTATTAGGACCTTGAGTTCTCCACTCTGTTGCTAGTTGAGGTCCAATTTTCATATCTAATCCTCTGGTAACTAGAGCTTCGTATACTTGTCTAGATACTTGAGTGGTAGGACCTTCGTTTTGAGCATGAGGATCAAGTGTTAAACTATCACCCTGCATTGACCATTTAATAGTTTTTGCAAACGCTTGTGTTGGAGCAAAAGCTAGAAAAAAAGCCAATAAAATTTTTATAAAATACCCATACTTCATTTCTCTCTCCTATATTATTAAAATAAAAATCTAACTTATTAATTATGTAAACTAAAGTGATTTAATTCACTATTTTTTTGAAGTTTTCGTAAAGAATTTTAGAATATTTGTTCATAGATTGAATGTTGTCTTTCGCATCACTATCAAATTTATCAAGAGCTCCTTGTCCTAACTGACTCTCTAAAGCAGACTTATATTCAGGCACACATCCCCATTCTCCTACAGTGGTATCTTTTATCTCTATATGAAATTGAATACCGTAAGCATGTTTTTTGTATTTAAAAATTTGGTATTTCGTTTCAGGAGATGACGCTAAAAGAGTTATATCATTATTATTTTCTAGATTTTGAACTTCATATGAATGCCATTGGAGTGATTTAATAATATCAGGATATTCTTTAAATAATAAATCGTCCTTTTTACTATTTAAAAAATTAATGTCTAAAATACCTATCTCTGGATTTTTTGATTTAACTACTTTACCTCCAACTACCTCTCCTAATAATTGACAACCTAAACAAAAACCTAAATATGGTTTATTTAAGTCTACTACAAATTCTTTGATTTTTTTTTTCTCTTCTATTAACCAAGGGTAATCTTTTTCCATCCAAGTATCCATTGGTCCGCCCATACAAAACATTGCATCAAATCCAGTTAAATCATCAGGTATTTTTTCTCCTTCGTCAAGTTCTACAGTTTTAATATGAACTTTATCCTTTAACATTAAATCTTTAATATAACCTGGATCCTCAATTTTAATGTGTTGAAGAACAATTATATTTTTCATGTAGCTGGCTTGAGTAATTTTAAAATTTTTTTATGATTTGATAAATTATTTGAAACAATTATGTTTCCACCTAATGAAGCATCTTTATTATCCCATGTAGTAATTATTCCACCTGATGCTTTAATAATTGGTATTATCGGATGTATATCCCAAATTTTGTTTGCACATTGAGCTACAATATCTAGTCTTCCCTCTGCTAATTGGCAATATGTTAGTGCATCGAAACATGGAAACTGCATTCTATTGATAAATTTCATTATTTTTTTTTGTTTTTTAAAAGATAAAGTTCCGTGAAAAGCAGCAGCTACTTTCAAATAATCAAATTTTATTTTTTTGTTTACTTTTAATTTTCTTTTTTTTCCATTTTCAAACACAAAAGCAGATTTATCATCTTGATTTAAATAGTATCTTTTCATTCTTGGAAAATTTGCTAAACCAACTATAGGGGCGTCGTTATAATTTAGAGATATTAAATTGCTCCATGTAGGATTTCCAGCGACAAATGATCTTGTCCCATCAATTGGGTCAATTATCCATGAAAATAGACTTTTTGTTTTTTTTGCTCCAAACTCTTCACCGATAATTTGATGATCTGGGAACTTATCATTAATCTTTTTTCTTATAAATTTTTCAAAAGCTTTATCAGCACTTGTAACGGGATCATAACCTTTACCTTTTAACTTGTTATTAATTGTAAAAGTTTTGTTAAGTTTAGTGTAATAAAAATTAGTTAAATCCTTAGCAAGCTTATTCAAAAAGATGTTATAAATCTTGAAATCTTTTGTTTTTTTGAAGGTCATTTATCTGATGAGTAATAGTTAAAATATACAACTAGTTCAAATAAAATATCTTGAAAATTTTACAATTTGATAGAAGAATCCAGATAGATGAAAATAGAAATCGTTTCTAAAAAAGTATTTATAAATAGTGGATATAATAAAGAAGAAATACATCCATTTTGGCTTAGAGAAAGAATAAATAACGAAGATGCTCTGGATAAAGGAAATCAACAAAGATTATTTGATCCAAATTCTATAAATACTAACATTGATATAGAAAAAATTGAGAGTGAAGATGGATTGCTTAATTTATTTTTCAATGATGGAACCAATTATAAAATAAAAGAAGATCAAATATTAAATGAGTATAAATCGCAAAATCTTGATCCTATTTCAATTGATAAAATAAAATGGGACTCAAATTTTAATAATTTTCAAAAATTTAAATTTGAAAATGATATTTTTGAAAAAAAAATCATGTATGATTTATTAGTATCATTCTATAAATATGGTTTTGTAGTTTTGACTAATGTTCCAACTGAAGATAATTTTATTATCAAATTTGCAAATTCAATTGGCAGTGTCAGAAGAACAAATTTTGGAGAATTTTTTAATGTAAGATCTGTACCTAATCCAAATGATTTGGCTTATACATCATTAGCATTATCTCCACATACAGATAATCCGTACAGAAAACCAGTTCCTTGTGTTCAATTATTACATTGTATTACAAATAATGTGAGTGGAGGAAATTCTACCTTGGTTGATGGTTACACGGTAAGTGAAAAAATCAAAGAGAATTATCCAGAATATTATGAAATTTTATCTTCAGTTAAAGTAAAATTTAAATTTATAGACAAAACAGTTGTTCTAGAAGATATGTCTGAGTTGATTAAATTGGATGAAAAAAATAATTTTAAACAAGTTAGATTTAGTCCTAGATTGGATTATGCTCCAATATTGGAAAAATCAAAATTGGATTTATTCTATAAAGCTAGAAATAAAATTTCTGAATTATACAACTCTGATAAATATAAAGTTGAATTTAAATTAGAAACTGGAGATTTATTAATGATGGACAATCATAGATTGCTTCATGGAAGAACAAAGTATGATGTTAACGAAGGTGATAGATATTTACAAGGATGCTACATTGATTTCGACAGTACAGAAGGTAAACTTAGACATTTAAAAAGAAAATTTAATCTTTAAATAATTCTTTTATTTTTTCTTCAGCGTTTTTTATCGACTTTTCATAATCTAAAGCCATTTGATCTGCTGCAACTATATCGATTTTTTTAATACCAAAAAAATTTAACATATGTATCAACCACGGAGTTAAAAAGTCTTCATCACCTTGTATTTTTGTTCCGCCAGAAGTAATTACTAAATATACCTGCTTATCTTCTAATAATCCTTTTCTTCTTCCGTCATCCCCATATTTAAATGTCAATTTTACTCTGGCTGCAAGATCAGCCCAAGCTTTAAGGGTTGCTGGTGGGCCAAAATTATAAATTGGCACTGATATAATAATTACATCACATTCTTTTAACTCAGATACTAACTTATCAGATAATTCAAACATTTTTTTATGTTCATCTGTTTGCTCATTCTCTGGAATTTTCATTCCAGACTCAGTTAAGCCAGATATAAAAAGCATTTCGTCATCTAGGTCTCTATAAATGACCTCATCATTATCTTTTTTAACTTTATCAAGTATTTTTTTTGCAAGCATCCTTGAGGTAGAACCTTCTTTTCTAGCACTGCAATCGATTTGATATATTTTCATTTTTATCCAAGTTTTTGAAGTATAGGAAAATACTTTAATATGTAAAATCCTAAAGCTTGCAACTGGTTTGTAATCATTAATATTCCTGTTATCAATAATAATCCTCCACCAACTCTTGAAATAGTTATCATTTTTGATTTTAGATTTTTTGTAACAACCATAAAACGTTGAATCAAATAACCTGATGCAATAAAAGGCAGTGCTAAACCAAGTGAATAGAACACAAGTAACAATATACCTCGGTTCAAACTTTGCTCAATTGAAGCTAGAGCTAATATTGATCCTAAAATAGGTCCAATACATGGAGTCCATCCAAATCCAAATGCCATACCAACTAATATTGAGCTAAAATTTCCTGATTTAATCTCAGTATTAATTCTTTTTTCATAATTTAAAAACTTAATATTAATTAATCCCATAATATGAAGGGAGAAAATAATTATAATACTTCCTGCAATAATTCTTAGTTCAAAAGAGTTACTTAAAATTAAAGAACCTAAAAAAGTTGCGGTAGCTCCAAAGCTTATAAAAACAATTGAAAAACCAAAAGTAAATAAAACTATAGGGAATATATTAATCGTTTTTTTTTCTAATAATTCATTTAAAGAGCTTCCAGAAATATAAGATATATATCCAGGTATTAATGGAAGTACACATGGAGACAAAAAGCTTATCAATCCAGCTCCAAATGCAACAAATAATTCTATCATTTAACCAGTATTTTTCATTGCAGCTGAAATACCTGCAATAGATGTTAATAATGCATCATTAAGATCATTTTTTTTATCTGAATTTAATTTTTTGTTTTTAATTTTATTCATAACTACTGCTTGAATTATATTTAAAACTTCTGTGTAAATATTCCTTACAATAACTCCTGATCTAAATTTTTTTCTTTCATTTATAATTTCTTTTGGCGTAATCTTTTTATTTAATTTCTTAATAACTTCGAATTGGAACCTAAGTTTTTTTCCAACTCTTTTTAAATCTTTGTCTGCTAAATACTCCTCATATATTTTTGAAATATCTGGGTCCACTTTTGAAATTACCATATCCAAGATATCCATCATTGAATTGAAGAAAGGCCAATTTTTTTCCATATCTATTAAAGTTTTCTCAAATTTTTCTATCGATGAATATCTTAAAGCTTCTGCACTTCCAAGCCATGCTGGGAGCATTAGTCTTATTTGTGTCCATGCAAATACCCAGGGAATTGCTCTTAAACCTTTGATATTATCAATATTCTTTCTTTTAGACGGTCTTGATCCAATTGAAAGTTTTCCTAAAGACACATGTGGCGTAACGGTTTTGAAATATTTAATAAAATCCGAACTTTGATTAATATTTTTTCTATATGAACTTTTTGAAATATCAGACATTTTTTCAATTAGATTTCTCCAATCTTTTTTAGGGACTGGCGGTGGGGTTAATGTTGCCTCCATTACCGCTCCTATATAGCTACATAAATTGTAAATTGCTAAAGGTTGATATCCATATTTCTGTTGAATTACTTCTCCTTGATCGGTTATTCTAATTTTTCCATTAACTGTATTTGGCGGCTGAGATTTTAAAGTAGCTTGAATTGGGCCTCCACCTCTACCTGCTGAACCACCTCTTCCATGAAAGAAGGTAACATCTATTTTATATTTTTTAGCAATTTTAATAATTTCTTCTTGAGCCTTATATTGATGCCAACTTGCACAAATTTTTCCAGCATCTTTGCTTGAGTCTGAATATCCAATCATGACTTCTTGTTTATTTTTTATTAAATCTCTGTACCACTTTAATGAAAACAAGCTGGCCATTATTGATTTTGCATTAATTAAGTCATCTAATGTTTCAAATAATGGGACAACTCTTAATCTATTCTTAATATTTGCTTCTTTTTGCAAATATAAAACAGAGAGAATGTCAGATGCAGATGATGTCATTGAAATAACATAAGCCCCCAAACATTCAGGTGGCTCTTCAGATAAAATTTTAAATGTTGACCAAACTTCTTTGTTTTCTTTATTTTTAAAATTAAAATTTTTGATGAAATTGGATTTTTTTTTCATCTTAGATGATAAAAATTTAATTTTTTCCTCCTCACTCCATTTTAAATAATTTTGTTTATTTTTTTTCTGAACAAGTTCATTAATTAATTGTGAGTGTCTAGATGATTCTTGTCTAATATCTAGTTTTGCTAAATTAATTCCAAAACATTTTGCTCTTCTCATTAAGTCTAATAATTCACCACTTGCAATATTTTCACTTTGATTTTCCTCTAAAGATTCACGGACAATTCTAAGGGGTTTTAAAATTTCTTCTTTTGAGTTTAGCAATTTGTTATAGTCTAAAGGTTTTTTGTTCACTATAAACTGTTCAATTGCTCGATGAGTAAATCGCATTTTATCTCTTAAAGGTCTTAAGAAAACTCTGTAAGGTTCAAATGATTTTCCTGTAAGTTTTTGAATTTTTTTTGAACACTTTTTCATTGAATATGATCTAATTAATTTGGTAAGTTCTTTTTCATACAATTTTGCCGCTTCCCATCTTGATAATAACAAAACTTCTTTTGTTACTTTTGAAGTTACATTTGGATTTCCGTCTCTATCACCTCCCATCCATGATCCAAACTCAATAGGATTAAAATTTTTTGGCAAACCTTTACCCATATTTTTCAAAAATATATCATTGAGTCTTCTGTAGACTTTTGGAATAGTTTCCCAAAGACTATCCTCTATTATTGCAAGACCCCATCGCGCTTCATCGGCTGGAGACGGTTTTGATCTTTTTAAGTCATCTGTATTCCAGATAATGGTAAATTCATCATGAATTTTTTTATTTAAAGATTTTATTTTTGAAGAGTGATCTTTAAATAACTCTCTATCCTCAAGTATTTCTGTAATTTTATGGTATTTTTGAATTAAAGTTCTTCTTTTGACCTCTGTTGGATGGGCTGTCAAAACTATTCCAATATTTAAATTTTTTGCAAAACTATATATTTTATTATTATTAATTTTTTTATTTTTAAATAATTTCTCAAAAATTTCTTCTATAAAAATATTTTTTTGATTTTTGCCGTCTCTTTTATTTTCATATTGGTTTAGTTGTCTAGATGCATCAATAGACTCAGCTAGATTTATAAAATTCATAAAATGATTAAATGCTCTTGCAAGCTTGTAAGTATTTTTAGGATTAATACTTTTTATTTCACTAGAAATTTTTTTATATGATTTTTTTTGGATTTTATTTGCTTTTGATAACTTTCTGATTTTCTCAACAAGATTATAAAAGCTTTTACCTTCTTGTTCTTTAATTACATTTCCTAATGAATTTCCTAAAAACCTAACATCCTCTCTTAATGATTTTGTAGGAATTCTTTCGTAGTATAGGTCTCTTTTGATCACAATTTATTATATCAAAAAAGAGATTATATTTGGATTAAATTGCTACTACTTTTGATTTTTGTTCACCAAGAAGTTCAATTGAAAGCCTCATTTCATCACCTGCTTTTAAAAATTTTTGTGGCTTCATTCCCATTCCAACTCCTGGGGGTGTTCCTGTGGTAATGATATCTCCAGGTTGAAGAGACATATATCTGCTAACATATGAAACAATATGATCTACATTAAAAATCATTGTTTTTGTATTACCCGTTTGCATTCGTTCACCATTTAAATCTAATTCCATATTTAGGTTGTTTACATCATTAATCTCATCTTTGGTCACAAGATATGGACCAACAGGACCAAATGTATCGTGCGACTTTCCTTTTACCCACTGTCCCATTTTTTCTATTTGCCACTCCCTCTCACTTACATCATTCACTAAACAATAGCCTAAGATATAATCTTGTGAATTTTTCTCTGGAATATTTTTAGCATTTTTTCCAATAACTAAACCTAGCTCAACTTCCCAATCTAGTTTGTTTGAATAGCTTGTAATTTCAATATCATCATTTGGTCCATTGATTGAACTAGTGGCTTTCATAAATACAATTGGTTCTGTTGGTGGTTTTGCTCCAGTTTCCGCTGCATGGTCAGAAAAATTTAATCCAATTGCAATAAATTTTCCTGGTTTAGTTATGCATGAACCAATTCTTGTATTATTTGAAATCTCGGGCTGTGATGATAAATCAATTTGTTTAATTTTTTCAAATGTTTCAAAATTTAAATGAGTTGGATCTAAATCAATTATATGTTTGGATATATCTCTCAACTTTCCATCTTTATCTAATATAGCTGGCTTTTCTTTATTTTTTTCTCCTACTCTTAGTAATTTCATTTCATCTCCAATAATTATTTATAGCTTTTGTATAACGAACTATGATCATAATTACCTAAACCCTTTTTAACAAGTTTATTATACATTTTTTTTACTATTTTAGATAAAGGTAATTCTAACTTTTTATTTTTTGCACAATCAAGGATGTTATTCATATCTTTTAATTGCGAAAAATTTTTTCCTCTTGGTTTAAAATCATTTTTGATCATTCTTAGTCCGTGAGTTTGCAATACTTTACTGTCAGCCCATCCTCCTTTCAATGCTTTGAGAATATTAATTGGATTTACGTTATTTTTTTGTGATAGTTTAATTGCTTCTGAAACAGATCCTATTGTAATTCCAACTATTATTTGATTAGCTAATTTTGCTATTTGACCTGCGGAATTTTTTCCAACTAAAACAGGATTGCCTAATTTCTTAAGTACATTTAAATTTTTAGAAAAAACTTTCTTATCTCCACCAACCATTATGGCGAGCTCTGCATTCTCTGCGCCATTGGTGCCTCCGGAAACTGGTGCGTCTAAAAAATTAATTTTATATTTTTTTAATAATTTTGATAAATTAATTGCTGTTCTAGGGTTTGCAGAACTCATATCAATGACTGTAGATCCTTTTTTTAAATTTTTTAAAAATTCTGAATTAAAATATATTTTTTTTATAGCCCTATCATCAGACAACATGGTAATTATTAGATCCTGGTCCTTAACAACTTCCTTTAGAGAATTACATACTTTAGCACCAAATTTTTTTAGTCTAATGGCTTTATTTTTAGTTCTATTAAAAACTTTAACTTCATATTTTGATTTTAGAAGATTTTTAGCCATTGGAAATCCCATTAAACCTATTCCAATAAAACCGATTTTATATTTTTTCATTATTTAAATTTATATTGTATCGTTAGATCTTCCTAAATCTGCAGCTCCTCTTACGCCACTAGAATCTCCATGAATATTTTTTAAAACTTTAGTATTTACAGTGTCACTAAATACATATTTTTTTAATTTTGAATTTATATTTCCATAAATCTGCTTCATATTGGAAACACCTCCACCCATAACAATTGCACCAGGATCAACAATATTAATTACAGTGGATAAGCCTCGTGCTAAGTAATCTAAGTATTGAAATACAAATTCTAAAGATTTTTCATCTCCTTTGTTTGCATTTTCTTGAATTATTTTAGCATCTAATTCTATTTTATGAATGTCGTAAAAATGTTTTGAAAACCCTGGACCGGATAGGAATGTTTCAATGCATCCTTTTTTACCACAATAACAATCGTGCCTTTTCCACTTATCATTTGTTCCTATTGGCATTTGATTATGTCCCCATTCCCCAGTTATGTTATTAAATCCATTAACAATTTTATTATTAATAATTAATCCTCCACCAACACCTGTTCCAATTATAACTCCAAATACTATTTCATGGTTAAGACCAGCTCCATCAATTGATTCAGATAAAGCAAAGCAATTAGCATCATTTTCAAGAAATATTTTTCTATTTAGCCTAAGCTCAATATCCTTTTTTAAAGGCCTATCATTTAACCAGGTTGAATTACCACCCTTTATACAATTTGTTTCTTTTGATAAAGCTCCAGGCGAGCCTACACCAACACTACAACTTTTTTTGTATTTATCTTCTAAATAATTTACAAGTTCACATACTGTATCTAAAGTTCCATTATAATTTTTTGGTGTTGTTCTCCTAATTCTCTCGAGCTCTTTTCCATTTTCATCAATAATGATTGACTCTGTTTTGGTTCCACCTAAATCAATACCAATATGCATTTTAATATGAACTTGATTGCTTCCAGATGTTAATATTACCATCTTTTGCGGTTTTATTAATTATTTTCATTTCAGAAGTTGTAAAATTAAGTTTGTTTAGACTTTCTAAATTTTCTTTTAATTGATTAATATTTCTAACTCCTATTAGAGCGGATGTTACATAATTATTTGATAGAACCCAAGAGATTGCCATTTGAGATAAAGATTGCCCTCTTTTAATTGCAATCTTATTTAAATCCGAAACAATCTTTAAATTTTTTTTTGTTATCAAAGATTTATCTAAGTATGATGTTGTATCGCTTGCTCTTGAAACTTTAGGTATATTTTTTAAATATTTATCTGATAGCATTCCTTGAGCTAGCGGAGAAAAAGCAATACATCCAATTTTTAGTTTTCTTATTGTATTAGTCAAATCTTTTTCAATCCATCTATTTATTAACGAATATGATGGTTGATGAATAAACAATTTAATATTTCTTGATTTTAAAATTTTGTAGATTTGATTTGTCTTTTTGGAGGAATAAGATGAAATGCCAATATATAAAGCTTTACCAGATTTATAAATAGTTTCTAAAGCATCTGCTGTCTCTTCTAAAGGTGTATTTGGGTCAAATCTATGTGAATAAAATATGTCAAAATAATCAACTTTCATTCTTTTTAAACTTTGATCACAACTCGCGATAATATGTTTTTTTGATCCCCATTCTCCATAAGGTCCTTCCCACATATCATAACCAGCTTTAGATGATATGATGAGTTCGTCTCTATATTTTTTTAAGTCTTTACTTATTATTTTTCCAAAATTACTTTCTGTGCTACCATATGGTGGGCCATAATTATTCGCCAAATCAAAATGAGTAACACCTCTATCAAAAGCGTAAAATAGGATTTTTTTAATATTTGAAAGTGGGATTTTGGCACCAAAATTATGCCAAAGACCCAAGCTGATTAAAGGTAATTTTACACCGCTGTCACCGCAAGTCCTATATAACATATTTGAGTATCTATTTTTAGATGCAGAGTATTTCATAAAAAAAATATTAAATTAAATACATTAATAAGTAGCTCTTCCCCCACTTAGATCAAACACTGCAGCAGTCGCAAAAGAGTTTTCTTCGCTAGCTAAATAAGTTACTAAAGAAGCCAATTCATTAACTTTTGCAAACTTATTTCTTGGAATCTTTGAAAGCATGTAATTTATATGTTCTTCGGTCATTTGATCAAATATTCTTGTTTTTGCAGCTGCCGGTGTTACACAATTTACTGCTATATTTTTTAATGCTAACTCTTTTCCTAGAGATTTTGTTAAACCAATAACCCCTGCTTTTGATGTGCTATAAGCTCCAGCGTTAGGATTGCCTTCTTTTCCAGCAATTGATGCAATATTAACTATTCTTCCATAATTATTTTTTTCCAAATAAGGAACAACTGCTTTGCAACAGTAAAATACTGCATTTAAATTTAATTGAATAACTTTTTCCCACTCTTCAATAGGATATTCTGCAACTGTTTTATTCATGCCTGTTATCCCAGCATTGTTTACAAAAATATCTATTTTATTATGTTCAGTCTCAATATCTTTTAAGCTTTTAGAAATCTCTTCAAAGTTACATACATTTACAATTTTATAACTTATGTTTTCTGAATTTATTTTTTCAACAGCTTTCTTTGCTTCTTGTTCATCAATATCCCATATAACAACTTTTGCACCTGATTGAATGAATCTTTCCGCTATTGCAAATCCAAAACCCTGAGCACCACCTGTTATAACCGCAACCCTATTACTTAAATCAAACTTTATCATTTTTTTTCTTTCTCTTTATTAATGGAAAACTTAGAGCAATTAAAGATAAAACAAAAAATGTTAATGCAATAGGTCTTTGAAGAAACATTAACCAGTTTCCATCGAAAATAACAAGCGATTGTCTTAAAGTTCCTTCTACCAATTCACCCAAAATTAAACCTATAATTACAGGTACAACTGAAAATCCATATCTTCTCATAAAGAAACCAATAACTCCAAATAATAGCATCAACCAAACATCAATAATTGACTGATTTAAAGAATATGTTCCGCAAACAGAAACCGCAAAAATCATCGGCCATAATAATTTATTCGGAACTAAAGTTATTCTTGCAAATATTTTAGCTCCAAAAAATCCTAATACGAAGAATAAAATATTTGCAATTAGCATTGATCCAAATATTCCATAAAGAAACTCAGGTTGCTCTCTAAATAAATCTGGACCCGGTCTTACACCATGTATGATTAATCCTGTAAGTATTACTGCTGTAGTCGCACTACCAGGAATACCTAAAGCTAGCGTTGGAACCATGGCTCCTCCAGTAGCAGCATTATTTGCTGCTTCAGCTCCAGCTATTCCTTCAATTGATCCTTTTCCAAAATCCTCAGGTTTTTTTGACCATCTTTTTGCTTCAGCATATCCTATTAAAGATGCAACAGTTCCTCCCTCTGCTGGCAAAACACCAATAAATGATCCTATCCCACTAGATCTTATAATTGTTTTCCAAGTTTTTTTATAATCATCGATTGACGGAAGTTTAACTGCCTTTAAAGCTACTCTATTAAATATTTGATTTATTAAAGTAGATTGAGTTAACATTTCACTAATAGCAAACAAACCTACTACTACTGGAATAAAACCAATACCTTCAGTCAATTCATTAATTCCAAATGTAAACCTATCTATAGATGTCATAAAATCTTTACCAACAGTTGAAATTAGAATTCCAAAAGCACCAGCAATTAAATTTTTAATAGGACTGCCTTCACCAATTGATGCAAGCATAGTTAATCCAAAAATTGCTAGCGCAAAATATTCAGGTTGACCGAATTCGTAAGCTAAATTTGCAAGTAAAGGAGCAAAAAATATAAGAACTATAACACTAGCAATTCCACCAATTACGCTTGAAACAGTAGCCATACCTAAAGCTCTTCCAGCTTCTCCTTTTTGTGCTAAAGGGTAACCATCTAAACATGTGGCTGCTGCTGCAGGGGTTCCAGGGGTATTTATTAAAATTGCAGTAATTGCACCTCCATAAGTTCCTGCACAATAAATTGCAGTTAGTAATACAATTGCAGATAGTGGATCTAGTGTCATCGTAAAAGGTAATATTAAAGCACCGCCTGTTGTTGGCCCTAGTCCAGGAAGAACTCCAAGAATTAATCCAAAAATTGTTCCAAAAAATAAAACAATTAATAATTTATAACTAAATAAAGGAGCAAAGATTAAACCTAAATTTTCCATTTTATCCGTAATAAAGGTTTGTAATAATTCCAGGTGGAAATCGTAATCCTAAAATTGTTTCAAAAAATACAAAAACAATTAAAGGAAATATAATTGATACGATTATTAAATAGGCAACTCTTCTTTCTCCCCAAAAGTAAGAAACTATGATTGAAAGTAATGCTATGCCTAAAAAGAAATCTAAAAATTTTGAAACAGTTATAAAAACAACAAATGAAAGCAAAGTGATGTAAAATGAATTAGGTAATTTTTTTTCATTTTTCCAGGGATTTTTAAGAGAAATAAAATAAGTTAATAAAGTTAGCGCAATAATTAAAATTAATAGGGCCTTTGGAAACGTTGCTGGCTGTATACCTCTATTTAATATAGGAGGCACTATGTCAAAAGTAAACGTAAAGTATAATAGAATTGAAGAAATTAATATTATTACAGCTGAAACAATGAATGAACTTTTAAAAAAAAGGGACAAACTTTTGTTTGTCCCTTTTTCGTTATGTACATCATTCATTTAAATGTACAAAATTTATTAATTAATGTAACCCAATGCTTTGAGTTGAGCTGTCATTTCAGCAAGCATTTCTTCCATTTGCTTGCCCCATTCATCTGCGCCTACAACACTAGATTCATCAAGACCAATTTCTGTTAGGAAATTTTTATAGTAGTTGTGGCTCATAGCTTTCATCATTCCAGCTTCTAGTTGTTTAACTCTGTCTGCTGGAGCACCTTTTTTAGTTACGAAACCTCTAACAGTAGATAAAGAAACAGGTATCCCTAATTCTTTTGCCGTTGGAGAGTCTCCTATTTTAGCCATTCTATTATTTGCTAATACAACTGAAACACAAAGTTTGCCTTCATTAATTTCAGTTAGGGCCTCACCTAAATTTAAAACTCCTACATCAATATCTCCCTTGATTAGGTTAGTTTTAATTGGCGCAACACCTTTGTAAGCAACAATAGTTGGATCTTTTAATCCACCTTTTTTAGTAAATGCAATTGCACTAACATCATCAATTCCACCAGTGTGAGTTGTTCCATATTTTAGTGATTTTGATTTTTGAGTGCTAATAAATTTCTTAGCATCTTTGATGTCATTATTACAATTAACAACAAATAGTTGAGGATCATCAGTTCCTCTAGCTAGCGGTTGCATATCGCTTATTTTGACTTTTGTTTTACCTAAAGCCATTGATACTGCGTGACCAGTAGTCCAAGTCAAAGTGTGATTACCGTCAGCAGGAAGTGTCATCATGTAGTCCATAGATGCAGCTCCACCACCACCTTTTTTATTAACTAATTGCATGTCTTGTTTTAAAACTCTTCTTGCTCTTAACAACATCATTCTCGTAGTAACATCTGTTCCACCACCAAAACCAGCATGAGTAATTGCTTGTATTGGATGACCATCTGCTTTTGCAGATGTAATCATAAGTGGAAGTGCTACAACAAAAAATTCAGTTACTAAAAAAGCAGCAGCTAAAAATAGTTTAAAGCTTTTTTTCATTATTTCCCTCTTAAGTTAATTTATATTTAAATATTTAATCATAATCTGTTAGAAACAGTAAGAAAAAAAATGACAAATAAGAAAAAAAATATTGCTTTATTGCTTGGAGATCCATCAGGTATTGGACCAGAACTTGTATCAAAACTTTTGACCCAAAACGAACTATCGAATGCAAACATTACTATAATTGGTGAAAAAAATATTTTAAATGCTGGAGATAAAATTTCAGGAAATAATTCAGACCTAGAAATTGTTACTGATTTTGATGAAATAAATTTTGATAAAAAAAGTAAGTATTTTTTAGATATCTCTAAGGGTAAAAACAAAGATTATAATTTATCAGAGTGCTCTGCCGAATCTGGAGAAACTGTTTTAAATGCATTAAATTTAGCACTAGAACTTGCGAAAGAGAAAAAAATTGATGCTATTAATTTTGGTCCTTTTAATAAGACAAGCTTAAAATTAGGTGGATGTAAATTTGATGACGAATTACATCATATGGCTGATAAATTAAATGTAAAAAGTTTTTTTTGTGAATTTAATGTAGTAGATAATTTTTGGACTGCACGAGTGACATCTCATATACCTATCAAAGAAGTTCCAGAACATATTAAGAAAGATAAAATAATGAAGCCAATAAAATTGATTAATGAAGCAATGAAATTAAACGGTATAGAAAATCCAAGAGTTGCGGTTCAAGCTCTTAACCCTCATGCAGAGTTTGGTAATGAAGAAAAAGATGAGATAATACCAGCAATAGAGGAAGCAAAAAAACTTGGTATTAATGCTGATGGTCCTTTGCCATGTGATACTTCTTTCATTACAGCATTTAAAAATAAAAATCATGATTGCATTGTTGGAATGTATCATGATGCTCTTCAATCTGGACTAAAGGCTTTTGGATTTGATAGAGGGGTAACAGTTCAAGGTGGTCTTCCAATTCCAATAACAACACCTGCGCATGGAACTGCGTTTGATATTGCTGGAAAAAATCAGGCAAATTTGGAGCCAACATTGCAATCGTTTAAAATTGCACTAAGAATGGCTCAAAATTTAAATTAAATGTCTAAAATTAAAGATATAAGAACAAAAGTATATCAATGGAATGGTAAAACAGTTCCTCCACAAAATAATTTTTGCACAAATGCATCAGATTTACTTTATGAAAAATCAGATGCCATGGGTTCTTTCAGATTTCATGAATGGTTAATTTGTGAAATTGAAACTGATGATGGTCATATTGGAATTGGTAATGCAGCTCTTGCACCTCAGTTAGTAAAAAAAACTATTGATGAATATCTTAAACCATTAGTTATAGGAGAAGATCCTTTTGATTACGCTTACATCTGGGAAAAAATGTATAGAAGAACTCATGCATGGGGAAGAAGAGGTTTGGGTATGGTTGCAATATCTGCAATTGATATTGCTATTTGGGATATATTAGGAAAGTTAACTAACAAACCCGTATTTAAATTGTTAGGGGGTAGAACAAAAGAAAAGATACCTGTTTATGCATCAAAACTTTATAGCCAACCTATCAAAGATTTACAAAATGAAGCTGAAAAATATAAAAAACAAGGTTTTAAAATGTTTAAAATGAGATTTGGTTGGGGGCCAAAAGACGGTCCTGAAGGTATGAGAAAAAACATTGAACTTGTAGAAGCTGTAAGAGAAGTAATCGGGGATGATACTGACTTAATGTTAGAATGTTATATGGGTTGGAACCTAGATTATTCTAAAAGAATGATACCTAAATTGGTAAAATTTAATCCAAGATGGTTAGAAGAACCAGTTATTGCTGATGATATTCATGGGTATGCGGAACTGAATAATATGAAAGCTATACCAATTTCTGGGGGAGAACATGAATTTAATCTATTTGGTTTTAAACAATTGTTAGACCTCAAAGCAGTTAGCTACATTCAATATGATAATAATAGAGTTGGTGGATTTACAATCGCTCAGAAAATAAATGCTCTTGCAGAGGCTTATCAAGTTCCAGTAATTCCACATGCAGGTCAAATGCATAACTATCATTTAACAATGTCGAATTTTAATTGTCCTATCTCAGAGTTTTTTCCAGTTCATGATGTAGAAATTGGTAACGAACTATTTTATTATATTTTTGAAGGTGATCCTGCTCCAATAGATGGAATGATAGATCTAGATGATAATGTTCCTGGTCTTGGGCTTAAGATTACAGATAAATATAAATCAGAATTTAAAATTATTGAGTAATTAATAATTTTCTACTTCATTGATACTTGGCATTGAATTTGCAGCCCCTTCTTTAGTTGTAGAAATGCCAGCAACTTTATTAGAAAATTCTAATGCATCAACAATTTTTAACGATTTAGCTAATGCCACACTAAAAGCTCCATTAAATGCATCTCCTGCTCCAGTAGTATCTTTTACATCGTCTTTTAATTTATGAGCATCTACAAAATGGCTTTCGGTTCCATTTGAAAAATAAACTCCTTTAGAACCTAGAGTTATTAAAATATTTTTTACTCCTTTTTTTAAAAATTCTTTAGCTGCATTTTCTATTTCAGATTTTGTTTCTATTTTCTTTTCTAAATAAAAACTAGCCTCAGTTTCATTTGGTGTAAAATAGTCTATGTTTTTAAAGTCATTCTCAGATATTTTTGAAGCCGGAGCTGGATTTAAAATTGTAATTGATCCAGTATCTTTAGCTTTTTGTAAAGCATAACTAGTAACATCATATGGTGTTTCTAATTGTGTTAAGAATATATCTGACTTCTCGATTGCTTTTAAATTATTATCTATATCAGAACTATTTAAAGTGCCAGCAGCGCCTGGTATAATGTTTATTGCATTATCACCTGTATTAGCATTAATCATAATACCAGCAACACCAGTTGAGTGATTTTTGTCTTTAATAATATAATCGGTATTTACTCCAGAGGATTTATATAAATTTAGTGCCATTTCAGCATTATTATCATCACCTATTTTTGTAATAAAACTTATGTTTCCGCCAAGTCTTGCTGCAGCAATGGCTTGGTTAGATCCTTTTCCACCAGGTCCTATTAAGTGTTTTGTTCCTAAAATAGTTTGCCCCACTTCAGGAATTTTTTCACCAATAAAACACAAGTCCGCAACAAATACTCCAAATACACATATAGATTTCATTTGATTAAGACCAGACTTTACCGTCAGGAAGAATAACTCCTTTAGTAATAATAAAACATCCAAAAGGTCGAGCATCTGTAGTGGTTACAATACAATATGCTTTTTTTGCTTCTTCATAAAAATTTTGTCTTGAAATTGATCCAACTTTCCATTGGGGACCAGAATTATTTTTTACCGCTTCAATAAATTCTTTATGAGTTTCAGTTAGTTCTTCTGGTTTATCATCTACTTCCATTCTAAGTGCAGGTGAGCCCCCTTGTGATACGGCAAAACTATCTAATGGAAAAACAGATAAAATTGCATTTGCTGCACTTTTAATATCTACCCCATCTAATCGTATTACATTCTTGTTCATAGAGTTTGCGGGAAAATTAGCATCAGCAAGAATAATTTTCTCACCATGACCCATAGATCTTAAATGAAAAAGTAAATCAGGGCTTAAAACTGGGTTAATATTTATTAACATTAAAAGATTATATTACATAAAAAAAAAGGGTGGAATAAAAATTCCACCCTTTTTTAAATGTTATAGACTAATGATTATTTAAAATCGTTAGCGTTTTCTTTTGTTACTAGTTGTGTTCCAGTATCAATGTTTGGATCAATACTTCCACCATTAGCTAGCTCAAGTGCATATTTAACACCGTAAGCACCCATGTTATATGAGAACTGAGCAATAGTTGCAGTCATTTCACCTTTTAAGATACTTGTAGCAGCATCTGGAGTTGCATCAAAACCAACAACAACAACATCATTCATATCTGCATCTTTAAGAGCTTGCATAGCACCTAAGCCCATATTGTCATTTGAAGCAAATATTGCTTTGATGTTAGGATTTTTCAAAATAATAGACTCAGTAACTGATCTACCTTTTGCAGTATCCCACTCAGCTGTTTGAGTAGCAACTATATTTAAACCGCAATTTTTAAATCCTTTAATTGCACCGTCTCTTCTTAGTAAAGCTGTTGATTGAGACTCTATTCCAGTCAAAATTGCAACATCTGAACCTTTTGGAGTTTTATCACAAATGAATTTAGCAGCTAATTCTGCTCCATTCATATTGTTAGTTCCAATAAAAGTAACACCTTCATTGATCCCCTTTGTATCTACAAATACAACTGGAACACCACTTTTGATAGCGTCATCTACAATTGGAGCGAATGCATTTGGATCTCCTGGTGCAAGAGCTAAAGCATCAACACCTTTAGCAAGTTGGTCTTCAACTTGGTTAATTTGTGCTTGAACATCACCTTCTTGAGGTGGCGCAACCAAGATTAACTTAACACCTAATTTTTTAGCTTCTTCTTCAGCACCTTTTGTAACAGAAGCCCAGAAAGGATTTCCAGACCCAGGACCTTTAATACTGAACAAGATTTTTTTACCATGACCATCAGCAAAAGAAGCTGAAATCATGCTTATCGATAAAAAAATTGCTGATACTAAAACAACAATTTTTCTTGATAGTTCTCTCATAAATTTCCCCTTTAATAATTATAAAGCTTAATTTAATAAAATTTTTAAAAAAAATTCAACTGTTTACAGGGTCTCTTATGATAGCATCTATTCAACTTTGACGTGTTTATTTCCTCGTGCCGAAATCTCTTCTTAAAACATCCACGTAAACTGCTAATACAATGATCGAGCCAATCAATACTTGTTGCCAGAAAGAACTTACATCCATCAAATTAAGTCCATTTCTTAAAATTCCCATAATCATTACTCCAGCAAAAACTCCAAGAACAGTTCCTCTACCACCAAAGAAACTGGCTCCACCAATTATACATGCTGCGATAGCATCCAATTCAGATTGTAATCCTGCATTAGGATAACCAGAGTCTGTTCTTCCTGCTAAAATTAATGCTCCAATACCTGATAAAAATCCACAAAGTGAATAAACAATTATTAAAATTTTATTAACATTAATTCCTGAAGCTCTTGCTGCGCTTGGGTTTCCACCAATTGCATAAATCCACTTTCCTGTTCGACTATGATTCAAGAAAACCCAAAAAACAAAATATACAACCGCGATTAAAACTAAGCTTACAGGGAGATATTGAGATTTCTCTAATCCTAACCAAGTGAGATCTATTCTACCATGACCTAAGTACCTAACTTCATCGGTAAATCCACTTATGGGTGTTCCGCCTGATATTAAGTTTCCTGTTCCTCTAAAAATATATAGAGTTCCTAAAGTCATTATAAAAGGATGAGGCATTCTTAAAAGTGTTATCCCCAAACCATTTATCAACCCGCATAAAAATCCAGCAAATAAAGGTACTAGAACAACTATAAACCAAGGTGCTCCAGCTTTAGCCACTATTGCTAAAATCATCAATGAAAGCATCATTATTGAGCCAACTGATAGATCTATACCAGCAGTCACAATCACCATAAAAACACCTAAAGCTAACATTGATTGCCAAGATATTTGTTTGAATACGTTTGTTACATTTCTCCATGACAAGAAGACATCTGGTTGCAAAATATGCATTACCAAGATCATGATAACTAATAATAGTAAAATCCCATATTTTTCAAAATATGGAATAAGTTTTACGTATAAGCTATCTTGTTTTTTTTCCTTATCGTCCATTTTATTTTTTTCCCATAATCCAACCAATGACTTCATCTCTTGAAGTTTTATCTAATTCAGACTCAGCAAAGTTTGTTCCTTGAAAAAGTGCCATTACTCGGTCGCAAACAGTAAAAATATCATCCATTCTATGACTTATTACTATAACACCTACGCCAGTACTTTTTAATTTGTTAATTAAGTCTAATACTTTTCCAACTTCTTTTATTGCTAAAGCAGCAGTTGGTTCATCCATTATAACAACTTTAGCATTAAATGCTGTTGACCTAGCTATTGCAACCGCTTGTCTTTGTCCTCCAGATAATTCCTCTACTTTCTGATCAGCACTTTTAACATTTATTTTTAGTTTCTCTAAGTGTGCGCTTGTCATTTCTTGAATTTTTTTAAAATCTAGAAATTTTAAGAGGCCAATATTTTTTGTAGGCTCTCTTCCTAAGAATATATTTTCTCCAATGGGTAAATTACCTGCCAATGCAAGATCTTGATAAACCATTTCTAAGCCTAAATTTTGAGAGTCTTTTGGGCTATCTAACACATGTTCTTTGCCCTCAAAAAATAAAGCACCTGCACTTGGTTTGTATAAACCAGATAAAACTTTCATTAGTGTAGATTTGCCTGCACCATTATCTCCCACTACACCTAAACATTCACCTTCGTGCACTTTTAAATTTACATTTTCTAAAGCAGTTATTGTTCCAAAATACTTTGTGATACCTTTAGCCTCTAAGAGCAATTTATTTGTTGAAGTCATTTAATTTAAATTAAAAAAAAAATTAATTAATTGCAACAGGTTTTGACCTCAAAAGATGAACAGTTTTTCTTAGAGCTTTTTTACAAAATCTTGGATTAAGATTTTTTGAAATTAATTTCATGTCTTCAAAAACAATATTGCCCATTTCCTTGAATGCCTCGTCTAAAGCACCCGCTCTATGTGCTGAGAATAAAACATTTTTTAATTTTCTTATTGGGTCATTTTTTTTAACTGGTTCTTCGGGAAAAACGTCAAGTGCTGCATAAATATCACCTTTTTTAAGTCTATTTTTTAAATCTTTAAAATTAACGACTGCAGCTCTACTCATTAGTATAAAAAGTGAGTTTGATTTCATAAGATTGAGTAATTTTTTATCAATCAGTCCTTTGTTTTTTGTAGTAATTGCAGCAAGTACATAAATAACTTCACATTCTTTAAACATTTTTTTTAAAGTAATTGGTTTATATCCTTGATTAATTATTTTTTTGTTTGGTATCCAAGGATCATAGATATTTATTTTACTCGAAAATGGTTTCAATAATGGAACCAAAGCTCTCCCTAAATCTCCAAATCCCAACAATCCAATTTTTTTTTCTGATAACAATGAAGCCTTAAGATTTCCATCTAATCCATACTTTTCCTTTTTATTAATGAAATCCTGATTTGCTCCATGAATATTTCTAAGAAGAGAGAGTGTAAATCCAAGTGCAATCTCTGCAACTGGTTTTGAGAAAACAGGTGAAGTTGCAATAACGTGAATACCTTTATCAAAGCAATAATTATAATCCATATTATCTAAAAAGTTGCTTTCGACATTTATTACTGCTTTCAACTTTTTTGCTTTTATTAATAAAAATTTAGGAAGATCAGGCTGTCCAATTATAAATTTCGCTTTATGAATATTATTAATATAAAATTTCTGTTTATTTATTTTTGGTGCGAAAATAAGCTTAAATTTATTTTTTAACTCATTTAATTTTGGTTTTGAAAAAATAAGCTCCATAGTTCTTGGATATGGATCAACAATTGCAATATCTTTCATGATCTATAAGAGAATTTTTTTTACTTCTTCTTCTGTAAATCTTTTTGGTTTTTCACACTTAGTTTTAATTTTTTGAGGTACTCCAGTTGTTGCGGCTTTCATAGTAGATTCAATTATATCTAAAACATGAAGAGATAGCTCTCCTGAACATCGATGTTTTTTCTTTTTTTCTATTGAATATAACATCTCAGACATGCCAACACTTCTATAGTTTGCATTTGTTGGTGACTCATTGGATCTACCGCTTGCAGATGTAATATTTATTTTTCCTAAATGCATTTTATCGGTTTTATGTTCACCCCAACGACCACCTTCAGTAACAGAAATATAAACAGATCCACCAAACATATTTGGATCAGGAACAATAATTGATCCTTTAGTTCCATAAAGTTCCATATGATTTCTTTGATGATTAATAACATCAAAGGATAAGGTGACTTGAATAATTGCTTCATTATGAAATTGAATTGTTGCTAAATAAGTAGTTGGTGTTTCAACCTTGAATGTTTTTCCTTTATTTGGACCTGCTCTATAATTTCTTCTTTTAAATGCTGTTAATGTTCTTCCTTGCACCTGTTTAGCTGGCCCTAAAAGATTAACAAGTGTTGTAAAAAAATAAGGACCCATATCTATTACTGGTCCTCCCTCTTTTTTATACCAAGACTCTGGTTTTGGATGAAAGTTTTCAACACCAGGAAATGCAAAGATTGCATTTCCAAGTTTGATTTGTCCAATCAAATCAGAGTCAATTAATTCCTTTGCTTTTTGTCCACCTCCTCCAAGAAAAGTATCTGGCGCATTACCAATGTATAATTTTTTTTGTTTTGCCAAAGCCACTAACTCTTTTCCTTTTTGAAAGTATGTTGCTAATGGTTTTTCTGAATAAACATGCTTGCCTGCATTTAATACTTTTTTTGACACAGAATAATGTGATTGAGGAATTGTTAAATTTAAAATTACCTCTATATCTTTATCTTTTAGTATTTCATTAACAGTCATTGATTTGATGTTGTATAATTTCGCACATTTTTCAGCTGCTTTTTGATTAATATCCGCACAAGCAACGATTTTGAAATTATTAAAATATTGGTGTCCCCTAAAATATGTTTCTGCGATATGGCCACATCCTATGAGACCAACCTTAAAAACTTTATTCATGAATTTTAGACACCTTGTCTTTGCTTTGATTTTCCTTCTTTATGAAGTTTTAATGCCTCTTCATTTTCTTTTGTTGATGGCATTTCTAAAGTAGGACTTTCCCAGTAAGCAGATCCTTCTAACCACTCATAAGAATGAGTTTTTATTGAAATTAAGTAAGTTACATCAGATTTTTTAGCTCTTTTAAATGCTTCCTCTAATTCAGAAATAGATGATACCTCCTCAGATTTTGCACCCATGCTCTCTGCATGTTTAGCAAAATTAACAGGGACTAGATTTGGAGCTTTTGAACTATTAAATAGACAATTAAATTCTTTTCCGCCTTTAAACAATTGTAGCCTGTTAATAACGGCATGGCCTCCATTATCACATAAAACTATTATTAATTTATTATTTGTTATAACTGATGAATAAATATCTGAATTAAAAAGTAAATAAGATCCATCTCCTACAAAAGCTATTACTTCTTTATCTGGGTTTGCCATTTTAACTCCTAATGCACCAGAAATTTCATAACTCATACAGCTAAAACCCCATTCGGTTTCATGTGTATTTAATTCTTTTGGCCTCCAAATTTGCACAACTTCTCCAACTAATCCACCTGCAGCAGTAACAGCAATGTCCGTTGGATCTGAATTACGATATATTGCTCCTACAGCGTGTGCATAACTAGGTAGTTCTTGATTAGTTGGACCGCTTTCTTTATCTACATAATCATTCCAATTTTTTAATTCATCTCTTGATTTTTTATGCCATTCATCAGGTGCTTTCCAATCTCCCAAGGCATTTGATAGCTCTTGTAAGCTTACTTTTGCATCACCTATTACTGATTGCGCCAAATGTTTGCTAGCATCAAATCTAGAGACATTAACACTAACAAGTGAAAAGTCTGGGTTCTCAAAATTTGCCCACGACCCAGTTGTGAAATCAGCTAATTTTGTTCCAACAGCAATAGCTAGGTCAGTTTGTTTTGCTAAATTATTTGCTGCTTTGCCACCAAGACCACCTATGGGACCTAAGAAATGAGAGTGGTCTCTCTTCATTGTAGAGTAGCCCATAACTGTTTGTGTAACTGGTATATTGTGTTTAATTGCAAAATTACTTAGATCTTCCATTGCATCAGAGTAGAAAACCCCTCCACCTGAAATCAATAAAGGATTTTTGGATTTTTTAATTTGCTCAGCTGCTTGTTTTATTTGAAAATAATCAGGTCTTGGTCGTCTAATGTTGTGAACTCTCTCTTTAAAAAATTCTTCAGGATATTCATATGTTTCACCTTGAACATCTTGTGATAATGATAAGCAAGCTGGTCCGCAATCTGCTGGATCTAACATTGTTTGGATTGCTTGAGGTAATGTTTGTAAAATTTGTTCTGGTCTTGTAATTCTATCAAAATATTTTGTTACTGGTTTGAAAGCATCATTCTGAGTAATGCCAGGATTATTAAAATGCTCAACTTGTTGAAGAACTGGGTCAGGCATTCTGTTTGCATATGTGTCTCCAGGTAAAAATAAAATTGGTAATCTGTTGCTCATAGCA
The DNA here is from genome assembly GCA_902617415.1 of uncultured Pelagibacteraceae bacterium. Taxonomy (GTDB): domain Bacteria; phylum Pseudomonadota; class Alphaproteobacteria; order Pelagibacterales; family Pelagibacteraceae; genus Pelagibacter. Next base: position 48,930 of record CACMWQ010000006.1, on the reverse strand, counting down.
ACAGCCGAGGCTGTAACCATATTTGTAGATCCTGGTCCAACTGAACTAGTTGCAACAAAAAATTGTTTTCTTCTTTTGGCTCTAGCATACGCTATTCCAGTCAGTGCCATATTTTGCTCATGATGCCCTCTATAAGTTGGTAATTTATCCTGATTTTCTTGTAGAGCTTGTCCTAAACAAGCAACATTGCCATGTCCAAAAATACCAAAAGCTCCAGCAAATAACTGCTCTTTTTTACCGTCTATTAAAATTTTTTGAGCAATAAGATGTTTTATTATTGCATGTGCACAAGTGAGCTTTATTTTTTTCATTATTCTATATATAAATCTTTAACTTTTAACAATTAAACACAATTTAAAAAATATGTATAGCAATTTTGGTCAATTCATTAATGGTCAGTGGCAACAAGCAGGAAAAAAAGAAACTTATAAAGTTATCAATCCAGCAACAGAAGAAGTTTTAGGAGAAGCATCAAAAGCATCGTCTGTTGACGTTCAAAAAGCATTAAAATCAGCAGAGAAAGGACTCGAAACTTGGAAAAATACTACTCCATGGCAAAGGTCTTATGTAATAAGAAAAATTGCAGATTTGATGCGTGAAAGAAAAGATGTATTGGCTAAATGGCTTACACTTGAAGTTGGAAAACCTCTTAAAGAAGCAATTGGAGAAGTTGGTGGTGGAGCAGATATATTTGAATGGAATGCAGAAGAAACTAAAAGAATTTATGGTGAAACATTACAAAGTAGATTTCCAGAAACAAGAGTTCATGTTTACTATCAGCCAGTAGGTGTTGTAGCAGCACTTGTGCCATGGAATTTTCCTATAGTTTTAGCTTCTAGAAAAATTTCAACTGCACTGGCTGCTGGTTGTTCAGTTATTTGTAAGCCAGATGTAATTACACCTGGAGCAGTTATGGAACTTGTAAATATTTGTAAAGATGCTGGAGTTCCTGATGGAGTAGTCAATTTATTATCTGGAGACCCAGCTGAAATATCAAATGAATTACTTGATTCTGATATAATAAAAAAAGTTTCTATAACCGGCTCAACACGTGTTGGAAAATTAATTCTTAAAAAAGCTGCTGATAAAGTTCAAAGAGTTACAATGGAATTAAGTGGCCATTCTCCATTTATAGTATTTGATGATGTTGACATCAATAAAGTTGCAGATATGGCAATAACAGCAAAATTTCGTAACAATGGTCAAGTTTGTATATCTCCAAATAGGTTTTACATTCAAGAAACAAGAAAAGAAGAATTTGTAAATGCTTTTGTTGATAGAGCAAAAAAATTAAAAATTGGAAATGGAATGGATGAAGGCACTGACTTAGGACCTTTAACAACAGCAAAACGTTTGGAAGAAATTGAAAAATTAGTCGAAACTACAAAGAGTGAAGGCGCAAAAGTTGTTTTAGGTGGGGGTAGACCTTCAGGATTTAATAAAGGTTATTATTTTGAACCAACAGTATTTGATGATGTGCAGGATAATTTTACAATTATGAAAGAAGAACCTTTTGGTCCCTTAGTACCTGTTTTAACTTTCAAGGATTTTGACGAAGTAGTAGAGAGAGCAAATAATAATGACCTGGGACTTTGTAGCTATTTATATACAAACTCAATGGACAAAGCTAATAGAGCATCAGAGATGATGGAAACCGGTTGTGTTGCAGTAAATACAGCGGCTGTTGCAGTTGCTGAAGCTCCATTCGGTGGAATAAAACAAACCGGTTATGGTCGTGAAGGTGGATCTATGGCTATAAAAGATTACCTTAATATAAAGTATACCCATATGGGTCTCAAAACCTGAGTAAATGAAAAAAAATAAAGCCAAAGAAATAATTAAAAATGGCAACGCTGTAATAAATGGTTGGTTACAAATTCCAAGTACTGTTTCAGCAGAAACAATGGCTCAACAAGGATGGGACTCATTAACAATTGATATGCAACACGGGCTCGTTGATTACACAAATGCAATGCCAATGATGCAAGTGATTTCAGCGACAGATGTCGTACCTTTGGCAAGAGTTAATTGGAATGAACCTGGTCAAATTATGAAAATTTTAGATGCTGGATGTTATGGAATCATTTGCCCAATGGTTAGTAATCGAAAAGAAGCAGAAAGATTTGTTCAAGCATGTAAATATCCACCACATGGATATAGAAGTTTTGGTCCAATGAGAGGGTTAATCTATGGAGGACCTGATTATGGAGATCATGCAAACGACGAAATATTAAAAATGGCTATGATTGAAACTAAAGAAGCTTTAGAAAATCTTGATGAAATTATGAGTACTCCAGGTCTTGATGGTATCTACATAGGGCCTGCTGATTTAAGTTTGGCTATAGGAGAAAAGCCTGGTTTTGACAAAGGTGAAGATACTAAAGCTTATTCAGAAATACTTAGAATATTAGAGCATGCAAAAAAAAACAATATATTTGCTGGAATTCATAACGGAAGTACTGACTATGCAAAAAAAATGATTGAAAAAGGTTTTCAATTTGTAACAGTTGGAGCAGACTCCAGATTTATAAGTGCGGGTGCGAAAAATACAGTTGAAAATTTAAAAGGCACAGTGAAATCAGAATTATCTAAAGCCTATTAATAAATAAAGTATAAACTTTTACGTATGAAAAAAATCTTAATAATAGGATCGATACATAATCATGGTATTGATTTACTAAAAGGAAATAAAAATTTTGAATTTGAAGTTGTAGACAACACAGATACAGAATTTTTGAAAGATAAAATAAAAGACTGTGATGGAATAAGTATTAGAACATCTAAATTGTCAAAAGAAATTATAGACACAGCTAAGAATTTAAAAGTGATATCTAGACATGGTGTAGGCTATGACAATATAGATCTTAAAGCAACCAAGCAAAACAATATCACATTAGCAATAACAGCTACAGCAAATGCTCAAGCTGTAGCAGAACATGTTTTATTCATGCTATTCAGCATTGCAAAAAGAAATAATATGTACAACGAGACAGTAAAAACTGGAAAGTTCAGTGATAGAACTAAGCTTCCTAAAACAATTGAGTTATGGAATAAAAGTATCTTAATTGCAGGTTTTGGTCGTATTGGAAAATGCTTACTTAAAAAATGTAAGGGTTTAGAAATGAACATTTTTGTTTATGATCCTTTTGTCAGCGAAGAGGAAATTAAAAAAGTTGGTGGTACTAAAATTAATGATTTAAATGAGAGTTTAAATAAAATGGATGCAATTTCAATTCATATGCCTCTAAACGAAAATACAAAACATTTAATCAATTATGAAATGATAAAAAAAATGAAAAAAAATTGTATTTTAATTAATGCTGCAAGAGGTGGTATTATTAACGAGCAAGATCTTAATAAGGCATTAAACGAAGATTTAATTTTTGGTGCAGGGCTTGATGTTTTTGAAAAGGAGCCTCCATCTTTAGATAATCCATTGCTAAAAAATGAGAAAGCATTTTTAAGCCCTCATTCAGCAGTATTTACCGAAGAATGTTTGTCTAGAATGGGCATTGAAACAGTCCAAAATATTATTGATTTTTTTGATAATAAATTGGAAAAGTCAAAAATAGTAAAAATCTCATGAGCTTAAAATTAAAAAATTTTGGATTGTTAGAGTTTCTTATCATTATATCAGCTGTTTATGTGGTAGGAATGTTGATATGGACAGCGAGTACAAGGCCTGAAGTTGAAGCTCGTGCAAATTTAGTAAAAGAAAATCATAAAAAAGTTGTCGATTTTATTAATGGCGAAATTAATAATTGTGGAAATAACGATGAAGGGAAGATAACAGTTTGGGGTGATCCATGTAATGCTGAATGGATAGCTGAAAAGGTTGTTAATCATATAAATGATAATCTTAAGATTGAAAATCCGTTTTCAGATGACAATAAAGTTAAAACAGACCCTGATCCGAGAATAAAAGCAGAAGGAAAAGCTGGTCAGTCAGTAGAAATGGGTGTTATTTTTATAATGTCATCAAATTTTTTAGCAGAACCAGGATCAGAATGGATAGTTGGTACTTGTTTTAAATCTCCATGTGTTGCTGCTGGTAATAATGAATTAACTTCTTTATATAGATAACTAATTATTTTCAATTTCTAAATTTGCACTTTTTAAAGTTTCAATTAGATATTTGTATCCAATTTTAGCATATTCAAAAGGATTTGCTTTTGCTGGATCTTGCTCCGCTTCTACAACTAACCATCCAGAATAATTTTGTTTTTTTAACAATTCAAAAAAAGGCTTATAATCAATACAACCATCTCCTGGAACAGTGAAGGCTCCTTCCAAAAAAGCCTGTCTAAAACTATAATCGTGATTTAACGAATTATCTAAAACGTTTTTTCTCATATCTTTGCAATGTATATGAATTATTCTTTCTTTAAATTCTTTATAAATTTTCAAACTATCTCCTTTTGCAAATAACATGTGTCCAGTATCTAAAGTTAGTTTGACACTACCATCTGTGTTTTCTAATAATCTTCTTGTATCTTCTTCACTTTCAATGCAAGTTCCCATATGATGATGATAAGCAAGGGGCATGTCTTGATCCTCTAGATATTTTCCCATTTCTGAAATTTTTTTATAATATTTTTTAGACTCATCTAAATCCATTCTAGGTCTTTTAGATAAATTTATATTTGGATCGCCTTGAATGGAACCATAAACTTCAGCAAAAACCATGCAGGGCGCTTTACAATCTTGAAATAGTTTCAATTGGTTTTGAATTTTTGACTTTTCCTCTTCAAAAGTATTTTTTCTTAAATTTGCTCCATACCAACCTGAACATAATTTTAAATTATATTTATTTAATATAGGAATTAATTCCTTTGATGTTTTTGGAAATTTTCCCCCAGACTCTATTCCTTTAAATCCTGCTTCACTAGCTTCGGAAAGACATTGTTCAAGCGGAGTATCACCACCAAGCTCAGGCATGTCATCATTGCTCCAAGCTATTGGGGCTATACCTAATTTTACTGACATAAATAATAGTTTTGTTATGATATTAGATGCTTCAAAAAATTAAACCTAAAAAATTTAAACTTGGAATTGTTGGAGGCGGACCTGGATCTTGGATCGGGCATGTTCATAGAATTTCATCTAGATATGATGACAAATATGAAATCGTTGCAGGGGTATTTTCTAGAAGTGTTGATAAATCTAGGAAATTTGGACAAAGTATAGGTTTAGATAAATCTAGATGTTATTCAAATTACAAGGAGATGTCTGAAAAAGAAGCGAAAAGAAAAGATGGTATTAATGTTGTAGCAATAATGACTCCACCATCAAGTCATCAAATTATTGCGGAGAATTTTATAAAAAAAAACATACATGTAATTTCAGACAAACCATTTGCTGGAAATCTTGAGCAGGGAAAAAAACTATATAAAGCGATAAAAAATAACAAAAAAATTAAATATGCACTGACTCACAACTATTCATCTTATCCAATGGTTAGAGAGGCAAAAAATTTAGTTGAAAAAGGAAAAATTGGAAAAGTTGAATATATCAACGTTGAATATATTCAGGATTGGACAGATGGTAATAAAATTTCAAAAACAAATTCAAAAAAGGTTTTTAAATGGAAAGTTGATAAAAAAATTGTTGGTGTATCAGCAGTTCTCAATGAAATAGGATCACACGCATATCATCTAGCAATTTATATTACAGGCCTTAAAGGAGAAAAACTGATAGCCGATGTAAGCAAATATTCGAAGGACGTTAAAATGGATAATAACGCACAAGTTTTTGTTAATTTTAACAATGGTGCTAAAGGAATTGTATGGACATGTGTAACAGCTAAAGGTGGCGTATATGGTTTAAGAATTAGAGTATATGGTTCTAAAGGAAGTTTAGAATGGGTTCAAAATGATCCAAATTATTTAAAATTTAATCCAAGTAAAGGAGCAGTAAAGTTTTTAGAAAGAGGATATACAAAAGCAAATTTTTCAAAAAAATTTTCTAGAGTAAAATTTGGTCACCCTGAAGGATATTTAGATGCTTTTGCAAATATATATAAGGAATTTGCTGAATATTTAAAAACGAATACAAAAAAAAGATTTTATTTTCCTAACGAAGAAGAGGGTTTGGAGACTGCTAAATTCATTGATGCATGTAAGAAATCATCATTAAAAAAACAATGGGTAAAAATTTAATTAACGTAGCATTATTCGGTTTGGGAAGAATAGGACTAATGCATGCAAATAATTTAATAAATAATAAAAATTTTAACCTTTTATATATTTTCGATGTTAATAAAAAACTTGCAAAAAAAGTTTCAAAAAATCTAAATTGTCAAAATATTGAAAGTCCTCAAATAGCATATAGAGATAAAAAAATTGATTGTATTTTTATCTCTTCCACTACATCAACTCATCTTAAATTTATATATGAAAGTATAAAAAGTAACAAAACAGTATTTTGTGAAAAACCTTTAGATTTAAATTTAAAAAAAATTCAAAATTACGAAAAAAAAATAAATAAATTTAATCATAAAATTCAAATTGGATTTAACAGAAGATATGACCCAGGTCATAGTTCTCTAAAAAATAATTTAATAAAAGGCAAGATAGGAAAGCTAGAGAAAATAATTATTACTAGCAGAGATCCGGCTGCTCCATCTATAAATTATTTAAAAGCCTCAGGCGGTATTTTTAAAGATATGATGATCCATGATTTCGATCTAGCAAGATATTATGCGGGTAAAGACGAATTTGTTTCTATATTTGCCACAGGGAGCAATATTTCTAATAAATACTTCAATAAACTTAAAGATTTCGAGCTTGCTACGGCAATTTTGAAAACAAAAAATGGTGTTCAATGTATTATTAGTAATTCTAGACATTGTAGTTTTGGATATGATCAAAGAGTAGAGCTTTTTGGAAGCAAAGGAATGATTATTTCTGATAATATCAAAGAAAATGAGATTAGTTTGTATTCTAATAAAAATACAAATGCACGATCAAGCTTTAAACATTTTTTTATAGAAAGATACGACCAGGCATACAAAGAACAGTTGAATGATCTTGCTAAATTATTCAGATCAAATTTAAGACCTAAAAGTGGTTTTATTGATGGAAAGATTTCAATACAAATTGCTGAGAGTGCTATCCGGTCATTAAAATCAAAAAAGTTTGAAAAAATAAAATATTAAAAATCAACTTTAGGTTGAATACAACCTGCTTCTTTGACAATCTAAATAAATTTATGTTAGCTTTAATGTTTAAAAGTTAACTTTTATTTAAGAGAGGAAATTAAAAATGAAAACAATAAAGAACTTTATATTAGCTGTTGCTGCATGGGCAATGATGTCTGTATCAGCATTAGCAACTGATATAATTGTTGTTTCACATGGACAAGCTAATGACCCTTTTTGGTCGGTAGCTAAAAATGGAGTTGATGCTGCTTGTAAAGATATGGGAGTATCTTGCAAATACACTGCGCCTGGAACTTTTGACATGGTTGAAATGGCAAAACTAATTGATAACGCTGTATCACAAAAACCAAAAGGTATTGTAATTACTTTGCCTGATGCAGCTGCATTAGGAAAATCTGTTAAAGCAGCAATAGCTGCTGGTATACCAGTAGTTTCTATGAACTCTGGTTCGGATGACTATGCATCATTAGGAATTAGTGCACACGTAGGTCAAACTGAATTTGAAGCTGGTGTTGGTGGCGGACAAAAAATGAAAGCTGCTGGAGGAAAAAAAGCTTTATGCGTTAACCACGAAGTTGGAAACGTAGCGCTTGATAGAAGATGTGCAGGTTTCAAAAAAGGTTTTGGTGGATCTGTTGATATTCTTGGAACATCAAATGACCCAACTGAAATTCAAAAAGCTGTTGCTGCAAAATTAGGTGGTGGATATGACACTATTCTAACGTTAGGAGCTGGTTTATCTGGTGAAGCAGCACTAAAAGCTTTAGAAGCTGCTGGTAAAGTTGGAAATGTTAAATTAGGAACATTTGATATGTCACCTAACATGTTAAAAGCTGCTGCTGCAGGTAAAGTAGAGTTTTTAATTGACCAACAACAATATCTACAAGGTTATTTGCCAATAGCTATTTTTGCTCAGTACATGAGATGGGGAACAATGCCTGCTGGTGTAGTTATGACTGGACCTGGATTTGTTACTCCTGACAATGCTGCTAAAGTAATTAAATGGGCAGCTCAAGGTTATAGATAAAATCTATATTTAAGGCCTGACTAAATTTTTTGGTCAGGCCTTTTTTCAAAATTTAAATGTCATTAAAATCAAAAAGTATTTCATCAAAAAGTAGTCTTAATGAAGACGAGCGTCTAAAAAAAATATCACCACTAAGAGTTTTATTGAATAGGCCTGAGTTAGGTGCATTAGGTGGCTCAATACTTGTATTTATATTTTTTGGAATTGTAGCTGGCGATACTGGTATGTTTAGCGCCTATGGAATGCTTAATTTCCTCGATGTTTCAGCTAATTTAGGAATTATAGCAATAGCAGCAGCGATGTTAATGATTGGCGGTGAATTTGATTTGTCAATTGGATCAATGATTGGGTTTGCTGGAATTTGTATTGCAATTCCTGCGATTTATTGGGGTTGGCCTTTATGGATGAGTATAGTTTTTGCTTTCGCTATGGCAGTATTGGTTGGATACTTTAATGGCATAATGGTTGTCAAAACTGGTTTGCCATCTTTTATTGTAACACTTGCAATGCTTTTTATTTTAAGAGGTTTGACATTAGCAATAACAAGATTGATTACTGGTAGAACTCAAGTTCCAGGACTAAGAGTATTAATTGAAGATGATCCACTAGCTTGGTTATTTGCTACAGATACTTTTAAATGGCTTTTTACTTGGTTGGGATCATTAAAATTAATTGAACTAAGAACTGATGGAACTCCTCTTGCAACTGGAATACCTCCATCAGTTATTTGGTTTATTGCATTAACATTGTTTGCAACATGGATATTGATGAAAACAAGATACGGTAATTGGATCTTCGCATCTGGAGGCGATAAGGTTGGAGCAACAAATGTCGGTGTGCCTGTTGGAAGGGTAAAAATAAGTCTATTTATTGGTACGGCAGTCGCTTCTACTATTTTTGCTTGTATTCAAGTATTAGATGCGGGTTCTGCAGATACTATGAGAGGCACTTTAAAAGAACTAGAAGCTATTGCAGCTGCTGTTGTTGGTGGGTGTCTCTTAACTGGTGGGTATGGATCTGCAATAGGTGCTGCTTTTGGTGCAATAATATTTGGTACTGTATCTATGGGAATATTTTATACAGATGTTGACACTGATTGGTTTAAAGTTTTCTTAGGAGCAATGATGTTGATAGCTGTAGTGTTTAATAACTATATCAGAAAGAAAGTGACTGAGAGTAAGTAATGTCAGACTATCTCGTTCAATTTAATAATATTAGTAAGTTTTTTGGGAAGGTAATAGCGCTTAAAGATGTCACTATGAGATTAAAAAAAGGTGAGATCATGTGCTTACTTGGAGATAATGGAGCAGGAAAGTCGACTTTAATTAAAACTTTAGCAGGTGTTCATAAACCTGATGAAGGAGAAATTATATTTGAAGATAATAAAATTGTTTTTGACTCACCTAAAGATGCTTTAGATATTGGTATAGGAACAGTTTATCAAGATTTAGCATTAGTTCCTTTAATGAGTGTTACTAGAAATTTTTTTATGGGAAGAGAGCCTCAAAAAGGTATTCCTTTCCTTAAAACTTTTGATGTGGAGAAAGCAAATAAGATAGCAGCAGATAGAATGGGACAGATAGGTATCGATGTTAGAGATCCATCTCAGGCAGTTGGAACTATGTCCGGTGGTGAAAGACAATGCCTAGCAATATCACGAGCTATATATTTTGGAGCAAAAGTTTTAGTTTTAGATGAACCAACTTCTGCTTTAGGAGTTCATCAAGCATCAATGGTATTAAAATATATTGTAAAGGCTGCGTCTGAGGGATTGGCTGTAATTTTAATTACTCACAATGTACATCATGCTTACCCTGTTGGTAATAGTTTCACTGTACTTAACCGAGGAAAAAGCATGGGAACATTCCAAAAAAAAGATATTTCTAGAGAAAAGCTTCTTAGTATGATGGCTGGTGGTGAAGAATTAGACAAACTTGAAGTCGAACTTCAAGAAATGGATAGAATTCACAACAAAAATTAGATATTACGCCATATATCTTTACCATGACAAAATCATTTCCTTTGCTCTTTATATTATTATGGTCATCGGCTTTCATATCTGGGAAAGAAATTGTTCAAAATGCTTCTCCATTTGCAGCTTTAGCATTTAGGTTTGGGATTGTAACAATTGGTTTTCTTGTATTTGCTTATCTCAGTAATGATAAAATTTTCGGAAAATTAAAAAATATTATAGAAAGTCTTTCAACAGGTATTTTATTTCATGGGATTTATTTAGGTGGATGTTGGTATGCATTTTCAATTGGGATGCCAGCTGCAATTGTAGCTTTAATAGTTACACTTCAACCGATTTTAACAAATATTTTATCTGGTCCTATTTTTGGAGAAAAAATATCTTGGAAACAGTGGGTAGGTATCAGTTTAGGTTTCATTGGTTCTGTCACTGTCTTAGGAATTGATTTCGGAAAAGAAATTCCTCCTTTAGGATTGTTAGCTACAGTCTTAGCTTTATTTGCAATAACAGCTGGAACATTGTGGCAAAAAAAATTAAGTGGAAATTTAGCTTTGTCAGTTAACAATGCATATCAAGCTGTTGGTGGTTGCCTTTTTAATCTATTATTAATGTTTATATTTGAAAATGCTTATATAAATTTTACAACTAGTTTTATATTAGGTATGTCTCACCAAATTATATTAGTTTCATTTGGGGCTTTTACTATTCTTATGTTTTTAATCAAAAGGGGTACTGTGGGTAAAACTACTACTTTATTTTTTTTAGTACCTCCTACTTCAGCAGTGATGGCATGGATATTTTTAAATGAACAATTAACATTTACTGACATAATTGGTTTTTTAATAACAACTGTTGGAGTATTTATAGCTACAAGGGATAAAAAAAATGGATAACAATTTTTTTAAAAAAATAAGAATATTAGATGGTGGCATGGGTCAATTATTACTTGAAAAAGGAATGGTATCTATGGGGACCTTATGGTCTGCTAGCGCTTTATTAGATGAAAAATATCATCAAATGTTAGTTGATACTCATCTATCATATATCAATGCAGGCTCAGATGTTATAGTTACAAACACTTTTAGTTGTAGAAAATTTAGATTAATAGAAAATAAAGTTGGTGATGAATTCAAAAAATTAAACGAAATTGCATGTAAACTTGCAATCAAAGCTAAAGATTTATCAAAGAAAAATATATTGGTAGCTGGATCAATTCCAAGCCAAAGAGACACTTATATAAATGATGATCGCGATATCAAATTAATAGAGGAAGATATGTTTGAACAAGCTGATATTTTAAGTGAATTTACTGATTTTTTATACTTAGATGTTATTAGCAGCACTAATGAAGTTAAAGCAGCTCTTAATATATCTAAAAAATTAAACAAAAAAGTTTTAATTGGAATACATTTAAAAAAAAATGGTGACCTACCCTCAGAAGAAAAAATTGAGCAATTACTTAGAATTATTCAAGATGAAAATATACTTGGTGTAGTTTGTGCATGTATTTCTCCAGAAATATCTCTATCCGTATTAGATAAATTTTTAAATTGTGAAGTACCATTTGGATTTAAAATAAATTTGTGGGGGGTTGATGAACCAGGCCCAATACAGACATTTAATACAGCAAAACCTCATGAAATTGGAGTAAATCCTAATCAATCTTTAGGAAAAAGAGATAATTTTGATGCAAATGAATTTTATAATCTATCAAAAAAATTTATAGAAGGTGGGGCAACAATTTTAGGTGGATGTTGTGAGACAAAACCAGAGCATATTAACTCTATATCTTCACTTAAATAATAATTTTTGTATCTGCCTTTCTAACAAAATAAATTCCCACAACTACAGCCAATAAAGATATTAATACCTTGTAAGTTATTAATTCACTTAAAAATATATAGCCTAAAATAATTCCAAAGATTGGGATTAAGTATGAGACTTGAGATTGAAAAATTAAACCATTCTTTTTCAAAATTTTAAACCTTAAAAGCCACGCAACTCCAGTTGGTACTATACCAAGATAAATTACTGACATAGTTGAATTTAATGATGGAGTATTTTCCCAAGGAGTTTCTAATAAACACATCAAAGGAAATAAAATCAGAGTTGCCCAAATTAATATTGATCCAGTAACGTTTTCATTTTTTTTCTTACTAATTTTAAGTGTTAAAACTCCACCTATTACATAACATGTTGATCCTATTAAAATTAATATTGCTGAAAGAAAATTATTTTCATCGATTAAAATATTATCAGAAAATAAATAAATAATTCCTGCAAATCCAATCAATATTCCAACAGTTTTTGCAAAATTAAATTTTTCGTTTTTTGTATAAAAGTGACCTAATATAGTAGAACTCAAAGGAGTGGTAGACATCAAAATTGCTGCCAAATTACTTTGCACAGATTTTACCCCGTAAGCAATTAAAAAGAATGGTATAACTAAATTGATTAGTCCTATTAACATGAACCAATGCCAATCTTTTGAAAATGCTTCAATTACTATTTTTTTATAAAAACATAAAATTAATACTGGTATAGATCCAAAAAATACTCTCAAAAAAGCAATTGTCATTGGACCGAAAGATTCTGTTGCAATTTTTATATTAAAAAAAGCAGATGCCCAAATTATTGATAATAATGTTAATAAAATATAATCTGTTAAATTAGCTTGCTTCATTCTGTAATATCTTTCACATCACCTTTTGTTATTTGAATTAATTTTTCATAATTGATCTTAAAAATCGCATTAGGATGACCAGCTGCAGCAAAAATATCTTTAAACCTACTTAAAGAATTATCTACAAATATTGGAATATCATTTATATGACCTACGGGAGATACACCTCCAATTGTATATCCTGTTTGAGACTTAACCTCATCAGCAGACGCCATTCTTACATTTTTTTTTTCAGAAATTTTTTTTAATTTATTTAATGAACATCTTTTGTCACCAGAAACTAAACAAAGTAAAAAATCATTTTCTATTTTAATAAGAAGACTTTTTACAATTGCTCCCACCTCACAATTTAATGAATTTGCTGCATCCAATGCAGTTTTTGCTGAATTTTCTAATTCAACAACTGATAAGTTTTCATCAAACTCTTTAAGACGCTTCTCTGCTCTTTTAACTGGTTCTTTATTTAATAAAGTCATATTCAACTTATAATTGATAAAAAAGCACGGAAATTATTGGCATAATTATATGCTTATATTGCATAGGTGATATCCTCATTATATGTATTCTTTATTATAACAATATTGGTAATTAACCCAGATATTTAATTCTACAGGAGATAATATGAGCGCAAGCAAAGTTCTAAAAATGATGAAAGACAAGCAAATTGAGTTTGTCGATTTAAGATTTACAGACCCAAGAGGTAAATTACAGCACTTAACTATGGATGCATCGGTAGTCGATGGGGACATGTTAACCGATGGTGTATTTTTTGATGGATCATCTATTGCTGGATGGAAAGCAATAAATGAATCTGACATGATATTAAAACCAGATTTAAACAGACAAATTGTTGATCCATTCACATCTCATAATACTCTTGTTTTATTTTGCGACATATTAGATGCAATTAAAAGAAATCCTTATGAAAGAGATCCAAGGGGAATAGCAAAGAAAGCTGAAGCTTATTTAAAGAAGACTGGTATAGGTGATAAAGCTTACTTTGGTCCAGAGCCAGAATTTTTTGTTTTTGATGATGTAAAAATCAAAAACGATATGAACGAAACAAGTTTTTCGATAGATAGTACAGAAGGACCGTATAATTCTGGAAAAAGTTATGAAAATGGGAACATGGGTCATAGACCTGGAGTTAAAGGTGGATATTTTCCAGTCCCTCCAGTAGATAGTGCTCAGGATATAAGAGGTGAATACCTAAAAGGTTTAAGAGACGTAGGTATCACAGTTGAAAAACATCACCATGAAGTTGCTCCAAGTCAGCACGAACTTGGAATGCTTTTTGGTACATTAGTTGATCAAGCAGATAATGTTCAACTATACAAATATGTAGTTCAAATGGTTTCACATTCATTTGGTAAAACTGCTACGTTTATGCCTAAACCTGTAAAAGGTGATAATGGATCAGGAATGCACGTTCACCAATCAGTTTGGAAAGGGAAAACTCCAGTTTTTTCTGGAAATAAATACTCAGGTTTGTCACAAACTGCACTTTATTATATTGGTGGTATACTTAAACATGCTAAGGCGATTAATGCTTTTTCAAACGCTACAACAAATAGCTACAAAAGATTAATTCCTGGTTTTGAAGCTCCGGTATTACTTGCTTATTCAGCAAGAAATAGATCTGCATCTTGTAGAATTCCTATAACTCTAAGTAAAAAAGGAGCAAGATGTGAAATTAGATTCCCAGATGCATCTGGTAATCCATATTTAACATTTGCATCTATGTTAATGGCGGGAATTGACGGTATCAAAAATAAAATTGATCCAGGAAAATCTTTTGATAAAGATCTTTATGCTTTATCAGAAAAGGAAGTTAAAAAAGTTCCAACTGTTTGCGGATCATTAAGAGAAGCAATGGAAAGTTTAGATAAAGATAGAAAGTTTTTAACTCAAGGTGGAGTATTTACTGACGATCAAATTGATGCTTATATTGCTTTAAAATTTGAAGAGATACACAACTTTGAACATACACCTCATCCTATTGAGTTTGATATGTACTATAGTTGTTAAATAGCTTTTTTATTTTTTAGCTATTTTATTTTTTCCTAAACCTTTTTTAACCACGTAGTTGAGGGTGCCATGTGCGCCCGCTTCTACTGGTTTAATTAAACTTCTGAATAAAGATTTTCTTTTTTTAGTTTTAACTTCAGAATTAATTAGGTTTTTATGCTCAAAAGTGTTCATACCAATGATTCTACCATAGATATGCAATAAACGCAATGCTGATATGCATATATTAAATACTATATTTTAAAGGACTCTCCACATCCACATCTCTCTGTTTCATTCGGGTTATTGAATACAAATTGTGAAGAAAATTTTTCTTTTTTAAAATCCATTTCTGTTCCAAGTAAATACATTACCGCTGCAGAGTCTATGAAGACTTTCACACCCTTATCTTCTACTACTTCGTCGTTTGGGTTTGCTTCTTTTGTATATTCCATAACATAAGACATCCCTGCGCACCCACCTGACTTAACTCCAACTCTAACTCCTAAAGAGTCTTTTTCAGCATTAGACATAATTTCTTTTATTCTTTGAGCTGCGTTATCGCTTAATGTTATAATTTGTTTTGTCATAAATTTAATTCAAGTTTTGCAGCTTCAGACATCATTGATTTGTCCCATGGTGGTTCCCAAACTAAATCAAGATCTACTTTTGAAACTTCTTTAATTTCTAATATACTGTCTTTAACTTCTTTAGGCAAACTTTCAGCTACTGGACAATTTGGTGTGGTTAAAGTCATTTTAACCTTAACTTCTGAATTATTAACAATAATATCGTATATCAATCCTAATTCGTATATATTAACAGGTATCTCAGGATCATAAATTTTTTTTATTTCAGCAATTACTTTTTCTTTAAGATCCATTTTCATTCCTCTGTTTTTACAATTTGATCTGAATTATCTAATGCTGATGTAAGAGTATGCCAAGATAAAGTTGCACACTTTACTCTCATAGGATATTGTTTAACACCTGATAGACTCATTAATTTAGTTTTTTCGTCATCTTTTAAAATATTAGTTTCTAAAGAATCTTTTTCTTTTATCATTCCTAAAAAATCACTTACAATTTCTTTTATCTCTTTCTCTTCTTTACCTCTAACCATATCAGTCATAATTGATGCTGATGCCATTGAAATAGCACAGCCATGCCCTTCAAATGCAATATCTTCAACTTTTTTATTTTCATTTAATCTGAGATAAACATGAACGTTATCACCACATAAAGGATTATTTCCCTTTGCATCTTTATTATAATTGTCAAACTTTCCTAAATTCCTTGGATTTTTTCCATGGTCTAGTATTATCTCTTGATATAAATCTTTTAAGTCCATTATAAGTTAAAAATTTTTTTACATTTATTTATTGCTTCATCAAGCTTATCAATATCGTCTTTAGTATTATAAACACCAAATGAAGCTCTAGCAGTTGCAGGTAAATTTAATTTATCATGTAATATTTGACAGCAGTGATGCCCTGCTCTAATAGCTACTCCATCCTCATCAAGAATGGTTGCAATATCGTGAGGATGAACACCTTCAATAGTAAATGATATAACTCCACCCTTTTCTTTTGGATTTCCTATAATATTAACTGAATTATTTTTTCTTAACTTTTCTAATCCGTAGTCTAATAATTCTTTTTCATGTTTTTCGATATTTTGAATACCAATTTTTTCCATAAATTTTATGGATTCATTAAAAGCAATAACTTGCGCTGTAGCCATTGTGCCAGCCTCGTATTTATTAGGTAATTCACCATAAGTAATGCCTTCTTTTTTAACCTCATTTATCATTCCTCCTCCACCTTGATATGGAGGTAAATCTTCAAGCCATTTTTTTTTAGCATATAGAACACCTATTCCAGTTGGTCCGTACATTTTATGTCCAGATATTGCATAGAAATCACAATCAATGTCCTGCATATCTAATTTTAAGTGTGGAGCTCCTTGGCAACCATCAATTAGAACAGGTATATTTTTTGAATGTGCTAATTGCACAATTTCTTTGATTGGTAATATTGCACCTGTTACATTTGACAAATGACTTACGCTAATTATCTTTGTTTTGTTTGTAATTTTTTTTTCTATAGCTTCTAATGTTACTTCACCATCATCATTAATTTCAGCAAATTCTATTTTAATATTTTTTGCTTTTCTGAGAAAATGCCAAGGCACATAATTTGAATGATGCTCGAGTTCAGTCAACAATACTTCATCTCCTTCAGACAAATACTTTTGACCAAAAGTGTTGGCGACTAAATTTATTGCTTCAGTAGCTCCTTTAGTAAATACGATCTCATCTTTATCTTTAGCGTTAATATATTTTTGAACTGAGACCCTTGTTTGTTCATATAAATTGGTAGCAGCAACTGCCAAATAATGTACACTTCTACCTACATTAGAAAACTCTTTTGTATAAAAGTCATAAATTCTATCTACAACAATTCTTGGTTTTTGAGATGAATTAGCACTATCTAAATATACTAAATCATTATTTTGAATTTTATCATCAAAAATTGGAAACTCTTTTTTTATATCATGTATGTTCATTAATTTAATCCAATCATATGTTTTATTAATTTTTTAATTTCTTCATCTGTGATCTTTTCAACAACATCTAGAAGAAAACCGTTAATTAATAATTCTTTTGCAGTCTTTTGATCTAAACCCCTAGACATTAAATAAAAAATAGAATCTTCATCTAAACTACCTGACGCCGAACCATGTGAACATTTAACATCGTCAGCATAAATTTCTAGTTCAGGCTTTGCATTAAATTCTGCTTGTTCATTTAAAAGTATAGCTTTACTTAATTGATAACCATCTGTTTTTTGAGCTTTAGAATCCACATATATTTTCCCTTGATAGACAGACTTTGAACTGTCATCAATTACACTTTTTATTAACTGATAACTTTTCGTGTTTTCGTATAAATGGTTAGTCTTAATTCTTATTTCGTGGTGTTTATTTTTAGACAATAAGTGTATTCCGTTAATAAATGATGATGAATATTTGCCTTCAAGATTACAGTTGACTTCATTTTTTACATAATCTGATCCAGAGGAAAATATAAAAGTTTCAGAAATACTATTTTCTTTTTGAATGATACTAGAATAATCATACTTGATATTTGTATTATTTTTTTTATCTATTTTATAATTCTTAAGAATTGCATTTTTATCAAGATTAAAGTTAAATAAATTATTAATGAAATTTTTTTCTGAATTGTCATCAGAGAAATTAATAATTTTTATTGAGCTGCTTTCTTCTAAATCAAAGTTTAATTGAAAATTAATATTGGTATTACTCACTTTTTCATTAGTTATTTGATATATTATTAAAGGTTTCTTTAATGAATAATTTTTTTTAACTAAAATATTATGTATTTTATTTGAAAAAGAATTATTTAGACTTAAGAGAGAATTATCTTGATTGAGGTTTTGGTTTAAAATATCTAAAATTGTTATATTAATTTTATCACTTTCTTCATATTCGAAGTTTAATTGCTGAACTTTACCATTAACAATAACAATTTTATTATGTTCAATTTCCTTTATAAAAATATCGTCATTAATTTCATTTTCAATTTTGTAATCATTATAAAATGTTAGTTCTCCAATACTTTTCTGGATTATCTGTTTTATATCTGAGAATTTCCAGTTTTCTAATTTTCTACTAGGAAATCCATTTTTCAAAAAATTATCAAGAGCTTCTTTTTTAAATTTAATCTCTTGGTTTGAGAAATTAGAAGTGCTGATAAATTTATCAAAATCTGTTTTTAATTTTTGTTCCATTTAATTGAAGTTTTCATATCCTTTTTTTTCTAACTCTAAAGCTAATTCTGCGCCTCCTGATTTAATAATTTTTCCACCCATAAGCACATGCACAAAGTCGGGTTTTATATAATCAAGTAGTCTTTGATAGTGTGTGATTATAAGAAAAGAATTATTTCTTTTTCTTAGTGCATTAACCCCATCTGCAACTATTTTAAGAGCATCTATGTCTAATCCAGAGTCTGTTTCATCCAGTATAGATAATTTTGGATCTAAAATTGACATTTGTAAAATTTCGTTTTTCTTTTTTTCACCTCCAGAAAAACCTACGTTTAATTGACGATTTAATTTTTCTTCATCAAATTTAAGTTCTTTTGCTTTTTCTTTAACTAATTTTAAAAATTCTAATGCATCTAATTCTTTTTCACCTCTTGCTTTTCTAATTGAATTTAAGGATGTTTTTAAAAATATATTTGTATTGACCCCAGGTATTTCTAACGGATATTGGAATGCTAAAAAAATACCTTCATGTGCTCTTTCTTCAGTCTCAAGATCAAACAAATTTTTATTTTCATATAATATTTCCCCTGATACTTCATATCCCTTTTTGCCTGATAGAATATTTGACAAAGTGCTTTTTCCTGATCCATTGGGTCCCATTATTGCATGCACCTCACCAGGTTTTATCTCAAGATTAAAACCATTTAATATGGATTTTTCTTGAATTTTTGCATTTAAATTATTTATTTTTAACATTAGCCAACACTTCCTTCTAAACTTATTCCAACTAGTTTTTGAGCCTCTACAGCAAACTCCATAGGTAATTGTTGTAAAACCTCTTTACAAAAGCCATTAACAATAAGTCCTACAGCTTCTTCTTGATTTAGTCCCCTTTGCTGACAATAATGTAGTTGGTCTTCACTTATTTTAGATGTTGTCGCTTCATGAGCAATATTAGAATTTGAATTTTTATTCTTAATATAAGGTACTGTGTGTGCTCCACACTTGTTGCCCATTAATAGTGAATCACATTGAGTATAATTTGTTGAATTGGTTGCATTTTTTGAAATATCTACCAAACCTCTGTAAGTCATATCTGATTTACCTGCACTTATACCTTTTGAGATAATTTTACTTTTTGTATTTTTTCCTAAATGTATCATCTTAGTTCCAGTGTCAGCTTTCTGATGATTATTTGTAATTGCAATTGAGTAAAATTCACCAATTGAATTATCACCTTTCAAAATACAACTTGGATATTTCCAAGTAATTGCAGAACCTGTTTCTACTTGTGTCCATGAAATCTTTGAATTTTTACCTTTACACAATCCTCTTTTAGTTACAAAATTATATATACCTCCTTTTCCATCCTTATCTCCAGGATACCAATTTTGTACTGTAGAATATTTTATCTCTGCATCATCCAACGCAATAAGTTCAACATTTGCTGCATGTAACTGATTTTCATCTCTCATAGGTGCAGTACATCCCTCTAAATAACTTACATAACTACCTTTATCAGCAATAATTAATGTTCTTTCGAACTGACCAGTATCGGATGCGTTAATCCTAAAATAAGTTGATAGTTCCATTGGACACTTTACATTTGGTGGTATGTAAACAAATGATCCATCGGTGAAAACTGCTGAGTTTAGTGTTGCAAAAAAATGATCAGAGATTGGAATAACTGAGCCTAAATATTTTTTGACTAAGTCTGGATATTTTTGTATTGCTTCAGAAATAGAGCAAAAAATAATTCCTTTTTCTGTTAAAGTATCTTTAAAAGTTGTGGCAACAGATACAGAATCAAATACAGCATCAACTGCGATACCGTTTAATCTTTTTTGCTCTTGCAAAGGTATTCCTAATTTTTTATAGGTTTCTAACAACTTAGGATCTAAATCTTCCAAATTTTTTGGTTTTTCTTTAAAACTTTTAGGTGCTGAATAATAATATAAATCTTGATAATCAATTTTAGGATATTTTGGCTTTTGCCAATTAGGTTCTTTCAATACTTTTAATCTTTCAAAAGCTTTTAATCTCCATTGAAGTAACCAATCTGGCTCTTTTTTTATATTTGATATAAATCTTATAACTTCTTCGTTTAACCCTTTTGGAGCTTTGAAACTTTCAATATCAGTTGAAAATCCGTATTTATAATCTTTCAAATCTTCTATTTGTTTATCTCTCATTAAATTCTATTTTCAGATTTATTTATTAAGTCTCCAAGATTTTTTTCTTGAAAAAATACATTTATATGTGTCTCTAGCTCATCCCATAAATTGTGGGTTATACACTTAGCAGATTTACCGTTGCATCCTTTTTTCGAATGCTTTTGACAACCAATAGTTTTCACTTTTTCCTCTACAGCAAAGAGAATATCTGAGATTTTAATTTCACCTGGAGACTTGTTTAAAGTGTATCCTCCCTTTTTACCCCGAATGCTTTTTACAATTTCATTTTTTTTTAATTTCAAAAAAAGCTGCTCCAAATAAACTAAAGATATTCCTTGTCTAATAGAAATATCTCTTAAAGATATTGGTTCATTATTTTTGAATCTTGCTATGTCAGCTAGCGCCATCACAGCATATCTGCTTTTAGTTGATAATTTCATATTTTCCGCAATTCACGGGCTTTATATATACCTGACTAATTTAGTCAAGTTTCAGAATATTTAAAATGCTTGCATTTTGTCGCTTAATTTTGGTAGAAAAATATAATTTTTTTTTGAGACTGATAATCAATGCCATCTACAGATACAAAAATTTCAGAAATCTTTATCCCTGGTCCTGCTGGTAGACTAGAAGCAAAATATTTTAAAAGTAAAAAAAATACTTCACCTATTGCTTTAGTGCTCCACCCACATCCTCAATATGGAGGTACGATGAATAACAAAGTTGTTGTAGATACTTTTCAAACTTTTGTAGACAATAATTTTTCAGTTTGTAGAGTAAATTTCAGAGGTGTTGGAAAAAGTGATGGTGAATTTGATAATGGTCAAGGAGAACTAGCTGATGCAGCTGCTGCATTAGATTGGTTAGAAAGAGAGAATTTTGATAACTCGCAGTGTTGGATATCGGGATTTTCTTTTGGTTCTTTAATAGCTATGCAATTATTAATGAGAAGACCAGAAATAAATAGATTTATAGCTATATCACCTCAACCTAATGTATATGATTTTTCGTTTTTATCACCTTGTCCAACATCTGGTATTATTATACATGGAAAAAAAGATGAGTTAGTTCCTTTTGACGATATAAATGAATTAAATAAAAGATTAAGTGCACAAAAAGGTATTAAGGTTGAATTCGACATTATATCAGAAGCAAATCATTTTTTTTCAAAAGCAGATGCTGCTTTAACAAAATCTTTAAATAAATATATAAAAAAAGAAACAGCCCTATACTAATAGTTAATTATAATTTCACCACCTGTAACAGGAATATTAACGTTTGTGGTACCTGGATAGCTTATTGGTTTTTTTAGATAAGATCTAATGGACAGATATGCAAATGCTTGGGACTCTATAAAGTCTCCATCTATATTAAAATCATCTATTAGCTTAATTTCGTATTTTATTAAATTCTTTAAATGATTTACTAGTGTAAAATTTTTTCGTCCTCCACCACATAAAATAATTTCTATTTCATTATTAAAATTTTGTTTTATATTTTGCGAAATTACTAATGCTGTAAAATATGTTAATGTGGCTACAGCATCTTCAAATTCTAAACCTTTAACAAAACTAAAATCAAATTCATTTCTATCAAAAGAATGCTTTTGCTGCACATTATAAAACTCATGTTCATAAAATTGATTAATTATATCAATATTTATGTTTCCAGATGACGCTATATCTCCATTTTTATCATAATCTATTCCTTTTGTTTTTTTTAAGTACCCATCCATTAAAACATTTCCTGGACCAATATCTTTTGCAGCTAAAGTATCATTAAAACAATAGGTATAATTTGATATGCCTCCAATATTTAAAATTAATATAGGATTATTTATCTTAAATTTATTTATTAAAAGTTTATGATAAACAGGAGTTAACGGAGCACCTTCTCCATTATTTTTAATATCATTTGCTCTAAAGTTATAAATGACTTTTTCTTTTAATTCTTGAGAGAGTAAATTTGCATCTCCCATTTGTATAGAATATCCATCTTTAGGTTTATGAATTATTGTTTGTCCATGAAAGCCAATGAATTGAATATTTAACTTATTTTCACTAATAATTTTCTTCGATATTTTTGAATGATAAAGAGTTAGATTTCTTTCTAAAGATTTATAAATTTTTATATTTTTCTCTATATCTGCTTTATTATTGATATTTAATATAAAAGTAGAAAGTCTTTTTCTAAATTCTTCAGGATAATTAAAGTACTTATTATCTATTATTTCTAAATTATTTTCACCATCTGATTTGATAATACTGGCATCAATCCCATCAAGAGATGTACCACTCATTAAACCTAGTGCTATAAATGAATTATCCATTATTGATTATTATTTTTATTTAAATATGTATATTAAAAGTACCACTTATGAATGAATTTTTAAAAGAATTTAAAGATAGAGGATATTTTTATCAATGCACAGACGAAAAAGCTCTATCAGAGAAACTAAATGAAGAGAGTATAAGAGGATATATTGGCTTTGATTGTACGGCTCAAAGTTTACATGTAGGTAGCTTGCTTCAAATTATGTGTTTAAGATTGATGCAAAAACATGGACATAAACCAATTGTTTTACTAGGTGGCGGAACTACTAGAATAGGTGATCCATCTGGAAAAGATAAAACAAGAAAAATTTTAGAAGAAAATGAAATAGAAAAAAATATTACAAGTATAGAGAACATACTAAAAAAATTTTTAGTGACAAAAGATGAAAAAGTGGCTCCAATTTTTGTTAACAACTACGCTTGGCTAAAAAATTTAAATTATATATCTTTTCTAAGAGATATAGGAAAACATTTTACTATAAATAAAATGTTAAGTTTTGATAGTGTTAAGTTAAGGTTAGAGAGAGAGCAATCATTAAGTTATATGGAATTTAATTATATGATTTTGCAAGCTTACGATTTTCTAGAATTAAATAAGAAAGAAAACTGTTTGCTCCAAATTGGAGGATCAGATCAATGGGGCAATATTGTTAACGGAGTTGAACTCATTAAAAGATATTCATCTAACGAAGTTTATGGTTTAACAACAGAACTTATAACTTTAGCATCAGGTGCTAAGATGGGTAAAACTGAAAGTGGCGCTATTTGGTTAGATAAAAAATTATTTTCAGTTTTCGATTACTGGCAATTTTGGAGAAATACTGATGATAAAGATGTATTAAAATTTCTTAAAATGTTTACAGATTTAAATTTAAACGAAATTAAAAATATAAGCATTAAAGACATAAATGAACAAAAAATTATTTTAGCAAACAAAGCTACTTCTATTCTTCACGGAGCTGATGAAGCTGCGAAAGCGGAAAAAATAGCAAGAAATTCTTTTTCAGGAAACTCATCTGGTGAAAATTTGCCAAATACAAAGATTGATATCTCTAACATTGGTAATGATGTAGTTAATTTAGTCTCTATTATTGATAAAAACTTATCTAAAAGCGAAATAAGAAGATTAATAAAATCTAATGGTGTTAAAATCAACAATCAAATTATTTCAGATGATAAATTCATAATTTCGAATGAACTTATAAAAAAAAATAATTTTATTAAGCTCTCAATCGGTAAGAAAAAACACTACAAAATAGTAATTTAATTAGAAATTTTCTCCAAAGTTCTAGTAATAAATCTTGGAGTTAAAGTTTTAATTGGATTGACAGAAGTTTTAAGTTTTTTTGGAGGTCCCTTAATTTTAAAACTTACACCGAAAACACCTTCACCAATTTTTTTTCCAACTAATATTTCCCCCAACATAGGTATTTTTGAAATTGTTTTATTAACAGTTGTTGCTGGCACAAGTGTTCCCTTCAAACTTGTTAATTCATCTTTTACAATATAGCCTTCCATCATAAGCGAGATTGCCGGACCTATAGCATACATCTCTTTAATTTTAGTATTATTTCCTAAAGTCTCATAGTCCATCTCAAAATCGGTAAACCGTATACCTTCACCAGTAAGAAGATCGGCTATTCCTTGCAGTGACGCCAATGTAAGAAGCTTTGCAAGAACAGGTACTTCTTGTACTTTGAAATCAATAATTTTTAAATTTGATTTTGTTTTACCTTCATAATTAAGTGCCTCATATATTAATTTACCTTCTTTAAAACCCTTTATAAATTTGAAATTTTTAATGAAAGGTTCTGGTTCTTCGATTTCTAAATTAGTAATTTTTTGTTTTTTATCATTAGTAAAAATGCTCAAGGCAAATTTTCTCTTATTATTTAATTTTGCATTTATATTTGAGCTAAAAACTTTGTTATTCTTTACCTGTATTTCGCCTTTTACATTCGATAAATAAGAAGATCTATCAACAAAATATTTTCCAATATCTAAATAAATATAAGTATTCAAATTTTTGAAACTTGAAAAAATCGATTTAGAGGAATTATCTAATATATTTTTTATATTTTTTGATCCATCAAATTGACTGCCAGTTAAATAGTAATTGCTATTAACTTTCTTAAATTCTAATTTGTTTTCTTTTCCGTTTTTGTTAATTATATCTATTTTAAATAAATCTAAATTTTTAATTTTATCGTTCTTTCCTATTTCAAGATTTTGAACATTAATACTTTTTTCTTCTTCATTAAAATCTATATTTTTGAAAATTATTTCATTATTATCTTTGTAAATTCCATTTATATTCAATTCAGATTTTATATCTTGCTTTTTTCGATATTCTAATTCTTCAATATCTATTTCTGCACTATCAAGGTCTAAATTTAAAACAAAAAAGTATTTGTTATCTTTTTTTTCAACATTTAAAGAAATATTTTCATTTATATTATTAATAGAATATTTACTATTTAAGTTAAATTTAAATTTTTTATTTTTGTAATCAAAATCTAATTGACTGTTGCTAAATTTTATTTGATTTTTAAAATTGCTAAAATATTTCTTTATTCTTTTTGATTTATAGTCAACTAAAATACTATCAGAATTTAATTTAGATTTAATATTAAAATTTTGTATTTCATTTTTTTTATTTAATTTAAAATTTATTAAATTTTCAGATGCAAATGTGATATTTTGGTCTTGAAGATTAAAGTTTTTAAATTGGATATATTTTTTAAATTCTTTAGAGTTAATTATGCTTTTTGTATTACTTAAATCTATATTGACTAAAGCATCTTTATTTTGTTTTTTTTTATAAATTATATTAATTAAATTTTTTGTTTTATTATTATTGTTGATATTATTTTTAAATAAAAACTTACTATTTAAAACAATTTTTAATTCTTCTTTAATGTAATTAATTAAAATATTCCCGTCTTTTAAATATATAAAATCTTGATATTTTGAATTGGTAAATAATTCATCAAAATTTAATTTTGAAATAATACTTAAATCTTTAATGTTAAGTTTTTTATTAATTTTAAATGACAATTCATTTACTGAGCTTAAATTTATAGGTCTATCATCTATTAAGTCTAAATTAGTATTTATTAATTTTGTATAATTTTTTAAATTTATTTTAGTCTTATTTGTTTTAAAATTTCCTGAAATATCGAAATAATTATTAATTTTTTTGATATTTACTTTTTCTGAAGTAACAAAGATTTTATCAAATGATAATTCTATTTCATTTAAATTTATTAAATCTTGATCAACTAAAAAATCAAATTTAACATTTTCAATTTTCGATTGGTTAAGTAATTTTATTTCTGCATCTGTTACTGATCCATTGAAAGTATATTGAATATTTTTCGGACTTTTTTTATCAAATTTTATTTCTGAGATTAATTTTACTTTTCCCTTTTTGATTTGTTTTAAAATTAAATTTCTAGCTAAATTAAAGTCATACTCATTTATAAAATCAACAAATTGACCAATATCGTTTTCTTTGGAAATTATTGATATCTCTGAGATTGGGTTTTTATTGCTTATATAATCAAAGATATTTAGATCAAACTTTATATTTTCTAATTCAATATTTTTTTCATTAATTGCTATTTCGGGATCCAAAGTAAAAATCTCGAATTCAAAATTAGATGGATTTAATTTAAAATTTACTTGATTTAATTTTAAATTTATCTTTGGATCAATTTCTTTAACTTTTTCATTTATTAAACTATTGAAGTTATCCGTTTTAATTCCTACTGTTGTTAGAAATATTAAAATTGCAACTAAGATGATTATTGTTGAAGTTAGAATTATAGAAATTATTTTACGCATTTAATTTATATAAAGAACTTTCTAAAAAATTATCTATTTCTCCGTCCAATACTTTTTCAGGACTAGTACTTTCAAAATTAGTTCTATTATCTTTTACCATTTTGTAAGGGTGTAATACATATGATCTAATTTGATGACCCCATCCAATCTCTGACTTTGAATTTTCAAGATTTTCATTTTCTTTTTCTTTTTTTTTTAACTCATAATCATAAAGTCTTGCCCTTAACATATTCATGCAAGTTTCTTTATTTTTATGTTGTGACCTTTCATTTTGACATTGTACCACAATTTTTGTTGGCAAGTGTGTTATTCTTACTGCGCTATCTGTTGTGTTGACATGTTGACCTCCTGCACCACTAGATCTATATGTGTCTATTCTTAAATCTTTTTCTAAAATTTCAATATCAATATTTTCAGATATTACGGGATATACCCAAACGCTGGCAAAACTTGTATGTCTTCTAGCACCAGAGTCAAACGGAGAAATTCTAACAAGTCTATGTATTCCTGATTCATTTTTTAATAATCCATTTATGTAATCTCCACTTACTTTAATTATTGAAGATTTAATGCCAGCTTCATCGCCTTTATGTTCGCTTATAATTTCGATTTTGAAATTTTTTTTGGTTGCCCACTTCATATACATTCTTCTTAACATATCAGCCCAGTCTTGACTTTCAGTTCCACCAGCGCCTGCATGAAATTCTAAATAACTATCAAATGTATCATTATCATTTGATAGAAAACATCTTATTTCAATTTGTTTAATTTTATTAAAGAGTATTTTTATATTTGAGGTTATCTCTTTAATCATTTCATCGTTATGTTCCTCAATTGCTAAATTATAAATATCAAATAAATCTTTACTTTCATTTGATGTTATCTCGAAATTATTTAATAATTTTTCTAAATTAGTTTTTTCACGTAAAACTTTTTCAGCATTTTTTTTATCCTGCCAAAAATTTGGTTTTTCTATTAAATTTGATAAATTAATTATTTTTTCTGAAATCTTAGTCTTTTCAAAGAAACTCCTTTATTCTTTGATTTATTTTTTCTATTTCTGATTTAATATTTAATACTTCCTGATCCATTAATAAAATTTTAATATATTTGTTGTATTTAATCTACTATCAAAATTGTTAGATATATTATCTAGTGTATTATCATTTTTTTTAAAAGACTCGATTATGGCTAACTTGGTTTGAGGATTCGCTTTTTTCCCAGTTTTTGCATCTATTACCATCATTTTTATGTTATTTGCAGCTTTGAAAGGTCTTGCGTTAAAAGTATTTGCTGTTTTTTTTATAAACTCTTTAAAAACTGGCATAGCAGTTTTTGAACCTGTTTCAAATTTACCTAAACTCCCTGGATTGTCATAGCCTATATAAACACCTACAACTAAATTTGACGTAAATCCTATAAACCAAGTATCTGTATTTTTATTTGTTGTCCCCGTCTTGCCGGCTAGCTCAAGCTTTAAATCTCTCAAACCTTTTCCAGTCCCGCGTTCTATAACTCCTTTTAACATAGAGGTAATCTGATAGGCTGTTTGAGGTGAAAAAATCTGTTGATATTTGTTGTTGATAATTGGGTTACTTGTTCCATCATAAGAAATTGAATCACAATTTTCACAATATCTTTTTTCATTGTTGAAAATCGTTTTTCCCTCACTGTCTTGAATTCTATCAATTAATATTGGGTTAACTAATTTTCCACCATTTAAAAAAGAACAATAAGCACTTGTAATTTTTAATAGAGTTGTTTCAGCTGAACCCAAAGATACCGACATAAGTTCATCTGGATTTTCATAAATATTTAATTTTTTTGAAAAATTTATAATTTTGTCTATACCTAATTCTTGAGCTATTCGCACAGTCATTAGATTTCTTGATTTCTCAATGCCTGTTCTTAAAGTTGAAGGTCCATAGAATTTTTTACCATAATTTTCTGGTTTCCACATTTTTAAATCATTTCCTTGATCTAATACTATAGGTGCATCTAATACTAATGTTGTTGGAGAAAAATTATTTTCTAATGCTAAAGCATATATGAAAGGTTTAAATGCAGATCCAGGCTGACGTTTTGCTTGGGATGCTCTATTAAATTCACTTTGTTTAAAACTAAATCCTCCTGACAATGCTAAAACTCTTCCACTATATGGGTCCATCACAACTATACCTCCATTAGCTCTTGGAAGTTGTTTTAAACTATAATTTCCGTCAGATAACTTTTTGACATAGATTATATCACCAATTTTAAATAGTTTTATGAATTCCTGTCTTGTCCAATCAATATCATTAAAATTAATTGTTCCAATATTTTCATTTTGAGTTTCAATGACTGTTTCAAATTTATCAATTCTAGTTACAACAGCTAATTCCCATCCTAAAGATTTTTCTAAATTTAGATCTTTAAGATCATTTTTCCAATTTTTGTATTTTTTTATATTTGATATAGGGCCTCTCCATCCTTTTCTCTTATCAAATTTTTGTAAACCATTCCTAAGTGATTGTGTGGCAATTTTTTGTAATTCTAAATCTAAGGGTGTCTTGATGTTAAATCCTTGTTTATATACTTTATCATATCCATATTTATCAATCACATCTTTTCTAACATCTTCTACATAATATCTTGAATCTTCTAGGTAAATTCTTTTTCTCTTTTGTAATTTAATTTTAGAGTTAATTAATTTAGAGTGTTTTTTTTGATCAATGAATCCATTATCTAATAAATTATTTAATACTAAATTTCTTCTAAATTTTGCCAACTCCTTATTTTTATATGGATTATATCTGCTTGGTGCTTTTGGAAGAGCAGCTAGAAGTGCAGCCTCTCCATAATTAAGTTCACTTATTGGTTTATTAAAATATCTTAAACTTGCTGAAGCTATACCGTAACTACCTTCACCAAGATAAATTTGATTTAGATAAAGCTCTAAAATTCTTTTTTTTGATAACACTCGCTCAATTCTAAATGCTAATATTGCTTCTTTTATTTTTCTATCAATACTTACTTCATTAGTTAAAAGAAAGTTCTTCGCTACTTGTTGGGTGATAGTGGAAGCGCCTTCTAATCTTTTTGAGTATATTATATTAAATATATTATTTTTGATTGCTCTAACTACTCCTTTGGCATCTACACCTGGATGGTCAAAAAAGTTTTTATCCTCCGCTGATAAAAAAGCATTTATAACAGTTTGAGATATAGCAGAATACGGAACAAAAATTCTTTTTTCAGATGAAAAATCGCTTACTAAAACACCATTTCCTGAATACAACTTGCTTGATACTGGTGGTTTATAATTTTTAAGATATTTATAATCAGGCAATTTATTGGAATAAGTCCAAAGAATAGAAATTATTAATGCTAAAATTAGTAAAGACGACAATAATCCAAATATTATCAATCTTTTTAAAATCTTTTGCATTTTAGTTTAAATATCTTGCGAATTTGTTATTCTTAAGGCACAGAATTTATTAAATTAACCTATGAAAAAATTACCAATATTATGTCAAAAAATTTATACATTGATGCATCGCATCCTAATGAAACAAGAGTTGTTCTTAAAAACAATAATCATATCGAAGACTATGAATATGAAAGTATAAATAATACTTTAATTAAGAATAATATTTATCTTGGTAAAGTAAGCAGAATTGAACCATCTTTACAAGCAGCGTTTGTTGACTTTGGAAGAGAACGGCATGGTTTTTTATCTTTTAATGATATCCAATCTGATTATTATCAGCTTCCTTTAAGCGACTTAGAAAAAATAAAACAAGAAGAAGAGCAGGTACGAGAAGAACTTTCAAAAGAGAGTGAAAATATAGAGGATAAGATTCTTGAGGGTAAAGAAGAAATTAAAATTGATGATCCTGTTGAAAAAAAAGAAGATGATGAAAAAGATCAAATAAATGCAAAAAAAAAATTTCCGTCAAAAAGATATAAGATCCAAGAAGTAATAAAACCTAATCAGGTAATATTGGTTCAAGTGTTAAAAGATGAAAGAGGATTAAAAGGGGCGGCACTAAGCACTTTTATTTCAATTGCTGGTAAATATATAGTCTTAATGCCTAATACAGCCAAAGGTGGAGGAATTTCTAGAAAAATATTTAATCCAGGAGAAAGAAAAAAAATAAGAAGTATATTAAATGAAATAACTATTCCAAAAGAAATGGGAATTATAGTTAGAACTGCTGGATCAAATAAAACAAAAAATGAAATAGAAAATGATTTACAAAATCTTGTAAAAGTTTGGGATCAAATCAAGGATAACGCATTAAATTCAATTGCTCCATCCTTAATTCACCAAGAAAGTGATATTATCAAAAGGTGTATAAGAGATATGTACGATGACGATACTCAAAATATTTATGTTGAAGGAAATGAAGGATATCAAAAGACAAAAAATTATTTGAAATTAATGATGCCAAATCAACTAAAAAAAGTAAAAAAATATAGAGATAAAGTGCCCCTTTTTTATAAAGAAAATATAGAAAAAAAATTATTTGAAATTTTTGAGACAGAAGTAAAGCTAACTTCTGGTGGATATTTGGTAATAAACCCAACTGAAGCATTAGTGTCAATAGATGTTAATTCAGGTAAATCAATAAAACAGAAAAATGTTGAAAGCACTGCTTTTGATACAAATATCGAAGCAGCAGAAGAAATTGCAAGACAAATCAAAATTAGAGATTTATCTGGATTAATAATAATCGATTTTATTGATATGCTTAACTTCAATAACCGAAGACAAGTTGAAAGAAAATTAAAAGAGAAGTGTAGAAATGATAGAGCAAGAATTCAAATTGGTAGAATAAGTAATTTTGGATTACTAGAAATGTCAAGACAGAGACTAAGAGAAAGTAATGTTAAATGGCATATGAAATTAACAGATGAAACCTTTGTATTAAAAATACTTAAATTAATTGAAATAAAATCATTAGAAAACAATGCGAAATTAGTAGAATTAACTGTTAATGATAAAATTGAAAAACATATTACTGATCATTATAAGGAGGTAGTTAAATATTTTGAAAAAAAATATAAATCTAAAATTGAGTTAAATACAAATAATGATTTAAATTTAGAAGATTATATAATTGAATTCAAATCAAAAACAAAGAAAGTATTGGATAAAATTGAAAAAGTTGAGAGACTTGAGTCCATAAAAACTGAAAACAAAAAAGAAGATGATGTTATTAAAAATAAAAGCAGAAAGATTTTTAAAAAAAGAAAGTTTAGAAAAAAATTTTACAAAAAAAAAACTAAATAATTCCTTTATTTGTAGTTGATGCAGATCCAAATAGATTTGGGTTAATCCTTCCAGACAAAAATGATTTTCTTCCAGAAATTACTGCAAGCTTCATGGCCTCAGCCATCTGAATGGGATTTTTAGCTCTTGCAATTGCAGTATTAATTAAAACTCCATCACAACCTAATTCCATTGCAATACTAGCATCAGAAGCTTGTCCAATTCCAGCATCAATAATTAAAGGTAATTTTGTTTGTTTTCTAATAATTTTAATATTAACTTTATTTTGTATTCCAAGACCTGAACCAATTGGAGCAGCAAGAGGCATAATTGCAACAGCACCTGCATTTTCCAATCTTTTTGCCATTAATGGATCATCATTGCAATAAACCATTACTTTAAAACCCTCTTTTGTTAATAATTCAGTAGATCTTAAAGTTTCAATCATTTCAGGAAAAAGGTTTCTTTTGTCACCTAAAACCTCTAATTTTACTAATTTCCATCCACCTATTTCTCTTGCTAATCTTAAAGTTCTAATTGCATCTTCTGCCGTAAAACATCCAGCTGTGTTAGGCAAATATGTTATTTTTTTTGGATCTATATAATCCATTAATCTAGCTTTATTCTTATTAGATATGTTTACTCTTCTGACCGCAACTGTCACTATGTCTGCACCAGAAGTCTTAATAGCTTTAGCACATTCACTGAAGCTTTTATATTTTCCAGTTCCAACTATCAAGCGTGATTTAAAAATCTTATTTGCTATCTTAAATTTTATATCAATCATTATCCACCACCGATAAAATGAACAATTTCTATTTTATCACCTTTCTTTAATCGAATTTTAGAAATTCTATTTTTGTCTATAATTTTTTTGTTTAGCTCTATAGCTATTTTAGCTAATGGCATTTTTAATTTAGTAATCAAACTCTTAAGTGTAAATTTAGGAATTATTTGCATTTGCTTGCCATTTACAGTTATTTTTATTTTATTTTTGATATTCATATATTATAAAGAATTCGTGAGTAAAATATTAATCATTAATGGTCCCAATCTTAATCTAATAGGTGAAAGAGAACAATCACAATATGGTAGCAAAGATTATAAATTCCTAGAGGATATTTGTGAGAAAAAATCTAAAGAATTAAATCTAACTCTTGAAATGAAACAATCAAATGTTGAAGGAGAAATCGTAGATATTATTCAAAGTGCCAGAAACGAATTCGATGGAATTATAATTAATGCAGGTGGATATAGCCACACATCAGTTGCAATTAGAGATGCACTAGATATATTTAAAGGCAAGATAATTGAACTTCATATATCAAATATATATAAAAGAGAGGAATTTCGTCATAAATCTATAATAAGTGGTGTTGTTACAGGAATAATTTGTGGATTAGGAATAAATGGATATATTTTAGCCATAAATTCTATGCATGAGATGTTAAATGAAAATAAATAAAAATATAATCAAGGAGCTTACAGAATATTTAAATGAATTTAATCTTACAGAGATAGAATACACTGAAAAAGATATAAAAGTTAAAGTATCAAAATCTTCTGGATCAAATTTAGCATCAAGAGAAATAAAATCAGAAATAAAAACAGAAAATATTAAAATAGATAATGTTAGTGGGACTGAAGTTCCATCGCCTATTATAGGAACAGCTTATTTAGCACCAGAACCTGGTGGTAAAAAGTTTGTAGAAGTCGGTAAAAAAATTAACAAAGGTGATACAATAATGATTGTTGAAGCTATGAAAACAATGAATCACGTACCATCTCCGATAGCAGGTACTGTAAAAAAAATTTGCGTCGAAGATGGTCAACCTGTTGAGTATGGACATACGATAGCGATAATTGAGTAATAATGTTCAAAAAAATTCTTGTTGCAAATAGAGGTGAGATAGCTGTTAGAGTTATAAGAGCCTGTAAAGAATGGGGTATACAAACAGTCGCCATTCATTCTGATGTTGATAGAAATAGTATGCACGTTAGATTAGCTGACGAAAGTATATGTGTAGGTCCACACCAAGCAGCAAATAGTTATTTAAACATTCCTGCCATAATGTCAGCTATTGAATTGACAAATTCTGAAGCTGTTCATCCGGGATATGGTTTTTTATCTGAAAATTATGAATTTGCAAAAATTCTTGAACAAAACAAAATTAAATTTATTGGTCCATCGTCTTCATTAATTAAAATGATGGGTGATAAAATTGAAGCAAAAAAAATTGCAAAAAAATACGGTCTTCCAGTAATTGAAGGATCTGAAGGTGGAGTATCTGATTTTAATGAAGCAAAAAAAATATGTAAACAAATTGGATATCCAGTGTTGATAAAGGCAGCTGGTGGTGGTGGTGGAAAAGGAATGAAAGTTGTTAGAAAAGAAGATGAATTTGAAAGCTTATTTTTGACTGCAAAAACTGAGGCAAGAAAGTTTTTTGGTAATGATGAAGTCTACATTGAGAAATTTTTTCAAAATCCGAGACATATTGAAGTTCAAGTATTATCTGGTAAAAATAGAACTGTGCATCTTCATGAAAGAGATTGCTCTATTCAAAGAAGACATCAAAAATTAATTGAAGAGACACCTAGCCCTTTATTAAATGATCAAATAAGAAATGATCTTTTTGATAAAACTGTAAAAATGGTAAGCCAAATTGGATATGAAGGTGCAGGAACAGTAGAATTTATTTTTGAGGATGGAAAATTTTATTTTTTAGAAATGAATACTAGAATACAGGTTGAACATCCAGTAACAGAAGTGGTTACTGGAATAGATTTAATAAAAGAACAGATCTGGATAGCGTATGATGGTAATACTGCCTTAAAACAGGAAGATATTAAGCCAAGAGGTCATGCGATTGAATGTAGAATAAATGCTGAAGATGTGAGTAAAAATTTTCAACCTTCGCCAGGAGAAATTACGATGTGCCATCAACCTTCAGGTTTTAGAACAAGGGTGGATGGAGCTATATTTCAAGGCTACAAAGTAACTCCATATTATGACAGCATGATTTGCAAAGTAATATGTCATGGAAGGAATAGAACTGAAGCAATTCAAAGAATGCAAAGATCCCTTGATGAATTTGTTATAGAGGGCATTAAAACAACGATAGACTTGCATAAAATACTTTTAAATCACAAAAAATTTTTAGATTCAGATTTTAATGTGAGTTGGCTTGATAAAGAAAAATTACTCTAAGAATAACATTTTTTTAACCAAATATCATACACAGGGTGATCAAAAGGTCTAATTGATGGAGATGAGGCGAATGTCCAATCATTAAAAATGAACACCTTGTTGTCATCTTTGTTTACTGTATCTCTTACTTGCATGTATGCTGTGACCTCCGGATCATCATCAAATTTTGAATTATTACATTTAAGAATGTTTATAGATAGATTTTTAAATTTATATTCCTTTCCAACCTCAATCTCTATAATTTCACTCTGAGAGTTTACTTTGTCTAATATTGTTAAAACAGCATAATTTTCTGTTCGTGTATTATTTTCACTTAAAGAATTGATCATTAACAAATAATAAGAAAAAAAAACAAGTATAAAAACTTTAACTTTTCCAAGAAGTATATTTTTTATTTGAAGCATTTTTACTTTTGTTTTTTTTTGGATGATAGGAATTTTCTGTTCCTGTTTGATTTGGCATATGCTCTTTTTGCCAACTATATTTGTCTAATTCGTGACTGTTTTCAATTTTATTTCCTGTATGATGCATCCAAGAATACCATTCGCTTGGTATTTTTGATGCTTCAACTTCCCCATTGTAAATAACCCATCTTTTTCCTGATTTGCTCTCATAATATTTGTTACCTGAATTATCTTCGCCAACTAATTTTCCAAATAAAATTGTATTTAGTCTTGTGCCAAATGTTTGTTTGTTCCACCAAGTAAAAATTTCTTTAATCATTTTATTCAAATTATTTTCAATTTATAATTGTAAATTTACAATTAGACTATAATCAAAAAATGTATATATATAAATCTTACCAAGATTCAATTTACAAATAGGATTAAAATGGCAAAATATTTAGTAGAAACATATTATACGTGTAGCTTTAAAGTATCTCATTATTTAGATGATATAAATGAGGAAAATCTTAACAATTTAGAGAAAAATGACGATGGAAAATTCGAAATTATTGATGTCAAATTAGATAATAGAAAAACAAAAAACCTTCAAGATACTAAAAGTAGTAAAGTCGAAATTGTTTCACAACCAATTAGTAATAAAGATATTAAAAGTAGTAGTAAATCCAAACTAATTGATGAGAATTTTAAAAAAAATATAACTGAAAATATAGGTAAAAGATTTAGTATGCCTGATAGAAGAAAAGGTTATATCCAAAAAGCCTCAATAGGTGATCATAAAGTATATTTGCATACTGGTGAATATGAAGATGGTAAAATAGGAGAAATTTTTATCGATACCAGTAAAGAAGGTGAGTTAGTCAAGGCTCTAATGAATAATTTTGCAATAGCAATATCATTAGGTCTTCAATATGGAGTTCCACTAGATGAATTTGTAAATGCATATTTAGATACAAAGTTTGAACCTTCTGGTAAAGTTTATGGAAATGATCGAATAATGAGTGCAAGTTCAATATTAGATTATATTTTTAGAGAGCTAGCGATATCCTATTTAAATAGAGAAGATTTAGCTCACACCCCATCTATAGCTGGTAATTCTGACACAAGTGAAAGTCAAGAAAGTGAAGATCAGAATCAATTAATCAAGCTTGTAAAAGATATTACAAGTAAAGGATTTGTTAGAAACGATTATAAAAAGAAACTGGTGGATTTATCAGATATTAGAATAAATCTTAAAGGAAAAAAATAGCTATTTTTTTCTTTTTGAAATATAAAGTTCTTTTAGTTGATTTTCGTCTACTTCAGATGGTGCATTCATCATTAAATCTTGTGCGTTTTGGTTCATTGGAAACATAGTCACCTCTCTAATATTTTTTTCTTCTGCTAATAACATCACGATTCTATCTATTCCGGGAGCAATTCCCCCATGAGGAGGTGCACCATAGCTTAAAGCATTAATCATACCACTAAATTTCTCATTCACTGTTTCCTCAGAGTAACCAGCAATTTTGAATAATTTATACATTAAATCAGGTTTATGGTTCCTGATAGCTCCTGAAGATAATTCAATACCATTACACACAATATCGTATTGAAAAGCTTTTAGTTTCAGGGGTTCTGAAAGATCTAAATTATCAATATCACCTTGCGGCATTGAAAAAGGGTTGTGGCTAAATTCGATCTTTTTGGTATTTTCATCTATTTCAAACATTGGATAGTCCACTACCCAACAAAATGAGAAGACATTTTCATCAATTAAATTTAACTCATTTGCTATTTTATTTCTTGCATTACTTAATAATTTCTCAACTTCAGATTTATTTCCGCAAGACATAAATATTGTATCACCTACTTCAGCATTCATTTTTGTCATTATCTCTTTGATAGATTCCTCAGAAAAAAATTTTCCCACAGGTCCTTTAGCGCTCAATTTATCAGAACTTTCTATAGAAAAATATGCAAGACCAGATGATCCTTCATCCTTTGCCCATTTATCAATTCCGTCAAAAAAACTTCTTGGTTTTTGAGATGTATTTTTTGTAACTATTCCTCTAACTATCGATCCTTTACTTACTAATTTTTTAAATATTTCAAAGTTAACATCGTCTCTTTTAAAAATTTCAGTAATGTCAGCTATTTCCAAAGGATTTCTCAAATCTGGTTTATCAGAACCGTATTTAAGCATAGCCGTATCAAAAGGAATTCTGGGAAATTTTTCATCGAGTAACTTTTTAGATGAAAATTTTTTGAATAAATTTACAAATAACTCCTCAACTATTTTGAATACATCCTCTTGTTCTACAAAAGACATTTCCAAGTCAAGTTGATAAAACTCACCTGGACTCCTGTCCGCTCTTGCGTCCTCATCTCTAAAACACGGTGCAATTTGAAAATATTTATCAAAACCAGATACCATGATTAATTGTTTAAATTGTTGTGGCGCTTGAGGTAATGCGTAAAATTTACCAGGATTTAGTCTGCTTGGTACTAAAAAGTCTCTAGCACCCTCTGGGCTAGATGAAGTTAATATAGGTGTTTGATATTCTAGAAAACCATATTTTTGCATTTCAGTTCTAATAAATGAAATAATTTTGGATCTTAAAATAATATTATTATGAATCTTATTTCTCCTTAAATCTAAGAATCTGTACTTTAATCTAATTTCTTCAGAATATTCTTGATCTGAAAAAACAGGTAGTGGTAATTCCTTAGTTCTTGCAAGTATTTTAAATTTTTCAATTCCTACCTCAATTTCTCCAGTATTTAAATTTTTGTTAACTGTATCTTTTTCTCTAGCTAAAACTTTACCTTCAACTTGTAGTACAGTTTCTAATGAAAGTTTTTCTATGTCTTTAAATATTTTTTTACCCTCATCAATTACACATTGAGTTAGTCCATAGTGATCTCTTAAATCTAAAAATAATAGATTTCCATGATCTCTTTTTTTATTTATCCAGCCTGATAACTTTATTGTTTGATCTTTGTTATTTAAAGTTAGTTCTCCGCAAGTGTGTGTCCTATATTTACTCAATTTATTATCTCTTGTATTATTTTAAAGTTAATAGATTTCTTTTTCTTTAAACTCAATTCATCAATCTTATATATAAATTCATGCATTTTACTATACGATCTCGCAATTCTTTTTATAATATAATCTATAATTTTGTTATCCAATTTAATTTGTCTATCGGAGAAGCTTTTTAAAATTATTGCATAAATCAACTCATCATCTGGCTGTTCAATTGTAGCGATAATGCAGTTCTTCAATCTTGATAATAAATCTGGGAGTGTGAATTTCATTGTATCTATTGGTTTTTTTGACGTGATTAATAAATATTTATTATCCTGTTCAACTAAATTGAATATAGAATAAAGAAGTTTTTCGTCAAAAATTTCTTCTAGGTCTTCAATTATTATACTGTTTGAAAGTTTAATTTTTTTTAAAATCTTATCTTCAATATTGTTGCTATATAAATATAAAGCGTCACTTTTTTTTTTAAATATGTTTGATAAATGTGTTTTGCCAGAATATTTTTCTCCAGCTAAATTGACAATTTTTTTTTCCCAATTAGGCCAGGCCTCTATAATATTTTTTGCAAAATAATTACTTTTAGACACATAGTAATCATTTTCATCAAAACTTTCAGTAATTCCAAAGTCTAAGAGCTTTTGATCTAATTCTCTCATTCTATATTCCAAATATTACTAGATGAATTTATATTTATATCATTCACTTTTAAAGTATTTAGAAATTTTTCAGGATTATTATTATAAATTATTTTATATATAATATCTTCACTACTAATTTTTTCTATTTCATATTCATATACAAAATCTGACTGATTTAATATATTTTCTAATTTGTCAGAAGTTATGAAATTGTTATTTTTTATTGAAATTTTTATGGGTATTGAAATTGAGGTATTGATTTTATTAATTAACTTCCATTTGTCTTCATACAAATTTTTTAAGTTTAAAATAATTTGATCTAATAGTTTATTATCTTCATAATTGATGTTTTTTTGATCTAAATTAAATTTGAAGTTTGAATTTGAAAAACTAATTTTAGAAAATATTTGTAAATTTTTTTTATTTTTATAAAATACAACAATAAAAATATTTTCGAAGTTATATTTATTTGTAATCTCAGATAAATCATTGTTTTCAATATTATTTTTTAATCTTTGAAAAAGACGAAAATTTTCAATATTTTCATCTGGTAAATTATAATTTAATAAGAAATAATTTTTATTAACATTATTCCAATTATTATAAAAATAATTTTGATCAAAAAACTTAATTTCGTTACTTTGTGTATCAATTAAAATTGGGATAAAAAGCACGTTTGTATCTTTTGGAACAGAGGAAATAACATTTTTTTCTCTAATAAACGATAACAATTTTTTTTTGTCAAACTTAACCTCAAAATCAACCTCATAATTATTATCTACAAATTTTTCATTTGTTATGGAAAAATTATCTATCAATGAATTAATTTTATTGCTTGGTACATTTTTAAATAAATTTTTATCTTTACTTTCTACAATTCTAAAAATTAATGTTTTAAATCCTTTTTTGAAACCCTTTTTTATTACCTCATCTTTGTTAAAATTTATGTCATATTGTTCTTTAATTTTAATATTTTTAACTGTGTAATTGTCTGCAAATACTATAGTTGTGGAAAACTTGATAAAAACTAAAATGAAAAGTAAAAAAAAAAAGTATAAGTAAATATTAATTTTATTTTTGATTAAAAACATAACATAAACATGGGATCGAAGAATTTTACATATGATAAAAGTGGTGTTAGCATAAAAAAAGCTGATAAATTTATTAAATTTATATCCTCAAGCACAAAAAAATCAAAAAAAAGTGGTAAATTTAAGAATATTGGAGGTTTTGGAGCACTTACAAAACTGCCAAGTAATTTAAAGAATCCATATCTTGTAACTAGCACAGATGGAGTTGGCACAAAAATTGAAGTTGCAAATATGCTAGGTAAATTTAATACAATTGGAGTGGATCTTGTGGCAATGTGTGTAAATGACATTATAGTTCAAGGAGCGAAACCTTTAGTTTTTTTAGATTATATATCTGTCGAAAAAATCGATACGAAAAAGCTAAAAAATATAATTAGAGGAATTATTAAAGGCTGCAAATTAGCTGACTGTGAATTAGTTGGTGGAGAAACTGCAGAAATGCCTGGAACATATTCCAAAGGTAAATTTGATATTGCAGGATTTTCTTTAGGCTTAGTAGAGAAAGACAAAATATTATTAAATAAAATAAAAGAAAAAGATTTAGTACTGGCAATACCTTCCAGTGGTCTCCACTCAAATGGATATTCCTTAATAAGGCATATTATAAAAAAGAAGAAAATTAATATAAAAAAAAATTCATTTTTAAAAAAAGAATTATTGGTACCAACTAAAATATATGTAATGCATGTATTAGAATTAATTAAAAAAAAGTATTTGAATGCTTGTGCAAATATCACTGGTGGTGGATTAAAAGACAATATTGAAAGAATAATACCAGATAATTACTGCGCTGAAATAAATTTAGAAAAAATAAAAACATTAAAAATATTTAGATGGCTTAAAAGTCAAGGTGTTAGCGATCAAGAAATGTTAAAAACTTTTAATTGTGGTGTGGGTTTTTGTTTAATAGTAAAACGTTCAAACTACAAAAAAGTAATTAAATTATTTCCAAAAAAATATAAACCATATGTCATTGGAAAAATTACAAAAAATTCAGAAAAAGTAAAATTGAGTGGAAAAGTTATCTGGTAAAAAAAATACAGCAGTTTTAATAAGCGGTCGAGGTAGTAATCTAAGATCACTAGTTAAATATTCAAAAACGAAAAAATCTTTAATTAGAATTGTTCTAGTTGTCTCTAATAATTTTAGTGCAAAAGGATTAGATTATGCAAATAAGTCTAAGATCAATAATGTCTTTATTAAAGATTCTAATAAAAAAAGTTTTGAAGATCGTTTGTTAAAATTATTAAAAAAGAATAATGTTGATTTGATTTGTTTAGCTGGATTTATGAAAATACTATCAGGTAGTTTTATAAGAAAATTTAATAAACCTATACTTAATATTCACCCTTCGCTTCTTCCTAAGTATAAAGGACTAAATACACACAATAGAGCAATTCGAAATAAAGACAAATACTCTGGAGCTACAGTTCATATTGTTAATGATAAATTAGATTCAGGTAAAATTATATTACAAAAAAAAGTAAAAATTCTAAAATCGGATAGTGGAAAAAGTTTAGAAAAAAAAGTTTTAAAAATCGAGCATAAAATATATCCAAAATCAATTATTAAGTTTTTAGCTAGTGATCAAAAAAAAAATCTAATTCAATCTTAGCATTTTCAGGGCTGTCTGAACCATGAACAGAGTTTTTATCGATTGAAATACCGTATTTTTTCCTCAAAGTGCCCTCCTCTGCATCAACTGGATTTGTTGCTCCCATTAACCTTCTATTTTCCGCAACTGCATTTTCTCGTTGTAAAGTCATCACAACGATAGGACCTGATGATAAATAGGCGCATAAATCGTTATAAAATGGTTTGGACTCATGTACTTTATAAAATCTTTCTGCTTCCTCTTTAGAAATATGAATTTTTTTTTCTTTAATTATTTCAAATCCTTTGTTTTTAAATTCCTGCTTAATTTGATCTTGAAGATTTCTTTCAACTGCGTCTGGTTTAATTATAGATAGAGTTTGCTCAATATTATTCATAGTTATCCTCAATTAATTTATTCAACAATCTGACTCCATAGCCGGTTGCACCACCAGAGTTAAGCGCTCCACCATATTTTGAAAATGCCATACCTGCAATATCTAAATGAGCCCAAGGAGTTTTATTAATAATAAATCTTTGTAAAAATTGTGCAGCTGTTGTTGATCCAGCTCCACCAACATAATTAATATTTTGCATGTCAGCATTTTTAGAGTTTATTAATTTATCGAAGTTTTCGTTTAAAGGCATTCTCCAAAGTTTTTCTTCAACACTTTCTCCTGCTTCAATTAATTGTCTAGATAATTTATCATTATTCGAAAATAGACCAGCATATTCTGAACCAAGAGAAACAATTATAGCACCTGTTAATGTTGCTAAGTCAATTATAAATTGAGGTTTAAATTTTTCTTCGGTAAATGTTAAAGCGTCAGCTAAAACTAATCTACCTTCAGCATCTGTATTTAAAATTTCAATAGTTTTTCCACTGTAAGATTTTACTATGTCTCCAGGTCTTTGGGCATTTCCACTTACCATATTTTCTACAAGACCTACCACACCGACTGCATTAATTTTAGACTTTCTTAACGCAAGTGTTTTCATTAAACCAACAACTGTTGCTGAGCCAGCCATATCGTAAGTCATATCTTCCATAAATTTTGCTGGTTTTAGTGAATAACCCCCAGTGTCGAAACACACACCCTTTCCAACAAATCCCAATGGTCTGGATTTATTTTTTGCTCCATTCCACTCTATTGTAACTAAATATGAACCTCTGACACTTCCTTGACCTACGCCCAATAAAGCATTCATACCCATTATTTTTAATTTCTTTTGATCATAGACTTTAACCTTTAATCCAAATTTTCTTAATTTGATTATTCGTTTTGCATATTCATCTGGATGAAGCACGTTTCCTGGTTCAGACACAAGATCTCTAGTTAGAAAAACACCTTCTAAAAGAGAATTTAATTTATTTCTTAACAAATTTGTTTTTTTGGATTTATCTCCAACTATATATAATTTATTGGTCTCATTTTTTGTTTTATCAGTTTTATAAACATTAAATTCATAAGACTTAAGCTGAGCTCCATGTAAAAGCTTTTCCAATTGAACATTAGTAAGAAAAGATGAGCTAGATATAAAAAATGATCTTTCAATTTTATTATTTTTTAAAAAAATATATAATTGCGATCCAAGCTTCTCGTAGTCTAAAGAAGTTCTAGATTTTATACAATTTACAAAAATGTAATTTTTATCTTTTACGTTTTTAATAGAGAATTTTTTCTCTAAAAATAACTTGTCTGTAAATAATGATTTATTAGAGGATTTTAGTAATATTTTTTTGGTTGCTTTATCTTTAACTAAAATAATTTCATTATCTTTAGCTTGTTTAGGAACTTTATTTACAAAATCTAATTTTAGCTTCATTTTTTTGAAATATTTAATAGATATTGTTGTATATTTATTAAATTTATAATTTCAATGAATAAATTAATATTTCGTAAGTTATATTTTGACATAGTGGCCTTTTTCTTACTATCATCATTGGCTATTACTATCATTGTATGGGTCATACAGGGGGTGAATCTATTGGATATTATCTCTGAACAAGGTCACTCTTTTAAAATTTATTTTTTATATTCAATTCTAAATATACCTAAAATTTTTTCTAAATTAATAATATTTGCATATTTTTTGAGCCTTTTTGTGGTGATAAACCGCTACCAAGATAATAATGAAATTTTGGTATTTTGGATAAATGGAATAAAAAAAATTTCATTTATAAATTTTATTTTTAAAATTTCATTATTATTTGTAATTTTGCAATTAACTTTTAATTTACT
This sequence comes from uncultured Pelagibacteraceae bacterium, assembly GCA_902617415.1. Classification (GTDB taxonomy): domain Bacteria; phylum Pseudomonadota; class Alphaproteobacteria; order Pelagibacterales; family Pelagibacteraceae; genus Pelagibacter. The sequence continues at coordinate 4,474 of CACMWQ010000006.1, read as the reverse complement.
AATAGTCCCATATACGCAAAATCTCGCACAAAAATATTTAAAAAACTCATCAATTGATTTTTTTCCAAAACTTATTCAAGAAAAAAAATTTTCTAAAGTGATGGAAAATCTAAACATCTTTGTTGAAAAATATAATGATGATGGGGTTTTGGAGGGTATATATATAAAAGAAAGTCTTAAGAATAATGGAAATAAAATAATTATTGCTAGCATGGGTAAATTAAATCAAACTGGAAATGGATACAGTTTTCAACTTTATAACGGAAAAATAATTAACATAGATAAAAAAGGTAGCTTTAATTTGGGATTTAAAGAAACAATTTATGATCTGACTGATTTAAATTTTAAAACAAGAAAAGAATTAAAACTAGGAGAAGCAAAAACTTCCTTTTTATTCTCTTGTTTGGAAAATAATCTTATAGATAGAAAAAATCTAAAGTTAAGATGTGGTGATAAAGATACTTTTTTGATAAGTGATATTTACGAGGAAACTTTTAAAAGAATTGTAAGTCCAATATATATAATTATTCTTTCCCTGATATGCTCACTTCTTATACTTAACTCTAAAGATAGCGCTTCAAGAAGTTTATTTAAATTTTTTTTATTTCTTTTTGGATTTTCAATAATTATATTTTCAGAATTAAGTTATAAGTTCGTAAATACAATTTTTGAAATTGAATTAATTTTTCTCACGTTACCAATTATTTTTGTAATCTTGTTTTACTTTTTTATATTATTAAAAACGAATTTCAAGCTGAGGTATTTATGATTCTTAAAAAATACCAGACTTATTTAGGAAAATTATTTGTAGATAAATTTATTAAAATAAGTCTTATTTTTTTTTGCGTTGTAATTATAATAAACTTTTTCGAAGAAATTAGATTTTCAGAAAAATATAATACCGATCTTTATTATACTATTTATTTATCCATACTAAATGCACCATCACTAATATTTGAAGTGTTGCCTTTTGTATTCTTTGTTACAATAAAGTTTTTTTACTTAGATTTAAATGAAAAAAATGAACTCAGTATTTTAAATTCAAATGGTATTAGTAATTTAAGAATAATATTTATTTTAGTAATTATTACTTTTACACTTGGAATATTTTTGCTTACGTTTTATTACTCTTTTTCTTCTAGTTTAAAAAGCAAGTATTTAGATGTTAAAAATAGCTTTTCAAAATCCAATGAATATCTCGCTGTTGTAAATGATGATGGTCTTTGGATAAAAGAAGAAATAGAAGATAAACTATACATAATACATGCTGAAAAATTTGATAAGGATAAATTAAAATATCTTACAATCAATCAAACAAATAAATATTATGATAGTGAAAGCACACTAATAGCAGAAACAGCAAATATTAACTCTAATAATTGGCAATTAAGTAATGTGTCTATATTAAATGAAGATGGGGAGACAAAAAAATTTAAAAGTTATGTTCATAATTCATCATTTAATGGAGAAACAATTTCAAATTTATTTTCAAATTTAAATGCTTTAAATATTTATGAACTTCATAAATTGTCTGATAGCTATTTAAAAATTGGCTATTCAAATACTGATATTAAAATTCACTTAAATAAAATATATAGTATGCCTCTTTTCTATATATTAATGACTGTCTTAGGTTTTATAATAATTAAAAAAATTAAAATATTAAATTCAAATTTTTTTGCCATAATAATTGGTATTTTTGTATCCGTAATTGTCTATTACATAAATTATTTTTCAAGTATATTGGGTCATAGCGGTGTGCTACCTATTGAGTTATCTATTTGGGTGCCACTCTTAATACTTTTTTTAGTTTGTAACATTGGGTTGTTAAAAATTGATGAAAAATAAAAAATTATTAATTATTACAATCGTTTATTTTATATTATCAGTAAATTTATTTTCACAAGAAATAAATTTTAAAGCTAAAAAAATGGATATTAAAGATGGTGGAGATACAATTTTAGCTTACTTTTCTGAAACAAAAATTCCTGATAAAAAAATAGATATAAACTCTAATAAGGTAAATTATAACAAAAAATCTGAAAATATAATTTTTAGTGATAAAGTAACTTTGAAAGACAATGAAAATTTAATCTCTATCGAAAGCAACAAAATTAAGTATGAAAAAAAAAAAGATTTGGTTTATAGCCATGGAAATACAACAATTATAATAAAAAATAATTACAAAATTAATTCAAAAAATCTTTATTTTGATAGAAATCAACAAATTATTTATGGAAATAAAAAAGCTGTAATTTACGATAGTAAAGAAAATGTTTTTGAATTATCTGATAAATTTAAAATTAATTTAGTTGATGAAATTATTGAATCAAAAAATGCTTTAATTAAAGATAAATACGAAAATCAATATTCCTTTGAAAATCTAATGGTAGATTTAAAAAATAATGAAATCGTAGGTAAGGAATTAAATATCAATTTCAAGAAATCTTATTTTGGAAATGAAAAAAATGATCCAATTCTTAAAGGGAGGAGTTCATTCTCTAATGATGATGAGCTTAGAGTATTTAAGGGTGTTTTTAGCACGTGCAATATAGAAAATAAGAAATGCAGAGGGTGGGAGCTTAATACTGAAGAGTTCAAACATGATAAAAAAAATAAAATATTTGAATATAAAAATTCTTGGTTAAAAATATTCGATTACAGAATTTTTTATTTACCTTATTTTAATCATCCAGACCCGTCTGTGAAAAGAAAATCAGGTTTACTGACGCCGTCTTACACTAGTTCAGATAGCTTAGGTACATCGATAAATCTTCCTTATTTTAAAATTTTAAGTGTTGACAAAGATATTACATTCAATCCAAGGTTTTATGCTGATGGAAGTTTCCTTTTACAGAATGAATATAGACAAGCTTTGCAAAATTCAAATATATTATCTGACTTTAGTTTTTTAGTTGGGGATGCAGGAACAAAAGGTCATTTATTTTATAATCAATTAGGTAAAACTGGGAAAGCTAATTATGAAATAAATCTCCAAGATGTTAGGGGAGATAACTATTTAAAGACACATAAGCTAATTGATACCTCTCCTTTAATAGAAAATGATGGACTTTTAATTTCAAGCTTAGACCTTAATTGGAATTTAGATAATTCAAAATTGAGTACATCTTTTAAAATTTTTGAGGACTTATCAAGAAATTATCATGATAGATTTCAATATATTTTTCCTGATTTCAATTATAGTAAAAATTTAGAAATTCCAAAAGAGTACAATGGTAATTTTAATTTCAATTCATATGGTCATAATAAATTATATGACACAAATGTATCTGAAACTGTTTTAACAAATGATTTTCTTTTTTCTTCTAACGAAAATGTAAATTTAAGTGGAATAGTTACAGACTATGATCTATTGTTAAAAAATTCTAATAACTATTCAAAAAATTCGTCAAACTATAATGAAAATTTAAATTATAATTTGTTCGGAGTTATTAAAATTGATGTAAATTATCCTTTGCAAAACATAGAAGATAATTATGTACATTTATTAAAACCAATAGCATCTTTTAGGTATAGCCCCAATGGCAATACTGATCTATCAGGTAAAGATGTATTTCTTAATTATAATAGTGTATTTGATTTAAATCGTATTGGATCTAGTTCGCAAGTAGAGGGAGGTGAGTCTTTAAGCTTAGGTTTGGAATATAAAAAAAACAATGATTTAGGTGCCAATGTTATAGATTTTAGAATAGCCAATGTATTAAAAACAGATGAAGATAATAATATGCCTTCAAAATCAAAATTAAATAATAAAAGGAGTGATTTTTTTGGAGATTTAACTTTTACAGTTAACGAAAATTTAAATTTAAATTACAATTTTTCATATGATAAAGATTTGAAGTATTCAAATTTAGACCAATTTAGTTTTGATCTTAATGTTAATAATTTTTATACTAACATTTCATATTATTCAGAACATAATGATCTTCCAGATGTCGAAAATATTAAAAATATTAGCAAATTTAATTTTAATGAAGAAAATAAATTAACTTTTGAAATATCAAAAGACCTAAACGAAAATTTTACACAGTATTATGATTTAATATACACTCATGAAACTGATTGTATTTCATTTAATCTTAGTTTCAATAAATCATTTTATAATGATGGAAGTTTAGAGCCAAATAAAAGTTTATCATTTTTAGTCAAAATAATTCCATTTACAGAACTAGGAGTGCAAAACATCGGCAATCTAGTAGGTCAATAATTTATGTTGAAAATATATGTCGTAATTTTTTTTTTAATTTTTTTTAAAAATTCAATATCATATTCACAAATTCAAATAAAATATAAGATTGATGAAGAGATCATTACAAATGTAGATATTTTAAATGAAGGAAAATATCTAATATTTTTAAGACCAAGTTTAAATAAATTACCTCAGGAAGAAATGATTAAAATTTCTACCAATTCTTTAATTAAAGAAATCATAAAAAAGAAAGAGCTAAAAAAA
>CACMWQ010000005.1:0-122681 GCA_902617415.1 uncultured Pelagibacteraceae bacterium | reverse complement strand
CATAACAGTCTTAAAAGACTTAAAACTGATTATATAGATTTATATCAACTTCATTGGCCAGAAAGAAATGTAAACAATTTTGGAAGACTTGGTTATGTGCATAAAGAAAATGAATGGAACAAATTCGAAGACGTGTTGGTTGAATTACAAAAGTATATTGAGCAAGGTAAAATTAGACATGTAGGTTTATCTAATGAAACTCCTTGGGGTGTTATGAATTATCTCAAACTCTCAAAGGAAAAGAGTTTGCCAAGAATGATGTCCATACAAAATCCCTATAGTTTATTAAATAGGTCATATGAAGTTGGATTAGCCGAGGTGTCTATAAGAGAAAATATTGGCTGTTTATCTTATTCTCCTTTAGCCAGTGGTTTTTTAAGTGGTAAATATAGAAATAAGCAATTTCCAAAAGGATCTCGGATGGAAAGAGATTGGGATTTTTGGACAAGATATCGAAAACCAAATACTAACGAAGCTGTTGATGAGTATTTTAATATTAGTGAAAAATACAACATTGATATGAGTCAAATGTGTATAAAATTTTGTGAGATACAAGATTTCATGTCTAGCGTTATTATTGGTGCAACAACAATGGAGCAGTTGAAAACAAACATAGAAAGTGTAAAAGTGAATCTTGATAAAGAAATAATTAATGAAATTAATGAAATTCAAAAAAAATATCCAAATCCATGTCCATAATTTTTAAAATAATTTTTTTTATTCTCTTATTAGGATCAACTTCTTATTCAGAAGAATTAAATAAGATAGGAACATTTAAAGACTGGGATGCAATTGTTGTTACTAATGGAGATAGTAAAGTATGTTTTGCTCAATCTAAACCTGTTCTTCAATCTCCTAAAAAAAATGATAGAGATGCAAGATTATTTGTAACTTTTAGACCATCTGAAAAAATTAAAGACGAAGTAAGCACAACCTCAGGCTATGAATATAACAGTCAAAATTCAATTACAGCTAGCTCTGGTAAATCAAAATATAAATTTGATATAGCTCAAGATAATTTTGCATGGATTTCAAGTAATAAAATTGAAAAAAAAGTTGTTAGCAGAATGAAAAAGGCCTCAAGATTAATGGTTACTGGATATAATAAATCTGGATCTCAAACAATTGATCATTATTCTTTGATGGGCTTCACTAAAGCATATAACGCGGCTAAAAAAAGCTGTAGTTAAATAATGAAATCAAAGAAAAAGATAGTTCTTGCCTATTCTGGAGGTTTGGACACATCAATCATATTAAAATGGTTACAGGAAAATTATGATGCAGAAGTAATTTGTTATACTGCAGACATTGGTCAAGAAATAGATAGAAATAAAATTTTCAGAAACGCAAAAAAACTTGGCGTAAAAAATATTATTATTCAAGATCTAAAAGATATTTTTGTAAAAGATTATGTTTATCCAATGATTAGGGGCCATGCAATATATGAAGGTGTTTATTTGCTTGGAACATCAATTGCCAGACCTTTAATAGCCAAAGATCAAATTAGAATTGCTAAAAAATTTAATGCCTATGCTGTGTCTCATGGATCAACAGGAAAAGGAAATGATCAAGTAAGATTTGAGTTAGGTTATCATTATTTTGGTCCTAAAATAAAAGTTATTGCGCCTTGGAGAATTTGGAAACTGAAATCTAGATCAGATCTAATTAATTATGCAAAAAAAAATAAAATTGAAATACCTAAAGACAAGAAAGGAGCGCCACCTTTTTCGGTAGACGATAATATTTTTCATACATCAACAGAAGGAAAGGTGTTAGAAAATCCAAAAAACTCTGCACCTAACTTTATCTTTCAAAGAACGTTATCTCCAGAAAAAGCACCTAATAAATCTTCAATTGTAAAAATAGACTTTAAAAGTGGAGATCCAATTGCAGTGAATGGGGAAAAATTATCTCCGTCTAAATTGCTTGGAAAATTAAACGACATTGCTGGAAAAAATGCTGTTGGAAGAGTTGATCTAGTAGAAAATAGATTTATCGGTATAAAATCAAGAGGTGTATATGAAACACCAGGCGGAACTTTATTAATGCACGCTCATAGGGCTATAGAGTCTGTTACACTTGATAAAGATACAATGCATAAAAAAGAAAAAATTATGCCTAGATATGCGGAACTGATTTACAATGGATATTGGTTTTCTAAAGAGAGATTTAAATTACAAAGAATTGTAGATCTTAAGAGAAGTAAAGTTAATGGATCAGTTAAATTGAGGTTATATAAAGGGAATGTTATTATTCATTCAAGAATAACTAAAAGTTCAGCTTATTCTATGAAAAAAGTTTCATTTGAGGAAAATAAAACTTTTAATAAATCAAATGTTGAAAGATTTATTAATTTTCACAAGAAAAAATTAAAATAAAATAACATGAATTTTGAACCAAGTCGGGCGCAAGCCATTAATAAACTAGATAATTTTGTTGAAAATAATCTTTCTGAATATTCAAGATTGAGAAATTTTGATTTTGGTCCAGATAAAAGATCAAATATATCCTGTATTTCTCCATATATATCTCATGGAATATTAAATGAGTTAGAAGTTATAGATAAAGCCTTAAAGAAATTTTCATTTTCTAAAAATGAAAAATTTATTCAGGAGGTTTTGTGGCGTACTTATTGGAAAGGATGGTTAGAATTAAGACCTAATGTATGGACAGATTACATAATAGAACTAAAAATTATAAGAGAAAAATACAAAGATAATAAAGATTATTTAAATGCCATTGATGGAAATACAAATATAGAATGTTTTAATGAATGGGTTAAAGAATTAAAAAAATTTAATTACCTTCATAATCATACAAGAATGTGGTTTGCCAGTATCTGGATTTTTACTTTAAATTTACCTTGGCAATTAGGGGCTGAATTTTTTATGAAGCATCTCTATGATGGAGATGCAGCATCTAATACATTAGGATGGAGATGGGTTGCTGGGATACAAACACAAGGTAAGCATTATTTGGCAAGTGAATGGAATATAAAAAAATTTACTAATAACAGATTTAATAACATTAATTTAAATGAAAATGCACCACCTAAAGTTAGCGAGAAAATATACAAGGCTCTCTTAAAAGACTTTAGTAATCCAGTAAGTTTGGATGAGCAAAATTTAATTATTTTTGATAATAATCTTTCTTTTGAGTTGACTGATTTCAAAGAACATAAATTTAAAAAAATTTATTTAGTTAATAATAATAACGGCAGTAGGAATATTAAACTTAGTGAAAAAACAGTGAAATTTAAGACTAATATAATTCAGGATCAAAAAAGAAGGTTGGATGAAAAATCTTTGGAATGTGAAATTATTGATATTGATAACCTTAAAACAATTGAGAATAGTTATGTTTTATATCCTTGTGTTGGAGAAAACTTAGATTTTTTAACTTCTCAAGGAATAAATAATATAAAATTTCTTTATCGTAATTTAGATCGAAGTTCTTGGAAATATTGCAATAAAGGTTTTTTTAATTTCAAAAAGTATATACCAACTATAATTAAAGAATTTTTTAAAGAACTATTGTAAATTATCAAAATTATGAGATAACAATAATATGAATAACCCGCAAGTTCTTGAAATTATTGAAAATCTTAAAGGCAGAAGGAATTACGAAGAAAAGAAAGCTTCAAAATTAGGTTTCAACTCTCTTTACGCATACATTGAAAATAAAATATTAAAAGAGAAAGAAGCTGAAGCAGCAAAAATTCTTGAGCAATCAGCCCCTAAAGAAGAAGTGATTGAAACAAAAAAACTAGAGAAAAAGAAAAGCTGCTCTTGTTGTTAATTAGTTATTTTTTGAACATTTCTTAGAACAATATTTCACTTTATCCCAGTTTAGTTTCCATTTTTTTCTCCAAGTAAAAGGTCTTTTACATGCAGGGCAAATTTTTGTGGGTAAATTTTCTTTTCTCACTATGCAGTATTTTGTTTAATAAATTTTTCTGCCTCAGCTAAAATTAATTTTTTTCTATCAGGTTTCATTTTATCGGAAATTCTAACCATCATAGAAAGTCTAGGATTTTTTAAAAAGAAGGCTCTATTTCTATTTATGAATCTCCAATAAAGACCATCCATGGTATTGCACCATTCTCCTTTTTTAAAATCCATCATTTTCATGAAATAAGCGGAGCCGCAAATATATGGTTTTGTTGCAAAGATTCCTCCATCACTGAAAAGCCCCATTCCATAAACATTCGGGACCATTACCCAGTCAGAGGAATCCACAAACATTTCCATAAACCATTTGTAAACATACGTTGGCTTAATTTCACATAAATTCATTATGTTTGATAAGATCATTAACCTTTCAATATGATGTGACCAACCATAATTCACTGCATTTTTAATAGCATAATCTAGAGGTGGTAATCCTGTTGTTCCTTCGTACCATGAGTTTTTCATTTTTCTATTTTGTTTAAAAAAATTTCTAGTTTCCATTTCTTTTGAATAGCTTTGATATATTCCCCTCATAAATTCTCTCCACCCGATTACTTGACGAATATAACCCTCTAAGGAATTTAATCTTATTTTATTTTTGTTGTGAAAATCTAAAACTTTTTTAATTATAAATTCTGGAGTTATAAGACCTAAATTGATGTAAGGACTTAAAGCACTATGAAATAATATATTGTCTTTCTGATCAACTGCATCTTCATAATCCCCAAATAAATTTGATTTTTCTTTAATAAAAAAATTTAATAATTTAATTACATCATCATATTCCGTAGCAAACCAAAAGTCTTTCGTATTACCTGGGTGACTTTTAAAATTTTTATCAATTAAAATTTTTAGTTTTCTCGTATGAACAGTCTCATTAATTTTAGGAAATTTGGGTATAGATATATTTTTTGGAAGTTTATTTCGATTTTCTTCGTCAAAACTCCATTTGCCTCCTTCTGGATTACCATCTTTTTTCATGAGTATATCCAAATCTCTTCTAGTCTCTTTATAAAAAACTGCCATAAAAGGTTTTTTTGATTTCGATAAATAGTTTTTAAATTTTTCTCTAGAATTTAAAAACATTGGTGTTTGAATAATATTCCATTTAATTTTTTCCTTTTTTAAAAAATTGGTAATTTTATTTTCAAAAAACTTATCCTCAATTTCAAAACTTGAAATTTCTTTAATTTTTTTTGTTTTAATTATTTTTTTTAATTTTTCTGTGTAATCCAGCTTAAAAGATTTATCCTCGATCGAAGAATATTCTAATTTAAATTTATTTTTTTTTAGTCTATCTGCGTGAGATCGCATGCAAGATAAGAACAATAATATCTTTTGTTTATGATGCTTTTCGTACGTACAAAGCTGATAATCTTCAGCCATAAAGAAAAAGTGGTCTTTTCTGTACTTTTCTAGATATTTCTCTGAGAAAAGCTGATTTCCAAGTAGAAAAAATAATTTCATTAACTATATATAACTCTTTAAAAATTTATGTCAGAAAAATATTTAGTAGTAGGTGCGACAGGATCTATCGGATCTAATTTAGCCGAACAGTTATACGCAGCCGGCAAAGAAGTACATTTAATTGGTAGGGATGAAGAAAGAACAAAATCTTTGTCTGAAAAACTAAATTGTAAATATACAGTCTCTGATGTTTTAGAAAATGGTTTTGTTGAAAAGATTAAGTCCGAAATAGATGATATCAAAGGTATAGCTTATTGTGTTGGTTCAATTGATTTAAAACCTTTAAGAATGGTTTCAGAACAAGATTTTACAAAATGTATGAAACTAAATTTATATTCTGCAGTAGATTTAATTAAAGGTTATCAAGAAAGTTTAAAAAAAAATAAAGGATCGATTGTTTTGTTTTCAACTGTTGCTGCTCAAAGGGGATTTACAAATCATGCAATTATAGCTTCAACTAAAGCAGCTGTGGAAGGATTAACTGTTTCTTTAGCAGCTGAATTTGCTCCTAATATAAGAGTAAATTGCATTGCTCCAAGTTTAACTAATTCAAAAATTGCAGAGCCAATGCTTAAAAATAAAGTTTTAGCTGATGGTATAGCAAAAGCCCATCCATTAAAAAGACTTGGAGAAGGTAAAGACTCGGCTTCGCTTGCAAAATTTCTAATAACTGAAGACAGTTCTTGGGTTACAGGACAAATTATTGCTGTCGATGGTGGTAGATCAAAACTTTCATAGAGTGAAGAAATTATTATTTCTTTTATCATTAATACTATTCTCAACTAATTCATTTAGTAAAAATTTAAATTTTAATAAAATTATTGAATTAGAAGCACCTTGGGGTTCGTCGTTCGTTAATGAAAATGAAATGATTGTTACCGAGAAAGGTGGCAAAATAAAATTTGTAAACATTTCTACAAGGGAGATAAATGAAATTGATCATAACTTAAATTTTGTAGAATATGGACAGGGAGGATTATTGGATATTCTGTATCATGAAGATTACATTTACATCTCATACACAGAAAATAGAAATAATTGGAAGACTAGTACTTCAATTGCACGTGCAAAATTTAATAAAAACAAATTAAATTTTAAAAATATTTTTCAAGCCAATCCACCAATTGACTCGCCCTATCATTTTGGTTCAAGACTTGCAATTAAAGACAACTATTTATTTGCTTCTGCAGGTGAAAGAGGCGGGGGAATGATTGCTCAAGATGGAAATAAACATCCAGGAAGTATAATTAGAATTTATCTAGATGGTGGCATTCCAAAAGACAATCCTCGTTTTGAGGGGAAATCAGACTGGCTACCTGAAATATATCAAATTGGTGTAAGAAATCCTCAAGGTTTAGCTTTATCACCTTTTGATGGAAAAATTTATATGAGCAATCATGGTGCAAAAGGAGGCGATTGGTTTGGTGAAGCAAAGAAAGGTGAAAATTATGGTTGGAAAATTCTTGGATGGGGTGGCACAAATTATTCAGGTATACCAATAGGGCCAAAATGGAAACCTGGCTTTACAAAAGCCATTCAATATTGGGTTCCATCAATAGCCACAAGTGCAATCACAATTTATAAAGGTAATGAATTTAAAGATTGGAATGGTCATGCATTAATTACTTCTCTTAAAGATAAGTCTTTAAGAAAATTAGAGTTTAATGATTTATCAAACGTGAAAGAGGAAATAATATTTAAAGATAAAATTGGAAGAATCAGAGACATACAAATTCATCCTATAAATGGTAAACTATATTTTTTAAATCAAGATGGATTGTGGTTGATGGAAAATTCTAGTTAGTATCAAAAAGCTCTTTAAATAATTTAAATTCACCAATTTTAAAAATAATTGCATCATCTTTTTTAAATCCAAATTTTTCTGCATTTTGCTTAAACCTTAAAGGGGGCTCTAATATTGGTTCAAGTGATAAGACAAAAGTTCCCCAATGCATTCCAATTACTTTTTTACTTTTTAAATCTTTAGCAAGTCCAAGGGCTTCTTCAGGGTTAGTGTGGTAAGCAGAAGAATCTTTAATTGAAGCCATAGGATAAAAATTATATGCGCCAATGTTAATAAATGTTAAATCAATTGGACCATACTTATCTCCCAATTCTTTATATATTTTTCCAACACCAGTATCACATGAAAATAATATTTTTTTTCCTTTGTATTCAATCAAATAGCTGCCCCATAAAGTTTTGTTAGTATCCGTTAAACTCCTTTTTGACCAGTGGACTGATGGCAAAAAAGTAATATTTAAATTCTGATTTATTCTTATTTGATCATACCAATCCATTTCATTTACATCTTTAAATCTATTAATTTTAAAATATTTTTTTAGTCCTAAAGGTAACAGGACTTTAGATTCTTTATAAGGAAATCTCATTATTGTTTTCATATCTTGATGATCGTAGTGATTGTGAGTTAGTAGAAAAATATCTGTTCTTGGTATCTCATTAAGTTTTAATGCTGGTTCGGTAAATCTCTTTGGCCCAAAAAATAAAGGTCCTGCATTTTTTGAAAAAACTGGATCTGTTATTATTGTTATTTCCCCTAATTTTAATAAAAATGTTGCATGACCTATCCACGCTACATAATCTTCTTTTTGGAAATTATTTAAATCCAATAAAACTTTTTCTTTTTTAATGATATTACTTTCAGGAAAAGTCATATCTAATTTTTTTTTTTCTTGGTTAAAGACTTTAAACGACCAATTGAAATTCATATCAATCACCTTTGATCCTTCAGGATTACGAAATGTGCCATTTGCTAAATGATGATATTTTTTTTTCATATCCGATTAATAATTTTTTGAAATAATATCTTGAATTGTATTACTAATAACTATTGTTCCAGCTTTGTTAGGATGTATGCCATCTTGTTGATTTAGATTTGGATCAAGAGCAACACCCTCAAGCAAAAATGGAATTAAAGGTAAATTATATTTTTTTGACAATTTAGGATAAATAGCATCAAAATTTTTTTTATATTTAGTTCCATGAGTTGTTGGCGCAACCATCCCAGCTATTATAATTTTTATTTTTTTACTGTTAGCGATTTTAATTATTTCTTCTAAATTTCTCTCGGTTTCATCTGGTTGAATTCCTCTAAGCATATCATTTGCCCCAAGACCAAGGATGATTAGATCAATACCGGGTTCTGATAAACTCCATTCTGCTCTATTCAATCCACCAGAAGAAGTACTTCCTGACACACTTCCATTTATTACCTTAATATTAAAACCACTCCTAACGAGATTACTTTCTAAAACCAAAGATAAGTGTTGTTCTTTAGGAAGACCATAACCCGCCATTAAACTATCGCCGAATAATATAACCTTTTCTATTGCACTTGCATTTATGTGCACTAGAAAGAATAACAATATTTTTATAAATAAACTTTTATTCATGAACACACTTCTTAAATTAAAAAAAATAAATCTCAAATACCAAACTGGGAAGGACAATATCAATGTTTTAAAAAATATTGATTTAACTATAAAAAAAAAAGAAACTGTATCTGTGGTTGGAGAAAGTGGGTCAGGAAAAACAAGCTTGATTATGCTTATTGGTGGACTAGAACGTCCAACCTCAGGGAAAATTATATTTCAAGACAGGGAAATAACAAATCTTAATGAAGACGAAGTATCTGAAATTAGAAAGCAAAATATAGGAATTATATTTCAATCTTTCTATTTAATTCCAAATTATACAGCTGTTGAAAATGTAGCTTTAACACTTGAACTTAATGAATTTAAAAATCCAGAGAAAGAAGCAAAAAGTTTATTAGATCGATTTGGTCTAAAACATAGATTCAATAATCTTCCAAGTCAATTATCTGGCGGAGAGCAACAACGTGTGGCGATTGCAAGAGCTATTGCAATGAAACCAGATTTGATTTTAGCTGATGAACCAACTGGTAATCTAGATACCGAAAACTCAATAATAATCTCTGAAATTTTATTTAAATACGTCAAAGAAGAAGGGTCTTCTTTAATAATGGTCACACATGATCCAAAATTAGCAGACAAAGCAAAACGAAAAATTAAAATCAAAGATGGAAAAATTAAATAATTCTTCGGAGTTAAGTTTAATATTCAAGTATGCTTTAAAGGATTTAAGCAGAAATTATAAAAAAATTTCAAGCATTATTGTAATGCTGTTTATCAGTCTTTTTATTTTAAGTGCCATCTTTACAATCGAAGATAGTTTAAAAAAAGAGCTTAATGATAATGCAAAAGTTCTTTTGGGTGGAGATCTCGAAATCGATTATAACCGTAATCAGGGGGATCTTAATTTAGTCAATAAAGTAAAGGAATTTTCAACTGTCTCACAAATGATAGAGTTCAGCACAATGCTTTCTACGACAGGCAGAGAAAAAAATAAATCATTATTTACAAGGATTAAAACAGTTGATGAAAAATATCCACTTTACGGTGAAGTTGTTTATGAGCCAGAAGATGCTTATGAAAGAATGCAAAAGGAACCAAAGACAATTTTGATTAATGAAAGTTTATCAAAAACTTTAAAGATAAAAATAAATGACAAAGTTAAGGTACAAGATCAAAGTTTCATAGTTGTTGGAATTATAAAATCTGTACCTGATGTCAGTGGGTTTGTAGCTTTTGGAGATTGGGCATTAGCAGGAAAACAAACTTTGGAGATACTAAAACTAAATGGAATAGGTAGTTTTTTAAATTATGAATATAAAGTAAAATTTAATCCAAGTGATGATCCAGAAAAAATAGAAAGTAAGATCAAAGATATTTTTAAAGATGACCAAAAAGTAAAACTTAGATTTCCAGAAAATTCAGCAAGTGGCTTAAAAAGGATAATTAATAATTTTTCCCAATTTCTCTCTTTAGTTTCAATTAGTGCAATGTTAATTGCTGGAATAGGTATCGCTAATACATTGTTGTCATTTATAAACCAGAACAATATGTCTATAGCTGTAAGAAAAGCTGTAGGATTTTATTCGGGGAATATAAAAACACTTTATTATCTTCAATTATTTATATTATTATTTATTATTACTGTAATTTCTTATGGCTCAAGTTTTTTAATTGTACCAATTGCAGACAAATATTTATCTGATGGGTTGGGATTAAATGTTTATCCAAAATTCTCTTTAATTAATTTTATAAAAATATTTATTGTAGGTTTGTTAGTTCTTATAATTTTTTCAATACCAACAATAAGTTCAATTGATCAAGTTAAAGCATCAAACCTATTTAGAAATGTATTCCAAAACCTACAATTTTATTACTCAAAAAAGTCAGTTATTTTAAGTTTTATCTTGTTATCATTTTTAGTTTTATTGTTTACGCTGGGATCTGAAAGACCTTCTTATAGCTTGGGTTATTTTCTGGCTTTTTTTATATGTCTAATTGTATTTTTTTTACTTTCAAAGATTATAATTTATTTACTAAAAAAGTTTAATTTTATCTCAAATATCTCTTTAAAAGTATCGATTAAAAATATAACTCAAACAAAAAGTATCACTCCTATCACAATCATGTCTTTAGGCTTAGGTGTAACTTTATTATTAACTTTAGCTTTGGTTGGAACAAATTTTAAGAGAGAAATTGCAAGATCTATTCCAGATATTGCACCTGATTATTTTTTTGTTGGAATTCAAAAGGGTGAAAAGAAAAAATTTGAACAAGGTGTTTACAAAATGGACCCTGATGCGGACATTGAAATAGTACCTATGGTTTCTTCCGGAATAGTAAAAATTAATGGTGTGAATCCAAATAGCTATATTAAACCAGATAATGATAGTTATTGGGTAATTGGAAGTGAAAGAAGATCTTCTTGGGTTGAAAATATTCCTAAAGATAACCCAATTTTGAAAGGAGAATGGTGGGATTTATCTAAACCTAACCAACTTCAGATATCACTTGATGCAAAAGTGGCTAAAGATTTTAATATTGAGTTGGGAGATATTTTTACTTTAAACATTTATGGTCGAGAAATTGATGGAGAAATAGTTAATTTTAGAGAAGTTGATTATCGTGATCTAAGTATTAATTTTGCCATGTTATTTAATCCACAATTTGCAAAAAAAATTCCTCATGAATATTTGGCAACTGCTAAATTTAAAAATCCAGATAATTTTGATGAAACCAAAATGTTAGAAGTATTACCGAGTTTGTCTATGATAAAAATTGCTGATTACTTAAATAAAGTAACATCAGTTTTAAATAAAGTCTTCATAGCTGTAACCCTAATTTCTGGTGTAACAATTATCATTGGATTGATTGTTATCTCAAGTGCTATAATGGTCCAAGGAAAAGTAAAAGAGTACCAAAATCTTGTATTTAAAATTTTAGGTTTTTCAAAAAAAGAAATTATATTTTCATCTTTGATAGAATTTATAATTATTTTTTTGTCGGTAATATTAATTGCAATTTTTTTTGCAGTAATTGGATCAAAGTTTATTATGGAGAATATTTTTGAATTAGTTTGGCAATTTGATTTTAAAGTTTTAATTTACCTTGGCGCCTCTATAGGAACTGTGACCTTGATTTTAATTATGCTAACTAATCTTAAATACTTAAGTCCTAAAGTTTATCCTTTAATTAGAAATCAGTAATAAATTTTATTTATTTGCTCTCTTAAAACACTCAATTGTATTTTTAAGTAAACATGCAATAGTCATAGGTCCGACTCCACCTGGAACTGGAGTTAAAGCTTTTGCAACTTTTGATACTTCATCAAATGCCACATCGCCAACTAGGCCGTTATCAGTTTTATTAATACCAACGTCAATCACAATTGCATCTTTTTTTACCCAATCACCTTTTACAAGCTCGGGGATCCCAACAGCAGCGACTATAATGTCTCCTTTTAAACATTCTCCTTTAAGATCATTTGTTTTTGAATGAGTAATTGTAACTGTACAATTTTCTTTCAACAACAACTGTGTCATTGGCTTACCATTTAAATTTGATCTTCCAACAATTACAGCCTTTTTTCCATTAAGGTTTGGTTCAATTTTTTTTAATAATAAATAACAACCTAAAGGAGTGCACGGAATAGAACTTTCATAACCTGACGACAGATTACCAACATTCATGGGATGAAATCCATCTACATCCTTCTCTGGCATAATTGCCTCTATAACTTTTTGTTTATCAATATGTTTAGGAAGTGGGAGCTGAACTAAAATTCCTGAAACAGAATCGTCATTATTAAGTTCATCGATTTTTTTTAAAACTTCACTTTCTTCAACATTGTCAGGGTATCTAATCACCTCTGATTTAAGGCCCACTTCATTGGCAGATTTCTCTTTATTTCTAACATAAATTTGACTAGGTGCTAAATCACCAATCAATATGACTGTTAAACCTGGTACTTTATTATGCTTATCTTTTAAAGATAAGACTTCTTTCTTGAGCTCTTCTCTTAAATCAGCAGCAGCTTTTTTTCCATCAATTAAAATCATTTATTAAAATATTAGTGGTGCAATGTAGAGTTTCATACACATTTCTATGAACCATATCAACAAAAGAAGTACGATAGGAGAAATATCAAAAGCACCAAGGTTAGGTAAAAATCTTCTTATTCTCATTAAAATCGGTTCTGTCATTTTATAAGTGAAATCTAATATTAAATATACAAACCGATTGCTTGTATTTAGTACATTAAAAGCAACCAACCAACTTATAACTACATTGGCAATTACAACATATGAATAAAGTTTTAAAATTTGAAGAGCTAAATAAAATATAGCAATCATTTTTTTTCAACATAAATAGACTGACTTGGGAACGCAAATGCAGCTCCCTTACCTTCAACAATTTTTTTTATTTCAAGTGCCAAATTTTCTTTTACTTGTAAATAATTAGTCCAACTATTTGTTTTTGTAAAACATCTTACATACATATCAATTGAGCTATCTGAAAACTTATCTATTCTTACGGCGACTCCTACAGATTGGTCATAATCGTCACCTTTATTTATGTGATCTTCAATTTCGTCTCTTATTGTTTTTAATTGATCAATAGTGGTGTCATATTGAAGAGTTATTATCCAACTAATAGCCCAATTAGTCTTTCTTGTGTTATTAATCACTGCATTTTCTGCAAATTGAAAATTAGGAATAATTGCCAGTGATTTGTCAAATTTTCTTATAACGGTTGATCTAAATCCAATATTCTCAACAACCCCTTCGATAACTCCTTCAACTTTAATCCAATCACCAATTCTAAATCTTTTTTCAACTAATACTAAAATTCCAGATATTAAATTTTTAAATAAATCCTGAGCGCCTAATGCTACTGCTACTCCAAATAAACCTAATCCAGCAATTATTGGTCCAATTTTAATTCCCCACAACTCAAGAACAGCAGCCGCTCCTAAAATAAAAATTAAAATTTTAAGAGATTTTATAATCCAGCCTATTAATTCTTTTGTCAGTACTTTATCTAATCCACTTAAAATATATGATATTGGCTCAATTATTTGATGTATTATCCAAAATATTAAAATTGTTATTAGAGTTCTGTTCACGTTATCTATGAAGCCTCTAGTCTCATTATCAAATGACATATAGTAACTGGCAAAAAAGACACCAAGAACAATTGGAAGAAACCTTGCAGGACCTTCCATAGATTTTACAAAAGTATCATCTAATTTATTAGTTGTTCTTTTTGAAATTAGTTCCAATTTTTTTATTACGAGTTTACTGATTAGACCTCTAAATATTAAAAATAATAAAAATATTCCAAGACCTACTATTATCTGAAAGAAATCTACCCCAAGAATTCCCTGCTTCCATACAGATAAAAATAACTCATTAAGTTTATTTAAAACGTCCATTTTTAAATTTTATATAGCAAAAACTCTTCTTCACCAGGGTTAAAAAGAAAAATTTTTTTCCATTTTATGTCATTCAATGCTGATGATGCTTTTTCACCCATACACATTAGGTTAGTTTCCATCCAAATATTATCTAAATTATATTTTTTTATTAACATAAAAAATGTCTTCGCACTATTTTCAGAATATATGTAAACAATTTCTGGCACAGAAGATTTGATATCTCTTAGAAAGTCATCACTTAAATTCTCATTAGGTACTGCCGTATAATTTATAATTCTCTTTATGACATAATTTTCTGAAATTAAATCTTTATCAAGATTATAAGAAACAATTTCACCACTAATGTAGGCCATTGGTCCAATCTTTGGGTCAAAGTTTTGTAAAATTAATTCTTTAAGATTATTTACATTACCCTCAGCACAGAAAATATTTTGAAAGCCTACTTCTTTTGCCTTTCTTTCTGTTGCAAGACCAACACAAAAACAAATTATTTTTTTATCTATTTTTGAAATATTTAAATTTTTTAAAGAATTAGCGCTCGTAAAAATAACACCTTTGAATTGGGTAAAATCTATTTCTTGTGTTTCTATTTTTTTTATTTGTAATAAGGGTAAATGAGAAACTTTATGATTCATCGAAGTAAATTTTATAATTAATTCTTTGCTATCATCTAATGGCCTTGTTAATAAAATATGCATTTTAATTTTTATAAGAACCTTTTGATTTTAATTTAAGCTCTTCTCCTACCATTCTACTAGTAGACTCAATATTATCTTTTTGCAGACTTTTTTTTATGAAATATCTATTTTTTCCATCGACAGAAAACAATTCGGTCAATAGGTCTACTTTTTTCCCATTTAATTTTGCAAATACACCAACTGCAGTGTCACAATCTCCTTCAAGGACTTTTAAAACCTCTCTTTCTGCTTTTGCAACAGTTCTTGTTTCTTGATCATTAATGTTTTCAAGTAATTTTTTAATTTCATTATCATCTTCTCTGCATTGAATTGCTATAATTCCTTGACCTGCACAAGGTATAAGTTCATCAACACTAAATTCTTGTGAAATTTTATGTTGTAAATTTAAAGAATCTACTCCTGCTTTTGAGAGAATTATCGCATCATATTCGCCTTTTTCTAACTTTTGAACTCTAGTATCAACATTTCCTCTGATAAGTTTATATTTTAAGTTGGGTCTTTTTTTCTTTAGTTGATATTCTCGTCTATATGATGATGTACCAATAATTGAGTTTGGTTCTAAATCTTCAAATTTTATATTATTTTTACTTATTAAAATTTCATTAGGAGAATTTCTTTTTAAAAAATTATTAGTTAAAAGATTTTCAGTTTCTTCAGTAGGCATATCTTTGAAAGCATGTACTGCTATATCTATATTTTTATTTAATAAATCTTTTTCAATTTGTTTTGAAAATAATCCTTTGCCTCCTATTTCAGATAATCTCTCATCTTGCTTTTGATCTCCTGTTGTTGCAATTTTTTTTAATTCAATCTCTTCCGAAAAATATTTTTTTAGTTCTTTTTTCACATTTTCTGCGTAAATCATTGCTAACTTACTTCCACGAGTTCCAATTATAAGATTAGCTCTTTTCATAAAAGTTATTTTTATTACATTTTTATAGATTAATTGTATTAATTATAAAAAATAATTTATGAATAAAAGCCCAATAATATTAGGAATTGAGACAAGTTGTGATGAAACAGCGGTTTCAATTATTCAAGATAACGAAAGTGGTATACCAAAAATTTTATCAAATATAGTTTCAAGTCAATTTGACATTCATAAAGAATTTGGGGGCGTTGTTCCAGAATTAGCTGCAAGGTCACATGTTGAAAAAATTAATTTAATTGCAAAAAAAGCTTTGGATGAGAGTGGTGTAACTCTTGATAAAGTATCTGCTGTTGCCGTAACATCTGGACCTGGTTTAATAATTTGTCTTAGCGTTGGTTTAAATTTTGCAAAATCACTCGCATCATCCTTAAAGGTTCCACTTATTGGTGTTAATCATTTAGAGGGTCATGCTTTAAGTCCAAGACTTCAAACTAATATTAATTATCCTTATTTACTTCTGTTGATTTCAGGTGGACACAGTCAATTTTTAAGTGTGAATGGATTAGGTAGTTATAAAAGATTGGGGACTACAATTGATGATGCTTTGGGAGAAGCATTTGATAAAACTGCGAAACTTTTAGGAATAGAATTTCCAGGTGGTCCAAAGTTAGAAAAATTTGCAGAAAAGGGTGATCCAAATAAATATAAATTACCCAAACCAATAATTAATAAAGGTGGATGTAATTTATCTTTTGCAGGGCTAAAAACTGCAATACTAAGAATAACAAAAGATATAAATTCAGAACAAGAAAAATATGATTTAGCAGCTTCTTTTCAAAAAACTATCGAAGAAATATTGTATATTAAATCTAAGATTGCTTTTAAGGAATTTTTAAAAAACTCATTTAAAGAAAAATCTTTTATCGTTGCGGGAGGAGTTGCTGCAAACAAAGGTATAAGAAAAAAACTAATCGAAGTAAGTAATGAGAATGGCTTTAAGGCAATATTTCCAGATATTAAACTATGCGGAGACAACGCAGCAATGATCGCATTGGTAGGTCTAGAAAAATATAAAATAAAAAAATTTGATAATATGGATTTAGAAGCTAGTCCAAGACTAGCTTTGGATGCAAGTGCTAAATTTTTAAAAGGAGCTGGCGTAGTTTTGTAATGAATTATTGGTTATTAAAATCAGAACCCAACGTGTGGTCGATAGATCAACAATTAAAAGTTGGTGCAAAAGGTGCCGACTGGGATGGTGTAAGAAATTATCAAGCAGCAAATAATTTAAAAAAAATGAAGAAGGGTGATCTATGTTTTTTTTATCATTCAAATATTGGTAAAGAAATTGTTGGAATTGTTGAAGTAATTAAAACAGCATTTATCGACCCTACAGATAAAGAGAAGCGATTTGTAGCAGTAAAAGTTAAGTATAAAAGTAAACTAAAAACACCAGTTTCTCTTGAAAATATTAAAAAAAATAAAGATTTAAAAGATATTGCACTAATAAAACAAAGCAGACTGTCTGTAATGCCAATCGACACTAAATGCTGGAAAATTATTTTGAAGATGAGTAGTATCTGAGAAATTTATAATCGATGCCAAAAAAAAAAGTTAAAAAAAGAAAAAAAAAAATAATCACTAAAAGGAAAACTAAGGCTAAGTCTTTAGCTCCAAAGCAAGAAAAAGAACTTATATATAGAACAAAGAAAGACTGGATTAGCAAAGCCTTAGTAAATAAATCTCAGTACGAAAAAAAATATAAATCTTCAATAAAAGATAATGATGGCTTCTGGAAAAAAGAAGGAAAGAGAATTAATTGGATAAAACCGTATACAAAAATTAAAGATGTTAAATATAGTAAATCAGATGTTAAGATAAAATGGTTTTACGACGGTACTCTTAATGCATCGGCAAATTGTATTGATAGACACTTAAAGAAGAATAAGGATAAAACTGCAATTATATGGGTTGGAGATGATCCAAAAGTTCAAAAGAAAATTTCCTACAAAGAATTACACAAAGAAGTTTCTAAAGCCGCAAATGGTCTTAAAGAATTAGGGGTTAAGAAAGGTGATAGAGTAACTATCTATTTAACTATGATACCAGAACTTGCATATACTATGTTAGCATGTGCGAGGATAGGAGCGGTGCATTCAATAATCTTTGGAGGATTTTCTCCAGATAGTATTTCTGGAAGAATAAACGATTGCGAGTCTGATTATCTAATTACAGCTGATGAAGGTGTAAGAGGTGGAAAAATAATCCCATTAAAATCAATAGCTGATGAGGCTTTAGTAAATTGCCCAAACGTAAAAAAATGTGTTGTTGTAAAAAGAACAGGCAATAGAATAAATTGGGATGAACGGAGAGATGTTTGGTACCACGAGTTAACAAAAAAAGTTTCAAATAAATGTGAACCAGAAGAAATGAATGCAGAAGATCCCTTATTTATTTTATATACTTCGGGATCAACAGGAAAACCGAAAGGGGTGATGCATACAACTGGAGGGTATATGGTTTACGCATCAATGACTCATCAGTATGTATTCAATTATAAACCCAAAGATATTTATTGGTGTACAGCTGACATTGGTTGGGTAACTGGTCATAGCTATATTATTTATGGACCATTATCAAATGGGGCAACAACAATAATGTTTGAGGGAATTCCAACTTATCCCGATAGTTCAAGATGGTGGCAAATTGTTGACAAATATAAAGTGAATATTTTTTATACTGCTCCGACTGCGATAAGAGCTTTAATGAGAGAAGGTGAAAAACCTGTTAAGAAAACATCAAGAAAATCACTGAAATTGTTAGGAACCGTAGGTGAGCCAATTAATCCAGAAGCATGGGAGTGGTATTATAAAACTGTTGGAGATTCTAATTGTCCGATTGTTGATACTTGGTGGCAAACTGAAACTGGTGGAATATTAATTAGTCCACAAACAGGTGCTATAAATTTAAAACCAGGTTCAGCAACAAAACCATTTTATGGAATTAAACCAGTAATAGTTAATAAAGATGGAAAAGTTTTAAAAGGAGAGGCAGAAGGTCGTTTGTGTATTGCACAATCTTGGCCTGGTCAAATGCGGACAGTTTATGGCGATCATCAAAGATTCATTGACACATATTTTTCTCAATTTGACGGTAAATATTTTACAGGAGATGGATGCAGAAGAGATAAAGATGGATATTACTGGATCACAGGAAGAGTTGATGATGTAATTATTGTATCAGGACACAACCTTGGAACTGCTGAAATAGAAAGTGCATTCGTTGCTCACCCAAAAGTAGCGGAAGCGGCAGTGGTTGGATACCCACATGATATTAAAGGTAATGGCTTGTATTGTTATGTAACATTAAATGTGGGGGAAGAGTCGACTTTAGATTTAGAGAGAGATTTAAAGCTATGGGTAAGAAAACAAATCGGTCCAATAGCTACACCAGATCTAATACAATTTTCACCTGGACTTCCAAAAACTAGATCAGGGAAGATTATGAGAAGAATTCTCAGAAAAATTGCAGCAAATGAACATGACCAATTAGGTGACACAACAACTTTGGCAGATCCAAGTGTAGTAAAAAGCTTAGTTGAGAATAGAAAAAATACTTAAAAATTTATTAATTCAATAAATTCCTTTTTAACATTGTCCCATTTTAAGATCATAGAATTCAAAACTATTTTTTTGTCTAAAGATTTTAATTCTTCAGCGATTGGAGACCATTCATATAATGATAGCGCGCTTGTATTAAATGGTAATGACTCGTGATACTCATTCCAATTAATCTTTTCATATCTTTCAAGAAAATTTTTTTTTGCATTTTCATATATTTCTTTTGGCATTTCATTTTTCTGAAGTTCATTATCCAAAATTTCAAAATAAATTTCATTTGCTTTCTCAGTATCATGTTGATTTCTGATATTTTTTAAAAAAGAGATTGTATAAAAAGTTAAATCCTGTAATGCAGTTGAATAAATATTCCATTTAGCTTTATTAATCGATCCTAAAAATATTTCATCTTCAAACATCAATACATATTTTGCCCCCATTCTAGTTTTCAGATATCCATAAAGAGTTACTTGACTTACCCATGCAGATTTTTTTTGGATAAATTCTTTTAAGTCAGAATAGTTTTCAATTTTTTTTGTTTTTTTGAAATATTTTAAGAATGGAATGAAATATTCCTTTAAATACTCAAATTTCAAATCTTTGAGCTTTAATTTGTATTTAATGCCCATTTAGAACCGATATTACCACTTTTACTATAAATATATGCCATTTTTTACTCTTTAATTATTACTTTAAATGAGTATGAATTATATCTTTAACCTATAGGGAGGATTAAAATAATGTCAAACAAAGAAAAGCACTGGGAAAAAACCAAAGGGTTAATGATTATTACATTAATTATTTGGTTTGTTTTCGGTTATCTGATCTTCATGTTTGGTTCTGACCTAAACACTTCAAGTTTTATGGGATATCCATTAGCGTATTACATGTGTGCGCAAGGTTCCATCATTGCATTTGTGGTCCTAATTTTCTGGTTTGCAAATAGACAAGAAAAAATCGATGAAGAGTTTGGTTTTACCGAAAAGGAGGATGATTAATGTTTAAAGGCAATTTTATTGACAACCTACCAAAAATTTACGGAACATATACTGGGGGCTTCATTGTATTCATCATATTGATGGCGATAGCCGAACAAGCAGGTATGACCGCTAAAACAATTGGTATTTTGTTTGTCG
The DNA here is from genome assembly GCA_902617415.1 of uncultured Pelagibacteraceae bacterium. Lineage (GTDB taxonomy): Bacteria > Pseudomonadota > Alphaproteobacteria > Pelagibacterales > Pelagibacteraceae > Pelagibacter. Next base: position 102,113 of record CACMWQ010000005.1, on the reverse strand, counting down.
CCTTTACAGTTTGTATATACGCCTTGATTGGGTATTTATCTAGAACTGTTCAGGTCGATGCTTATTATGTTGCTGGAAGACAGGTACCAACAGTATTTAACGGAATGGCAACTGCAGCTGACTGGATGTCAGGTGCATCATTCGTTGCAATGGCTGGTGGTATTTATTTTGGTGGTTATACTTATATGGCTTTCTTGGTCGGTTGGACTGGGGGATACGTTTTAGTATCATCACTTTTAGCACCATACTTAAGAAAATTTGGATGTTATACTGTGCCAGATTTCATTGGAACAAGATACGGCGGAAACTTCGCAAGATTCTGTGCTGTAGTTGTTTTAACATTGGCATCTTTCACTTATGTAACAGCTCAAATTAACGCAACAGGAACAATTGCATCAAGAGCACTAAGTATTCCATTTGAATTAGGAGTTTGGGTTGGGCTAGTAAGTATTTTACTTTGCTCAATGCTAGGCGGAATGAGAGCGGTAACTTGGACACAGGTTGCACAATACATAGTATTGATTATTGCTTATCTAATTCCGGTATTCTGGATTAGTAACAAATCTGGATTTGGTTTCTTTCCACACTTTATGTTAGGTGAGGAAGTGGCTAGATTAGGTGATCTTGAAGCTCAATTTGGATTAGTCAAAAATGCTGCTGCAGACGTCAAAGCTGCAGGTGTACCAGGTGGTCTAAAATCTATCGCTGTATCACACGCAGGTGTGCCAGAAGGTGGAATGGCTGCATGGAAGTTTATTTCATTAGCACTATGTATGATGGTAGGAACAGCTTCTTTACCACATATTTTAATGAGATACTTCACTACTCCAAGTGTTAAAGCTGCAAGAAAATCAGTGGCATGGTCACTATTCTTTATTGCATTGCTTTATACTTCAGCGCCAATGCTTGCAACATTATCCAAAATCTCACTAATAGATCCAAACTTACCGACAGGTATTATTGGAAAACCAATTGCTGAAATTATGCAAATTGAGTGGGTAAATGCTTGGATTAATGTAAAACAAGCCTTCATAGCAGACTTTAACGGAGATGGTATTCTTCAGTTAAATGAATGGTTTATGAGAGGTGACGTGGTTGTACTAGCAACTCCTGAAGTTGCTGGATTACCATACGTAATCTCTGGACTAGTTGCTGCAGGAGGAATGGCTGCTGCGATGTCAACAGCTGATGGTCTAATTCTTGCTATCGCAAACGCTTTATCACATGATATCTATTACAAAATCATTGATCCAAAAGCGGATGTAAGAAAAAGATTGTTAGTTGCTAGAGCACTTCTAATAGTTATTGGTGCTGCTGGAGCATACATTGCATCGATGAGAATCACTAGTATTCTTGGTGCAGTTGCTTGGGCATTTGACTTTGCAATGTCTGGATTGTTCTTCCCATTAATACTTGGTGTATGGTGGAAGAGAGCAACAAGACAAGGAGCAATAGCAGGTATGATAGCAGGTCTTGCATCAGGAACAGCTTATCTAATTTATGTGTATCCTAAGTTCATGGGTAATGCACCTTGGTTAGGTATTGACCATTTACGTTTTGGTATAATCGGAGCGTCGGTCTGTTTAGTTGTAATGGTTGTAGTAAGTTTAATGACTGAAGAACCAGATAAAGCCACACAGCAAATGGTAGACGAAGTTCGTGTTCCATCAGGTAAGACAATACTTGGTAAGCAACACTAAATTAAACTTTTTGGGGGCGGATACCGCCCCCATTTTTTTCAGATAAATGCCTTTATATATTTTAGTAATAGACTACATCTTAGGTATCATTATGTGGACATTGATTGGAAGATCCGCAATGAATATTTTTCAAAAAGAGGATTCTGAATTCTTTTTTATGAAAGTATTTGTCAAATACACAAATCCAATTATTAAAATTTTCAAATTCATTACTCCTAGTTTCATTATAGGACCATTAGTTCCGCTTTATGTAGCGTGGTTTTTTTATATGTTTAGATTTTATTTAATGCCTTATTTAATGGGTTATTCAGTAATGGGAATGTTATCGTTTCCATTAGAAAGTGAAATAGCTGCAGAAATTTATAAAATATTTAGTAAATAATAATTCAAATATATTCAAAAATTGATAGTACTAGTTTTTATTTATTAATGAAAAATATACAAATTTCGCCTTCAATACTTTCTGCAGATTTTAGCCAATTAGGTGAGGAAATTAAAAGATTAGAAGACGGTGGTGCTGACTTAATTCATGTTGATGTAATGGATGGACATTTTGTTCCCAATATTACAATTGGTCCCCCAGTGATAAAAACACTTAGAAATTATACAAAATTACCTTTTGATGTACATTTAATGATCTCACCAGTTCATAAATATATAAAAAATTTTGCTGAAGCAGGATCTGATATAATAACAATTCACCCTGAAGCAACAGACAATTTGATTGAGTCGATTAATCTTATAAAACAATTAAAGAAAAAAGTAGGTATATCTTTAAATCCAAATACGAAGGTAAGTGTCATTGAAAAATTATTAAAAGAAATAGATTTAGTTTTAATTATGAGTGTATATCCTGGTTTTGGTGGTCAAAAATTTATACCAGAAGTAATTGAGAAAATTAAAAAACTTTATCAAATAAAAAAAGATAATAATTTAAAATTTGATATTGAAGTTGATGGTGGAATAAATTTCTCTAATTCAAAAGTGGTTATATCAGCGGGAGCAAATATATTAGTTTCTGGAACAACAATATTCAAAGAAAATAATGGTGATATTAAAAAAAATATAGAAACTCTAAAATCAATGTAAGATGTATTTAAAAAATTCTTTAATTTTAATAAATGAATTTTTTTACTACACTAAGAATCAAATAAGAAATTTATACTTAAAATCAAGATTTTATAATAATAAAATTTCAAAAATTCAGATAAACAACATTTCCTATAGACCAAGTCTAAGTATTTTAAGCTGCTTGGTTAAATATGATAAAAAAAAAATTAAAATTGAAGAATTAGATAAAGATAATATTTGGGAAAGTGAATTATTAAGTAGTAATAACCTCAATAAACTAAATAATTTTTATTGGTTATTTAGTATTGATTTAAAATCTTCCCCAGGTATTACACAATCAATAATTATTAAATGGATTGAAAAAAATCAAAGTTATAATTCATTAACATGGCAAACAGATATTTTATCAAAGAGAATAATATCTTGGATTGCAAACTCTAAATTATCTTATGATGAAAGTGATACTAAATATAAAAATAAATTTAATTTTTCTGTAAATAAACAAATTAATCATTTGATAAATGAAATAAGCAAATCTCGATCTGTTAATGATAAATTATTAGGCTGTATAGCAATAATAATTACAGGATTATCATACGCAAATGAAAAATTTTTAAGTTATGGATTAGAATTACTAAGAAAAATTATTAATAATTCTTTTGACGATGAGTATTTTCCAAAAACAAGAAGTATCAGGCAATTAAATTTTTATTTAAAATATTTTATTCTTGTTAGAGAATTATTAAAAGAGTCTTTTAATGATATACCGGAGTACCTTGATGAAATAATTTTCTATCTAGGAAAATATTATTCTGTTTTTTCTAAAATCGAACAAAGTTTACTATTCAATGGTAATTATCAAAATGATTTAAAGGAATTTAATAAATATCTTTCGCTTTATAAATATAAATTCGAAAATTCAAATAATGAAGTAGGAGGATATGCCATTTTAAAAAACAAAAATTGTATTCTTGCAATGGATGTTGGAAATTCACCCCAAAAAACCTTTTCACATAACTATCAAAGTGGAGCTCTTTCATTTGAATTCTTCTACAAAGATAAAAAACTTATTTCAAATTCTGGTTACTTTCAGGATTATAAAAACAAATTAAATCTAATTTCAAAATCTACTGCTGCTCATTCAGCACTTATAATTGATAATCATTCAAGTTGTTCATTTACAAACAATGGAAACTATAAAACTTTAGAAAACGGTTTGAAAATTAGTGATAAAAATATTGTTAATGAAAAAAACTATTGGTTAATCAAAGCATCTCATAATGGCTTTTTAAAAAAATTTGGAATTTTATATGAAAGATCTTTAGAATATTTCGTTGAAAAAAATAAATTGATAGGAACCGATAAAATAATTTCAAAAAACAAGTTAGAAACGAAAAAATATGATATCAGATTTCATATGGAACCAGGTGTTAAATTAACAAAAACTCTAGATAACAAAACTATACTAATTAAAATTGAAAATTCTGGATGGAAATTTTCAACTAACTGCGAGATTATAAATATTGAATCGGGTATATATTTCGGTAATAAAAATGTAACTAGTGAAAACCAAAATATATGTTTATCAGGTAAAATAAAAGATATAACTCAGGAAATTAAATGGGCATTCGAAAAAATACAATAAAAATTAAGACTGCATTAATTTCACTGTCAGATAAATCCAATTTAAGGCCATTATTAAATTTACTAAAAAAATATAAAATCAAAATAATAAGCTCAGGCGGCACATACAAAAAAATTAAAAGTATGGGTTTTAAATGCTTAGATGTATCTAAATTTACAAATTCAAAAGAGCTGCTAGATGGAAGAGTAAAAACATTGCATCCAAAAATTCATTCTGGAATTTTGAATGTTAGGCAGAATAAAAAACATCAAAAAGAAATGAAAATTAACGATTATGAAAATATAGATCTAGTTATTATAAATTTTTATCCATTTGAAAAAGTTTTATTAAGTAATTCTGATCACAAAAATATAATTGAAAATATAGATATTGGTGGACCAACAATGGTTAGAGCTGCTGCAAAAAATTATAATGATGTAGTTATCCTAAGTAACACAAAACAGTATGAAGATTTAACTATTGAATTAAATAAAAATAAAGGTTCAACAAATTTAAAATTTAGAGAAAAATTAGCTGAAGAAGCATTTATGGAAACAGCATATTATGAATCAAAAATTTTTAATTATTTCAATCAGAAGTCCAAAAACCTTTTTCCAATTAAGAATATTTTTTCTGGAAAATTAGTTGAGAAAACAAGATATGGGGAAAACCCTCATCAAAAAGGAGCAATATATTCAGAAAATAATAAGCAGGAAATTATTCAAATCAGTGGAAAACAGCTCAGTTACAACAACTATAACGATCTTTATTCTGCCCTAAGTATATCTAAAACTTTACCAAAAAATAAGGGTGTAACAATAATTAAACATGCTAATCCTTGTGGAGTTTCCATTAATACAAACAAAGTCAAATCATTTAAAGAGGCTTTAGAAAGTGACCCAATTAGTGCCTATGGCGGTATTGTGTCATGTAACTTTAAATTAAATATTAGTTTAGCTAAAGAGATTAATAAAATATTTTTTGAAGTAATAGTTGCAAATGGATTTCACAAAAAATCAATAAAACTTTTAAAAAAGAAAAAAAACCTAAGGCTAATTGATTCTAGTAAAGTAGAAAGAAACTTTAAACTTAATTTTATGAATAAATTTAATTCTATTTTAGTTCAAGATCCAAATAATCAACCTTTTTCTAAGAAAGATTTTAAAATTGTATCAAAATTAAAACCTACGAGTAAAACTTTAAACAAACTTATCTTTGCATTTAATATATGCAGAAGCGTAAAATCGAATGCAATAGTAATTACAAGAGATTACAAGACAATAGGTATAGGTTCTGGTCAACCAAGTAGATTAGATAGTTGCAAAATAGCAATTGATAAAATGAAAAAGTTTCAGAAAATAAGCGATAATGATGAAATCTTAGCAGCATCTGATGCGTTTTTCCCGTTTGTAGATGGTATAGAAAAATTGGTACAAGCAGGAATTTCAGCAGTCATTCAACCGTCGGGTTCAAAAAATGATAAAGAAATTATTAAATTTGCTAACCAAACAAATACTATTTTAGTATTTTCCAAAACAAGACACTTTAATCACTAATCAATTTATCTTATCTATTTTAGCAGCTAAAACAAAATCGCTCTCAGCAAGACCTTTAATTGCATGAGTAAATATTTTAATTCTTGCATAGCCCCATCCAAACCACAGATCAGGATGATGTCCCTCTGTTTCAGCGATTTCTCCAACTTTATTCACAAATTCTTGACTTTGTAAAAAATCATCAAATTTAAAATTTTTTATTAAATGAAATCCATCGATTTTATCCTCTATAACTTCCCATCCATCAACTTGTTTTAAATATTTATGAATTTCTTCTGTGTTAAATGGCGGGATGTTGCCTTCGCACGGGATACATTTTTTACTTGCTAGATCACTCATAATATAATTCCTTTAATGGAGCGGGCAATGGGACTTGAACCCACGACCTTCTCGTTGGCAACGAGACGCTCTACCACTGAGCTATGCCCGCTTATTCTTACAGAACAAAACTAAAAGCTTTTTTTGAATTTAGCAAGTGATTAAATAGTTAAATGCGACCAGGAATCATTTATGTATAGTTGTAACCTTGAAAAGAATTATTATAATTATAATATGAAACTCGAAGAATTACCAAAAACTATACCAATTTTCCCTTTATCAAATTTTATAATGTTTCCTGGCACAACTGTTCCACTGAACATTTTTGAGCCTCGATATTTACAAATGGTAAATGATAGTATGAAAAAGCATAGAATGATTGGAATGATACAGCCAAAAAAGACAGGGTCTTTAAAAAAACCTGATTTATACGAAATAGGGTGTATTGGAAAAATCACAAGTTTCAATGAAACAGAAGACGGTAGAATACTTATTATTTTAAACGGGATTTGTAGATACAAAATTAACTCAGAGTTAGATACTGACAAAATGTACCGTGAATGTAATGTTCAATATGAACATTTTTCAAAAGATATAATGCAAAAAAGTAACGAGGTTAACTTTTCAGACTTAAGCTTAATTATGAAGAACATGAGAACATTTTTCAAAAAACAAGGATATATTGTGAACTTAAAAGATTTAGAAAAGAAAGATCTTAGCCAAACTCTTAATGATTTATCAATGGCATCACCATTCTCATTGGAAGAAAAACAAATATTATTAGAAAGTCTCGATATAAATATAAGAAAAGAGAAAATGGAACAAATACTAAATAATTATATTAAAGACGAGTTTGAAAATACTACTCTTCAATAATTTATAAATTTAATCCTTTGTCTGATAAAATATTAGAATATTTTTTAAAAATAGAATTATTATTTAAAATGTTGAAAACTGGTTTTGAAATTGAGTTGTTAACATTGTTATCTAATCTAAAAAATTCGTATATTCCATCAATTGCTTTTCCATAAAGATAATTAAGGTGTTTTGTAGAACTCTGGAAGTCTTCAGCAACAGAGATGTCTACTGGAAGACCTAAGGATATTCTATCATTAACTATTTTTGATATTATTTGAATATCTCTTATTGTCATATTAAATCCTTGGCCTGCAAGAGGATGTATACGATGTATTAAATCACCAAAGGCAAGGATATTATTATAAGTATAATTTCTAAGCATTTCAAAACTCAGACTAAACTTTTCAATTTTACTAACTTTAGTAAATGAATAGAAAGAATTATATTTTTTGAATATATCGACTATTTTTTCATCATCTATTTTCTTCCCCTTATAAGAAAAAACTATTGAAGTTTTAGTACCAGACAATGGCAGGAATGCCAGAGGTCCAAATTTTGTAAAGACTTGAATAGCTATATTATTATCTTTACGACGATGATTTATTAGAAATGTATATGCTCTACTTCTATAATCTTTTTTTATTTTATTTGTAAAAAATTTATTTGAAATAAAATTTTTGTTTTCACTATTTATTACTAAATCATAAATTTTAGTTTTTTTTAAAATGTTTTGACTAACAGTGTCTGAATTAAAGAATTTTATAAATTTAGATTTTTTTACTTTTTTTAAAAAAATTTCGTTTAATTCGGAATAAGATATTAAATTAAAAACTTCTTTATTTTTTTTATTAAAATTAATTTTTTCTTTAGATCGAGAGTCTTCAGTAAATATTTTAATTTCTTTACTTTTCCAGTGTTTAATATTCGATTTTATTAAAGATTTTAAATAATCAAAATTCTCACTCGATAGAGCTATTGTTCTATTTGTTTTTACCTTTTGATTTTTTTTATTTAAATATATGTCAACATTGAGTTTTTTTTCAGAAAAAAGGTAAGCAAGAATCAAATTTGTTAAATTTTGGCCTATAAGACAAATTTTCATAACAAAATAATTTTAACAATAAAAATTAAATGATACAAAGTGACAAATGCAGTTTTGATTCATGATATTTAAAAATTATATCAATAAAATAGGCGATTTTATAATAAAGAGATTGGCAGAACTAATAGGTATTTTTTTAATAGTTACTTCAATATTACTTTTTATATCTCTAATTAGCTATTCACCGGATGATCCAAATTTTATATTTCCAGAAAATCAGGAAATAAAAAATTTTCTTGGTTTTAGAGGAAGTTTTGTTGCTGATATATTTTTTCAGTCAATTGGTATAATATCACTTCTAATTCCTTTTTCTCTTCTCTTCACTGGGCTATCGATAACAATTAATAAAAAATTAATTGTTATTATAGAAAATATTTTTTTCGTAATTCTTTACATTATTTTTGCAACATTTTTCTTTGGCATTTTCCATAAAGAAACCTATTGGTTAATAATAAATGGAAACAATGGTTTTGTAGGCGATTTAATGTCGGAAACTATAATTGCAGAGTTTTTGAAAGTTAATAAAACTATAAGTTATTATATATTAATATTTTTTATTTTATTATTTTTTCTTTTAAGCAGTAATTTTAAAATTTCACATATTTTTAGCTTTTTTACATTAATGAAAAAATTGTTTTTATCAAAGAAAACCAATTCTATTACTCAAGAAAATATACTTACTGAAAGTTCTATAGTTGAAAATGTTAAAGAGCCTCCAGTTCAAGAAGATTTATTTGCTACCAAAAAAACAATTTCAAATGATGTGAAAATCAAATTACCTTTAATTGATTTTTTAAAAAAACCTGAAAATATTTCCAACAAAAAAGAAGATGTCAAAATTAATGCTGAAGGATTAGAAAAAATACTTCTCGATTTTGGTGTGGAAGGTAAAATAAAAAAAATAAGTCATGGACCTGTTGTTTCTCTAAACGAATTTGAACCTGCAGCAGGTGTTAAAGTTTCTAAAATTATTAATTTAGCGGAAGATATTGCTAGAAATACAAGTTCAGAATCTGCAAGGATAGCTACAATCCCTGGCAGTAATACTGTTGGTATTGAACTGCCTAAGGTATCCAGAGAAAATGTTTTTTTAAGAGAAATAATTTCCGATAAAAATTTTAAAAAAAGGGAAGTAAAATTACCAATTGCTCTTGGTAAAAGTATATCTGGAGAACCCATAACCAGTGATTTAAGTTCGATGCCACATTTGTTGATAGCTGGAACTACGGGCTCAGGAAAATCAGTATGTATCAATACCATAATTCTATCTCTAATTTACAAACATACACCTGACATTTGTAAATTCATTTTGATTGATCCAAAAATGTTAGAACTTTCAACTTATGAAGGGATACCTCATTTATTATGTCCGGTCATTACAGAAGCAAAAAAAGCAGCGTCTGTTTTGGGTTGGGTGGTTAAAGAAATGGAAAGCAGATACAGGTTGATGACAAAAGTGGGTGTGAGGAACATTGATGGTTATAATGAAAAACACAAAATTAAGATGCCTTATATTGTTGTTATTGTTGATGAAATGTCAGATCTTATGTTGGTGGCTGGCAAAGAGATCGAAAACTACATTCAAAAATTATCGCAAATGGCTAGAGCTGCTGGAATTCATATAATAATGGCTACCCAAAGACCAAGTGTGGATGTAATAACTGGAACAATAAAGGCTAATTTTCCTACTCGTATTTCGTTCCAAGTAACCTCTAAAATTGATAGTAGAACAATTTTAGGAGAGCAAGGTGCTGAACAACTTTTAGGTAAAGGGGACATGTTGTATATGTCTTCTGCAAACAGAATAACAAGAATACATGCACCTTATGTATCTGAAATAGAGATAGATAAAGTAAATAACTTCCTGAGAAATCAAGCAGAGCCAGATTATGTTGATGAGATTTTGGATTTTGCTGACGAAAAGGAAATTGGTGAAAAAAATAAAGATAATTCCGATACTGATGAATTGTACAATGAAGCATTAGAAATAATTAAATCAGAGAGAAAAGCATCTACCTCATTTTTGCAAAGAAAATTGCAAATTGGATACAACAGAGCTGCAAGAATTATTGATCAAATGGAAGCAAATGGTGAAGTTAGTAAGGCTAACCATGTTGGAAAAAGGGAAGTTTTAAAATAGTGAAATATATAATTTTTATTTTAATATTCTTTTACCCATTAAATATTTTAGCATCATCAAAGCAACTAATAAAAAATAAATTAGAAGAGACAGATAATATATCTTTTAAATTTATTCAAAAAATTGGAAAAAAAACTGAACGAGGAAAATGTATAATTTCATACTCAAAAAAAATTTTATGTAAGTATGATGATATATATAATAAAATTTTAGTATCTAACGGAAGATCACTCGTGATAAATAGCAAAAAAATTAAAAATTATTTAAGATACCAACTTAAAGACACTCCTCTTGATTTAATTTTAGATAAAAAATTTCTACTAGATAAACTAGATCAGGTGGAAAAAATTGAAGAGAACGATGAAACTTTCTCTTTTAAAATTCTACATAACAATAATTTATTAAATATTTTTTTTGATAAAATTAGTTATGAAATTATTGGATGGACCACAACTGACATTTATCTTAACAAAGTTGAAACCAAGTTGTCTAATGTAGAAACAAATATAATGATTGATGAAAAAATATTTAGAGTTCAAAATTATATCAACTAATATCTAAATTAATACTTTCAGATTTAAAAATTTTCATACCCCTTCCTAAATAATTTTTTAAAGCATGTTTGTGATCTAAAGAACAAGTATGCAACCACACTTTTTTTGCCTTTTTTCTAAACCCCAACTTCAGAGCTTCTGATAAGAGATATTTTCCATAATTTTTTCCTATGTATTGATCTAAAATTCCAAAATAAGCGATTTCACATTGATTGGTCTCAGGTTGGAATAATAGCTCAAAAAAACCAATCAAATCATCATTTTCTCTCAATATATAAGTTTCTAAATTTGAATTGTTTGTATAAGCCATCCATTTTGTATCATTCCAGGCTAATCGATCAATCCAGCGATAGCTTTTACCAATTTGCTTATAAAAAAATTTATTTATTTGAAAATCTGGAGGATTTTTAATTTCAATTTTACAATTAGCCTTAGGCCCAGATGAATTAATTTCATCAGGAGAATTAATTTCCAAATACTTTCTATCAACTTTGGTTATCACGAAACCATTTTTCCAACTTTTTCTCCACCAAATAAATGAAAATGTAAGTGTGGCACTTCTTGGCCACCATAATCACTAATATTGGCAAGAGCTCTATAACCTTTCCCATCAATAGAAGAAATTCCTAATTTTTTTGCGACTGTAGTAATGCCTTTCATTAAACCAATAATTTCTTCATTTGAGGCGTTGGTATTAAAATCATCCAAATCTATATACTTTCCTTTGGGTATTACTAAAGCATGAATCTTTTTTTGTGGATTAATATCATAAAAAGATAAAACAAAATCATCTTCGTATATTTTGTTACAGGGAATCTCTGCTCTTATTATTTTTGCAAAAATATTATTATTATCATAAATCATAATTTATTTGAGTATCTATTTATATTATTTCTTTCTTATAATAATTAAAATTATTTATTCATCTATAATTGTCTCAATAACATTATTATCACAAAGTGTTCTAATTCTAAACTGAGAAGAAGATATTGAGTGATAAAAAGATCTACCTTCTGTTGTGGGAGTTGAGCTATTACCCATCCAATCATATCCCCAATGATTGTTTGGTGTATATGCATTTTTAAGAATATTAGTCATATGAATACCAACATTTTGAGCTAAAGATGAAAAAGTATTTGAGCAATTAAAATCGTATTCAGCACCCTTTTTGAAACCTGAGTACCATGTTCTTAGTTTAATTGTATCATTGAATTCACAAAAAGTTTTTTTCTCGACAATTGTTTTAACAATTTTTTTGTGATTGTCTTTACACATATTATGTCTAGCACTGGTAGTATAACCACTATACGCAACTACACCTACAGCAGCTAAAATACCTATAATTGCTACTACAACAAGTAATTCGATTAATGTGAACCCATTACGTTTCATTTTAAAAAATTATCTTATAAAATATTTTAAAATTTTGCATTGTTAAAATATATGCAACTAATAAGATCAATTTTTAAAAAAGAGAGGAAAAATGAATAAATTTAAATCAATTTATAAAGCTATTATTAGCTTAACATTTATTTTTTCATTTGTTCTTACTTCAACAGCTGCTTTTTCAGAGATAGTTGGACGATTATCGGTTCACTGGAGTCCGAAGCACCACAGCGCAAAACATGCACAAATTTTTGCAGATGAAGTAAATAAAAGAGCAAAAGGAAAATTAAAAATCGAAGTTTATCCATCTAAACAATTATTTGGAATTAGAGAAGTAATGGGAGCGGTAACTTCTGGTGCAGTTGAACTTGGAGGAATTGTTGGAGTGGTAAGTTTTCCACCAATAAATAAAAACTTTAATGTTGCTTCGTTTCCAGGATTATTTAATTCATGGGAACAACAAAGAGGTTTTTTCCAAAACTCACCAAAAGGAAAAGAAATTTGGGGTGAGTTAACAAAAAAAACTAATTCAACATTAGTAATGTATAACCCTGTTGGACCTGTAATGACTTTTTCAAGTGCTAAAGAGTTAACAGGTATTGATGCCATGAAAGGTCTAAAGGCTAGAAGACTTTTAAAAAGTGAAGAGCCTATGTGGGATGCTTTAGGTGCAAACAGAGTATCTTTGCCTACTGGTGAAGTTTATACTTCATTACAAACTGGAATGATTGATACGATCAACAGCCCTCCAGGAAGTATCGAAGCATATAGCTGGTGGGAATTTTTAAAATACGCTCAAAAGCCATATCAATACTATGCGGACGCGTATATTATGGCTAACTCAACTTGGTTTAATAGTTTATCTCCAGACTTACAAAAAATCATAATGGATGTTGGTAAAGAAGTAGGAAAAAGATCAACTGACTTAATTATGGATACTGGAGAAAGCACTCTTAAAAAATTCCAAGAAAGAGGCGGTGTTGTTACTACGCTTTCAGGAGCTGAAAAAGCTAAGTTTGATAAGCTTATGAAGGATGAAGTAATGCCAGCAATGGCTAAAATGATTGATGCTGACGCTTTAGAGGCAGCACAAGCATATGCTAAAAGTAATTAGAAGAAGTTAAACTTTTTCTAAAAAGATTATGAGGGCATTGCGAGCTATTAACAATTTGCTAGCAAAAGCTGCTATTTCGCTCGCAATGTTCATTGTCTTTTTAATGGTGGCAGCTTTAGCATTAAGCGCTACTACAAGATTTATTACAGGCACAGGATTTGCGTGGTTTATTGAATTACCTCCAGTAATGGTAAGTTGGCTGGTTTTTCCATTACTTGGTCCTTTATTAAAGCAAGGACAACATATTAAAGTAGATTTTTTAAGTCATTATTTATCTGAAAAATCAAAAAATATTATTGGAACAATTGTAAATTTAATAGCTTTAATTTCTGCGTGCGTTTTCTTTAAAGCAGGAGTTGATGCAACAACAATGTATTACAATTTAGGACAGATGATGGAATTAGAAATAAATATTCCTATCTGGTGGATGTTTTTAGCATTTCCAGTAGGATTTTTAATTTTAGCATTAACTTCATTAGAACTTATTTTAGATAATTTTAAAAAACTTTCAGGAAAAGAATAAATGTTTGGATTAGCTTTTATTATTTCTCTTGTAACATTAGTTATATCGGTTCCAATTTTTTTAGTTTTTGGATTAGGAAGTTCATTAGCTGCAATTGCAGGTTTAAATCTACCTTGGTCAGTTTTAATACAAGTTTCATTTGGTGCATTAACAAAGCATGTTCTTATTGCTGTTCCATTATTCATATTTACTGGAATGGCTATGTTAAAAGGTGGAGCAGCATCAAGATTAGTTAAATTTACAACAACACTAGTTGGTCATTGGCCAGGTGGATTGGGAGTTGCGATGGTTATTGCGATGGGTTTCTTTGCAGCTTTTTGCGGTTCAATATTAGCCGCTATTACTGCTGTTGGAACAATTATGATGCCAAAGATGATTGAACAAGGTTACCCAACTCCATTCGTTGTTGTCCTAGCTGCTTCTGCTGCACTTTTAGAGGCATTGATACCTCCATCCAATGCAGCAATATTATTTAGTGCTCTAACTAACGTACCTGTATCCAAAACCTTTGCAGCAGGGGTTATTCCAGGCCTTGTTCTACTAGTTTTGATGGTCCTTCTAGTTTTGTTTAAATGCAGGCATATTAGAACAGATGAAAAGGCTTCTTTTAAAGAAAGAGTAAGTTCTTTCATCGCTGCGCTACCAGCATTAATCACCCCAGTGATTATTTTGGGTGGAATTTATGCAGGGATACTAACTCCCTCTGAGTCTGCAGCTGTTGCAGGAGTATATGCGGTTCTAATTGGACTTTTAATTTACCGTGAACTTACTTTTTCATCTTTGATGAGCTGTTTAAGGGAAACTGCAATCATAACAGCTGTAATTTTTGCAATTATAGCTACTGCTACATTCTTAAGTGTAGTTTTAACTTACACTCAAGCTCCTCAAAAAATTATTACTTTCTTCACAGATAAAGGTGTGAGCGTGAATCTGTTCTGGATAATGCTTGGAGCAATTTGTTTAATTCTTGGAACGTTTATAGAAATTGTTCCTGTATTTTATTTAACCGTGCCCATATTTGCAGCAATTACATTATCTTTCAACCAAAGCCTACTTCATCTTTATGTGGTGTTTGTTGCATTTGCGGGAATAGGAATGATCACACCCCCCGTGTGCGTAGGTATTTATACAGCTGCAGGTGTGATCAAAGAAAACCCAGCCAAAGCTTTTAAAGAGGTTCCTTTATTTACAATCGTTGGAATAATTTATGGAATACTAATGATGCTCTTTCCAATATTCTCAACCTGGTTGCCAAGTAAATTATAAATTTATTTTTTTCTACTCTTTAATTCTTCCATTACTTCTTCAATTTTTATACCACTTTTTTCTAGATACATGATTAAGTGGTATAAAACATCTGCCGCTTCATGGATTTTATTTGAGTCTTGCTCTACAGCTTCTATCAATTCATTTATTTCTTCTAAGACTTTTTCTTTCGCTAAAGATTTATCTTCTAAAAGCTTATTCGTGTATGAGTTTTCAATAGGGTTAATTTTTCGCTCTCTTGCAAGGTTTACGAGATCTTCTAATATCTTTAACATACTAAATCCTAACAGGTATATCTTTTGATGCCAAATATTGCTTAGCTTCATTTACTGAATAAGTACCATAATGAAATATAGATGCAGCTAAAACAGCACTAGCACCTGATTTTATTCCATCTACTAAATGGTCTAAAGTTCCAACTCCACCTGATGCAATTACTGGAATATTGACCAGTGAAGATATCTTTTGCATTAATTCAATATCGTATCCAGACTGAGTTCCATCTTTATCCATAGAGGTCACAAGAAGCTCTCCAGCACCACATTTCTCCATTTTAGATGCAAATTCTAAAGCGTTTATGCCTGTTGGATTTCTACCACCGTGGGTAAAAATTTCCCAATCACCATCTTTTTTTTTTGCATCAATTGCAACAACAATGCACTGAGATCCAAATTTTCTAGAACTATCTTCAACAACTTTTGAATTTTGAACAGCAGCTGTATTTATAGATACTTTATCAGCTCCGCAATTAAGTAATTTATTAATATCATCAATACTTCTAACACCACCGCCAACTGTTAAAGGAACAAAACATTTTTTAGAAGTTTTCTCAACCACTTCATAAATAGTATCTCTATTTTCATTTGAGGCAGTTATATCTAAAAAGCAAATCTCGTCAGCACCGCCATCGCTATAAATTTTTGCTTGTTCAACAGGATCTCCTGCATCTTTTAGGTCAACAAAGTTGATGCCTTTTACAACACGACCATTTTTAACATCTAAACAAGGAATAATTCTATTTTTAAGCATCTATTTCTTTTGCAAGCTCATCAAGCTTTATATCACCATCGTATATAGCTTTTCCAATTATAACCCCTTCAATATTATTTAATTTTTTAGCTCTTTTAATATCATTAATTGACGAAACACCACCAGATATAACTACTGGACATTTTGAAATATCTGCTAATTTTTGAGTTTCTTCAAAATTTGGACTCTGCTTAGTTCCATCTCTGTTTATATCTGTGTAAATAATTCTACTCACTCCATAATTATTTACTTTTTTTAGATATTCAGTTGTTAATTTATCAGACTCCTCGGTCCAGCCTGAAATTGCTAGATGACCATCTTTTGCATCTAAACCTAGTGCGATTTGGTTTGGAAATTTTTTACAAGCTTCTTCTAAAAATCTTCTATCTTTTATAGCAGCACTACCCAAAATTACTTTTTCAACACCAGCATC
This sequence comes from uncultured Pelagibacteraceae bacterium, assembly GCA_902617415.1. Taxonomy (GTDB): domain Bacteria; phylum Pseudomonadota; class Alphaproteobacteria; order Pelagibacterales; family Pelagibacteraceae; genus Pelagibacter. Next base: position 85,439 of record CACMWQ010000005.1, on the reverse strand, counting down.
AATATATTTTTGAATAGTCTCGAAATTTCTTATACCGCCTCCTATTTCTATTTTAAGGTCAAATTTTTCAGTAATTTCTTGAATAATATCAATATTAATTGGATCTCCGGTTAATGCACCATCCAAATCAACAATATGTAAATTTTTAAATCCATTGTCTTTATATTTTCCAGCTTGCTCTACAGGAGAAATTTCATATTCGGTTTTATTTTCAAAGTCTCCTTTAATCAATCTGACACACTTTTTATCTTTAATGTCTATTGCGGGAAAAATTTTCATTTTAGTTTAATTTAAAAAATTTATTGTTATAAAAAATCTCATCCTGGCCAACTCTATCAAAAAACGAAAAATTATTTTCTTTTAAAAATGAGTTAAAATTTATTTTTTCAGGATTATTATTCTCAACAGAAATAACTTTTATAATATATTCTTGAAAATTTATTGATTTTAAGACATCCAGCTCTGCACCCTCAATATCAATTGATAAGTAATCAATTTCTTTAGTTAAAATACTTTTCTCAAAAGTTGAGGTCTTCATTCTATTTTTATTAAATTTGTTTTTTTTATTATTCTCAATTATTAATTTTGCTGAATAATTATCATCATCAATTCCACTCATTTGTGTAAGACCCTCAATAACTTCGATGAACTCGACATCTTTTTCAGTTGAGCTAATAGCTGCATTCAAAACTTTACAATTTCTATTTTTTGAAAGTTTTTCAAATTGTACTTTTGACGGTTCGATCGCTATTCCTTCCCAGTTCATTGATTTTTCAAAATGTATACAGTTACTTCCAAGAACACCATCAAATGCACCAATTTCAACAAAATAACCATTTTTTTTTGATCTAAAAAAAGAATTTTTTATTATTTTGTCTTGACCCGACTGAGATGCAAAATTTTCATTCCAAAAAAAATTTCTTTCACAATTCCAAATCTTTTGTCTTAAAATTCCTCTCAATTCACGCAATTTTATATTTTCATAATCAATAGGAATCTGTTCCAATACATTATTATAGATTTTGTGAGAGTGAACTTTTTCTTCTAAATTACCAATAAATAACTCATCAGCTTTTTTTAATAGAACTAGAATATCTTTACCTCTGAACTCTCTTAGATCTATATTTTTCATATTTAAATGCTTATAAAATTGTTTATTATTTTTAGACCAGTTTTATCACTTTTCTCAGGGTGAAACTGAGTTCCAAATATATTCTCCTTTTCAACGGCGCAAACAATATTTGATGAGTAATCTGTAGTAGCAGCTGTAACTGTTTTATCATTAGGAACAAATTCATAACTATGAACAAAATACATATGGGAGTTATTTTCTACATTTTTAAAAATTTTACTCTCTTTAATAATATTTACCTGATTCCAGCCAATGTGAGGTAGTTTATATTTTCCATTTTGATTATCAATTTTAGATACTTTGCCAGAAATCCATCCTAATCCTTTAGTCTCAACTTCTTCATAGCCAACATCTGCGAACATTTGAAGACCTACACAAATTCCTAGAAGAGGTTTTTTATTATTTAACACAAATTCATTTAAAGTATCAATTAAGCCATTTATACTATTTAAACCATCTATACAGCTTTTAAAAGATCCCTGACCTGGTAGTACAACTTTATCGCTCGATTTAATTTTATTTAAATCTGAGGTTACCTCGATGTTAACTTTATCTCTAGCTACTTCATTAAAGGAGTTTATTACAGAGCTTATATTGCCAGATTTATAGTCAACAATTGTGACTCTCATTAATTTTATAAAGAGCCTTTTGTCGAAGGAATTGTACTTTTATTCCTTGGATCCAATTCTAACGCAGCTCTTAAAGTTCTTGCTAAGCCTTTATAGCAAGACTCAATAATGTGGTGACTATTATCACCATAAATGTTTTCAACGTGCAGTGTAATTCCTGCAGCTTGAGAAAATGCTTGAAACCATTCTTTAAATAGTTCTGTGTCCATCTCACCAAGTTTTTCAACTTTTAATTTTACATTCCATATCAAATAAGGTCTGTTTGAAACATCTATTGCAACTCTTGTTAATGTTTCATCCATTGGTAGTAAAATATGTGCATATCTTTTAATGCCTACAAATTTTTTTGAAGCTTTCTTCAAGCATTCTCCAATAGCAATTCCTGTATCTTCAGTTGTGTGGTGAAGATCTATGTGTGTGTCACCTTTTGCTTTAACGGTTAAATCCATAGACGAGTGCTTTGACAGCTGCTCAAGCATATGATCTAAAAAACCTATACCTGTGTCAACTTTGTATTTTCCTTTTCCATCAATATTAAGGTCGACACTAATATTAGTTTCTTTTGTTTTTCGAGCTATTTTTGCTTTTCTTTTCATAATTTAAAATAGGTATATATGTATTTTTGATTATATCAATAATACTAAACCTGGGCTTGAACTATTTAAATTCATATCCATCTATAGTCCATGACAACAATTGTACTTGTAAGAAAAAATAATGACGTAGTTGTGGCCAGTGATGGCCAAGTTAGTATGGGTAATACTGTTATAAAGAAAACTGCTAACAAAGTTCGTAAAATTGAGAAAAGAAATGTGATCGCAGGTTTTGCTGGATCGACAGCAGATGCATTAACTTTATTTGAAAGATTAGAATCTAAACTTGAAAAACATGCAGGTAATTTAACAAGAGCTGCTGTTGAATTAGCAAAAGATTGGCGGACTGATAAATATTTAAGAAGATTAGAAGCATTAATGGCAATTGGAGATAAAGAAAAAAGTTTTATAATTTCAGGAACTGGTGACGTTTTAGAGCCCGAAGGTGATGTAATTGGAATTGGTTCTGGTGGAAATTATGCTTTAGCAGCTGCAAAGGTATTAATGGATACTGATATGTCTGCAGAAGAAATTGCTAAAAAGTCTATTAAAGTTGCTTCTGATATTTGTGTATTTACTAACGACAATTTGAGTATGGAGAAAATATAATGGAAAAATCAAATGTTACATCTTTTCCAAAAGACAAAGTTGCAAAAGAGAAAACCATAATTTCAAATTCATTATCACCAAGAGAAATTGTTTCAGAATTAGACAGATTTGTTGTAGGACAAAACAAAGCTAAAAGAGCCGTTGCGATTGCTCTAAGAAATAGGTGGAGAAGACAGGCATTAGAAGATGACATGAAAGATGAAGTTCTTCCAAAAAATATTTTAATGATAGGGCCAACTGGTGTTGGTAAAACTGAAATCTCTAGAAGACTTTCAAAATTAGCAGAAGCTCCATTCTTAAAAGTTGAAGCTACAAGATTTACGGAAGTAGGATATGTGGGACGTGATGTTGAGCAAATTGTAAGAGATTTGTTAGAAATTGCAATTGCAATGGAAAAAGTAAAGAAAAGAAAAGAAGTTCATGCTCAAGCACAAAAATTAGCAGAGGATAGGGTTTTAGATGCTTTAGTTGGAAATAAAGCAAGCGTGGCAACTAGAGAAAGTTTTAGAAAAAGATTAAGAGATGGAGATTTAGATGATAATGAAATTGAAATAGCTGTTAGCGAGTCTAATCAGATGCCATCATTTGAAATACCAGGAATGCCTGGTGCAAATGTTGGAATGATAAACATTTCAGACATGCTTGGGAAATCCATGGGTCAAAAACCAAAGAAAAAAAAGATGTCAGTAAAAGAGTCTCATGAAATTTTAATAAACGAAGAGTCAGATAAACTTATTGAACAAGATAAAATTATAAAATCTGCGAAAGACTCAACCGAAAATAATGGGATAGTTTTCTTGGATGAGATAGATAAAATTTCTGCAAGAACAGACAGAGTTGGTGGAGATGTATCAAGAGAGGGAGTTCAAAGAGATTTGTTGCCATTAATAGAGGGTACTACTGTCAGCACTAAATATGGGCCTGTTAAGACAGATCATATTTTATTCATTGCCTCTGGTGCTTTTCAATTAGCAAAACCATCAGATCTTTTACCTGAATTACAGGGTAGACTTCCAATAAGAGTTGAGCTTGATGCTCTAAATAGTGATGATTTTATCAGAATATTAAAGGAACCAGATAACAGTTTAATCAAACAGTATAAGGCGCTGTTAAAAACCGAAAATGTAGATTTAGAATTCACAGAAGATGGTATTAATACCATTGCTCATATAGCAAGTGAAGTCAATTCATCTGTAGAAAATATAGGAGCAAGAAGATTACATACTATAATTGAACGAGTCCTAGATGAAATTAGTTTTACAGCAACAGATAGAGCTGGGGAGAAAATAACTGTTGATGGCAAATATATTAAAGACAACATCGGTGAACTAGTAAAAGATACTGATCTATCTAAGTTTATTTTATAGATTTAAGAATAATACCGAAATTTCCTTTTGATGGGCTATCGACAGACTCAAAATCAATTTTAAGTATTTTTTTCATTAAATCAGAGTTATTTTTAATGTACTCTGGCACAGAATATTTTAGAATACTAAGTTCTGAAGACTGGTAAGGATCATTTATGTTTTTTGACCTCATCCCTTTACCTGTAATAACATTAATTTTTTTTACTTTATTTAAATAACAGTTCTCAATAAATTTTGAAATTTCTTCATTAGCTTCTTCCAAATTAAAGCCATGTAAATCAATCGATCTTTCTAAAATTGCACGATCGTTTGGTTGTTCTAGGTCTTTACTCTGAAGTTTTTCAGAACTATTTATAAAATTTTTCCAGTCTTTTTTGTCTTTATCTGATAACTTATTTGTCAAGCTTGGGTGTCAATTAAAAGCCAGTTAGGATTTGAAGATCGACTATCTTTAGAAAATTTCCAAGTATCTAGAACTTTTTTTATTTTTTCAGGATCTCCTGAAACTATTTTATTATCCTTATCTTTAACACACGAAATAATTTCACTTACAAATTCAATGGTAACTTCTAACATATTTTTGTTTTGCTGATGATTTTTAACATCTGCTGAGTTTATACCAATAAATGTTGTTTCGGACGAATAATTTTTTGCATCCCTATCTTTTATTGCTTCTTCAAACTGTTGATAAACATTTTTGTCTAATAATGATTTAACATCTTTTAATTTTCCTTTTGCAAAATTAGTAATTATTGTCTCGTAAGCAATTTTTGCACCCTTCACGAATTCTTTCTTGGCATTTTCGTCAAAAGTGTTTGCGTTTAAATCTGCCCTTGGTTTAGCTGGTGGTGCTTCATGAGCAAAACTAGAGTCAATATCTTCCTCAAACCCTGTTTTTTTCCCTAATATTCCTCTTAATCTAAGAAAAATAAAACCTGCAATCATTGCAAGAAGTATTATATCAATGTATTCAAAGCTATAATTCATATTTATATAATATTTACTATGTTGATAATTTCAACCTGCTAATTAAATAATAGACAAATGAACACAGTATTAATTTTAATTATAGGTATTCCTCTAATAGAGATTTACTTATTTATCAAAATAGGTTCTCATTTAGGTGCATTTAACACCGTTTTACTAATATTGACTACTGCTATTGCGGGTGTTGCTTACGCAAGATACGAGGGATTTAACACATTAAAATCAGGAATGAGACAGTTAATTAAAAATGAAATACCAATTTATGAGATAATTTCTGGGGCTACATTAGCGTTTGCTGCTTTTCTTTTAATATTTCCAGGATTTGCCACAGATATATTGGGTATTTTATTAGTTATTCCAATAACAAGAAGATTGATACTCGGGATATTTATAAATAAAAAAAAATATGAAAAGAAAAGTGAAAAGAAAAATTATATAGACGGAGAATTTGAAGAATTAGGTAAGGATGATGACAAAAAAATATGAAATACTTTTGAAGTACATTAAAGATTTATCTGTTGAGATTCCAAGCCCAGATGTTTTTATATTTAGCAAAGAATTTATCACTAAATACACTTTAGGAATAAATGTGACTACAGAACCAGCGAAGAATAGCATGTTGGAGGTCATAACAAAATTACATTACAAAGATCCAAGTGAAAATAAAAGAAAATCATATTTTGAAATATCTTATGGGACAGTTATTAAAATATTGGATAAAAATCTTGAAAAAAAAGAGCTAGAAAAAATTATATTAGTTGAAGTTCAGAACGAAATTTATCCTGGATTAGAAAAAATATTTTTATCAACTATAAAAAATGCGGGTTTTCCAAATTTACATTTGGAGAAAAAAGTTGATTTTGAAAAACTATACAAACAAAAGTTAAGTTAAAAAAAGTTTTTTTTTAATTCCTTATTTAAAAATCTTTTATGTTCTTCCATTTCTTCAATACTTGGTTTTACTACAATCTTAGAATAATTATTTAAAGTTTTGTTGGTAGTCGTATTTTTTTTTAATTCATTTTGAAACTGAAATGATGGCTCTTTTTGTCCGATTAAATTAATATACACTTTGTATAACAAATCACAGTCAATCAAAGCTGTATGCTTATCTCTTTTTGAATTATCAATTCTGAATCTTTTGCATAACGCATCAAGGCTTATTCCAGAACCTGGAAATTTGTTTCTAGCTATCTCCAAGGTGTCAACAACGAATTCTTTTGAAATTTCTTTTTTTTTAATTAGTTGCAATTCATTATTTAGGTGAGAAATATCAAAGTCTGCATTATGAATTATTAATTTTTTTCCATCAATAAAACTAAGGAATTCATCAGCAATTTCTATAAATTTTTTTTTATCTGACAAAAATTCATCCGTATACCCATGGACTTCTAGAGCACTTTTGGAAACTTTTCTCTCAGGATTTAAGTAATAATGAAAATTTTTTTTAGTTGGTATTAAATTATCTAATTCTATACAACCAATTTCTACAATTCTATGGCCGTCTTTAACAGATAAACCTGTAGTTTCAGTGTCTAATATTATTTCTTTCATTCAAAATTTTTTTTTTTAAAAGAATAATTTTATTTTTCATTATATGCGGTGAGAAATTATTATCGATTATATAATTTGCCATTCTTAATTTTTTTGAATTTATTATTTGATTCTGACTTAAACTTTTTAATATTTTTTTGTTATAATTTGGCCTTTTCTTTAATCTTTCTAAGATTTTATTTCGATTGCACTTTACAAATACAAGAACATCATTTTCCATATTTAGTTTATTTTCAATTAATAATGGAATATCTAAAATCACCAACTTTCTATTTTTATTCTTTCTTATAAAAGTTTTCAGTTGTTTCCTTACCATTGGATGAACAACCGAAGATACTTTTTTTAAGTTTTTTTTTTCGTTATTGATAGCTGATATAATTTCACTTTTTTTTATAGGAAAAGATTTTATATAATTAGGCAAAATTTTTTTTAGTTTTTTAAAACACTGCCTGCTGTTCTTATATAAAAAATTAACCTCACGATCAGCATTAAATACAGGAGAATTAAACAATTTAGCAATGAAAGATTTGCCTGAAGCAATTTTACCAATTATGCCTACTCTTATCATATATTTAAATACACCTCCCTCCATCAACTTCTAATATCGTTCCAGTAATCATAGTAGCTTCATCTGAGCATAAAAAACATGCTGCATTTCCCATATCTTGAGGAGTAGAGAATCTACCAATTGGAATTGTTGACAAAAATGCTTTTTTTTTTTGGGGAGTATCTCCACCCATAAATGATTTTAATAATGGCGTTACTCCGGCTACGGGTGCAATTGCATTAACTCTTACATTAAAAGGCGCAAGTTCAATAGCCATAGCTTTTGTTGCTGTAATCATCCATCCTTTGCTAGCATTGTACCAATTTAATCTAGGCCTAGGCGATAGACCTGCGGTTGATGCTACATTTAAAATTACTCCTCTTCTTAACTTCTTCATCATAGGCACAAAATATTTAGCACTTAAATAAACAGATTTAGCATTTACATTAAATACTTTATCAAATTCCTTTACTGTTACAGCTTCCATTTTTTTTGGTTTATGAGTAATTCCTGCATTATTTATAATTATATCTACAGTCTTATATTTTTTGAGAGTATATTTTAATAAAGATTTAAAATTTGATTCTTTTGATACGTCTGCAACAAAGTGATCTTGGGATAATGATTTTGAAACTTTTCTTAATAAATTTATATTAATATCAACCAGTATCAATTTTGCTCCTTCATCAGAAAATTTTTTTGCTATACCTTTACCAAATCCTGACGCTGATCCTGTTATTATTGCAACTTTATTTCTTAACCTCATAATTCAATTTTTTAATAGATTTATAGTTTCTTCGTCAATAACTGGTTCAATATTATGCCAAATATTAAAAGCTTTTTGAGCCTGGTAAAGAAACATATTTAATCCATTTTTAAAATAATTACCTTTTTGATTTCCTATATTAAAAAATTTCGTCTTATGTGGATCATAAATTATATCATAGAAAAATTTATTTATTCCGAATTGAGTAAAATCATGCTCAAAATCATCTTCTTTTTTTAGGCCTATACTGGTTGCATTAATTATCATATCAAAATCTACTAAATCACCCCAATCCAATACCATTAAGTCATTAAATAAATCTTTTAACTCATCAGCCTTACCTTTCGTTCTGTTACTCACAAATATTTTTGAAGCGTTCATTCTTTTTAACGCATATATTATTGATGGAACTACACCACCAGCACCTAGAATAATTATAGTCTTGTTAGTTACATTATAATTCAATTTTTTTATGCTAAGTTCAAAACCATCGATATCAGTGTTTTGACCTATTAAATTTCCATTTTCAACAGAAACGGTATTTATGGATTTTGTTCTCAAAGCGTGTCCACTTAAGACATTGATGTAGGGAATAATTTCTTTTTTAAATGGTACAGTTACATTAAGACCATTTAACTGACCTTGTTTTAATTTTTCACATAATTCAGCTAGGTCGTTTTTCTGTGTCTCCAATTTTCCATAAATTGCATCTAAATTGTATTTTTTTATCCAGAAATTATGCAATTTTGGAGATAGTGAATGGTCTATTGGATTTCCAATAACTAAAAATTTTTTCATTTATAATTACCTAGATATTTTTTAATATCAATTATAGGTAATCCCATAATAGTATTTTCGTCTCCATCAATCGATGCAAATAAACTCCTTCCCTCTCCTTCTATTTGATAAACATTATATGCATACAGGGCTTCGTCTGTTATTTTTTCTAAATATTCTCTTAATTGTTCGTCTGAAAAATTTTTCATTGTGAGATACGCTTTATCTGTATAATTCCAAGTCATTGATCCATTTTTAGATATACAAACTGAACTTATTAACGAATGTTTTTTTCCATTTAATTTTTTTAATATATTAAAAGCTTCTATCCTATTTTCGGGTTTTGAAATTAATTCTCCACTTAAGTCTATTACACTATCTGCGCCAAGAACCAAAACATCATAATTTTTTTGGCTAACCTTGTTTGCCTTTAATTCGGCCAAATTTTTTGAAATTATTTCTGGAGATGCGCCTTGATTTAATAAACTTTCTTTTACAGGATCCTCATCAATATTTGAAGGGGACACCAAACATTGAATTCCATTTTTTTTCAAAATTTCTTCTCTAACTTTACTTTTGGAAGCTAAAATAATTTCAACCATTTTTATTTTGTATTTCAAATATTTTAATTATAGATGCTGCAGTTTCTTCAACAGATTTTCTAGTTACATCTATTGTTGGCCATTTGTTTTTTTTGAATATCTTCTTAGATTGTTCTACTTCGAGTCTAATTTTTTCTAGATTTGTATAATCTGATGCTTCATTCTCTTTCAGTGAATTTAATCTATTTCTTCTTATGTCATAGAGTCTTTCGGCCTCTGTGGTCAAGCCAATAACACATAAAGTGTTTGATTTCGCAATTTCATTTGGAATACTCATATCATTAACAAGCGGAATGTTTGAAGTTTTTAATCCTTTGTTTGCAAGATATATGGAAGTCGGTGTTTTGCTTGTTCTACTAACACCAATTAAAATAATATCAGATTCTAAAATGTTTTCAGTATTGTTGCCGTCGTCATGGTTCATGGTAAATTGTATTGCTTCAATCCTTTTATAATAATCTTCGTCTAGAACATGTTGAGCACTAGGTTGGTGCGTTGCTTTTTGATTTAAAATTTTTGAGAAGTTGAGTATTAAATCACCTAAAACACCAAAACATGGAATATTTTTTTTATTAGCTTCTTCAGCAAGAAATTTTGCTAATTTACTATTAACAACTGTATATAAAATTATTGGGCTCTCTTGTTTTGTAGCATCATTCAGTATTGTAGAAATTTGATTTTCGGTCCTTGTAAACGAAAATTGGTTTAAGTCATAATCAAAGTTATTAAATTGTGCTTTAAGAGCCATGAATATTCTATCAAGTGTCTCTCCTGTTGAGTCTGATATTAGATAAACTTGGTGTGTATTTTTCATGTATAAATTGTTTATAAATTAATTACAGAATAAGAAAAACTTATGATTTAGCAACCACATCTAACTTTAGTCTACTTTTTAATATTTAATTAACATTTTTATGAGTGTGAATAAGTTATTAACAATTTTCATATGAAAAAAAGTGATCAAATAATCCCTGTTTTAGAGGAATTTTTTTTTATAATAATGAATAAAAGGTGAATAAAATGTTGAAATTGAGTAATTTACGTTATCAACAATTCATACTAATAATAAATCTAAATATAATTATCTTATTGTAAATGACACCAATAAAAGAATGTTTATTAAATAACAAAACAGATCTCATCCCCATTTGGCTAATGAGACAAGCAGGCAGATATTTGCCTGAATTCAGAGAAATAAGAAAAAATAATCCAGATTTTATAAAACTTTGTTTAAATTCAAAGTTATCGAAAGAAATAACACTTCAACCAATAAAAAGGTTTGGCTTCGATGCAGCAATTATTTTCTCTGATATTTTAATGATACCTTACGGACTTGGTCAAAAAGTTGAGTTTAAGAAAAATTTCGGGCCTAATCTTGAAGATTTGGAGATACATAAATTACTAGAAATCGATGAAGAAGAATTTACAAAAAATTTATCCCCGATATACCAACTTTTAATCGATTTAAAAAAAAGTGAAGATTTAAAAAATAAAGATATAATTGGTTTTGTAGGAGCCCCTTGGACTTTACTTGTATATATGATAAATAAGGTTTCTCCAAAAAATGGTTTGATAACCAATTTTTTTTCTGACAGAGGTTTAATTAATAATTCGTTAAAAATTTTAGATAAATTTATTAAATCTCATATTAAAAACCAAGTTAATGCTGGAGCCACTATAATCCAAATATTCGATAGCTGGTCTGGATTGATCAAATCCAATTTTGATAAATACTTATACAATCCAACCTCATCTTTGGTTGATTATACTAAGAGCTTAGGGGTCCCAGTGATTTGTTTCCCAAGGGGAATAACAGACTACAGTCAATTTTGTAAAATCGTAAAGCCAAGCATGATTAACATAGATTATGACGTTGACCCAAAAAATTTACTTAAAAATATAAATATACCCATTCAAGGTGGATTACACCCAGAGGTATTATTAACAGATAAAGCGCACTTAAAAAAAGAAGTAAATAAATATTTAGAGATTTTTAAAGATCACCCTTATGTATTTAACCTTGGACATGGTATTCTTCCAGAAACAAAAACTGAGATGGTAGAAGAATTGGTTAAAATAGTTAGAGACTTCACATGATGAGAGAGCACCCTAAAATTAAATTTGGTAAAACTGGAGTTTTAATTGTCAATCTAGGCACCCCCGACTCAACAAAATGGTTAGATATTAGGCGTTATTTAAAAGAGTTTTTATCTGATAGAAGAGTTATAGAGGTTAATCCTATTATATGGCAGTTAATATTAAATCTTATAATTTTAAATTTAAGACCATCTAAAACTGCAAAAGCTTACAAAGAAATTTGGATGAAAGATATAAACATGTCCCCATTAATGTATTATACACAAAAACAATCTGAAAAAGTCTCAAATTCAATATCGAATGAGAATATATTGGTCGACTTTGCAATGAGATATGGAAATCCGAGCATAAAAAGTAAAATAAAAAAATTACATGATAATGGTTGTGAAAATCTTGTAATTTTACCTTTATACCCACAGTATGCTGCTGCAACAACGGCAACAGTATGTGATGAAGTATACAGAACATTAATGTCAATGAGATGGCAGCCTTCACTTAAAATTATTCCCCATTATGAGTCTGATCCTTTGTACATCGATGCTTTGGTGAATTCTATTAATTCTAAAATAGAAAACATAAATTGGAAACCAGATTTAATATTAGCCTCTTACCACGGAATACCAAAAAAATATTTTGATAAAGGGGATCCATACCACTGTTATTGTCACAAAACTACGAGACTTATTTCTGAAAAGTTTAAAGAAATCGAAATTAAAACTACTTTTCAATCAAGGTTTGGACCTGATGAATGGTTACAACCTTATACAGATAAAACTTTAGAACGTTTGCCAAAAGAGGGAGTAAAAAACGTTTTAGCAATTTGCCCAGGTTTTTCTTCAGATTGTGTTGAAACATTAGAAGAAATATTAATTCAAGGAAAAGAAAGCTTTATGGAAGCTGGTGGTGAAAATTTTGATATGGTTTCGTGTCTTAATGATAATGATGATCATATAGAATTACTTAATAATTTGATTAAAAGAAATATCTAATTGATGAATTATTATCTTCTTTTTAAATCTTTACATTTAATCTCAGTTATCTCATGGATGGCTGGTCTATTATATCTGCCAAGAATTTTCGTATACCATGCCGAAAATAGTGATCATAGAAAAATTTCAGATGTATTTAAGATAATGGAAAAAAAATTGTATTACTACATTATGACACCAGCCATGATTCTATCATGGATATTTGGATTGCTTTTAATTCACAGCATAGGATTTCAGCAACTAGGTCAAACGTGGATGGTATTAAAAATTATATTTGTGATATTGCTTACTTTGTATCATTTCTATTTAGGGAAAAACTTAAATCAGTTCAAATTTGATCAAAATACTAATTCTCACAAATTTTACAGATTAATTAATGAAATTCCCACAATATTGCTAATTTTGATTGTTTTTGTTGTAATATTTAAGCCTTTATAGGGTTGAAATCTTTAAACACATAACTATATTAAAGCTATCTCAATTTAACCCCCCATAAAAATGAACATTCAAGAATTAAAAGAAAAAAGCTCAGAAAAGCTCATCACTGAAGCAGAAAATCTAGGCATCGAAAATGCAAGCACACTTAGAAGACAAGAAATTTATTTTGCGATACTAAAAAAACTTGCTGAAAAAGGAGAAGAGATAACCGGTGGAGGAGTTCTTCAGTTATTACAAGATGGGTTTGGCTTTCTTAGAGCAATAGAGTCTAATTATCTACCTGGTGCAGATGATATTTACGTAAGCCCAAATCAAATAAGAAGATTCGGACTTCGAACTGGCGATACAGTAGAAGGTCCAATTAGATCACCAAAGGAAGGCGAAAGATATTTTGCTTTACTTCAAGTAAGCAAGATTAACTTCGAGGAAACGGACAAATTTAAACATAAAATTGCTTTCGATAACTTAACCCCTCTTTATCCAAATAAACAACTAGTTATGGAAGTAGAAAGTAATAAAGTTGAGAAAAAAATCGATCTTACTCCAAGATTAATTGATTTAGTAAGCCCAATAGGAAAAGGTCAAAGATCGCTAATAATATCACCTCCAAAAGCTGGTAAAACAATGATTTTGCAAAGCATAGCAAATTCAATAACCGCAAATCATCCCGAATGTTATTTAATGGTATTACTGATTGATGAGAGACCAGAAGAGGTAACAGACATGCAGAGGACAGTAAAAGGTGAAGTGATTAGTTCTACATTTGATGAGCCTGCGCAAAGGCATGTAGCTGTAGCCGAAATGGTAATTGAAAAAGCAAAGAGATTAACAGAACATAAAAAAGATGTTGTAATTTTATTGGACTCAATAACAAGATTAGGCAGAGCATATAATGCTGTAGTCCCAAGTTCAGGAAAAGTCCTTACCGGTGGAGTTGATGCAAACGCGCTACAAAGACCAAAGAGATTTTTTGGTGCAGCAAGAAATATAGAGGAAGGTGGATCTTTAACTATAATAGCAACAGCTTTAATTGATACAGGTAGTAGAATGGACGAAGTTATTTTTGAGGAGTTTAAAGGAACTGGAAACAGTGAAACTATATTAGATAGAAAAATATCAGAGAAAAGAATATTCCCAGCAATAGATATTACAAAATCTGGAACTAGAAGAGAAGAGCTTATTTTTGAGAAAAATGATCTTCAAAAAATGAATGTTTTAAGAAGAATTATAGCTCCTATGGGTTCAATGGATGCAATAGAATTTATAAACTCTAAGCTTAAAGATACAAAAAATAATTCTGAATTTTTTAATTCTATGAATAAACCAGCTTAATATTAAAGATACCCTAACTCTCTCATCTCTTTATTAAACAATTTCTCAATTATCTCTAAGGTTTTTGGTTTAACTAACTTTTTATAATTATTTTCTTTCCCAAGATTAAAAAATTTTTTATTCTCTCTTTCTTTCCTTAAGTAAACAGCTTCTTCAAATCCCTCCTCCTCTTCCTTCTTTTTCAAAATTTCGAACCGAGTTGTTTCAATTGCATTATTAAATTTATCTTGATTTAGATTGTTATTTTTTTTCAATAGATTATCTGTGAAATTAACAATTTTTAAAAATGTTTCATTAGCATGATTTTCTAAGTCTTCATACTTTACAATCAGTTTGTTAATATTTTTTGACATTTTCCAAGAGTTATAATTATTTGCCCAAGAACTTATGAAAGAATAGCTTGAATAATTATCATGATCATTTTCATCTCTTAAATTTCTGTAAATGCTATTTATCATTTTTAATGCTTCATCTTCTTGCAATGAATAATGGTTCTTTAAAGATGTAATTACATTTCTAGGATCTCTAACTATATATATAGCACCTAATGTATGTTCTGATGTAGTAAAACTTTTTCCTTTATAGGCTCCAAAAATATTATGTGTTTTCAAAAAACACAATTTATTTTGTTCATTTATTCTATTTTGAGCAATTAACCAGTTTTCTGCTGCCTCATCTACACTTTTTAACTTTTCATTAAAAAAATCTTTGCTTGGAAACTGTCTAATTTTTTTTAGTAAACTAAAATTAAATTTTCCATCATTAGAATAATAATAAGCAGATAAAAAAGATCTAACCCATGTATTTCCACTTTTAGGATAAGATGCTAGCCAAATAATCATTGAATTATTTTTATATTAAATTCATATTGTAGCTATAATAAAATGACAATTTACGCACTTTCCTCAGGTCCTGGTTTATCTGGTATTGCTGTAATAAGGGTCTCAGGTTCTGATACTCTAAAAGTGTTAAAAAATATGACTTATTTAACAATACCGGATCCCAAAGTCGCGTCTTTGAGAAAGTTTATAAATCCCAAAACGAAGGAAATTATAGATGAAGGAATTTTATTATGGTTTCCTGGCCCAGATAGTTACACAGGCGAGGATATGGCTGAATTCCATATTCATGGAAGTAAAGCTGTTATTGAAGCAATGAGTTTATGTATATCCAAAGTAGATGGATGTAGATTAGCCGAGCCTGGTGAATTTACTAAAATTGCTTTTCTTAATGGAAAAATAAATTTACTTAAAGCAGAGAGTATCTCAGATTTGATCTCATCAGAGACAGAAATTCAAAGACAACAAGCTATTAAAATTATGTCAGGTAAAAGTTCTGACAAATTTAATTCTTTAAGAGAAAGATTGATAAAAATATTATCAAATGTTGAAGCTAAAATAGATTTTCCTGAAGATGATTTGCCTGGTGATATTTTAAAAAATATCCATTCAGAAACCAAAAGTATAAAAAATGAAATCAAAAAAATTTTAAGTGATGAAAATGTTGGAGAAATAATAAGAGAAGGGTTTAAAATTGCAATTGTTGGACCTACGAATGCAGGAAAATCCTCTTTATTAAATTATTTATCAAAGAGAGATGTTGCAATTGTTTCAGAAATTGCTGGGACAACACGAGATGTTATCGAGGCGCAATTGAATTTGGATGGCTTCCCAGTTGTAATATCTGATACTGCAGGAATTAGGGAGGCTAAAGACGAAATTGAAAAAAAGGGTATAAAGTTAGCACTTGAGAGAGCTGAAAATGCTGATTTGATTTTAATTTTGATAGAGCCAAAAAGTATTGATTTTACTGACTTTTTTAAACATTTTGAGCCAAAAAAATCTATATTAGTGATTAACAAAATGGATTTACACGCTGATCACATTGGTAATGAAATTAAAAAATATGACACAGTTAGTTTATCCATTAAAGAGGAAAAAAATTTAGATAAGCTTATTAATTTGATCAAGAAAAAATTGGAAAACAAATTTATTTCTCAAAAAGATATTTATATTACGAGAAAAAGACATAGAAATAATCTTGAAAAATGCCTTGAGTATTTAACAAGTTTTGAGGAAAAAAATTCTATAGAAGATTTTGATAAAGCAGCTGAGGATTTAAGGTTAGCAACAAGGCATTTGGGGATGATTGTGGGAAAAGTAGATATTGAGGAGATACTGGGTTCTATCTTTAATAATTTCTGTATAGGTAAATAATTATTGGAAAATAACACTTTTTTAGCGAATTTAAGTGTTTTCTTGTAAATTTTAAGATCGATAATAAATTACAGCTATGAAAAATGAATTAACATTTGATGTAGTTGTGATAGGTGGCGGTCACGCTGGATGTGAGGCAGCAGCTGCTTCTGCTAGACTAGGTGTTAATACTGCTTTATTCACACATAAATTTGATACAATAGGAGAATTGTCCTGTAACCCAGCAATAGGGGGTTTGGGTAAAGGCCATCTAGTTAGAGAAATAGATGCATTAGATGGAGTTATGGGAGAAGTTGCAGACAAATCGGGTATACAATTTAGACTTTTAAATAGAAGCAGAGGTCCAGCTGTAAGAGGACCAAGAACGCAAAGTGATAGATTTCTATATAAGAAATACATGCAACAAAAACTTGTAAACTACTGTAATTTAACAATTTTTTCTGATCCTGTAATTAAGTTTATTTTTAAAGAAAATGATATAATCGGATTTATAACGCAGTCTGGCGAGGAGATAAAATCTTCTAAAACAATTCTAACAACGGGCACATTTCTGAATGGTCTCATACATATTGGTGAACAAAAAACTCCTGCAGGAAGATTTGATGAGAAACCCTCTACTGGCTTAACTGAACAACTAAAAAAGTATGATTTTAAAATAGGAAGACTAAAAACCGGGACACCTCCAAGGCTTGATGCTCGTACAATAAATTTTGAAAATTTAGATGAGCAGCATGCTGACAATGATCCATATTTTTTTTCCTTTTTAACAAAAAAGAATTTAAATAAACAAATCTCATGTCGTATGACCTATACAAATGAGTCTGTTCATAAAATTATTTCTAAAAATATAAAACGAAGCGCTATGTACTCAGGGAGTATAAAAGGTGTTGGCCCTAGGTACTGTCCTTCTATAGAGGATAAAATAAAAAAATTTGCAGATAAGCAAAGGCATCAAATCTTTCTAGAGCCTGAAGGGCTAAATGATCATACAATTTATCCAAATGGCATATCAACATCCCTACCAGAAGAAATTCAGCAAGAAATATGTAGTAAAATCAATGGTTTAGAAGATGTTAAAATTTTAAGGCCTGGATATGCTATAGAGTATGATTATGTTGATCCAAGAGAGCTTTTTTTAACTTTGGAAACAAAAAAAATAAAAAACTTATATCTCGCTGGTCAAATAAATGGGACTACTGGTTATGAAGAAGCTGCTGCTCAAGGCTTAATTGCGGGGGCAAATGCAGCACTTGCTATAAAAAATAATGAACCATTTATTTTAGATAGGTCTGAAGCCTACATAGGAGTTATGATTGACGATCTTGTTACAAAGGGAGTAGCAGAACCGTATAGAATGTTTACATCAAGAGCTGAATATAGATTATCTTTAAGATCAGACAATGCTGATATTAGGTTAACCCAAAAAGGTATAAATATTGGATTAGTGCAAAATAAAAGAGAGGAAATTTACAAGGAGAAGTATAAAAAATTATCTGAAATTCAGTTTAAAATGGAAAAATTGTCTATTTCACCATCAAAAATAACAAAATATGGGATTAATATTGCTAAAGACGGTGTAAATAGAACTGCAAATCAAATTTTAGGTCAAAAATCTGTAGATATGAATAAAATTCGAAAAATATGGCCAGAAATACAGTATTTTTCACGTGAAATCGACGAGCAGTTAGAAATTAATTCTCATTATAAAGGTTATTTGAAGAAACAAAAAGCCGATATATTAGCATTTAAAAGAGATGAGAATCTCGAAATACCTGAAAATCTTGATTATGATAATTTTTCTGGATTATCAAATGAGGTAAAAACAAAATTTAAGCAAATAAAACCCAAAACAATGGGACAAGCATTAAGAATTGACGGAATAACTCCAGCAGCGGTGTATATTTTGTTGTCTCATATCAAAAGAAAGTCTATTAAGCATATAGCTTGATTGATTCGGATATTTTAAAAATTGACAAAGTACTATCTCTAGATGTTTCACGTGAAACATTATCTGAGCTCGAACTTTATAAAAATGCAATAATTTCAAAAAATAAAAGTATTAATCTGATTAGCAAATCGACTGAAAAGCTAATAAATACAAGACATATAGAAGATAGTGCACAAACTATTGATTTTATTGATAAAAAAGACATTAAAACCTGCACTGATCTTGGATCAGGAGCTGGTTTACCTGGTATAGTTTTAGGAATTCTAATGAAATCAAAAAAGCCACTATTTAAGCTAATTTTTTATGAAAAAAGCTATCATAAGAGCATTTTTCTAGAAGAAATGACAAAAAAATTTAATTTAAATTCAGAAGTACATAGAAAAAATATTTTCGATGAAAGAAATTTAACAACTGATGTTATTATTTCACGTGCCTTCAAACCTTTGCCGATAATTTTTCAAATAGCAAAAACTAATTTCAAAAACTTTAGGTACATAATTTTGTTTTTAGGTAAAAGTGGAAAAAAAATTTTAAATAATGCACTTAAATTTTGGAAATTTGATTATGAAGAAAAGAAAAGTTTAACAAACGCTGAGTCAATGATTGTCAAAATCTCAAATTTAAAAAAAAAAAATAATTATGGAAAGTAATTATTTATCAAAAATATTGAAAATTTTTTTAAAACAAAAATAGGATGGAAAAGAAAATAATATCAGTCATAAATCAAAAGGGCGGAGTAGGTAAAACAACTACTGTAATTAATTTAGCAGCTGGATTATCTATGAAAGGAAAAAAAGTTTTAGTTATAGATTTGGATCCGCAAGGTAACGCAACAACAGGTCTAGGATTATCAAATAATATAAGTTCAGATAGAACTATTTATAATGTACTAAACGGAAACAAAAAAATTTATGAGGTAATACAGCAAACAAATTTTGAAAATCTCAATATAATTTCATCGAATGTGGATTTGTCTGGTCTTGAAGTTGAGACAGCCGGAGATAACCGCAGAGCATTTAAATTAAAAGACGAATTAGGCTTGATTTTAAATGATTCTAGAGCATCATATGATTATATAATTATAGACTGCCCACCGTCTTTGAGCCTTCTAACAATTATGGCATTAGTGGCCTCTGAAGCTTTGGTTGTACCGCTTCAGACTGAATTTTTTGCTTTAGAGGGATTGACTCAATTGATGAAAACCATTGAGAGAATAAAAGCAAACTTAAACCCATCTCTAGAAATAAGAGGGATACTTCTTACCATGTATGACAAAAGGAATAAGCTTTCAGGACAGGTTGAGATAGAAGCGAGAAACTATTTTAAGGAAAAAGTTTACTTAACATCAGTTCCTAGAAACGTGAGATTGTCAGAAGCACCTTCTCATGGAGTGCCTGTTTTATTATATGATAAGGTTTGTCCTGGAAGTAAAGCATATTTTAAATTTACACAAGAATTTTTAGAACAAGATAAAAAAGTAGAAAGTGCAGCATGATAAATCCTTTTAAAAATAAAAAAGGTTTAGGTCGAGGATTGTCCTCTTTGATAGGTGACAATGAAACAAAAACTTCAAATAATAAAATCCCTATAAGTTCTATTGTTCCAAATAGAAATCAGCCACGAAAACTCTTCGAAAAAGAGTCATTAAATGAATTGACTAACTCAATAAAAGAGAGAGGGATTATCCAACCTTTAATCGTTAGAAAGTCTGTTGACCAAGATAAAATGTTTGAGCTTATTGCAGGAGAAAGAAGGTGGCAAGCAGCTCAAGCTGCAGGTATGCATGAGGTCCCTGTATTAATTGTCGATGCAGATCACCTTAAATCGTTAGAATTAGCCATTATAGAAAATGTACAGAGAAGAGATTTAAATGCAATTGAGGAGGCTGAAAGTTATAAAAATTTAATTGATAATTTTGGATATGACCAAGATCAAGTATCACAGTTTATAGGTAAAAGCAGATCTCACGTATCAAACACTCTTAGATTACTATCTTTACCAGAAAAATTAGTTGAAATGATAAGAAGTGGAAAAATATCACAAGGACATGCAAAAATCCTAATAGGACTTGATAACTCTTTGCTACTTGCTGAAAAAATAATAAAAAAAAAGTTATCAGTTAGACAAACAGAAAATTTAGTAAGAGTCCTTAAAATTGGTTCTAGTAAAAAATTTAAATCTAAAGACTCTAATACAATAGCTACTGAAAATGCACTAGCCGAAATAATTGGAATGAGAGTAGTTTTAATAAATAAAAAAAATAATTCTGGAACGCTGTCAATTGAATATAAAGGATTGGACCAGTTAGATAGACTTATAAATGTAATAAAAAGTAACTATTAAATATTTACAATAAAATCTGAAACTAAATTTAGAGAATTTTTAGAATTATTTTTTATTAAAGTTTCTACTTCATTTATCTGATAAATTTTTTCTTTAAGATCCTTTATTTTCCATGAATTTGCTTGTCTTTTTACACTATCTTTGTCTTTCCAAAATATTGGAGGTTTATTATTTGCTATTACTTCGTCAAGATTTTTTGTTTCATTATACTTTTTTATAATGTTTATTAATCTTTTAGACTTACTTAAAACTGTTCTCAAAATTAAAATACAATCTTCATCTGAATAAATATTCTCGTTTAATATCTTAGCAATATTTTTTTTGTTTTTTTCTAAATAATTATCAGCTAGTTCATTAACACCATAATTTTCGTTTAAATTTGTCAATTTTTGTACAGCCCTCAAATCTATTTTTTTTTTTGTAAACGAATAATTTAATATTTTATCTAATTCAGTTTTTAAAATTTTACGATTACCATTGGCTCTATCTACCAATAGATTAATTGACTCTCTTGACATGTTAATATTATTTTCATTTAAAAATTTAATTACGATTGAGGATAGCGTACTAGAGTTATCCTCATAAAATGGCACAATGATTAAATCTTTTCTTTTTTCAAAAAAAATTCTAATTTTTGATCTTTTTTCTAATTCACTACTTTTAAAGATAATTTTAATTTCTTTAATACCTTTATCTAAAATTTCATCTACAAACTTTAAAATTTTATCACTAGTTCTTGATATAATTATTATTTTCTCTTTTTCAAAAAGTGAACTTGTAAGTAACTCTGATGCCAGGGTTTCATAATTATTAATAAACTCAGTTTCATCGTATTTATTGACACTTCCTTTAAAATTACTTGTAAAGGTATCGTTTATAACTTCATTTTGTAAACCATCGTTTTTTCCATAAAACAAAAATAAATTAAAATTACTCAAATTTATTTTTTTTAAATCAAAATATTTTTTTATCATCTTCCTAAAGTTTTTATTGAGAATAGTAATTCTTCAGCAATATTTTTAGATAAACTTTTTGTAATATTGTTTTCGTATTGCAAAAGTTCATATTTGTCGGTTATATTATTATAAGTTGCTTGTTTTGTTACTGTATTTTCGTAAACATTTTTTTCATCTAATAATACATTGTAGTCTACTTTTATCTGTAATTTATAAATTTTAGGATCTCCTTTTGAATCAGATGATACTGTTTGAATATTTTTCTCTGAATTTAAGTTAATTTTGTATTTTTTATTCCCACTAGTTCTACTTAATAAATTATTTTCTATTACTTCATTAATTTTTTCATCTCCGCTTAAATTTATATTTTCAAATCGAAAATCAAAGCTTTTGTTTATTAAAATTGGTTCAAAGGAGCACCCTTGTAGGGTAAATAATAATATTAAAATTTTTATTACTTTATTCATTTACTAAAATATTTATTAATCTATCTTGAACAAAAATTATTTTCTTGATTTGTTTATTTTCTAAATATTTACTAATACTTCTATCTTTTTTTGTACTTTCCAAAAGAGTTTTCTCAGTAATGCCCTTTTTGGTCTTTAAAATTGCTCTTTTTTTCCCATTAATTTGAACGACTATATTTACATCTCTTTCCTCTAACTCATTTGCATCATAACTTGGCCATATAATATTTTCACTTGCACCAATTTCAGAAAGACATTCACTTGAAAAATGAGGGATAACAGGTGAAAAACAAATTAAAATTTTTTTATAATTTTTTAGACTTATTGAATTATTATTTTTTTTTATATAATTAATTAAATAGTTATATGTCTCGTACATGTTTGCAATTATCACATTATAATTAAACTTTTCTAAATTATTTGTAAATTTAGCAACCAATTTATTTGTAAATTTATTTAACTCGTCATTCTCCTTATCTTTTTTATCATCAAACATGGAATTTTTAACTTCATTATGTAAAATCCATAGTTTTTGAATAAACTTGTAAGAGGATACCATGCCTTGATCTGACCATTGCACATCTTTTTCCGGTGGACTGTCTGAAAGAATAAAAAGTCTCACAGCATCAGCTCCATAAACCTCAATAATATTTTCTGGATCAATTACATTCTTCTTTGATTTTGACATAGATTCTGATGGTCCAACTATTACTTTTTTGCCACCTGAATCTTTCTGAATAGTTTTATTATTTATTTTTTCGACTTCATTCGGACTAAGCCAATTATTATTTTCATCCTTGTATGTTTCATGACAAACCATTCCTTGAGTGAATAAACTTTTGAAGGGTTCTTTAATATCAAAATCTTTATTATCATGTTCAATGGCTCTCATAAAAAAACGTGAATATAGCAAATGTAAAATTGCATGTTCTACACCCCCTATGTACTGGTCAACTGGCATCCAATAATCAATATCCTCTTTATTAAAACCATAAGCGGTCTCTCTTGGTGAGCAAAACCTTAAATAATACCAAGAAGAACAAACAAATGTGTCTAAAGTGTCAGTTTCTCTTGTCATTTTTTGACCATTTATAAATACTTTTTTCCATTCTTTTTCATTATCTAAAGGATTTCCTTTGGTTTTAAGATTTACATTCTCTGGCAGTTTAACAGGTAGCATTGACTTTGGTATTGGATGAACATTACCCTTTTCATCGTAGGCAACAGGTATAGGACAGCCCCAATATCTTTGTCGAGAAACACCCCAATCTTTAAGTCTATAGTTTATTTGTTTTTTTCCTAATTTTTTTTCTTCTAATATTTTTATGGTTTCGATCACAGAATTCTCAGGTGCTTTAAGGCCATCTAAAAATTGTGAATTAATTAAAACTCCTGGTCCAGCATAAGCCTCAGTGTCGACTTTAAAGTTAGTGTCCTTATCAAATGGTCTAACAACCGTCTTAATTTCTAAATTATATTTTTTGGCAAAATCAAAATCTCTCTGATCATGCCCTGGACATCCAAATACTGCACCAAAACCATAATCCATTAAAACAAAGTTGGCAAAGTACACCGGCACTTTTTGATTTGGATTCAAAGGATTAATTGCTTGTAAGTTTGTTTTAAATCCTATCTTTTCTCCAACAGCTATAGCTTCTTCGGTAGTTCCTGTTTTTGAACATTCTTCTTTAAATTTCAAGAATTCGCTATTGTCTCTGAAAAACGTTGATATTTCATGATCAATTGAAAGAGCTAGAAAAGAAAAACCAAACAACGTATCTGGCCGTGTTGTAAAACATTTAATATTTTTAACAGGTAAGTCACCCTCTATATTGAATTCAATTTCACATCCAAAGGACTTACCAATCCAATTTTTTTGCATTGTTCTTACTTTGTTTGGCCATGTTGTTAAATCTTCTAGCCCGTCTAACAAATCTTGTGAAAATTTTGAAATATTAAAAAACCATTGATTAAGTTTTTTTCTCTCTACAACAGCGCCTGATCTCCACCCTTTACCGTCGATTACTTGCTCGTTTGCTAGAACAGTTTCATCTACAGGGTCCCAATTTACATAATTTTCTTTTCTATAAACTAGTTTTTTTTCTAATAGCTCTAGAAAAAATATTTGTTGGTGTTTGTAATATTCTTCTGAACATGTTGAAATTTCCCTACTCCAATCAATAGATAGACCAAGCTTCTTTAATTGATCTTTCATGGTATTTATATTTGAGTTTGTCCAATCCTTAGGATCTAGTTTATTATCCCTTGCTGCATTTTCAGCAGGCATACCAAAGGCGTCCCATCCCATAGGATGAAGCACATTAAATCCTTTTAATGATTTGTACCTAGATAAAACATCTCCAATTGTATAATTTCTAACATGTCCCATATGTATCTTTCCCGATGGGTATGGAAACATTTCTAAACAATAAAATTTTTTTTTATTTTTATCAATTTTTGTTGAAAAGGTATTGTTATCTAACCAAAACTTTTGCCATTTTTCTTCAACTTTTTTGAAATTATATCTTTCCACAACAAAGGATTTTTACTGATCTTGTTCGTCTGTTCTTAAAGCTTCGTTTTTATATTTTTTTCTCTTTTTTGAAAAAGTATCCTTCTCATAAATAGCTGCTTTAGACAGAATTTTTTTAGTCAACTCTGATGACAATTCACCCGACCTATCTGAAACCTTGCAGTTATTTTGCATTGAACAATTTTTATAAAAAACTTTTACAACTAATGCGTCGGATCTTATTTCGTTACTCAAAAATCTTATTGAAATTTTTATTGACTCGTCATCAGATGATCCATCACTATACCAGTCGGTTACAATTATTCCTCCACTATAATTTGCAAGCGCTAAAGGCATGAAATCCAAAGTATCTAAGGAAGCTCTCCATAATTCATTCGAGCTAGCAAAATCAAATTCACCTGTATTTTTTTTGACGGAACCCATCAGCGTAAAACCTCTTCCTTCCTCCATATTTTTTAGAACTCTATCTTTAGCGTTTGGAGGTATTTTTCTAGCATCAGCCCCAGGCACTTTTCCATTACATGCACTGATCATTAAAAAAACAAATAATAGATTTATGATTCGTATTTTCATTTTTTTTATAATTTTTACTAAAATACTTAGATTATTTACAAAATATTTAATAATAATACTTAATTATTAAAAAAACATTTATTTTAAAGGACTTTTTATGATGTAAATTTGCAACACTTTCACACTTAATTTATAAAAAATAAGTAAAATCAACTCTTTTCATAAGTATTTTGATAGAAGGTCGATGTTTAATATTAAACAATAAATAAGGAGTACTTAATATGGACAATATAAAAAAAATAGGGTTAACAGCTCTTGCTGGTTCCCTAGTTGCTAGTTCAGTATCTGCAGCAACATTAACAGCTACAGGTTCAGCTGGAATGTCATTTACTGGTGGTGACGAGAAGAAAACTGAAGGTCAAGGTTGGACAATGGGTGACTCAATCACTATGTCAGCATCAGGTGATGTAAATGACATTGGTGTAACACTATCTTTTGAAATCGATAACGATGATACAGGTGGTGGAGATGTATACGACAGTCACTCAATAGCATTCGATTTAGGTGATGCTGGAAACTTAACTTTCCAT
This sequence comes from uncultured Pelagibacteraceae bacterium, assembly GCA_902617415.1. GTDB lineage: Bacteria > Pseudomonadota > Alphaproteobacteria > Pelagibacterales > Pelagibacteraceae > Pelagibacter. Next base: position 59,454 of record CACMWQ010000005.1, on the reverse strand, counting down.
GGTCATGGTGGAAGCTCAGCTCTTGGTGCAAAAGATGACGTAATGCCAGCAGCTTGGGAAGAGCCGTGGGATATCTTAGTAGGTGCAGAAGCTAATTTAATTGGTGGCGCTGGCGGAGATAACATGTTTGTATACTCATACGCACATGAATCAGGTGTAACAGGAACAGTTTCATACGTTAATGCAGCTGATGCAGTAACTGATGTATCATCTACATCATATGGTATTGAATATACTGGTATGGAAGGTTTAACTGTTGGTTATGCACAACAAGACGTTGAAGTAACAACTAATACTAAAGGTGATGAAAGCACAATGTATGCGAAATATGCAATTGGTGGAATCACTGTTGGTATACAGATGTCAGAAAATGATATGGAAAGTGGAACAGATTACGAGTCAACTGGTATTGGTGTATCATACCAAGTTAACGATGATCTAACTTTATCATACGGTAACCATGAGATTGAAGCAGTTGGTTCTGGAAACCCAGATCAAGAGTCAGCTGCGCTTGGTTTCTCATACACAATGGGATCATTAAGTATTGGTGGAGCAATTCATGATGGTGATAACATCGCTAATAGCTCAACTAATAGCAGAGAAATCTACAGCTTAGGATTAACGTTTAATTTCTAAGTTTAAAACATTTTGTTTAAAAGGCCCTAGAAATAGGGCCTTTTTTTTGAAATATCTGATACCACTAAATCCGTAACAATTAACCACTTTTAATTTTTTTAGATTTTCAATTGAAATACCACCTAAAGCTATTAACTGTCTTTTTGTAAGCTTACTCAAATTGTTAAATCTATTAACTCCTAAATAATTTTTATTTTCTTTAAATAAAGAGGATAAAAATATTAGCTTCACTTTTTGTCTCTCTTTGATTCTGATTTGCCTTAAATTATGTGCAGATCCAATTAGATTAAAATTATTTCTAAATTTGTAAGATAAATGACGATAGCTACTGTTAAATGAAGGTATGTAAGCTCCATCTAATTTAAGATTTAATGATAATTTGATATCATTAGATAAGTAAAATTTAATTCTTTTAATTTTACAATATTTTTTGATTTTTATAATTTCTTTTTGGTGATTTTTTTTTTTGTAATTTCTATAAATAATAGCTGTATTATTCTCTAAATTATCAATATTATTTTTATTAAACTTATTTATAAAATAATATTTTTTATTATTAAATTTATGCATGATACAGTAAAAAATTTACTTAATATAAAGGAAAAAGTTAAGAAAAAAGTTATAGATAATAATCTTAAAAAAACTCCAAACATAATCGCAGTATCTAAAACTTTTAAGATTGAGCATATAAGCCATTTAATTAATTATGGGCATATTCATTATGGTGAAAATAAAGTCCAAGAAGCTTTAGAAAAGTGGGAAGAAATAAAAAAAAATAATAATAATATTAAACTTCACTTAATTGGTAAGCTACAAACAAATAAGGTTAAGTTTGCAGTAAAATTATTTGATTATATTCACTCTTTAGATAGTGAAAAGCTAGCAAATAAAATTTCATCATTTGGAAATAGTAATTTAAAAATATTTATTCAAATTAACCTAGGAAATGAAGAACAAAAATCTGGAATTAATTCCAATAATCTCTTTGAATTCTATAATTACTGCAAAGAATTAAAACTTAATATAATTGGTTTGATGTGCATACCCCCTTTAGATGGAGATACAAATTTTTACTTTAACAAAATGTTAGAGTTAAAGAAAAAACATAGTCTTAACGAATTAAGCATGGGTATGTCTTCTGATTATTTGGAAGCTATAGACTTTGAAGCTTCTTATATAAGGATTGGATCTAGTATATTCGGAAAAAGAAATTAGATAATTCTAATTTTTGTATTTTTTTTTATCAATTTAACTAAAATTAAAAAATCTTTTAGTGATAGAGCTATACATCCAGCAGTTGGATTGTAATTTTTTGTTAAATGTATAAAGATAGCACTTCCTTTATTTTTTTTAGGATTTACCCAATTATATTTAATTGGGATTAAATAATTATATTTATAGTCATTTCTAAATAATTTTTCATATCTCACTTTTTTTTTAATTTTAATTTTTTTGTTATAAAGTTTGCTATCAATATCGTTACACCAACCCATATTTTTTTTAATTTTAATACATTTTAATTTAGTTTTAGGTTTTTGAACTTTATCACTTCTATAGTATAGATCTCCCAACGAAAATAAACCAGTAGGTGTTTTTTTATCACCTTCATATTTATCTGATGTGAAACCAAAGGCTCCAATGCTACATTTGAATTCAAATTCATCAAACAAAAGTGTATATTTATTTTTTATTTTAATTGTCATATTCTTATTGTATGGAGAAACAAAACTTATTTATTCATAATATTCCTATTTTATATGATATTTTATTTGAGTTAAAGCATCTTGTAAGTTTCAATATTAAAAAAATAAATAACCTTGAGATAGAAAAGCAAAAATTTCAAACTACAGATCTAGTTGTCTCTGACAGAGAACTTAAAATGAACAATCAAATTTTAATTGATACTAAACCAATTCAAATAGGAAAACTGATCGATAATATTAATATTAAATTTTTAAAAAAAAAAATTGACTTTCAAAAAAATATAAAAATTAACGATTATATTGTAAACTTTAATTCCAGAAAAATGTTTAGTAAAAATAAAAGTTTATCTTTAACTGAAAAAGAAACTTTAATAATTAATTTTTTAAAAAATTCCGAAACTGCTGTTTCCATAAATGAACTTCAGAAATATGTTTGGGGATATAAGTCCAAGCTTGAAACACATACGGTAGAAACCCATGTATATAGACTTAGAAAGAAAATCTTAAAGTGTTTTAATGATAATAATTTTATTAAAAGTAATAAAAATGGTTATAAAATTTAACTAAATTTTAAATAAAGTGATTAATATTTATATTAAAACTTATAACAACTCGGTCTTCATCAGACAGATTTTTTCCAACTTTGTGAGGCAAATAGCTAGGAAAAAATAATAAATCACCTTCTTTTACATCTAACCCTCTTATTGTGCTATTAAATTCTGTCTCTTCAGAAATTTTTGGATGACTATGATTACTAACAGGATTTGGATTTTCGACTAAAAATTTACCGCAATTTTCTGGAGCTTTTACATAATAAGCTGCACTCAAATATGAATTTGGATGTGTATGAATTAAATTAAAACTATTCTTTTTATTAATAATTGCCCACATATCAGTGCAAACAATTTTTTTTGGGTCGATATCCCAACCATAATTTTTAAATACATCGAATATATAGTTTTTTAATGACATTAAAAATTTGTGCTGTACTGAATCCTTATCCTTCAAATTAAAATTTTCAGAATGCCAACCATTTATATTCGATCTTTCCAATCCTTTTTCATTCATTTCTTTCAACCTATAAATATATTTTAAAAGTTCATGGTTGATTTCTTTGTGATTTTCTATTCTATATCTGAATACCGGTTGTGGAAAAAACTTTAAGATTTCTCTGTTTTCTATCATTTTAAAATTATAGTAATGTTAATTTATATGAATAAAAGTACAAATAAAAAAAAAAATTTAATCGCAAGAAATTTATTATCCTCAAGGTATAAACCAAGGATTGTTAAGCCTAAAAAGGGAAGGGGTAGCTTTAAGAGGAAAAAAAATTAGTTACTTCAAAATATCAATATTAAAACTAATTACTATTCTATCTTCCTCGGACAGATTCATCCCAACTGAATGAGGTAGGTAAGCTGGAAAAATTAATAAATCGCCTTCTACAGGCTTTATTTGAGCAATATTTTGATTAAACTCAGTCCTTTTATCACTAACCGCTATTCTTTCCCTAGCAATTTGATTGGGATTAGAAATTCTAAACGATCCGCAATTGTCTGATGCTTTCACATAATAAGCTGCACTTAAGTAATTGTTCGGGTGCGTATGTTCTAAATTAAAATTATTTTTTTTGTTAATAATTGCCCACATCTCAGTTAAATTTACTTTACTAGGAGTGTAATGCCATCCATATTCTTTAAATACATCAGCAACATATTTTTGTATATCTGTAAAAAATTTAAATGGTGCCTTGTCTTTATCTTTCAAGTTAAAAGGTTTTGAATGCCAACCGCCTTGATTTGATCGTATTAATCCCTCGTTGTCATTTTTATATAATTCATAAATATACTTTGTTAAATTCTGATTATGTTCTTTATAGTTATCTAATTTGTAATGAAAAATAGGTTGAGGGAAAAATTTTAATACCTTTTTTTCATTTTCTGGCATATTATAGCCTAGCCCCAATTTGTTGGATAACTTTTGATGACATTTCTCGTCCTTTGTTAAGGCTATCAGAAATACTTAAATTATTTAAGTTTCCATGCAAAAATCCTGCAGCAAATAAATCTCCTGCACCTGTAAGATCTTTAATATTTAAATTTTTTTCGATACCATTTTCGACAATTTCATCACCATTAATTGATATAGCTCCTTTTTCTCCTCGCGTAATAACAATTAGCTTTTTTAAACTTTTTCCAAAATCAATTACATCTTTGAAATTTTTTGTATCAATTAATGACATCATTTCTTGTTCGTTAGCAAATGTGATATCTAATTTATTTTTAACCAAATCCAAAAAATGTGGTTTGTGTCTATCCACACAGAACTGATCTGATAGGGACATTGCAACCTTTTTTGCACTATTGATGGCTTTTTCAAATGCTTTTTTTGGTTCGCCTTCGTCCCACAAATATCCCTCTAAAAAAATCATCTCAGATTGTTTTACTACATCTGCATTTACATCATTCTCATTTATTTTTCCCGCTGTTCCAAGATATGTACACATCGTTCTTTCAGAGTCTGGAGTTACTAGAATTAGACATGTACCAGTTGGTAATTCTTCCTTTTTTTTTGAATAAAAATATTCAACACTTTCTGATTTTAATCCATCCTCGTATTTACTTCCTAATTCATCATCACTAACTTTACCAATAAAACCAACTTTGTTACCTAATTGAGATAATCCAACAATAGAATTTGCTACTGATCCACCTGAAATAGTTTTTTCAATTTTTAGATTTAACAACATTGATTTAAATTCTTTGTCATCAAATATGAGCTTCATTGTGCTCTTCGTTAAGTTATTTTGGTTAATAAAATTTTCATCAACTTTGCAGATTACATCTACAATTGCATTACCTATTCCTAAAATTTTCATTCTAAGCTTTTTTTGTTTTAATTGGCTTTTTTCTTTTAGGATAACAAGAAGTACAAATTTTACAAGAAATACCGTAACATTCTCTTGCTTTACAATATTCTCTTCCGTAGTAAATTATTTGAAGGTGTAGCTTGTTCCAATATTTTTTAGGGAATAACCGTTTTAAATCTTTTTCAGTTTGGATAACATTTTTTCCATTAGTTAAACCCCATCTTTGAGCTAGTCTATGTATGTGTGTATCTATTGGAAATGCAGGGTATCCAAAACCTTGTGACATAACTACACTTGCTGTTTTATGCCCTACTCCAGGTAGTTCCTCTAACTCTTCAAAAGTTTTTGGAACTTTGCTGTTATATTTCTCAGTTAAAGTTTTTGATAAATTATATATACTTTTAGCTTTAATTCTAAAAATTCCTATACTTCTTATTAATTTTTCTATTTTCTTTCTTCCAAGCTCTACAAAATGCTCAGGTTTATTATATTTTGGATAAATATCTTTTGTAACATTGTTAACATTTACATCTGTGCATTGAGCTGAAAGTAGTACGGAGATTAAAAGTGTAAATATATTTCTATGTTTTAAAGGTATGGGTGTTCTTGGATAAGTTTTATTGAGTATTTTTAAAACTATCTTGGCTCTCTGAACTTCATTCATTACTTAAAGTTCAACAGATTCCTCATTGAATAAAGACCTGGTTTTTTATTAATTAACCATTTGGCAGCAGCTATTGCTCCCTCAGAATATAAAGTTCTATCAAAAGCTTCGTGGTTCAGCGTTATAATTTCTTTTCCACTTGAAAAAGTAACTTCATGTTCACCTATAATTTCACCTTTCCTTATTGAATTAAAATTAATTTTTTTTCCATAAGGAAATTTTTTTTTATTTAAATATTTTTTACCTATCAATTTATAAAAATCTTTATTTTTTCCTTCAGCAATTCCTTTTCCTAACATCAAGGCTGTACCCGATGGATAATCTTTCTTGTGTTTGTGATGAACTTCAAAAACTTTACTTAGATAATTATTGCCAAGTGATGCGGATGTGATCTCTGTTAGATACATGAGTAAATTAATTCCAAGGCTCATATTGCCCGCTTTTAAAATTGGAATTTTTTTAGAAAACTTCTTAATTAAACCTTCCTCTTTTTTTGTAAAACCTGTTGTGCCAATAACTACTTTCTTTTTTAACTTTGCCGCAATCTTTAAAACTTCTAACGTACATTTTGGTATTGTGAAATCTATAATTACATTCGCTTTGCTAAAAACTTTTTCGTTATTTAATTCAGGTTTGATACCGCTAATTTTTTTATTAACGGCTCTGTTTTCTGTAAGAGCAACCAATTTAGTCGACTTGTCTTTAATTGCTGATTTAATGAGCTGTTGGCCCATTCTTCCCATGCATCCTGTTATGGCTATATTAATTTTACCCATTGTAAGGATCTAGATTAGCACTATTGGCTAGTTTTTCCAAAAACTTTTGGCTTTTTGAAAGAATTTTTTAATACTCGGATTAGATTTTTCATTTTCAATTTCTCTAAATTTTTCTAACAATTCTTTCTGTTCTTTATTTAATGATATTGGAACCTCAGTATTTACTTGCACATAAAGGTCTCCAAAATCACTTCCTCTCATGTAAGGCATACCTTTACCTTTTAATCTAAATTGCTTCCCACTTTGTGTTCCAGCTGGAATTTTAATTTTTGCTTTACCACCATCAATCGTTGGGATTTCAATTGATGTTCCTAGAGCAGCATCTGCAATAGAAATTGGACACTCAAAAAATAAATTTTCATCGGATCTTTTGAATAGGTCATGAGAATGAACATTTATGAATAAGTATAAATCACCATTACTACTACCTCTTGATCCAGCCTCACCTTTTCCTGAAAGTCTAATTCTGGTTCCATCATCTACACCTTTTGGAATAGTAACCGAAAGTCTTTTTGAAGCTTGTTTTTTACCTTGTCCATTACAACTAGAGCAAGGATGAGTAATTTCCTCTCCCGCACCAGCGCATTGAGGGCATGTTTGTTGGACCGTAAAAAAACCTTGGCTTGATCTTACTTGACCATGACCGCCACACATCGAGCACGCTCCAGCCTCATGACCCGGCTTTGAACCTGACCCACTACAAGTATCGCATTTTTCAGATGTAGAGAATTTTATATCTTGTTTCTTCCCAGAAAAAGCCTCTTCCAAAGATATAGATAAGTCATATCTTAAATCTGATCCTCTATTATTTGACCTTCTTGATCTACGGCTTCCGCCAAAACCCTCTCCAAAAAAGTCTTCAAAAATATCAGAGAAATGATTTGAAAAATCAAAATTTCCAAATCCACTTCTTCCACCACCCCCATTTTCAAAAGCCGCATGACCAAAATTATCATAATTTTGTTTTCTTTCAGAATTAGAAAGCACATGATAGGCTTCAGATGCTTCTTTAAACTTTTCTTCAGCACCCTTATCACCCTTATTTTTATCTGGATGGTATTTGACTGCAAGTTTTCTGTAAGCTGATTTTATTTGATCTGCAGAAGAACTTTTATTTACACCTAAAACTTCGTAATAATCTCTTTTTGCCATAACATGTTATAGACAAACAGTTGTTTTGTTAGGCGCTTTTTTCTTTATTCTCGTCTTTTACTTCTTCAAAATCTGCATCAACAACGTTATCGTCTTTGGTATCTTCCTTCTTTGCGTCTTTTGGAGCATCTCCAGGTTTTGCACCTTGTTGAGATTTATAAATTGCCTCACCTAATTTCATAGATGCCTGAACTAAATCTTGTGTTTTCTTTTTGATTTCCTCAACATCAGTACCTTTAAGAGCATTTCTAAGGTTTGCCGATGCATCTTCAATTGCTTTTTTATCTGCATCTGAGACTTTACCTCCGTGGTCTTTTAAATTTTTTTCAGTTGAGTGTATCAATGTATCTGCTTGATTTCTTGCATCAACAGCTTCTCTTTTCTTTTTATCTTCCTCTTTATTAGATTCTGCGTCTTTGACCATTTGATTAATTTCTTCATCGCTTAATCCCCCAGATGCTTGAATTTGAATTTTTTGTTCTTTACCAGTTCCTTTGTCTTTGGCTGATACATTAACTATACCATTTGCATCTATATCAAATGTAACTTCAATCTGTGGAACTCCTCTAGGTGCAGGAGCTATTCCAACTAATTCAAAGTTTCCTAATACTTTGTTATCTGAAGCCATCTCTCTTTCACCCTGAAGAACTCTAATTGATACTGCTGGTTGATTATCTTCTGCGGTAGAAAATACTTGGCTTTTTTTGGTTGGTATTGTTGTATTTTTGTCTATTAATTTTGTAGATACGCCTCCTAAAGTCTCTATTCCTAGAGATAAAGGAGTTACATCTAAAAGTAACACGTCCTTTACATCGCCTTGTAAAACACCTGCTTGAATTGCAGCACCCATTGCAACAACTTCATCAGGATTTACAGATTTATTTGGATCTTTTCCAAAGAAATTTTTTACTTCTTCAATAACTTTTGGCATTCTAGTCATACCACCAACTAGTACTATTTCATCAACTTCACTTGCAGATAAACCTGCATCTTTTAAAGCAGTTTTACATGGTGGTATTGTTCTCGAAATCAGATCTTCGACTAATGCTTCTAATTTAGCTCTAGTCATTTTTAAGTTAATATGTTTTGGTCCAGTTTTATCAGCAGTAATAAATGGAAGATTTATCTCAGTTTGTGCTGCAGATGATAATTCTATTTTTGCTTTTTCTGCTGCTTCTTTTAATCTCTGCAAAGCTAATTTATCAGATTTTAAATCAATACCGTTTTCTTTTTTAAATTCTGAAAGCAAATAATCCACAATAGCATTATCAAAATCCTCTCCACCTAAAAATGTATCACCATTTGTTGATTTTACCTCGAATACACCATCACCCAACTCTAGAATTGAAACATCAAATGTTCCACCGCCTAGATCGTATACTGCTATTTTTTTATTAGCTTTTTTATCTAAACCATATGCTAAAGATGCTGCTGTTGGTTCATTTATAATTCTTAAAACTTCAAGACCTGCAATTTTGCCAGCATCTTTTGTTGCTTGCCTTTGAGCGTCATTAAAGTAAGCTGGAACAGTTATTACAGCTTGTTTTACTTCTGAACCTAAATATTTTTCTGCTGTCTCTTTCATTTTTTGAAGTGTGAAAGCTGAAATTTGTGATGGCGAATATTTTTGCCCTTTTGCCTCAATCCATGCATCGCCTTTATCAGAATTAACTATTTTAAAAGGAGCGGTCTCAACATCTTTTTTAACTGTTGGATCATCAAAATTTCTTCCAATTAATCTTTTAACTGCAAATATTGTATTTTCAGGATTTGTAACTGCCTGTCTTTTTGCTGGTTGACCTATTAATTTTTCACCTTCATCTGTAAATGCTACAACTGATGGTGTAGTCCTTGCTCCTTCAGCGTTTTCTAAAACTTTTGCTTGTGTTCCCTCCATGACGGCTACACAAGAATTTGTTGTTCCTAGATCTATTCCTATAACTTTGCTCATAATTAATCCTGTTTGTTGCTCATATAAGTGTTAATTTTACAACTACAACCATAATAAATAATTAATTTTTTACCTCTTTTTCCTTATTTTCTTGGTTTTTTTGGTTATTATCTTTATCTTCAACTTTTTTTTTGGATACAGCTACTAATGAAGGTCTTAGCAACCTATCTTTCATCATAAACCCTTTTTGAATTTCTTGAACTATGGTTCCTTGATCTTTTGTGTCATCTTCAATTTCCATCATTGCTTGATGTAAATTTGGATCTAATTTTTCGTTAATTGCTTTAATAGGCTCAATATTATTTTTTTTGAAAATTGAAATCATATCTTTATTAATTATGTCAATATGCTCTATTAATTTTTTTAGTGTGTCTTTATCTTTTATAGACTCGTCGCTTTCCAGTGTTTGTTTTGATCTTTCCAAATTGTCTAGAAGATTAAGTGTTTCTCTTGCAAATGAAAATCCACCATATTCAAAAGCTTCATCTTTCTCTTTCTCAAACCTTCTCCTTTGGTTCTCCATTTCAGCAAATGTTCTAGCAACTTTATCTTTAAGATTTGTAATTTCATCTTCAGGTGAAAGTTGTTCCTCTTCCTCTTTTTTCCCAGTTTCTTCCGGCGCCTGTTTGTTTGTACTTAGCTCTTCGTTTTCGTCTTTTAAATTTTGATCTTCCTTATTTTGTGATTCTTCTTTTTCCATAACAATCTATATGGTAAGAAATTCATGAAATTCTAGATGTTAAAAAAAAAAAATAAAGAAATCGTAGTAGGGTCAAATAATGAGGGAAAAATAAAAGAAATTAAAGATTTACTACCCAAATACTACACTATCACCTCTCCAAAAGACTATGGCCTCAAAAGCCCTAAAGAAAATGGAAATACTTTTCTAAAAAATTCTTTAATTAAAGCAAAACATTTTTCAAAAAAAACAAAAAAAATTTGTATTGCAGATGATTCTGGACTTGAAATTGACTTATTAAATAATCAACCAGGCATTTATTCAGCAAGATGGGGTGGAAAAAGGGGTGATTTTAATTTGGCAATATCCAAAGTTTATCAAAATTTATTAAAAGTAGATAAAAACTGGAAGTCAAAAAAGATTAAAGCAAGATTTATTTGTGCATTAACTATTTATGGTTTAAAAAAAAATCCAATTCAATCTTTAGGGGTAATTAATGGTAGAATTTCCAAAAAAAAAATTGGAAATAAAGGTTTTGGTTATGATCCAATCTTTATACCCGAAAATAAAAGATTAACATTTGGTCAAATGAGTCAAAAGCTAAAATTTAAAAATGATCACAGAGCAAAAGCTTTTAAAAAAATTAAAAAATTTCTTTAAAACTTTTATCTTGTATTTCATAAAAGTTTAATTGATGGGTGATTGTTTTTTTATTTATTTCAAAAATTCCTATTTTTCCTTTAAATTTATTTTGCTTAATAAATAAATTTTCATTAGTTTTAAAATCATTATTTATTAATAAGTAATATACTAACCCTATTAGGTCATAACTTAAAAAAGAAATTTGATTTGGTGTATTTTTAAAGTTTTGAATATATTCTTTTTTAAATATCTCAAAATTATACTTATTTATTGATGGAAAATATATTGGATGTAATGAAGTCTCCTTTAAAAGACTTTCATCAAACCATTGGTTCAATGTGATGTATTTTATTCTTTCTGAAGAGACATCCGTATATAATAACGATGTGGCAACACTTTTTAGACTTTCACTAAAATCTGCAATTATAACTGAATCAAAATTAATAAAACCTAAAGTATCTTTTTTTTTTAATTCATCTATTTTTTTCTTTTTATTTAATGTATTTGAATTTTCTATTTTTTTAATTTCATTTTCTAAATTTTGTTTTCTTTGTTGATATCTTGTTAAATCTTCTATTTGCTTTGTTAGCAATGTTGGATCTTTGCTATATATAAATTTTTCTTTTAATATTAAATTAGATTTCTCAATAGCTTCTTCAATTTCTCTTTTATACTCTGTTTCAGGGATTAAAAATATTGTATTCTTTAAATTATTTTCACTTAAATATTTTTTAATTGTATTTATTTGTGATATTGCATTTACACCTGCGGAAATCACATTTTTTGGATTACTTCTAATTTTGTTTGTAAAAGATAAAAATGTTACTTCATTTAATTCATCTAAATACTTATTACTCTCATTGAATACCGGTCCAATAATTGTTTTTACACCATTATTGTAAAGTTCTTTTGATACTTTCAACGTATCTATTGGGTTTGCTTTTGTATCTTTAGGTATTACTGTTATTCTGTTATCATTAATTTTATTTAACGCCATTCTTGTAGATTTAAGAATTGAATTACCAATATATGAATATTCACCTGATAAAGGTACAATTAAACCTATTTTAATTTTTTCATCTGATATTGCTTTAAGATGTGAGAAAACGATTATAAGAAAAACTTTTAAAATTATGATATATACTTTTCTCATCGTCATTAAATGTATAATTTTGAATTAAATGATAATTTAAAACCTGGGCTATATTGTGTTTCTACGCCGATAGGAAACTTGGGAGATATTACTTTAAGAGCTATATACATACTTAAAAAATCAGATTTGATTTTGTCAGAAGATACGAGGGTTTCAAGTAAACTATTATCTAGGTTCAATATAAATACAAAATTATTGGCTAATCATAAGTTTAATGAAAAAAAAAATGTCAAATATGTATTAAATTTACTAAAAGAAAATAAGATAATTTCTATCATTTCAGACGCAGGTACACCAACAATTTCAGATCCAGGTGGAATTTTGATAAATGAATGTATCAAGAATAAAATAAACATATTTCCAGTTCCAGGATCATCTGCTGCTACAGCTGCTGTCTCTATAAGCGGCTTTTCAAACAATTTCGTATTTTGTGGTTTTTTACCTGATAAAAAGTTACAAATTGACCAACTTTTTCAAAAGATCTCTACTTTAAATTACTCAGTTGTTTTTTTTATTTCACCAAAAAAAATAAAAAAAATAATAGCTCAAATTCAAAAATATTTTAATGATAGAGATATTTTAATTACTAGAGAAATGACAAAATTGCATGAAGAATATTTTAGAGATAAGGTTAAAAACCTGAATAATATTAATATATTAGAAAAAGGTGAAATTACTATAGTAATATCAGAAAATTCAAATTTACAAAATAGGTTACAAGTAATTGAAGAATCAGTTAAAAAAAAAATTACTAAACTTTTAAAAAAAATGTCTATTAAAGATATTACATTAAAAATTAGTAAGGAAAATAATATATCAAAAAAAATTGTATATGATTATTGTCTAAAGAAAAAAAATGAAATTTAGAAACTTAATATTATCTGTAACTTTTATTTTAATTTCAGGATGTGTCGGTTATTCATCAACTGGAGTTTTAGGTACAGGAGTTTCAATTGCAATGGACCCAAGAACTATTGGCACACAAATAGACGACTCTTTAATGCAAAAAAATTTGAGAGCAAAATTAATATTAATGGATAGTGCTTACTTGTTAAAAGTAAAGACTAAAGTTTTAGACGGTAGAATATTTATAACAGGTAAAGTCGATACAGTAGAAGAAAAACTAAAAATCACAAAATTAGGTTGGGAAATAAAAGGAGCAAGATCAGTTAAAAATGATTTAAAAATAAAAGAAAAGTTTAGCTTCAAACAGACGGCGAAAGATGTACTTATAACTTCTCAATTGAGAACTGCAATGATAGCAAATAAAAAAATAAAGTCTGCAAATTATGATATCGATACATATAAAAAAATAGTTTATGTTTATGGTATCTCACAGAATGAAGAAGAAAGAGCAGAAGTTATAAATGAAGCCAAGAAAGTTCTTGATGTCGAAGATGTAGTAACAAGTATTTTTTTAGTTGAGGACCTGAGAGTTGTAAAAAACTAATTTGGCTTTTTGTAATTAATCACTCCTGCTGAATATGCTGCAACAGATGCCAAATTTAATATGTCAGACGTTGATGATCTTAATGGAGCAATTTCAATTGCTTGACCTAAACCGATCAATAGTGGCCCAATTACTTTTGCGCCTCCTAAAGTTTTCATTATTTTATAAGTTATTGCAGCACTATGTTGTCCAGGCATAATCAATATATTTGCATTACCAACAATTTCAGAGAATGGATAAAGGTCTTTATATTCATCACTCAAGGCCACATCAGGCTGCATATCCCCATCAAACTTAAAGTTAACTTTTTTATTTTTCAAAATTTCTACTGCATCTCTTATATGTTTAGTTCTAGCTGTAATTGGTTGGCCAAAGGTTGAGTGTGAAAGAAAAGCAACTTTTGGTTCAAAACCGAATAATTTTGCTACTCTAGATGCAGAAATAGCTATTTCAGAAAGTTGTTCAGATGTTGGATATTCGTTAACGCTTGTATCTGCAATAAAAACTGTTTTGCCCTTATTTACAATCATGTTCAATCCAAACATAATTTCTCCAGGTCTAGCATCTATGACTTTTTTTACTTTATCAAGAGACTGTCCGTACCTTCTCGAATTTCCAGTTACCATTGCATCAGCATCTCCACATGCCACCATGCAAGAACCCCATATCACTCTGTCATTTCTAACCATTTTATCACAATCTCTTTCAAGCAATCCCTCTGTTCTTTGAAGTTTTTTAAATAAATAATTCACATATTTTTTTCGTTTGTCGCTCAAAGTAGAATTCACAATTTGAATATCAAAGTTTTCTCCGTAACCAATCTCTTTCAGTTTTTCTTTAACCACTTTTTCTTTAGCAACTAAAATAGGCGTGCCCAATCCACTATTTTTAAATGCTATTGCAGCCTTCAAAGTATTTTCATCCTCACCATCAGCAAATACAACTTTTTTATTTGTTTTTTTTATTTGGTTATTTATTCCCTGCATAATCGTTACAGATGGATCAAGTCTTTGTTTTAGCTGTTCTGAGTATTGATCAAAATTTTCTATTTTTTTTCTAGCAACACCAGATTTAATGGCTGCTTTTGCTACTGCTACTGGTATTACACTTATTAGTCGAGGATCAAAAGTTGATGGAATAATATATTCTTTTCCATAATTAGGTCTTTCACCACCCATCGCAGCAGCGACCTCGTCAGGCACAAATTCTCTTGCAAGTGAAGCTATAGCATTAGCTGCAGCAACTTTCATTTCTTCATTAATTGTTTTTGCTCTAACATCTAATGCACCCCTAAATATGTATGGAAATCCAATTAAATTATTTACTTGGTTTGGATAATCGGATCTACCCGTTGCTATAATTGCATCATTTCTAACTTCTTCTATATCTTCTGGTTTAATCTCAGGATCTGGATTTGCGCAAGCAAATATAATTGGATTTTTCGCCATTTTTTTTACCATACTCTTTTTAACAACACCTGCGGCGGACAAACCTAAAAATACATCTGCATTTTTCATTGCATCATCTAAATTTTTATCAATTGTTTCTACTGCAAATTCTTTCTTCCAAGAATTAATATCTTTTCTGTTTTTATTTATTACACCTTTTGTATCCAACATTTTGATATTATTTTTTGGTATACCTGTGCTTCTAAATAATTTTGCACATGCCATAGCTGCAGCACCTGCACCATTAATCACTATTTTAATTTTTTTTAAGTTCTTTTTTGCAATATCTACAGCGTTAATTAATGCAGCTGTTGTTATGATCGCAGTGCCATGTTGATCGTCATGAAATACAGGAATATCTAGAATTTTTTTTAATTCTTCCTCAATTATAAAACAGTTTGGAGCTGCAATATCTTCAAGATTTATACCACCAAAACTTTTTGCTATATGCTTTATGGAATTAATTATTTCTTTTGTATCTTCTGTGTCTATTTCTAAATCTATCGAGTCTATATCTGCAAATCTTTTAAAGAGAACAGCTTTTCCTTCCATTACTGGTTTTGATGCTATCGCACCCAAATTCCCTAGCCCTAATATTGCTGATCCATTACTAATTACTGCAACTAAGTTTCCTTTTGTAGTATATTCATATGCTAACTCAGGATTGTCTGCTATTGCTTTTACAGGAGCCGCAACACCAGGGGAATAAGCTAGAGCTAAGTCTCTTTTTGTAGTTACAGGCTTAGATGAAACAATCTCTATTTTGCCAGATTTATCATTAGTATGAAAATCTAAAGCTTCTTTATCAGAATAATGTTCAATTTTGTTTTTTTTCATTGTTTGTTTAGATATACAAAAGGATTAAGCTACTAATATGATTTATGAATTTAATTAAGTCAACAAGTACATTCAGTCTTTTTGTTATACTAAGTAGAATTTTAGGATACATTAGAGACTTTTTTATAGCAATTTATCTTGGTTCGGGACCAATTGCTGATGCATTCTTCGTAGCATTTAGAATTCCAAATACCTTTAGAAGATTATTTTCAGAAGGTACATTTAATGCAGCATTTGTTCCGTCTTATACATCAGAACTTTTGTCTGGGAGAAAAAATGCTCAGAAATTTGCAAACTCAGTATTTAATTTATTGGTCTTAGCGCTTTTATGTCTAACAATATTAGTTGAGATTTTTATGCCAAGTTTTATAAAATTGATCGCTCCTGGCTTCTCAGATTTAGATGAAAAGTTCAAATTAGCAGTTGATTTAACCAGAATTACTTTTCCATTTTTATTTTTTATAAGTATAGCATCTTTTTTTTCAGCAATTTTAAATTCACATAACAAATTTGCAGCCGCTGCCGCTGCTCCACTTTTTTTAAATGTAACATTAATAATATGTTTCCTAATTATTAAAAACGATACAGATTTAGTTTACTATCTAAGTTATGCTGTATCATTTGCGGGAATTATACAATTTATATTTTTAATTATTTTTACTAGAAAATATTTTTATCCTGATTTTAACTTCAATTTCCAAATAAATAAAAAAATTAAATTTTTTTTTAGAAAACTTTTACCAAGCATATTTTCATCTGGAGTTACCCAAATTAATATATTAGTTGGAACTATAATTGCTTCTTTCCAAGCAAGTGCAGTCTCATATTTATATTATGCAGATAGAATATATCAGATAAACTTAGCAATAGCAGGTATTGCAATTGGTATAATTATTCTACCCAACCTGGCTAGATACATTAAGAGTAAAGACAAAGTAAAATTGGAAATTTTACAAAATAAATCTTTAGAGTTAAGTTTATTTTTAAGTCTTCCTGCTACTTTAGCATTAATAATTGCTTCTGAAGAAATTGTTTCTGCGCTTTTTGGGTATGGATCTTTTAATGAAGAAAGTGTTAAAAATTCAGCTCTTGCACTATATTATTTTGCATTGGGTCTACCTGCATTCTCGATGATAAAAATATTTTCAAGTTTTATATTTGCAAGAAATGATACCAAAACTCCTTTTTATTTTTCATTGATTTCTGTAATTTTAAATATTGTTATTAGTGTATCTTTATTCAGTAAAATAGGGTTTATAATAATTCCTATAGCAACAAGTATTTCTTCTTGGTTGAATGGACTCTTACTTATGCTATTTGTCCTAAACAAAAATTACTTTAATTTCAACAAATCCTTTTTTATACAGCTATTTAAAATATTTATTGTAAATTTAATTTGTTTGGGATTATTTAAAATATTAATAAATTATTTTAGCAATTATTTTATATTTACAAATAGTTATAAATTTTTAGCAATTATATTATTAGTTTTTTTAACTTTTGCTTTTTATTTGTTAATTTCAATACTCATTAAGGCCTTTAAAATATCTGATATTAAATTAAACTATTAAATTATGGCTAAAAAAATTTTTTCAGGAGTACAACCAACGGGAAATTTACATCTTGGCAATTACATAGGTGCAATAAAAAACTTTGTTGATTTACAAAATGATAAAGATAACAGCTGCATTTTTTGTGTTGTCGATCTTCATGCCATTACAGTAATGCAAGATCCGAAAGAGTTAAAAAATAATATCAGAAAGACAGCAGCAGCATTTATTGCAAGCGGCATTGATCCAAAAAATAGTATAATATTCAATCAATCTTTGGTTCCTGCACATTCTGAGGGCTCGTGGATTTTAGGGTGTGTTGCCAGAATGGGTTGGCTAAATAGAATGACACAATTCAAAGAGAAAGCTGGAAAAGACAAAGAAAAAGCTAGTGTCGGTTTATATATTTATCCAATTCTAATGGCCTCTGATATTCTTTTATACGATGCTACTCATGTGCCAGTTGGAGATGATCAAAAGCAGCATCTAGAACTCTGTAGAGATATAGCTCAAAAATTTAATAATGAATACAAATGCCCAGATTTTCTAAGACCTCCTGAGCCCCTCATACAAAAAAATTTTTCAAGAATAATGAGTTTGAAAGATGGCACAAAAAAAATGAGTAAGTCAGATATTGCTGAAGGAAGTAGGATCAATATAACAGATACTGAGGATCAAATTATTAACAAAATAAAAAAAGCAAAAACAGATAATGATACTTTACCTGCAAATGAAGAAGGACTTAAGGGCAGACCAGAAGCAGAAAATTTGATGGGTATTTATTCTAGTTTATGTAATCAAAATATTACTGATACATTAAATGAATTTGAGGGAAAAAATTTTTCTCATCTAAAAAATAAACTATCTGAAATAATTGTAACGAAACTTTCACCTATAACAAAAGAAATACAAAAATTGTTGTCAGACAATAGTTATATAGATCAAATTTTGAAGGATGGAGCAGCAAAAGCACAGGATATTTCATCTAAAAAAGTTAAAAAGATAAAAGAAATAGTTGGTTTTTAATCATTTAATATTTCGAAATAAACATTATATAAAACCTATGTTCATACAAACTGAAAATACACCAAATCCAAATTCGTTAAAGTTTTTACCTGGCAGAAAGGTATCTAATAATGGTTCTTTAGAAGTTTTAAACAAAGAAGATACAAATAATTTATTAATAAAGAACTTATTACAGATTAATGGAGTAACTGGAGTATTTTTAGGTGAAGATTTCTTTTCTGTGAATAAAGAAGAGAACAAAAAATGGGAAGATATTCAGCATATTGTTATATCTTATGTAAATGAGCATTATGCAAATGGTAATACATGCATTATCGATAAAATAAATGAAGAAGAGCACAACAAAAATTATTCGGAAATTGAAAAAAAAATTATAAGTATTTTAGATTCTAAAATAAGACCTGCTGTCGCAAGAGATGGTGGAGATATAAAATTCCAAGAATTCAAGGATGGGAAAGTTAAAGTTCTATTAAAAGGTAGCTGCTCAGGTTGTCCGTCTTCAACTCTTACTTTAAAAAAAGGTGTAGAAAATTTGCTTTGTCATTATATTCCTGAAGTTAAAGAAGTTTTAGCTGTATAAATAATTAATAATTATTATATTGAAATCAATGGTTAAACGTACAAAAAATAAAAATATTAAACAGATTAAAAAGAAAAATAATATATTCAGATTTTCCGCAATAAGTCTTCTAGTAATCTTTTCATTTTTTACTTTACCAACAATAAATATTTTTTTAGATAAAAATCTAAATTTTAATAAATCTATTATTTCAAATGCTGGAGTTAACTTTGATCAAGAAATAGAAAAAAGAAAAAAAATTCTAGATGGGCAGACAGAAACTGAAACAAAAAAATTAAGTTTAAAAAATATTTTTGCGGATATAGATTTTTTCAGCACAGACGAAGAGGGACAAAATTCAATAAGATTTGATGCTAGAACAATAGAACAATTATTTAAAGATACAAATTATAATCTTGAAAAAGTTAGAGAGACTAAGTTAGTAAATATCGGTAATAAAATTGACCATCTTCCGAAAGAGATTAAAAGTATTGAGAGTTCAAAAAAGAGAAAGAGATTATTTATACAAATAGTATTACCTCTAATTGTTGAAGAGAATGCAAAGATACGACTTGATAGAAAGGAATTATTTAGAATATTAGGTAAGAATATCAACACGCAAAAGGAAAAGAATTGGTTAAAAGAAAAATTTAAACAATATGGTTTAAGAGATGGTGATTTTTATTCGCTGAAAGTTAGAATGGACGAAGTGCCTGTCTCCCTAGCGCTTGCTCAAGCTGCTAAAGAAACTGGATGGGGCACATCTAGATTTGCACAAGAAGGTAATGCATTATTTGGACAATGGACTTGGAGTGGAGAAGGAATTAGACCAGCAGGCGTAGATAAAGATGCAAAACACAAAGTTGCAAAGTTTGCAGTTCTTAAAGCATCAGTTAGGGCATATCAGCGAAATTTAAATACTCATAGCAGTTATATCGAATTTAGAAAAGAAAGGGCAATTCAAAGAGACAACGATGAAAAATTAGACAGTTTAAAGCTGGTAAATTATTTAGATAAATACGCTGAGACAGGGCAACAATACATTGATGTGTTAAAACAAATTATAAAGCAAAATTCCCTTACGGATTTTGATGACGTTAATGTAATGCCTACAAGCAATAAGACTAAAAAATTAATTTAGTTTTGAACAAATTGAAAACCCAAAAATTTCCACCCACTTTCATCTTTTAAAGAGCAGTTAATTCTCCCTCTTCTCTCAATAAATTTTTCTGCAAAATTAACATTTAGTATATTATCAATTAGGACGATTTTTGTTTTTCTCCATTTCGAACCTTCATTTGAGAAGCAATTAATATTTTCCAAATTTTTTTGATCTTTAAAAAATTCTATCATCATTTTAGGTGGATTTTCTCCTTCATTCATAAATTTATTTTCTGGTTTTATAGTTCTATACTGAAGTGGCAAATAAGATATTACCTCTTTAAATCTTTTTATTTCTCCATATTTTTCGTTTATAGGAAATCTTGGTAGTTCATATCTATCTTTGTTTAAATCGATAACACCTGAATGTTGGCCAAATGCAAATTCAAAATTCTTTGAAATATAATTTTTCTGTTCTAAATTATACTCACCAAATGGATATGAAAAAAAACTTGGATTGTAACCTAATTTATCATTAAAAATTTTAATTGATTTTTCAATATCTTCAACAAACTTTTGAAAAGTAAATTTAGTTAAATAATCGTGTGAATGCGAATGATTACCAATGTAAGCAAAGTTCTCTTCTTCCACTTCTTTTATTTGGTTCCAACTCATATATCCCTTTTTCCCAACTGCCTCTGTTGAAACAAATAAAATAAATGGAATTTTTTCTTTTTTTAAGATTGGCCAAGCATTTTCATAGAAAGACATGAATGCATCATCAATAGTTAATAATATTTTTTTTTGTTCTTTAACTTTTTTAAAATTTTTCGAAAATTTACTGGGATTGTAAAAATTTAAATTATTTTCTCTTATTAAATTAATATGTTTTTTAAATATATCTAATCTTATATTTGTTGATGGATACTTATTTTCTTCAAATCTATGATACATAATTGCCAAAATTCCTTGTTCATTTTTAAAATATTTTTTATTTACTACTTCAGCTTTAACGTTTAAAAAAATAAGAAAAAAAATGAATACTTTAGTTATTGATGCTGCAAATGATATAATTTTATTTTCTCTCATAACTAACAAAGAAGCTTATACTACCACTCATATAAACAGTAGAGAAAATTTTGACAAAATAATGATATTAATTTTGAATTTTCTAAAAGAACATGATTCAAATTTAGATAAAATAAGTGAAATATTTGTCAATCAAGGTCCTGGCAAAATTTCAAGTATCAGAAATTCAATATCAATCGCTAAAGGCATTGCTTTTGCAAAAAATATTGATTTATACGGTTTTTTGAGTGAACATTTAATTGATAAAAGTGTAGATCAGTTAGTAAAAATCGATAAAAAAAATTTTACAAATATTAATTTGATTAAACCCCTTTACTCGAGTTAAAATATAATATGTTAGAAACTATCGAAGAAAAATGCCAAAAAAGTGGAGTTAAGCTCACAGACCAAAGAAGGATAATTGCAAGAGTAATATCCGAATCGAAAAAAACATATGGAGAGTCTGACCACCCAGATGTTGACGAATTATATAATAGAGTTTCACAAATAGATTCTAAAATTAGTATCGCTACAGTCTATAGAACAGTTAAACTTTTTGAAGAAGCAGGTATCTTGACAAAACATGATTTTAAATCTGGTAAAGCACGGTATGAATTAAATGATGATCATAATCATTTAATTGATATTAAAACTGGAGAAATTATAGAATTTGTTGATGAAGAAATCGAAGAGTTACAAAAAAAAATAGCCGACAAATATGGTTATAAGCTAGTTGATCATAAATTAGAACTTTACGGAATCAAAAAAAAATAATTCATGCATAAAAAGGTTTTTATAAAGACATTTGGTTGTCAAATGAATGAATATGACTCTAACAGGATATACGATGCTGTTAAAGCAATAGGATATAATAAAACAGAAAATCAAGATGATGCTGACTGCTATATTTTAAACACTTGTCATATTAGAGATAAAGCTAAAGATAAAGTTTATCATGAGATTGGGAGAGTTAAAAAATTATATAAAGATAAAAAAAAACCAATTATGGTTGTCGCAGGTTGCGTCGCACAAGCTGAAAATACTGAGATGCTTAATAGAGAGAAATATATAGATTTAGTTATAGGTCCTCAATCTTATCAAAAAATAAATAATCTTTTAAAGAGATTTGAAGAAGAAAATAAAGTTGAAGAAACTGAATTCGACTCAGTTTCAAAGTTTAGGTACTTCGATAATATTAAAAATAACAACACCAACGTTTCATCTTTTTTAACAATTCAAGAAGGTTGTGATAAGTTCTGTCACTTTTGTGTTGTTCCTTATACTAGAGGACCAGAATATTCTAGACCATTCAAAAGCATTATTGATGAAGCTGAGACATTAATAAAGAATGGATCTAGAGAAATCACTTTTCTTGGTCAAAATGTAAATGCATATTCATATAAAGATGGATCTAGGGAGTACCGACTGTCAGATCTTATAAATACACTCAGCAAATATTCCGAAATAAGTAGAATTAGATATACCACATCTCATCCAAGAGATATGACAGATGATCTTATTGAATGTTACAAAAATTCAAAAAAATTAATGCCTTTCGTTCATTTACCAATTCAAAGTGGTTCAGACAGAATATTAAAAATGATGAACAGAAAGCATAATGTAAATTATTATTTAAATATTTATGAAAAATTAATCAAAATCAATCCTGACATAAAATTTTCTAGTGACTTTATTATTGGATATCCTGGAGAAACAGAGGATGATTTTAAAGAAACCATAAATTTAGTTAATAAAATTAAATTTATAAATTCCTTCTCCTTTATTTTTAGCCCAAGACCAGGAACAAAAGCTGCAGAGTTAGAGATTACTGATAAAGATAAACTTAAAAATAGACTGATAACTATTCAAGAAAAATTATTTATCAATCAAATAGAATTAAATAAATCCTTAGAAGGCAAAACTTTAGAGGTGCTTGTTGAAAATAAACTTAAAAACCAAAATAAATATTTTGGACGAAATAAATTTTTAAGTTCGGTTATTTTTGATGGTAATGAAAGTTATATTGGTAAATTAATTAAAGTGAATATCTTAAAAAGTAACCAAAATTCTTTATTTGGTAAAGTAACAGATAAAATGAAAGCAGCATAATTTGAAAAATTTTGCAAAATCAAATATTAACCCTGATTTAAAATATGTATATTCAGAAAACAATGCTTTAAGTATTGTATTTCAAAGCAACGAATTACTTTTAGGTGTTTTAGGAGAATTTAATAATAACTTAAAAGAATTAGAAAAAATTACAAATTCTAGCATTTACTCTAGAGGAAACTCAATTTTATTAAAAAATACTCCTGAAAAAAATGAAATAATAAAGAATGCAATTCAATTCCTTGTAGATCAATTTTTAAATAATGGAACATTAGAAAAAAAGGATATAGAGTCATCAGTAAACAAATTTATGATTGATGAAAAAGTTACAAATAAAAGTGGAAATGTTGAATACATAATTAAAACTCCAAAAAAATCTGTTATACCAAGGTCAGAGAAACAAAAAAATTATATAAGGGCTTTAAAAGAATCTGATATTGTTATTTCTGCAGGACCAGCGGGAACTGGTAAAACTTTTTTAGCTGTAGCTGTTGCTTTAACAATGTTGCTTGAAAAGAAAATAGAGCGGATCATTTTATCTAGACCAGCGGTAGAAGCAGGAGAGAGATTAGGTTTTTTACCAGGAGATATGAGGGAAAAAGTTGATCCTTATTTAAGGCCTCTTTACGATTCATTGTATGACTTATTAGATTTTGAAAAAATTCAAAAAAAAATAGAAGTTGGAGATATTGAGATTGCACCACTTGCATTTATGAGGGGAAGAACTTTAAAAAATTCTTTTGCAATACTCGATGAAGCACAAAATGCAACAGATACTCAAATAAAAATGTTTTTAACAAGAATTGGTGAAAATTCCAAAATAGTAATTAACGGTGATCCTTCCCAAATAGACCTACCTAATAAAACTATGTCAGGTTTAAATAAATCAAAAAAATTACTTGGTCATTTAAAAGAGATATCTGTAGTAGATTTTGATCATACTGATGTTGTAAGACACCCGCTAGTTTCCAAGATAGTCAAGGCTTATTCTGATAAAAATTCAGATTAATGATTAAAGCCAACATAGTTTTAGACAAAAAAGTTTGGGAAAAAAAATTAAAAAAACCTGAAATTTATTTCAAAAAGAAATTAAACAAATTATCAAAATTAAGCACTTTTAAAAATAAAAACCAAGAATTTACTCTAATGCTTACTAATAATAAAAAAATGAAAGATTTAAATTCAAAGTTTAGAAATAAAAATGTTTCAACAGATGTGCTTTCTTTTCCTTTAAAAATTAAATTAAAAAATAAATTATATTTAGGAGATATAGCAATTTCTTTTGAAATTATTAATAGAAGAGCAAAATTATCCAGTTTTGATCATGAATTAGATAAAATGTGGATACACGGTTATTTACATCTCTTAGGACACGATCACAAAAAAAATGAAGATTATTATTTAATGAAGAAAAAAGAAAATTTAATATTTAAAAAATTGAATAAAATAAATTGAAATCTATTTTAGAAAATAAAGTGTACCTATTTTTAATCTGTTTACTTTTAGGTATACTAACGTCATTTAGTTTGCCCCCTTATAATTTATTTTTTATTAATTTTTTAACTCTTCCAGTATTACTTCACATATTAGTTAACTATATAGATAAAAAAACTATCTCATTTTTTGTTGGTTGGGTCTTTGGATTTGGCTATTTTATTTCTAACCTTTATTGGATTACAAATTCTTTAACATTTGATGTAAATTTTAAATTTATTATTCCATTTGCATTAATATTAATTCCTTTATTTTTGGGAATTTTTTATGGTTTAGTTACTTTTTTATCTAATTTTTTTAATTTAAAAAATAAATTCTCATCAATTTTAATCTTTTCGATTTTTTTTGGTGGAATTGAGTTTCTAAGAAGTTTTATTTTTGGTGGCTTTCCCTGGAATTTAGTAGTTTTCAGTCTTTCAAATAATTTACCTTCTTTACAAATTTTATCTTATGTGGGCACTTATTCATTAAATTTATTATCAATAACTATATTTTTATTACCATTAATTTTTTTTTTTAAATACAAAAGTGTAATTAAGTTTTTAATTTTTGGTCTTGGTTTAATTTTAGTAGTAATTAATTTTTTATATGGAAACTTAATTATTAAAAATTTTAAAAAAAAAAAATATGATAACTTAAGTTCTATTATTCGAGTTGTCTCTCCAAATATACCAATTAAAAGATTCTTATCAAACCAAGATCCAGAAAGAAATATTAATGAATTAATTAGTTTAAGTGATCCAAATAATCTTAAAAAAACAATATTTATTTACCCAGAGGGAATTATTACAAGTATATATTTTAAAGATCTAAAATTTTTCAAAGATATCTTCAAAGAAAATTATAATATAAATCATAAGGTTATATTGGGTATTAATACTATAAACCAAAATAAAATTTATAATTCTTTAATAGCATTAAATAACGAGTCAGAATTATTATATAAATATAATAAAAATAAACTCGTTCCTTTTGGAGAATTTTTACCTTTTGAAAATTTCTTTAAAAAAATAGGTTTAAAAAAAATAACTCAAGGATATCAATCTTATTCAGCTGACGATAAAAGAGAAATTTTGGAAATTAATCAATTAAAATTTATCCCGCTTATTTGTTATGAAATCATCTATTCAGGAAAAATTAATCCCAAAAAAAATCATTATGATTTTATATTAAATATTTCCGAAGATGGTTGGTTTGGAAAATCAATAGGACCCAAACAACATTTGACCCACTCAATATTTAGATCAATTGAAGAAGGTAAAAATGTTATAAGATCAACAAATAATGGAATATCTGCCTTTGTTAATCCTAAAGGCCAAATTATTAAACAAATTAGTCAAAAAGGATATTTTGATGTTAATGAAATTAAACGTGTTAATAAAACTCATTTTGCGAAACATGGTAATAAGATCTTCTTTTATTTTGTTCTAATTTATACTACTTTCATTATCATTTTAAAAATTAGGGAGAATAAATGAAAAAAGATTACTTGTTTACTAGCGAGTCAGTTTCTGAAGGTCATCCAGATAAAGTTTGCGACAGAATTTCAGATATGGTGGTTGATACATATTTGGCTGCTGAACCCCAATCAAGAGTTGCTTGTGAAACTTTGACAACAACTAACAAAGTTGTCTTAGCTGGTGAAGTAAGAGGTCCAGAAATTAAAAAAGAAGAACTAATTCAAAAGGTTAGAAATTGCATCAAAGATATTGGTTATGATCAAGCGGGATTTACTTGGAAAGAGGCAACTTCGGTTGAAAGTCATTTACATGCTCAATCTGCTGATATTGCTATGGGCGTAGACTCTTCTGGAAATAAAGATGAAGGCGCAGGCGACCAAGGTATTATGTTCGGTTATGCTTGTAATGAAACCGATGTTCTTATGCCAGCACCAATACATTATTCTCATAAAATATTAAGACTTATGGCAGAGGATAGAAAATCAGGAAAGTTAAAAAATATAGAACCAGACTCAAAAAGCCAAATAACAATAGAATATAAAGATGGAAAGCCATCATCAGTAAAATCAGTAGTTATATCAACTCAACACTCAGCCGATGTAAATCAAGCTCAAGTAAGAGATTTAGTTAAACCTTACATTGAAAGATCAATACCAAAGGAATTGATAAGTTCATTAGATGAAAAAGAAATTTATGTAAATCCGACTGGAAATTTTGTAATTGGAGGCCCTGATGGTGATAGTGGTTTAACTGGTAGAAAAATTATTGTCGATACCTATGGTGGGGCTGCTCCGCATGGAGGGGGAGCATTTTCAGGGAAAGATCCAACCAAAGTTGATAGATCCGCTGCTTATGCATCAAGATATTTAGCAAAAAATATTGTTGCTTCGAAAATTGCAGATAAATGCTTGATCCAACTTGCCTATGCTATTGGAGTATCAAAACCTTTATCTATTTATGTAGACCTATTTGACAACAATGAAGAAAAAAACAAACATGTAGAAAAGCTTATAAATGAAAATTTTGATTTAAGCCCTAGAGGTATAAGAGAGATGTTAGGTTTAAATAAACCTATATATGAAAAAACAGCTGCTTATGGACACTTCGGGAGAATTCCAGATGATGTAGGTTCATTTTCATGGGAAAAGACAGATAAATCAGACGTATTTAGCAAGTAAATAAAGTTGAATATTAAAAAAAAATAAATATATTCCATAAACATTATTGAAATTTCAGAATGGGCTTCGGCCCATTTTTTTTTAGATTAATAAAATGTTAAATAGAAGAGCAGACAAACTAGAATTAATAAGAATAGCAGAAGCAGTTGCTTTAGAAAAGTCTATCGATAAGGAGTTGATTATTGGTTCGATGGAAAATGGTATAGCAAAAGCAGCTAAATCTAAATTTGGCTCCGAAAATGAAATCAAAGTTGAGATAGACAGAGAAAGTGGAGATATCGGGATTTTTAGAAAATTGGTAATTGTAAAAAATCCTGAAAATTCTAATTTAGAAATAACACTGAATGATGCAATAAAGCTTAACGAAAATAATCAAGGAAAACAAATTGGAGATGAAGTTCTCCAACCATTGCCATCATTTGATTTTGGTAGAATAGCAGCTCAAACGGCAAAGCAGGTAATTAGTTTTAACGTAAGAGAAGCGGAGAGAGAAAGACAATTCAATGACTTTATAGATAAAGTTGATACCATTTTAAGTGGAATTGTTAAAAGATTAGAGTTTGGAAACGTAATAGTTGATCTCGGAAGAACAGAAGCAATAATTCAAAAAAATGAACTGATACCCAGAGAAAATATAAAAGCAGGAGATAGAGTAAAAGCGTATTGTTTGGATGTTAGAAGAGAACCAAGAGGTCAGCAAATATTCCTCTCGAGAGCACACCCTAAATTTATGGAAAAATTATTTATTCAAGAAGTTCCAGAAATTTATGATGGTCTTATAGAGATTAAATCATCTTCAAGAGACCCTGGTAGTAGAGCTAAAATTTGTGTTAAAGCGATTGATACCTCTTTAGATCCTGTAGGAGCATGTGTTGGTATGAGGGGTAGTAGAGTTCAAGCAGTTGTTAATGAACTCCAAGGTGAAAAGATAGATATAGTAAATTGGTCTGAGGATCCCGCTGTAGTAGTTGCAAATGCCTTGTCACCTGCAGAAGTTCAAAGAGTGAATGTAGATGAGGAAGGAAGAAAACTTGATGTTATTTTATCTGAGGAAAATTTAAGCAAGGCTATTGGTAGAAGGGGTCAAAATGTTAGACTAGCCACAAAATTAATGAATTACGAGATTAATATAATGACAGATCAAGAAGACTCGGAAAGAAGACAATCAGAATTTAAAGAGAAGACAGATAATTTTGTAAAAAATCTAGAATTAGACGAAACACTTGGTCAATTACTTGTAGCAGAAGGATTTTCATCTATAGATGATATTAAAGATAGTAATCCCGAAGCTTTAATGAAAATTGAAGGCATAGAAGAAGATACAGCAAAAGAATTAATTGAAAGAGCACAAGAATTCCATCAAAAAGACCAAGAGGAGATAGCTAATCGAATAAAAAAATTGGGTTTAGAAAATGATCTAATTAATCACAAAGGTTTGACTCCAGGAATGTTAGTCACACTTGGCGAGCAGAAAATATTAACATTAAACGACTTTGCAGATTTAGCATCTGACGAATTGACTGGAGGATATGATGTAATCAAAGGAGAAAGAGTGAGAATTAAGGGTTATTTAGAAGATTTTGCTCTTTCTAAAAAAGAGGCAGATGATCTAATTATGTCAGCAAGAGATATTGTTTATCAAGATTGAGAGATGAAAAATGGAAAAGAAAAAATTAAAGTTATCAATTTCTGGAGCTTCCAAAAAAACAATAAGTAGTATTGAACAAGCTAAATCTCATTCAAAGAACACAGTTGTAATAGAGAAAAGATCACCAAGATTTGGTGGCAAATCGAATTTTTCTAGAGGGTCAAAATCAATAGAAAATAAGTCACAAGGGAGCTTTATACCAAAAAAAACAAATTTTTCAAAACCTCCATTGCAAGCATCATCTGATTTTGAGAAAAGGAAACTAGCAGAACAACGAGCAACTAGAAGATTAAAAGGTGAGAATACTCAAAAAGAAAATAAATCAAATAAATCGGGAGTTAAAAGAAGAGAATTAAAACTTACAGTTTCTAGAGCTTTAAGTGGAGACGATATTGGAATAAGATCTAGAAGCTTAGCATCATTAAAAAGAGCTAAACAGAAAGAAAATAGATTATTAAACAAAGAAGAGACAAAAGAGAATTTTAAACCAGTAAAGAGAATTATAAATATACCAGAAGTAATTACAATTAGAGAGTTGGCAAATAGAATGGCTGAGCAATCAAGCAGTATAATCAAACATTTAATGGGGATGGGAGTAACAGTCACAATTAATCATACAATTGATGCAGATACTGCAGAATATTTAGTTAAGGAATTTGGTCACAATCCTGTTAAAGAGGAAAAAACTGAAGAAATCTTAGATAAAATAAAAGAAATTAAAACAAAGAATTTAAAGAGTAGAGCTCCTATTGTTACAGTTATGGGTCATGTGGATCATGGAAAAACTTCAGTATTAGATGTTCTAAGAAAAGCAAACGTTGTTTCAGGTGAGTTTGGAGGAATTACTCAGCATATTGGAGCATATCAGATCATACATGAAAAAAATAAAATCACTTTCATCGACACACCTGGCCATGCAGCATTTACTGAAATGCGAGCAAGAGGTTCGAAGTTAACAGATATAGTTATTCTGGTTGTTGCTGCTGATGATGGTGTAAAACCTCAAACAGTTGAGTCTATTAAACATGCTAAGGCTGCTAAAGTTCCTATTGTTGTTGCAATAAATAAGTGTGATCTATCTGATGCTGATCCACAAAAAATAAAAAATCAGCTTTTAGAATATGAGCTTATAGC
Source organism: uncultured Pelagibacteraceae bacterium (assembly GCA_902617415.1). Classification (GTDB taxonomy): domain Bacteria; phylum Pseudomonadota; class Alphaproteobacteria; order Pelagibacterales; family Pelagibacteraceae; genus Pelagibacter. The sequence goes on along the minus strand of CACMWQ010000005.1, from coordinate 29,167 downwards.
TGAAGATTTATCTGGTGATACTTTAATGGTTGAAATATCAACAAAAACAAAACAAAACTTGGATAAACTAGTTGAGAGTATTATTTTACAAGCAGAAATATTAGACCTAAAAACTGATTTTGAAACAGACGCTAAGGGAATTGTTTTGGAATCTAAAATCGATATTGGGAGAGGACCAATTGCAAATGTAATCATCACCGCAGGAACTCTAAAAAAAGGAGATTATTTTGTTAGTGGTTTGAAGTGGGGCAAAGTCAGAGCTATAATAAATGATCAAGGAAAACAAATTGAAAAAGCTGAACCCGCAACACCAATTGAAATATTAGGTATTAATGGAGCAGCAAAATCGGGAGATGACTTTATTGTATTGAAAAGCGAAAAAGAGGCAAAATCCCTGTGTGATGGAAGAATTCAGGAAGCAAAGAATATTAAAAACCCATTGTCATTTGTAACACAAGACTCAGCATTTAAAGATACATCATCTGAGGAACTAAATATTATTATAAAATCAGATGTTCATGGCTCTTCAGAGGCAATAAAAAATGCAGTAAATCAAATTAAACACGAAGAGGTAAAGCCAAAAATACTCTTATCAGATATTGGCATGGTTACAGAAACTGATGTTACATTAGCCAAAGCATCAAGTGCTGTGATTATTGCATTCAATGTAAAACCCAGCAAAGAAGCAAAAAAAAGAGCCGAACAAGAAAAGATTTCTATATCTAGCTTTAATATTATTTATGAAGCTTTAGATTTCATAAAAAGCAAAATGTCTGGTCTATTAACTCCAGAAATAGACGAAAAAATTATTGGAACAGCAGAGATATTGGAAATATTTAAAGTCTCAAAAGTAGGCAAGGTTGCAGGTTCCAAAGTAACCGATGGTGAAATTACTCAAGACTCTAATGCAAGGGTTATCAGAGATGGAGCTATAATTTTTAATGGAAAAATTGGCTCAATATTTAGAGAAAAAAATCAAACTAAACAGGTTTCTGCAGGATTAGAATGTGGAATAACACTTAAAGATTTTGTTGATTTCCAGAAAAATGACGTAATTGAAGTATATAATTCTACAATAACAGAGAGAACAATACAATGACCAGCTTAGGAAAACCAGTTACCCAAAGACAATTAAGAGTTGGTGAAATGATTAAACAAGCTTTAGGAATGTTATTTATCAGAGATGAAGCAAAACTACCAAATTTATCCACAAAAGAGATAACAGTGACAGAAGTTAGAATGTCTCCAGATTTAAAAACAGCAAAAATTTTTGTAATGCCTTTAGGCGGAAAAGACGCTGAAGAAGTCGTTGCTAAATTAAAAGAATTTTCATTTGTAATAAGAAAAGTCTTATCTAAAAAGATAGTAATGAAATTTTTACCAAAGCTATTTTTTGTAAAAGACGATTCTTTTGATTATGCAGAAAAAATTGAAAATTTAATAAAACAAACAAATAAATAAGGAATAGAAAATGGTAAATAAAGCAAAAGAACTAGCAATCCAAGAAAAGGATACAGGTTCTTCAGAGGTTCAAGTTGCTCAATTAACAGACAAAATTGAGAACTTGTCTAAACATATTAAACAGTTCAAAAAAGATAAACATTCATCTGTTGGACTTTTAAGAGCAGTAAATAAAAGAAAAAAATTATTAGACTATCTAAAGAAAAATAAAGTGGAGTCTTATAAAGAAGTAATATCAAAATTAAATTTAAGGAAGTAAATGTTTAAAGTTGTAAAGAAAGAAATAGAAGTAGCGGGGAAAAAGATTAGTTTAGAAACAGGAAAAATAGCAAGACAAGCAGATGGTGCAATTATAGCTCAGTGTGGAGAAACAGTAGTTTTAGCAACAGCAGTCGGAGCCAAAAAAGTTAATCCAGATATGGATTACTTCCCTTTATCAGTAAATTATCAAGAAAAATATTATGCAGCTGGTAAAATTCCAGGTGGATATTTTAAGAGAGAAGCAAGACCAACAGATAGTGAAACATTAATCTCAAGATTAATTGATAGACCTATCAGACCACTTTTCCCAGATGAATTTAAAAACGAAGTTCAGGTACTACCAACGGTAATATCTTATGACAAAGAAAACGAAGCTGATATTTTATCAATAATTGCTTCATCAGCAGCTTTGGCAATTTCTGGAATGCCATTTCTTGGTCCTGTAGGTGCGTCTAGAGTTGGCTTTATTAAAGGAGAATACGTTCTTAACCCTACCAAAGCACAACTTAAAGATTCTAATTTAGATCTTGTGGTGGCTGGAACAAAAGATGCGGTTTTAATGGTTGAGTCCGAAGCAAACGGTTTAACTGAAGAGGAAATGTTAAATGCTGTTAAGTTCGGACATGAAGGATTTGTTCCTGTAATTGAAATGATAGAGGAACTAGCTAAAGAATGTAAAAAACCTGATTGGGTAGTTGAGAAAAAAGATCTTTCAGAAGTAAAAAATAAATTGGAAAGTGAATTTACTGAGGAACTTAAAAAAGCATTTTCAATAAAAGATAAACAAGAAAGATCGAATTTAATCTCAGAAATAACTGATAAAGCAAAAAAGCTTTATGAAGAAGATGAGAATTATACTGATCTTGACGTAAATTCTGAGCTTAAAAATTTAGAAAAAAGAATTGTTAGAACAGACATTCTAAAAAATAAAAATAGAATTGATGGTAGAGGTCTTGCAGATGTTAGGCCAATTATGTGTGAAGTTGGAATTCTTCCAAGAGTTCATGGTTCTGCTTTATTTACTCGAGGAGAAACTCAAGCAATAGTTACAACTACACTTGGTACATCTGATGATGAGCAAAAAATAGAAAGTCTTGAAGGGTTACAAAAAGAAAGGTTTATGCTTCATTATAATTTTCCACCTTTCTCTGTTGGAGAAACAGGTAGAATAGGTACCGGTAGAAGAGAAATTGGACATGGAAAATTAGCGTGGAGAGCAATAAATTCTTCTTTGCCTACTAAAGAGAGTTTTCCTTACACATTTAGAATTGTATCAGAGATAACTGAGTCAAACGGTTCTTCTTCTATGGCGACTGTTTGTGGCTCATCTTTAGCATTGATGGATGCAGGTGTACCAATTAAAGAACCAGTTGCTGGTATTGCAATGGGGTTAATTAAAGAAGGAGATGACTTCAGCGTACTTTCAGATATTCTTGGAGATGAAGATCACTTAGGAGATATGGATTTTAAAGTTGCTGGAACTAAAGACGGAATAACATCTCTTCAAATGGACATTAAAATTACAGGAATAACATTTGAAATTATGGAGCAAGCCTTAAAACAAGCAAAAGATGGAAGAATTCACATTCTAGGTGAAATGAATAAAGCTTTATCTAAATCAAGGGAAGATGTTGGAAAACATACTCCTAAGATGGAGAAAATTACTGTAGATAAGAAAGATATTGCTACAGTCATTGGAAAAGGTGGAGCAACTATAAGAGAAATAGTTGAGGTTTCAGGTGCAAAAGTTGACATTAATGACGAAGGTGAAGTTACAGTAGCTGCTCCCGATGAGGAATCAAGAAACAAAGCTATGCAAATGATTAAAGACTTAACTGCTAAAGCTGAACTCAATAAAATTTACAATGGAAAAGTAATGAAAATTATGGAGTTTGGTGCTTTTGTTAATTTCCTAGGAAAACAAGATGGTCTCGTTCACATATCAGAGCTTGCTGATAAAAGAGTCGGTAAGGTAACTGATGTAGTAAAAGAAGGTGATGAAGTTAAGGTTAAAGTAATAGGCTTTGATAGAGGAAAAGTTAAGTTATCAATTAAACAAGCTGCAATATAAATTTATAGGAGAAATATGAAAAAATTTGATGATTTAATGAGCGTAAGCAATGAAATTGAAAATATCAGCGCTAGTGATGCAAAACAAAAGCTAAATGACCCAAATGTTCAATTTATCGATGTTAGGGATAAAGAAAGCTATTCAAAAGGCACGATCGGTAATGCAATTCACTTAGATAGAGGTTTATTAGAATTTTATTTAGCAGAAGGAAGTCCTCTTGAAAATGATATGTTTAAAAACAATCCTGATAAAGAATATGTAGTTTTTTGTGGTGTTGGTGGACAAGGAACATTAGCAACCAAAACTATGAAGGATATGGGAGTTAAAAATGTCAAAAATATCACTGGCGGAATTAAAGAATGGGAAAAGATCAAGTAGAAAATAATTATTTTAAATTTAATAAAATGAAAATTCCAAAAAAACTCAAATTTCAACAACTCAAAAATAAATATGGAAGATATTTATTACTTGGTAGTTTTACATTTTTTTTTATTAAAGGTTTAATTTGGTTAGGTATTTTTATTGCTGTTGGCTTAGGTATTACTAATTCTTTTTAAATTAAGACAATTACTAGCAAAATCATTTGCACAAAATTTATCACCACAGAAACAAAGTGTGATTGTTTAAATTTTTTATCCTGCTTTTCATCTCTGAACTTATTTATCAGTGGCATTAGTATAAAATTTGATACAGCAAATAATACCGCAATACTTAAAATTAAATAAAAATCTAAGGAAAAAATTTTTAGAATTATAAAGCAAATTAAAACTAAAATACTAATAGCTAAATTAACAGTGTAGTAATAAGGAAATATTTTTCTTATAAATTTTCTAGAATTTTCCCCATCTAATGCAGTGAAAGTTACAGGCGCTACAACAAAAGAAAAGAAGAGCATAATTCCCAATATAATACTTGTTAGATAAATACTAATTTGTTCTGTCATAATTTAACTAAATTTAACTAAATTTCAGGTAATGTTCTTGGGATCTGGCATTCCAACTTTATTGTAACCAGCATCCACATAATGAATTTCTCCAGTAACACCACCTGCCATATCGCTTAAAAGATATAATGCTGAATTTCCAACATCAAGATTATCAACATTTCTTTTTAAGAACGAATGATCAGCATTCCACTTGTAAAGAAATTTAGCATCGCCAATGGCAGATGCAGCTAGTGTTTTGATTGGACCCGCACTTATTGCATTAACTCTAATATTCTTTGCCCCCAGATCCCTTGCTAGATATTTAACACTAGACTCTAGTGCAGCTTTACATACTCCCATTACATTATAATTAGGTATGGCTTTATTTGCTTCATAACTCAAAGTAATCATACTACCACCTTGCTTCATTATTTTAGATGCCTCTCTAGCAACTTCAGTAAATGAAAAACAAGATATCAACATGCTTCTTAAAAAGTTTTCTCTAGTTGTATTTAAATATTCTCCTGATAACTCGGACTTATCTGAAAATGCAATTGCATGCACAATAAAATCAATTTCTCCCCATTGACTTTTTATATCTTCAAAAAGTTTTACAATTTCTTCTTTTTTTTCTACATCACAGCTAAAAGTTACATTTGAATTTAGTTTTTCCGCAAGTGGAATAACTCTTTTTTTTAAAGCATCACCCAAATATGTAAAAGCTAACTCTGCTCCAGCTTCTGCTAGTTTTTGAGATATGCCCCATGCAATTGACCTTTCATTGGCAACGCCCATGATAAGACCTTTTTTTCCCTTCATTAAACTCATAGATCTAAACTTTCTCAAACACTAATGTTGCATTAGTTCCACCAAAACCAAAGCTGTTAGACATAATTGCATTTAAATTTACATCTTTTTCAACTTGTGTAACAATCGGATAGTTCTTAGCTTCATCATCCATTTCTGAAATATTTGCTGATGCTGAAATAAAATTATTTTTCATCATTATCAAACTGTAAATTGCTTCGTGAACTGAAGTTGCACCTAATGAATGACCTGACAAAGATTTTGTTGAACTTATCTTAGGTTTATAATCTGGGAAAGCTTCACCAACTGCTTTTAATTCTGTAATATCTCCTACAGGTGTTGATGTTCCGTGAGTATTAATATAGTCAATTTTATTTTTTGAAGTTGCTAGAGCCATTTTCATACATCTAACCGCTCCCTCGCCAGATGGCGCAACCATATCATAACCATCTGATGTCGCTCCATATCCAGTTAATTCTGCGTATATTTTAGCACCTCTTGCTTTGGCATGTTCGTATTCTTCTAAAACAAGAACTCCACCTCCACCAGAAATAACAAAACCATCTCTCGTTTTATCATACGGCCTTGACGCTTTTTCAGGGGTATCGTTATATTTCGAGGATAGTGCAGTCATTGCATCAAACATTGCAGTCATAGCAAAGTGAACCTCATCACTGCCACCTGCAAAAATAATATTTTGTTTTCCTAATTGAATAAGCTCCATTGCGTTACCAATACAATGACCACTCGTTGCACATGCAGAACTTATTGTGTAATTAGTGCCTTTGATTTTAAATGGAACCGCTAGAGTGGCAGAAGCAGTACTTGCCATAGTTCTTGGAACTATAAATGGACCCATTTTTTTTGGATTTTTTTCTCTAGTTTTATCTGATGCTAAAATCACATTTTCAATTGATGGTCCCCCAGATCCCATGACCATACCTGTTGAAATATTACTAACCTCATTTTCTTCTAATCCAGAGTCTTTAACTGCTTCACTCATTGCAACATAATTATATGCTGATCCAGCACCCATAAACCTTATAACTTTTCTATCAATATAATCTTCCAATTTGATATTAGGTTTGCCATGAACATGGCTTTTTAAATTATGCTCTTTGTATTCCTCAGAAAATGTTATTCCAGATTTTGTATTAACTAATGATTGATAAACCTCATCTTGATTGTTTCCCAAACATGAAACTACACCAAGTCCTGTTACAACTACTCTTTTCATTATTTAAATAATCCTACCTTAAGATTTTCTGCACTATAAATCTTTTTTCCATCAGCAAGCAATATTCCATTCGCAAGACCTACAGTTGTTTCTCCTTTAACAAGAATTCTTTTCATATCTATTTCATATGTTGCCATTTTGACATTTTTAAGAACTTCCCCAGTGAATTTTACAGTGCTTACACCCAATGCTCTACCTCTTCCTGGTTTTCCAAGCCAACCAAGAAAAAAGCCAACTAGCTGCCACATAGCATCTAAACCAAGACAACCTGGCATAACAGGATCTTCTCTAAAATGACAATCAAAAAACCACAAATTATCCTTAATATCAAGTTCGGCTTTCATAGATCCCTTTTTATAAAAACCCTCACCTTCAGTTATTTCTGTAATTCTATCAAACATTAGCATTGGTGGAGAAGGTAATTTTGCATTACCTGGACCAAATAGCTTACCATTAGCGCAATCAATTAATTCGTCGTAATTAAATGAACTTTTTTTCATAATTTTGTAATCTTATTACTTGATTTAGGTGCATTATAATATACAAATAGTTTAGAATAGTTTTAAATTGCTAATGACTAGTAAACAAGAATTTATTGAAAAACTAAGAAACTCTAGCTTAAGACCAACTAAACAAAGAATAAATATATGCGAGGTTTTATTTAATAGAGATAAAACTTTCCATTTCACAATAAACGACTTATTCAATTTGATCAAAGATAAAACTGGAGAGAAAGTTTCTTTAGCAACTGTTTACAATACAGTTCATGCATTTCATAAAAAAGGGTATCTAAAAGAAATTCCGATAAATTCTAATCAAACCTACTTTGATACAAATGTCACAGATCACCACCATTTCTTTGACGTTAAAGAAGAAAAGCTTATTGATCTTAAAAATGAGGATGTAGGACCAATAGAAATTCAAAAATCTATACCTGGAAAAAAAATTAAATCAGTTGAAGTTTTAGTTAAATTAGAAGACTAGGTTTTCAAATTTACATCATAAATATTCTGACTTATTGACAATCTTCTTTAGAATAATTATAAACAAGGAATTAGAATAATTATAATATTAAAGGAGATAAATAATAATGAGTGCGGAATTTCATAAGAGTAAAACATTTAAATCAACAGAATTAAGTAAGTGCCCATTTACAGGTACAGGTACACCAGCAAAATTTAGTGCTGGAAGAGGACAAACAAATAGAGATTTTTGGCCAAATAGTTTGAATTTGAAAATTTTAAGTCAGCACTCGAATTTATCAAATCCAATGGAGAAAAAATTTAATTATTCTAAAGAATTTAAAAAACTGAATTACAAAGCACTTAAAAAAGATTTAAACAAATTAATGACAGACTCACAAGATTGGTGGCCAGCAGATTACGGTCATTATGGTCCTTTATTTATTAGATTAGCATGGCACGCAGCAGGAACATACAGAACAGGTGATGGTAGAGGGGGAGCTGGAACAGGTAATCAAAGGTTTGCACCGTTAAATGCTTGGCCTGATAATGTTAATCTAGATAAAGCTAGATTACTTTTGTGGCCAATAAAACAGAAATATGGAAAAAGAATTTCTTGGGCAGATTTATTTATACTAGTTGGAAATGTAGCATTAGAGTCAATGGGCTTTAAAACGTTCGGTTTTGGAGCGGGAAGAACTGATATCTGGGAACCAGAAGATGATATTTACTGGGGTTCTGAAAAAGAAATGTTAGGTGTTAAGAGATACAGCGGAAAAAGAGATCTTGAACAACCATTGGGGGCTTCTCACATGGGATTAATTTATGTAAATCCACAAGGCCCAGATTTTAATCCAGACCCATTGAAAGCAGCTCATGATATTAGAGAAACATTTGGACGAATGGCAATGAATGATTATGAAACAGTTGCACTAGTTGCTGGTGGTCATACTTTTGGAAAATCTCATGGTGCTGCACCTGAGTCTCATAAAGGACCTGATCCAGAAGCATCAAGAATTCAAGATCAAGCAACTGGTTGGAATAGTAATTACAAATCAGGAAAAGGTGTACACGCAATAAGTAGTGGTATTGAAGGGGCATGGACACAAACACCAACACAATGGGATATGGGTTACTTTGATTGTTTATTTAACCATGAATGGGAATTGACAAAAGGACCTGCTGGAGCATTTCAATGGACTCCAAAAAAGAATGGTCAGAGAATTAAAATGGTTCCTGATGCTCATGATAAAAGTAAAATGCATCCTCCAATGATGCAAACAACTGATTTATCTTTGAGAATGGATAAAAGTTATGGACCAATTTCAAAACATTTTTATCAAAATCCAGATGAATTTGCTGACGCATTTGCAAGAGCTTGGTTTAAGCTTACTCATAGAGACATGGGACCAAGAGCATGTTATTTGGGTAGCGAAGTACCAAAAGAACAATTAATTTGGCAAGATCCAATAGATAAACCAAAATATAAACTTAAATCAAAAGATATAAGAGATTTAAAATCAAAGCTTTCAAAATCAAAAATCTCTGTTTCTGATTTAGTTTCTACGGCTTGGGCTTCTGCTTCTACATACAGAGGTTCTGATAAAAGAGGCGGAGCAAACGGTGCAAGAATTATGCTTGAGCCTCAAAGAAGTTGGAAAGTCAATAACCCTAAAAAACTTTCAAAGGTTATTAAAGCTTTACAAAAAATTAAGAAAAAATTTGATACAAATAAAAAATCGGTCTCAATGGCGGATCTTATAGTATTAGGTGGAAATGTAGGAATAGAGATAGCAGCAAAAAAAGCTGGTCATAAAATTCAGGTTCCATTTACTCCTGGAAGAGGAGATGCAAGACAAGACCAAACAGATGTAAATTCATTTGGATTACTTGAGCCGCAAGCGGATGGTTTTAGAAACTACATCATAAATGGTAAATCTAATGTTTCAGCTGAGGAAAAATTAATTGATAAGGCACAATTAATGGGATTAACGGCACCTGAGATGACAGTTCTTGTAGGAGGAATGAGAGTTTTAGATACAAACTATGATAGTTCTAAAAATGGAGTTTTCACAAAAAAACCTGGAACTCTATCAACAGATTATTTTGTAAATCTTCTTGATATGAGTACCACTTGGAAAGAAACTGACAAATCTGAACAATATTTTGTTGGTAAAGATAGAAAGTCTAAAAAAACTAAGTGGAAAGGTTCAAGAGTTGACCTTATTTTTGGTTCAAATTCTCAATTAAGAGCATTAGCCGAAGTCTATGCATGCAAAGACTCATCTGACAAATTTGTTAAAGACTTTGTATCTGCATGGGTCAAAGTGATGAATGCAGATAGATTTGATTTAAGATTAAACTAGTATTAAGGAAAGCGGAAAAATGACATCACTATCGTTCGAAGACTTTTATAAAGTTCCTGAAATTAAGTTTGATATAAATAGATTGCGAAATGACTTAAATCTAATTTTAGAGAAAAAGAAATTTAATTCGCCAGGTGTTACTCACTTTGGTGCAATTCCTTTAAATCAAATTCCAAATAACAAAGACTCTATAGAAGGGAACAATATCAGAGGCAGATATTGGACTATTGCAGATGAGACAGGCAAAGAAGTCTCAAGAGATATTGATATTAATGAGTCGAAATATACTCAGTTGCTACCAGAGTTCGAGAAAACTTATTTTAAAGAGGTTTATGAAATTCTTAGTAAAAAATTTAAACTAGGAAGAGTAAGGCTTTTATTAAAAGAGCCAAGATCAACGCTAAGCTGGCACAAAGATCCAGAGTGTAGATTGCATATTCCGATAGTAACTAATGCTGGCTGTTCAATGGTCATTGAAAATGTTGCAAAACATTTGCCTGCAGATGGACATGTATGGATTACTAACAATACAAAGTATCATAACTTTTTTAATGGAGGAGAACAGGCTAGAGTTCACTTAGTTGCTTGTGTTCTTGAAAGCCCGTTTAAAGAATAATGGAAGTTACCAACGGTATTTTTAAAGCTGCCGGTCAGATTTATTCCAATAACAGAGGCTCTATTTTAAGAACAATTGTTTATACAGTTGGTCATTTTGCAATTGCTATAACTGTTTTGATGTTAGTTGCTGATGTATCTTTTATGATAGCTTTGACCGATGCAATTGTAGAACCAATTGCCAATTCTATTTGGTATTTCATTTTAGATAAATGGTGGGCAAGTAGATCAAAAAGTAAATAATAATCATTATCAATAAGTATTTAAGAAAAATTTAATAAGGATAATTTGTAGTAATAATAATTATTCGCAAAAAAAATGCGTAAATAATAATTATTCGCAAGGATATTTGTTGAAAATAATTTTTTCATATTTAATTTTTAATATATGCAAATAGAAAATTATAATTGTAAAAAATGTGGATTAACAATTTCTTCAACTTGTTCCAAGTGTGATAAAATAGTTGATGTTGAAGTCCTTGATGATGGATGTATAGTTCAAAAGACCAAATGTGTTGATTGTGCGAATGCTCCAGTTATCAAAGACGTTTGTGTCCAGCAAAAATAATTAGTTAACATATATATATGACTTAGAGGGTTAGTTGATTTTTCCCCAAAGATTTTCTTCGTCAACCCACCCTTTAAAACTTTTTGTTTCTACTAAGCACCAATTTCTCTCGCATTTTTTCACTATCAATAATCTTCCTGTTTCTACTTTAGCCAAGGGTTTAGAAAATTTAGTTGGTTTTTTGAATAGAATTTTACTTGATACAGTTATAAAGGATTTTGATTGCTTCAACTGAGAAATGTGTATCCAACCACCATTCTTTTTATTGTCAATTATTCTTCTAAAATTTTCTTTTTTATCAATCACTTTTACCGGCAAGTTTATTTTCTTGTAAATATACTTTATTGGATAATCAAAACTTGGGCCATATCTTACGTTTACCTTATCATTTTTAAGCATTAAAAATTTTTCATTATTTTCAGAAATGGCATTAGAAGTAAAAATTATAAAGATTAAAATCTTGAAGATTAATTGCATAAACAACCTTTTTTTTTAGTAAATTTTATTTTTCTAAATTCAAGTTTTTTCAGATTAACAATCAGAATTGATGAGTGAAGACTTTTATCTGACGAAATTATGTTTTTTAAAACTTCATTTGCTTGCATACTCCCAATTATATTTGATGTAGTTCCTAATATTCCTTCACTTTCACAATTTAAAACTTCATCAGAAGGTTCTGACTGGTAAAAACATTTTAAACAAGGACTTGATTTATTATTAAAATCGAATGAAAAAATATGTCCATCAAATTTGCTAATAGCACCAACTATTAATTTTCTTTTATATTTTAATGAAAATTTATTTATTAAAAATTTAGTTTTAAAATTATCTGTTCCATCTACAATTATATCGAAATCTTTTACAATTTTATTTAAATTTTTTTCTGATGCTTTTTCTTTTAAAATTTTGACTTTTACATCTCTGTTAATTAATTTTATTCTTCTTTTAAAGATATCAACCTTAAATTTTCCAACATCTTTTGAAGTATACAAAATTTGTCTTTGAAGATTTGAAATATCTACTTTATCATGATCAATAGCACCTATATACCCTACACCGCATCTAGCCAACAAATCTGCAACTGGACTACCTAATCCACCAATTCCTACTATTAAAACTTTTGAATTAATTATTTTCTTTTGTCCTAATATACCAATATCCTTAAGTATTATTTGTCTAGAGTATCTCTCAAGCTTTCGTTTAGATAATGAATTTTTCACTTGCCTGTTGATCCAAATCCACCCGAACCTCTAATTGTCTCAGGCAAAGTTTCTACAGTTTCAAAATCTACTTTTAGAATTGGCATTAATATCATTTGCGCAATCCTATCATCGTTATTTACTGTAAAGTCTTTATCTCCATGATTAAACAAAATTACTTTTATTTCTCCTCTATAGTCACTATCAATTGTTCCAGGAGTATTTAATACACTTATATTATTTTTAGCTGCCAAACCTGATCGCGGCCTGATCTGAACTTCGGTATCCTCAGGTATTGCAATGGATATACCTGTTGGCACTAAAGTGTTTTCGCCTGGTTTAATTACTATTTTCTTTTCAATGAATGCAGTCAAATCTAGTCCAGATGAACCTGTTGTTTTATATTCTGGCAGTTTAACTTTCTTGTCTAATTTTTTAATTAAGACTTTCACCATTAAGTTAATTAATCTGTTGAATTACTCTTTTGACTATTTCCTCAGCGACCAATGATTTACTCATCTTTTCAAAATTTTCTTCAGGTTTATCTTTGTAAAATATAGAAATTTTATTAAAATCTGATCCAAATCCTATAGTTTGATCTGAGACATCATTTGCAATTACCCAGTCACAATTTTTTTCATTCAACTTCTCCTTTGCATTTGTCGAGAGATTGTTTGTTTCTGCCGCAAAACCAATCGTTATTTTTGGTCTTAATGAATTATGATTAGATATATGATTTAAAATATCGATATTTTTTTCAAACTCTAAGTTAAATCCTTCATTCTTTTTAATCTTTGTACTTTTATAATTTTTCACTTTAAAATCAGAAACAGCTGCAGAAAAAATAGCTACATCTGTTGGTAGATTATTTAAACTTTCTTTGAACATCTCTTCAGCCGTTTCAACACTTATAAAATTAACACCGTCCAAAGGTTTAATGCTTGTCTTTCCAGAAATAAGTGTCGTATCAAATCCATTGTCTCTAAGACATTTGGCTATTTCATATCCTTGTTTGCCACTGGATTTATTTGTAATAAATCTTACAGGATCAATATATTCATTAGTTGGTCCTGCAGTAACTAAAGCTTTTAATTTTTTATTTTTATCTAAATTAGAAAAATAATTTTTAAGCGTATTGACTATTTCATTTGGTTCTGTCATTTTTCCATCACCGTATTCACCACATGCCATATCTCCTATCTCTGGCCCAATAATTTTGTACCCAAAGCTTTTTAATTTTAATATGTTTTCTTTAGTAGAAGGATGCTCCCACATTCTTACATTCATTGCCGGTGCTAAAAATATTTGTTTATTAGAAGCTAATAAAACAGTAGACGCCAAATCTTCTGCATTTCCTGAGGCTACTTTCGATATGGTATTTGCTGTAATTGGTGCAACTAATACTGCATCAGCCCATCTTGATAAAGATATATGGTCCATCTCAGCTTCGTTTTCTGCACTGAATATATCATCATAAACTTTTTCTTGGGAAAGAGACGAAACAGATAGTGGAGTTACAAATTCTTTTGCATTTTTTGTTAATATGGTTTTTACACGAGCACCATTTTTCTTAAATAATCTTATTAACTCAAGACTTTTGTAAGCAGAAATTCCACCACATATAATCAACAGTATTTTTTTATTCTCAAAATAATTCATCGTCGAGATTAAAATACTACTAATCCTAAAATTACAAGTAATAATAAACCAATGATTGATTGATTTCTGAAAGCTACCATTTCATTTTTTTTTGTATTTAGATCATTATACGTATTAGTATTTTGTGGAATTTGTCCACTTGCAAGAAATGTTAATGCTTGGTTTGCTTTATCCATTATTTGCGGCATTTCAGGCAATCTTTTTATAACTTCTGCAGAATTTTTTAGAGTTTCATTTATTGTTGTTATAGGATCTTTTGTTTCTTTAAGCCATTTTTCAAGAACAGGTCTTGACGTTTCCCAAATATTTGTCTCTGGATTTAATCTTCTTGCAACACCTTCAACTACTACCATGGTTTTCTGTAGCATGAGCAACTGTGGTTGAGTTTGCATATTAAATTTCTCTGTCACATCAAAAAGTTGTTTGAGTAGTTTACCGCCAGATATATCTTTAATTGACTGACCAAATATTGGCTCTCCTATTGATCTAAGTGCTTGGGCGAGATCATCAACAGGCACTTCTTTTGGAACTAACCCTGCAGCCAAATGAACTTCAGCCACTTTTTTATAATCTCGTTTAATAAATCCATATAAAATCTCAGCAAGAAATTTTTTACTCAAATCATCGAGCCTTCCCATTATACCAAAATCGATAGGAACTATTTGACCACTATTGTTTATAAAAATGTTACCTTGATGCATATCTGCATGAAAAAAACCATCTCTAACAGCATGTCTTAGAAAATGTTGAATAATATCTGATGCAATTTTTTTGGTATCTATATTTCTTTTTTCTAACTCTTCTGTTTCTCTTATAGAGACACCTTCAACCCAGTCTAAAGTCATTACATTTTCACTTGTAAAATTCCAATATATTCTAGGAACTTGAAATCCACTGTCATTCTTTGTGTTTTCAGAATACTCATTAGCTGCAGCGGCTTCAAATCTTAAATCCATTTCTAAATTGGTTATTTCTTTTAGCAAATAAACAACCTCAACTAATTTAAGTCTTTTTGTCTTTTTGATAATTGACTCAGTTAAAAAAGCAAAAAGCATCAAAGCATCAATTTCTTCGTTGAATATTTTTTTTATATTTGGTCGTAAAATTTTTAAAGCCACATCTTTAATTGTGCCATTTTCATTAATTTGCGCTTTATGAACTTGAGCTATAGATGCTGCTGCCACTGGTTCAGATAGATTTATAATTGAATTAAAATTATCTTCCCCTAGATCTTTTTTGATTATTTCTTTAGCCTTAGATAATTCAAAGGGAGGCAAACGATCTTGTAAACTTTCTAGTTGCTTTGATAACTTTTCTCCAATTATATCTGGTCTAGTTGCTAGAAATTGACCTAATTTAATGAATGTTGTGCCCATAGATTGCAACGAGTTTGATAATCTTTCACCTTCGGTTTCATTTACAAAAGAATTATCCTTTTTTGAAAATGATAAAGACAATAAATAGAATAAAATTTTTATTCCAATCGGTGGATTATGAAACTTTGTGAATATACTTAAAGCGTCAGATTTTGCTAATTTCCTTCCAAGCTTAAAAAGTATGTATAATTTTTTAATCATATTTTCCAACCTGAATGAATAGCTACTATTCCATTAGAAAAATTTCTATACTCACATTTAATAAAATTATTTTTCTCCATTAAACCCTTTAATTCCTCTTGATTAACAAATTCTTGGATACTTTTTATTAGATATTCATAAGGCTCTTTTTCACCAACCACTAATTTTCCTATTTCTGGAATTAATTTAGAGTATCTTTTATAGACTAAATCTAGATTTAAATTTCGAGTTTTTGAAAATTCTAAACAAAAAAATCTACCTCCTGACTTTAAAACTCTGTACGCTTCACTTAAGGATTTATTAATATTTTTTGTATTTCTTAAACCAAAACTGATTGTGTAATAATCACACGAATTAGATTTTAAAGGCAATTTCTCAGCCGACCCCTTAATCCACTTGATATTTTTGTAATTTGATAGTCTATTTTTTCCCTTTTTCATCATTCCTTCATTGGGGTCAATACAAAATAATTCTATATTTTTATTTGAACTATTATCGATAAAAAGTTTTGCTATATCACCTGTGCCACATGCAACATCTGCTAGAATTTTATTTTTACCTGGGTTCATCCAATTTATTAAATTTCTTTTCCAGATTCTATGAACTCCAAATGACATCAAATCATTCATGACGTCGTATTTATCATAAACTTTATCAAAGACACCTTGGACTAGACCTTTTTTATTTTGAAGATATTGTTGCATAAAATAAATAATATTAATTAATATAATAATAAATGCCAGAATTGCCAGAAGTAGAAGTTGTTAAAGAGTCACTAAGTAGAACAATAACAGGAAAAAAAATAAAAAAAGTAAGTATAAAGAATAGGAATTTAAGGTACAAAATAAAAAAAGGTTTTGAAGCAAGACTTCAATCAAAATCAATAAAAAAAGTTAAGAGGTTTTCAAAATATATCATACTAGTTTTAAATGATGAAAAATTTTGCTTAATTCATCTTGGAATGTCTGGAACTATACATCTCTTAAGAAAAAATATTTTAAATCTAAAAACAAATGCAAGTTTTTATCATAGTCCTTATTTACCAAAAAAACATAATCATGTGTTTTTGGAATTTGATAACATAAAAATTATATATAATGATCCCAGAAGATTTGGTTATTTCAAATTATTTGAAAATAAGAATAATTTAGAAAATTTTATAAATAACTATGGTCCTGAGCCTTTTTCTTCAAAATTTAATCTAAACTACTTAAAAAAATATTTTTATAAAAAGAAAAAGAATATAAAAAATTTTCTCTTAGATCAAAAGTTTGTTTCAGGTTTGGGGAATATTTATGCAAGTGAAATTTTATTCAGCTCTAAAATAAATCCAAAAAAAAAAGCAAAATCTTTAAGTGAAAACGATTGTATTAATATTATTAAATATTCAAGAAAAATTTTAAATTTAGCGATAAAAAAAGGTGGGTCTAGTATTAGAGATTTTAAAAATATAGTTGGTAAAAATGGATCTTTTCAAGATAACTTTAAAGTATACAATAGAGAAAATAAGAGTTGTCTTTCACCAGGATGCAAAGGGACAATAAAAAAAAAATTTATCACTAATAGATCAACATTTTTTTGTAATATTTGTCAAAAATAAAAAATTATTATATTGACCGTATAAATTTCTCGTTATATACAATCGCGCTTATGGCAAACACTAAATCAGCTATTAAACGAATAAGACGTATATCACGTCAAACAACGGTAAATAAGTCTAGAAAAAGCAGGTTTAGATCTGCAATAAAAAAAATGAATTTAATTCTTGATAAAAAAGACAAAAAACAAGCTTTAGCATTCTTGCCAAAATTAAACTCTGAATTGATGAAAATAGCAAAGACAGGGGTGATAAAAAAGCAAAACGCGTCAAGAAATATTTCTAGAATAACAAAAAAAATAAATTCCTTATAACAACTTTTAGTTTACTTAAAGAAATTACAACCCTTGAGATTATTTTTTCAATTAAAAAAAGAATCTTTTAATCTTTTAGTCCTAAGATAAAAAAAAAATAAAAAAAGTAAATTTAAGATTACTAATTTTAAGTCCCTAAAAATAGATTCAATTATTAATTTATACAATTGTAAATTTTATTTTTTTTTGAGAATAAAAATAAATCTATTGCATTGAATTATGAATAGGAGTTTAACAGACTCTCATGAAAAATAATCTCACTAACATTAAATCAGACAATATTAATAAGATTGATTGGAAATTATTACAAAATGAAATGAAAAATAAGTTTGGTTCTGAAATTTATGATAGTTGGTTAAAAAAAATTGATTTGGTTGATGAGTTTAAAAATTATGTTTTATTATCCGTTTCGACAAGATTTATCAGAGACTGGATAACCTCAAGATATTTAGATCAAATATTACAAATAATTAAATTTTATAAAAAAGATATTTCCAGAATAGAATTTGTAATTAACGAGAATATAAAAAACAAAAATACTGATGAAATAAAACCAGACAATTCATCTGATAATGAAAAGGTTTCATTTATTAAAGATTCATATCTTCAATATAATCGAATTGATCCAAATAAAAATTTTGATAATTTCTTGCTAGGGAAAAGTAATAAACTAGCTTTTGAAGCTGCAAAAAAAGTCTCAGAACAAATAGCTCATTATAATCCCCTATATATCTATGGTGGAGTTGGAATGGGTAAGACACATTTGTTAAATGCAATTGGATTAAGTTTGAAAGAAAAAAATAAAGTAATGTTTATTTCAGCTGAAAGATTTATGTATCAATTTGTAAAATCGATAAAATCTAATGATATGGTAAAGTTTAAAGAGTATTTTAGAAATACTGACATATTTTTGATTGATGATATTCAATTTATGAATGGAAAAGAAGCTATGCAAGAAGAGTTTTTCCACACATTTAATGTTTTGTTAGAGAAAGGATCACAAATTATAGTATCAGCAGATAGACCACCAAACAAATTAACTAGAATACAAGAGAGAATTAAATCTAGATTTTCAGGAGGACTAGTAGTTGATATTCAAAATGCTGATTTTGAATTAAGATATAATATAATAAAATCCAAAAATGAAGATCTTGGAATTCATGATCCAAATAATATTAAAATCAGTGATGAGATCATAAAATTTATTAGTACTGAAGTTAACACTAGTATCAGAGAACTTGTAGGTGCATTTAATAGAATAGTATCTTTCTCAAGAATTTATGGAAAAACACCTTCAATGTCAGAGGTAAAAGTAATATTAAAAGATCTATTAAATTTAACAGAAAATAAAGTTGAAATAGACAATATTCAAACAATAGTCTGTAAATATTTTAAAATAAGTAAAAACGAAATGTTGTCACCAAGAAGGTCAAGATACCTTGTAAGACCAAGACAAACTGCTATATATTTAGCAAAAATGCTGACATCTAAATCTTTACCAGAGATAGGTCGATCATTTGCTAATAGAGATCACACAACTGTTATTCATTCGGTTAAAACAATAGAAAAATTAAGAAAAAACGATAATGAATTAAATTTAAGCATTGATAGCCTAAAGAATAAAATATTGTACAAACAAGAAAATGAAATTTAGTGTTAATCAACAGGATTTGCAAAAATCTTTAGGTTACTGTCAGGGTGTAATAGAAAAAAGAAGCACTTTACCTATACTTTCAAATATTTTGATAGAGGCGGCAAATTCAAAATTAAAAATTACAGCAACAGATTTAGATTTAATATTTGTAAATGAAATTTCAAATATAAAAATTTTTGATGAAGGCAAAACAACCACTTCTTCATCAATTATGTTTGATATTGTAAGAAAAATACCCTCTGGTAGTCAGATAAATTTCGAAAACACTGGAGAAAGTAAATTACAATTAGAATCTAATAAATCTCTATTCAATTTAAATTCAATTAATGCATCTGAATTTCCAATTACAGATGAAAATTTCAATGAAAATGAATTTACTATAAATTCAAAAGATTTATTAAAACTTTTAAATAAATGTAAATTTTCGATTTCGAATGATGAAACAAGGCATTATCTTAGTGGTATTTTTTTCCATCAGACTCAAACAGATGATAAGAATTTTTTAACTGCAGCCGCAACAGATAGCCATAGAATGTCTATCTCAAAAATAAGACTAAAAAACAAAATTGAATTTGAACCAATAATACTTCCAAAAAAAACTATATTTCAATTATGTTCTCTTCTAGAAGATTATGATGGCGAGGTTAAAGTCTCAAATATTAAATCCAAAATTAAATTTGAACTTAACAATAGTATTTTGGTATCAAAATTAATCGATGGAAAATTTCCTAATTATATTCAAGTTATCCCTAGAGAGAATCAAAAAAAACTTGAAATAGATCTAAAATCTTTTCTAAATTCCGTCGACAGGGTAGCATCAGTTTCTCTGGATAAAAAAGATGGTGTAAAATTTAATTTGACTAAAGATAATTTAGATTTATCTGTCAATAACACTAATAGTGGTGATGGTAAAGAAAGCCTATCTGTAAAATTTGAGACAGATTTAGATATAAGTTTTAACTCTAGATATTTGCTTGATATAGCATCCCAACTAAATGGTGATAATATTGAAATATATTTGAAAGATACTGGATCTCCTGCGTTAATAAAAGATCCTGCAGACTTTGACAGTATTTATGTTGTAATGCCCATGAAAGGTTAGTTAGCAAGACCAAGCTCGGAATAAATTTCTTTTTGCAATAATTTTACAAATTCTGTTTCTTCGACACCTGTATTAATTGGTTTTAAAATAGAAATAGTAATCGTTTTATTTGGCTTCATCTTCCCAGATTTTGGCCATACTCTTCCAGAATCGATAGCGACGGGTTGACATTTTACATTTAATTCTCTGTAAATTCTTCCAACTCCCTTTTTAAAAGGAATAATTTCATCTGGTAGAACTCGAGTGGCTTGTGGAAAAATTATTACAGGTCTTTTTGTTTTTTCCATAACTTCTTTAATTTTTTCAGTAAAATTAAGGTTTTCTTTAGAAACTTTATTTCTATTCACAGAAATAGAATCTATCTTTCTTAAATACCAACCAAATATCGGAATATTTAATAGTTCTTTTTTAAGAATAAAAATTGGTGAATTAAATATTGTTTGTAAAAAAAAAGTTTCAAACATCGATTGATGAGAGCATGCGATAAAGAAATTTTCGTTATTAATTATGTTTTCTTTACCTTTTATTACTATGCTGGTTGAGTAAAAAATTTTTAAACAGAATGAGGACCAGTATCCAAAAAGTTTACCTCCAAAAAGAGTGATTTTTTTTGGTAGTAATAAAGATGGAAGAAAAATAATACATATTAAAATTAATCCAGAAAAAAATATACTTTTAAAGAGGATATTTCTCATTATAAGTTTATAGTTAGATAATATCTTTTATTTTTTGTCTTTTTCTAATAATCTTTACTTTATTTCCTTTAATCAAAATTTCAGCAGGCCTTAATCTAAGATTATAATTAGATGATAATGAATAACCATAGGCGCCTGTATCACAAATAATCATAATATCATTTTCTTTTATATTCTGAAATTTCCTTTCTGTTAAAAATTTATCAGTTGTTTCACATACAGGGCCTACAAATTCTAATATTTTCTTTGATCGTGACATATTTCTTAGGGATGGAACTATCCTATGTTTTGCATTATACAAAGCTGGTCTTATCAAATCATTCATTGCTGCATCTAATATTACAAACGTTTTTGTTTTGTTATGTTTTAAATAAATTACCTTAGATGCAAGTATACCAACATTTCCAATTATAGATCTTCCTGGTTCAAAAATTATTTTACAATTATATTTATTTTTAAATTTAATTATTGATTTTTTATATTTTGTATAATTAAGTTTTTTCTTTTTATTATCATAATTTATCCCCATCCCACCACCTAAATCAATGAACTCAAATTTGTAATCTAAATTTTTTAAAAGTTTATCAAGAACATTTAGCATTTTTTCGTAGGGTTTGTGGTTTAATATTTGACTACCGATATGAACACTTAAGCATTTAATATTTATAAATTTTGATCGTTTCATCAAATTAATAATTTTTACAAAAGTCTTTTTATCTACACCAAATTTATTTTCACTTTTACCAGTTGAAATTTGTTTCAATGTTTCAGCATCTGTATCTGGATTTAATCTTAGTCCTATATCAACAACTTTATTTAGTTTTTTTGCAGCCGCTTCAATCGCCAAAACTTCACTCAATGACTCAGAATTTATTAATAATATTTTTTGCTTAATTGCGTACTCAATTTCATCACTTTTTTTACCAACTCCAGAGAAAACTATCTTATTTTTATCAATACCAGCTTTAAGTGATGCATATAATTCACCCTTTGAAACCACATCTGCCCCAAGGCCAAGTTTTTTTATTTCTTTTAATAATGAAATATTTGAATTAGATTTTACAGAAAAACAAATTAAAGGTTTAATTTCTTTAAAAGCTTTTTTAAAATTCTCTACATTCTCTCTTAAATTTTTATAAGAGTAGCAATATAGAGGTGTATTAAATTTTTTTGTCAGACTCCCAATATTTTTTCCTTCAATAAAAAAATTATTGTTTATATATCTCATGATACTTTTTCAATATTCTTACTTAATTCAGATTTATATTCTGGATCGCCTTTACGGCCACAAGCAATCACAAAATATAAACAAAGTATAATAATTAAAATTTTTTTACTCATTTTTTGCTTTTTTTATCATTTTCTTAACGTTCTCAAAAGAAGTTCCACCATAAGATTTTTTTGAATTAATTGAATTTTCCAGATTTAGTATTTTATAAACATTTAATGTAAGTTTTGGCTCAATTTGATTTATTTCTTTCAATTCTAGTTCGTGAAGTTTTTTGTTTTTTTTTTCAGCTAGATTAATTATTTTTGCAGTTTGTATGTATGCCTTTCTAAATGGATATCCAAGTTCTCTTACAATGTAATCAGATAAATCTGTAGCTGTAGTAAATCCTTTTTCTGCAAGGGATAGCATACTTTTTTTATTTATTATTAAATTTTTTAATACATCATTCAACAATGACAGGGATATTTTTAATTGATCGTTTGTTTTAAAAACAATTTCTTTGTCATCCTGTAAATCTTTAAAATATGATAAGGGTAAGCCCTTTAATATTGAAATCATAGAATTGATATTTCCAATAAATATTCCAGTTTTACCTCTCAAATATTCCAATGGATCTGGATTCTTTTTTTGTGGCATTATAGATGAACCGGTTACTAATTTATCATTTAAAGTTATCATGTTAAATGCATCAGAATTCCAAATTATGAGTTCTTCAGCAATTCTAGAAATGTGTAAAGAGCAAGCTAGACAAGAATACAAAAAGTCTAAAACAAAATCTCTATCAGATACAGTATCTATAGAATTGTTTGTTGGTTTTTTAAATTTAAGTTTTTTTGTGGTGTAATTTCTGTCAATTTTAAAAGAAGTGCCAGCTAAAGCCCCTACACCTAGAGGATTTTCATTTAAAAACTCTAAATTATTTTTAAATTTTTTCTTATCTCTCTTAAACATCTCAACATATGCTAGTAGATAATGTGCTAAAGATAATGGTTGTGCATTCTTTAAATGTGTAAATCCTGGCATAATTGTTCTAACATTTTTTTGTGCAAGATTTAGAATATTTGAATTTGTATTATCTAATAAAATTATTATTTTTTTTGTTGCTTCTTTTAACCATAATTTAAGGTCGGTAATTACCTGATCATTTCTAGATCTAGCAGTATGAACATATCCGGCATCATCACCAATCAGTTCAAATAATCTATTTTCTATATTCATATGAATATCCTCTAAATCATAATCAAAATTGAATTTTTTTTTTACAATTTCATTTTTAATTCTTTTTAATCCCCAGATTATTTTATTCTTTATTCTAAAATTTATAATTTTCTGTTTGTGAAGCATTTCGACATGGGCAATTGATCCTTCGATATCTTCTTTAAATAGTCTTTTATCTATTGGTAATGAACCACCAACTTTTTTAAATAAAGTTGAGGCATTTTTCTTAATTCTTGTAACCCAAATTGGTTTATTGTTTTTATTTTTACTCATGTTATTCAATTACAAATCTATGAAATTTATATTTATATCCATTAAAATAATATTTGTTTACTTCATATCATTTAGCTCTTCATATTCAATAGAAGCGCCAAATATAAAAAATCTAATAATTTATGAGGAAAAACAAAAAATTAAGTTTTTTGACTTTTTAAATGAGGCTGGAAATAAAGTTAATTTGAAAGATTTTAAATCTGAATTAATTATTTTGAATTTTTGGGCAACATGGTGTGCTCCTTGTAAAGAGGAAATGCCATCTTTAAACAACCTCCAAATAAGAAATGATGAAAAAAAAATAAAGATTATCCCAATAAATATAGGTGGAGAAAATATTAGTAAATCTAAGAAGTTTTTCGAGGACCTGCTCATACAAGAATTACAAGTTTTTGTTGGTGATGGTGCTGGAATTGCAAAAAATTTAAAATTAAGAGGAATACCCACAACACTATTTGTTGATAAAGACGGTTATGAGTTCGCAAGAATAGTTGGTTCAATAGATTTTAACAGTGATGATTTTTTAAAATGGTTAGATGAATTAAATTAATTCTTATAAAAGTAAGCTAATGCTACGAGCACAATTATAGCAACAAATTGTAGTAAGACTCTAAGCTGCATTAATTTGTTAGATGTTTTTTTATCTCCGTCTCCTTTAAAAAGAGTTCTAATTCCAAGAATTAAGACTACAGCCACAGCTGCAAGTAAAACAATTGCTGCAATTTTAACAAATATTTCAGAAATCATACTTTGATTTTAGTTTCTTTTTAAAATAAAAAAACATAATTACTTATCTATGACATTTTGCCTTGAATCAACAATTATAAAACCTGAAAATGGGTCTGACATCAAAAATGCAGTAATTTTACTTCATGGATATGGTGGAGATGGAAAAGATATAAGCATGTTAACTCTGAATTGGAAAAGGTTTTTAAGCAATACAGTTTTCTTATGTCCGAATGGACATGAACCATGTAAAATTAATCCTATTGGTTATCAATGGTTTGATTTAGAAACAAATGATAAAAATTATATTTTAAATGAAGTAAAAAAAGCTGAAGATAAATTAAGAAAATACATTGAAGAAGTTAAAGCAGAATATAATTTGGAAAATTCAAAGATATGTTTATCTGGATTTAGTCAGGGCTGCATGATGTCAATAAACCTGGGCTTAACTTCTAAAGATCCCTTTAATTCTATTGTTGGATTTTCTGGAAAGATTATAGATAAAGAGGATCTAAGTTTAAGATTAATTTCTAAAACAAAAACTTTATTAATTCATGGCGAAAAAGATGAAATAGTTCCGCCCTATAATTTATTGGAAGCAAAAGATTTTTTTACACGCAATAATATTAGTATAGAAACTTTAATGATCAAAGACTGTGACCATCATATACCAGTTGAAGCTTCAAGTAATGCATTAAAATTTATCAAAGATAATTTTGATATTTAAAGAGAATTAACTTTTTTGTTACATTGATTAATAATAATATATAATATATTAAATAATTATGACTCTAATGATAAATGAAAACCTTTCACTCGAAAAATGTCCAGCTCTAGTTCTTAATGCAGATTATAGACCATTAAGTTATTATCCTTTATCATTATGGTCGTGGCAAGACGCTATTAAATCTGTATTTTTAGATAGAGTCTCAATTGTAAGTCATTATGATAGAATGATAAGAAGCCCATCATTTTCTATGCAGTTACCAAGTGTTATTGCATTAAAATCTTTTATAAAACCTCGTTCAAATCCAAATTTCACAAGATTTAATGTTTTTTTACGAGACAAATTTAGTTGTCAATATTGTGGAAGTAATGATGAACTAACTTTTGACCATCTTCTTCCAAGATCAAAAGGTGGGAAAACTGATTGGGAAAACGTTGTTACTGCATGCTCAGCATGTAATGTAAAAAAAGGTGGAAGATTACTAAAAAATTCTGGAATGAAGTTAAATCAATGGCCCTTTCAACCAACAACAGAAGATCTTCATAGAAATGGGAAAAATTTTCCTCCTAATTTTCTACACAGCAGTTGGATGGATTATTTATATTGGGATGTGGAATTAGATCCTAGTTAAATTTTTTCAGAGATATTTATAGCAATTTTTGAGCCAGTTTTAATAATTTTATCCATTACTGAATATAATCCTTTTTTTGTTGCGCCGTGCTCATATGCAATATCTTTATGTTCCAATTCATCAGCTCTAAATTTTTTAATTTTTTCTCTAAGTTTTTTCTCATCATCTTGTAATTGATCTATTTGATTTTGGTAATGTTTATCAATTACTTCTTCAACAGAGGCTGTGCACAGCATTGCTGCTTTTTTTCCTAATATTGTTGAGCCGAAACCTAAACCTACTCCTAATAAATCCCATAGTGGCAAAAATTTAGTTGGTTGTATATTTCTTTCTCTGATTTCATTTTCAAAAAAATCACTATGTTCTTGCTCATGTTCTCTCATTTCTTCTACTAATTTTAACAGTTCAGGATCTTTTTTAAATGTTTTCAGTGCTAAAAGTTGACCTTCATATATTTTAATTGCACCTCTTTCACCTGCGTGATCAACTCTAATAAATTCTTCTAATTTTTTCTTGTTAGTCTTTTTCATAAACAAGAGCTCTTAGCGAAAATAATACAATTAGTAAAGATGTTAAAAAATTCAATCCAGATAAAGATATGCCTAAAATAGTAAACTCTACATCTTTACAATTTTTAACCATTCCAAGACTTTCGATTATCTTTTCTTTATTCGTGATATCTATATTTGCATTTGTACAACCAGCATATTCATCAAAAATACCATTTTCTATACCAAAATGATATCCTGCTAGAGCAGTGCTTAGTGTGAATGTAATTATTAAAGCAATTAATATTCGGTCAGATTTAAAATAGTTATATCCCAAAAAACAAATGAAGATCGCTAACAAAAAAGGAATTCTTTGATAAATACATAATTTACATGGCAAATACCCCAAAACTTGTTCAATATAGATCGCAGATAATATGGCAATAATTGAATATATAAAAATTAATAAATAAATATTTTTTCTTTTTAAAATAGAGTTCATTTTAGTTCATAAAATTTTGTAAAAATTTATAAATTAATAAAGCAAAAACTATTAATACAATTGAAATTACAATTGAAACTTTAAGCAGTTTTTTTTCAATTATTGTTTTCATAGCTGGACCAAAATTTCCAACCAAAAAAGCTATAATAAAAAATCTAGATCCTCTTGTTAGTAAGGAGACAATTATAAAATAAACAATATTAAATTGAACAAACCCACTAGTTATTGTGAGTAATTTAAATGGGATGGGTGTAAAACCTGCTATAGCCAGCAACGTTGCCCATGCAAAAACTCCTCCATCTGATGAAATTTTATCTTTTAAAAATGATGTATTATCTACACCGTAAAGCTCAAAAATCTTAATTCCAATTTCATTAAAAAAAACATACCCTATGAAATATCCCAAACATGCACCTAAGACGGATCCGGTAGTAGCAATAATTGCTATTTTCATCCATCTTTGTCTGTCAGCAATAGTCATTGGAATAATAAGAACATCTGGTGGAATAGGAAATATGAAACTCTCAATAAAAGATATAAACCCTAAAATTTTTTTTGAATTTTTATGTCCCGCAAGTTTAATTGTTTTATTAAATAGTTCCTTAAACATATTTTCTTTTAATATAAATAGTGTTTTAATACTATTATTTATATTCTATGAAACTAAAAATATATGGGCGAATGGCGGAACTGGTAGACGCGTTGGACTCAAAATCCAATAGTAGCAATACTGTGAGAGTTCGATTCTCTCTTTGCCCACCAAAAAATATATGAATTTAAAACAAATTAATAATTTAACTGAATTATTTTTTGATCAATTTAATAAACAAATCAATAAAGATAAAATTTTATTATCTACTTTAGGTGACAAAAAAAAAAATTATTCTTGGCAGGAAACAAACGATTTTATTTATTTAGTCTCTAATGAATTAAGAAAAGTAATATCAAAAGGTGATAGATGTTTGTTAATATCTGAAAACAGACCTGAATGGTTTATCACAGACTTATCTATCATGTTATCAGATGGAATAACTGTCCCTGCTTATACAACTTATGCAGAAAATGACTACAATTATATTCTTAACGATTGTACTCCAAGTATAATTTTTGTCTCAAACATTGAACAATTCAATAAATTAAAAAACATTATTAAGGACAAAAAATTTATAAAAAAAATATTTTCTTTTGAAAAATTACCAAATGTAGAAGTTGAATACAGTAATTTTGAAGACTTAATTCAAAATAATAATAAAAAAAATTTACCAAATTATAAATCTCTAGCCTCAAGAAAAGATCCATCTTGCATAATTTATACTTCAGGCACACAAGGAAATCCTAAAGGAGTGATTTTAAGTCATGGAGGAATATTAAATAATTGTGAGGGTGCAATAGATATTCTAAAACCATTATTGTCTAGAGAACAACCAAGGTTCCTTACTTGGCTTCCTCTTTCACATTCTTACGAGCATACTGTTCAATTTGTGCAAATTACTGTAGCAGCTAGAATTTTTTATGCAGAGAGCATTGATAAATTAGTTAAAAATATGGGTGATTGTTCACCAGAAATTATGACGGCTGTACCAAGATTTTATCAAAATCTTTATCAAAAAATTAATGCAAGTTTTAAAAAAGCTACAGGGCTAAAAAAAAAATTAATATTTAAAATGTTAGAATTAGGTCTAAAAAAAATAAAAAAAGAAAATTTAACTATTTTCGAAAAAATACAAGATAGTATCCTAGAGAAATTGGTAAGAAAAAAAATAAAATCGCAATTTGGTGGATCCCTTAAAACATTTGTCTCTGGTGGGGGTGCTTTAGATAAAGAAGTTGGATATTTTCTGAATGCTATTGGTTTACCAACCTTACAAGGTTATGGTTTAACAGAAACCTCTCCAGTTGTAAGTTGTAATCCAATAGATGATATTAGAATAGATACTGTTGGCCCACCATTTAAGGGAAATGAAGTAAGAATAGCTGAAGATGGCGAAATTTTAGTAAAAGGAGAAAATGTAATGTTAGGTTATTGGAATAATAAAAAGGAAACCCAAAAAGTCTTAATAGATGGCTGGCTTCATACAGGTGATATAGGAGTATTTGAAAATAATTTTTTAAAAATTACCGATAGAAAAAAAGATATTCTCATTACTCCTGGAGGGGATAATATTTCCCCGCTAAAAATTGAAAATGAATTAGTAAATCTAGAATTTATTGATCAAGCAGTGGTGTATGGAGATAATAAACCATATTTAGTTGCTTTAATAGTTTTAAATGATGAATATATTAATATTGCAAATGAAGAAAT
>CACMWQ010000004.1:222500-249590 GCA_902617415.1 uncultured Pelagibacteraceae bacterium | reverse complement strand
ACACCTAGGTTTTTATTATTAATAACTTTTATGGCTTTTTTCATATTAATATTATCCTTAACAATTGGAAGTTTATTTCTTTTAGTCATTAAGTCTCCAACAGTTTTCAATTTTACAGATAAAGTTCCACTCGGATGAATTTTTTTAAAATCAAATTTTGTGAAATTTTTAACTTTCATGCATGCAATCGCAATAGCATCACCCAAGGCCAACTGTGCAGTTGTAGAAGAGGTTGGAACTATATTTTCTAATCCAGCTTCTTTTATATTTGGCATTAAAAATGCAACATCTGAATTTCTGTATAGAATTGAGTCTTTCTTAGATGTAATACCAATTAATTTTATATTTTTATTTCTAGTTACATATTTAATAATATTTTTAAGCTCCTCACTTTGACCACTATTACTTATTAAAATAACAACATCTTTTGATCTAATTTGACCCATATCACCATGACTTGCATTTGAGGCATCCATGAAGAATGAAGGTGACCCCGTAGAAGAAAGTGTTGCTGCCCATTTTTTTCCAATTATCCCACTTTTGCCAACCCCAGAGATAATTATTTTACCATCCTTGCATGAGAGAATAACGTCGACTATTTTTTGAAAAGATTTTGTTATATTTTTTTTTAAATTTTTTAAAGCATTTATTTCAAATTGTATTACGCCTTGTGCAACTGCTCTACTGTCTTTTTTTTTCATTTTAATGTGACCAGATATCTGATGTAAATGATGCTAAATCTAAATTGACTCTACTGTAAATAAATTTAATAGAGTCGTAATATAAGTTTTCTCTTTTTTCTCTAATAAGAATATTAATTAATCTTTCATAAATTTTATGCAGAAAAATAACATCTTTTGCGCAGTATTGTAATTGTTTTTCTGATAATTCGCCTCCAAAATCAGATGACTGAAGATTTTTGTTTATATCATTTCCAGTAAACTCTTTAATTAAATCTTTCAGACCATGTTTGTCGCTATAACTTCTTGCAAGTTTACTCATTATTTTTGTACAATTTATATTTTGTACGTCTGTTTTAAGATATTTTTTTATAAATAATAAATCCGCTCTTGCATAATGAAAAATTTTGTTAATTTTTTTATCATTAAGCACTTTTATTAAATTCGGTGCTTTGTAAGTGTTTCTATTAAGCTTTACAATATGCGCATCATTCTTACCATTTGAAATCTGCACTAAACAAAGATTATCTCTTTCGACATTAAGTCCCATAAATTCACAATCTACTGCTATTTTGTCACTAAGATCTAATTGATCTGGCAAATCCTCGTTGTGTAATTTAATATCTATATTCATTTGATAGAATATATATATGAATCAAAAAGAAATTCTACTTTTCGGTGCCACAGGTCAAATCGGCAGAAATCTGATAAGAAAGCTGACAAAAAATAACTATAAAATAATAGCGGTAACGAGGAATATTCATCGTGCTGGATATATATTGAAGACTCAAGCAAATCCAGGATATCTTGAATTGGTAGAATTAAAGAATTTTAATATAGGCAAATTAGATGAATTAATGAAAAGATGCTCAGTCTGCATTAACTTGATAGGCATACTCTTTGAAAAAAAACAATACTCATTTAAGACCATTCATACTGTTTTACCAGATATGCTATCTAAATTAGCAAGTGAAAACAATATCGAAAAATTTATACATTTATCTGCATTGGGAATAGAAAAAGCATTAGATAGTAATTATGCTTTAAGTAAAATTGATGGGGAAAAAAAAGTAATTAAAAATTTCAAAAATTCAATTATAATCAAACCATCCATTGTATATTCTGTAGATGATAAATTTACCACTAAATTTATGAGTTTATTAAGTGCACTACCTGTTATGCCTCTTTACTATAAAGGTCTAACAAAATTTTGTCCAATGCACGTAAGTGATCTTGTAGATATTTTATTTGAAATAATTATAGGTAAAAATCAGAATTTAGTTCTAGAATGTGTTGGACCTGAAGTTTTAACATTTAGAGAAATTATTGAGAAATTACTAAATTCAATTGACAAAAAAAGATTATTATTTCCATTACCTTTGCCGCTTGCTAAAGTATCTGCTAAAATTTTACAAAATCTTCCTAAACCCTTAATAACAGAAGATCAGCTTAAATTATTAAAATATGATAATATCAAATCTAATAATTATAAAACGAACAATGATTTAGGATTGCCTGCAAAAAAAATTTTTGAAGATGAAATTAATAAATATAGTTACAATTGGAGAACTGGTGGACAATACTCCTTAGAAAAAGAAGTGAAAAAATAAAATGATTAGTTATATTGTTATTGGTATTTGCATAATACTTCTTTTATTAGTCGTTTATATATCCGCAAAACCAATAAGCATGGGAATCGAAGCAAGAAGAAATATAAATGTCAGTGATTCAAATGATGATGCTCATTACGACGTTGAGGTTTCGGATAAAAAAGATAGCAATAATTTATCTGATGAAATTCTTAAATTAGAAGAGTTAAACAAAAAAGGAATTTTAACAGATGAAGAATATGAAAAAGCAAAAAAAAAATTATTGGATTAGGCAGATTTAATTTTTTTTGCTATAAATTTCGGTACATCCTCATTTTTATCGATAACATCTTCTTTCTTCCCTTTGGGTTGAAAAACGATCATCAAGTGCAACGGACAATAAGAGAATTTTTCAACGTTTTTTCTCCCACAAAATCTAGCTTCTTTTTCGTTAGGATTTCCCTCCATGTATTTACATGTATCCTCTGTCAATTCCTCCAAGGTTAAATTCTTAGCAGGTTCAAAATTTTTATCTAAAATTAAGGATTTAAATTTACTTCTTCTGCCTTTAAACTTTGTCTCAGTTAAATTCTGTTTTGTTAAAGTTTTGGCTTGATGAATAGATGACCTTGTTTTGATTTTTTGTGATAAATTAAGTCTATGAGCTTTACCAATTACTGCATTTCTAGAAACACCCCCAATAATTTCTGCAATTTGACTAGCCGTGCTACCCTTGCCCCAAAGCTCTTTTAATTTATTTACTTTTTCTTGTGTCCAACTCATTAATGATACTACATTTAGTATATTTAATATATAAGGCAACATCATGTTGCATTATTTATTCTAAAACAAGTTTTTTTTATTATTTTTCAACAATTAAATTAATTTTAATACTTGAGGTTGCAAAATAAACTGTAAATAAAACTAAAAAAAATTATAAGTAAATATGAGCGCTTTAGCACCTAACTACAAAAGAAAAAATTTATCATTTATAAGAGGAAAGGGGAGCTTTCTTATAACAGCAGATGGAAATAAGTATTTAGATTTTGTTCAGGGTATTGCGGTAAATTCTCTTGGACATGCCAACAAAAAGCTCATAAGCGCAATTAACAAACAATCAAAAAAACTTTGGCACGTATCAAATGCATTCAGAATTCCAGAGGGCGAAAAACTAGCCAAAAAATTAGTAAAAAAAACTTTTGCAGACGCAATAATTTTTCAAAATAGTGGTGCTGAAGCAACTGAAACGGCTATCAAAGTTGCTAGGAGATACTTTTATTCGATAAACAAGAAGCACAAAAATAGAATTATTTGTATTAAAAATTCTTTTCATGGCAGAACAATTGCAGCAATACATGCAAGCGGTTCAAAAAAAATGACAGAAGGTTTTGGGCCAAAAGTTCCAGGTTTTGATCATTTTGAATTTGGTGATCACAAAAAACTTAAAAAATTAATTAAAAGAAATACAGCAGCTATTATGATTGAAACAGTCATGGGTGAAGGAGGTATTAAAGTAATTCCAAATTGGTGCATAAAAGCTATTAGAAAAATATGCAATCAAAAAAAAATACTTTTAATTCTTGATGAGGTTCAGTGCGGCATTGGAAGATCAGGAAAATTTTTTGCTTTTGAATACTCAAAGGTTAAACCTGATATAGTCCCCATAGCAAAAGGAATTGGAGGTGGTTTTCCTATTGGTGCAGTCCTGATGACAAAGAAAGTTGCTAAAGCTATGGTGCCAGGTACGCACGGCTCAACATTTGGTGGAAATCCTCTTGCAATGGCAGTAGGTAATGCTGTTTTAGATCAAATAAATAAGAATTTATTATTGAATGTAAACAAATTGTCAAAATATTTTATTAATGAACTTAATAAAATAAAAATTAAATATCCTAAAGTAATCAAAGAAGTAAGAGGTGTGGGGCTATTAATTGGTTTACAACTCTTTAAGGATCAAACTGAGTTTATAAAAAAATTAATGGAAAATAAATTATTGACTATTAGAGCAGCTGAAAATGTCATAAGAATTTTACCTCCATTAAATGTAACGAAAAGAGAAATTGATATAGCTTTAAAAATTATTGAAAAAGTTTGTAACCAAATAAAATGAAACACTTTATAAATTTAAAAGATATTCCAAGTAAAGATCTTAGAAAAATAATTGTTGATGCAAAACAAAGAAAAAAACAAAGAAAAAAATTAAATATTTTAGAGCCAGACAAAGGATCGCCTCTTAAAGGTAAAATGCTGGTACAAATGTTTGAAAAAGCTAGTTCAAGAACAAGAATAAGCTTTTATTTAGCCATTAAACAGCTTGGAGGTGGAACACTGACACTCAGATCTAACGAACTCCATCTTGGACAAGGTGGTGAGACGATTGCTGATACCGCTAAAATTCTATCTACATATGGTGATGGTTTCATGTTGAGAACTGATGATGATAAAAAAATTGATGATTTTCAAAAGCATTTAACTATCCCAATAATAAATGGTTTAAGTCCATCATCTCATCCAACTCAAGTGTTATCAGATATTTTTACTGTTGAGGAAATAAAAAAAAAACCAATAACAAAATTAAAAATTTGTTGGATAGGAGACTCCAATAATGTTTTGGATAGTTTAATTGCAGCATCTGTTAAGTTTTCTTTTACATTAAATATTGGATGTCCAAAAAAATTCGCACCAAGTAAGAAAGTTAAAGATTGGGTAAGCAAAAATAAGAAAAAAATTTTTATCTATCATGACCCAAAAAAAGCAGCTTTGGATGCAGATGTAATTTTTTCTGATAAAGTAATATCTCTCAATGACAAAGTGAACAAAAAAAGAAAAAAACAACAGTTTAAAAAATTTAAAATTAAAAAAGAGATATTTAATTACGCAAAAAAAAATTGTATTTTTTTGCATTGTTTGCCAAGAGGAGACGAAGTGGAGGATGAAGTATTTTTAGGAAAAAATTCCCATGTTTGGCAACAGGCATTGAACAGAGTTCATGTTCAAAAAAGTATTCTATTGTATTGTTTTGGAAAATTAAGGTAGAGGTAGTGGTTTATCTGAATTTTGGTTGAGATACAAAATAACTGATGCTCTGTCTTTTTCTTTTCTTAATCCAGCAAATGCCATCTTAGTCCCCTTAATATAACTTTGAGGTTTTTTTAAGTAACCATTCATCTCTTCAAATGTCCAATCTTTGTCATATGCTGCCATTGCTTTTGAATACTTATAATCTTGCTTTGATGCAACTTTTCTTCCTATTACACCATACAATGCTGGTCCGATTTTATTCTCTCCACCTTTATTTACTAAATGGCAAGCAGAACATTTTTTAAAAACTTTCTCTCCATGAGAAATATCTCCTAATGCAAGCAATGCAGCAATATCAACCTTTTCCTCAATTTTTTCTGCCGTTGAACTTGAAATTTGACTGCTTTCTTGAATATCTACTTTGTAAGCCGATTTTTCTGGCTTATCAACATGGAAAGCGATATCTGAAATTTTCCCAATTCCAATTACAAGTAGTGCAATAAGAAGAACAGCTGCAATAATTTTGTTTATTTCAAATGAATCCATGTTTTCTTTTTATTTTGGTCGTATAACATGTTAAACAAAATTTATACGAAATTTAATTTATAAATTTGCGTCTCAAAGACGCATAAAATATGAATATATGAGTAATTCAATTATAATAATTCCATCAAGATTAGCAGCAACAAGACTCCCCCAAAAGCCATTAATAAAAATTAATAATAAAACTCTAATTATGCATGTATATGAAAAAGCTATAGAAAGCCAAATTGGAGAGGTTTATGTTGCAACATGCGACAAGGAAATTGCCTCAGAAGTAAGAAAAAATGGAGGTAAATTTATAATGACAGATATAAATCACACAACTGGGACGGATAGAGTATTTGAAGCCTCTCAAAAATTAAATTTAAAAGATATAGATTTTATTATGAACATCCAAGGTGATGAACCAATGATCAATCCTTTAGATATTAAAAATTTAAATAAGCTAGCAAAGGAAAAAAGCTTAAATATTTCAACATTAGCATACAACATTGAGAAAAATGAAGATTATGATAATGAAAATATTGTAAAAGTTATTACAAAAAATAAAATATCTGATAACTCAATATCAGAAGCTTTGAATTTTCATAGAGTAATTAAAGAAGACAGTTATAACAATATATACCAGCATTTTGGTATATACTTATTTAAGTATTCAGCTTTAAAAAAGTTTGTTAATTTGAAAAAAAGTGAAAATGAAATCAAAGAAAGACTAGAACAACTAAGAGCAATCGATAATAATATGAAAATCGATGTGCTATTGGCAAATTATTTTTCCTCTGGAATTGATACTAAAAAAGATCTAGAAGAATACACAAATTTATTGAATAAATAACAAAATGAAGATTGTTTACCAAGGAATTGCTGGAAGTTATAGTGAAAGTTGTGCAAAACATATGTTTCCGAATATAGAGACTATTCCTTGCAAAACTTTCGATGAATGTTTTGAAAAAGCACATAAAGATAGCAATATTAGAGCAATCATACCAGAGTCCAACAAAACTACAGGAAACATTGGAGTAGAATATTTAATTTTTAAACATAGGTTAAATATTTATGAAGAGTTTTTTTTCCCAATCAATCATAATTTAATTGGTATAAAAGGATCAAAATTAAAAGATATTAAAAATGTTTATTCCCATGCTCAAGCATTAAGTCAAGCTTCAGAATTTATTAAAAAAAATAAATTTTCTGCCAATGTAAGAGCTGATACTGCAGGTTCTGCAAAATATATTTCAGAAGAAAAAGATAAAACAAAAGCTGCAATTGCATCAAAATTAAGTGCTAAAATTTATGATTTAGAAATTTTACAAGAAAATATTCAGGATGTGAATGATAACTACACAAGATTTCTAATAATGGGTAAAGATATAATTCAGCCAGAAATTGATAAAAATAATTTCATTACATCATTATTATTTAAACTTAGAGAGAGGCCAGCAGCTTTGTATTCTGCTTTGTCCGGTTTTGCTATTAATGGAGTGAATATGACGAAACTTCAAAGTTTCCCAGAAAAAAATTCATTTTCGTCATTCTTTTTCTTATGTGATATTGACGGACATTTGGATGATAAAAAAATAAAAAATTCACTAGAAGAGCTTGCTTTCCACTGTGAAGATATGCACGTCCTAGGTGTTTACAAAGCACATGAATTTAGAGAAAAAAAATAATTAACTTTATTGTAGATTAGAAAAAATTATTGTTATAATACATTTGGAGGCCTTCCAGGTGGGATTACCATGAACTCCCCCAGACTTGAAAAAGAGCAAGGGTAATGAGTTTTTTCCAGGTTGGTAGGTCTCCTATTATGACAATAAAATCTCAAGTTCTTGCATTAAAATATAGACCTCAAACATTTAAAGATTTGATAGGTCATGAGGAAATTGCAACTACAATTTATAATTCTATTAAAAATAATAGTTCAGCTAATGCTTTTTTATTTACCGGCATTAGAGGAATTGGAAAGACCACATTTGCAAGAATTGTAGCCAAAGCATTGAACTGTGAGCAAGCACTTGAGGGGAAATGTGAAAAAAAATGCAGCCACTGTGAACCTATAGCAAATTCAAATCATATTGATGTTCTTGAAATGGATGCAGCAAGCAAAACAGGAGTAGATGATGTAAGAGAACTAATAGAATTTTCTAGATATCCGCCATCACTAGCAAAATTTAAAATTTTTATCATCGATGAAGTGCACATGTTAAGCAAACAAGCATTTAATGCATTACTTAAAACATTGGAAGAACCTCCAAAATATTTAAAATTTATTTTTGCAACAACTGAAGTAAAAAAAATTCCTATTACTGTGATATCTAGGTGTCAAAGATATGATTTGTCCAGAGTTAAATCTGAAGAATTATTTAATTATTTAAAAAATATAACATCAAAAGAAAAAAAAGATGTCGAAGATAATGCAATTAAATTAATAGTGAAATTATCAGAAGGCTCTGTAAGAGATGCATTATCTTTACTTGATAGGGTAACTATTTCAATAAATAAAAATTATCTCACATTTGAAAATGCTCAAAAAATATTTGGCTATGTAAACAGAAGTTCATATATAGATTTATTAGAAACAATCTTTTCAGGTGATCAAGAAAAAATAATTGATCATTATAGAAAACTGTATAATTCAGGTATTGAACCAAATCTATTTTTAAATGATTTCTTAGAAATGCTATATTATATTAAAAATATATCTCATATAGAAAATGAAGGAAATAATTTTACGTTAAATGACAATGATCACAAAAAAATAATTTCTTTGTCAAAAGCAATTGATCCGAGTGCCATATTATTATTTTGGGAATTTACTTTAAAAACTTTAAAAGAAATTAATTTGGTTGCTAACCCAAATTTACTAATCGAAATGTTTCTTATCCAATTAACTTATTTAAAAAAAAAAAATGCAATAGATAATAGTCAGCAAAATAATTTAAGTAACACTTTAATAAAAAATGTAGATTTGAAAAGTACTAGAAGCAATGATCCAATAAATCAGATAAAAAATATTAAACAAGAAGATGAAAAAATTGAAAGAAAAAATACTATTGAGATCAAAAATTTTGAAGATTTGATTGAAATATGCCTTGAAAAAAAAGAGATGAACCTAAAATACGAATTAGAAAATAATGTAAACTTAGTATCTTTTTCAAATATGAATATCGAAATTTCCATAAACGATAAACTAAATAAGAATTTCATAAAAGATTTGTCTGAAAAATTGTATGACTGGACTAAAAACAGATGGCTTATTTCTTTTTCAAAAGAAAAGGGTGAGATGAGTGAAAAAGAAAAAAAACACAACCTTAAAAAAAAAAATATTACAGAGTATAAAAGCTCAAGCGAATATAAAAATTTATTAAAAGAAATTCCTGATATTGAATTGACTGATATTGATAAAAAAGATGACTGATTTTAATAAAATTCTTGAAAAAGCAAAAGAGATAGAAAAAAAAATGAAAGAAAGTCAGGAGAATCTCAAAAAAATTGAGGTTGATGGTGTGTCTGGAGGAGATGCGGTTAAAATTACACTTAACGGAGATGGAGAGATGACTAAAATTTTATTAAGCGATAAAGTGCTGAAAGAAGATAAAGAGATAATTCAGGATTTAATCATTGCCGCACATAATGATGCTAAAAATAAATTAAAATCAAAAACTTCCGAAGAAATATCTAAAGCGACTGGTGGATTAGGCGTGCCTGGATTTAAATGGCCTTTATAATTAAATGCAAAATCTTCCTGAAATAGATAATTTAATTAAACTAATATCTAAATTACCAGGTCTTGGACCAAAGTCTGCAAAAAGAATAATTTTAAAAATGATCAATAATCGCCAAGAAATACTAAGACCTTTGGCTAATAATCTGAGTGATGTGTTTAAAAATATTGAACGTTGTAAAATTTGTGGAACATTAAAATCTAATAATCATCCCTGCAATAATTGCGAAGACAAAAATAAAAAATTTAGCAAAATATGTGTTGTTGAAAATATTTCGGATCAATGGGCAATAGAAAGTTCATCTATTTATCAAGGCTACTATCATATTTTAGGAGGCACGATCTCTGATAGCACTAACGGAAATAATAGAGAAAATTTGCTCATTAATTCTCTGATAGAAAGAATAAAAAATGATAATATTGATGAAGTGATTTTAGCAACTAGTGCTACCGTTGAAGGACAAACTACCGCTTTTTATATTCAGGACAGCTTAAAAAATATAAATGTAAAAATATCGAAATTAGCTCAAGGTTTACCTGTTGGTGGAGAAATTGAAACATCAGATGACGGAACACTTATATCTGCTTTTAAAAATAGAAAAGATTTATAAATTAGTAATTAACTTTTTTTAATTAACCTATTTAAATGTAATAGAGGTTCAGTATAGCCCGATGGTTGCGATTTGCCATGGAAAATTAATTCACATGCCGCCTTAAAAGATATTGACTTGTCGAAATTAGGTGACATATTTTGATATTCTGAATCTCCTTGATTTTGTTTATCAACAATCTTTGCCATTTTTTTTAAAATTTCTAAAACTTGTCTATTTGAGCAAATACCATGATGCAACCAGTTTGCAATATGTTGAGATGATATTCTTAGTGTTGCTCTATCCTCCATTAATCCAACATTATTTATGTCTGGGACTTTAGAGCACCCTATTCCTTGATCTACCCATCTAACAACATATCCTAATATTGTTTGAGCTGAGTTACATAACTCATTATTTATTTCTTCTTTGCTCCAATTAGGTCTATCTGCAATTGGTATAGTTAATAAATTATCAATGTAATTAATTTTATTTTCATTTAATTTTTTGTGTTTTTCAAAAATATTTAACTTATGGTAATGCATTGCATGTAAAGAAGCTGCTGTGGGAGATGGTACCCATGCACAATTCGCACCGGCTTCAAGATGTGATATTTTTTGATCTATCATGTCTTTCATTTTATCTGGCATAGCCCACATACCTTTACCTATTTGTGCAACACCTGAAAATCCACATTTTAAACCAACATCTACATTGTTATCTTCATAAGCAGCTATCCACTTTGATTTTTTCATGTCACCTTTTTTTATCATTGGACCTGCTTCCATTGATGTATGCATTTCATCTCCGGTTCTGTCTAAAAAACCTGTGTTAATGAAAAAAACCCTGCTTTTTAATGTTCTGATACATTCTTTTAAGTTTACAGATGTTCTTCTCTCTTCATCCATAATACCGCATTTAATTGTATTCTTTTCAAGTTTTAATACTTCTTCAACTCTTGTGAATACTTTATCTGTAAAAGCAGTCTCTTCAGGTCCATGCATTTTCGGTTTTACAATATATATAGATCCAGTTCTTGAGTTACCTTTTCTTTTTAAATCATGAATTGCTGCAGCAGTTGTAATAAATGCATCCATGATACCTTCTGGGACTTCAGAACCATCTTCTAAAATAATTGCTGAATTAGTCATTAGATGACCAACATTCCTAATTAAAAGTAAGCTTCTACCATGTAATTTTTCTTTTTTATTATTTTTTGAAATATAACTTCTATCTGGATTTAGTTTTCTTTCTAAAGTTTTTCCATCCTTTTCGAAGACAGATTTTAGAGTTCCTTTCATCAAACCCAACCAATTTCTGTAACATAATATTTTATCTTCTGAATCTACTGCTGCAACACTATCTTCGTTATCACATATTGTAGATATTGCAGATTCTAAAATTATATCGCTTATTCCCGCAGCATCTTGGACAGCACTAAATGCTTTTGGGTTAATTATTATCTCAATTTTTAAATTATTATTTTCTAAAATTATTGTTGTTGGATTATTAGGTTCTCCTCTGTATCCAATAAATTTATTTTTATCTACTAGCTCAAACTCTTTATCATCTTTTAAAATTTTCAAGTCACTTCCCTTTATTTTAAATCCAGTTATATCTTTCCAATGAATTTCATTGATAGAGAAGTGGTTATTTAGAAATTCACGTGCATATCTTATTACTTCTTGTCCTCTTAGAGGATCATACTTTTGACTTCCAGTCTCTTCTGACTCAATTAAATCTGTTCCATATAAACTATCGTAAAGACTTACCCATCTAGCATTAGCAGCATTTAATGTATACCTAGAGTTCATTATAGGGACAACAAGTTGAGGACCTGCGATACTTGAAATTTCACTATCAAGCTTTTTGGTATCTATTTTAAAATCATTCCCTTCTTCTTTTAAATATCCAATTTCTTTTAAAAAATTCTTATACTCTTGATGATTAAATTCTCCATTTCTGTTTTTTTTTAACCATAAATCAATTTCAGATTGAAGAGTTTCACGAATTTCTAATAACTTTTTATTGATTGGCGCAAGTTCATTAATACTTTTATCAAATCCATCCCAGAAATCTTTTTCGTTAACATCTAATCCTGTAAGAAGTTCATTTTTTACAAAATCAGCCAAATTTTTAGAAACAGATAAAGTATTTATTTTAATAAATGAATCACCCATAGTTTTTTAAATTTAGAAACAGTTGTATATGATAATCAATAAATGTTGTCATTACTTTATTTAAAAAAATGTTATTTTTCATCCGAAAAGAATATAATTTTTGTAATTTGATCATTTTATCGCCAAAAAATTATATATAATAAAGTAATGAAAAATTATTTAAATTTTGAGACTGATATAAAAAACCTAGAATTAGAATTAGATAAATTAAAAGATCCTTATAATCAAGACGGCATTTCAGAAGTTGATACAACTAAAATAACGGATTTACAAAATGAAATAGATAAAAAACTTAACGATGTTTATTCAAATCTAGATGCATGGCAGACAACATTGGTTGCAAGACACGAGGATAGACCTAAATCAAAATTTTTTATTGATAATTTATTTGATGAATTTATTTCACTTTCTGGGGATAGATTTTATGGAGAGGATAAGTCTGTAATATGTGGTTTTGGTAAATTTAATTCTAAGTCAGTTTTAGTAATAGGACAGGAAAAGGGTGAAAATTTAGATACAAGGATTGAGAGAAATTTTGGAATGATGAGACCAGAAGGTTACAGAAAAACAATAAGGTTAATGAATTTAGCTAATAAATTTAAAATACCAATTGTTAATTTTGTTGATACTCCAGGTGCTTATCCTGGAGTTGGTGCTGAAGAAAGAGGACAAGCGGAAGCAATTGCAAAGTCTATTGAATGTTCTATGCAACTGACTGTTCCAACTTTATCTATAATAATAGGCGAAGGAGGCTCTGGCGGTGCTATTGCATTAGCCTCTTCAAGTAAAGTATTGATGTTAGAGAATGCAATATATTCAGTAATATCTCCAGAGGGATGTGCAACCATACTTTGGCGAGATCCAACAAAGACTTTAGAAGCTGCAAAAGCAATGAAACTTTCAGCGAAAGATCTTTTAAAACTAGAAATTATAGATGAGATAATACCCGAACCTTTGGGTGGTGCGCATCGAGATAAAGATCTTATTTTAGATAATGTACGTAATGCTATTGATAGAAACTTAACAAAATTTCTAACATTAAATGAGGAAGAAATATTAAATCAAAGAAAGAATAAGTTTTTAGATATTGGAAGGAATAAAGGTTTCACCACTAATGCAACGCATCAAGATAAACTTACTATTAAAAATAATATCTTTCAAAATTTGATTTTAAAAATTAAATCCAATAAAAAATTATTTATTTCAACTACATCAATTCTTCTATTGTTAATTTTATTAACAGTGATTTTTTAATTTATAAGGCACCGCAGCAGTGTTTATATTTTTTCCCAGATCCACACGGGCAAGGTTCATTTCTTCCAATTTTACTTTTTGCAATTGATTCTAAGTTTTCTTTCACTTTGTTTTGAGAATTATTTTCCTCTTCTTTTTGTATTATTTTTAAATTTAAAAGCATTGTGACAAGATCAGTTTTTAATTTTCCCAGTAAATTTTCAAATAATAGAAAAGCTTCTTTTTTGTACTCCACTAAAGGATCTCTTTGTCCATAAGATCTTAAGCCAATTACTTGTCTTAATTGCTCTAGGTATTGAATATGTGATTTCCAATTTTGATCTATAATTTGTACCAATATTCTTTTTTCAATTTCTTTTCCTTGTTCAATGCCTAATAAATTATTTCTTTCATCTCTGTTATTTATAAATTTATCCCTTATTCTTTTTTCCATTGTTTTGAGATCTGAATTTAAAATTTCACTTAACTCATCATCAGTTATTGATTTACCTAAAGTCTGCTTTAAAGCTTTTGGAAATTCTTTAGAATTAGGAGATTTTTCATGTAATATTTTTTGTCTTTTTAAATTTTCTAAAACTTCTTCAAGGAAAATATCTGAATAATTCTCATCTTCTTTACCATCTATTACATTTTTTCGTTGTTCAAAAATTACATGTCTTTGGTCATTAAGAACATTATCAAATTTAATAAGCGTTTTTCTTATATCAAAGTTTCTTGCTTCAACTTTTTGTTGGGCTCTTTCAATCGCTTTATTTATCCAAGGATGATCAATGCTTTCACCATCTTTAAGACCAAGCTTTTCTAGCATTGAATTCATTGTTTCTGATCCAAACAATCTCATCAAATCATCTTCTAAACTGACAAAAAATATTGAGCTACCTTCATCTCCTTGTCTTCCAGATCGTCCTCTCGCTTGATTATCTACTCTCCTACTTTCCATTCTTTCTGTTCCAATAACAAATAACCCCCCCCTTTTTTTTACATCCTCTTTTTCAGATTGATCTTGTCCACCTAACTTAATATCAACACCTCTTCCGGATATACTTGTTGTAATAATTACTGAATTTGTTTTGCCAGCATTTGCAATAATTTCTGCTTCTTTCTCATGATTTTTAGCATTTAAAACAACATGTTTAATTTTCTCTTTTTCTAACAAATTCGAGTAATGCTCAGATCTATTTATGCTAGATGTGAAAACCAACAGCGGTTGGCCAATTTCATTACATTCTTTTATTTTTTGAATGATTGCATTATCTTTTTCTAAACCTGTTCTAAAGATTTGGTCATTAAGATCGTTTCTTATCATTTTTTTATTGGTAGGTATCTGTAAAACAGGCAAGTTATAAATTTCAAAAAATTCTGCTGACTCTGTTTGTGCTGTTCCTGTACAACCTGCTAATTTATAGTATAACTTAAAAAAATTTTGATAGGTTATTGATGCCAGTGTTTGATTTTCAGCTTTAACTTCTATTTTTTCTTTAGCCTCTAAACTCTGATGAAGTCCATCACCAAATCTTCTACCTGGCAGTTGCCTACCTGTTTGCTCGTCAATTATAATTATTTCGTTATCTTTAACTATATAATCTCGTCCATTCTCAAATAAATAATTTGCCCTTAATGCTTGGTTTACATGATGAACTAAGTGTAAATTTTCTGGGTCATAAAAATTGTTATTTTTTAAAATACCAGCATCAGAAAATATTTTTTCAACATTATCTATTCCTTCATTTGTTAAGAGTATATTTTTTTCTTTTTCATCTAAGTCAAAGTCTGTTTGTTTCAAATTTTTAATTAATTTATCTACAGCAATATATTGCATAGTTTTATCCTCTGCTGCCCCAGAAATAACCAAAGGAGTTCTTGCCTCATCTATTAAACAAGAGTCAATCTCATCAACTATCGCGAAGTTATGCTTCCTCAACACCATCTCATTTTTTGAATATTTCATGTTATCTCTTAAA
The DNA here is from genome assembly GCA_902617415.1 of uncultured Pelagibacteraceae bacterium. Taxonomy (GTDB): domain Bacteria; phylum Pseudomonadota; class Alphaproteobacteria; order Pelagibacterales; family Pelagibacteraceae; genus Pelagibacter. Next base: position 234,048 of record CACMWQ010000004.1, on the reverse strand, counting down.
AAATCAAAGCCTAATTCACTGTTAGTGGCATAAGTTATATCTTTATTATAATTTTCTTTGCGTTCCTCATCTGACTGGTTTGAGTTTATATATCCACAGCTCAAACCCAAAAAATTGTAAATTTTACCCATATTTATACTATCTCTTTTTGCGAGGTAATCATTTACAGTAACTATATGAACACCTTTTTTTTCTAATGCATTAAGGTATGCAGCAAGAACTATAGTAAGTGTTTTGCCTTCACCCGTTTTCATCTCTGCAATCTTATTCTCATGTAACGCAATACCTCCAATTAGCTGAACATCAAAGTGTCTCTCATTGTTAATTCTTTTCGAAGCTTCTCTTACCAATGCGAATGCCTCTGGTAATAAATTGTTTAATTTTTCTCCTTCTTTTAATCTAGAGATAAATTCATTTGTTCTTATAGGAAATTCATTATCCTCAAATTTACTAACCTTACTTTCTTTAAGATTAATCTCTTCTACAATTTTTTGAATTCTGTCTAATTCCTTTTGATTGCCACTTTTTATAAATTTACTAATAATGTTTAAAGGATTAAGCATATTTTTGATGTTTTAATAGTTATAAATTATATAGTTATTTATTTAAAAAATTAAATAGCATGGATTTTGGTATAAACAACTTTTTTGATAAGAAACACAAGGACTCTAAAATAGGACATTTTCAAGATCTTGAACATATTGATGGAATATCTATCTCAACAATTAGCTGTGGTCTTTATAACAAAAAAAGAGACGACTTAGTTTTATTTTATTTTAGGGGTGGAGCAAGTTATGCAAATGTATATACAAAATCTAGTTTAGTATCTGAAAATATAAAATGGAATAAAAAAATAAAAGATAAAAAAATTTATGGCATTTTAATCAATACAAGAAACGCAAATGCCCTAACAGGAAATGATGGCTATAACTCTCTTAAAAAAATTTCCTTAAATTTGTCAAAATTATTAACATCAAAACAAATAGAAGATGAGGAAAAGCCAAGAGAAATTAAACCAAACCAATTACTATTTGCTTGCACAGGCACCATAGGGGAAAAATTTCCTGAAAATGAAATTTTAAGTAACACTAAAAACTTAGTTGATAAAATAAAATACAATCAAAATAAATTAATTTGGATCAAAGCAGCTCTTGGGATTATGACAACAGACACTAAACCAAAATTATCAATGGCAGAATGTAAGATAGCTGGTTCCGATGTAAAAATATATGGAGTTGCAAAAGGATCAGGAATGATCTTTCCAAATATGGCAACAACTTTAGGATTTATTTTTACTGATGCCAATATTTCTTCATCAATTTTGAAACAGATACTTAATCTAAATATTAAGACTACTTTTAATGCTATAACATGCGATGGGGATACTAGTACAAATGACATGGTTTCAATATTTTCAACAGGCAAAGCAAACAACAAAGAGATAAAAAGTTTTAAAGATCCAAAATTAAAGCAATTCATTAGTAGCGTTCATCAGGTCATGTTAAACTTAGCAAAAAGAGTTGCGAGTGATGGAGAGGGAGCAACAAAATTTGTTACCATCAAATGCATTAATAGCAAAACCGAGAAAGATGCAAAAAATATTTGTTTCTCAATAGCTAACTCACCATTAGTTAAAACAGCAATATTTGGAGAAGATCCTAATTGGGGTAGAATTGCGATGGCAATCGGAAAAAGTGGTGTAACTGTTAAACAAGAAAAATTATCTATATCAATGGGATCTCATATGATCCTTAAAGATGGAAAATTAGATAAAAATTATAATGAAAATATCCTTAGTGATTATATGAAAAATGAGAATATAGAGATAACAATTGATCTATCTATTGGAAGTAAAAAATTTACAGCGTATACTATGGATTTATCTAAGGAATATATTGAAATTAATTCTGATTACAGATCTTAAGTATTGAAATCCTATAAAATGTGATTAAGTCATTTCAATGATTAAGTATTTGTTAAATTGTAAAAATTGCAGTCTAGAGTTTGAAAGTTGGTTCGCTAGCTCAAAAGAATTTGATAAATTAAAAAAATTAAAACTTCTTAGTTGTCAGCAGTGTAATTCTCAAAAAATTGAAAAGTCTTTGATGAAACCAAATTTAGCTAATTCTAATTTCAAACAAGATAAAGCTTATAAGAATTATAAAAATGTTAAAAAAAAATTAAGAGAATATCAAAAATTTGTAAAAGAAAACTTTGAATATGTTGGAGAAAATTTTGCTTATGAGGCTAGATCTATTCATTACAGCAAAAAAAAGAATAAAAAAAATATTTTCGGCAAAGCATCAGTTGAAGACGTTAAGGAACTAAAAGAAGAAGGTATAGAGACTTCAACCATTCCATGGATTGAAGATAAGGAAAATTAACTCTTTTTGTACTTTGTTATATAATTTACAGATTTGTCATTTGAAAGTTTCCACTTATTCAAAATTGGGTTAAATTTAACACCATCAATACTTTTTAATTTAAGTGAATTTTTATTGCAGATATCTTCTAGATTTTCAGGTTTTACAAATTTATTCCAATCATGTGTTCCAATTGGAAGCCATCTTAAAATATATTCAGCTCCTATTATTGCAAATACATAAGATTTTAATGTTTGGTTTAAGGTGGCAATGAACATTAAACCATCTTTTTTTAAAAATTTTGTACTTTGATTTATAAATTTAGGAATATCTTCGACATGTTCAACTATTTCCATATTAAGAATTACGTCAAATTTTTTTTCATAATTAAAATTCTCTGGAGATCTATCATGATATTCAATTTTTAAATTACTTTTTTTTAAATGATGTTTTGCAATATCAATATTTTTTTTGGACGCATCGATACCTACAACATCTGCTCCAAGTCTTGCTAAAGGTTCGGATAGTAAGCCTCCTCCACATCCAATATCAAGAATACTTATTCCTGCTAATGGTTTATGATTTGATGAAATGTTAAAATCTTTAATAATATTGTTTTTTATGTACTCTATTCTTATTGGATTAAATTTGTGAAGTGGTTTAAATTTTCCATTAGGATTCCACCATTCTTCAGCAATTTTGCTAAATTTTTCTACTTCTTCTTTGTTTATGGTATTATTGCTCATTCTTTATTGACATTATAAATAAGATGTATTTTATCAATATTATAAGGCTTGTAAATAAAACTACCAATGAAAATTATTGTATTAAAATTTGGCGGTACTTCAGTTGGGTCAATTCAAAGAATTAAAAAAGTATCAAAAATAATTAAATCTTACTCAAAAAACTATAGGGTAATAGTTTTGTCATCTGCAATGAGCGGCACTACCAATAAGTTGATCAATATGTCAAAAAAAATCAGTGAAAATTTTCCTGATAATGAATATGATACTCTAGTTTCTGCTGGTGAGCAGATTTCGTGTTCGTTATTAGCAGGCCATCTAGCAGCAAATGGTTTAAATTCTAGATCTTGGATGGCTTGGCAAATACCAATTGTGACAGAGGGTAAACACAAATATTCAAGAATTAAACATATAAATAAAACTAAAATTTTAAAATTTTTAAAATCAGGAGGAATCCCTATTATTGCTGGATTTCAGGGTGTGGATAAAAATTCAAATATTACAACTATTGGCAGGGGTGGTTCAGATTCAAGTGCAATTATGGTTGCAAAGTTTTTTAAAGCTGATCGATGTGTCATTTACACAGATGTTGAGGGAGTATATACAACAGATCCAAATAAACTTAATTCTGCAAAAAAAATTAAAAATATATCTTATGAAGAAATGTTAGAAATGGCCTCATTAGGATCAAAAGTAATGCAACCAGATTCTATACAAGATGCAAGATTAAATAGGATAAATATTGAAGTAAAATCGTCATTTATAAACAAATCTGGCACATTAATTACAAAAAGAAAAAATATTATTAATAATAAAATTATCACAGGAATTTCTTCCACAGATAATGATGCAAAAGTAACTTTATTAGGAGTTAAAGATAGACCGGGCATAGCAGCATCGATATTTAAACCACTTTCACAAAATTCGATAAACGTAGATATGGTAGTTCAAAATATATCTGCTGATGGAAAGCAAACAGATCTTACATTTACAATCAAGTCAAATGATTTAAATAAAACAAAGAAAATTATAAACAAAAATAAAAATATTGTTTTTAAAAAATTAATTTTTGATAAAAATGTATCGAAAGTATCAATAATAGGCGTTGGAATGATTACTACTCCAGGCGTTACATTTAGAATGTTTCAAGCACTTGCAAGAAAAAATATAAATATACAAGTCATTTCAACTTCAGAAATTAAAATATCAGTTTTAATAAAAAGCACAAATGTTTCAAAGGCTGTAAAATGTTTGCATAAGGAATTTAAGTTAGACAAATGACATCTGAAATTAGACCATTTAGAAAAATCAATAGAAAGAAGACCAAAGAGATAACTGTTGGTAAAATTAAGGTTGGTGGAAATAATCCAATCACTGTTCAGACAATGACCAATACATTGACAACTGACCATAAATCTACAATAGAACAAATTCATAAAGTTACTGAAGCTGGCGCAGATATTGTCAGAGTTTCGTGCCCTGATAGTAAGTCAACAGAAGCTTTAAAAACAATAATCAAACATGTGGATGTTCCTCTAGTTGCAGATATCCATTTTCACTATAAGAGAGCAATTGAAGCTGCAGAGAATGGTGCAGATTGTCTTAGAATAAATCCTGGAAATATAGGAGATACAAAAAGAGTTGCAGAAGTTGTTTCCGCCGCAAAAAATAACAACTGTTCGATTAGAATTGGTGTAAATGCAGGATCACTTGAAAAAGAAATCCTAGAAAAGTATAAGGAACCTTGTCCTGAGGCTTTAGTAGATAGTGCTTTGAGAAATATAAAAATAATTGAGGATATGGATTTTTCAAATTTTAAAATTAGTGTTAAATCTTCGGATGTCTTTCTGTCTATAGCAGCATATAGGTTATTATCTAAAAAAACAGATTATCCTCTTCATCTTGGAATAACAGAAGCTGGTAGCTATTTACCAGGTAGTATTAAAACTTCAATAGGATTTGGTAGTTTATTGTTAGATGGAATTGGAGATACTGTAAGAGTATCACTTTCTGATGATCCTATTGAAGAAATTAAAGTTGGTAATGAAATTTTAAAATCTCTAAATTTAAGAAATAGAGGTGTAAAAATTATTTCTTGCCCATCTTGTGCTAGACAGGCCTTTGAGGTTATTAAAACTGTGAAAGAATTAGAAAGCAGATTATCTCATATAAAAAAACCAATAACACTATCCATCATTGGTTGCGTTGTTAATGGCCCAGGAGAGGCAAAACAAACAGAAATAGGAATAACAGGTGGTGGAAAAGATAATCACATGTTGTATTTAAATGGCTTAGAAACAGAAAAAGTAATGACTAAAGACATGATTAATAGAATTGTTTCTTTAGTAGAAGAAAAAGCCTCCAATTTATAAGTAATAAATAAATGCTTCCACAAGAAAAAGTCCAAAACTTAATTGATAGACATCGTAAATTAGAGAGTGATCTCTCTTCAGGTGAGATAGACAAAAAAAAATACGCAGAGATTTCTAAAGAGTACTCAGATTTAAATGATATCGTAAAACAAGCAAAAGAATATTTAAGTTATAAAAAAGATACTGATGATTTAAATAATATAATAAATGATAAAAGCTCAGATTCTGAAATGAAAGAATTTGCTAATAGTGAGCTAGAAAAATTAAAAAATAATTACCAAATTAACGAAAAAAAAATTAAACTATTTTTACTTCCAAAGGACATTGCGGATAGCAAAAATGCTATTATTGAAATTAGAGCGGGCACCGGAGGCCTTGAGGCAAGTTTATTTGCATCAGATTTATATAAAATGTATGAAAAAGTTAGTCAAAAAAAAAAATGGATTATCGAAGTAATTTCAATTTCTAAAAGTGATGCTGGAGGATTAAAAGAAATCATTGCTTTAATAAAGGGAAAAAATATTTATTCTTCGCTTAAATATGAAAGTGGTGTTCACAGAGTTCAAAGAGTACCAGATACCGAAACACAGGGAAGGGTTCACACCTCAGCTGCAACAGTTGCAGTATTACCAGAAGCTGAAGATTTAGATATTAAATTAGATGAAAAAGATTTAAGAATTGATGTTTTCAGGAGTAGTGGTCCAGGCGGACAAAGTGTTAATACTACAGACTCTGCTGTAAGAATTACTCATATACCAACAGGAATAGTTGTAAGCCAACAAGACGAAAAGTCACAAATTCGGAATAAAGAGAAAGGTTTGAAAATATTGAGATCTAGAATTTATGATTATGAGAGACAAAAAATAGATTTGGAAAGGTCTAAAGATAGAAAAAATAAAATAGGTTCAGGAGATAGATCAGAAAGAATAAGAACTTATAACTTTCCACAGGGAAGGGTTACTGATCACAGGATTAATTTAACTCTGCATAAACTAGAAGAGTTTATGGAAGGAGAGATATTTGATGAAATGGTTGAAAACTTAAGTCTCAAGGCTCAGATGGAAGAACTTGAAAAAATAAATTCATGAATTATTTGCAGGTAATTAAATTTGGAAGTTATAAACTTAGACAAAATAACATAGAATCCCATATTTTAGATAGTGAATTATTATTATCTTTTGTATTAAAATCATCTAGAGAACAAATTTTAACTAAATTAAATTCAAATATTAAGAAGAACAACTTTGAAGAATTCAAAAAAATTTTATCAAGGAGAGAAAAGAAGGAACCAATTGCATATATTACTAATAAGAAAGAATTTTGGAAAAACAATTTTTATGTTAACAATCATGTCCTAATTCCAAGGCCAGAGACTGAACTGATAGTTGAGGAAGTTTTAAAAAATACAGAAATTAACACATCTAAAAGTTTTTTAGACGTTGGAACTGGATCTGGATGTATTATTATCTCAATACTTAAAGAAAGGGTAAGATGTTCAGCTACAGCTATTGATATTTGTAAAAAAGCATTAAAAATTGCAAAATTTAATGCAAAAATGCATCATTTAAAAAATAATATTAATTTCATTAATATCGATATTGACAAAATTCATGATAATAAATATGATTTTATAATTTCTAATCCTCCATACATTAAAAAATTTAATTTAAGAAGATTAGATCAAAATGTTAAATTTTTTGAGCCACATATAGCACTTGAAGCTGGAATTGATGGTCTAAGAGAGATAAAAAAATTAATAAGAAAAAGCAACAGATTGCTTAAAATAAATGGAAAATTGATTTTTGAAATAGGTATGCACCAATGCAAAATTATAAAAAAAATATTAAAACAAAATGGTTTTTATATAAATAAAGTGATTAATGACATCTCTTCAATACCGAGAGTAATAATATCTACAAAAATATTCTAATGAATAATTATAGAAATAATAGAAAAAACAGATTTAAGTCTAGTGGCGATAGAAACTTTAGAAAAAGACCTTTAAATGGACATAAAAATCAAAATGACTTTAATAATCATTCAGAGTTTAGACACAGAAATCCAGGAAGAAATAATCAGAATGCTGGAAAGTTAATTGATAAATATAATAATCTAGCAAGAGAAGCATTGTCCTCTGGAGACAAAATACTATCTGAAAATTATTTACAACATGCAGACCATTTTGCAAGAATCTTAAGTTTACAAGAAGTAAGCAAATCAAGTGAAGAAAAAAATAATATTATAGAGCAAAATTTTACAAAATCTCCAAAAGATACTACTGATAAAAAAGATAATATCACAAACCTAGAAAACCTAGATACGGATTAATTTACCTTAGCGATTAGATTCGATTTTAAAACATCAATTTTGATTTTATCCACCTCAAACTTTTTTCGTGCTTTACCCTTTAGTATTTTTCCTGATGGAAGCTTAAGTTTTTGAGAATTTATTTTTCTTCCATTTTCAATAACTTCGTAATGTAAATGTGGTCCTGTAGACAAACCTGTTGAACCTACATATCCAATTATTTGTCCTTGTTTAACTCTAACACCTTTTTTTATTCCACTACCGAATTTAGACATATGAGCGTAAACAGTTTGATAAGTATTGTTATGTTTAATTTTTACACAATTTCCACCCCCGCCACACCATCCAGCTTTTATAACTTTACCATCTCCCGACGCCATAATTGGTGTGCCTTGAGGGGCTGCAAAGTCTGTTCCAGTATGCATTTTTGTGTAACCTAATATTGGATGCTTCCTTTTTCCGAATGATGAAGACAATCGAGCACCATTTATTGGAGTTTTCATTAAAGTTTTTTTTACGCTTTTTCCATTTTCATCGAAATAATCAATTTTATCTTTTTCATATTCATGCTTATAAAGTTGATAATCTTCACTTTGTAAATTTAGATTTGCAAAAATTATTTCTCCAGTATCGACTATTTCTTTATTTTCATTTGTATACTCTTCATAAATAATTTGGAAACTATCATCTTTCCAAATATCTCTTTGAAAATCTATTTGAAACCCATAAAGCCTTGCAAATTCAATTATGATGTTAGGACTTATTCCAATGTCAATGGCATTACTATATAAGGACTTTGTAATAACAGTTTCTTTATAAACAAGGTTTTTTTTAAAGTTTTTCTTTATTATTTTAGATGCGAACTTTTTATTTCTTTTCGATCTGGTAAATATAATTTCGTTTTTTTTATCGGTTTCTATTTTAAATTCTATTACATTAACTTCAGATAAATTATCGATTTTAAATAAAAATTTTTGATTTATTTTAAGAACTTTTAAATTTTTTTGATCTTTAATTGATGATAATATGTCTTTTTTTTCATCATTACTTATATCTAGTTTGTTAATAATTGTTTGGTAGTTATCACCTGATTTTGAAAGATATTCAAAATAAGTAAATCTTGGTTCTAAATTTTTGGTAATTTCTTTAAACGTTTTTTTAAGATAAATATTGTCAAGAGTGGAATTAATTTTAGTATTTTTCTCAATTTGAATTTTAGAATTTATTTTAGATATAGCTATTCCAAAAATAACTATTAACAACAACCAAAAGAAAATTGTATACTCCTTATAAGTGTTTATTTTGATTATTTTCATTTTAATCGTCAAAAAGTATTGATTTATCTAGTTTTTTTTATCATTTTAATTTTATCTAATATCTTGATTTCTTAATATTATTATTTATAAGCGTTCCACTCAACATTTAATATGTTATTTATTGGGTAATACCAATTAGCTATTTTATAAGTTTATATTTTAAGAAGAGAAGTGTGGACGGTTAAGGTTACCAAAATTTGTCGTACACACTTCAACATTAAATAAATATTATTCTTAGTATTTATTTAGAAGCTAGTGTGCGCCGTTTTTAAACTTGAGAGTTTGATCATGGCTCAGAACGTACGCTGGCGGCACGCCTTATACATGCAAGTCGAACGAAGTAGCAATACTTAGTGGCAGACGGGTGAGTAACATGTAGGTATCTTCCCTTTGGTGAGGAATAACACGAGGAAACTTGTGCTAATACCTCATAAGTCTTTACGGAGAAAGCTTTATGCGCCGAAGGATGAGCCTGCATTTGATTAGTTTGTTGGTGGGGTAATGGCCTACCAAGACTTTGATCAATAGCTGATCTGAGAGGATGATCAGCCACATTGGGACTGAGACACGGCCCAAACTCCTACGGGAGGCAGCAGTAGGGAATATTGCACAATGGAGGAAACTCTGATGCAGCGATGCCGCGTGAGTGAAGAAGGCCTTTGGGTTGTAAAGCTCTTTCGTCGGGGAAGAAAATGACTGTACCCGAATAAGAAGGTCCGGCTAACTTCGTGCCAGCAGCCGCGGTAATACGAAGGGACCTAGCGTAGTTCGGAATTACTGGGCTTAAAGAGTTCGTAGGTGGTTAAAAAAGTTGGTGGTGAAATCCCAGAGCTTAACTCTGGAACTGCCATCAAAACTTTTTAGCTAGAGTATGATAGAGGAAAGCAGAATTTCTAGTGTAGAGGTGAAATTCGTAGATATTAGAAAGAATACCAATTGCGAAGGCAGCTTTCTGGATCATTACTGACACTGAGGAACGAAAGCATGGGTAGCGAAGAGGATTAGATACCCTCGTAGTCCATGCCGTAAACGATGTGTGTTAGACGTTGGAAATTTATTTTCAGTGTCGCAGCGAAAGCATTAAACACACCGCCTGGGGAGTACGACCGCAAGGTTAAAACTCAAATGAATTGACGGGGACCCGCACAAGTAGTGGAGCATGTGGTTTAATTCGAAGATACGCGCAGAACCTTACCAACACTTGACATGTTCGTCGCGACTTTAAGAGATTAAAGTTTTCGGTTCGGCCGGACGAAACACAGGTGCTGCATGGCTGTCGTCAGCTCGTGTCGTGAGATGTTGGGTTAAGTCCCGCAACGAGCGCAACCCTCACTTTTAGTTGCCATCATTTAGTTGGGCACTCTGAAAGAACTGCCAGTGATAAGCTGGAGGAAGGTGGGGATGACGTCAAGTCCTCATGGCCCTTACGTGTTGGGCTACACACGTGCTACAATGGCATTTACAATAGGAAGCAAGATGGCGACGTCAAGCAAATCCTAAAAAGATGCCTCAGTTCGGATTGTACTCTGCAACTCGAGTACATGAAGCTGGAATTACTAGTAATCGCGGATCAGCGCGCCGCGGTGAATACGTTCCCGGGTCTTGTACACACCGCCCGTCACACCATGGGAGTTGGTTCTACCTTAAGGCAAGGTTTAAAACCCTTGACCACGGTATAGTCAGCGACTGGGGTGAAGTCGTAACAAGGTAGCCGTAGGGGAACCTGCGGCTGGATTACCTCCTTTCTAAGGATGATTAAGAAATTTCTTAATCTAAAAAATATAACAGGATAATGTTGACCGTCCTCATTTCTCTTCTTAAGATTTGTGTTTCACTCTTCTGCGAAAAGGGCCGGTAGCTCAGTTGGTTAGAGCACACCCTTGATAAGGGTGGGGTCGAAAGTTCGAGTCTTTCTCGGCCCACCATTAAATTCTGGGGGATTAGCTCAGCTGGGAGAGCGCCTGATTTGCATTCAGGAGGTCAGCGGTTCGATCCCGCTATCCTCCACCATGAAACACTTAGTTATTTTATTTCGTAAAAAAATTTATATATTATCAATATCTATATCCGATTGTTCGAATATACGAACAATCAATAAATATTCGAATAGATGAATATTTAATAAAAATTTAATTCAACACAGAATTTTTTTCTGTGCATAAATTAAGCGTTTAAGGGCGTGTGGCGGATGCCTTGGCACTGAAAGCCGATGAAGGACGTGGTATACTGCGATAAGTTACGGGGAGCTGTATGCAAGTTTTGATCCGTAAATTTCCGAATGGGGAAACCCAACACTTTATGTGTTACTTTAAACTGAATACATAGGTTTAAAGAGATAACCCGGAGAACTGAAACATCTAAGTAACCGGAGGAAAAGAAATCAATTGAGATTCCGTTAGTAGTGGCGAGCGAAAGCGGACTAGGCCTGTAGATTTGTTAAAAAAATT
>CACMWQ010000004.1:0-220000 GCA_902617415.1 uncultured Pelagibacteraceae bacterium | reverse complement strand
ATTAAATATTTGTTAATAAAAATTAAATAATTTTGTCACTTATTTTCTCAAAAGTTAATTTTATATATTATTAAAATTCTATTTTCTGAACAACATTCCAAATATAGAGCAAAGAAAGTAACATTTCCATTTATCACTAAACGAAAATTTATTAGGGTTTATATTAAAGTTTCTTGCTAGTAATTGTCTATATCTAAAATCAGAAAATAATTTATTTTTAGATTTTTTTGATTTATTAATTATTTTTCCAACTTCTGGACTATATTTGTGTAATGAAGAGAAAGAAGTATCAATTTTTTTTAATTTATATTTTATCTTTAATCTTTCTGAAAATTCAAGTGGATTAAATCTTTTAGCTGGAATGTAATTTGTTTTTTTATTTTTTTTTAAAAGCAAATTTATATGATTTTCTTTTTGGTTGAAATATTTTTTATAAAAAATTTTAGTATTGTAATTTAGAGCAAACATATCAAACAATTCATTTCCATTAATTGTAGCAAAAAATCCGTTTTTTTTTAATATTCTATGTGTTTCTTTAAAAAAAATATTTAAATCGGTTTCTTTTAAATATCCAAGAACATTAAAAGATGTAACTAAATCTACACTATTACTTTTTATCTTTTTTAATTTCTCAACACCACCTGATATTAACTTTTTATTTAGTTTAGTTAAATTTTTATTTGCTAGTTCAATCATATGTGGAGAAGCATCAATACCCCTATACAATTGCGTTTTCATTTTCAATTTTTTAAATAACAATCCATCACCACACCCATAATCAAGTATAACTAAGTTTTTCTTTCTTCTCACATCTTTTAATAAATAATCTATGCTATTAAAACGATCTTTGTGATAAAAAACTTCAGAACCAAATCCTTTAGAATAATTTAATGCACTTTCCTTTGTTGGAAAATAACCATCAGTATCGAATCCCTTTTTTTTATTTAATTGATGTGGAGGAATATATCTTATTTTGTTTATCACAATTTTATGAATGAAAAGTTAATCTATAATTAATCGTCTATTTATATAAGTGATTTTTGATTTGAATTCAAATAATTAATAATTATTATTTCTGAAATGCTTAATTATACATATAAAGTGTCTTAAGCAAATCAAATATAGTTGTTAAATGACCGAAAAAAACCAATTATCAAAAAAATTATTTAGCTTAATTAAAAGAAAATTTAGACCTCCGCTTTATTTAAATGAACCTTATTTAAATAATAAAAAATCGTTACAAATTTTAAAAAAATGTATTTCAGATAATCATATTTCAGGAATAGGCCCATATGTTAAAAAATTTGAAGATCAGCTAAAAAAAATTACAAAATCAAAAAATTGTATTTCTGTTATAAATGGAACATCAGCAATATATCTTTCTTTATTTTCATTAGGAGGTAAACCAAATGATGAAGTAATCATGCCTGCCTTTAATTTTATTGCATCAGCAAATGCATGTTTGCAACTTGGTGCAATTCCACATTTTGCAGAAATAGAAAATAAAACTTTTGGTATTGATCCAAACAAATTAGATAATTATTTAAAAAGTATTTCAAAAAAAAAGGGTAATATTTTTTTTAATAAATTTACTAAAAGACCCATTAAGTTTATGGTAATCACACATGTTTTTGGACATATCTGTGATATTCATCAGCTATTAAGAATAGCAAAAAAATACAATCTAAAATTAATAGAAGATGCATCGGAAGCATTAGGCTCTTTTTATAAAAACAAACATGCAGGTACTTTTGGTGAAATTGGAGTTTTAAGTTTTAATGGAAATAAGATTGTTACAACTGGGGGTGGAGGAGCAATCATTTGCAAAAATACAAAACTGTCAAAAAAGATAAGACATATTTCAACAACAGCAAGAACGAGAAGAACTTATAAATTAATACATGACGAACAGGCCTTTAACTATAGATTGCCAAACATAAATGCTGCATTAGGATATATACAATTAAAAGACATTAATATAACTTTGAAGAAAAAAAGAAAAATTTTCAAGATATACAAATCCATTTTAGGTAAAGAAAAACAATTTGAAATTTACGAGGAAAAAGAAAACAGAAAGTCTAATTATTGGTTAAATTTTTTAATTTTAAAAAATTTAAAAAAAGAAAAAATAAATACAATAATTAAATTTTTTGTGAAAAATGGAATAGAGGTTAGGCCAGGCTGGACATCTATGACGAAAATTTCTTTTTTAAAAAAATATCCAAGAATGAATTGTCCAATATCCGAAAATGCTGAGAAGATTATTTTAAATATACCAAGCAGTCCTCAATTATTAAAATGAAAATAAAAACAAACAAAAAACCATTGCTAATCATTGGCTCAGGCGGACATTTCAAATCATGTCTAGATGTGATTGAGGAAAGTGAAATATTTTATGTTTACGGTTTAATTAGCAAAAGAGACAAAATTGGAAGTAAAATTTGTGGTTACGAAGTATTATCACAATCTGATGATTATAATAAATTTTATAAATTGGGAATAAAGAATGCATTTATAGCCCTAGGTCAAATAAAAAACTATAATAATAGAAAAAAAATTTTTAATAATCTTAAAAAAAGTAATTTTAACTTACCATCATTTGTTTCAAAAACTTCAAAAATTTCAAAAAATGTTAAAATTGAAGAAGGTTCGATTGTTCATAAAATATGCCACATAGGTAGAGATGTTCAAATTGGAAGGTGTAATATTATAAATACTGGATCAATAATTGAACATGATTGTAAAATTGGTGATTTTTGTCATATATCCACCTCAGTTACAATAAATGGTAGCAGCATGATAGGTGATGAAAGTTTTATTGGTAGTGGTTCAATTTTATCTAATGATATTCAATTAAAAAAACAATCTTTTATTAAGATGATGAGCAGAGTAATTAAGTAAGTGAAAAAAAAATTTAGAATAAAAATTATTGCCGAAGCAGGAGTTAATCATAACGGCTCTATTAAATTGGCAAAAAGACTTGTTGATGTTGCAAAAAAAGCAAAGTGTGATTATGTAAAATTTCAAGCATTTAATGCTGAAGAGCTTGTAACGTTAAAGGCAAAAAAAACGAGTTACCAAAAAGTAAATCAAAAAGACCATGAATTACAGTTTAAAATGCTAAAGAAATTGGAATTGTCTGAAAATGATTTTATTGAATTAAAAAAGTACTGTAAAAAGAAGAAAATAAAATTTTTATGTACAGCCTTTGATACTGATTTTTTAAGTTTTTTAGTAAAACTTAAAATAGATATTATAAAAATACCCTCTGGAGAAATAAATAATATTTTTCTTTTAAAAAAAGCAGCAGAATTTAAAAAACCAATCTTACTATCTACTGGAGCCTCAACGATAAAAGATATTAAATTTGCTTTAAAAATAATTAAAAAGAAAAGAAATAAAATCTACCTAATGCAATGTTCTAGCGCTTATCCAACACCAGTTGAGCATTCTAATATAAACACAATTAAAGAATTTTCTAAACTAGCAGATGGAACTGGTTTTTCTGATCATACGTTAAATAATGAACCAGCTATAGTTGCAGTAGCGTTAGGTGCCGAATACATAGAAAAACATTTTACATTAAATAGAAAAATGAGAGGACCAGATCATAAAGCAAGCCTAAATCCAAAGCAGCTTGAATTATATGTAGAATCTCTAAGAAATGCAGAATTATCATTAGGAAAAAGATTTAAAATGATTAATAAATTAGAGAAAAAAAATTATAAATTTATAAGAAGAGTTGTTGTTGCAAGAAGAAAAATTAAAATTAATGAAAAATTTACAATACAAAATCTTACAATTAAAAGATCATCTTTAAGTAACAAGCGTTATGAGCCTAAAGACCTATTAAATTTAATTAATAAAAAATCTAATAAAAACTACAAAATAAATGAAGAAATACAAAAGTAACATACTTTTTTTTTCTGGCGGAAGATCAGAGTATAATTTAATCGAGCCACTTTTGATTAAATTAGAAAAAAAAGCTAAAATTAATATATTAATCACAGGAACCCATATTTCAAAAAAGTATGGTTATACAAAAAAAAAAATTATTTTTACTTCTTTTAAGAAATTTTTTCTTAAACTTGATGTTGAAAGCAATTCAAAAAAAAGTTTGTTATCAAATAGCACTAAGGTAATTAACTTTATTTCAAAAAATTTTAATAATAAAAGAATTGACTCTGCAGTTATTATTGGTGATAGATATGAGGCTCTGAGTTTTGCATATGCATTGAGAATTTTGAATATCCCCATAACACATATTCATGGGGGTGAAATTACCAAAAATTCTTTAGATGATATATTTAGATTTTGCATTTCTAAAATGTCCTCTTTACATTTTGTTTCTCATAAAAAACATGCAGATAGATTAATAAAAATTGGATTAGACAAAAATACAATTTATAATTTTGGAGGTTTGGGAGCTTCAATTGCTAAAGACAAAAAATTAGCTAAGAAAAAAAGTTTAGAGAAAATTTACAAATTTAAATTTTGGAAAAAAAATTTTATCATAACATTTCACCCAGAAATGAATATTGATGAAAGTATAAGAAAACTTAAAAATATTTTGATAGCTTGTAAAAAATGTAAAGATATTAATTTTTTAATTACTTATCCTAATTTTGATATTGGAGCCAATTTATTAATTAAGATTCTTGAAAAAAATAAGAATGAAAAAAATATTAAGTTGATTAAAAACTTCAATGAAGATTTCTATTCTGTAATGTCATATTGTAATGGCATTATAGGAAATTCCTCTAGTGCAATTTTAGAAGCACCTTCATTTGGTATTTTTTCAATAAATATTGGAGATCGACAAAAAGGTAGAATTTTTGCCAAAACAATTGTTCATAGCAATGGCTCTTCTAAAGATCTGATTAAAAAGATTATTAAAGTTTCAAAATTAAAAAGGTTATCAAATTGTAACTTGTATTATAAAAATAATACTTTTTCAAAAATTGCTAACAAAATAATTAAAACAAGATTTGGCAAGTAATTTTTTTTTCTATAGATTTGCAGAATAATATTCTGTATTTAATAAATATGAAAATATCTCAAAGAAAAATTGGTTATGATTTTGAGCCAGTTTTTATAGCAGAACTTGGCATCAACCATAATGGTTGTCTCAAAACAGCTTTTAAAATAGTAGATAGTGCAAAAGATTGTGGAGTAGAAATATTAAAACACCAAACACATATAATTGATGATGAAATGTCGAGTGAAGCAAAAAAAGTAATTCCAGGAAATTCTGAAAAATCAATATATGAAATTATGCAAAGCTGCTCGTTAAATGAAAAAGATGAGAAAGAGTTAATGGATTATGTTTTAAGCAAAGGAATGATTTTTATAAGTACCCCATTTTCTCGAGCTGCAGCAGATAGATTAGAAAAATTCAATGTTCCAGCATATAAAATTGGATCAGGTGAGTGCAACAATTATCCCTTAGTTGAACATATTGCTAAATTTAAAAAACCGATAATTTTAAGCACTGGAATGAACACCATTGATACAATTAGACCTGCGGTTAAAATTTTAGAAGATCATAATATTGACTATGCATTGATGCATACTACAAATTTATATCCTACTCCATATCATCTTGTAAGATTAGGGTCATTAGTTCAATTAAAAAAAGAATTTCCAAATGCAATTATAGGTCTCTCTGATCATACAGACAATAATTATTCAGCTTTTGGCGCTATAGCTTTAGGTGCATCAATTATTGAGAAGCATTTTGTAGATAGCAGAGAAAGACAAGGCCCAGATATAAGCTGCTCTGTGGAACCTAATGATGTTAAAGAAATAATTAAAGCATCAAAAATTCTTTTCAAAGAAAGAGGAGGCAACAAAAATAAATTTTTATCTGAAGAAAAAATTACATCTGATTTTGCGTACGCAACTGTAGTTACGATTAAAGATATTAAAAAAGACGAAGTTTTTGACACTAAAAATTTATGGGTTAAAAGACCAGGAATAGGTAAAATATTGGCCAAAGATTTTAAAAGCTTATTAGGCAAAAAGGCAAAAAAAGATATTCCATTTGATACCCATTTAAATCTAGACGATTTTTATTAATAAATAATCGATTAATGAATCATTTTATATCCTTCTCTTTAGAATTAGATAAGAAATTTATAAATAAAATTAAAAAATTCTATAAATTATTAGAAAAGAAATTAAACGTGAGTCATTACCAAAAAAATCATTCTATTCCACATATAAATATAATATCAGGAAAAACTAAAAATATTAAAGAAATAAAAAAATTAAAGATCATTTCAAAAGGAATTAAATTAAAAATTAAGTTTGTTGGTTTTGGAGTGTTTCCATTAGGTGATTACAATATAGTTTTTTTGAGGTTTGAAAATTCCTACAAATTACAAAAACTTAGAAAAAAAATATTTAAAAAAACTAGGAGATATTTTTCTAAAATTGATAAAACTTGTTCCGATTTATTATGGATACCAAAATGTACAATTGCATCAAATGATGTAAACAACCATAAGCTTTCTAAAATAATTAAAATATTGACTAAATTTAAATTTGAAAATACATCAGTTATAACTAAAATTTGCATTTTAGACTATACTTTTAAAGAAACAAAAATATCTGAAATAAAAATATGATAGTTAAAGAAAAAAATTGGAAAAAAGTTGTCTTAGATAAATCTAAAAAGATCAAAGTTGCAATAAAATGTTTAAATAAAACTGGTTTACAAATCATTTTAGTAAAAAATGAAAATAAATTTTTTGGTACACTAACAGATGGGGACATAAGAAGAGGCCTTGTAAAGGGATTAAGTTTGAATGATCCAATTGATAAAATTACTTTTCAAAGTCCAGTAATAACTGGTCTTAATGAAAATTTATCGACTATAAAAAATTTAATGGAAGTCAATTCAATTAAATCATTACCAATTGTTGACAAAAAAAAAAAAATCTCTGGTTTATATCTCAATAACTTAAAATCAAATAAAATAAATAAACCACTAGTAGTATTGATGGCAGGTGGCAAAGGTACAAGACTTTTACCATTAACAAAAAATACCCCAAAAGGTATGCTTAAAATTGGCGGAAAACCAATGATGGAAATAATTCTTAATAAATTTATAAGTGAAGGTTTTTTAGAATTTATATTTTCATTAAACTATCAATCAAAAAAAATTACAAATTATTTTAAAGATGGAAAAAAATGGGGGGCAAAAATAAAATATTTTAAAGAAAAAAGTTTTTTAGGAACTATTGGTTCAGTTTATTATCTAAAAAAATTTATTAAAAATAATTTTATTGTTATTAATTGTGATGTTATTACTAATGTAAAAATTATGGATATGTTTTTATATCATATAAATAATCAAGCTGATGCAACTATAGGAACTAGAGTTGTAGAAACTAAAAGCTCATTTGGACATATAAAAACTAATGGTTTTGAGATTATAGATTTTATCGAGAAACCTTTAGAAAAAAAATTTATAAATGCAGGTATCTATATATTTAATAAAAAAGTTTTAAATTATCTTAAAAAAAATAAAAAAAAAGATATGAATGAATTAATTAAAAGTATGCTATGGGATAAAAAGAAACTCATTATTTTTCCAATACACGAAAAATGGGATGATATTGGAAGACATAAGGATTTTAAAAAATACAAAAAATAATGGAAAAAAAAAATATTATAGAAAGATATAATCTTCCTAAAGAAATTATTTATTGTAAAAAATGTACTATATCAAATCAAAGACCTAGAATATCTTTTGATGAAAAAGGAGTTTGTTCTGCATGTAATTTTTCAAAATTTAAAAAAAATATAGACTGGAGATCGAGAGAAATAGAACTCCAAAAACTATGTGACAAATACAGAAAAAATACTGGTGAATATGATGTAATTGTTCCTTGTTCAGGAGGCAAGGACGGATCTTTTGTTGCTCACCAACTAAAAACAAAATACGGAATGAGTCCTTTGTGCGTAACTTGGGCTCCAATGGTATACACTGATCTTGGTAGAAGAAATTTAGATAATTTTGTTCAGTCAGGTTTCAATCATGTTTTGGGAACATCAAATCCTGAAATTACAAAAAAATTAACCTATTTATCCTTCAGAGAACTAGGCGATCCCTTTCAACCTTTTATATATGGACAAGCAAATTTTCCATTATTTATGGCAATTGCCTATGATGTGAAATTAATAATGTATGGGGAAAATGGTGAGGTTGAATATGGAGGGGATATGAAAAATGCATACATACCAACTAGAACAATTAAAGATTATAATAAACATTATTTTTCAGGAGTAAGCCCTGAATTTTGGGAAAAATATAATATTTTTCAGAAAGATTTGTATCCGTTCAAAGGTCCAGATGAAAATAAAGTAATTAAAAATAAAATTGAGATGCATTTTCTTGGATATTATAAATTTTGGGATCCTCAAGAAAATTTCTATTATGCAAAAAATAATTGTAATTTTTCTGTAAATGACGAGAGAACAGAGGGCACTTATTCAAAATATGCTAGTTTAGATGATAAGCTTGATGGCTTCCATTATTATTTAGCATTTATAAAATTTGGAATTGGAAGAGCTACATCTGATAGTGCACATGAAGTAAGAGATGAAAAAATCACAAGAGATGAAGGTATAGCACTTGTGAAAAAATATGACTCTGAGTTTCCAGAAAAATATTATGAATTATTCTTAGAATATTGTGATATTGATGAAAAAGAATTTATAGAAATCGTAGACTCTTGGCGATCAGATCATATTTGGGTTAAAAAGAATAATCAATGGATTTTAAGGAAGCCAATATGGGAGACTACTTAAAAAAAAGAGATTTTTTAAGTAAGTAAAAATCCTTTAAATTAGGTCTTTCATACTCATATTTTTTTTTTTTATTTTCTTTAAAAAATTGTTTTATTACTTCATCAGTAAAATCTATTTTTTTACTATGGCGTATATTTTTTTTATAATTTTGTCTTATTGGTTTAATTTTGAAAATTTTTTTTTCTAAAATATACTTTTTTAAAGATTTGATTGCCGACTTCGTTGTGGACATTGTGTAAATAAATGGGTTGGGATGAAACTCTGATATTGAATGATAAAGTATTGGACCACCATCTAAATTATTATTTAAAAGATGAATTGTTGCACCAACATATCCTATTTTATTATCTTTAAGTGCCCAAAAGTTACAATCTGTACCTTTATAATACGGTGAAATACCCATATGTATATTAATTGCTCTTTTTTTTTTCAAAAATTTCAACAACCAACCTTTAATAAAACTGGATCCAAATACTATAAAAATATCACTTAACAAATAATCTTTTAAATCATTTTTATTCAGTAGGTTAAGATCGCCATGTTGTAAAATTTTCAAATTGACTGTTTTACTAATATCTAATTTTCCATTTTTAAAAATTTTTTTTTCAGCTTTTTTAACATTATGGAAGTATTGTTTTTTTACGATAGATTTTTGGTAAAAACCTTTCTTGGCACCATGAAAAATTGTTGAAGTTTCAATTATAACATTAAGTTTGGAACTAATTTTTGACATAGCATTTATTAAATAAAGATGTCTTCTATGGTTGGATGTAAATACAGTTATTTTCATATTTTGTATTTCCTGACTATTTCTGAGTGGTCAATCCTAGATATTTCTAAATTTGTATTGTTTATTTTTTTTTGTCCATCACTCATAATCTGTCTAAAGCCAATATCTATTTTTAGATCTTTTAGTATTTTTAAAGTTTTAGTATTATAAGACCCATTCGGATGGCTCATTGATTTTATGTTTCTGATACCCATTGAGTCTAAATACTTTTTGTTTTCTTTATATTCCAAATATTGTTTGTACTTTGGAAGTTTTTCTAGGAGTGTTGGATGTGAGTGTGAGTGTAAACCAATTTCGTGACCTAAATACTTCAAATTTCTTAATTCTTTTTTACTCATTATTATTTTTTTTGGCAAATTTTTGTAATCAAATTTTTTTTTTTTAAAAAATTTAATTATTATATTCTTGTAATCTTGTTGAGATAAAAATCTATCTCTTAAAAATCTAAATTTAATATCTTCCTCTGAATAAAAACTAAATCTCTTTTTCCAGATATTAATTTTTTTATTATTTTGCTGAATAAATTTTTCAATTTTTTTTTGAGAATAATTAATTTTAACTTCATTATAAAATTCTTTATAAAATTTGGAAAAATTTTTATAATATTTTTGTCTAAAATATCTAAATATTTCATGAAAATTTATTTTTCCAAATATTGCATTTGAATAAATAAAAAAGAATGCTTTAATCTTATATTTCTTTAGAATTGGTAAAGCAATATCATATTGTGATTTCAAACAATCATCAAAAGTAATACAAACTTTATTGTTTGGTAATTCTTTATTTTTTAATTTATATAAATCAGAGGGTTTAATTATATTTTTTTTGTTTAATAATTTTAAAATTTTTTCAAATTGTCTTGCAGTTATTGAACCTTGACTCTTAATATGGTTGCTTGTGTCATGAAAATGATGAAACATTATTCCATGAAAAAATTTATTTTTTTTGTTGAAATATCTTAATTTTACCATAAAGATTTATATACCTTTAAGTAATTAATATTAAATAATTAAATAATTAACTTTAAATTCTTAAAAGCGATTTATATTAAAAAATGAGGCTTATTCCTAGATTAGACGTTAAAAATGACAATCTTATTAAAACTGTTTGTCTAGAGGGTTTGAGAAAAATTGGAAATCCAAATGAATTTGCTAGAAAATATGCAGATCAAGGAGCAGATGAATTGCTTTTTATGGATCTTGTAGCAAGTTTATATGGAAGAAATAATTTGTTTGATATAATAAATAATATTTCTAAAGATATATTCATACCAATTACAATAGGTGGGGGAGTAAGAAGTGTTTCTGATGCAACAAAACTGTTAGAAAACGGAGCAGATAAAGTTTTGCTTAACAGTGCAACATTTTCAAACAGAGAATTAATATCAAATTTAGCAAATCAAATTGGATCATCTTCAGTTGTACTTTCAATTGAAGCAAAAAAAATTAATGAAGACTGGTATGCCTTTTATAACTCTGGAAGAGAAAATTCAAAAGTAACTGTTAAAGAATGGATTAAGGAAGGAATAACCAAGGGCGCTGGAGAAATATGTATTACTTCAGTTGATCGAGAAGGTACTGAAAAAGGTTTTGATTTAGAGCTTTTAAAAAAAATAAAATTATTGAATATTAAAAAACCCCTAATAATTTCTGGAGGAATAAGTAGCAAGGAAGATATTCGGGAAATTAAAAAAATAATTGATTGTAGTGCGGTTAGTGTTGCAAGTGTTTTGCACTATAATAAAAAAAAAGTAAATGATTTGAGAATATAAAATTAATGAAAAAAAAGACAGTTATTATAGATTATAAATCTGGAAATTTATTAAGTGTAAAAAGAGCTGTTGAATATTTAGGGTTTGATGCTGAAATTTCATCTGATCAAAAAAAAATTTTAGAGGCAGATAGATTAATAATGCCAGGAGTCGGACATTTTGGATTTGCTATGAAAAAGATTGAATATTTGAGATTAGCGATATTAAATTTTTTAGAAAAAGAAAGACCATTCATGGGAATTTGTTTAGGTATGCAACTTCTTTATGAAAAAAGTGAAGAGGACAATTTTACTCAAAAAGGTTTTGGAATATTTAAAGGTAAAGTCTTAAAATTTTCTTCTGAAAATTTAATTATACCACATATTGGTTGGAATTCGATTTTGCTAGATGATAAAATTAAGAAAGAAAAAATTTTTTCAAATATAAATGACAATTCTAAATTTTATTTTGTTCACTCTTTTCATTGTGCAGATGAAGATCAAAGCACACTAAACATATATTCATCTTATAAAGGAAACAAATTTATATCATCAACAATTAAAGAAAACATATTTTCTTTTCAATTTCACCCAGAAAAAAGTTCTTCTCAAGGTTTACAAATTTATAGAAATTTTTTTTCGATATGAAAATTTTAGGAATTATCACGGCAAGAAAAAACTCAAAAAGACTAAAGGGAAAAAATGTGAAAATATTGGGATCAAAACCTTTAATTCAATATACTTTTGATATTATTAAAAAGGTTAAGTTTTTGAACGATGTAATGATAACGACAGATGATGAAATAGCATTAGAATTAGCCAAAAAGAATTCAATTTTAGCACCATGGCTGAGACCTTCAAAATATTCAAAATCTTCTACATCATCTTTTGTAACCGCAAAACATGCATATACATGGTACAATAAACACAAAAAAAAAGTAGACGCAATTGCATTATTTCAACCTACTTCTCCATTTAGAAAATTAAAAACAGTTAATGATGCTTTTAAAGAATTTAAAAAGTATAATGGTTTGCGTTCTGTTATTAGTGTAAGTTATACAAAAAATAAAATAACGCTTAAAAATAAAAAACAAAAAGAAATTAATATGTTTTGTCCAAATGGATTAATATTTATTACTCCTATAAAAGAATTAGAAAAATTTAAATCTTTTATATCAGAAAGAACAATTCCAATAATTAATTATGACAAGAGAGAAGCATTGGATATAGATTATCCAAATGATTGGAAGCAAGCTTTAAAAAATATAAAAAATAATGAAAAAAAATAGAGTTTTTATAACTGGAGCAGAAGGATTTTTTGGAAGCAATCTAGTTGAACATTTGGTAAAAAAAAAATATAAAGTTTGCGCATTAGTACAATATAACTCTTTTCAATCAAAGGGATGGTTGGAAAGTTTAGATAAAAAAATAACTAAAAATGTCTCAATTATATTAGGCGATATAAGAGATAAAGAGTTTTTAGAAAGTAAAATAAAAAATGGTGATTATATAATTAATTTAGCAGCATTAATTGGGATTCCATATTCATATGAAGCATCAAGAAGTTATTTTGACAACAACGTTAAGGGATGTTTAAATCTTTTAGAAGTTGCCAGAAAAAAAAAAATTAAAAAATTTATTCAAACATCAACAAGTGAAGTTTATGGGACAGCAAAATTTGTTCCAATGACAGAGGATCATCCAATTAATCCACAATCTCCATATGCTGCATCTAAATTTTCATGTGATGCTTTAGCAATATCTTATTATTATTCTTTCAATTTACCACTTGTTATACTTAGACCATTTAATATTTTTGGTCCAAGACAATCAACAAGAGCAGTTATACCTACAATTATATCTCAATCTATAAAAAATAATGTTAAGAAAATTAAATTAGGAGAAATAAAATCTACAAGAGACTATACCTATGTTCTAGACACAGCAATTGCGTTTGAAAAAGCTTTGAACTCAAAAAAATGTATTGGTGAAACAATCAACATCGGTAGTAATTTTGAAATTTCAATCAAAAAAATAGCTGAGACAGTGTTTAAAATTTTAAATAAAAAAATTCAAATTTCAATTGACTTTAAAAGATTAAGGCCAAATAAAAGTGAAGTTCTAAGATTATACTCATCAAATCATAAAGCCAAAAGATTGCTAAATTGGTCTCCACAATATTCAGGAAAAAAGAATTTTGAAAAAGGATTAAAAAAAACAATTGAGTGGTACAGAAATAATTCTAGTCTTTTTAAAGATACATCAAAATATAAAATTTAATTAATGATTAAAGTTGCCATCACAGGTTCGAGTGGATTTATCGGTAAACATTTAATCAAATTTCTAAAAAAAGAAAAAGAAATTATTGTAATTCCCTTCTCAAGAAAAAAAAAAAAAAATTTTTATTTTATAAAAGATTATTCAAAAATTAAGAAAAAATACGATTTTTTAATTTATCTATCTGAGGATGCGAATAGTCTTTTGTATAATGTCTTAAAAAAAGAAGAAATTCTTAAATATAAAAGTACTATAAAAAAACTTTCAAATTTATATAAAAATAGATTGATATATTTTTCTTCGGCATCAATGTATTCTGATAAGCTTAGAAGTAATATTAGAGAAAATTATAAGATATATCCAAATTCATTATATTCTAAAAATAAAATTGAATGTGAAAAAATTGTTAAAAAAAATAACGGAATAATACTTCGTTTAACAAATATTATTGGAAAAAACATGCCTAATAGAAATATTATTACCACAGTTTTAAAACAAATTAAAAAAAAAGAAATTATTATACAAAATAAGTTTCCTGTACGTGACTTTCTTCATATTGATGACCTACAAAATTTAATTTTGAAGATAATAAAAAAACCAAAAAGTGGAATATATAATGTTGGATCAGGGAAAGGTATTAAAGTTTATAATCTAGCAAAAGCTATAGTAAAAAAAATAGATAAAAAAAAAAGAATAATTTCTATGGAAAAAAAATTTAAATTTTCAAGAAAAGTATTAGATATAAAAAGAACAAGTAAAGATTTTGGGTGGAGCCCTAAAATAAAAATTTTATCAGAAATTAAAAATCTTTTATGAAAAAAAAAATTGTTGTATTTACTGGTAATAGAGCAGAGTATGGTTTACAAAAACCAATAATACAGGCATTAAAAGAAAGCAAAAAATTTAATTATATTCTGATAGTATCTGGTTCTCATTTAAACAAAAAGTATGGGAATACAGTATCTGAAATTCAAAAGGATAAATTTAGAATTTCATATAAAATAAAATTAAATTCAAAATCTGAGAAGGATCCTATCTATACAACTTCTAATATTTCAAAAATTATAAACGAACTTTCAAAAATTTTAAAAAAAGAGAATCCAGAATTTATGCTTGTAAATGCAGATAGATTTGAAACTTTTGCAGCCTGTATTGCTTCAACTCAAATGAATATACCAACTGTGCATGTTGAAGGGGGAGATATTACTTTAGGGGGAACTCTTGATGATAACGTAAGACATGCAATAACAAAATTGAGTCATTTTCATTTTGTAACCAATAAAAATTCATATTCAAATTTAATTAAAATGGGAGAGGAAAAATGGAGAATATATAATTCTGGACTAGCATCAAATGATTTAATTAATAGAAAAAAACTTATTAATTACAAACTCATAAAAAAAAAATTTCATTTAAAAAAAAATAAAACTGCAATCTTAACTTATCATGCTTATGGACCAAGTTTGAGAAAAATTAAAACAGAAATAGATGAAATAGAAAAAGTAATTGATGTTTTATTAAAAAAAAATTTCAATATAATGGCAACATTTCCAAATAATGATCATGGGTCAAATATAATAATAAATAAATTAAAAAAACTTAAAAAAAAATATTATAAAAAAAATTTTTACCTTCATAAATCTCTTGGAAATAATCTTTATTATTCATTACTTAACTTAAGTCGAAATGAAAAAGTTATAATGCTTGGCAACTCATCATCAGGAATAAAAGAAAGTCCATCATTTAAATGTCCATTTATAAATATTGGTGATAGACAAACTGGAAGAATAAAGGCTGAAAATGTAATTAGTGTAATATGTAAAAAAAATAAAATTTTAAATGCTGTTAATTTTTGTCTTAATAATAGGATTTTTAAATTAAAATTACAAAAATTAGAGAATCCTTATTATAAAAAAGACACAGGAAAAAAAATAGTGAGAAAGTTAGAAAAAATTAAAATAAATTATAAACTTTTAAATAAAAAACATATTTTTTAATGGTATTTAAATTTACAAATAATATTGATCTTGAGAGTGCTAATTTCAAAAGAAGAATTAAAAAAAAGATATCATTTAAAAATAAAGTTGTTTTTGTAAATGGTTTTAGCGCGTCTGGAAAAACGATGTTGGCACCTATAATTTCATCAATGGAAAATGTAGAAAGTTTAATTTATCCTTATGAAATAGAATGGATATCAAGTTTCCTTTATGCAGGCAAAATTGATAGATTATCTTACCAAGATTTTGTTAAACAATTCTCTGACCATACTATTTATAATCAAATGATGGGAAGAAATTCAAATTTTAGGCCTTCAGATATTTCAAGTATTTTTCAAACAAGAAAAAAATTGAAATATTTAAAAAGAATTTTTCAAAAAGGAGATAATTTAATACCCAAAAAGATACAGGATGAAAACCCAATTTTGAATTTTACAAGCTCACATTTAATTTTTTTTATTAATGAATTAGCTGAAGCTTTTGGGAATAGACTGCTTTTTATTGAAACATTTAGGGATCCAATTTATATGTTTAGGCAAATTAAAATTTTATATAAAGATGTTTATTTAAAAAACCCTCAAAAGATTTTTACATTTCAAACAGATCAAGATGGTTTTAGTTCATTTTTTTTTGATTTCTTCTCAAAAGATGAAATATTTGAGGAAGTTAATCAAAAAAATTTAAATAGGTTCATTGTTGATTATTTAGAAAGAATTTTTACTTTTTATTTTAATTTTGATTTTTCCAAAATAACAATGAATAAGGGCAAGATAATTTTTTTACCTTTTGAAAAATTTGTCTTAGATCCCAATGACTGGATAAATGAAATAACTAGTTTTTTAAATATCAATAAAACTCAATCTTTATACAATGAACTCAAAAAACAAAGAGTGCCAAGAAAGAACCTGCATGAGGGTTTTACAAGAGAAGTGTATAGGCGTTATGGGAATAATAAATCAGGTAAAAAATATAAAACTTCTGAAGAAGCCAATTTAGACTATAAAAATCAAATTAAATTAGAATTTGATAGATTAATTGATGGAAATCTCTATGAAAGATTAGAAAATTTATCAAATAAATATAATGAATGGATAAATATTTTTGATAAAAAAAACTCTTTTAGTTAATTAATTTATTATGTGTGGTTTTTTAGTAGTATTGAATTCTAAGGTGAATAAAGATGAGTTAGTGAATAAATTTAATCAATTAAAAAAATTAAATATTCATAGAGGACCTGATGAAATCAAAACACTTCATAAAAAAAATTACTCAATTCTTTTTAGAAGATTAGAAATTATTGATTTAAACAAGAGATCTAGTCAACCTTTCAGTAGTGACGATGGTCAGATAGACATAGTTTTTAATGGTGAAATCTATAATTATCTAGAAATTAAAAATGAATTAAAAAAATTTAATATAAAATTTAGGACTAAATCAGATACAGAAGTAATACTTAAATCTTACCAAAAATGGGGTGAATCTTTTGTAAAAAAACTGAGAGGTATGTTTAGCATCATAATTCTTGATAATAAAAGGAATAAATATTTGTGCTTTAGAGATAGATTGGGTCAAAAACCATTATTCTATACAAATTATGGTAATGGTTTAATTTTTGGATCAGAAATTAAAGATATATTATTTTTCAAATCAAAAAATGAAATTAAAGAAAATAAAAAAACAGTTTTAAAATATTTATTACGTGGATGGTGTGATGACAGTCATCATACTTTCTTTAATAATATTTATTCAGTTCCATCAAGTAAAATGGGTATTATAAAAAAGTTTGAAATAAGATTTAAAAGATATTGGAAGTTAGAAATCACAGGCTCAAAGACTTTTGATAAAGATGAGTTTAATCAAATATTTTTAGAAAATCTAAAAATTCATTTAAGATCAGATGTTCCTATTGCTTTTACTTTGTCAGGTGGTTTTGACAGTTCATCTATAGTAAAAAAAAGTATTGATTTAAATTTCTCTAATTACAAAGCGTTTAGTTTATTTTCAAGCAATAACAAAGAAAATTTTGAAAAAAAATTTATAAATCAATTTATTAAGGAGAATTCTATTGATCATTTATTCGTAGATTTGGATAAAAAAAATAAAAAAGATATTTTGGAAAAAGTTATTTTTTTTCAAGATGAGCCATTGAGCTCTATGTCTTTTTTAAATCAATACATTCTTAGAAAGGAAATTAAAAATGAGGGTTATAAAGTGTTGATGGTTGGAGAGGGTGGTGATGAAGTTCTTGCTGGATATAATAGAATGTTTATTCCATTTTTATATAGCTCATTTATAAAAAAAAAAATTGAAATACCTGAAAATATAAAAAAAAATATATCATTAAACCTAGGAAAAGACTTCAAATTTATTAAAAAGCATCTTAAAAATTTTATTAAACATGATGATGATATTGAAGATAAGTCACCTTTAAAATTTTTAAATTTAAAAAAAGGTAAAGTGCCATTAAATTTAAGATTTTATAATTCTATAAAACCATCAAATGATAATCTTTTTAAATCTTTCCTAACAAATCATATATTTAAAAGAGATTTACCCCACATTCTCAGACAAGAAGATAGAATTTCTATGAGCCAAAGTATTGAAAACAGAACTCCCTTTGTGGATCATAAATTAATCGAATATGTTTTCTCCATAAATGAAAAATTTTTTATGCAGAATGGTCAATCAAAATATATGTTGAGATCCATTATGAAAAATGATCTCCCAAAGTCGTTTTTTAGCAAAAAAAAAATAGGCAGACCAGGGAATCCAAGTAATATAATTTTTAATGAATATTTTGATAAATTATTAGAATTTTTAAAAGATAAGTCATTCAATAATGAATATTTTGAAAGCTCAATCCTCAAAAAGACTCTAACAAATGACAAAAAATATAATAATTTAGATAATATTAATTTTTATTTTAGAGTATTAAATTATTTTATATGGAAAAATTTATATAAAGTATCCTAAATTATCTTAATAAAAGTTTTCCAGGATTTATTTTAGCTAAATAATCGTGATACTTTAGCTTATAAACTACATCATCAAAAGTTTCTCTCTTTCCATACTTGACTAATTTCTTAAAATTTTTGGTTTGACCTTTCCCTTTAAATCTTCCTAAGCAAAAAATTGTATTTTCCCTTGTTGGTCCTGTAATTGGATATTTTGTAGTTAAAAAGGGTTCCCAACCATATTTTGACATTATTAATTGTAATGTGTTCTCAAAAAAATATCTATGATGACTTTGATTAAAAAAACCTTTTGTGTTCCCAAGAGGATCTCCCCTCGACTCTAAAACTAATATTCCATTTCGTTTAATTGCATTTTGACATTTTTTCATCACCAGATTTAAATCAACTACATGCTCAATAGATCCCATTATAATAATTAAGTCTAAAGAGTTTTTCTTAAGCTTCATATCTTCTGATTGCATCCATTCGACTGGAAGATTATATTTATTTTTCCCCCATTCAGCGTAAGATTTTATAGGATCATTACCTTTACATTTCCATTTATTCTTTAAAAATGGTTTCATCATTAGACCAACAGAGCATCCAACATCAAGCATTGAACCCTTTTTTGGCAAGAAAGGTTTTAAAAATTTATATAATTTTTCCCCTCTACTCTTTTGATCTTTTAGATATATTTTTGGGGGTATTTGAGTTTTTAAAGTTATATCCCTGTATGTTTTTTTATAATAATTAAAATAAAATTCTTTATTGAATCTTGGGTTTTGAAATACAAAACCACAATTGTTACAACAATGGACTGGCAAAACTCCAAATTTATTATTATTCCATGAAATTTTTCTTCTCAATAGTTTTGTATCTTTACTTCCACATAATTCACAGGGTTTAAGTGATGGCTTATAAAATTTTTTAAATTTTAGATATTTTAGGTATTTTTTTATTTCTTTGTTGTTCATTATTTCATTAAAAAGAATTTATCATTTTATGCAGAGATAGCCTTTAAAACAAAACCATTGAAAAACCGCAATACAATCTTCAAAACCTGCTCTTTTTATTAAGTTTAAATTACCATAATCTGAAAATGGTTCTAAAACACCTTTTAAACTCTTTGTTTTATAAATTATCTCGGACGGTGAAAATTTATTTTTTAATTTAAAATCATTATAGGTAATTGAAAAAATATCCTGAAATCTTGCATCAGAAGCTCTTATCTTTTCAAACATAATAAAACCTCCGCCCCAATTTAGAGATTTATATATTTTATTAATCATTTCCTGTCTATATTTTGGAGCTATAAATTGAATTGTATAATAGCTAATAATTAAATCTGATTTTTTAAGTCCCATACTTAAAAAGTTTTTATGAGTGTAATTTACTTTATTTGAGTTTTTAGTTTTTTTATTTTCTTTTTTCGCTTGAGTTATCATTCCCTTAACTGAGTCAATTCCATAAAAATTGATTTTTTTATTTATTCTTTTTGACAATTTACTTATTAATGTTCCAGTTGAACAACCTAAATCGTAACAATTTGAATTTTCTTTTAAAAAGAAATCACTTAGTTGAAGACAAATATTATGTCCTTCTTCATAAAAAGGAACTGAATTTTTTATATGCTTTGAAAATGTTTTTGGAACTTTTTTGTCAAAAGACCAATGCGCATTCTTCGCATTTATGTTTGTACCCACTTTCATAATTTATTTTTAATTTAAATATTTGATTATTCTCTTTATAAATATAAGTCAACAAATAACATTAGAAATGCTATATACAATAAACTATTTTGTATAAAAAATGAAATCTATCTTAGTAAATTTTCTTGGCGACAGCTATTTAGAAAATTTAGCAAGACAATTATTTAAAAAAGAACCAGAAAAATTTAGTTATCTTTTTGATCATAAAAAACCTTCTCAAAGTGATGACCTATCAAAATTAAATTTTTTAGATTGTACTTTTTTGTATGACACAAAATTTTTCCACAAAGCTTTTTTTGGTTTAGATCAAAGTTCTTTTAATTATGAGGAAATTTCAAAGTTAGAGGAAGCTTCATTAATGGTACTTAAATCATTAGACAGAATAACACCAATACCAATTTCAAATGTTAAAAATGAGGAGTATTTTTGGGAATTGGCGTCCTATTTTAAGTCGTTCTTTTTAAACAATAAAGATATTGGTTTTGTAATATTTGATAATATACCTCATATGCCATTTGATCTGACACTTTTTTATGTTTCTAAATTACTAAATTTAAAAACACTAATCTTAAGAAGAACTAATATAGGCGGAATTTCCTTTATATCTGAAGATTTTAGACCAAGATTACTTAATTATAAGTTTAATTATGAAGATAATTTGATTGATATTTTTAAGGATAAAAAAAATGTTCAAGATAAAATTAAAATTTTAATTGAACGTGAGTTTGCTAAAAGTCAGATATTTGGGATTTGGCCAGAGGAATATAAAAATTATCCTAATTTAGATAAATTAAGCAGCAAAGGCTTATATCATTATTTATCTATAATTTATGGTTTTATTAAACTACCAAAATTACAATCTCTAGGAGCAACAACTAGCTCTTTTCTTAATAGCACATTTTCAAGACAAAGAGATTTAAGTAGATTTAAACATTTTACATTAAGAAAAAATTACAAAATAAAGCTTAAAAAACTTCAAAAAATTGATGAAAAATTTTCTAAAAAAATTGATGATTTATTTAAAATTGAATATATTTTTTTTCCGTTACATTTCCAACCTGAAAGATCTACTTTACCCGAAGGTGGAAATTTTGATAAACAATATCTTGCTATAAGACTTTTAGCAAAAGAGATTGATAGTAACATTAAAATCATTGTAAAAGATCATCCAAAACAATATTACAGCGATTTAAGAAATGATTTTTATAGAGATGAATTTTATTTAGATAGAATAAGTAAAATTAAAAATGTTATTGTAGTAAGTAGAAATCATGATTATCAAAGTCTTTTAAATAACGCAAAAATAACTGCTTCAGTATCAGGCTCTGTCACATGGCAGGGTTTATTAAAAGGAATACCTGGAATTACTTTTTCTGATACATGGCTTACAGAATGCAAAAGTATTTCTGCAGTTTCTGATAATCAAAATTTGAAAGATAATATTAAGAACCTTTTAAGTAAAGATAAAGAGACAGTTTTTAATGATATAATCGAATTTATTGAAATGAATCAAAAATATTTTTTAGATACGGTTGTGTACTCAAAGCATTTAAGATTCTTTAATTTTGATGAGAGTTATCCTCTTAAAAACTTAACAAAATATCTTTTACAAAGACTAAAATGAATGTTTTAGTTTACACAGATGTCGTTTCATGGGAAATGCATGTTGCAACCACTGTAGAAATTATAAATAAACACATAGAAAAAGGAGATAAAGTTTTTTTTGTTACGAGAGAAATTAATGAATTAAAATGTCTTCCACATAATACTTCTTTTTGTAAACACTGTACAAAACAATCTAATTATATTTTTGAAAAACTTTTTCAAAAAAAAATTTTCAAAGTTGATATCAAATTGCAGAAAAAATTTGATCAACCAACATTTTCAAGTATTGAGAAGATTTTAGAATTCAAATATGAACAAATGCCCATTGGTGAATTAGTCATGTCGTCAATATCAGATGAAAATAGACAGGTATTTAATAACTTAAGCTCTATAAGTAATAAAATATCTTTATTGATAAATGTAGGAATTAATCTTTATAAAGAAATTTGTGAACTTATTGATAAAGAAAAAATAGACATCGTATACTCTTGGAATGGTAGACGTGCAACCACAGGGCCCGTATTGTATGCTGGTATAAAAAAAAATATAAAATTTTATTCATATATGACAGGAGGAACTTTAAGCACCTATACTGCCCAGCCAACGACAATGGTACATGATCTAAGTTATGGTAAAAAAAGATTGAAAGAATTATATGAAGAATACTATGAAAAAGGAGATGATTTAAGGAAAAATTTTTTTATTTCTGATGCTGAAAAATTTTACAATTATTTAAAATATGGGGGAGAAAAAACATGGGGATATCCATATTATAAAGATTTATTTGACGATAAGATTCCGTTAGAAAAAAAATCCAAAAAAAAAATTTTAACTATTTTTACAAGTGCGTATTATGAATTTTATGCGTTAGGTATTGGTTTCAGAAAAAAAAAGGGAAAAGATATCAATCATTATGAATTCGTTAGGCAAATACTTAGTAGTACTTATATTTTAGAAAATTATGATATTAGAGTAAGATGGCATCCAAACTTATCGTTTGCTGGTGAAGTTGAAATTACTGAAATTAATAAAATAATTGAAAATACAAAAAAAAAAACTATTCACTATTCACCATTTCATAAGATGGATAGTTATAAATTGCTTGATAACTCAGATGTAATTATAAGTTTTGGATCTACGATTGGAATAGAGGCAACTTATTATGGCAAAGCATCAATTCTTTGGGGAGCAGCTTTTTATGAGGACTCCGGAGGGGTTTATGAGGTTAATAGCCTCTTAGATTTAGAAAGTTTATTGTCAAGGAACATTGAACCAAAACCAAAAATAAATTCATTGAAATATGCTTTTTTTGAAAGAAATAAAGGGGAATATTCGTACCAATTTATTAAATATGATAAAAATGATAAATATTACTTTAATAACATGAGAGTATATAGACCAACATTTTTACAATTAGTGACAGAAAATGCAAAAATTATTTTAAAGTTTTTTGGTATAGTTGGATTTGGTAGAAAAATTTATTACTATATTCGTAAAATTTTAAGAAGAAAAAGTAGTGGATATACACCGTTAGATTGGTAAGGTCAAAAGATTATTTTTTAAGTAATTATAAATTCATAAAATGAAAAAAAAAATTTTGGTTTTAGGTGGCTTAGGTTTTTTAGGAAGTCATGTTGCTGAAGAGTTAAGTTATAAAAATTATGGTGTTACAATATTTGATAAAAAGAAACCAAAATTTACTAATAAAAAGATTAAATATCTATGTGCTGATATAAATAATAAAAAATTGTTAAATAAAGCTATTAAAAATTGTGATGTGATTTTTTACTTTGCAGATATAGCAGATATTTCAGAGAGTAAGCTGGATTATATGAAAACTATTAATCAAAATATTATAGGATTAGTTGATATATTAGAAATGTGCAAAAATTCTAAAGTAAAAGATTTTATATATGCGTCCTCATTGTATGTTTATAGTGATGCAGGTTCATTTTATAGAGCTTCAAAACAGTGTGCAGAAATTTTAATTAAAGAGTTTTCTAAAGTTGGTAATTTTAGTTATAAATTTGTGAGATATGGATCACTTTATGGAGAAAGAGCACAAGAATGGAATGGTATTTCAAAATTTATCAGCCAAATTAAAGTAAAAGGAGCTGTTACTTATCAAGGGAATGGAAAAGAAGTAAGAGATTACGTGCATGTTAAAGATGCAGCAAAATTATCATTAAAAATTATAGAAGATAAAATTCATGAGAATGCAGTATCAATTTTAGGACAAAAATCAATAACAGTTGATCAACTTTTTGATTTATTATTTGAAATTTCAGGAAAGAAAAAAAAAGTAAAGTACTTAAACAAAATTAATTCAGATGACCACTATGGGTTTTCCCCTTATAGATATATTCCCGAGAATAGTATTAAATTAACATCAAATAAAAGTATAGATTTAGGAGAAGGGATTCTTAGATTATTTTATTCTTATGACAAAAAAAAATAAAATTAAAAATTTTAGAAAAAAATTTATTAAATCAAGGTCGATAGGTGGATGGTTGCAACTTTCAGACCCTAATAGTGCAAGATTGATAAGTAATTCAAATTACCTTGATTGGATATGTTTAGATATGGAGCACGGTTTAATTAATAATTCAAATATTCCTAATATACTTAATGCTATCGAAAGTTCAGGTAAATTTATATTTGCTCGTATTCCATATTCTGAGATATCTAATATCTCAAAGTTATTAGATTTAGGTATTGATGGGATAATAATTGCAAATATTAAAAGTGAAAAAGATGTTCAAGAAATATTTGACTTATCAAATTATCCTCCAAAAGGTAAAAGAGGTTTGGGTTTTTCAAAATATAACGAGTTTAGGTTGAATAATGATGATATTAAAATTAGTCCAGTTTTGGTTCCAATGATAGAAAATATAATATCATTAAAAAATTTAGAAAAAATTCTAAAATATAAAAATAAGTTTGACGGATTGTTTATTGGTCCAGTTGATTTATCTTTGTCTATAGGAGATAATTTAAAATTTGAAAGTAAGTACAAAAAATCTTTAAAAGAAATTAAGTTTCTTTGTAAAAAATATAAAGTCCCACTTGGTATGCATTTAATAAAGGGCAACAAAAAAGACTTAAATAAAGTATTTAAGAGTGGTTTCACATTTGCTGCGTATTTGACAGATACAGTGGTTTTGCAAAATTATTAATCAATGCGTAATGTACCTGTGCTAATTTTAGCTTATAATAGACCTATTTATACAAAAAAATTAATAGAAGCTCTAAAAAAAATAAAACCAAAAAACATATATATCTCATGCGATGGACCTAAAAATAATCAAGAAGATATAAATAATTGCAACCAAACTAGAGATGTATTCAATTCAATTAATTGGAACTGCAACATTAAAACAAACTATTTTCCAAATAACTTGGGATGTAGAAAAGGCATCTCAAGAGGTATTAATTGGTTTTTTAAATATGAAAAGCAAGGGATAATACTAGAGGATGATTGCATCCCAACGAATTATTTTTTTTATTTCTGTAATAAAATGCTTATGAAATATAAGAATAATCCAAAAATCCATTGTATTGGAGGTGTAAACTTTTTAAAAACAAAAAATATAAAAGAAAGTTATTATTTTTCAAAATACAATCATTGCTGGGGTTGGGCAACTTGGAAAAATTCATGGGAATTAAATGACCCAGATATAAAGTTTTGGCCAAAATTTAAAAAATCCAAAAATTGGAATACGTACCATGAAAGTAAATTAGAAAAAAAATATTGGACAAAAATTTTCAATAATACATTTAATAGAAAAATAGATAGTTGGGCCTATCCTTGGACACTGTCTTTGTGGAAAGTTGGTGGGCTTACGGTTACTCCAAAGTACAATTTAGTTAATAATATAGGAACTGGACAGAATACAACTCACAGTTCTTTTAGAGAAAAAAAATATTTTTCAAAAAAAAATTTAAAAAAAACTCTAGTTCACCCAGATAAAATAATAAAAAACAAATTAGCTGATAATTATGTTTTTGAAACTCATTTTAATGGAAAAAATTATCTTTATCCTTGGAGAGTTTTATTTTTAATTAAGCTATTTATAAAAAACCCTTTTAAATTTTTAAGTAAATCATTTAAGGTGTTTAGATGATCGCAATACTCCCAATAAGAAAAAATAGTAAAAGATTAATCAATAAAAATATAAAAAAAATAAATAATAAGCCTCTCTATCAATATATTCTAGATACACTTATTAAGTCTAGAAAAATAAAAAAAATAATAATTTCAACTGATTATAATTTAAAAATAAAAAAAAATAAAAAAATTAATATATTATCAAGACCTAAAAATTTAAGAGGAAATTGCAATATGAATTTAGTAATCAAACATGTTCTGGATAACGTAGAGGGAGATCATTTTTTGCAAACTCATGCAACAAGCCCTCTTTTAAAATATGTTACATTAGATAGTGCAATTAAATATTATTTTTCGCAAAAAATTTTCGACTCAGTTTTTTCAGTTACCAACACTAAGAAAAGGCTTTGGTCGTTTAAAAATAAACCTCTCAACCATAATATAAATCACTCACCAACTACACAAAATTTAAAACCCATATATGAAGAAAATTCAGGGTTCTATATTTTTAGCAGAGAAAGCTTTTTTAAAAAAAAAAATAGAATTGGAAATAGGCCAAAACTATTTGAAATTAATAAAATTGAAGCTATTGATATTGATGATGTTCATGATTTTGAAATTGTTAATAAAATATTAAAAAAATGAATATAGCTACATTTTATATATATTTTTTGAAAAAAATTAAATTAAAAGCCCAGAAAAAACAAAAAATTAATGTAATGGTGACGGGTGGAAATTCTATTATAGAATTATATAATTACATAAATGCAAATCTAAATAGACAACTATACAAAAAAATCAATTTTTTTTTGACTGACGAAAGATTATTTACTGATTTGAAAGATACTAATTCTTACATGGTAAAAAAACATTTGTTTAATGGACTAAATAAATCAAATTACAAATTTTTTGAATTTGCCCAAAAAAATCTCAATATTTTTGAAAACCTTCACAACTATAATTCCAAGTTAAAAAATATAGATTTTTTAATAATTAGTTATGGAGAAGATGGACATGTTGCTTCATTGTTTCCAGAATTAAAACCATTAATAAACTTAAAAAATGTTAGCTTAATTTATAATAGATCAAATAAGTATAAATTTAGATTAAGTATATCGGAGCGTATGTTAAAAAAAATTAATAATAAATTTCTTTTTTTTATAGGTAAAAATAAAAAAAAATTATTGAATCAAATTAGGAAAGAAAACATCAAAAAATATAATTATTTTAAATTTTTTAAGTCTTCACATATAATTATTGATAGTTAAAGATTATTAATTAAATTTTTTATTGCCTCATTTTCCATTTTCTGTCTCGCTGAAAAAGTAAAAGAAGATATATGAGGTGTAAAAAAAATATTTTTAATTTTTAATAAATCTCCCTTGTAAGGCTCGTTGCTAAAAACATCTAAAAAGGCCCCGCGAATTATTTTCTTTTTTAAACCATATACTAAAGATTTTTCATTTAATATTTTACCTCTTGATGAATTAATAATGAATATTCCTTTTCTCATTATCTTAACTTGTTTAAATGAAATAAAGTTTTCAGTTTTTTTATTTAATTCGAGATTTATTGACAATAATTCGCTATTTTTTAATAGGTAGTTTTTAGTACAAAAAACAATTCTTTTATTTCTAAATTTTTTTATATCATTAACTAAAATTTTTTTTACTCCTAAAGATATTAATTTTTTTGACAAAAGTTTCCCAATCTTTCCATATCCCAAAATCCCTACTGTCATATCTGTCAAGGATTTACTAATAATGGGTTTCCATTTTTTATTTTTCAGATCTATATACATAGGGCCAAATTGCCTTATTAGAAATATCATTGAGCCAATTATAAATTCTACAACGGCAACATTTGGTGAATTAGTTTTTAAAACTTTTATTTTTTTTTCTTTACAAAATATTTTATCAATACTGTCAATACCTATCCCAACTCTCGAAATGACTTTTAATCGTTTTGCTTTTTTTAAAGTCTTTTTATCATATTTTTCTACACCAGCGATTATCCCATCATATTTACTTAGATCTATCTTTTTAAAATCATTTACTTTTTTTAAAAGATCAAATGAAATATTTTTTTTCTTTAATAGTTTTTTTAAATTAGTATTCAATGAAATGAATGGAACAGCTGTGATTAGAATTTTACGTTTATTTTTCATCTGATATAATTAAATACTTCTTATTAGTTAATTTCAAAATATTTATT
The DNA here is from genome assembly GCA_902617415.1 of uncultured Pelagibacteraceae bacterium. Lineage (GTDB taxonomy): Bacteria > Pseudomonadota > Alphaproteobacteria > Pelagibacterales > Pelagibacteraceae > Pelagibacter. Next base: position 191,780 of record CACMWQ010000004.1, on the reverse strand, counting down.
TTCATAAAAGAAACTTAGTATTATTATCAATTATGCAAATTTATTACAAAATACAAAAATTTCTCAAAATACCTATACCATTATTTCTAAAAAAACTTCTAAAAAAGTATTATGGTAAAAATAATTTAGATAAAAAATTAGAAAAATTTTTAAATTACAAAAATGGATTTTACATTGAAATAGGAGCATATGATGGTGTCACTCAATCAAATACTTTATATTTTGAAAAAAATAAAAATTGGCATGGAATTTTAATAGAACCATCAAAAGAGATTTTTGAGAAATGTAAAAAGCACAGGTCAAAAAAAAACTATTTTTACAATAAAGCTTGTGTTTCATTTAATTACAAAAAAAAATTTCTTAAATTAAATTACTCAGGTCTTAAAACTTACTCAGATAAATATTTAGATGTCAAAAAACAAAAAGAGTATATAAGTAACCCTGAGATATTTATTGGTGAAAAAACATATGAATATAAAGCAAAAACTGCAACAATGAATTCATTATTATTTAAATCAAATGCACCGAAGATAATTGACTTTTTGTCTCTAGATACTGAGGGTGCTGAATTTGAAGTTTTAGGCGGTATAGATTTTCAAAAATTTAAATTTAGATACTTATTAATTGAGACAGATAATATTTTAAAATTAAAAAAATTTATGTTTAAAAAAAAATATAAATATATCAAAAAATTTAATGAAAATGACTACTTATTTAAAAACTAAAAAAAATGAAAGTTTTAAAATATTTGTATTATATTTTTGAAAATATAATTTTGTTACACAATTTGAGAATAAATAATTTTGTAATAATAACACCGCGATTTTTTGCAATATTATTTAAGAAAATAGTAATTTTTAATAAAAAAAAAAAAAATTTTTTTATTCAGAATATTAGAAATAAATTCGATATAAATACAGTTTTTCAAATTTTTGGATACGAAGAATATAATTTAAAAAAAGTTCTTAATAATTATGAATTTTTCTTAGATAGTCATATTAATAGTAAAAAAAAGTTAATCATTGATTGTGGATCAAATATTGGCTCTTCAGCACGCTATTTTAGTGAGATGTATTATAAATCAAAAATAATCGCAATCGAGGCAGAAAAACAAAATTATGAATTTTCGAAAAAAAATATAATTAAAAATAATACAATAATTCAAAATAACGCCGTTAGCTCTTCAAAACAAATCTTTGTTATTAAAAGAACGAATGATCCAAGAGCACATATGGTTAATTACAAAAAAGCAAAAAAAAGATCAAATTCTAAACAAAGCATTGTAATTAATGAGATAGTAAAAAAGTATAATAATTACAATCCTTTTATTATCAAAATAGATATTGAGGGGGCTGAATATGATTTATTTAAAAAAAATGTTCAGTGGTTAAACAAATTTGAAATTGTAATAATAGAAATTCATGATTGGATGATGCCGAATAAAGCTATATCTTCTAATTTTATAAGCTCTCTGTCTAATACACTTAAAAAAAATAAAAGGGATTTAATTCTTCAGGGAGAAAATTTAATATCAATAAAAATTAAAAAATGAAAATATTAATTACCGGAGGACTTGGGTACATAGGAAGCAATATTGCATTACAATTATTGAAAAAAAAAAATTCGGTATTAATAATAGATAACCTTTCAAATAGTTCAAAATCAAAAATAAAAGTAATAGAAAATTTATCTAAAAGAAAATTATTTTTTAAAAAAGCTGATTGTAAAAATAAATCAATAATTAATAAGATATTTAAAACTTTTAAACCTGAACTAGTAATACATTTAGCTGGACTTAAATCTGTAAGTGAGTCATTAGCAAAACCTGAGCTGTATTATGAGGAAAACTTTTTAAGCGCATCAGTAATCTCAGATGCCATGATTAAACATAATGTAAAAAAACTCATTTTTAGTTCTAGTGCGACTGTTTATGGAAAACCAAAATATTTACCCTTAGATGAAAAACATGAAACAAACCCTGAAAATCCCTATGGTTTAAGTAAATTGATGATTGAGGATTATTTTAAAATCCTCTCAAAAAATAATAAAAATTTTTCAGTAATTTCATTAAGATATTTCAATCCTGTAGGTGCAGATAAAAGTGGGAAACTTTCAGATAATCCAAAAGTTCCAAATAATCTATTTCCAAAAATTAATTTGTATCTAAAAAACAAATTAAATTTTATACCAATTTATGGAAATAAATATTCAACATATGACGGTACAGCAATAAGAGACTATATTCACATTAGAGATCTTGCTGAAGCGCATATTTATTCAATAGATTACTTCAAAAAAAAAAAAAATTTTGTTGTTTTTAACGTTGGAACAGGCCAAGGATATTCAGTACTAGAAATTATAAAAGAATTCATGTTTCAAAATAAAATTAATATAAAAATAAAGATTAAAAACAAAAGAAAAGGAGATCTTCCAGAAATTTATTCCTCAGTAAAAAAAATATCAAAAAATTTAGGTTGGAAATCAAAACTAAAACTTAATGATATGTGTTTAATAAAAATATGAAACCTCAAACATCATTCCTACAAAATTTTTTAAAGCTCTTAAAATTTTTGGATAAAAAAGATAAAACAAATATTTTGATATGTGTTTTCATGATGGTTATTACATCATTGCTTGAAGTAATAAGTATTGGATCTTTAATTCCATTTGTAGCAATTTTTTTATCCCCAGAAAATTTATTAGAGATTATAAAAGTTGATTTTATCAAAATTAATGAATCTAACATAGGTAAATTGCAATTAATCTTTGCCTTAATTTTTGTTACTTCCGTTTTTTTCGCTAACATGTTCAAAACATATGTATTATTTTTAAGTATAAAATTATCTAAAATAATTTCGATTAATTTGTCACAAAAAATTTTTGCTAAACTAATTGACTTTAATTACAAAGATTTAAAAAATATAAATTCAGCCAATGTAATTTCATTAGTTACAGATAAAATGGACTCTGTTGGAAGTGTAATTTTTAACTTTTTAAATACATGTTCTTCAATAATTATTTCATTTAGCGTATTAACGTTTTTATTTATAGTTGACTTTCAAATTACAATTATTTGTTTAATCGTTGCTTTACTTGTTTATTTCTTCATAGCTTTGTTAGTAAAAAAAAGATTAGAAAATGCCTCAAAAATTTTATCATTTTCTAGCATTAAACGAGTACAACATGTTAAAGAGACTTTTGGCACATTTAAACAAATCACTCTATTTAATTCGAAATCTTTATTTCAAAATTTTTTTTTTCAACACGACAAAAATTACAAAATGGCCCAATTTAAAACTCAATTTTTAGGCACATTTCCAAGATTTGTTATCGAGGGTGTTGGCATAGTTTTAATTGTTATATTGATATATTTGTTTCATAATTTTTTAAATTATCAAGCAGTCTTTATAATAACTTTAGTCGGAGCATTAGCTTTTGCTGCACAAAGATTACTACCACAATTAAATATCATTTATCAATTTTATAGCAATTTACTCTCTAATTCAGAATTTATTAAAGATGTTTTGGATTATTTAAATTTAATTCAAAAAAAAGATAAGATAAAAACTAAAACATTTAATGAAAAATTAAATTTTGAAAAAGAAATTATTACTAAAAATGTTGGTTTTAAATATTTAGATAACAGTGAATTTATTTTTAAAAATTTAAACTTTAAAATAAAAAAAGGCTATAATTTTGCAATTACAGGGTCTACAGGTTCAGGAAAATCAACATTAATTGACTTAATTATGGGATTTCTCAACCCGTCAGAAGGATCAATTTACCTAGACAGGAATGAAATAAATTATTCAAACTTACAAAAATATCAAAATTTAATTTCTCATGTTCCACAAGAAATCTTTTTATTTGATAATACTATTGCACAAAATATTAGTTTTGAATTTGATAAAAAAAAAATCGATCAAAAAAAAGTTATTAACTCTGCAAAATTATCCGAGATACATGAATTTGTAGACAATTTACCAAATAAATATGAAACAGTAGTTGGTGATAATGGTATATTGCTTTCCGGAGGTCAAAGACAGAGAATTGGATTGGCGAGAGCATTATACCAAGAAAAAGAAATTTTAACATTAGATGAAGCTACAAATGCATTAGATATTGAAACTGAAAAAAAAATATTAAAAAATCTTAAGGAAAAAAATATAACGATAATTCAAATCACTCATAGAACTGAAAATTTAGATTATTATGACGATGTTTTAAAATTATAATTATAAATGAAATCAAAAAAGATCTTAATAATTGGGTCAAAAGAAAAATTTACACTAGAAAACATGTATTTTAGAGCTTATATTGGAACAAAACATAATGTAAAAATATTAAATATAGAAAAAGTATATAAGACCAAAATTTATAATTTAATTGAAAAATCTTTTAGTTATTTAATTTATAATAGAATTAGAAAAAAAATCCTACTTTATTTAAAAAAAAATAAAAATTTTGATCTGATAATATTTTTTAAAGGTCTTTATTTAAATAAAAAATTTATACTTTCAATAAGGGAACTGTGTTCAAAATCAAAGATTGTAAACATATACACTGACAACCCACTTGATATAAAAAGAAAAAATATTTCTAATAAAAGTGTACTTGAGTGTATTGACCAATTTGATCTATTCTGTGTTTATTCAAAAAAAATTTTAAAAAAGATACAAGTACTAAAAAAAAAAAGTAAACTTTTATATCTTCCTTTTGGCTTTGACAAATACTCTCATAAGAAAGGAAAATTAAATCCAAATTTTAAGAATAAAATAAATTTTATAGGCTCTTACGATAAAAAGAGATTGAACTTCTTAAAATCATTAAATAATAAAGATTTATTTATTGCAGGCGATAATTGGAAAATTAAAAACTATAATAAATCAATATTTGGATCAAAATTATCTTCAGTTATTACTTCATCGGCTGCAAGCCTAAACTTACTGCGAGATCAAAATCTCACTTCACATAACATGAGAACTTTTGAAGTTCCTGCGATGAAAGGATTATTGCTTACAAGAAGGTCTAAAGAACAGAATATTTTTTTTCCAGAGAATAAAGCTTCATTAATGTTTTCAAATCTAAATGAACTAAAAAAAAAAATAGTTTTCATCAAAAATAATCCAAAAAAGGTATCTGAAATAAGAAATATGGGATATTTGATTTCAAAAAAACACTCATATACTAACAGATCCATCTATTTATTAAAAAAAATTTTTTATGATTGATTTATATAAAAATTTAAAAAATATATTTTTTATTTTATTTACAATTTTATTTATTACAATTTTTTTTATCAGTGGAGATATAAGATTTAGTTTTGAATATAAAATAAAAATTTTATTAATAATAATTTTAAATATTTTTCCATTTTATTTTATATCCAGATATAAAAAAGAAAAAAAAATAGTGCCAATATTTCAATTGATACTAATTTATTATTTTATTTGTTATACGACTTTTTTCTGTACAAATTTTATTTTTTTAAATGAATATAGCTTTTCAGGAGCAGTTACTAATGTCATAGAACCAGATATAAATCATATGGAAATAGCTTTACATCTGTTTTTAATTGGTTTAATTGCGCTAAATATTGGATATTTTATATTACGTTTTCTATTAAAAAATAACAGTTTTGAATTAAGATTTCTTAATATCGAAAATGATAAAGAACTTTTAGCAATAACTGCTTTTACAAATTTCACTGTCTTATTCTTTTATTACTTCATTAATATACAAAGTTATATTCCTGCTGTATCACAATTAAAGTTTGTATTTGTATTTTTATCAATAGTCTTAAATATTATTTTTATAACTAAATCGAAAAAGGCAGGATATATGAATAAATTTATTTTTTCTTCATGTAGCTTAATAATATTTTATTTAGAAATTCTTGAAGGATCATATGCATTTCCATTTTTAATTATAATTTTTTCAATCACAATCTATTTTCACATAATGAAAAAAATTCCACTACTATCTATTTTATTTACAATTATCCTATTCTTATTTTTCCATTCTTTTAAATATGAATATAGATCAGAGGTTTGGTATAATTCGTCTGAAAAAGTTTCAGCTGATGTGATAAAATTAAATGAATTTAAATCTGAAAAATTATTTAAAACATCTCAGAATTTTATAAATAGTTTTTCCCAAAGTAATTTAGACAGAAAAATTATTGATTTTAGAAATAGAAACATTTATAGAATTCACCATAGCGCTGAGTCCCTGGTTATTGTCACAGCTTTGACACCTAAAGAAGTCCCTTATTGGGAGGGGCATAGTTATAAAATCTTACTTTCAAAATTAATACCTCGAATTTTTTGGAAAAATAAGCCAAGTGATACATTGGGAAATGATTTTGGTCATAGATATAGAATACTTAACGAAAATGATAAAAATACTTCCTGGAATATGCCAGTTATGAATGAATTTTACGTAAATTATGGATTTATTGGTGTTGTTTTGGGCATGTTTGCACTCGGCACATTAATTAGATTATTAGTATTTATAATTTCAACAAAAAATGAATACAATTATCACTTTATTTCTGGTTTTGCGGCTTTATTCCCAATATTTTTTTTAGAATCTCATTTATCACTAGTTTTTGGATCAGTCTTTCAAACTTATTTATTTTCAATAATTTATTTTACTATTCTAAAAAAAATTATTAATTCAAATATTTTAAAGTTTAAGTGAAAAAAAAAACTATACATTTATTTCTTAGAAAGAGTATTAAATCGAGTCATTTTAGCATTGAAAATTTTTATTTAGATATATTTAAAAAATATAAAAATGAAAATTATGTATTTAAATTTAAATATTGTCCAGTAATAAGCAAAGGATTTTTTAGAAGAGTTTATCTTATAATTTGGTCTTACTTTAATCAAGGTGATATAAATCATATTTTGGGTGATATTAATTTCATATGCTTGTTAATGAAAAAAAAAAAAACTATTAATACAATACTAGACTTATATTCACTTAAAAGATTATCAGGTATTAAAAAAATTATATTTAAAATATTCTGGTTAAAATTACCTTTAAAAAAAAGTAGATTAATAATCACGATTTCAAATAAAATTAAAACTGAATTAATTAAAAATTTTAATACAAATAAAAAATTGATTAAAGTTATTGATGTAAGTATTAATAAAAAATTTTCTTACAAAAAACAAAATAGAAACCAAATTCCCAATATACTTATTATTGGAACTTCATTGAATAAAAATTTAGAAAATTCCATAAGATCATTAAAAAACTTTAAATGTAAACTCACAATTGTTGGTTATATTGAAAAAAATTATTTAAATTTACTAAAAAATTTAAATATTAATTATCAAAATTACGTAGGAATAAGTAATAACAAAGTAATAAATTTATACAAACAAAGTGATATCCTCTTGTTTGCATCAATTTATGAAGGCTTTGGTATACCAATTTTAGAAGCACAAAAATCTGGTGTCCCAGTTGTTACAAGTAATTTATATCCCATGAAATATGTAGCTGGAAAAGGAGCATATTTTGTTAATCCAAATAATATAAAGAGTATAGAGAATGGAATAAAATATATAATACAAAATAAAAGGCTGAGGAAGAATTTGATTAAAGAGGGATATAAAAATGAAAAAAGATTTAATAAAGATATTATTATCCAAAAATATATAGAATGTTATAACGAATTAACATTTTAAATAATTGATGAAAGTAAGTATAATAGTAGGTGGGAAATTTCATGCTTTTAACTTAGCAAAAGAGTTAAATTTAAATGGATATTTGAAACAAATAATAACGTCTTACCCAAAATACAGTCTTAAAAACTTTCAAATTGAAAAAAAAAAAATTAAATCAATCTTAATTAAAGAATTGTTGCTAAAACTCTTTAAAAAATTTTATTTTTTCCAAAGTATGATTGATACAGACTATTTTTTATCAAACTATTTTAGCAAACGTGCATCTGAGCTTATAGACTTAAATAATACAGATATTTTAGTTGGATGGTCAAGTTTTAGCAAAGAAGCTTTTTTAAAAGCAAAAAAAACTAATTGTATAAAAATATTAGAAAGAGGATCCACGCATATAAAATATCAGGAAAAAATTTTAAAAATGGAATACGATGAACTAAAAATTAAACCAAATTTACCAAGTCAAAATATTATCCAAAAAGAACTTATAGAGTATGAATTAGCAGACTATATTACTATTCCAAGTGAATTTGCAAAAAAAACATACTTAGAATATGGAGTTAGTGAAAGTAAATTAATTAAAGTACCTTATGGAGTTGACTTAAAAGAATTTAAATATTTAAATAAAAAAAGACCTGAGGGAGATAAGTTTAGATTAATATCAGTTGGAACAATTTCTATTAGAAAAGGTTCTCATATTTTAATCGAGGCATTTGAGCAATTATCATTAAAAAATTCAGAATTAACATTTATTGGACCAATGGAAAAAAATTTTAAAAAAATTCTAAAGAAATATAAAAAGTTAAAAAATGTTAAATTTATTTCAAAACAGAAACAAGAAAATTTAAAATATTTTTATAATAATTCAGATATTTTTGTCTTATATTCTTTAGAAGAGGGATTATCTATGGTTCAGGCTCAAGCAATGGCCTGTGGATTACCAATCATTTGCAGTGAAAATACTGGAGGGTCAGAAATAGTTGATCATGGAATAAATGGTTATGTTATCCCAATAAAGAATATTGAAATTTTAAAAAATAAAATTCAAGAATTTTATAATGATAAATCAAAATTAAAAAATTTTAGTTTAAATGCTTTAAAAAAAACAAAAGAATTATCTTGGGAAAATTATGGAAAAAAACTTATCAATACTTATCGATCTATTTTAGAGAAAAAAAAAAATGTCAAAGATACTATTAATTACAGATAAATATTTTAAAGAAATGGGTGGTTCTTACGTAGCAACTAGCTCAACAGCCTATCAGCTTATTAATAATAACCACAAGGTCAAATTAATATTCTTCGATAATGGTATATCAAAAAAAAAATATGATTTATTCAAAATTATTAAAAGATTTGATATTGTTCATTTTTTTGGCTGCTGGTCACCAGTTTTAATTAAAAGTTTTTTAATATCAAAGTTGTTGAAAAAAAAATTTATTATTACTCCAATGGGAGCTTTAGAACCATGGTCTTTAAATGAAAAAAAAATAAAAAAAAAAATTGCTTTAATATTATATCAAAAAAAGATCTTGGCTAATTCTGATGTTGTTCACTGCACATCTTATGATGAAGAGAAAAATATAAAAGCAATTAATGCTAAAGTTAATACTGTCGTTATACCCCATGGGATACCTCTCAACTTTTTCCAAAAAAAAATCGACCAAGTTCCAAAAAAAAGAAAAGCACTTTTCTTTTCAAGAATTCACAAAAAAAAGGGAATTTTTGAAGTTATAGATGTTTGGAAACTATTAAAACCAAAAAATTGGGAATTTCATATTTTTGGCCCAGAAGGCGATAAAACATTTAAAGAGATAAAAAAATTTGTCAAAAATAATAATTTATCTGATGCTATTTATTTTCACGATCCAGTTTTTTTAAAAAACGAAAAAAAAAAGATATACATCGATCATGATATTTTAATTCTATACAGTAAAAATGAAAACTTCGGATTTTCAATATTAGAAGCATTAAGTAATTCTTTACCTGTTTTAACTACCTCAAATGTTCCTTGGAGTTCAATAAAAGAACATAACGCTGGTTGGTATATCGAAGACAATAAAGCAGAGCTTAAAAAAACCTTAAAAGAAATATTTGAAATAAAAGATGATCAAATTTGGGTTAAAAGTAGAAATGCATATACTTTAGCAAATAAATATAATTGGGATAATATTATGCCCGAAATGGAAAAGATGTATAAAAAGCTTTATTAAAATAATGAATATACTATTTGTTGGCAAAGCAAGATTAGAATTTGGCGGACCATCTTTGGTAATGTCAAATTTAAAAAAAAAAATTAATATCAATAAATTTGATAATGTTGAAATTTTCGATGTAGACAAGTTTGACATTAAAACATTTTTCGAAATTCTATTCTTTAAAAAGTTTGAAAATTACCTCTTTAAATTTGATTTAGTTCATTTCCATGAATTATGGTCGCCTTACATCATTTTATTTGCATATAAATCTCAAAGGCTAGGAATTCCCTATTTTTTTACTTTTCATGGAGTTTTAAATAAATGGTCTTTAAAAAAAAATAATATACTAAAAAAATTTTTTTTGAAAATTTTTTCTAAATATATATTTAAAATTTCACATGCTTTTCATTTTTTAAATAAAAAGGAGTTTGATGAAGTAAAAATTTTATCCAAATATTTTGATAGCAAATCTTTTATTTTAAAAAATGGAATTGAGATTGAAAATAAAATTTTAAAAAAAAATTTTACCAATAAAAAAGATATTATAGATTTACTTTATTTTGGAAGAATACATCCTAAAAAGGGTATTATTGATTTAATAAATATGTTTAAAATTATAAAAAAAAATAAATTGAAAATTAATTTAAAAATAGTTGGTCCGGATACCCAATATAAAAAATATTTAGTTTCAGAAATTAACCAATATGAACTAAGTGACTACATCACTTTCAGTGATCCAATTTACAGTATAAATGACAAAATAAAATTATTTAGTAAATCTAAATATTTTATTTTACCATCTTATGATGAAGCAGATTCAATGGCAATTAAAGAGTCCCTTTCGTATGGGGTGCCAATAATAATTACACGAGATTGTAAATTTGAAAATCCAGAAAATTTTAATATAGGATATATGATTGAGCATGATCATAATAAAATTTATGAAAAAATTAAAATAATTTTTGAGAAAAGGGGTAATTATAATGAAATGTCAGATAAGTGTCATGAGTTTGCTAAAAATAACTTCGATTTAAACATTATATCAAATAATTACATTGAACTTACTAAAGAGATTGTTTCCGGAGCAAAATATTCGGATAATTGGTTATAATTTAGTATATTTAAATTAAACTAGATAAAACTATGAAGGATTATTATATCTTAGGAATAAATTTTTTACATTCTGACACTTCCGCATGCATCTTTAAAAATGGTAAGTTAATTGCTGCTGCCGAGGAAGAAAGATTTACAAGGGTCAAACACACATCAGCATTTCCAATTAATTCTATTAATTTTTGTTTAGATCAAGCAAAAATTCAAATTAATGAAATTAGTAAAGTTGCTTTAAATTCAAATCCATTTAATGCACTAGGCAGAAAGATAATTTTCACTTTAAAAAACATAAATAGAATAAAATTAGCATTTAATAGCTTAATGAATGCAAAAAAAAAAATTAATATAAATAATTATTTTTTAAATTTGTATACTAATAAAAATAAAAAATTAACATTTGACTACATTGATCATCATGAAGCTCATATAGCTTCATCTTATTATTATAGTAATTTCGAAGAGTCAGTGAATTTATCTCTTGATGGATTTGGAGATTTCGCAAGTTGCGCATGGGGAATAGCCACAAAAAACAAAAAACAATCAATAGATAAAAAAATTTATTTCCCGCACTCATTAGGGATATTTTACCAAGCTATTACTCAATTTTTAGGTTTCAAAAAATACGGTGATGAATATAAGGTAATGGGCTTATCTTCATATGGAGATCCAAACTACATTAATGAAATTTCAAATTTAGTCTATAACACAAAAGAAGGTTTCGAACTTAATTTGGAGTATTTCATTCATCATAATGAAAATATTAATATTTCAAAAAAAAATGACCAAATTGAATATAAAAATCTATATTCTTCAAAGATTTACGAATTATTGGGTCAAGAAAGAAAAAATGATCAAAAAATTTCAAAAAAAGAAATGGATATAGCAAAATCGGCTCAGGTGGTTTATGAAAATATTTTATTTAATTTACTTAACAAATTATACGATAAATATAAAATTAAAAATTTAACATTATCAGGTGGATGCGCAATGAATTCAGTTGCAAATGGAAAAATTTTAAAGAATACGCCGTTTGAAAAATTATATATTTCGCCAAATCCAGGAGATGCGGGTGGCTCAGTAGGATCAGCTTTAGTTTCGTTAAATAATTCTAATAAAAAAATTTATCATATTAATAATTATGCTTACCTGGGTAAAGAATACTCAAATGAAAATATTCAGGAAGTTATTCTAAAAAAAAAATTATCCAATAAATTTGAAGTTCATAGATATGATGAGGAAGAATTACTAGATCTAGTAACTAAAAATTTAATTAATTCAAAAATAATCGGATGGTTTCAAGGTAGAATGGAGTGGGGTCCAAGAGCTTTAGGAAATAGATCTATAATTGCAGATGCTAGAAATCCAAAAATCAAAGATATAATAAATTTAAAAATTAAAAGAAGAGAAAATTTCAGGCCATTCGCACCTTCAATATTAAAGCAATATGTTAAAGATTGGTTTAATGAAGATATAGATGTACCTTATATGTCTCAAGTTTATTCAATTAAAAACGAAAAAAGAAAACAACTGCCTGGTATAACTCATATCGATGGAACCGGACGTCTTCAGACAATTTCAGAAAAACAAAATTATTTATATTATAATTTGATTGAAAATTTTTATAAAAAAACTGGTATACCAATAATATTAAATACTTCATTTAATGAGAATGAGCCTATAGTTTTGTCACCAGATCACGCTATAGATTGTTTTTTGAGAACAAATATGGATTTATTAGTTTTGGGTAATTGGGTAATTTCAAGATAATAATCATGAAATTAACAGTAATTACAATTTGCTATAATTGCCAAGATACAATTGAACAAACTATCATCTCTGTTTTAGAACAAACCTATAAAAATTTTGAGTACATAATTGTTGATGGAAACTCAAATGATGATACAAAAAAAATAATTAATAAATATAAAGATAAGATAACTAAAATAATTTCAGAGGCAGACAAAGGAATTTATGATGCTATCAATAAAGGATTAAAAATAGCATCTGGCGAAGTTATATCTTTATTACATGGAAACGACGTATTTAGCAACAAAGAGGCACTCTTCAAGATCACTGAGGAATTTAACCAAGATAAAAATATCGATGTTGTAATTTCAGATCTTGCATTTAAAAATAATTTAAAAATAAACAAAATTTCTAGATACTATAAAGCTCGTACTTTTAAGCCATGGATGTTGAGAATTGGGTATTCTCCACCACATTTATCTAGTTTTTTTAAATTAAAAAAAATAAAAGAATTAGGTTATTATAATTCTGAATATAAAATTGCAGGTGATTTTGATTTTTTTGTAAAAGCTTTTTTAATAAAAAAGTTTAAATATAAAGTTATTGATGAGTGTTTAATTTACATGAGCGTGGGAGGATTAAGTGGTAAAAATATTAATAGTTACATTTGTTCCTCAAAAGAAATTAACCGATCTTTAAAATTTCATGGATTTATAAGTAATATATTTGTTACCTTTTTAAGATTTCCTTTAAAAATAATCCAAATATTATAATTTTAATTATGTTTGATAAGATTAAAAATTATTATGGACTGAATATATCTAGCTATTTGATAATTTTAATACCTGTATTCTTAATTAGTGGACCATTTTTACCAGATTTGAGTTTGGTAATTATAGTTATCTTTTTTCTTTTTAACTTATACATGTTCACTAGTTTCAAAATTTTTAAAAATATTTTCTTCTATTTTTTTCTATTTTTTTTTATATGTATATTTATTTCATTAATAAGCTCTAAATTTTTTCAAATATCTTACAAACCAACTATTTCTTATTTTAGATTTGGGTTATTTGCTTTAGCTTCGGCAATAATTTTTAATTTAAATAAAGATTTACCATTTAAATTGGCTAAAGTTTTTATCCTAATCTTATTTATTCTTGGTATTGATACATTAGTACAATATTCACTTGGAGTTAATATTCTAGGCTGGGCTGTTGATGACGGTAATTTTAGAATAACTAGTTTATTTGGAGAAGATGAAGTGCTGGGAAGTTATGTTGCTAGATTCTTTCCATTTGTACTATCCTTATTTTTATTTTCAAAAAAATTCCGCAAATGGAAATATGAAAACTATTATTTATCTTTTATTATTATTATATCAGGGGTTATATCTTTGCTTAGTGGAGAAAGAACTTCACTTTTTTTGTTTATAATTGGTTTAATATCAATCTTATTAACATGTGGAAGTATTAGAAAAATTTTTATGAAGTCATTATTAATTTTATTACCCATCTTGGTTACATTTGTATTATTAGATGAAAGAGTTAAATTCAGAATGTATGATTTTACAGTAAAGCAGTTAGGATTAAGTTCTGAAAGTAAGAGAATTGTAGTTTTTAGTGAAACATATGAAGGTCATTATAAAATAGCATATAAAATGTTTAAAGAAAAACCTCTTACTGGTCACGGAGTAAAGAGTTTTAGAAAATATTGCTCAAAAAAAGAAAATTTTATCGCAATAAATGCATGTACTACGCACCCACATAATATTTATATGCAGCTTTTGGCTGAAACAGGAATTATTCCTTTTTTAATTGTTTTATCTTTATTTTTTTTAGTTTCATGGAAATTAATAAAGATTTCAATTGAAAGTTTAATTCTGAATAAAAAAAATCAAAATAAGGATTATTTAACTCTTGTTTATATATTTTACGCTGTAAATTTATTTCCTATAGCACCTTCCGGTAATTTTTTTAATAATTGGATAAATATAATATATTATTTGCCGTCAGGATATTTCATTTATTTAAATACTTTAAAGAATGTTAGATAATAATTTCTTAATTGTAACGATAATTACTAATTTACTCATCATAATTTTTTTTAGACAAATTATAAACCATTTTAATATTCTTGATTACCCAGACAAAAAAAGAAAATTTCAAAAGAAACCCATTTATTTAATTGGAGGAACTTTTTTATTTTTTAATATTATTTTATTTTCTATATCGAATTATTTAATTAATGATTTTTTCTTAAAAGAATTTACGAATAACAGAGAAAATTTTGCTTTTATCTTTGGATTATTAGCATTTTATTTTTTTGGTTTATATGATGATAAATATGATCTTTCACCAAATTCTAAATTGATTATTCCTATAATCATAATTTTATTTATTTTATATATAGATAATAATTTATTAATTAAAAATTTAGACTTTTCTTTTCTCAAATCCAATATTGAACTTAGATCATTTTCGTTAATATTCACAGTTTTATGCTTTCTACTTTTTGTAAATGCATTGAATATGTTTGATGGTATAAATTTACAAGTAACAAGTTATTCTATCCTGTTTTTAATAATTTTTATTTTTAAAGGACTATTTATCGACCTATGTTTAGCCGTAATTATTTCTTTATTTGTAATTCTTTATTATAATTCTAGAAATAAAATATTTCTTGGTGAGAGTGGTATTCAATTAATTGCATTTTTAATAACATTTATAATTCTAAAATCTACAAACTCTAATACTACTACTCTTTATGCAGATGAAATTTTCTTAATAATGTCAATACCTGGTCTAGATATGTTCAGATTATTTCTGATGAGACTTGTTAACGGTCGACATCCATTTAAACCAGACAATTTTCACCTCCATCACCTACTTGGAAAAATTTTCAGTAAATTACAAACATTTATATTTACGTTTTCTTTTATTTCCTTATCCATTATTTTATATTACTATATTCAATATAAATTAGTTTATATTGTGTTTTGGATTTTATTTTATTTCTTAACAGTATTATTTTTATTAAATTACAAAAAAAAATAATTTGAAAAGACTATTTGATATATTTATTTCAATAATACTAATATTTTTTTTATTTTTACCAAGTATTCTAATAATTTTCTTAATCAAAATTGTAAACAAAAACTCAGCAATTTATATTTCAAGGCGATTAGGAAAAAATAAGAAAATTTTTAAGATGTATAAGTTTAGAACAATGCATCCAAATACTCCTGAAGTAGGCTCCAACTCTCTAAAAAATGCAGAAATACACATTACCAAATTTGGAAAAATACTAAGAAAATTTAGCTTAGATGAAATACCTCAATTAATTAATGTTTTAAAAGGTGATATGTCTCTTGTAGGCCCTAGACCAGCACTAGAAAATCAACACGATTTAATTTCTTTAAGGGACGAGAAAGATATTTTTTCTATTGCACCAGGTATAACAGGTTTGGCTCAAATAAACGGACGTGATGATTTACTATTAGAGAAAAAAGTAGAGTACGAAGCAACTTATATGAAAAAAAAATCTTTTTTATTTGATATTTTAATATTAATTATAACTTTAAAAATAGTAATTAAATCAAAAGGAGTTAAGCATTGAACTCAAAAAAAATTAAAATAATGGTTTTGAGTCACGCATTTGTTAAAAAAATTAATTTATCTTTTTTTGAAGCGCTATCAAAAAAAAAAAAATATTCTGTGACATGTGTATGCCCAAATAAAATTTTCATTAACCGTTTAAAAATAATTTCAGATTTTAAATTTTATAAAGGGAATTTAAAAATCTTAAAATTAAATCTAATTTTTAAACATTCAAGATTATTTTTCTTTCAAAATTTAAAAAAGTATATAAAAAAAGAAAAACCCAATTATATTTTAGTTGATAATGATCCAGCCTCATTCCAGTCATTATTTGTTATATTTTATTCATTTTTTTTTAATTATAAATTGATTTATTTTGTTAATGAAAATCAATTAATAAAAATTTTTCATAAAAATTTTATAAAAAATATATTGAAGCTTATTTTTGTAATGTCCTTTAATTTTATTTTTAAATCTAAAATTTATAAAATCTTTTGTTACTCTAACCAAATAAAAAAAAATTTTGAAATATTGGGATATAAAAAAAAGTCTTATGTTATGCCTTTAGGATATGATGAGAAAGTTTTTAATATGAAAAATAGAAGAAAGAAAAAAAAGTTAGTCATTTCATACTTTGGAAGAATTACAAGAGAAAAAGGAATTCATGTTATTTTAAAATCTTTAAAAAATTTTAAATATAAAAATTGGATTTTTATATTAGATACAGATTATATTGAGGATAGGGAATACTATAATTCTATAATCAAATATTTAAAGTTAAATTTTAATAAAAAAAATTATTCATTAATAAAAACTGATCATTATAAAATTGCAAACTATATGCGATATTCAGATATAGTCATTTTACCATCTTTACATGAAGAGCAATATGGACGAGTTATACAAGAAAGTGTTGCATGTGGAAGCGTAGCAATTGCTTCTAACATAGGTGCTTTACCTGAGATAATAAAGGATAAAGATCTACTTTTTAATCCAAATGATCATGTGAAGTTAAAAAATATAATAATAAAACTCACCTCAAGAAAATATTTAAAAAAAAAATTTGCAAAACTATATAAAAATATATTATCTCAAAGAACAATAACCAAACAGATAAATGTATTCGAAAAAAGTTTAAATTATTAAATGAAAGTAGTTATTTTAGCAGGTGGTAGAGGATCAAGAATATCTTTTTATACCCAAAAAATTCCAAAACCCATGATTAAAATTGGAAATACACCAATTCTAACACATATAATGAGAATATTTAAATTTTATGGTTTTAATGAATTCATAATAGCTGCTGGTTATAAAGGAAACGTCATTAGAAAATTTTATCGGAATAAAAAAGAATTTCCTAATATAAAAATTGTAAATACAGGTCTAGATACGATGACAGGAGGACGCTTATTGAAGCTAAAAAAACTTCTTAAAAATGAAGACAATTTTTTTGTTACCTACGGTGATGGTGTCTCAAATATTAACTTAAAAAAATTGTTAATTTATCATAAAAAACATAAACGTATCGCAACTGTATTAGCAGTAAGGCCTCCTGTAAAATTTGGTGAACTTATGTTAGGGAAAAATTCGGTAGTAAAAAACTTTGTTGAAAAACCTCAAATAGATAAAGGTTGGATTAATGGAGGTTTTTTTATTTTCAAAAATAAAATTTTTAATTATTTAAATAATTCTAAAGATGTCCTTGAGAAATTACCAATGATTAAATTAACAAAAAAAAATCAATTAGTAGCGTTCAAAAATACTGGATATTGGAGATGTATGGATAACTTAAATGAAAAAAATCAATTGGAGGAAATTTATAAAAAATATAACACAATTTGGAAATTTAAGTAATATTTATGAAAAAACAAAAGTTATTAATTATTGGCCACAAAGGTTATATAGGCACAACATTAACAAATTTTTTAAAAAAAAAAAAAGGTTATATATTTGAAATTTACGGAATTGATAGTAACTTGTTTTCTTTAAATAACTACTCCAAAGTAAAAAAAATAAAAAAAAACATAAATCAAGATTGTAGGAAAATTAACTTACATAACTTAAATTTTATACCTGATGCAATAATCTATCTTGCAGCTGTCTCAAATGATCCAATGGGTAAAAAATATAAAACAGCAACGCAAGAAATTAATTTTAAAAATTGCATAAAAATTGCTAAGCAAGCTAAAAATTTAAAAATCAAAAAATTCATATTTGCTTCAAGTTGTAGTATGTATGGTTCTACTGGAAATAAATTAAAAAAAGAAAATGATCAATTAAATCCTCTAACCGATTATGCAGTTTCAAAAGTGAGATCTGAAAAATATTTAAAAAAACTGTCATCTAATAAATTCAAAGTTTTTGCTTTGAGATTTGCTACTGCTGCTGGAATGAGTAATAATTTGAGACTTGATCTAGTATTCAATGATTTTGTAGCTAATTCAGTACTAGAAAAACAAATAATACTTTTAAGTAATGGCCAATCCTGGAGACCTTTGATACATGTTAATGATATTGCAAAATCAATATTTTGGGCTTTAAACTATAAGCTAAAAAGAAATTTTATAGCAATAAATATAGGATCGGAAACATGGACTTTTAAAATTATTGATTTAGCCAAAAAAATTGCAAAAATAATTCCAGACACCAAAATTCATATCAATAATGCTGATAATTTTGACAAAAGATCTTATAGGGTAAATTTTAATCTTTTTAAAAAATTAGCGCCAAAATATCAACCCACTTCAAACATAAAAAAATCTGTAATTGAATTAGCTAAATTTTTAAAAAAAGAAAAAAAAAATCTTAAAAATTTCAGAAAATTACCAAAATGGTCTAGGTTATCTAGATTAAACTACTTGGTAAAAAATAATACTATTGATAAAAGGCTTTATCTAAAAAATGATTAAAGGAATTCAAATAACAAATTTAAAAAAAATATCAGATGAACGTGGAGCAATTTTTCATATGTTAAAAAAAAGTGACCCACATTTTATTAAATTTGGAGAAATCTATTTTTCAATTGCTTATCCTGGAATAATTAAAGGGTGGCACGAACATAAAAAACAAGTACAAAATTATGCAGTTATAGACGGAATGATAAAGTTGGTAATGGTAGATAATAGAAAAAATTCAAAAACATATAATAAAATAGAAGAATTATACTTGGGAGAAATGAATTACATACTAGTTACAATTCCTACAGGCATAATCACATCTTATAAATGTATAAGCAATAAAAGTTCAATATTAGCAAATTGTTCAACTTTACCTCACGATCCAAATGAAATGATTAATTACGATTTGTATAATAAAAAAATTCCATATGATTGGAAAAAAATTAAATCGTAAAAAAGTTATAATTTTGGGATCGTCTGGTTATATTGGTAGCTTTCTATCATCTAAGCTGAAAGAAAAATATAACTTAATTAACCACTCAAGAAAAAAAATTAAAGATAAAAATTTTAATTTATCAATTAAAAAACATATATATGGTGATATAACTAGGCCTAAAACTTTGGATAGTATCATAAAGTTAAGGCCAGATATAATTATATATACTTTATCTTTAAATCATAAAATTTCTGAAAGAAACTTAGAGTTTTCAATAAAAAATAATTTTCTGCCTTTAGCAAATTTATCTAAAAAAATACTTTTGAAGAAAAATTATAAGCCAAAAATTATTTATTTATCAACAGTTCAGGTTTACGGACGAGAATATGGTAACAAAATTAGCATAAATGAAAAATTTAGAAAAAAAATAGATAATATTTATGCTTTAACACATAGTATGTGCGAAGATTTTTTATCAATTAATAAAGATAAAATTAAATCTCACTCTTTAAGGATCTCAAATACATTTGGAATGCCAATTTTAAAAAATATAGATTGTTGGTGGTTGGTATTAAATGAATTTTGTAAAACAGCATTTGAAAAAAAGAAAATTTTTATCAATTCAGATGGATCAGCTTTGAGAGATTTTGTTTCTTTACAAATATTGAAGAAAGTAATTATAAAATTAATTGAAAAAAATTATAATATGCCATTAATTAATGTTTGTTCAGGTAAAACTCTATCTATTAAAGAGTTAGCGCAAAAAGTTAAAAATAACCGTTTCTTTAAAAATAAAAAAGTAGACATAATTTTAAAAGTTAAAAATGGAAAGGTAATTAAAAAATTCAAGTATGATACTTCTTTGCTAAGAAAATTATCAATAAATTCAAATATTAATTTATCTAATGAAATAACAAAATTCTTGGTGGCTCTTAATAAAAATTAAATGTATTTTTATATAAATATAAATAAAAAAAAATTATAATTTGAAACTTAAATTATCTAATATTGAAAAAAAAATTATTCTTGTATTATCCGATACAATTATAATTTTATTTTCAATATCTTTTGCTTATTCTTTGCGGTTAGAAACAATTTATCTCCCTTGGGATATTGATATTCGTGTATTTATGCTATTTTTTTTAGCAATATATCCAATTTTTTTTTATAATAATATATATCAAATTTTATTAAGATATTTTGATTACTTCGCAATAAAAAAAATAATCAAATCATTATCTATTTGTTTTGTTATTACTTTAATATTTAACCTTCTACTTTTTAAAATTTTTTTTTTCCCAAGATCGATTTCAATTATTGCAATTATTTTGACAGGAATTTTTATAATTTTTCATAGAATATCATTAAACTTTATAATTAATTTAAATCTAAAATCTTCCCAAAAAACTAATAAAATTTTAATTTTTGGAATAAGTAAAGATATTGTAAATTTAATTAAGACAATAAGGGATAACCCCAGCTATGGTGTTATCAAAGGCCTTATTGATTTAGGAAATAATTTTGGGGAAAGAGAATTAAATGGTCTTAAAATCTATAAAAAAAATGAGTTAGAAAATCTAATAAATAAGTTGAATATCACTGAAATTATCATAGTAGATAAAACTATAAAAAATAATCAAGTTTCGAAATTAATTAGCAAATTAAAAAATAAAAATATACGTATAAAAAAATTTAATGAAACAAAAAATTTTATAAAAAATTACATTGATACAAAGATAATTTCGAGTTTAAATTTTTATGACATAATTGATAGACCAAAAATAATTGTCCAAAAAAAAATCTTATCTAAAAAAATAAAAAATAAAAATATATTAGTAACAGGTGGTGGTGGGTCTATTGGATCTGAGTTATGTTTAGAAATTCTCAAACAAAACCCAAATAAATTATTTATTTTAGATATATCTGAAATTAATTTATTTAATATTAAAAATAAAATAGATCAAATTGGCAAATTTAGAAAAAATATTGTCAAAATTGTACTTGGAGATTGTAATGATGAAAATTTTTTAAGTAACTACTTTAATAAATATAAAGTTGATGAAATTTATCATGCTGCTGCTTATAAACATGTAAATTTTGGAGAAGAAAACCCATATTCTATGATTAAAAATAATATCTTTTCAACTAAAAAGGTAGTTGAATTTGCCTTAAAGAAAAAAATAAAACATTTCACATTTATAAGTTCTGATAAAGCTGTTAATCCAAAAAGTATTTTGGGTTGTTCAAAATCGTTAGGTGAGAAAATTATAAATCAAATTTATTTGGATAATAAAAAAAAATATAATACCAGTTTCACTATTGTTAGATTTGGAAATGTTATTGGTTCAAGTGGTTCAGTTATACCCATTTTCCTAAATCAATTAATAGAAAAGAATTATTTGACAGTAACAAATAAAAATGTGACGAGATATTTTATGTCAATATCTGAAGCTGTTCAATTGACAATTAATGCCTCCTATCTAAATAAAAATAGTATAAAAATTTATGCTTTAGATATGGGAAAACAAATAAAGATAATTGATATTGCAAGACGCATAATTAGACTAAGCGGATACACAATAAAAGATAAGAAAAACCCAAATGGTGATATTTTTATTAAGTTAATCGGTCTTAAAAAAGGAGAAAAATTATCTGAGGAAATTGCTTTAGGTAAAAACTTAATAAAAACTAATCATCAACAAATATATGAATGTGACGAAAAAATTAAAAATATAGATTTACTTAATTTTTTTAAAGAAATTAATAATAATTTAAAATTAAATAGTAAAAATCTAAAAAAACAAAATTTTCTCAAGAAATTTCTATAATTACAATGAAAGATTTTTTATTTTTTAAATCAAAAAATATAAAGTTATATTTATTTTTTTTATACTTTGCGATAATTACAATACTTACTATTATTTGGTACAATTACATTATTATAAGATTCCCACATTTCATACACGAAAACGGGAATATTAATTATGAATCATTACATTTTTTTTTTGGTGGTCTGACAAAGAATTTAATTGAAAAAGATGAATTTTATCAAAATATTTATGGGATAAATTTCTATTTATCAAGAATGCCAATAATACCATTATTTTTAAAATGGAGTTACCTCTACATATCAAAAAAATTTTTAATTATATTATTAGTAAAAAATTATTTAATTTTTTCTATTCTATTCTATTTTTTATATAAGTTTTTGAAAAAACATACTTTAGTCTTCATTGTCTTTTTAATTTTGTTTTACAATCCCTATAACACCTTTATGATTATAAGATTAATACCTGAAGAAGGTATTTTAGCCATATTGATATTGTCACTTTACATAACTTTATTACAAAAAGAAGTTAATTTTAAAGTTTTAGCCTTATTAATTGTTGCTATTTACTTCACAAAAGCCTCACAATTTCTGTTTTGTTATATTTTTTCGATAATTCCAATATTAATATTCAAAAATAGGTTAAAATATTTACCTCTTCTCTTGATATTTATTAGCTATATCACCTGGACATCATTTGCCTATATCAAAATAAATAAATTTATAACACCTTTCTCAATTACATCTATTAGTGGATTAACTTTAAGTGTTGCATATCATGAAAAATTTTTACAATTATATCCAAACCAAAGTCCTGATTTACTTGTGAATGATATAGTTAAAAAAAAAATTGATAAGATAAATAGTTTTGAAAACGAAATTGAATTTAATAGATCTTTTAAAGAGGATATATTTTTAAAAATATCAAATGATAAAAATTTTGTATTAAAAAGTTTTTTAAAAAAAATTCATGTACTATTTCTTAATGTAAAATATGATGCACAGAATATTAATTCTAATAAATTTGAAAAAATTAGATATTCTGAAATTCCAAATAAAATTGTTTTATTTCTATCTATATTAATTTTTTTAATTGCGATGATTAAGAAGATGTTAAGAAAAGAAGATTTATATTTCATTACAATATTATCTGTATATTTGATACCCTATCTAATTGGTTTTCTTTACACTAGACATCTTGTCCCAATATATGTTTTATGCCACTTTTATTTATTTTTAAAATATATTAAATTAAAAAACGTTTATGGATAAGTCCGTTTACAAAAGACAGTTTGAAGAAAATAAAGATCATTGGTGGTTTGAGTCAAGAAAAAAAATTGTTCAAAATATTCTTAAAAAAAATATAAAAAAGAAAAAAATCAAAATTTTAGATTTTGGATGTGGAGTAGGGATAAATTTAGAAATGTTATCAAAGTTTGGAGATTTAACAGCTTACGATGATAATAAAATTGTTCTTAAATTTATAAGAAAAAAATTTTTAAATAGAAAAATCAGATTTACAAATACAATTAATGATAAAAAAAAGTACGATCTAATTGTTGCAATGGATGTTATTGAGCACATAAATGATGACAAAAAAATTGTTGAAAAATTAAATAAAAAACTATTAAAAAACGGAAAAATTTTAATAACTGTTCCAGCTTATAATTTTTTATTCACAACAAAAGATAAAATTCTACATCACAAGAGAAGATATAGTAAGGAAAGCATTTTAAATATTTTAAGGCCCAATTTTAAAAAAATTAAATGTTCTTACTATAATTTTTTCTTAGCACCACTGATTATACCGACATTACTTTTCTATAAAATATTTAATATTGAATTTATAGATAAAGTTGAAAAAAAGGGAAATAATATTCTTAATTATCTTTTCAAAAAAATATTTTCTTCAGAAAGATATATTTTAAATAACATAAATTTTCCGTTTGGAATTTCTATATTATATCTTGGCAAGAAAAAATGAAATGAATTTGTCTTTTATATTTCCTGTTTTTAATGAAGGTGAAAGATTAAAATTATTATTCAAAAAAATTATATTATTTAATCATAAATATTTAAAAAATGCTCAATATATTTTTGTAAATGATGGAAGTATAGACAATTCATTAGAATTGTTAAAATATTTTAAAACGAATAATAAAAAGTTAAATATACAAATCTATTCTTATAAAAAGAATCGTGGCAAAGGATATGCACTTAAAAAAGGAATTGAAATTTCAAAAACTGATTGGTTGTTAACTTTGGATGTTGACTTATCCGTTGATCTAAATCAAATTTTAAGATGGAAAAAAAAAATAATTTTTAATAAAAATTACGCATATATTGGATCTAGAAATCTCATTTCATCAAAAGTTAAGACTTTATTTATTCGTTATTTAATAGGTAAAATAATGAATGTTTTGCTTTATTCTGTTCTAAAAATTGAAATAAAAGATACTCAATGTGGATTTAAATTGTATCATAAATCTTACATAAAAAAAATATTCAGAAAATTATCAATTAAAGGGTATGCACATGATGTTGAAATTATTATAAAAATAAAAAAAAAAGGAATTAAAATTTTAGAGTTACCAGTAAACTGGTCTTATAAAGCAGGTAGTAAAGTCAATTTATTAAGTGACAGCATAAAATTTTTCTTAAATATAATTTTTATTAAGTTGAGATTCTAAGTAACAATTAATTTTTGAAAATTATATATTTATTTCGAATTTTTAACTGCAAATTTTTATCTATTTCATAATGACTACAAATTTTTTTTGTGTACATGCAATATCCATTAATAGGCATAATAATTTCCAAATTATTTAATTTTTCTTTTTTAAATTTTCCAGGCAAATTATTATTATCCATGGCGTAATATTTTGGCCAGGGATAATTATTATAATTATTTTTTGTATACGCAATTCTATAAATATTTTTTATTAATAAAGTAGATAAAGATAAAATTACCATAAATATTAAAACATTTTTTTGTCTCTTTAAATTTATAGAAAAATTCAGTGAAATATATGCCAATGAAAAAGAAATTAAGCTGATTATAAAAGAATACCCATATCTATACATGGGTGATTTATAAAACCAGATAATTGAGCAGAGTAATAAAACCAAAAAATATATTAAAGTTTTTCTATCTTTAGAAATTATTTTACGTTTCGAACCATAATATAAAATGGATATTACAAACAAACATATTGTAATGTAAGGAAACAAGATTTTTAATATATATTTGAAATGCAAAGAAAGCCAACTATTTATCCAATTGAAGTTTGAAAGAAATAGTTCAGTAGATACCTCCTCTTCACTGTCGATATCTGATATACCTTTTGTCCAAGCTTCTGATGATTTTGATACTTCTATAACATCATTTATGTTAACCCACGAAAGATGTTTAATGCAAGAGTATTCTAATGGGTATAGTGCACAACCACTTATTATTAAATTTTTAGTAATCCATATCAAAAAGAAAAAATTTAAAAAAATAAATTTTTTTTTGAAAATAATTTCATTTAAATTTACTTTTTTAATATCTATTAAACTTAATATTACTATTAAAATTAAAGTTAATTTATTTTGGATGATGAATAACGAGAGTATTAGATTATTTAAAAATTGATCTAAATTAAATTTATCTTTATTAATTAATACCTCAGAAATAAGAAAAAATACTAAAAAATGAGCTGGCGCATCATTACCATACTCACTGTATCTATTCATTTTATATGCCACGTAAATGATTACATATAAAAGAAAATAAAAATGAAAGTTAAAATTACCTTTTTTAATATAAAGGTATAATTGGGTAACGAAATTAATTATTATCGCAGTCGCAATGATACCTTGTGCAAAAATGATGCCATTATCTTTAAAAATAAAATTATTACTTATTGCAGCATAGTATTGAATGATTGATGTGTGAGCATATCTAAAATGTAAATTCGAAAGTCCAAAAATTATTTTTTCTGAATTAAGAATCCCAATAAATGGAAGATGATACAATCCAGCATCTGGTCTGTAAACGTTACTTTCTAGTATTAAAATAGTTAGTAAAAATCCAGATATAAGTAAAAACTTAACAAAATTTCGGTTAAAAAATTCTTCTTTGTTTTTAATTAAAATAACAAGACTTATTAATGGTATTACAGATGAAATATATACATTTAAAGGATAAAAAAAATTTATTGTAATTGCTAAAAATGAAATAAATATTACACCAAATACTAGTTTTTTTGAGAAAATATAAAAACTTGAGTTACCTTCATTTGAAATTGAAAAAGCAAATGGAATTGTGAAGAGTATTATGAGACAAGAAAATAGGAAAACGAAAATCATATGAAACTTTTAACAGTTATAATTCCAGTATACAATGAAAGTAAGACTATAACAAAAATATTAGACAAAGTTATTAAAACAAAAATTTCTAAACAAATTATTGTTGTAGATGATTGCTCTACAGACAATAGTAAAAAAAAAATATCAAATTTTAAATCTAAAATTTATAAGATTATAATTCATAAAAAAAATCTTGGAAAAGGAGCTGCTATACAAAGTGCTCAAAAATTTATTAAAGGTAAATACACTATAATTCAAGATGCAGACTTGGAATATAATCCAAATGATTATTTTAAGATTTTAAAGAGAATAAATCATAAAAGCATCAATGCAGTATATGGCTCAAGAGTTTTAGGAAAAAAAAGATACAAACTAAAAAACTTTACATCTTTGAGTAGAATTTTTTTCAATCACATTTTGACATTACTTTCAAATATTATAAATAATCAAAGACTCACAGATGCGCACACATGTTACAAATTATTTGATAGTAAAATTTTTAAAAAAATAAAATTAAATGAGAATGGCTTTGCATTTTGTCCTGAGATAACAACAAAAATTTCAAATTTAAATATAAAAATTTTTGAGGTCCCAATTTCTTATAAAGGTAGAAGTTACGATGAAGGTAAAAAAATTTCTTATAAAGATGGTATCGAAGCAGTTTATGCTTTATTTAAATATAAATTTTTTAAAAATTAAATGAAAGCTTACAAACAAATAAACAAATGTAGAATATGTAATTCAAAAAAATTAATTAATATTATTAATCTGAATGACCAATACCTGCAGGGTTCATTTATAAAAAAAAATATTCCAAAACCTTATTTAAAAAAAATTCCACTTCAATTACTTTTGTGCACTAATTGTTTGCTTGTTCAATTACGTCACACAACTAGCAAAAATATTTTATATAAAAATTATTGGTATGAGTCTGGCATAAACTCTACAATGCGAAATCATTTAAAAAATCTAGCACATGAAGCGTCTAATATGATTAATAAAAAAAATATGAAAGTTAAGGTCTTGGATATTGGCTGTAATGATGGAACACTTTTAAATTTTTATAATAAAAATTTTAAAAAATTTGGAATAGATCCTAGTCAAATAATTAAGAAAATTAAAAATAATCAAATAAACATAGTAAATGACTTTTTTCCTTTAAAAAAAAAAAATAAAAAAATAAGAGGAAAAAAATTTGATATTATTACATCAATAGCAATGTTTTATGATCTAAATGATCCAAATACTTTTGTGAAAGAAATTAAAAATTATTTAAAAAAAGATGGAATTTGGATTTTTGAATTATCTTACTTAGTTGATATGTTGAAATTGAATTCATTCGATACTATTTGTCATGAGCATTTAGAGTATTATTCTTTAAGCACCCTTGAATATTTAATGAAAAAACACAATTTAAAAATTTTTAAAGTTTCAAAAAATACAATAAATGGTGGGAGTATAAGATGTTTTGTTGCCCACAAAGATTGTAATCTACATAATGATATAAATGATTTTAATTTATTTAAAATTTTAATAAAAAAAGAAAAAAAAATAGGTATAAATAGGATAAAGACCTACAAAAAATTTTCGTCCAACATTTTAAAACTCAAAAAAAATTTGAAAAAAAAAATAAAAAATATCAAAAATAATAATGAGTCAATTTTTATTCTTGGGGCTTCGACTAAGGGAAATACAATATTGCAATATTTAAACATTGATAATTCAATTATTCCTTTTGCAATCGAGAGAAATAAAGAAAAAATAGGAGCCAAAACAATCGGAACTAATATAAATATTATAAGCGAAAGCGAAGCTAAAAAAATACAACCAAATTATAAACTTGTTTTACCTTGGCACTTCAAAAAAGAAATTATAAACAGGGAATTAACTTATATTAAAAATAATGGTAAATTAATTTTTCCTCTACCAAAAATATTAATTATAACTAAATATAATTATATGAATCATGCAAAATAAAATAAACAAGTATTCAAAAATTTTTGTGGCTGGCCATAAAGGATTAGTTGGTTCTGCAGTCTTAAGGAGGTTAAAATATTTTGGTTATAAAAACATTTTAACAATATCAAGAGAAAAACTTGATCTAAGAGATCAAAATAAAGTTAAAAAATTTTTTAAAAAACATAAACCACATGCCGTTATAAATGCGGCTGCAACAGTTGGTGGAATATATGCTAATAATAAATATAGAGCAGAATTTATATATAATAATCTAGCTATTCAAAATAATATTATTCATTCATCTTATTTGAATAATGTTCATAGTTTGATCTTTTTAGGTTCTAGTTGCGTTTATCCTAAAGAATGTAAGCAACCAATTAAAGAAGAATACTTGCTAACTGGTTTATTAGAGAAAACCAATGAACCATATGCTGTAGCAAAAGTAGCTGGAATTAAAATGTGTGAAAGTTATAACATACAATATGGAACAAATTACAAATGTTTGATGCCAACAAATACTTATGGGCCAAACGATAATTATAATTCTTTAACATCACATTTTTATCCTGCATTAATTAAAAAAATTTATGATGCAAAAAAAAATAAAAAAAAAGAAATTATATTATGGGGAAATGGCAAAGCTTTTAGGGAATTAATGTATGTAGATGATCTTGCGGATGCATGTATATTTTTCTTAAAGAAAAAAACAAAAAAAAGTTTAATAAATATTGGTAGTGGTGAAGAAAGGTCTATACTTGATTATGCAAGATTTATAATTAAAAAAATGGATGCAAATTTAAAAATAAAGTTTGATAAAAGCAAACCAAATGGAACAATAAGAAAAAAATTAGATACTAAATTAGCAAAAAAATATGGTTGGAGAGCAAAAGTAAATTTAGATAACGGTTTCGAAAAAGTTTATAGGTCATTTTTATATAATCAAACTTCTTTACAATCAAAGTAATAAATTTTTAAAAATTTCTTCTTTTCTGTATTTGATAGATTTTAATCTTTTACCAGGCAATACTCCAATATATCTATTATATTCCCTACAAATTTTATCTTCATTATTCATTTGTTGAATGTTTTTAATTTTGTTCACTCTATAATTTAATTTAAGATGATCTTCAAATTTTTTTGGAAATTCAAAATTTCCTCTAATAATATCTTTATATTGAATTAAGATTTTATTTAGTATTTTCCTTAATATATTTAAATCATTTCTATTGCTTGAAAAATAATACTTAGCTTTTCTATTACTTTTCTCACCTAATATATTTAAAAACTCACCCCAAAAAATATCATCACATACCAATGTATATAAACCTGGTTTCTCTTTATCATAAATAATATTTATAATTGCATCTTTGATTAGGCTTATAAATGTGATCCAAGCTGGCGTTTCAGGTATTTCGAAAATACGATTATCTTCAATCATTTCTGTTATGTTTAAACTTGCTCTTTGAAATTTTCCATGTACTTCTGCTAATCTAAGCAAATACACGTTTATATTATTTTTTTTTCCTATTTTTGAGATATATTTTTCCGCATACCTTTTGTTAGTTGCATATATCGAGCTTGAAAATAAATAATTTTTTAAAATTTTTCTTTCATTGTCTATTCCGTAAGCGTTCATAGTACTTGCAAATACATACCTTGAATTTTTTTTCATATTAGGAATTATTAAATCAACTCTTTTTTTGTAAAAGTCCTTTATTTCCTTTAAAGTTCCACTATTAGGAGCAGCTAGATCAAATATTAAATCTGCAATTTTAATTTCAGAAATTATATTTTCGTTTTTAATTTCTCCGACAATATTTTTTATTTTATAAAAATCAAAAAAAGATGAACCCACTGATGTTCTTGAATGACACAAAAAATTAATGTTAGTAGTATTTTTTAATTCTAGTGCTAACTCTTTACCTATTTGACCGGTAGCTCCTAATAAAAAAATTCTTTTATTTTCCATAAAACATTTCTGTAACTTTCGTTGTTAAAAAAAATGAGTTAATTGTAAATTCGCTTTCTTTTTTATTTATAAAAGAACTAATGAATTCATTCCAGAAGGAGTATGCTACACTATATGAATTATTTGGGAAATTTAAAATGTCATTATCTTTAATTAAAAATTCAAAATTCCCCTTATTTTTAATTTTTAAATTTGAATCATCTTTAAATAAAAAAAGGTCAACCGAACAATTATTGAAATTATATTGTATTTTATTAGTTGTATTTTTTAATACAGACATTTCAAAATTACACTTTATTTTTTTATCAGTTTTGTTAATTAATTCAAATCTTCCATTTGATTCTATATCAAGACCCGATTTAAATTTTTTTTCTGACTCAAAATTTAAAATTTGTTTTGCTCCTGAAGTAAATAAAACACAATCTATCCAATGTGTTCCAGCTTCAAAAAATATTCCACCTCCAGATTTTTTTATGTCAGATCTAAAGCTATCAAATTTGTAATGAATATCTCCAAAAAAGATATTTACTGAAATTAATTCACCAAAAATTTTTTCTTCAATTATTCTTTTAATTGTTTGTACAATACCCATTTTTCTTCTTGTATAACCAACTGTCATACAAGCAGAATTAAAGCAATCAGCAAAATAATTATGTTCTATTAAATTTAATGCATACGGTTTTTCAAAAAATATTCCGCTACATTTATTTTTTAATTTATCAAATATTTCAGATCTTTCACCGTATGGTACAGTTAAAAGAATTATATCAACATTTTCAAATTTTAAAATTTCATTTATATTACTAAAAAATTTAATTTTTTTTTTTTCAACAATTGATTTTTTTTCTAAATTTTTATCACAAATCCAAGAAATAACCACATCCTCTCTTGATAATAAAATGGGAAGATGTACGTTCCACGCAACGTTACCTAAACCTACAATACCTATTTTAATCATTATTTATTTTTTTATAATATATAGTTCAATAATTATGAAAAATAATTTCGAATTTGAAAAGCATAAAGATATATCCACAAAACATACATGTTTTGAAGAACATTTTAATGACTTATTAAGATCTAAATTCATATATAATGTATATTGTCTAATAGGGTATAACTTGATTAAAATAAATTCATCATTAACAAAAAAGATATTTGATAATTACATATCAATCTCCTTAAAAAATTTTTTTATTAAGTCAATTATTTTATATTTAAAAAAAAAATGAAAACAATTTTCTTTATTTTGTGGGGTGACCCTAAGTTTTACCAAACCTTAATTTTTTTAGCACAATTTCTTTCAAAAAAGGGGTTTAGGGTATTTATTTTGTCCAAAAACACAAAAAAAGAGAAAGAAATAATTAAAAATGTAAATTTTGGAAAAAACTCTAAAGTAATCAATTGTCCAAAATTTATTTCAGGCTTCTCTAACCAAGTTGACTACTTTTTTTTTATTTTTTTTGTTTTAATTAATTATCTTTTTAAAAAACCGAGTAAGATTATTTTTTTTAATAAAAAAGCGTTATTTACCGTAATTTTATTAAATATTTTTAAATTAAAAAAAACAAAGTTTATTTATCACAATTTTGATTTTGAATTAATTACAAAGGCTAATAAATTCAAAGAAAATTTATTAATTAAATTTGAATTTTTTTGCTCAAAAAAATGTGATTATTTAATATTTCCATCACAAAATAGATCTAGATTATTTAAATCAAAATCTAAAAATAAAAATAGTAAAATATATTCTTTTATGAATTGTTTCCCTTTAAAAAATAAAATTAAATTTTCATCAAATAAATTTAAAAAGTTTTTAAATACAAATAGTTTAAAAAAGAAAAAAATTATATGTCATCTTGGGTCGATCGGACCAGATCATTATTTGGAGGAAATTATAAAAAGTTTTAAGTATTTTAATGATAATATTATATTAATTATAGGAGGAAGCCCTATTGGCAATTATCCCTCAATTTTGAGAAAAATTATTTCTATAAATAAATTAAAACATAAAGTTTATATTTTTGAAAATATAAGCAACGAATTTTGGTTTGATATTTTAAAAAATTCTATACTTGGGCTTTGCTTTTATAAACCCTCTGTCTTAAGCCATAAAAATATGGCTGGCACCTCTCAAAAATTTAATAATTATCTATTTTTTCAAATACCAATGTTAGTAAATAAAAACAATGACTTTACTAATTTTAAAAAAAAATTTGATATTTTTAATATGGTAAATCCAAAAAAACCAAAAAATATTTCAAACAGCATAATAAATTTAATCCATAACTCAAATAGATATTATAATATAAAAAAAAATATGAAGCTTTCTTTTCAAAAAGAATTAAACTTTGAAACTCAGTTTTCTAATAGTTACGACAAAATTTTATAAATCATTATAGTATTTTAATTCATCATCTATCATAATTTTAATAAGTTCATCTAAATTTGTTTTTGGTTCCCATTTTAATTTTTTCTTTGCTTTTGAAGCATCTCCTGTAAGTGTGTTGACTTCTGCTGGTCTAAAAAATTTTGGATTAATTTTAATAATAGTTTTATTATTTTCTTTATTTATTAGTTTCTCGTTTAAGCCACTGCCTACCCATTTTACATCCATTTCAAGGTATTTAGTTGCCTTATTTATAAAGTCTTTTATGGAGTAAGTTTTGCCTGTCGCAATTATATAATCATCAGGTTTTTTCATTTGAAGCATTTTCCAAATTGCCTCTACATATTCCTTAGCAAAACCCCAGTCTCTCTTCGCATATAAATTTCCTAGTTCAAAACAATTTATATTTTTTCTTAAAATTTTAATTAAATTAATTATTATTTTTCTTGTTACAAATTCCTCTCCTCTCAAGGGAGATTCAT
The DNA here is from genome assembly GCA_902617415.1 of uncultured Pelagibacteraceae bacterium. Lineage (GTDB taxonomy): Bacteria > Pseudomonadota > Alphaproteobacteria > Pelagibacterales > Pelagibacteraceae > Pelagibacter. The sequence goes on along the minus strand of CACMWQ010000004.1, from coordinate 158,130 downwards.
GATTGAATAAAATACCAGAGGTAGCATACATCCCGTAAGATTTTCTATAATTTTGAGTTAAGTAGTGAGCAAAAACTTTAGCAACCGCATAAGGACTTTGAGGATTTAAAGGTGTGCTCTCTTTTTGTTTTTTCTCTAACACATCTCCAAACATCTCTGATGATGAAGCTTGATAAAATTTAATTTTTGGATTTATGGATCTAATAGTTTCTAAAATTCGTAGTGTTCCTAATCCCGTAATATTACTTGTGTTAATTGGACTTCTAAAAGAAGTTCCTACAAAAGATTGTGCTGCTAAATTGTAAACTTCATTCAACTTATATTTTTTAAATACTCTTTGAATTTCATATATTTCTCCTAACTCCATTTCCTCAAAAATAATTTGATTTTCAATGTTTAATCTTCGAAGCCTCCAATTCACTGATCTTGCTGATCTTCTATCAGTACCAATAATTTTATAATTTTTATTTAAAAGAAATTCTGCGAGATATGCACCATCCTGTCCGGATATTCCTGTGATTAATGCAGTTTTTTTCATAATGTTCAATAATATAAGAAGAAAAGATATATAGATAATTCGCAAAATTTAAAGATTTTCTTTACTTTTTTATCTTTAGAAGTTAATAGAACAAGCCTGGTGATTATTGCGAAAGGGAAATACCCGATCCCATTCCGAACTCGGAAGTCAAGCCTTTCAGCGCCAATGGTACTTAGTCTTAAGACTTGGAAGAGTAGGTCATTGCCAGGCTATCCTAATGAGGAATAATATTGTAATCACAGGTGGAGCAGGTTTTGTTGGATCAAATCTAATCTCCTATTTACTAGAGAAAACTAATTTCAAAATAATAAGTTTAGATAACTACTCAACTGGATTAAAAAAAAATCATATTAGATCTAAGAGAGTAAAATATATCAAAGGAAATACTATTAATATTACAAAAATATTAAAAAAATATAAAAATAAGATTATTTCACTTTTCCACTTTGGTGAATTTTCCAGAATATATCAAAGTTTTGAAAACTTTAATGAATGTTTTAAATCTAATTCTATTGGTTCTAAAGAAGTATTTAAATTTTGTTTGGACAACAAAATAAAACTAATTTATTCAGCAACTTCTGCAACTTTAGGGAAAAACGGTAGCGATAAGAATTTATCACCTTATGCATTTACAAAATCTAATAACTTGGAACTACTTGAAAATTTGAAGAATTGGTTCAAGTTTAAATACGAAATAATTTATTTTTATAATGTTTATGGAGACAAACAAATTGATAAAGGAAAAATGGCAACAGTAATAGGTATTTTTCAGAAACAATATTTAGATAATCAGCCTTTAAGCGTAGTAAAGCCAGGAACTCAAACTCGAAGGTTTACTCATATATCAGATACAATAAGAGTTTGTTATAAAGCTTGGAAATCTAATAAATGTGCCTATTACAGCATCAGTCATAAAAAATCATACTCAATTCAAGCAGTTGCAAAAATGTTCAAAACAAATATAACTTATCTTCCACGTAGGTCAGGTGAAAGATATGCTTCTGCTTTAACAAATTTGTCCTATAATAATAAGGTAATAAAATATTACGGAAAAATAAATTTGAAAGATTATATAAGTTCGTTTATTAAGAATAAAAAAAATAACTATTATGAAAATAGCTAGTTCACTTAAATCATTAAAGAAAAGAGATCTAAACTCCAAATTAGTTAGACGAAGAGGCAGAGTATATATAATAAACAAAAAAAATCCAAAATTCAAAGCAAGACAAAAGTGATAATTTATGGATAATGAAAGTCATAAAAATACATGGAACAATTTTACTAAATTTGTTCTATGGGGTTCTATAGCTGTTGTAGTAGTATTAATCTTAATGGCACTATTTCTATTGTAGAATGATTATTGGTTCGATATCTGAAGATATAAATTTTGAAAAAAGAGTTGCAATTACTCCAGAAATTGCAAAAAAATATAAATCTTTAGGTTTAGAAGTTTATTTGACCAAAGATTATGCATTGCATTTAGGCATTAACGATAAACAGTATGAAAATGAAGGTGCAAAAATTATTCAAGACACTGACGAAGTAATTTTTAAATCAAATGCTATATTACAAATGAATATACTAAATGATGAAAATTTAAGTAAATTAAAAGACAATCAAATTTTTATTGGAGTTCTAAATCCTTTTATGAATGAAAAAAAATTAAAGGAAATTTCATCAAAAAATGTAAAATGTTTTTCACTTGATTTATTACCAAGGATCACTAGAGCACAATCTATGGATATTCTTTCATCTCAAGCAAATTTAGCTGGTTATAAAGCAGTATTAGACTCTTTTTCCTTTTTTCAGAAAGCTATTCCTATGATGATGACAGCTGCTGGTACAATCTCAGCTGCAAAAGTACTAGTTGTTGGTGCAGGTGTTGCGGGTTTACAAGCTATTGCAACAGCAAAAAGAATGGGAGCTATAGTTTTTGCAACTGATGTTAGACTTGCTTCTAAAGAACAAGTAGAAAGCTTAGGGGGAAAATTTTTAATAGTTGAAGGATCAGAAAACTTAGAGACCGAAGGCGGATATGCAAAAGAAGCTGATGAAGAATTTAAAAAAAAACAAGAAAATTTATTAAAAGAGACTTTAAAAAAAATTGATATAGTTATATGTACGGCCTTGATACCAGGTAAAAAAGCACCGATTATAATAAAAAAAGATATGATTGATGTAATGTCTAGTGGATCAGTAATTTATGATTTAGCTGCGTCCCAAGGAGGTAATTCAGAATTAACTAAAGTGGATGAGGTTATTGATATTAATGGAGTTAAAATTATGGGTGAAAAAAATATTCTTAATAAATTACCTGTTTCAGCTTCAAATTTGTATGCGAAAAATCTATTTAATTTTATAAGTAACTTATTTGATAAAGAAAAAAAAAATTTTAATATCAATTTAGAAGATGAAATAATAAACAAAACATTGGTAAAATAATGGAAATTGATCCTTTTATATTTAGATTAAGTATATTTATATTATCAATTTTTGTTGGTTATTATGTTGTTTGGAGTGTTACGCCTTCTTTGCATACTCCATTAATGTCAGTAACTAATGCAATTTCATCTGTAATTATTGTAGGGGCTATTATTGCTGCTTTAGCTGGATCATCGGAAAATATTTTTGAAACTTCAAATATTTTTGGCTTTCTTGCTATTATATTGGCAGCAGTGAATATATTTGGTGGGTTCCTCGTAACCCAAAGAATGTTGCAAATGTATAAAAAGAAAAAAAAATAAAAAAAAATGACAGCAAACTTATCAGCATTATTTTATTTAATTTCTGGAATACTATTTATTCTAGCATTAAGAGGTTTATCATCACCTGAAACATCTAGACAAGGTAATTATTTTGGTATTGCTGGTATGGCAATTTCAATAGTTGTAACATTTCTATCAGTAGATAATTTTGGATCAGGATTTTTGTATGTCCTTATATTTCTTGTTATTGGTGGGGCCATTGGGTCTTTTATAGCTTTTAAAATACCTATGACTGCTATGCCAGAATTAGTTGCTGGTTTTCACAGTTTAGTCGGACTTGCTGCAGTATTTGTTGCAATTTCAGCTTTTTTGAAACCTGATGCATTTAATTTAGGTACAGCAGGAAGTATTAAACTAGCAAGTTTAATTGAAATGTCACTTGGTGCAGCTATTGGAGCTATCACATTTTCAGGTTCAATAATTGCGTTTTTAAAGCTTAGAGGTATTATGTCTGGGTCACCAATCACTTTTAGTGGACAACACTTTTTAAATCTAGCACTTGGTATAATAATTATATTTTTAATATACTATTTATGTATATCGCAATCATCCAATATTTTTTGGTCAATCGTTCTGATATCTTTTGTTTTAGGTGTCTTGTTAATTATACCAATAGGAGGTGCGGATATGCCTGTTGTAATTTCAATGCTAAACTCATATTCAGGATGGGCTGCTGCGGGTATTGGTTTTACTTTAGAAAATACTGCTTTGATTATTACAGGTGCATTAGTTGGATCATCAGGAGCAATTTTATCATACATAATGTGTAAAGGTATGAATAGATCATTCTTCAATGTTATACTTGGGGGTTGGGGAGCAACTGATCAAAGTTCTAGTTCAGAGAGCAAGGAACAAAAACCAGTCAAAAACGGTAATGCAGATGATGCAGCTTTTTTAATGAAAAATGCTTCTTCTGTGATTATAGTACCAGGTTATGGTATGGCTGTAGCCCAAGCTCAACATGCTTTAAGGGAAATGGTTGATGCATTAAAAAAAAATGGAGTAAAAGTTTCGTATGCTATTCATCCTGTAGCTGGAAGAATGCCTGGTCATATGAATGTTTTGTTGGCAGAGGCAAATGTACCTTACGATGAAGTATTTGAATTAGAGGAAATTAATAACGATTTTGCAAATTGTGATGTTGCTTATGTAATTGGAGCAAATGATGTTACAAATCCTGTGGCAAAATCAGATCCTCAAAGCCCAATTTATGGTATGCCAGTATTGGATGTTGAAAAAAGTAAATCAGTTTTATTTGTGAAAAGAAGTCTTTCTCCAGGATATGCAGGCATAGATAACGACCTTTTTTATAGAGATAATACTTTAATGTTATTTGCCGACGCCAAAAAAATGACTGAAGAAATTGTAAAGAGTTTATAGTTGACTAAAATTTTTTGTGATATTGCAGATATTAAATTAATCAAAAAATTTAATAGAAAAAAAATTGTAAAAGGCTTTACAACAAATCCAAGTTTAATGCGCAAAGCAGGGGCAAAAGATTACCTAAAATATTCAAAAGAAATAATTAAAGTTACAAATAAACCAGTTTCTTTTGAAGTTTTTGCCGATGATATTAATAACATGATTTCTCAAGGTGATAAAATAAGCAAATGGGGTAAAAATGTTTATGTAAAAGTCCCTGTAACAAATTCTCAAGGAAAATTTATGGGAAAAGTAATACAAACTCTTAATAGAAAAAATATTAAATTAAACATAACCGCCGTTTATACAGCTGATCAAACAAAAAAAATTTTAGAAAAAATTAATAGGAAAACCGATGTAATAATATCAATTTTTGCAGGAAGAATGGCAGATACTGGTAAAGATCCTATTCCTCAATTTCAAAGGAGCATTAAACTTTCAAAAAAATATAAAAAAGTTCAAATACTTTGGGCAAGTACTAGAGAGCCTTATAATTATATTCAGGCAAAACAAATTGGATGTCATATAATTACTGTACCTCCTTCTATAATTGAAAAGATTGAAAAATTTGGTAAAAAATTTAATAATCTTACGATTGATACTGTTAAAGGATTTTTATCAGACAGTAAAAAATCTAAATTCAGAATTTGAATTGGTTGCGGGGGACGGATTTGAACCGCCGACCTCAAGGTTATGAGCCTTGCGAGCTACCAGGCTGCTCCACCCCGCGATAATTAAATCCTATTTTTGAGTTTGTTAAGTTTTTTAACTCTTTTAATGTTTTCCTGTAATATTCTTTTTTTTTTTTCAGATGGCTTTTCGTAATTATTTTTTAATTTAATTATTTTAAAGAATCCATCTCTCTGGAGTTTCCTTTTTAAAACTCTCAGTGCTTGTTCAACATTATTATCTTTGACTTCTATTTTAATAACAACCTCCAAAAAAACGCTTAGTTAGCATTTTAAATAATATTTGTCCATATCTTTAAAATTAAATTTTATTGTTTAAATTTGATTAATCTTTATCTTTTTTTTCTTTTAGTATTCTCCTTTCAGCTTTTTCAATTGCTGACAATAAATCTTTTTGAGAAAACAATCCCATGGCCACAGGATCTTTTGCATTTAGACTATTATAATTCCAGTAACTTTTATTCCTGATAGCAGAAACTGAATTTTTTGTGATACCAACAAGTCTTGCTATCTGAGAATCTTTTAATAAAGAATGATTTTTTAAAAGCCATAAAGCAGAATCTGGTTTATCCTGACGCTTAGATAATGGTATATATTTTTTTATTTTACTGTCTGAATTTTTAATTTCTACCTCTTCATCAATAATATTTAGAGGTCTATCATTATCTTTTGAAGATAATTCAATCTCCTCATTTGATAATTGACCAGAAATAATCGGATTATATCCAACAATACCTTTTGCAACCTCTCCATCAGCAATTCCTTGAACTTCTACCTCATGCAACTTACAAAAATCAGCAATTTGTTTAAATGTTAAAGATGTATTTTCAACAAGCCACACAGCTGTTGCCATCGGCATTAAAGGAGCTTTTGACATTAATTTTTTTTCTCAGATCTAAAGTTTTGAAATTTTTTATTGAATTTACTTATCCTACCTTTGTCTAAAATTTTTTGTTTACCACCTGTCCAAGCAGAATGAGATTTTGGGTCTATTTCAAGTTTTAATATTTCATTTTCAGAACCCCATGTAGATCTAGTCTCAAAATGTGATCCATCTGTCATTTCTACTTTAATGGTATGATATTTTGGGTGTATATTCTTTTTCATGGGCAGCCTTATAACAAAAATCTTTTTAAAAACAATTAAAAGTTATCGATTTTTTTTATCATTTTTTCGTAGATATTTGGATTTGCGGCTCTTATATCTATCTTATTATTTCTAAATTTATTAATATCATTTACTTTTCCACCTGCTTCTTCAATTATTATTTTCCCAGCAGCTATGTCCCAAATATTTATTTTATCATGAAAATATCCATCAAACCTTCCACATCCAACATATGCTAAATCGAGAGCTGCACATCCAGTATTTCTCAAATTAAGTTTTGGATAAATTAATTTTATACCTTCACAATTTGATGAAAATAAACATTCATCAATATTTGATTTATTTGATACTCTAATTCTATTGTTATTAAAGAAAGAACCATTATCTTTTTCAGCATAAAAAATTTCATTTTTAATAGGATCAAAAACTAGACCAGATATAATTTCATCTTCTCTTTTTAAAGCTATAGAAATTGCAAAATGTGGTATTCCATGTAAAAAATTTGTCGTTCCATCTATAGGGTCTATTATCCAAAAATTATCTTTATTTTTATTTAAAATCTCTCCTGTCTCCTCTGTTATAAACGAATAATTTTTTTTTGACTTGGTCAATTCATCGATTAAAATTTTTTCAACTCTTTTATCAGTCTTTGTTACAAAATCCTTTGGTCCTTTTTTTGAAACTTGTAAGTTTTCTAATTCACCAAAATCTCTTATAATTACTTTGGATACTTTTTCACAAGCCTTTATCATTAAATTTAAATTAGGCGATATTGAATTCATTTTATATTTTTTTTATATATTCCATTGTCCTAGTATCTAAAATTATTACATCTCCACTTTCAATAAACGGCGGAACTTGAATATTAATACCATTGGTTAATTTTGCAGGCTTATAAGATGACGAAACTGTTTGACCTTTTATTGCAGCATCTGTTGTATCAATTTCACATGTAATTTGATTGGGAAGGGTTACACTTAATGGATTTTCATTATAGAAGTTTATGGTTACCTCTAAATTTTCTGAAAGCATTTTGCTTTTTTCTCCAATTATATTTTTATTCAAATGAGTTTGCTCAAATGTTTCAGGATTCATAAAGTAGAAATCAGTTTCATCACTATATAAAAAATTATATTTTACCTCCTCTAAGATTGCTTTTTCTACTGTTTCACTTGATCTAAATCTTTCATTCAATTTAGTACTTTTAATAAGACTTTTCATCTCTACTTGGGCAAAAGCCCCGCCTTTTCCAGGTTTAACATGGCTAGTTTTAAGAACCTCCCACAAATCTTCTTTGTACTCCAAAATCATTCCAACTCTTATTTCTGTAGCATTAATTTTCATTTTAAATTTTTTATTGCTTGATGTGGTTTGTATTTTTTATTATTCCAAATGTAGCCAGAGATAGCCAAAAAATCAGCTTTATTCAATAATAGTTTTTTATAATTTTTTTCATTTATACCACCAATTGCAACAATAGGTAAATTTACTAGTTTTTTTATTTTTTTTAGTATTTGAATATTTGCTTTATGTTTAACTTTTTTTGTTTTAGTTTGATAAAAAGCTCCTATAGCGATGTAATTTGCTTTATTTAATAAGGCAATCTTTGCTAATTTAATTGAATTATGACAAGTAACGCCAATAATTTTATCTTTTATAATTCGTTTTGCGTATTTTGCGTTCATATCTTTTTGGCCTAAATGACAGCCATCAGCTTTTACTTTTAGGGCAAGATAAGGATCATCATTAATAATAAATTTTACGTTATTTTTTTTACAAATTTTTATTATTTTTTTTGCTATAATAATTTTTTTTTTAATATTCTCTTTTTTTAGTCTTAATTGGAAAAAACTAATCTTATTTGACTTTAAAACTAAGTTTAATTCATAATAAAATGATTTATCTAAAATTTTAGTAGGAGATATTAAATAAATGAATTTTTTACTAGAGTTTTTCAAGATTTTCTGACCACTTTCCCTGTGCTGCCAAAGTACACATTTTTGCTCTATGATCAAATATTTCCTGAGTTCCGCTTATATTATTTATATCTTTTGACCAAAACTTAAGTGCACTTTGTTGAAGAGCCCTACCATAAGAATAAGTCATTATAAAATTTGAATTATTTTTAATATTTATTTCGTTTAGATTTGTAGTTGCCTCTATTTCTGACTGACCACCTGATAGAAAAGCAATTCCTGGTACTGCTGTGGGTACATTTTTTGTCAAACATTCTAAAGTTAGTTCTGCTATGTCCTCTTTAGAGATTTTTTCATTAGCATTAGCTCCAGATAAAATCATATTTGGTTTTAGAATTGTACCTGCTAAATCAACATTATTTAATTCTAATTCTTCATAACACTTTTTTAATACTTCTGATGTTTTATTAAAACAATCTTTCGCTGAATGATTACCATCCATTAAGACTTCGGGCTCAATAATTGGAACCATTCCTGCTTCTTGAACTAATGCAGCATATCTAGCTAATGCATGGCCATTTGCAGAAATTGATAAATCGCTTGGATATTTATCTGAAATTAAGTATACCCCTCTCCATTTTGTGAATCTTGCTCCAAGGTCATAATATTCCTTAAGCCTTTCTCTTAAACCATCCAAACCTTCTGTTACTTTCTCCTGTTTAGATCCTGCTAGTTGTTTGGCTCCAGTATCCACTTTAATTCCAACTAATGATCCACTAGATTTTATTAAATCAGGTATAGTTTTTTCATTCGATATTTTTTGCCTTATGGTTTCATCATACAATATTACTCCACCAATGCATTTTTTCATGGATTGAGACGAAAAAAGAGTTTGTCTAAAAAGTAGTCTATTAGTTTCATTAGATTGGACTTTTACTGAATCCAATCTTTTTGTCATTGTCGCTGTACTTTCGTCAGCAGCTAGAATGCCTTTACCATTTGATATTATTTGAAGAACAATTTTGTTTAATTCGGACATTTAATCTAATGCTTTTATACCAGGGAGATCTTTGCCTTCAAGAAATTCCAAAAATGCTCCACCTGCAGTTGAAACAAAATTGAATTTGTTCTTCATATTTAATGAATTAATAACTGCTACTGTATCTCCACCACCAACGACTGAAAAAATTTTATCACCTTTATTTGCAATATAGTTTGCTATTTCTGAGCTTCCCAAACAAAAGTTCTTATTTTCAAAATAACCCAAAGGTCCATTCCATAATATAGTTGAGGAAAAATCAATAATTCTTTTAATTTCTATCAAAGTTTTTGGTCCGACGTCTAATATCATATCATCATCTTCAATATCCTCCAATTCTTTATTGGTAGATTTATCATATAAATTTTTTCCAACCTTAACATCACTAGGAAAAAAAATTTTACACTTATTTGCTCCAGCGTAAGATAATATTTCTTCAATTATCTTTTCAATATTTTTTTCATATATAGAATTTCCAATATTTAATCCCTTATATTTTAATATGTTGTTTGCCATAGCACCTACAATTATAATATTATTAAATTTTGGAATTAAATTTTTAATTATATTAATTTTTGATGAAATTTTAGACCCTCCTATTATACACGTTATTGGTTTTTTTATTTCAGATGTTATTTTCTTAAGAGCATTAACCTCAGCATTAATTTGAATGCCACTATATGAAGGTAAATACTTTGTTATATTTGAAACTGAAGCATGATTTCTATGCGAACATGAGAAGGCATCATTAACATATATTTCACCAAAGCTAGCCAATTTTTCTGAAAATTTATGATCATTAGCTTCTTCTTCAGAATAAAACCTAATATTTTCTAGCAATACAACTTCATAATTTGAATTCTTAAAAATATCTTTTTTTTTTAAACTAAAAATATCTTCTTTTAGTAAATAAACTTCTTTTTTTATCTTGTTTTTTATACACAATGATATTGGTGCTAGTGAAAGTTCTTTGACTATTTTGCCATTGGGTCTTCCAACATGAGATACAATGATTATTTTTGCTTTTTTTTTAATCAAAAAATTTAAAGTAGGTATAATTTTATCGATTCGATTAGTATCTGTAATTTTTCCATTTATAATTGGTACGTTTAAATCAACTCTTAAAATTACATTTTTATTTTCAATATTTTCTAAACTTTTAATTGATCTCATTACCTGATTTTGCTTACATATTTAGCAATATCACACATTCTATTAGAGAAACCCCACTCATTATCATACCACGCTGAAATTTTTCCCATTTTACTACCGATTACATTAGTTAGCGAAGCATCAATGATTGCAGATGCATCATTGTGATTAAAATCAATTGAAACTAGTTTTTCATTTGTGATGTCTAGGATATTTTTTAGATTTTTATTAGATGCTGCTGATAAAGAATTATTTAATTTCTCAATAGTAATATTTTTTTTTACATTAAATATAAATTCTATTAAAGATACATTTGGTGTTGGCACTCTCATTGCAATACCTTCAAGCTTACCTCTCAATGAGGGTATAATCTCTCCTATTGCTTTTGATGCACCTGTAGATGTAGGAACTATTGATTGATTTGCAGATCTTGCTCTTCTAAGATCTTTGTGAGAATTATCCAATATTCTTTGATCACTCGTGAAAGCATGAATAGTCGTCATAAAACCATTTAAAATTTTAAAATTTTTATTAATAACATCTGCCACAGGAGCCAAACAATTAGTTGTACAAGATGCTGCAGAAATAATTTTATCATTCTTATTAATATTTTTGTGATTTACTCCAAAAACTATTGTTTTATCTGCCATTTTACATGGCGCAGACACTATTACTTTTTTCACTCCATTTTTTAAATATGGAGTCAGTTTATTTCTTGAATTAAATTTTCCTGTACACTCAAAAACGTAATCCACATCGTATTTTTTCCACTTAATGTCATCAATATTAGAATGCTGTGTATATGATATTTTGTCTTTATTAATTTTTATGAAATTTTGAGCCGATTTTATTTCGTAATTAAATTTGCCGTGAACAGAATCGTACTCTAATAATTTTGAACAAATTTCAGAGCTAGATCTATTATTAATATGTTTGATAATTATTTTACCTTTGTGATTTTCATAAATTGACCTCACGACCATTCTGCCAATTCTTCCCATACCGTTAATACCAACTTTTATTGTCATTTTTTTATAAATAATTTAATTTTTTTTGTAATTTTCTCACTTGTTAAACCAAAATGATCATAAACTTTTTTATAAGGAGCACTTTTACCAAAAACCTCTATTGAAAAAGTTAAGCCTTTTCCAATATATTTTTCCCAAGACATTTTTGAACCTGCCTCAATTGCAAAAGTGTTTTTGCTTTCTTTTAAGATTTTATATTTATAGCTTTTGTTTTGTTTGTCAAAAATTTCTTGGCAAGGCATTGATATCACTTTTGAATAGATTTTTTGTTTGGCCAATTTATGACTGGTTTCAATTGCAAGATTGACTTCTGATCCTGAAGCTAAAATAGTCAAATTTATATTTTTTCCAGTCCTCAAAACCTCGTAAGCTCCCATAGAGCTTTGATTTTTTTTGCTAAACCTATTTCTTATGGGTTTTAAGTTTTGTCTGGTTAAGGCTAATATGCTAGGAGTTTTGTTGCTGTTTAAAGCAATATCCCAACATTCAATTGTTTCGGTTTGATCCGCTGGCCTTAAAACATTTAAGTTTGGAATAGATCTTAAAGAAGCAAGTTGCTCTATAGGTTGATGTGTAGGTCCATCTTCGCCTAGTCCTATTGAGTCATGTGTCATTACATAAATTACCTTCTGTTTCATTATAGCAGACAGTCTTATTGAAGGTTTGCAATAGTCTGAAAAGATTAAAAAAGTACCTCCATAAGGAATAAAATTACTATGGAGAGCCAAACCATTCATTATGCCACTCATTGCGTGCTCTCTAACACCATAGTGAATGTAATTACCATCGAAGTTATTTGAATTAATAATTTTATGTAACTTAGTTTTGGTATTGTTTGATCCCGCTAAATCAGCAGAGCCACCAATTAAAGTATTTCTTTCTTTTAATATTGTTGATAAAAACTCTTCCGAGGATTTTCTTGTAGCTATAGTCTTATAATTTTTTATTGCGTCTTTTTTTTGTTTTATAATTGAATTTGAAAATTTATTTTTTGTAATACTTTTAAATTTTAGTTTGTGCTTACTAAAAGTTTTATTCCATAATTTTTCTTTTTTAATACCTTTTTCTCCAATTTTCCTCCAATCATTTAAAATTTTTCGAGGTATTTTAAATGGTTTATAATCCCAATCTAATTTTTTTCTTACTAACTTAATTTCATCTATTCCAAGAGGGCTTCCATGAGAAGAGGCCTTACCACTTTTATTTGGAGATCCAAATCCTATTTTTGTTCTACATGAAATCACGGTTGGTTTTTTTGATATTTGCGCTTTTTTTAACGCATTATAAATTTCTCTATAATTATGACCGTTGATTAAAATATAATTCCATCCATAGCTTTTAAATCTGTTTTTATAATCATCTGATACTGCTAAACTAGTGGGACCATCTATTGAAATAGAATTATTATCAAAAAGCATTATAAGATTTTTAAGTTTAAGATGACCAGCCAGACTCATTGCTTCATGGCTAATTCCTTCCATAAGGCACCCATCACCAGCCAAGACATAGGTTTTGTGATTAACTAAATTACTTCCTAATTTTTTTTTTAAAATTTCTTCCGCAATTGCAAAACCCACTGAATTTGCAATTCCTTGACCTAAAGGACCAGTGGTTGTTTCGATACCTGAGTTTGGGTAATACTCTGGGTGTCCAGCACAAATTGAATTTAGTTGTCTAAATTTCTTGATGTCCTTAAGTGATACACTTTTATACCCTGTTAAGTACAAAAGCGAGTAAAGCAACATTGATCCATGTCCAGCTGACAAAATAAATCTATCTCTATTAAGCCAGTTTGGATTTCTTGGATTAAACTTTAGAAAATACTTAAATAAAATTGTTGCAACGTCAGCCATACCCATTGGCATACCTGGGTGACCAGAATTAGCGTTTTGAACCGCATCCATTGATAAAAAACGAATAGCATTTGACAAATTTTTTTCTATATTTTTCAAAAAGTATCCTATCTAGACTTAGGTGATTCAATTTATTAATATAGATATATATATGAAAAACATTGATGAAAAAGAAAAAAAATTAATAGATACTTTAAAAAAATTAAGAGAAATAAACATTCAAGATAACGAAGAATTAAATAAAGTTGCAATTTTAAAAGATCAAAAAAATCAATTAGAAATTGAAAAAAATCAGATAACCAAATCTTTGCAAAGTTTAGAAGAAGAAAACTTAAAACTTAGAAGTCAAATAAATGAATTAAAAAAGGATTACGAAACTTCAAAAAGAAAAGAAAATCAATTTAATCAAAAAATTGATGAATTAAATCAAGAAACAGATAATTTATTGGAAGAAATAGATAAATGGCAAATGTAAATATAAAATTTAATGGTAAAGAATATTTATTATCTTGTGAAGATGGACAAGAAGAACATTTGGAAGAATTATCCTTGAGTTTAAATAAAAAATTTAATGATCTAAAATTTGATCTTGGAAATATTGGAGAGAATAAATTATTACTAATATCTTCTATAAAAGTCATGGATGAGTATTTTGAAACTAAAAAAAAAGTAGATGCGCAAAAAAAAGAGCTTCAAGAATTAAAAGAAAAATTTAAAGAATTAAAATCTTTAGTTTATAAGTACAAAGATAACAAAGAAAATGAAATTAAAAATTTAAGCTTAACACAAGAAGAACTTGAGAATGATATTGAAAACTACAAAATAAGTTATGAAAATTTAATAGACAAAGTAACTTTAGAAATAGAAGACTTTGTCAAAAAAAATAGCATTAGTACTTCTGTTTAATAAAATATCAGTGTCAAAATTTAAATTAAGAAAAAAAATTATTAACTTAAGAAAAAAAAAATATTTTGAAATCAAAATAGGCAATAATATTATAAATAGTTTTCATAAGAAAATTAATCTATCAAAAAATAAAATTATTGGAGGTTATTTTCCAATAAATTTTGAATTTGATAGTATGCAAATACTAAAAAAATTTTATTCTAACGGTTATATTATTTCGTTGCCAACTATAAAAAGAAATCATCATATGGATTTTTATAAATGGAGTCCAAATGATCCTTTAACAATAAGCTCATTAGGAATTCCACAGCCACTAAAATTGAAAAAAGTATACCCGGATATAATATTTGTACCAATAGTTGCTTTTGATAAATTCAGGAACAGAATTGGCTATGGTGGTGGATTTTATGATAGATATTTAGAAAAAATTTCTCAAATCAAAAAATGCACAACAATTGGACTGGCTTTTTCACATCAAAAAGTTAATAAAATTAATGTTGAAAATTTTGATAGAAAATTAGATTTAATTTTGACAGAAAAATTAATGTAAAAATGAAGATTTTATTTTTAGGTGATATAGTTGGAGACGCAGGCTTTAAATCAGTAAAAAAAAACTTGCAAAATATAGTCTCAAAAAAAGGTATAGATTTTGTTTGTGTTAACGGTGAAAATGCAGCCAGTGAAGGTGTGGGTTTAACTGAAAATATTGCTAATGAACTTTTTAATGTAGGTGTAGATGTAATTACGACTGGCAATCATGTTTGGGATCAAAAAGAAATTTATGAATATATAAAAACTGAAAAAAAATTATTAAGACCAATAAATATGAGTGGAAATTTACCTGGTAAAGGTTTTTCCACATTCAATTCAAAAAAAAATCTAAAAGTTGGTGTACTAAATCTTATGGGTAACGTTTTTATGAAAAAGTGTGATGATGTTTTTAAAATTGCTACTGAATTTATTGCAGAAAAAAAAAAATCAAAAGATTATGATTTTTTAATAGTGGATTTTCATGGAGAAATAACAAGTGAAAAAATGGCTATTGGTAATCTATTTGATGGATATGCAACTTTAGTTGTAGGTACCCATACGCACGTTCCAACGAATGATGCAAGAGTCCTAAAAAATGGAACTAGCTATATTACCGATGCTGGAATGTGTGGCGACTATGACTCGGTAATTGGTATGAATGCACAAAATTCAATTAACAGATTTTTAAAAAAAGAAGCAGTAAAACATTTTCCTGCCAATGGAGAAGCATCTCTGAGTGGGGTAGTCGTAGATTGCGATGTAAGAAATGGACTAGCAAAAAATATAGAAAGTTTCATTTTTGGTGGGAGTTTAAATAACGTAAATTAATTATGGCTGGACACTCACATTGGGCGGGTATTAAACATAAAAAAGGCAAAGCTGACAAACAGAGATCAAAAATTTTTTCTAAACTCTCCAGAGAAATCACTGTAGCTGCAAAACTAGGAGATAAAAATCCCGATATGAATTCGAGATTAAGATCTGCAATACAAGCAGCCAGATCAGCTAACATGCCAAAAGAAAATATTGAGAGAGCAATTGAAAAGTCTTCTAACAATGATCAATCAAATTTTGAAAATATTAGGTATGAAGGTTTTGGACCTAACAAATCTGCTGTAATAGTTGAAGCATTGACTGATAATAAAAATAGAACTGCTTCTAATATTAGAACAATATTTTCGAAAAATAACGGTTCTTTAGGAACCCAGGGCTCTGCATCACATAATTTTCAAAGATTGGGTGTAATTAAAATAGATAAAAATGAAATTGATCAAGATAAAATTTTTGAATTAGCAATCGAGTCGGGTGCAAATGATTGTATTTCTCGCGATGAATTTCATGAAGTGCATACCGATATCGATGAAATATATGAGGTAAAAAAAAAATTTGAAAAAGTTATTGCAAATTTTCTCTCTACTGAAATCGAGTGGCTACCCATAAATAAAGTATCTCTTAAAGGTGAAGAAAATCAAAATATGGTAAAATTTTTAGAAACTCTTGACGATGAGGATGATGTACAAAATGTTTATACAAATGTTAACTTTGAAGATTAAATGATAATTGTTGGAATTGATCCAGGAATAGCGGGTGCTATCTGTTTTTTTTCTAGTGGGAATGTTATTGATGTAATCGACATGCCTACAATGGCTGAAGGAAAAAAAAATAAAAAACAAGTTAATGGTAGGCAAATTTATAATGAAATAATGCTAATAAAAAATAAATTTAATAATGAAAAAATGAGTGTAATAGTCGAACAAGTTTCTGCTATGCCAGGACAAGGTGTAACAAGTATGTTTAATTTTGGACAATCATTTGGGGTAATTAAAGGCATATGTTCTGCAATGGAACTACCCATTTTTTATGTTAGACCAGCAAAATGGAAAAAACATTTTAATTTGATTAATTCTGAAAAAGATGCCAGCAGAACTAAAGTAATAGAGATGTATCCTGGAATTTCCAATAAGTTATCAAGAAAAAAAGATAATAATAAAGCAGACGCTATTTTAATTGCTCAATATTTTGAAAACACCAGGGAAAACAACGATAACTAGACTTTTAGAGTTTTTAGAAGTCAAATTAATGACATATTTTAATGGGAAACGATTGAATGGAAGCAGATATTGCAACACAAAGCTTAGGATTAGCTAGTAACACAGATTTTTCTTTAATTAGTCTATTTTTGCGAGCGGATATAATAGTCAAGTCAGTAATCATAATATTAATTTTAAGTTCTATTTATTCATGGGCAATAATATTTGAAAAAATAAGAATGTTTAGAAAAATTAATAAAAGCGCAGAGGAATTTGAAGAGAAATTCTGGAAATCAAAGTCTGCTGAAACATTTTATAACAGTCTGCCTTCAAATATCGAGGATCCTATGGCAAAATTGTTTAAAAGTTCTATGCAAACAGTTATGAAAACTAGATCAAAATCAAATTTATCTGAGAGACTATCTAGTGTTTTAGAAGTAAATATTGAAAAACAAATGGTAGCAGTTGAAAAGTATAATAGTTTTTTAGCAACTGTTGGATCGACAGCTCCATTTATAGGATTGTTTGGAACTGTTTGGGGAATTATGAATTCATTTCAATCGATTGCAATTTCAAGAAACACTAGCCTTGCTATAGTTGCCCCAGGTATTGCAGAAGCTTTATTTGCAACTGCTCTTGGATTATTAGCTGCAATTCCTGCTGTAATTGCTTATAATAAATTTAATTCAGACTCTAGAAAATACTCACAAAAATTAGAAAATTTTTCAAAAAGATTCTTATCAATTATTTAAATGGGATTTAAGCTCAAAAGTTCAAAAAACGATCCAATGAGTGAAATTAATGTTACACCATTTGTTGATGTAATGTTGGTTTTACTAATTATTTTCATGGTCACTGCACCATTGCTTACTGTTGGAGTCCAGGTAGATTTGCCAGAAACTTCTGCTGATACACTTCCTGAGGAAAATGAACCTTTGACTTTGACAATTAATTCTAAAGGTGAAATTTTTATTCAGGAAACAAAAGTTGAATTTAATAATTTAATTGTAAAAATATTGGCAGTGTCAAATAATAGAACTGATACAAGAATATACGTTAGGGGAGACAAAGCTATTAATTATGGAAGGGTTCTTGAAATTATGGGAATGCTTTCAGGGTCAGGATTTACAAAAGTTGCTTTAATATCTGAACCGAATAAAGAGAGATAGAGATTATGTATCGAGGTCTTTTAATCTCATCTGGATTTCATGTCGCTATTGTTATGGTGAGTATTTTGGCTTTACCATTTGTTGCCAAAAAACCTCTGGATATTCCACCTCTTATTTCTGTTGAGCTTATTCAAATAGCTGAAAAGACAAATATTCCTTTCGCACCAAAAGCATCAAAAATAATTGAGAAGGCAAAGAAAGAAAATGAAAAGCTTTTGTCTGAACAGGCTCCTCCTAAAAAAGTAAAAAAAGATGAAAAAAAAGAAGTTCAAACAGATAAAAAAAAAAATGAAATTTCTAAGGTTGCATCAAAAAAAACACCAACCAGTGAAAATAAAATAGAAAAGTTAAAAAAAGAAAAACAAAACGCTGTACCTATGCCAGATGAAGATAAACAAAAAATTCAACCTAAAGAAGAAAAAAAGCAGAAACCTTCGAAAGAAATCAATGACGAAAATATCAAAAAAATAGTTCAAACTAAAAAACCTATTTTGGAAGAAAAAAAAGTTAAACAAGTCTCAGAATTTGAAAAGAAAGAAAAATTAGATTTAAATGAAATTGCAGCTTTGATTGATAAAAAAAAAGAAAATTTAGCAGAAACAATAAAAGAAGTTGATAAGATTTCTCAATCAACTGATGAAACTATGGACTATTCAAAGCTAACATTAAGTGAGGAAGATGCTTTAAAGGCTCAAATATTTACATGTTGGAGCGTTCCTATAGGTTTGCCATTTAGTGAAGATTTATTAGTTAGAGTTAAACTCCAATTAAAACCAGACGGAACAATTGAAAAGCTTGAAATGCTTGATCATGTAAAAATGAATACACCTGGAAAAGAAAAATTTAGAACACTAGCAGATAGTGTAAGGCGAGCTATTCAGCTCTGCAATCCATTAAAAGTTCCCACAAGTGGTTATGAAAGATGGAAAAATATGATTTTAAATTTTGATGCTCGTGATATGCTTGGAGGATAATGATTAGAATAATTAATTTATTTTTTATTATATTTTTTTTATTATCAGCTAAGGCTTATTCATTAATAGAGATTGATATAACAAGGGGTAATTTAGATCCGTTACCAATTGCAGTTTCTCCATTGTTTCAAGATGACAATTCAAAAAGAAATTCAATTAATGAACTTAAAATTGAAAATGTTGGATCTGAGATTTCGTTAGTTGTAGAAAATAATTTGAAAATTTCAGGTTTATTTAATCCTCTTAGTAAAGAAGCATTTTTACAAAAGCCAGATATTGCTCATTTAAAACCAAGATTTGAGGACTGGGCATTGATTAAGGCTCAAGCTTTAATTACAGGTAAAGTAACAATTGAGGACAAAAAATTAAAAGTTGAATTTAGACTCTGGGATATTTTAGCTGGAAGAGAAATGATGGCTTTAGCATTTACAACGGTTCCAAGTAATTGGAGGAGAGTTGGACATATAATTTCTGATAAAGTTTATGAAAGATTAACTGGAGAAAAAGGATATTTTGATACCAGAATTATTTATGTATCTGAAGAAGGACCTAAGACTGCAAGAGTTAAGAAGTTGGCTATTATGGATCAAGACGGTTTTAACACAAAATATTTAACATTAGGAAATGAATTAGTTTTAACTCCTAGATTTAATCCGACAAGTCAGATGGTGACTTACCTATCTTATTTTAAAAATCTACCAAGAGTATATTTATTAGATATTGAAACTGGTACGCAGGAAGTAGTTGGTGATTTTCCAGGTATGACATTTGCGCCAAGATTTTCACCAGATGGAAAAAAAATTATTATGAGTTTTGCAAAAGATGGAAACTCAGATATTTATACAATGGATTTAGAAAATAGAATTGTTGAGAGAATAACTAATCATCCATCAATTGATACATCACCTTCTTACTCACCTGATAATCGATTTATAACATTTAATTCTGATAGAAGTGGGTTTCAACAAATCTATGTAATGAAATCTGATGGCTCAAATGTAAAAAGAATTTCATTTGGCAAAGGGTTGTATGGCACGCCTGTATGGTCTCCAAGAGGTGATTTAATTGCGTTTACAAAATTACATAAAGGAAAATTTTATATCGGTGTTATGCGAACCGATGGTTCTGGAGAAAGATTATTGACTGAAAATTACTATCAAGAAGCTCCTTCTTGGTCTCCAAATGGAAGAGTTTTAATTTTTTATAGAGAGACCAAATCTAACGATAAAGGTGAAGGATTTAGTGCAAAACTTTGGTCTATAGATCTTACAGGATATAATGAAAGGCAGGTTCAAACAGAGACTGACGCCTCTGACCCATCTTGGTCGTCTTTACTCAGTAATTAGGCCCTTTTTATTAATTTTAATATAAATTAAGTTGATTTTTATGCTTGAAACATCTAATTAGTTGTGAAAAAGTTCTAATAAATTATTAAGGAGCATTAATGAATTTTAGCAAATCATTTAGAAATACTATTCTAGTTATTTTATTAAGTTTAATCGTATCAGCTTGTGCAACAAAAAAAACCACTACAAAAGTAGAAGGTCAAATGCAAGGAGATGTTTATACAGGTACTGATACTGTTAAATATTTAGCTGACGGTGTTCCAGACAGAGTATTTTTTGCAACAAACGAGTCTATTTTAACAACTAAATCAAGAGACACATTAAGAAAACAGGCAAATTGGTTAAGAGAGAATTCTAGCATCAATGTTGTAGTCGAAGGCCATGCCGATGAAAGAGGAACAAGAGAATATAACTTGGCATTAGGCGAAAGAAGAGCAAATGCTGCCAAAGATTATCTTATCACTTACGGAATATCAGCAGACAGAATTTCAGTAATAAGTTATGGTAAAGAAAGACCTGTTGACTCAGGTTCAAACCCACTTTCTTGGTCGAAAAACAGAAGATCTGTAACCGTAAAAGCTAATTAAAGCTATTTGAAATATTTTAAAGACCCTAAGATTATTATAAATAATTTTAGGGTCTTTTTTTTGCCATCATTATAATTAAAAAATAATTAAATGTTTAAAAAGTACACCAACATTTTTACTTATATATTCTCTATATTTTTTATTTCATTCAGTGCAGCTTCTGAGGAATTGAGCATGAGAGAAATCTTAGAAATTATTCAAAAAGATCTTAGAACTTTGGAAAGGGCAGTTTATTCAGAGTCATTTCAGAAAAAAACTGGCAGTGAAACTGATTTGTCAAATAAAGAGACTGAAGATGCCTTGACAAGACATTTACTAAAATTATCTGAAATAGAAAAACAATTTCAAAATTTGACTAACAAATTTGAAGAAATTAATTTTAAGGTAGATAAATTATCGTCAAGATTATCTAAAACGCAAGCAGATAATCAATTAAGATTTCAAGATTTAGAAAACAATTCTAACCTCGTTCAAAAAAGTGATAACAATCAAGAAAACTTAATTACAAATGAAAATCCAGAGAGCGATATAGCTAGCAAAAAAATTATGCCAGGCACATCCCAACCTCAAGATTTAGGCACAATATCTTATAAAGATATGACAGACACAAATGAGACACAAGCAATACAGTCTATCGAAACTACTCAAACAATATTAACAGAAAATTTTATAAACGAAGAAAAAATTTTACCTGATGCATCTCCATTAGAACAATATGAATTCGCAACTAGCTTTTTAAAAGTGGGAGATTATAATATGGCAGAAAGAGCATTCAGAGAATTTGTTGATACAAATCCAGATAATGATCTTTCTGGAAACGCACAATATTGGTATGCAGAAACTTTTAGAATAAGACAGCTATACACTGATGCAGCATCTGCTTATTTAGAGGGTTACCAAAAATATCCCAAGAGTGAAAAAGCACCTATTAACCTTTTGAAGCTTGGTGTATCTTTAGTTCAAATAGGAGAGAAAGATCAGGGTTGCTTAATGATTGCTGGTGTTAAAAAACAATATCCAAATGCGACTCAATCAGTTCTTCAAAAAGCCAAATATGAAGAGAAAAAGTTTGAGTGCAACAAAGAAAACTCTTAATTTTTACCTAACGAAATTAAAGGATCCCCAGGTAAGAAAATTATATAGCCTATTTTCAAATAATCTCGCATCTATGGATTTGACCAATAAAAAGATTATGGTTGGGGTATCTGGTGGCGCTGACAGCTTAGCTGTTTTATTTTTCTCTCAGTGCTATGCTTTAAAACATCATACTAAATTGTACCCTGTAATAATAGATCATAAACTAAGAAAAGAATCTACAATCGAAGCTAAAAACTTGAAGTATAAACTTAAAAAAAACTTTAAAATTAATTGTAAAATTCTCTCAAAAAAAATTGTTAAAATTAATAAGAATATACAGTCTTATGCAAGAGACTTAAGATATGATTTATTTTTTGAAGAGTGCAATAAACAAAAAATAGACCATCTTATTTTAGGCCACCATAAAGATGATCTAATTGAAAATTTTTTTATAAGATTTCTGAGAGGCTCTGGTTTAAAAGGACTTGTTTCTTTTGACAAAAACGTAACAATTTATAATGGAATTAATGTTATTAGACCATTTCTATCTACTTCAAAAAAAGATCTACTTAAAACAAACAAAAAAACTTTTGGATTTTTTATAGATGATCCCACAAATAATGATGATAAATTTTTAAGGAGTAGAATTAGAAAACTTCTAACAAATTTAGATAAAGAAGGTCTAAAGTTTAATAAATTCTATTTAACTTTAAAAAATTTGTCAAAAAGTGATCAAGTAATCGAATTTTATGTTGATAAAAATATTTTAGAAAACTCAAAGTATTTTGAAAAAGATAAAAAAATAATATTAAACCAATCCTTTTTTAACAATCCTGAGGAAATTATTTTGAGAAGTATTATACAAGTAATTAAACGCATTAGTTGGAAAAAAAACTACCCAAGAGGCAAAAAGGTGAGTAGTCTTATAGATTCTATAAAGTTTTCAAATAAAAACGTGAAATTGACACTTTCTGGATGTATTATTGAAAAAATTCAAGATTCGGTGATTATTTACCCAGAAAAACGATAATTTTTTGTTAAATGATCAAATTGACACTTGTTAATTTACTAATAATTCTTAATTTAGTGCTCTATGAATTTTAAAAACTTAGCCATGTGGGGAATAATCGTTATTTTAACGATTGGTCTTTATAATATGTTTAAGAACCCACAAGGTTCGATTTCTCAAAAAAATAAAATTATTTTCTCAGAATTTTTAACCGAAGTCGATAATGGAAGAGTAGTCAAAGTAGAGATACAAGGAAAAAATATAAAAGGAGTATTATCAAATGGAAATCAATTCATTACTTATGCTCCTGAAGACCCGAACTTAATCCAGAAACTAAGCGATAAAGGTGTAAGCATCTCAGCAAGTCCATTAGAGGAAAAAATGCCTTCATTATTAGGAATACTTCTTTCTTGGTTTCCAATGCTTTTATTAATTGCTGTTTGGATCTTTTTTATGAGACAGATGCAAGGTGGAAAAGGTGGTGCAATGGGATTTGGAAGATCAAAGGCCAAAATGATGAATGAGGTAAAAGGCAAAGTTACTTTTAATGATGTTGCAGGTGTCGAAGAAGCAAAAGAAGAAGTTGAGGAAGTTGTTGAATTTTTAAAAGACCCTAGAAAGTTTAGTAGACTAGGTGGTAAAATACCAAGAGGCTGCTTATTAGTTGGTCCTCCTGGAACTGGTAAAACATTATTAGCTAGAGCAATTGCTGGAGAAGCAGGTGTTCCGTTTTTCACTATATCTGGGTCAGATTTCGTTGAAATGTTTGTTGGTGTTGGAGCTTCAAGAGTAAGAGATATGTTTGAGCAAGGAAAAAAACATTCTCCGTGTATAATATTCATTGATGAGATTGATGCAGTAGGAAGAAGCAGAGGAGCAGGTCTTGGTGGAGGAAATGATGAAAGAGAACAAACTCTTAATCAGTTATTAGTTGAGATGGATGGTTTTGATACTAATGAAGGTGTAATTATTATTGCTGCAACTAATAGACCAGATGTATTAGATCCAGCTCTTTTAAGACCAGGAAGATTTGACAGACAGGTTGTTGTTTCCAATCCAGATCTAATCGGTAGAGAAAAAATTTTAAAAGTACATTCAAAGAAAATATCAATGGCACCTGATGTTAATCTAAGAACAGTAGCTAGAGGAACACCTGGATTTTCTGGTGCAGATTTAGCAAATCTTGTTAACGAGGCAGCATTGCTAGCCGCAAGAAAAAACAAAAGAATTGTGACGTATCAAGAATTTGAGGAAGCAAAAGATAAAGTGATGATGGGGTCTGAAAGAAGATCTATGGTAATGTCAGAGGAAGAGAAAAAATTAACTGCTTACCATGAGGCTGGACATGCAATTGTAACTATAAATGAAAAAGCCGCCTATCCTATACATAAAGCAACAATAATACCAAGAGGAAGAGCCCTTGGAATGGTTATGCAATTACCTGAAAGGGATGAAGTTTCTCAAACAAGAGAACAACTTCATGCACAAATGGCCATAGCAATGGGGGGAAGAGTTGCGGAAGAAATAATTTTTGGAGATGACAAAGTAACTACTGGAGCAGCAAGCGATATTGAACAGGCAACTAAAAGAGCACGAGCCATGGTTATGAGAGCTGGGTTAAGTAAAGAAATGGGGCCAGTTGCTTATGGTGAAAACGAAGAAGAAGTATTTTTAGGAAGATCTGTTGCAAGACAGCAAAATATGTCAGAGGAAACTGCAAGAAAAGTTGATAGTGAAATTAGAAAATTTGTTGATATGGGTTACGAGAGAGCAAGAAAAGTATTAACTGAAAAAATTGATGATCTGCATAAATTAGCAAAAGCTTTATTAACTTATGAAACTTTAACAGGTGCGGAAATTGAGGATTTAATTAATAAAAATATTTATCCTAAAAATAAAGAAGATCTAAAAGTTGAAGATGATGATCAAAGCTCAGCACTTGGTTCAATGGGCCTAAAACCAAAGATAGTGCACTAAGCGTTAATGAATAAATATTACACTAGAGCGTGTAATTTTTATTACGGAACAACATCAAAAAAATACATTAAAAAAAAAAAATCTATTCCTCTCAATGGTTACAATCATATTTCTTTTGATAAATTAGAAATCATTGACAGAAAAAAAAACAAAATAATCAATGTTAAAGAAATTAGTAAACTTTCAACTACATTAAAAAAAAAAGTTAATAGAGATTTAAAAAATATAAAAAAAAAGAAAATTTTTAAACAAATAAATTTATCGGATATACCTATTTTGATGGGCATAGTTAATTTAACCCCAGATAGTTTCTCAGATGGTGGCAAATATAATAAAAAAAATTTAGCGTTAAAATATGTAAATAACTTATTATCAAATGGTGCAAAGATAATCGACGTTGGCGGAGAGTCTACAAGACCGGGTGCAAAAGATATTAATCCTAGAAAAGAATGGGATAGAATAAAGTTTATCTTAAAAATTTTAAAAAATAAAAAAAGTTTTGTTTCATTAGATACTAGAAAAAGTTTTGTGATGAAGAATGCCTCTAAAATAAAAGTAGATCTTATAAATGATGTATCTGGACTAAGTTATGATCCTGAGACTATAAATTATTTAAAAAAAACAAAAAAACCTTTTGTCATTCATCACATGAAAGGAACACCAAAAAATATGCAATTAAAACCATCGTACAATAATGTATTGCTTGATATTTATGATTTCTTTGAAAACAAATTAAAATACTTAAGAAACGAAGGTATTAAGCATAATAATATTATATTAGATCCAGGGATCGGATTTGGAAAAAATTTGAAACATAATATTACTCTTCTAAAGAATATTTCTATTTTTCATTCATTAGGCCTTCCTGTAATGTTGGGCTTGTCTAGAAAAAGATTTATTAAGGATATTTCAAGAGAAAATGATACTAAAGAAAGGATTGGTGGAACTGTATCTTCATGCATTCAAGCATACCTTCAAGGAGTTCAAATTCTTAGGGTTCATGACGTTAAAGAAATTAATCAAGCATTTAAAGTATTTAAAGAATTACAAAATTAAAAATGATTAAAAAATATTTTGGAACAGATGGAATTAGAGGAAAAGTTAATGGATCTAAAATAAATGGAGAAATGTTTTTTAAATTTGGCTTAGCAGCGGGAACATACTTTAAAAATTTAAAAAAAAGTAAACAAACAGCAATTATTGCAAAAGACACTAGATTATCAGGATATACTCTTGAACCAGCTTTAGTGTCTGGATTGGCATCAGCAGGAATGCATATTTATACTTTGGGACCTCTACCAACAAATGGTTTAGCGATGCTAACAAAAAAAATGAGAGCTAATATGGGTATAATGATTACTGCGTCTCATAATCCATATCACGACAATGGATTAAAGTTATTTGGACCTGATGGACTTAAATTATCTGATAGAATTGAGAAGAAAATTGAAAAACTAATTGATTCAAAGATTACTAAAAATCTATCAAAACCAATAGAATTAGGAAGAGTTAAAAGATTAGAGGATGCTAACGATAGTTACATTAAAATATTAAAACAAAATTTCCCATCCTCATTTAGTTTAAAAGGTATCAAAATTGCTTTAGATTGTGCCAACGGAGCTGGCTACAAAGCTGGTCCAGCTTTATTTAAATCATTAGGTGCTAAAGTATATGACACTGGCACATCTCCCAATGGTTTAAATATAAATCTTAAATCTGGATCTACTTACCCAAGTAAAATTTGTCAAATGACAAAAAAAAATAAAGCTCATATAGGTATTTCATTGGATGGAGATGCTGACAGAATAATTGTCTGTGATGAAAAAGGAAAGATTATTGATGGAGATAAAATTCTTGCAATGTTGGGTGAGAGATGGAAAAGAAAAAAGATTTTAAAAGGAGGCGTCATTGGTACATTAATGTCAAATTATGGCTTAGAAAATTTTTTTAAAAACAATGGAATTAAATTTTTAAGATCAGATGTGGGAGATAGATATGTAAAAGAAAAAATGAAAAAAAATAAATTTAATTTAGGGGGGGAACAGTCTGGTCATATAATTCTTGGAAAGTTTGCGACAACTGGTGATGGGTTATTAGTCGCACTAGAAATCCTTTTCTCTTTAAGAAAAACAAAAAAAGCAAGTGAGCTTTTTAACAAATTTAAACCCACCCCTCAAATGTTAGAGAATGTTGAAGTTAAGGATAAATCAATTATTAATACTCCAAAATGCAAAAAAGCAATTAACGAAGCAAATAAAATAATTAAAAACAGAGGTAGAATTTTAGTTAGAAAATCTGGTACTGAACCAAAAATAAGAATTATGAGCGAATCAGAGGATTCAAATTTAAATAAATTGTGTGTTAATATAATTAAAAAATCTATTCAGTAAATTGAAAATCAAATCTAAAATATTAATTATTGCAGGATCAGACTCCTCTGGAGGAGCAGGGATTCAAGCAGATATTAAATCAGTTACTTCTCTTGGATCTTTTGCTATGACAGCAATTACCGCTGTTACTGCTCAGAATACTACGGGTGTTAAGTCTATAATACCAATGCCAATTAAGGAAATTTCCAATCAAATCGAATTTACGTCAAAAGATATTAAGCCAGACTCAGTAAAAATAGGAATGCTGCATTCTACTAAAGTTATAAACTCAGTTTTAAAATCAATAAAAAAATCAAATTTAAAAAAAATAATATTAGATCCTGTTATGATAGCCAAAGGTGGGAGCAAGCTTATTGATAATAAAGCTATTTTAGTTTTGAAAAAAAAACTAATGAAAAAAGTTGATTTAATAACACCAAATATTCCTGAAGCAGAAATACTAACTAAAATCAAAATTAATTCTGAACTGGACATGAAAAATGCTGCTAAAATATTATTAGATTTAGGTGCTAAGAATGTTTTAATTAAAGGTGGTCATTTAAGTTCTAAAACTTTGAAAGATATTTTTGTAAATAAAAAAGAGACTGCAGTATTTACAAATAAAAAAATTAAAACAAAAAATACACATGGAACCGGATGTACATTATCAACTGCAATTGCAACATATTATGGATGTGGAAAAACTCTAAAGAAATCTTGTGAGTTAGGTATTAGATATGTAAACAATGCAATTAGGACAAGACCGAACTTTGGAAAAGGAAATGGACCAATTAACCATTTAAATAGTTTTATTATAGAAAAGAAATTTAGATGAATAATGTAGTTGTCGTTGGATCGCAGTGGGGAGATGAAGGAAAAGGGAAAATAGTTGATTGGTTATCCAGTGAAGCAGATGTTGTCGTAAGATTCCAAGGGGGACATAATGCTGGTCATACCTTGGTCATAGATGGTGTTACTTATAAATTAAGATTATTGCCATCAGGAATTGTAAGAAAAAATAAAATTTCAATTATAGGAAATGGAGTTGTTGTAGATCCTTGGGCGCTTTTAGATGAAATTGAAGAAGCTAAATCTAAAGGTGTGGAAATTAATGAAAATAATCTCATATTATCAGAGACTGCTACATTAATTTTACCATTTCATAGAGAGATGGATGAAATAAGAGAAGACTCTGCAGGTAAATCGAAAATTGGAACTACTAGAAGAGGTATTGGTCCAGCATACGAAGATAAAGTGGGGAGAAGATCTTTACGAGTAATGGATCTTGCGTCAAAACAAAATCTTGAAAACCGATTATCATTAGTACTTGAACACCATAATGCCATCCGAAAAGGATTAGGTAAACCAATATATGAAAAAGATAAACTTGTTGAGGACTTATTAAAAATTGCCCCAAATATTTTAAAATATTCAGCACCTGTTTGGAGAAAGATAGACGAATTTAAATCTGAAAATAAAAAAATATTATTTGAGGGAGCCCAAGGAATATTGCTTGATGTTGATCACGGAACATATCCATATGTAACTTCATCCAATACAGTAGCAGCTTCAGCAGCAACAGGATCAGGATGTGGTCCAAACTCAATAAACTATGTGTTAGGAATTACAAAAGCATATACAACAAGGGTAGGTGAAGGACCTTTCCCAACAGAATTAACAGATGATATTGGTAATCATTTAGGTGAAAAGGGACATGAATTTGGAACTGTAACTAGCAGAAAAAGAAGATGCGGCTGGTTTGATGGAGTTCTAGTAAGACAAACAATAAAGATTTCGGGTATTGATGGAATAGCATTAACTAAATTAGATGTATTAGATGAACTTGATGAAATAAATCTTTGCGTAGCTTACGATCTAAATGGTAAAGAAATAGATTATTTTCCCGCTGCTGTTGAAGATCAATTAAATGTCAAACCAGTATATAAAACATTCAAAGGCTGGAAATCTAAAACCCAAGGTATTAAAAAATTTGATGATTTACCTAATAATGCAAAAATTTATGTAAAAGCTATTGAAGAGTTTATTGAGACAAAAATATCCAGTATTTCAACAAGCCCAGAGAGAAAAGATACTATTCTTTTAGTAGATCCATTTAACTATTAAAAAATTACAGTATTAATTTGCAGGTAGAAGATTTTTTGATTTAGCAGAGTTAAGCATATGTTTTTGAAGTTTTTCAAATGCTTTATTTTCAATTTGTCTTATTCTTTCTCTACTTATTTTAAATTTTTTACTTAAATCTTCCAGAGTTATTGGATCATCCGTTAATCTTCTTGAGTAAAGAATTTCTTTTTCTCTTTCATTTAAAATTTTAATAGAATCTTGAAGAAGATCTTTTCGTTGCTTCATTTCTTCATTTTGAGCAAATTTAAGTTCTTGATCCATATCATTGTCTACAACCCAATCTTGCCATTCATCACCGTCTTCTCCAATTGGTGCATTTAATGACTGCTCTTTTCCTGAAAGCCTTCTATTCATAGATACTACTTCTTGTTCACTAACATCTAATCTGTTTGCTATATCTTTTACGTGTTCATCACGTAAGTCACCTTCAGTTCTAGGTGCAATTTGATTTTTTAACTTCTTCAAGTTGAAAAAAAGCTTCTTCTGAGCTGTTGTGGTTCCAATTTTTACTAAGCTCCATGATCTTAGAATATATTCTTGAATAGAAGCTTTAATCCACCACATCGCATAAGTTGCAAGTCTAAAACCTTTTTCTGGTTCAAATTTTTTAACAGCTTGCATTAAACCTACGTTACCTTCTGAAATCATTTCATTAAGAGGCAAACCATAACCTTTGTACCCCATTGCTATTTTAGCAACTAGTCTAAGATGACTTGTAACGAGTTTTTCAGCTGATTTAACATTTCCTGTAGTTTGCCAGTTTTTAGCAAGCATATATTCTTCTTCAGCATCTAGCATAGGAAATTTTTTTATCTGAGCTAGATATGCAGCTAAACCACCTTCATTTGAAAGAGTAGGCAAATTGTATGTATTATTACTCATAGGAAGTATTTATGTAATAGAGAAATTTTTTTTTACAATCGTTTTATTTACTTAATTTTCTTAGTTTTTTTAAGATATCATTTAATTCGTTTGGGATATTTGATGAAAATTCTAATCTTTCCCCTGTCCTTGGATGGTCAAAACCTAGCTGTTTTGCATGTAAAAATTGTCTCTCAAGATTGGAAATTTTATTATTAAGATCTTCATCAATGTTTTTAAATTTTTTAAATTTTTTTTTATATTTTTTATCTCCAAGAATATTGTTACCTTTGTATGACATATGAACTCTTATTTGATGAGTTCTCCCAGTTTCTAATTTGCATTGTATAAAAGTAAAAGTTGGAACATTATCATTCTCAAAAAGCTCTAATGTTTCATAATGTGTAATTGCCTTTTTACCTTTGCTTGATGATACTTCCATCATCTGTCTATTTTTCGAACTTCTGGTTATGAATGTTTCAATTGTTCCTTTTTGAGGCCTTAATTTTCCCCAAATTAAAGTTTGATAAACTCTAGTTATAGAATGTTCAGAGAATTGAAGTGATAATTTTTCATGAGTTGAGTTATTTTTTGCTATTACAATTAATCCAGAAGTATCTTTATCAATTCTATGAACTATACCAGGTCTCAGTTCATCTCCAATATCAGATAAATTTTTGCTATCATAATTCATTAACGCATTAACTATCGTATTATCATAATTACCAGCACCAGGATGCATTGAAATTCCAGATGGTTTGTCAATTACAATTAAATCTTCATCTTCGTGAATTATGTTTAATTTAAAATTATAAGGTTTTAAGCTTTGTTTCTTAGGTTCAACAATTTCAAGCTCAATTTTGTCATTTAATTTAGTTTTAATTGAAGGGTCTTGTATAATTTTCTCGTTAATTTTTAATTTACTATCTAATATTAAATTTCTTACTCTAGTTCTGCTTAAACTCTTATCATGATTTGCTAATATTTTGTCTACTCTCTTGTTATTATCATCCTCTTTAATAATAAAATTGATGATATTTTTCATAAATTATTATATTAAATTAATATGCGTTCGTAGCTCAACTGGATAGAGCGCCAGATTTCGGCTCTGGAGGTTCAGGGTTCGACTCCTTGCGGGCGCACCATTATTCGCCCATATTAATAAGCGTTCCTTTGTTTTTTGCGACATTGAAAGAATAATAGAATAATGCAATTGATAATACAAAGTAAACTCCATTCCACATGAAAGCATAATAGATATTTTGAATATCTACAGTTTGATTAATCAAAATATTTCTTGCTTCTTCAAATATATATACCAATGGTAGTAGATAAGCTATCTTCTGGAACACCTCTGGCAATATTTCAATTGGATAATAAATGCATCCAAATGGAGCTAATAAAAACATTGTAGACCATGCTATATTTTCAAAAGAGGGTCCATATCTTAGTAGACCAGCAGATACCAGGATGCCAAGTGTTATTCCAAATAAATATAGGCTCAAAAATAAAAAGAATAAAAATATTCCTAAATCTAAAATTGAAATACCGAATAATGGAGAAGTTAAAAGCACTGCTGGTATTAAACCTATAAGGGCTCTAATTAAAGCTGTTGCAACAAGTGAAGTTAATATTTCACCAATTTTCATTGGTGCAATAAATAAATTTGTAAAGTTTCTACTCCAAATCTCTTCAAGAAATAGCATATTAAATCCTATGCTTGTTCTGAAAAGAAAATCATAAAGGATTGCGCACGTTAATATAACTCCTACCGCATTATTATAATATGTTGTATGTGTAGCAAAAAAATTTGAGATAAATCCCCATAAAGTAATTTGAATAGTTGGCCAATAAACAAGATCTAAAACTCTTGGGAAAGATCTCGTAATTAAATAAAAATGTCTTAAAAAAAGACCATACATTCTAGTTAAGCTCATTTTTGCTCCTTGATAATTTTAAAAAAACTTCCTCTAGGTTTTTTCTGCCATGTTTATTGATTAATTCTTTAGGATTTCCCTCATCGATAATAATCCCATCCTTCATCATTAGAATTGATTTACAAAGCCTAGTGACTTCATTCATATTATGAGAGGCAAGAAGTATAGATATTTTTTTTTCTTTTTTATAATCTTCCAAAAAAGATCTAACAAAATCACCTACTTCCGGATCTAATGATGCAGTTGGCTCATCTAATAGCAATACTTTTGGTTCGTTTATTAATGCTTTTGCCAAACTTACTCTATTTTTTTGTCCAGATGATAATTCACCTGTAATGCTATTTAGCAAATCTTCTAATCTTAATTTTTCTGATAAAAATTCGATCCTCTCATTAATATTATTTATTTTGTATAATTTTCCATAAACAGTTAGATTTTGTTTAACTGTAAGTTTTTTTGGTAATTCAATATATGGAGATATGAAGTTAATCTGTTCCAAGATTTCAATTCTATTCCCTTCCAATTTTTGACCGTTTATTAAAATTTCTCCACTAGTTGGTTTTAAAAGTCCCAATAACATGCCTATCGTTGTTGTTTTGCCGGAGCCATTTGGACCTAATAGACCTAAAATTTCGTCTTCTTTTATGTTAAAACTTATACCTTTGACAGCTTCATTCTTTCCGTAATTTTTTTTTATATTTTTAACTTCCACTAAATTTTTCATTTTTTTGATGCTCTAAAAAGTCTATCGTTAATCACTAATCCAAAGTTTTGGTTTGGTATTCTTTGTACAGCTATTTTTTTGTAACCTAACTTCTTAATTTTTCTTAATGTTTTATATAAATTTTTAACACTCTCCATTAGGTTATTTGTCTTACTTAAGTAAAAATAATTCTTATTATTTTCTTCTCTCTTCTTAATTAGTATAAAAGCCTCATCTTTTTTTATTTTATCTGCGTTTAATCTAATAGGTATACCCGGTGAATAATGAATTCTTCTTCTCCCTGGAGAACTTATGTTACTTTTAGCATACAATTTAGTTTTTAAATTTGTTTTTAATTTTTTATTTAATATAGAAATATTTAAACCACCCAATCTTAAGATTTGGGGTTTTTTTACTAAACTTATAATCGTAGACTCAACACCAATTTTTGATCTTCCACCTTCTAGAATAAATTTAATTTTTTCTCCAAATTCATCATATACATCATCTTTTGTTACTGGACTTATCCCTTCAGAGATATTTGCGCTTGGCGCTGCTAAAGGATATTTTAAAGAATTTAATAACTTTCTAGCGGTTCGGTGACTTGGAAATCTTACACCTAACGTTTTTTTGTTATTAGTAACGTTTTTTGAAATTTTGCTTTCATTTTTTAGTTTTAATATAAATGTAATTGGACCAGGGCATAATGAATTATAAAGTTTATAAAACAAAGTATTAGTCTTACAATCTTTCTCCAAATCTTTAATATTATAGTAATGAACAATTAAGGGGTTATCGGCAGGTCTTCCTTTTAATTTAAATATTCTTTTGGTAGCTTTATCAGAATAGGCATTAGCAGCTAATCCATAGACAGTTTCCGTAGGTATTCCAATACATTCGTGATTATTTAAATATTTTACTGCTTTTTTAATATTTGAATCATTAATTTTCATATAATATTACAAATTATTATATGAATGAAAAAATTTTGCCAGATGATATTGAATCAAAATCTTTGAGTGAACTCACAGATATAGCAGATCATTTAATACAAGAATTAGAAAGTAAAAAAAATTTGGAAGAATCTATTGATGATTATCAATATTTAATAAAGTTAAATAATTTAATAGAGAAAAAATTTCAAAAGGATTCAAAAAATATATCTGAAAGTACCAAGCTAAAAATTGAAGAATTAACCTCAAAAAAAAATGAAAAAAAATTAGTTAAAACTGTTAATGAAGTAAATAAATTTTTAAAAAATTACTTAGCAAAACAAAAAAAAACAGATCTAATTATACCTATTAAGTATGGTTTATTTCCTGGAGGAAAAAAAATAAGATCTAAGCTTATTTTTGATGTTGGAAAAATTTTTAATGTCGAAAAAAAATATCTTTTATATTTAAGTTCAGCTGTTGAATGTATACACGCTTATTCACTCATACATGACGATTTACCGTGTATGGATGATGATGATATTAGAAGAGGTAAACTAACTACACATAAAAAATTTGGAGAATCAACAGCTGTTTTAGCTGGAAACTCCCTTTTGACATTAGCTTTTGAAATTTTATCTGATCCAAAGTTCAATATAAATAACAATAAAAAAATATCCCTAATAAATCTAATATCTCAATCATCAGGTCACCAAGGAATAGCCGGAGGTCAATTTTTGGATTTAAATTATGAAAGAAAAAAAGTTTCTAAACAAAAAGTTATAGATATGGAGATTAAAAAGACTGGAAAATTATTTTCATTCAGCTGTTTGTCTCCAGTTATTTTGACAAATAAAAAAGATCAAATAAAAAAATTCTCAATTATTGGTGAAAAAATTGGTTTACTTTTTCAAATTGCAGATGATTTAATTGATTATAGCAGTTCATCAAAAACTGCAGGAAAAAAAACAAATAAAGATTCAAAAAAGGGAAAAGCAACATTAATAAGTTTACTAGGATATAAAAATGCTATTAAATATGCCTCAAAACTAAAAAAAGAAATATTTAATAGTTTAATTAGCTATGGAAATAATGCTAATGATTTAAAAGAGACAATTGAATTTATATTAAGTAGAAATAAATAAATGCAGAATTATAAATATTTAAATAATATTAATTTTCCTTCAGATATAAAAAAACTAAATAATGAAGAGTTAAAAGTTCTATCAGAAGAAGTAAGAAGCGAAATGATTGATGCTGTTTCAAAAACAGGTGGACATCTAGGTGCGGGTTTAGGTGTTGTAGAGTTAACAGTAGCACTTCATCATGTTTTTGACACACCTAATGACAAATTGATATGGGACGTTGGTCATCAATCATACCCTCATAAAATTTTAACAGGAAGAAAAGATAAAATACGAACTTTACGACAAGGAAGTGGATTATCTGGTTTTACAAAGCGATCAGAAAGTGAATTTGACCCTTTTGGTGCAGCTCATAGTTCCACTTCTATTTCTGCTGGATTTGGTATTGCAACAGCAAATAAATTATCAAATAAATCAGATCAGGTTATAGCAGTTATTGGTGACGGTGCCATGAGCGCAGGAATGGCATATGAAGCTATGAATAATGCTGGAGATTCAAAAACAAAAATGATCGTAGTTTTGAATGACAATGATATGTCAATTGCAAAACCAGTTGGCGCAATGAAATCTTATCTTGCTAAAATTTTTTCAGGTAAGATTTATTTTAGTTTCAGAGAAACAGTTAAAATGATTATTTCATCATTTTCAAAAAGATTTAGCAAAAAGGCTGGAAAGGCTGAAGATTTTTTGAGATCGGCTGTAACAGGTGGTACATTATTTAATTCTTTAGGTTTTTATTATGTTGGTCCAATTGATGGTCATGATTTAGATGTACTGTTGCCAATTTTAAAAAATGCAAAAGAAAGCAATCATAATGGTCCAATACTAATTCATATAAAAACTCAAAAAGGGAAAGGATATAGTTTTGCTGAAAAATCTGATGATAAGTATCATGGGGTTACAAAATTTGATGTTCAAACTGGAGTTCAACAAAAATCAACAACCAAGACTCCTGCTTTTACAAAGGTATTTGCAAATACATTAATAGAGCATGCAAAGAAAGATAGTAAAATTGTAGGTATAACTGCTGCTATGCCATCTGGGACAGGAATGGACGCATTTAGTAAAGTTTTCCCGGATAGAACTTTTGATGTTGGAATTGCTGAACAACATGCTGTTACTTTTGCTGCAGGTTTAGCAACAGAGGGTTATAAGCCTTATGCAGCAATTTATTCAACATTTTTACAAAGAGCTTATGATCAGGTAGTTCATGACGTTGCAATTCAAAGTTTACCAGTAAGATTTGCAATTGATAGAGCTGGTTTAGTCGGCGCCGATGGAGCCACTCATGCAGGTGCTTTTGATATTACATATTTATCAACTTTACCTAATTTTATTGTTATGGCAG
Source organism: uncultured Pelagibacteraceae bacterium (assembly GCA_902617415.1). Classification (GTDB taxonomy): domain Bacteria; phylum Pseudomonadota; class Alphaproteobacteria; order Pelagibacterales; family Pelagibacteraceae; genus Pelagibacter. The sequence goes on along the minus strand of CACMWQ010000004.1, from coordinate 121,575 downwards.
CAAGTGATGAAGCAGAATTGGTAAGAATGATCAATACGTCAGTAGATATTAATAATCAACCATGTGCATTTAGATATCCAAGAGGAAATGGAGCAGGTTTAGAATTACCTGATATTAACGAAAAAATAGATATTGGAAAAGGTAGAGTTATAAGAGAAGGTAAGAAAGTTGCATTAGTAAGTTTTGGTAACAGATTAAAAGAATGTTTATTGGCTGAAGAAGGTTTAAAAAAAATGGGAATTAATCCAACAATTATAGATGCTAGATTTGCAAAACCTCTGGATGAAAATCTTATGTGGCAAGTTGCAACAAATCATGAAGTGCTAATTACGTTGGAAGAAGGCTCTATAGGAGGTTTTGGAGCTCATGTAAATCATTTCCTAAATGAAAAGAATTTATTAGATAGTAATATAAAATTTAGATCAATGATTTTGCCTGATAAATTTTTAGACCAAGATAAACCAGAAGAAATGTATAAAGAAGCTGGTCTAGATGCTAAATCTATTGAAGCGAAGGTTTTAGAAACTCTAAATTCTAAAGTTTTAATTAAAAAAACTAATTAATTGCCACATTGAGCTTTATTCAATAAGTAGTGATCAAGAATTACACAATGCATCATTGCTTCGCCAATAGGCACTGCTCTAATACCTACACATGGATCATGTCTCCCTGTGACTGAAATTGAAGTATTTTTTCCAAATTTATTAATTGTTTTTCTTTGAGAAAGAATTGATGAAGTTGGTTTTACTGCAAAAGAAACTATTATTTCTTGACCACTAGAAATACCTCCAAGAATTCCTCCAGCATTATTCGATTTAAATTTTGTTTTCTTTCCTGTTTGGGACATTTCGTCAGAATTTTGTTCACCAGAAAGTTGAGCAGAGTTCATTCCTGATCCTATATTTACACCTTTTACTGCGTTAATACTCATCATTGCTGATGCTAAATCCATATCTAATTTTGAATAAATTGGAGCTCCCAATCCAACAGGAACACCTCTTGCTCTTACTTCAATAATAGCTCCACACGATGAGCCAGCTTTTCTTATCCCAAGTAAATATTTTTCCCATAATTTTAAAACTGTTTTATCAGGACAAAATAAAGGGTTTTTTGTGATGAAACTATCATTCCATTTTTCTGTGTCACATCCTAGTATTCCTAATTGTGTTACGGCTCCAATTACACTGTACTTTTTCCCAATAATATTTTGCAAAACTTGCTTTGCTATTGCCCCTGCTGCCACTCTTGAAGCAGTCTCTCTCGCTGATTGTCTGCCTCCACCTCTATAATCTCTAATTCCATACTTTTTAAAATATGTATAATCAGCATGACCAGGTCTAAATTTATCTTTAATATTTTTATAATCCCTAGAACGCATATCTTTATTGAAGATAATCATTGAGATAGGTGTACCAGTTGTTTTGCCCTCAAATGTTCCTGATAAAATTTCTACTTTATCATCTTCTTTTCTTTGGGTTGTGAATTTTGACTGACCAGGCTTTCTTTTATTTAATTCTAACTGAATGTCTCTGATATTAAGCTTAATATTCGGAGGACAACCATCAACAACACATCCTATTGCTGGACCGTGAGACTCACCCCAAGTAGTAAATCGAAAAAATTTTCCAAATGTATTAAAAGACATTATATTATTATATAAATTATTTTGGTGAAATTATGAACGAAAAAAATTCTTTAGGGTTAGATAAATGCTTTCTAGATCTTGATAATCCAATACTATTATTCACTGAATGGTACAACGAGGCAAAGAAAACAGAAATAAATGATCCAAATGCATTAGCTCTAGGCACTATTAACGAAAAAGGTTATCCGAATGTAAGAATGGTATTGCTCAAAGATTATGGAGAGGATGGATTTGTTTTTTACACTAACTTTAATAGTAACAAGGGAAACTCTATAAAGCAGAATCCAAAAATTTCTATGTGCTTTCATTGGAAAAGTTTACTCAGACAAATTCGAATAGTTGGTACTGCTGAAAAAGTTTCTGATGAAGAAGCTGATAATTATTATAAATCCAGAAGTTACGGAAGTAGAATTGGTGCATGGGCATCAAATCAGAGTTCAATTTTAAAAGATAGAGAAGAGCTAAACCAATCTATAAAAAAATTTAAAGATCTCTATAAAGATGAAAATAATGTTCCAAGACCTGATCATTGGTCAGGATGGAGGTTAAAACACCACGAAATTGAATTTTGGTTAGATGGTGAAAATAGAATTCACGAAAGATTAAAATATATTAAAGAAAATAATGATTGGAAAAAAATTCTCTTATCACCTTAAAATTTTCTATTAATACTAAATGAAGTTAAATTTTTGAGTATAGTTTTTTCTTCACAATCTTGAAATATACTTAATGAATTTGATGCTAAACTTATATAGTGCTCCGCTTTTTTGTAACACTCATTAATTATATTATATTTTTTTACCAATGTAAGCACATAGTCAAATTGTTCTTTAGATCTGATATTTTGTTCAAATATTTTTTTTAAAATTAATTTTTCATCTGAAGATAATTTTTGATGTAATAGAATAATCGGGAGAGTAACCTTGCCCTCAAAGAAATCTTTCCCTATCTCTTTACCAAACATTTTTAATTCTGAGTTATAGTCAAGTGTGTCATCTGCAATCTGAAATGTTAATCCAAGGTTCTTTCCATAGAATTCTAGTGCATCTTTAAATTTATTCTCTTTATCAGTAATTATCGACCCAACTTTTGAAGATGCTGAAAATAAAGCTGCAGTTTTAGAAGAAATTATATTCAGATATGTATCTTCTAACATTTCACAGTCACCTTTATGTTGTAATTGCAAAACTTCTCCTTGGGCAATAGTTGATGATGTAGAGGATAAAAGTTTTAATACTTCAATACTTCCATCCTCAACCATCATTTCAAAACATCTACTTAATAAATAGTCCCCAACAAGAATTGATGACTGATCTCCCCAAATTTTATTTGCAGTTTTTTTGCCTCTTCTTAAATCTGCGCTGTCAATTACATCATCATGCATAAGAGTTGCTGCGTGTATAAGTTCAACACATGCAGCTAGGTTCACATCTCTACTACCTTTTGTATATCCACACAATTTAGCACACTCCAAAGTAAGCAATGCTCTTAATCTTTTGCCTCCACTAGTCATGTGGTAAGCTGTCATTTCTTTAACAAGCTCAACTTTACTATCTAATTTATAAGAAATTTTGTCTTCAACTAAACTTAGTTTTTCATCAACAGAATTTACTAAATTTGTATAAGCATTAGTTATTTGTTTTTTTAATTGAACTACTGAACCCATAAATTCAAAATATTACATTAAGTTTATTAATATACTTATCAATTGACGCACCTAATTCTTCAACTATAAGTAGCTTTATAATTAGATAAAATTTTTATAATCATTTGTATGTTTTCATTTTTTAAAAAAAAAAAAATTGTTAGTCATTTAAGACTTACCGGCGTCATAGGAAATGTTGGAAAGTTTAAACAAGGAATAGAATATTCCTCTCAAGAAGAAATGATAAAAAAAGCTTTTTCAGTAAAAAAAGCAGAGGCTGTTGCAATTTCAATTAATTCACCAGGTGGTTCACCCGTTCAATCACATCTAATATATAAATTTATTAGAGAACAGTCTAAGAAAAACAAAAAAAAAGTAATAGTTTTTGCTGAAGATGTTGCTGCATCCGGAGGCTATCTAATTGCATGCGCAGGTGATGAGATTTATGCTAATGCAAGTTCTATAATCGGATCAATAGGAGTAATTTATTCTTCTTTTGGTTTTAAAGATTTAATTCAAAAAATAGGTGTTCAAAGAAGGGTTTATACAGCTGGAAAAAATAAAAGTACTCTAGACCCTTTTTTAGACGAAAAAGAAGAGGACATTCAAAGATTAAAAAATATTCAACTGGAACTTCACCAAGAATTTATTAATGTTGTAGAGGAAAGTAGATCAACAAAATTAAACAAAACTGATGTTGAACTTTTTTCTGGAGAATTTTGGTCTGGCAAAACATCTTTAAAACTTGGTTTGATAGATGGAATAGGAAATGCAGAACAGATATTGAGAGAAAAATTTGGTGAAGATGTTGAAATTAAAAAATTTGAAAAGTCTAAAGGATGGCTTGCCAAAAAACTTTCGTCTTCTGAAGACCATGCGGATAAATTGATAAGTGTTTTAGAAGAAAGATCTATTTGGCAAAAATATGGTTTCTAAAAAAAAAACAAAAAATCCAAAATCATTTATTTCTTTTCAGGATACAATTTTAAATCTTCAAAAGTACTGGTCAAAAAAAGGTTGCGTTATTTTACAACCTTATGATTTAGAGGTTGGAGCGGGAACATTTCACCCAGCAACAACTCTAAGATCATTAGGTTCTAAACCATGGAAAACAGCTTACGTTCAACCATCAAGGAGACCAACAGATGGAAGGTATGGAGAAAATCCTAATCGTTTGCAACACTATTATCAATTTCAAGTTTTAATAAAACCTTCACCAAAAGATATTAAAAAAATGTATCTTAATAGCCTTTCATCAGTAGGTATTAAATACGAAGAGCACGATATCAGATTTGTAGAGGATGATTGGGAAAGTCCAACCTTAGGTGCTGCTGGTCTTGGATGGGAAGTATGGTGTGATGGTATGGAAGTTACTCAATTTACTTATTTTCAACAAATGGCAGGTATGGAATGCAATCCAATATCTGTTGAAATTACTTATGGTTTAGAGAGATTATGTATGTTTATTCAAGGTAAAAAAAATGTTTTTGATTTAACTTGGAATGATGAGGGAGTTTTATACAAAGATGTTTTTCATCAAGCTGAAAAAGAATTTTCAGCTTATAATTTTGAGTATGCAAACACAGATAAATTATTTAAAATTTTTGATATGCTCGAAGAAGAAGCAAAATCATTAATTGAAAAGAAAATTTCTCTTCCAGCATATGATCAATGTTTAAAATCAAGTCATGTGTTCAATATTTTAGATGCTAGAGGAGTTATAAGTGTTGCTCAAAGAGCAGAATATATTGCAAGGATCAGAGATCTGACAAGAGAAATTGGAAAAATCTGGGTAGAAACACAAAATTAAAATGTCTGAGTTTTTCCTTGAATTATTTAGTGAAGAAATACCTTCAAGATTACAAATCAATGCTAGAAATGAATTAACACAAATTTTTAAAAAATTTTTTAACGATAATGAAATTATAGTTAAAGGTAAAATTAATACTTATTCAACTCCAAATAGGCTCATTGTTCATATAAATAAGATATCTAAAGATGTAATAAAAAAAGCAGAGGAAATTAGAGGTCCTAATATAAATGCTCCAGAAAAGGCTTTGGAAGGATTTTTAAAATCCAATAAAATAAGTAAAGAAAAAGTTTTCAAAAAAAGCACTGAAAAAGGCATATTCTACTTCTACAACAAACCATCGCAAAAGATAAAAACATACGATTTATTAAAAGAAAGTATTGCAAGTTTACTTTTAAAAATTTCATGGAAAAAATCAATGAAATGGGGCAATCATGATTTATATTGGGGAAGACCATTAAAATCAATATTAGCTTTATTTGATAAAAAAATAATTGAATTTAAATTAAACCATTTACATAGTTCAAATAAAACTTTTACAGATAAAGATCTAGAAGATGAAGTAAAAAGTTTTAATGATTTTAAATCTTATATAAAATTTTTTAAGCAAAAAGGAGTAACAATTGATCAAGATAAAAGGAAAGAATTTATAATTAAAGAAATAAACAAGGCAACTAACCAAAAAAAAATTCATATAAACGTGAATGAAAAACTTATAGACGAAATAATAAATATTGTTGAAAAACCAAAAATTTTAGTATGTGAGTTTAATAAGAAATTTTTAGAAATTCCCCAAGAAATACTTATTATTACAATGCAGCATCACCAAAAATATTTTCCTACATTTGATAGCAAAAACAAAATAACAAATAATTTTATAGTTGTAGCAGATTGCAAAGACAAAAAGGGATTAGTTAAATTAGGAAATCAAAATGTTGTAGACGCAAGGTTGGCAGATGCAGAATTTTTTTGGAATAGAAATAAGTCTCAAAATTTAGTTAAACAGGTGTCTAGATTGAAGCAAATTAATTATTTTAAAGGGTTGGGAAGTTATTTTGATAAAATACAAAGAGTAAGAAAACTTAGCGGAATAATATCAGATGAACTTTTAATAAGTAAAGAAAAGATAGAAATTGCCTCCTCAATTTGCAAAGTAGATTTGATGTCGGATTTAGTTGGAGAGTTTCCCGAATTACAAGGCGTGATGGGTGGATATTTCGCAAGAGAGCAAGGTTTTGACGAAGAAATAAGTTTAGCTGTTTCAGAGCATTACTTACCAAGTGGCATTGATAGTAAAGTTCCAAAAAAACCATACAGCATAGCATTATCATTAAGTGACAAAATAGACTCTTTAGTTGGATTTTTTGGAATTAATCTCAAACCAACTAGTTCAAAAGATCCTTATGCCTTAAGAAGAATGGCAATTAGTTTATTAAGGTTAATAATTGAAAATCAAAAAAAAATAAAATTAAGAGATCTAATAAATTATTCAATAAATTTATACAAAGAACAAAATTACTCTTTTGACTCAAAATTGATAAATGATGAATTGGGAGATTTTATTTTAGATAGATTAAAAAATTATTTAAAAGAAAAAAATATTAGGTCGGATATTATTGAATGCTCCACTAATTCTTATGGAATAGATGATTTACTAAAAATTTTTAATAAATCATTAAATTTGAATAAAAATATTAAAAAAGATTTCGGTCTTGATGTTATTGCAATTTATAAAAGATCTGCAAACATTTTAAATAGCGAAAGTAAATCAAAACTAGAAATTGTAGGTTCTGCTGATCCTGGTCTCTTTAAAAATGATTATGAAAAAAATCTTTATAAAAAAATACATGCTATAAGAAAGTATTTTTCAAGCGTAGGTAGAGACGAGGATTATGATGAAAGTCTTAAAACACTCTCAGGTGCCAAAATAGAGGTTAATGAGTTTTTTGATAATGTAATAGTTAATGATCAAGAAGAATTAATTAAAAAAAACAGACTAGAACTTTTAAAAATGTTGTGTAAAAGCTTCGATAATTATTTTAACTTTTCTAAAATAGAATCATAAATGCACCATTTAGTATTTAATTTTAAATCCAAAGATACAAAAAAAATAAAAAATCCAAAAAATATTTTGGGAGGCAAAGGTGCAAATTTATCAGAAATGGGAAGGATGGGATTACCTGTTCCACCAGGATTTACAATTTCTACTGAGGTTTGTGATTTATTTTATAAAAATAAAAAGAAATTAAAGCCTAAAATCATAAATGAAATAAATAGAGAGTTAAAAAATGTTGAAAAAGATTCTGGTAAAAAATTTGGAGATTTGAAAAACCCTTTGTTGTTGTCTGTAAGATCTGGTGCAAGGGTTTCCATGCCAGGCATGATGGATACAATTTTAAATCTTGGACTAAATGATAAAACTGTGATTGCTTTAGCAAATAAAACATCAAATATGAGATTTGCAAAAGATAGTTATCGAAGATTTATACAAATGTATGCAAATGTTGTTATGGGAGTTGAAAATTATAATTTTGAAGAACTAATTGAAAATTATAAACTTACAAAAGGTGTACTGTTAGACACTGATTTGGATGAAAATGACTGGGATAGATTGATTAAAGACTTCAAAAATATTGTAAGAGAAAAAACCAAAAAAGATTTTCCTCAAAATATTAATGAACAATTACTAGGTGCAATTAGTGCAGTCTTTTTGTCATGGGAGAGTAACAGAGCAAAGGTTTATAGAAAATTAAATCATATACCATCAGAATGGGGAACCGCAGTAAATGTACAGTCCATGGTTTTTGGTAATATGGGTGATGATTGTGCGACAGGTGTTGTATTTACCCGTAATCCATCTAATGGAATGAATGAAATCTATGGCGAATATTTAATAAATGCTCAAGGAGAAGATGTTGTTGCGGGGACGAGGACCCCTCAACATATAACTAAGAAAGCTAGAAAAGATGCAAAAGAAAAACTTCTTTCAATGGAAGAGTCTATGCCTAAAGTCTACAAAAATCTAAAAAATATTCTTATTAAACTTGAGAAACATTATAAAGATATGCAGGATGTAGAGTTCACAGTTGAAAATAATAAATTGTGGATGTTGCAAACTAGATCTGGAAAAAGAACTGCAAAATCATCTGTAAAAATTGCTGTCGACATGGAAAGAGAAAAACTTATAACAAAAAAAGAGGCAGTGCTCAGAGTACAGCCAAATTCATTAGATACTTTGCTTCATCCAACTTTAGATGAAACAGCAAATTTAGAAGTAATAGCCAAAGGCCTTCCAGCTTCGCCAGGAGCAGCCAGTGGAAAAGTAGTATTTACTTCTGATGAAGCTGAAAGATTAAATGGAATGATGCAAAATACAATCCTAGTAAGAGTAGAAACATCACCCGAAGATATTCATGGAATGCATGCAGCAAAAGGAATTCTTACAGCAAGAGGAGGTATGACCAGCCATGCTGCAGTAGTTGCAAGAGGAATGGGTAGACCTTGTGTATCTGGCTCAAGCGAAATAGAAATAGATTACCAAAATAAAATTTTTAAAACAAAAAATAATGAAATTAAAGAAGGTGATCTAATTACAATCGATGGATCAACTGGTAGAATTATAAAAGGAGAGGTTAAAACTGTTAAACCCGAAATTTCGGGAGATTTTTCTAAACTTATGAAATGGGCCGACAAATTTAGAAAACTAAAAATTAGAACTAATTCTGAAACACCTCTTGATAGTAAAACTGCTAGAGAATTTGGAGCTGAAGGAATAGGTCTTTGTAGAACAGAACATATGTTTTTCGATGAAGAGAGAATTTTATCTGTAAGAGAAATGATTTTATCAAAATCAAAAGAGGATAGGGCTAGTGCTTTAAAGAAACTACTTCCTTTTCAAAAAAAGGATTTTATTGATATCTTTAAAATTATGAATGGTCTACCTGTTACAGTTAGATTATTAGATCCACCACTTCATGAATTTTTACCGAAAAATCAAAAAGAAATTAGCGATGTAGCAAATGCTTTAAACATTAAAAGTTCTGAATTAGAGGGTAGAATAACAGAACTTCATGAACAAAATCCAATGCTTGGTCATAGAGGTTGTAGATTAGGTATATCATTCCCAGAAATATATGAGATGCAGTGCACAGCGATTTTTCATGCTTTAGTTGAATGTAAAAAACTCAAGATAAAATCTATTATTCCGGAGATCATGATACCTTTGGTATCAACTGAAGCAGAAATAAAAATAATGAAAGATTTAGTAATTAGAGTTGCAAAAGAAGTTGAAAACAAAACTAAAACAAAACTAAATTTTTTAGTGGGTACAATGATTGAGCTACCAAGAGCAGCAATCAAAGCAGATGATATATCTAGACATGCAGAATTCTTTAGTTTCGGAACAAACGACTTAACTCAAACAACTTTTGGCATTAGCAGAGATGATAGTGGTAAGTTTTTAAACGATTATATTGATAATAAAATTTTTGATATTGATCCATTTGTTTCTATAGATGATGGAGTTGGAGATTTAATAAAAATAGCAACAAAAAAGGGTAGAAAAATTAACAAAAAAATCAAACTCGGTATATGTGGCGAACATGGAGGTGATCCGAAAAGTATCGACTTTTGTGCACGTACTGGTTTAGATTATGTATCCTGTTCACCTTATAGAGTACCTATTGCAAGACTCGCTGCTGCTCAAGCTCAATTAAAAAAATAAAATTAAATTTTAGATTTCCAATTTTAAGTCTAATGCATTAATTGAGTGAGTTAAAGATCCTATGGAAATCCTATCTACACCAGTAGAGGAAACATTTTTAACATTCTTTAAGTTAATTCCTCCTGATGCTTCGGTTTCATAAAATTTCCTAGACATTTTGACTGCTTTTTTCAAATTTTTTGAACTCATATTATCTAATAAAATCCTATCAAATTTCAGACCTAATATTCTCTTTAACTGAGATAAATTATCAACCTCAACTGTAATTTTTTTTCTTCCCTTCTTTTTAATGGCTCTTTGAATTAAATTTTCAAAATTTTTTTCAGAATTTATATGGTTATCTTTTATTAAGTATTCATCACTTAAGTTAAATCTGTGGTTTGTTCCACCACCTAATTTTACAGCATATTTTTGGATCACTCTAAGACTTGGGATCGTTTTTCTTGTGCAGCATATTTTAGTTTTTTTTCTAACTTTTTTTACAAACATATTTGTTTTCGTTGCTATTCCAGAAATATGAGAAACAAAGTTTAATGCTACTCTTTCACCAGTTAGAATATTTTTTAGGTTACCATCAATAGTCGCAACTACTTCGCCTTTTCTTATTCGAGATCCATCTTTTTTATTATTTTTAAAATTTATTTTTTTATCTACTAATTTAAAGGTCTCTTTAGCAAAATCTATCCCACCTAAAATTCCATTTTGGTTACATATCATTTTAACTTTTTTTTTAATATTTTTATCAACTAGTTCTGAAGTAATATCACCTGAAGGATACAAGTCCTCATTCAAAGCCAATTTACATGATGATTTTATAAAATTTTTGCTTAATTGAATTTTAGACACAGATTTTATCTGCCTATTTCTGCCATTCTCTCTACAGATTTTCTTGCTTTTTCGATTGTTTCATTGTCCATTATTAATTCGTTAGTTTCATTTTCTAAACATTCTAATATTTTAGGCAAAGTTATTCTTTTCATATGCGGACAAAGATTACATGGTCTAATAAATTCAACATTTGGATTATCAATTTGTACATTATCGCTCATTGAGCATTCCGTAACCATCATGACTTTTTCTGGTTGATTGTCTTTTACATATTTAATCATTCCACTTGTAGAACCTGCAAAATCAGAAGCTTGTATCACATCAGGTGGACATTCCGGATGGGCTATTATTTTTATACCTGGATTCGCTTTTCTAATATCATTAATTTCTTGATCATTAAATTGTTCATGCACTTCACAAGTTCCTTTCCAAGAAATAATTTCTATATCAGTTTGTGATGCCACATATTTTGCTAAAAAATCATCGGGTAAAAATATTACTTTTTTTACTCCTAAAGATTCTACAATTTTTACTGCATTTGCAGATGTACAGCAAACATCAGTTTCAGCTTTAACATCAGCAGATGTATTTACATACGAGACCACTGGAACACCAGGATATTTTTTTTTGAGATTTCTAACATCATCGCCTGTTATAGACGAAGAGAGAGAACAACCCGCCTTCATATCTGGTAATAAAACTTTTTTTTCTGGACTCATTAATTTTGCAGTTTCAGCCATAAAATGAACTCCACACATTACAATTATATCTGCTTTTGTTTTTGCAGCCTCTACTGCTAAAGCTAAAGAATCTGCAGAAAAATCTGAGATGCCGTGATAAATTTCTGGTGTTTGATAATTGTGTGCAAGAATTACTGCATTCTTCTCTTTCTTTAATTTATTAATTTTATAAATATAAGGCGCATGTGTAGCCCATTCTATCTCCGGAATTTTTTTTGATACTTTGTTATAAATTGAGCTTGTTGCTTTTTTTATTTCACTAGTAAATTCCATAAAAAAAACTTATCAACTTGAAATAGAATTGTCATTCATTTAATCTGCCGCATAACAAGCGGTCATGCTGAAACTGGTAGACAGGCACGGTTGAGGGCCGTGTGGGCCTAGCCCATGAGAGTTCGAGTCTCTCTGACCGCACCATAAATAATAGATTTATAAGGGGCGTTCTGTTGCCAGGTGCCCCAAACCCCGTAACTTAATTAATAAATTAATTAAGCTGCAAGTGCATAACTTTCGTTAGCATTTATAAATTAGCCCTTTACGGCGGAACAATACCGAACGAAAGAATAACTTTTAGTCATCCGTCGATCCTAATTCACCCCCATAAGTTGAAAATGGTGGAGGTGGTGGGTACTGCCCCCACGTCCGTAATGGTTATTACGAAATTCGTTTATCGTCATAGTTGGAAAACCAACATTATTAATATAAAACCAAATTCAACAGATTCAATAAATTATTCATGAAGTTAACTGAAGATCAAATAAAAGAAATAAAAGACCAGCAAACTCAGCGAAATTCAACAAAAAGAGTTACAGCCCCAGAACTTGAAAAAATTCTCTACGATGCAATTCCAATATTAGATCACGGTTTTATAAGAGTAGTTGATTATATGGGTGATGATACCTCTGTTGTCCAATCTGCGAGAGTGTCTTATGGAAAAGGGACAAAAAAAGTTTCAACTGATTCTGGTTTAATAAAATATTTAATGAGACATTGGCACAGTACTCCTTTTGAAATGTGTGAAATAAAATATCATGTAAAATTACCAATATTCATTGCAAGACAATGGATTAGACACAGAACAGCAAATGTAAATGAATACTCTGCGAGATACTCCATTTTAGATAAAGAATTTTATCTTCCTGATCCGCAACATCTTGCTGCTCAATCACAAAGTAATAGACAAGGTAGAGGTGATATTTTAGATGGAGAGCAAGCAAAAAAAGTTTTGAATTTATTGAAAGGAGATGCTGAACAAACTTATAATAATTATGAAACTATGCTTAATGAAAGATATGATGGATCTACTATAGATGAAAAAGGTGTTGGCCTAGCAAGAGAGCTTGCTAGAATGAACTTAACATTAAATACTTATACTCAATGGTATTGGAAAACAGATTTATTAAATCTGATGAATTTTTTGAGATTGAGAGCAGATCATCATGCTCAGTATGAGATTAGAGCTTATGCTGATGCTATGCTTGATACTGTTAAAAAATGGGTACCAATAACTTATGAAGCTTTTATGGATTATAGGGTTGGTGGAACAGAAGTTTCTGCAAAAGGAAAAGTTATTATTCAAAAACTTATAAAAGGTGAAAATGTTTCTATTGATGACACAGGTTTATCGAAAAGAGAATGGAATGAACTTATGGAAGCTTTTGATCTTAAAGACAAATTGATCTAAATATTTATGGTCACATTTGGAATAGTTTCGTTATTTCAAGCATGGATATTACCAGGTTTTCTTTTTTTGTTATTTTTTAAGAAAATTAAAATTTTTGATGCTATAGTTTTATCTATTCCATTAAGCTTGGTTTTAAATTACATTTTAGTCTATAATTTGGTTTTATTAAAAATTTACAATCAAAATTTTTTAATTGTAATAATTTTAATAGAATTAATTTTAATTATTCTTTTATTAATAAAAAATTATAACTTTAAAAGATTATTAAATGAAATTGACAATTTTTTTTCATTTAAAAAAAATTTTAAAACTATTAACGTAGAACTATCATTAATAAATATAATAGTATTATTACTATTCATTATATATTCTTTCTATGCTTTAAATAATCTTGGACAACCCGTTCATGATGGAGATCCTTTAGACATGTGGAATAGCTGGGCTTTATCCTGGTCTAAAAATGAAATACCTCTAGGAGTAGAATATCCGCAAGCAGTTCCTATATTATATTCAATAAGTTATGTTTTGATTTCAAATTACGAAGTTGAATATTTTACAAGCGCTGTATGCTTAATTTATCCTATTTGGATATTTGTCACTTTCTTTAGATTAATTTATTTGTTTCCTGAAAAAAAATTATTAATTAAAATGACATTAGTAATTACTACTTTTTTTTTACTCTCTATTCTCAGAAATTACACACTTTTTATTGGTTTCTCTGATCCAATTTTAGTTTCAGTCACTTTGAGTTCTTGTTTTATATTTTTATTTTTTTTTTTTACAAATCAAAACTACGACTTGAATCATTTTAATTTTAAACAAATTATACTTATATCTTTAGTAGCTTCATCACCAGCGATTACAAAACAAATGGGCCTACTAGTTTCATTTTTATTTCCTGTTTTTTTTTTAATAATTCATCATTTTAAAAAAAAATATTTTAAAAATTTTTTTTTAATGGGTGTGATCATATTTTTTATAAGTCTTTCTTGGTATTTTTTTCCAATTTACGAATATTTTCTATTAAACTTCGATCCCACAGAAACATATTTTGGGAAATTGTCGTCTGATTCCATGAGTAAATTTCAAAATACATCGATGATCAGTAAACTCAACTTTGGATTAGAATATTTATTTTGGAAATTTAAGTACTTAATATTATTTTTTGTTCTTTTGGCAATTAATAATAAATATGCCTCATTAGTTTTATTTTTGATCGTTATACCTTATTTTTGTCTTTGGTCTTTATTTTTTGTTGTTGACAATCGTAACTTTGTGATGATTTCCCCATTTCTTGGATTTATCTTAAGTATTGGAATTAATAATTTTCTTAAAATACTCTCTTTATTTAATATTAAATTTATAAAATCATCTAAACTTATATTAATAGCAATTTTTACTTTTCTATTTTTTTTTATATTAAAAGAAATAAAAAATGAGGAGAAATTAATTTTTAAATCTATCGAGGATAAGAAACTAAGAGGTTTTCCAGAGACAAATATTCTTCTATATAACTATTTAAAAAACTCTGATAAAGAGTATGATATCATTACTGTATCAGCTAATGTTTTTAAATTTCTTCCAGATATAGGTCATAGATTTGTTCGTTCTGGTTGCGAAGAATTTATCAATTTAATTGATAATAAATATAAAGATAAGAATTATTATCTACTTCTTAATAAGGATTATTGTGAATTAGATAATTTATATAAAGATAGATTGTCATCATTAAAGATTGAAAACATATTTGGTAACAAAAAACATGATTTTTACCTTATCACAAATTAATTATTTAATTTTTTCGGTGTTTCTTGAATATTTTGCATTGCTAGCGACTTATCTTTTTTTTCTTCATGATATTCAGCATCAACATTTATATCCCAAATATTATTAATATTTTTATTATTTATTATATTTTCTACGGTAAGTAAGGAAGTCATCATTGCATGATCTTGATTATTATATTTGTGCATACCATTTCTTCCAACTAAAAACAGATTTTTGTAATTTTCTTCAATTTCATCAGAAATCTTTTTTACGATTGTTTTATATTTCTTATCATAAACAGGATAAGCTTTTTTTTGTCTAACTACATAGGCATCTGTAATTTTTTCATCAGTCAAAATCTCAAGTTTGTTTAAATCCTCTATAGCTATTTCTTTTAGTTCTTGGTCACTTTTATTCCAAAAATTTTCACCTTCGTTACAAAAATATTCAAGGCCTAAACATCCTTTATTCTCAGGGGCCATATGAGTTGACCACGAAGTATAATTTTGTATCCTTCCAGCATCAATATTCTGGTCATGGATATAAATCCAATTGTCGTCAAAGCTTGGTCTCTTATCAATCATTATTGCTACAGTGATGAAATCTCTGTATTTGAGATCAGAAGCTAAATTCTTTGATACTAAAGGTGGATGGATATTTTTTACAACATCACTCATTGCAGCCGAAGAAATAACTCTTTTACATTCATAAGTAATTTCTTGATTGTTAATCTTATTTAGACACTGAACTCTCCAACTTTTATTAATTTTATTATACGCAAACTTTTTTGCTTCAACTCCCATAGTAATTTTGCCATTTTGTTTCAATATCTTTTCAGCTGCTTTTTCCCACATCATACCTGGACCATACTTTGGGTATTTAAATTTTTTTATTAAAGTTTTTATTACCTTCTTATTTTTATTAAAATTTAAAAATTTAATTGAGTTTAATATAAGGCTTGTTAAGTTCAGGCCTTTTATTCTTTGTGCTGCCCAATCCGAAGAAATATCATCACAACTCATGCCCCAAACTTTTTCAGTATAAGTTTTAAAAAAATTTTTATAAAGTCTTTCTCCAAAACTATTTGCTACCCACTCATGAAAAGATTTAGGATTTTTTTTAGGATAAATTTTAGCTTTTAAAAATGATACTCCACATAAAAAACTTTCTAGTAACCCCAATTTAAATAATGCTTCACCAGCTGAGAGTGGATAACTGAAAAATTTCTTTTTAAATAATATTCTAGATTTTCTGTTTGTTTCAATAAATCCATCTTCTAAAATCTCATCCCATAATAGATTTATTGTTTTTGATTTACTAAAGAATCTATGACCACCTATATCAAATCTATAACCATTTTTACTCTCAGTCCTAGAAATACCTCCAACATATTTTTCATCAGCCTCGACAATTTCAACACTGCCCAGACTCTTATTTTTTAAAATTGAATATCCAGCAGTTAATCCTGACGGACCGGCTCCAATAATTAAATTTTCGATTTTAATTAACATATTAATTTATTATTTTTTTGTATTTTTATATTTATTGATTTGAATCTCAATTCCTTCTTCAAAATTTCTTGGAGCAAATAAAAAATCATTTTTTGCATTTGAGTAATCATATATTTTGTCTTCAGATAATCTTTCAACTTGAGATGTATTTATATGTAATTTTTTAAAAAAAATTATTTCACATATTTTTATTAAAAAAATTGAAAGTTTAAGAGGTATCTTTAAATATATAATTTTTTTTTTAAGTTTCTTCTCTATTATTTTAAGCATATCAATATATTTTATTGGTTCTTTACCAGCTAAAATGTACCTTTTGTTAAATGTTAGATTCTTATTTTCAATTATTTTAAAAAAAGCAATTGCTAAATCCTCAATATAAATCGGCTGCATGTAATTTTGTCCATCTCCAAAAATTGGAAAAATTTTAAATTTATCCATGAATCTGATTAATCTTGACATATTGATATCCCTAGAGGTGCCATAAATCATGGAGGAGCTCAGTATAGTAATGTTAGAATTTTTTTCCAAAATATCTTTTTCTATGTTCCTTCTATTTTCAATCCTAGGCGAGGAATGCTTTGAATAAACCATTGTAGAGTGAACTAATATAAACCATTTAACTTTCTTTTCGTTTCCTACTTCTACAATATTTTTACTATTTTCGATATTTGCTGTATGTAATACAAGGTCTATATTATCAAGACATTCTGATAAAAAATTTTTATCATCAATGTTTCCATTAAATATTCTAAATTTTAATTTGAATTGATCAAAATAAGAATTTTTAGATTTATATCTAGTAATAACTGTTATAATTTCATTAAAGTTTTCTTTTTCCAATTTTTTTAAAAAAAAATAAGAGGTATTGCCTGTGGCACCAGTCAAAAGAATATTTTTAAAATTATTAAAATTCATTACAAAGTGATAAATTTAAAATATTATATTTTTTACTTTATTAGCAAAATTAATATATTTTTTTGAAATTTCATGATCGGGGTTATTCTCAACAATTGGTTTTCCTTCATCACCAGATTTTCCAACCTCTGGATCAATAGGTATTTCTCCCAAAAACTCTTTGTTGAATTCTGAAGCGGTTTTTTTTACACCTCCTTCACCAAAAATTGGATATTTTTTTCCGTCATCTCCTATGAAATGGCTCATATTATCTACAAGCCCTATTATTTTCACTTTAAGTTTGTCAAACATTCTAATTCCACGTTTTACATCCTGTAAAGCTATTTCTTGTGGAGTAGATATGATTATAACACCATCCATGTTTATTTCTTGAGAAAAAGTTAATTGTGTATCACCAGTTCCTGGAGGCATATCAACAATTAAAATATCCAGATTCTTCCATAAAACTTTTTGTGTAAAAGTTTTTATCGCAGAAATCACCATAGGACCTCTCCAAATCATTGGTGTTTGCTCATCTGTTAAAAAACCAATTGATATACATTGAATTCCATATTTCATAATTGGCTTTAATTTTTGCCCATCACTTTCAGGTTTTTCGTTTATTGAGAATAATTTTGGTAGCGAAGGTCCATATATGTCTGCATCTAATAACCCAACTTTCAAATCCAATTTTTTTAAAGCTAAAGCAAGATTTGAGGCAAAAGTTGACTTTCCTACGCCCCCTTTAGCGCTAGAAATTGCAATCGTAAATTTTGTTCCAATTATTGGGTTTCTTCTGAAGGTTTTTGGCTCTGTTTTTGCTTTCACTGTGTCACTCAAACCTACTTTTTTATTGTTCATTCTTTACCATTACCTTGTTTTTGGCGATAAAGACACTATATAGAATGTCGTATTATGAGTGATTTTAAAAATCAAAGTCCTTGGGGAACACCTCCAGGAGGAAGTGGTAGCGGAAATGGCGGATTTAGGAAAGGCCCCACTCCTCCAAATATTGATGAAGTTATAAGTAAACTACAATCAATAATAAACAGATTCTTGGGCGGTGGTAAAGGCGGGGCTAAGCCAGTAATAATCGGTCTCATAATTCTTTTAGTTGTTTGGACTTTAAGTGGTCTTTATAGAGTTTTACCTGATGAACAAGGAGTTGTTTTAAGATTTGGAAAATTTGTTAAAACTACACAACCCGGATTAAATTATCATCTTCCTTTTCCAATTGAAAATGTATTAACCCCTAAAGTAACAAAAGTTAATCGAATGGACATTGGATTTAGATCAGAAAGAGATAGTGGATTTTCTTCAGGTGGAGTTGCAGATGTTCCAGAGGAAAGTTTAATGTTAACAGGTGATGAAAACATAGTTAATATAGATTTTTCAGTATTTTGGGTAATTAAAGATGCAGGTAATTTTTTATTTAAAATTCAAGATCCAGAAGGGACAGTTAAAGCAGCTGCAGAAACAGCAATGAGAGAGGTTATTGCGCGATCTGATATTCAACCAATTCTTACTGAAGGTAGATCACTTATAGAAGCTGATACTCAAGAAATAATACAAGAAATTTTAGATGAATACACAAGTGGAATTCAAATTACACAAGTTCAAACTCAAAAAGCCGATCCACCAGACCAAGTTATTGATGCATTCAGAGATGTCCAGGCTGCAAGAGCTGATATGGAAAGATCTAAGAATGAAGCAGAAGCATACGCTAACGATGTAATTCCAAGAGCTCGAGGAGAGGCTGCAAAAATTTTGCAAGCTGCAGAAGCTTATAAAAAAGAAGTTGTTGCCAAGGCAGAGGGAGAAGCAAGTAGATTTTTATCAATATACAATGAGTATGCAAAAGCCAAAAAAGTAACTCAAGAAAGAATGTATCTTGAAACAATGGAAGAAGTATTAGCTGATATTAATAAAATAATAATTGACAAAAATTCAGGCGAAGGTGTAGTTCCATATTTACCTTTGCAAGAGTTGAAAACAGGGACTAATTAAAATGAAAGCTGGAAAATTTTTACTACCAATAATAATTCTTATTGCAGCAACAATTTACTTTTCTGTTTTTATAGTTAAAGAGGTTAACCAAGCTATTGTTCTTCAATTTGGTGATCCTAAGAGAATAATATCCAAACCTGGAATTAATTTTAAAATTCCATTTATTCAAAACGTTGTATTTTTAGATAAAAGAATTTTAAATCTTGATACACCACCTGAAGAAGTAATTGCATCAGATCAAAAAAGATTGATTGTTGATGCATTTGCAAGATTTCAAATAATTGACCCTCTAAAATTTTATATATCTGTTGGCAATGAAAGAGTTGCAAGATCAAGATTGGCAACGATTATAAATTCTAGAATAAGAAACGTCCTCGGACAGCAAGAGCTGCAAACTCTTCTATCAGAGGATAGAACAAAACAAATGTCTCTAATTCAAGAAGGTGTAAATAATGAAGCAGAAAACTTTGGTATTAGTATTGTTGATGTAAGAATTAAAAGAGCAGATCTTCCTCAAGCAAATAGTGATGCAATTTTTAGAAGAATGCAAACCGAAAGAGAGAGAGAAGCAAAAGAATTTAGAGCAAAAGGCGCAGAAATGGCAGTAACAATTACTTCAACTGCTGATAAAGAAGTAACTGTTATACTTGCAGATGCACAAAAAAAATCAGAGATTATGAAAGGAGAAGGCGATGGTTTGAAAAACAAAATTTTTGCTGATGCCTTCGGACAAGATCCTGAATTTTTTGCATTCTATAGAGCTATGCAAGCATATCAAAAAGCTTTAATTGGTGGTGAAACATCAATGATACTTTCACCAGATAGTGAATTTTTTAAATTTTTCGGAAATATTGATCAAAAAGTAGAATAATTTTAATGAGAGAATTGATCATCGCATTTGGTCTATTCCTTTTTATTGAAGGTATTCTTTACGCCATATTTCCATCAAAAATGAAAAATATGATAATAAAATTAAAAGAAGCCACTGATAATCAACTAAGAACTGGTGGATTAATATTTGCATTAATTGGTTTTTTTATTATTTGGTACTTAAAAAGATGAGATTAATAAAAATTATATTACTAATATTATTTTCAATTAATATTCAAAATACTACTAACGCAGCAAATATGCCTGCATCTTTTGCAGATCTTGCTGAAAAATTAATGCCATCAGTAGTAAATATCTCTACTACAACAACAGTAACCACAAGGTCAAATCCGTTTCCGTTTGAATTTCCTCCTGGGTCTCCTTTTGAAGACATGTTTAAAGATTATGGAACTCCTCAAAAGAGACAGACAAGTGCGCTTGGATCTGGCTTCATTATAGATGAAAAAGGAATTGTTATTACAAACAACCATGTAATACAAGGTGCAGAAGATGTTTTTGTTAGAGTTAATGGTGAAAAAAATATAAAGGCAAAAGTAATTGGAGCTGATCCTGGAATGGATTTGGCGGTTCTACAAATAGAGTCAGATCAAAAATTCACACCAGTTAAATTTGGAGACTCTGATACTGCAAGAATAGGTGATTGGGTTATTGCAATTGGGAATCCATTTGGTTTAGGTGGAACGGTTACTGCGGGAATAATCTCTGCAAGAAACAGAAGTATCGGTCTTTCAAGATATGAGGACTACATTCAAACTGATGCATCTATCAACCAAGGTAATTCAGGTGGTCCATTATTTAATATGGATGGCGATGTAGTAGGAATAAATACTGCAATATTAGGTCAATCAGGTTCAATTGGAATTGGTTTTGCAATACCTTCTAATAGTGCACAAAAAGTAATTAATCAATTAATTGAATTTGGTGAGACTAAAAGAGGATGGCTAGGTGTTAGAATTCAAACAGTAACAAAAGATATTGCAGATGTTGAAAAATTAGATGAACCAAGAGGAGCGCTTGTTGCTAGTGTAGCAGAAAATAGTCCATCAGATAAGGGAGGAATTAAAGCCGGAGACATAATTTTAGAATTTGATGGTAAAAAAATTAATGAAATGAGTGAACTTCCAAGAATAGTGGCTGAAACAGAAGTTGGAAAAAAAGTAAAATTAAAAGTATGGAGAAATAAACGTGAAATAACTAAGGAAATTATACTTGGAAGATTGGAAACATCAGAAGACTTTAAATCTCAAGGTTTAGTAACAGAAAAACCTAAAGAAGATACAATAGATGGTTTGAAAATAAAAGTGAGATTACTAAATAAAGATGACATTAAAGAAAGAAATTTACCAAAAAATACAACAGGATTAGTCATCACAGAAATCGATAAAGATAGTCCAGTTAATTATCTTCAAATAAATAATATTATTGTTGAAGCACAAAAGAAAAAGATCAACACTATTGGTGATCTAGATAACATTGTAAAACTAGCTCTAAAAAGCAATGATAAAAGTTTACTTATCGCAATTTATAATAACAATAACCAAAGAAGATATATTGGTGTTAAATTAAATTAATGGACTTAAAGTCCAAAATAATTCTCATTTCAGGACCAACAGCATCTGGAAAATCAAAATTTGCTATTCAACTTGCAAAAAAAATAAATGGAGAGGTGATAAATGCAGATAGTATGCAAATATTTAAAGAACTCAAAATTCTTACGGCAAGACCTAAGCGAAATGATTTAAAAAATATAAAACATCATTTATATGGGTTTAAAAGTGTAAAGAATAATTATTCTACAGGAAATTGGCTTAAGGACGCCAAATTAAAAATTAATAATATTAAGAAGAAAAATAAAATTCCAATTCTTGTTGGCGGCACAGGTTTATATTTTAAAGCACTTATCGATGGTATTGTTAAAATTCCCGATATTCCATTCACTATTCGGAATAGAATAAGAAAAAAACAATCAAAAATAGGACAAACTAAATTTTATTCTGAACTTATTAAGCTGGATCCACTTTGCAAAAAAAAAATTAACAAAAATGATTCTCAAAGATCAATAAGAGCCTATGAAGTAAAAAAGTTTACAAATAAATCTTTATTTGATTGGTACAGTGAAACATACTCTGATTTTAATCAGGACAGTTTTATAAAGCTACATATCGATTATCCTAGAGATAAATTAATTGAGAGAATTTCCTTAAGAACAAATGAAATGTTAAGAGATGGAGCAATAAAAGAGGCTAAGAGGTTTTATAAATTAAGACTAAATAAAGATTTATCATCTAATAAAGTTATTGGTCTAAGTGAGATTAAAGAATATCTCGAAAAAAGAATAGACCTTACTGAATTGAAAGAAAAAATATCAATAAAAACAAGGCAATATGCCAAGAGACAGTCCACTTGGGCAAGAGGACAAATGTCTGATTGGCAAAAAATAAAATTTGATAGAGTTAAATCATTTATAAAAAAAATTCCTAAAACAGCATAGATTGCTTGACCTATTAGCACAACTTCAGCTAGATTGTCGGAATGTCAAAATTATACTCTGGAGCTGAAATCGTATTTAAATGTATGGAGGATCAAAATGTTGATCATATTTTTGGTTATCCAGGAGGTGCAGTCCTACCAATTTATGACGAATTACAGAATTTTAAATCAATCAAACATGTTTTGGTTAGACATGAACAAGGTGCTGGTCATGCAGCAGAAGGATATGCAAGATCATCAGGTAAACCTGGAGTTATTTTAGTAACTTCAGGTCCAGGTGCAACAAATGTAGTTACAGCTTTGACAGATGCATATATGGATTCAATTCCATTAGTTTGTATTTCTGGACAAGTTCCAACTCATTTAATTGGTACAGATGCATTTCAAGAATGCGATACAACAGGAATAACCAGACCTTGCACTAAACATAATTGGTTAGTTAAAGATGTAAATGATTTAGCTAGTACAATACATAAAGCTTTTGAAGTAGCAACTACTGGTAGGCCAGGACCAGTCTTAGTTGATATACCAAAAGATATTCAGTTTCAAAAAACAAAATATAACAGACCAAAAAAAGAAAAAAAACTTAACGGTAAATCTCATAATCATTTTAATCAAAATAGTATTGATGAATTAATTGAATTAATGAGTAAATCGTCAAAACCTATTTTTTATACTGGTGGTGGAGTAATTAATTCTGGACCTAAGGCTAGTGAACTTTTAAGAGAACTTGTTTATGCAACAGGTTTTCCTATCACATCAACTTTACAAGGATTGGGATCTTTCCCAGGCGATGATAATCAATTTTTAGGAATGTTAGGTATGCATGGAACTTATGAAGCAAATAATGCAATGCATGATTGCGATTTGATGATCAACATTGGTGCACGTTTCGATGATAGGATAACAGGGAAAATAGATGAATTTTCTCCAAAATCAAAAAAGGTTCATATTGATATTGATCCATCATCTATTAATAAAAATGTTAAAGTTGATTTAGCTATTGTTGGAGATGTGAAAACTGTGCTTTCATCTACTTTGAAAAGTTTAAAACAAAAAAAATCAAAATTTTTAAAATCAAATAAACAAAAAACTTCTAAATGGTGGGAAAAAATTCAAAAATGGAGATCAGTTAGATCTTTAGATTACATTGGAAGTGAAGAGACTATAAAACCCCAATATGCAATTGAAAGATTATATGAATTAACTAAAAATAAAGACTCCTATATTACAACTGAGGTTGGACAGCATCAGATGTGGGCCGCACAACACTATAAATTTAATAAACCAAATCGTTGGATGACATCTGGTGGTTTAGGTACCATGGGATATGGTTTACCAGCAGCAGTGGGTGTACAAGTTGCTCATCCAAAAAAATTAGTTATTGATATTGCGGGAGAGGCTTCAGTATTAATGACAATTCAAGAAATGTCTACAGCTGTACAATACAACCTTCCGATTAAAATATTTATATTGAATAATCAATACATGGGAATGGTTAGACAATGGCAAGAACTTTTGCATGATAAAAACTACTCTGAAAGTTATA
The DNA here is from genome assembly GCA_902617415.1 of uncultured Pelagibacteraceae bacterium. Taxonomy (GTDB): domain Bacteria; phylum Pseudomonadota; class Alphaproteobacteria; order Pelagibacterales; family Pelagibacteraceae; genus Pelagibacter. The sequence goes on along the minus strand of CACMWQ010000004.1, from coordinate 97,391 downwards.
CTGCTGCTCTACCAGATTTCGTTAAATTAGCAGAAGCATATAACTGTGTTGGTATAAGAGCAAAAACTCCAGAAGAGTTAGATGATAAAATTATTGAAATGTTAAATACAGATAGACCAGTAATTTTTGATTGTATGGTTGATAAAGTAGAAAATTGTTTTCCAATGATACCATCGGGAAAGCCTCATAATCAGATGATTTTAGGGCCCAAAGATCAAGAAAGTAAGAAGATTACAGGCAAAGGTAAGTCCTTAGTTTAATGCCTAATTCAAAATCAGCGTATAGTTTTTCAAATAAAAAAGAGAAATTTGATACACATATTATAGTCGTTTGGGTCGACAATGAAGCTGGTGTGTTGGCTAGAGTAGTAGGTCTATTTTCTGGTAGAGGTTATAATATTGAATCTTTAGCAGTTGCCCAAGTTGACGAAAAGTTAAAGATATCAAGGATAACAATTGTAACTACAGGAACACCACAAGTTGTTAATCAGATTAAACTTCAATTAAGAAAACTTGTTCCTGTTCATAAGGTTGCAGATTTTAAAAGAGAAGATAAAGCAGTCATCTTTAAGGAGATGGCATTATTTAAAATCGTTGGTCCAAACAATAAATTAGAGGGTGCATTGAAAGCTTGTAAAAAATATAATCCTGTATTACTAGACAAAACAAAAAAATCAAATGTTATTCAAATAACAGCTTTAAGACGAGAAATAGACAAAATGTCAAAGGATCTAAAAAAATTTGGATTGGTGAGTGTTTCAAGAACAGGAGCCGTAGCTATGACAAGAGGTGCAGATATATTTAAATAATTAATTAGGAGAAAAAAAATGAAAATGTTTTATGAAAAAGATACTGATGCAAATTTAATAAAGGATAAAAAAATAGCAATTTTTGGATATGGTAGCCAAGGACACGCCCACGCTTTAAACCTGAAAGATAGTGGGGTAAAAGAAGTTGTTGTAGCTCTTAGAGAAGGGTCTTCAAGTATTGAAAAAGCAGAATCTAAAGGTTTAAAAGTTATGAACCTTTCAGATGCTGCTGAGTGGGCTGATGTTGTGATGATTTTAACTCCAGATGAATTACAAGCAACTATTTATAAAAATCATATTGAGCAACGTGTGAAAGAAGGGACATCTATTGCTTTTGCGCATGGATTAAATGTTCATTATGATTTGATAAAAGCTAGAAAAGATTTAGATGTATTTATGGTAGCACCAAAAGGACCAGGTCACTTAGTTAGAAGTGAATATGAAAAAGGTGGTGGAGTTCCATGTTTATTTGCTGTTCATCAAAATGGATCAGGCAAAGCTAGAGATCTAGCCATGTCATATGCTTCAGCGATAGGTGGTGGAAGATCAGGTATAATTGAGACGACATTTAAAGATGAAGTAGAGACAGATTTATTTGGCGAACAAACAGTTTTATGCGGAGGTCTTGTTGAATTAATTAAAAATGGATATGAAACTTTAGTTGAAGCAGGATACGAACCAGAAATGGCTTATTTTGAAACAGTTCATGAAGTTAAACTTATTGTAGATTTAATTTATGAAGGTGGAATAGCTAACATGAATTATTCTATTTCTAATACTGCAGAATATGGAGAATACGAGTCAGGCCCAAGAATCATAAATAAAGAAGAGACAAAAAAGAGAATGAAAGAAGTTTTAGCTGACATCCAGTCAGGTAAATTTACTAAACAATGGATGGATGAATGTAAAAATGGTCAGAAAAATTTTCTTGCCACAAGAGCAAAACTAGCAGAGCATCCAGTTGAAAAAGTTGGTGCTACTTTAAGAGAAATGATGCCTTGGATTGCTAAGAAGAAGCTTGTCGATAGTGATAAGAAATAAACAGATGTTAAAATTGGGCTAATTCTCCCAAATTATTTTGCAATCTGAGCGAGAGCATGTATTATGCTCGAGCTAAAAAATACAATGTCAGATAAAGAAAAATTATACATATTTGATACAACAATGCGAGATGGTGAACAATCGCCGGGCGCGTCTATGAGTGTCGAAGAGAAAATTCAGATATCTAGAGTATTTGATGAAATGGGAATTGATATTGTTGAAGCAGGTTTTCCAATAGCATCACCAGGAGACTTTGAGGCAGTTTCTGAAATAAGTAAAATAATGAAAAACTCAATTCCATGTGGTCTTTCAAGGGCACTTAAAAAAGATATTGATGCATGTCACGAGTCTCTAAAACATGCTCCAAGATTTAGAATTCATACCTTTATTTCAACAAGCCCACTACATATGAAACATAAACTTGAAATGACAAATGATCAGGTTCTAGATGCAATTAAAGAAAGTGTTACTTATGCAAGAAACTTCACTGACGATGTAGAATGGTCATGTGAAGACGGAACAAGAACTGATATGGATTTCATGTGTAAAACAGTTGAGCTTGCAATTAAATGTGGAGCCAAGACTATAAATATTCCAGATACAGTTGGATATTCTATACCTGAAGAATTTGCAAAAACAATTAAGCACTTAAAAAATAATGTACCAAACATAGATAAAGCAATATTATCTGCACACTGTCATAATGATCTTGGCTTAGCAGTAGCAAATGCATTAGCTGGAGTTTCAGAAGGTGTAAGACAAATAGAATGTACAATTAATGGAATAGGTGAAAGAGCAGGAAATGCTGCATTAGAAGAAGTTGTTATGGCAATTAAAACAAGAAATGATTTAATGCCATATAATACTGGTATTAAAACAGAACTAATAAGCAAAGCCTCTAAAATTGTTTCAAATGCAACTGGTTTTCCTGTTCAATTTAATAAAGCTATAGTTGGAAAAAATGCTTTTGCTCATGAGTCAGGAATTCACCAAGATGGAATGTTAAAGAATAGAGAAACTTATGAAATTATGACGCCAGAAAGTGTAGGTGTTAAGAAAACTTCTCTTGTTATGGGTAAACATTCTGGAAGGCATGCTTTTAAAGATAAATTATCTGACTTAGGTTATTCAGATCTTACAGATGATATTATCCAAGCAGCATTTGGAAAATTCAAAGTTTTAGCTGATAAAAAGAAACATATTTATGATGAAGATATAGTTGCTTTGGTTGATGATAGCTTAATTGTAGATAATAAAATAAATGCAATTAATTTAAAATCTTTAAAAGTATTTGCTGGTACAGGAGAACCACAAAAAGCTGAAATGACATTAGATGTTTATGGTGATATTAAGAATACAACTGAAACAGGGGATGGACCAGTAGATGCAATATTTAAATGTATAAAAAAATTATTTCCTCACGATGTAAAATTATCTCTTTATCAAGTACATGCAGTAACAGAAGGAACAGATGCTCAAGCAACTGTTAGTGTGAAAATTGAGGAAAATGATAGAACTACAGTAGGTCAATCAGCTGATACAGATACTCTAGTTGCATCAGCAAACGCATATTTAAATGCATTGAATAAAATGCTTATAAAACGTGAGAAAAGAGCACCATCTCAAAATATTAAACATCAAAAAGTGAAAGGAATATAAATAAATGTCAATGTTTGCCAATTTAAGAAAGTTTTGGAGCCAGGATATGGCAATTGATCTTGGAACAGCTAATACGTTAGTTGTTTTAAAAAGCAAAGGTGTAGTTCTAAATGAACCATCAGTTGTAGCAGTTGTCGATAACAAAGGAAAAAAATCGGTTTTAGCAGTAGGTGATGAAGCTAAAACAATGTTAGGAAGAACGCCGGGTAATATTCAAGCAATTAGACCTTTGAGAGATGGTGTAATTGCGGACTTTATTGTTACAGAAGAAATGATTAAACATTTTATTAAAAAAGTTCATAAAAAAACAATTGCAAATCCTAGAATTTTAATTTGTGTACCAACTGGATCAACACCAGTTGAAAGAAAAGCTATTCAAGACAGTGCATTAGCGGCAGGAGCTAGAAGAGTTCAACTAATTGAAGAGCCAATCGCAGCTGCTATTGGTGCTGGCCTACCAATTCAAGAAGCAACAGGATCAATGGTTGTAGATATTGGTGGTGGAACAACAGAAATTGCAGTTATGTCATTAGGAGGCGTTGTTTATTCAGAGTCTTTAAGAGTTGCAGGAGATGCAATGGACAATGCATTGAAAGATTATATGAGAGAAGAATACAATTTAATGATCGGAGATAGTACTGCAGAAAAAATTAAAAAAGATATTGGTACCGCAATACCTACAAATAATAATACTTATGCAGTCAAAGGAAGAGATTTAAGATCAGGAACTCCTAAAGAGGTTAATATCTCAGAACAAGATACTTCAGAAGCTTTAAACCCGATACTTAAAGAAATTGTATCTGGAATAAAAAAAGCACTAGAAAATACACCCCCAGAATTATCAGCTGATTTAGTTGATATGGGCTTAACAATGACAGGAGGAGGATCACTTCTAAAAAATATAGATAAAAGATTCTCTAAAGAAACTGGATTACCAGTAAATATTGCTGATGATCCGCTGTCATGCGTGGCAATAGGAACAGGAAAGGCGTTAGACGATCAAGAAATATTTTCTACTGTACTATCTGAGTATTAAATATTATGTCAACAGAAACGAGTAGAGATGATTTTATTATTGCTATTCGTTCGGCATTTCTAAAAAAAGGAAATAGACAAAAGTTTTCCTTATTCACTCTATTAATCATATCTATTTTAGTATTATCATTAGAGTATTTTAAAACTGGTCCAGTTAATCAATTTAGGTCTATCACAAAAGACATAATATTTAGAGGATCGTATGTTGTATCAAGTCCATTTAAATATGTGAAAGATAAATATTATCTCTTTCAAGATCATATGAGCATGTATGAAGAGTTTTCAGTTTTAAGAGATAAAGATCTTGATTTAGACACACTAAGAAAAGAAGTTGTTTTTTATAAATCTGAGAATGCTCTTTTGAAAAAGTTAATTGAAGAAAGAGATTTGTACTCTGAAGAATATATGTTAACTAAAATTTTATTGGATAAACAAAGCCCCTATTTAAAGTCTTTAATAATTAATAAGGGCCAAAAAAATGGAGTTAAATTAGGATCTGCTGTAAAGGATCGATTATATTATATCGGAAAAGTTGTAAATGTTAACTTTTTGAGCTCAAGGGTATTACTTGCTAATGATCTTAATAGTAAAATACCTATCATTATTGAGCCAAGCGGTATTAATGCAATACTCTCAGGAAATGGAAATGATCAGTATGCAGATTTAGAATACTTACCTAAAGATAATCAAATAAAAGAAAACGAAATTGTATACACCTCTGGGTCAGATGGCATAATTCCAGATACAATACCTGTTGGGGAAATAATAATTCAGAATAACAAGAAGTACGTAAAGTTCTTTAGTAACTTAAATCAACTTAATTATGTTCAGGTGAATAAGTAAAATGGCCAGAGGTGATATAAAAATTTATCAATACCTATTAAATGTTTTTCCAATTATTTTATTGTTTTTCTTTGCTTTAACAGGCTACTCATTTTCATTTAATATTTTTAAAATTAATATATCTTTCAATTTTATTCACTTAATTGTTTTTTATTGGGTTTTAAGGAAACCAGAAATGCTTGGTTATGGACTTATTTTCTTCGCAGGTGTTATTAATGATGTTGTACAAAATCTACCAATAGGAGTTTCATCAATAAATTATCTTTTACTCTGTGTAATTGCGTCATTTTTTAGGGCTAGAACTCTAGTTCCTAATTTAATTTATGATTGGATACTATTTCTTATCGCAATATTAATTGTTAGCTCAATTAATTTCACAGTGCTAGCTATTTTCTTTGATGGAAATATTCGTTATGGGACTTTAATGTCAACTGCCTTTTTTTCATTTTTAATTTATCCAGCAGTGGCAAAAATATTTAATCAAATTTACTTACTAGGTTTAAGACAAGAAAATGTTGAATAGAGGAAGAAACATAGAAAAGGGTAGAGTTATAACAAGGAGAATGTTTATTCTGGCTGCTGCAAAAATATTACTTTTTGCAGGAATATCTTCAAGGTTATATAATTTACAAATTTCTGACAGAGAAAAATATGAAATTTTATCTGATAAAAATAGAATACGTGAGTGGAAAACTCCTCCTCAGAGGGGCATAATTGTAGATAACTTTAATAAAGTACTAGCAAGTAACGATAGAGTTTTTCAGCTACACTTAATATTAGATGAAATCAATGATTTTGATGCAACAATATTCAAAATTAAAAATTTAATTGGTTTAGATCAGTTTCAAGTTAAAAAATTATATAAAAAAAAGGAAAGATTAAAACCTTGGGATACTCTGGTAGTTTCAGATAATTTAAATTGGGAACAATTCTCAAAAATTAATTTATATTTACACGAATTGGAAGGTGCAAAACCTGTACTATCAACATCTAGATTTTATCCTTATGCAAATGATTTGGTACATATAGTTGGTTATGTTGGCGATGCTAGTCCAAAAGATCTAGAAAAACCTGAGATAAAAGAAAATTTTGTTCCTGGTCTAAAAGTTGGAAAATATGGAATAGAAAATTCACAAGAGAAAATGTTAATAGGTAATTACGGTATAAAAAGATATGAAGTTAATGCATCTGGAAAAAGAATAAACCAAATAGACTACATCAAAGAAAGACAGGGTAATAAAGTAAAACTAACAATTGACATAGAAATTCAAAAATATGCCCAAGAGTTGTTAAAAGGAAGAGCAGGTTCAATATGTGCAATGGACATATATACTGGAGAAGTTATTACAATGGCATCGTCACCAACATATGATCCAAACAAATTTACGCACGGAATTAATAAGAAAGATTGGCAAGAAATCAGAAATAATCCTTTAAAACCTCTTATAAATAAGTCAATTGCTGGACTTTATTCTCCTGGATCAACTTTCAAGCCATTAGTTGCCCTCGCAGCTCTAGAATATGGCATACTAGATCCCAATAAAACAATAAGATGTAAAGGTCATAAGCATCCATATGAACTATATGGAGTTAAATATCATTGTTGGAAAAAAGAAGGTCATGGTTACATGAAGTTGAGAAATGCAATCAAACAATCTTGCGATATTTACTTTTATGAAATGGCAAGATTACTAGGTGTTGATAAATTATCTATAATTGCAAAAAGATATGGGCTAGGGACTAATGTACTAGGAGATCTTTATAACGACGAAAAAAAAGGATTGGTTCCTGACACGAAATGGAAGAGAGGTGCATTGGAGCAAAGTTGGTATTTAGGAGAAACTGTTATCAATGGTATTGGACAAGGTTATATTCAAACTACACCACTACAACTTTGTCTAATGACTGCACAAATTGCAAATGGAGGATATAAAATAAAGCCTCACATCATAAAAGACGAAACTATAAATTATAAGGATGTAATAAATAAAATTAAATTAGATCAATCTAATTTTCCATTGCATGAAAGAAATTACTTAGATGACATAAAAGTCGAATTTTATCAAAGAATGTATCACAAAAAGTCTAATATTAATTTTGTTCTAGATGCGATGTTTGGCTCTACAAATGAGCAATATGGAACATCATATAAATCTCGTTATGATGATCCCAAATATCAATTTGCTGGTAAAACTGGAACATCGCAAGTTAGAAGAATAACTGATCTTGATAGAGAACTAGATTTAGATACTGATCAAATTGAGTATAAAAAAAGAGACCATGCATTGTATGTTGCCTTTGCACCATATAAGGATCCACGATATGCAATAAGCGTTATTATTGAACATGGAGGTTCTGGAAGTAAAATGGCTGCTCCGCTTGCAAGCAAATTGATCAAAAGAATTATCGACAGACATAAATTAAGAGAACAATTTAATAACGGAAATACAAGTTTAGCGTAATGTTAAGAGAGAGAATACAATCTAGTAATTACAGTTTTTTAGACAAGTTAAGATCTATTGATTATTTATTGATATTGTTAATCATTGCTATTGGGTCAATTAGTGTATTTGCAATTTACTCAACAGAGGGAGGAAAATTTTCTTTTTATACTAAAAATCACATAATAAGATTATCTGTATTTTTTAGTTTATTTTTAGTCTTATCATTTGTCAGAGTTTCTACCTGGTATAAAAATGCTTACTTATTTTATATTGTTGGATTAGTTTTATTGATAACAGTTTTATTTTTTGGAATTTCAGCCTCAGGAGCAACAAGATGGATAAACTTATACTTTCTGAATTTACAGCCTTCAGAGCTAATGAAGATTGCAGTAATAATATGTTTTGCTAGATATTATCATAGGATACAAAGCTCAGATATTCAAAGCTATAAATTTTTAATTCAACCAATTATACTTTTAATAATTCCTTGTTATCTTGTTATACAGCAACCTGATTTAGGAACTTCTATTTTAATTGCAGGTAGTGGTATAGCTATAATTTGGTTGGCAGGTCTTAATATTAAATATTTTGTTTATTCGGGCTTGTTATTATTGGTATCTTTACCTTTTGCTATATCCATTTTAAAACCTTATCAAAAATCGAGAATTCTAACTTTCTTTAATCCTGATAGAGATCCTCTAGGAGCTGGGTATCAAATAATTCAATCTAAAATAGCTATTGGATCTGGCGGTTTTTTTGGAAAAGGATATTTAAAAGGGACACAAAGCTATTTAGAATTTTTACCTGAAAAACACACAGACTTTATATTTACACTATTTTCTGAAGAATTTGGATTTCTTGGATCAATTATACTTTTATTTTTATATATATTATTAATCTATAGAATTATTAATGTTGGATTAGTATCCAGAAGTTTCTTTGCAAAATTATATTGTTTTGGTTTTGCTACAGCAATTTTTTTATATGTATTTGTTAACATAGCAATGGTTTTAGGAATGCTACCAATTGTCGGTGCACCATTACCTATAATGTCTTATGGTGGATCATCTTTGTTATCTATTATGTTGGGATTGAGTATTGTTATGAGTTGTAAAATATACAATCAGGAACAAATATCAGTATATTAACTATTTTCCATCTATAGCAACAATCGTTAAATCATCTTTTTGTATGTGCCCTGCTCCCAAAATATCATCTATCATAGTTTTAAGTCTTTCATTAATTGGAGTCGATTGATATTTTTTAATATAATTTTCAAAACCTTCAGAACCTAACATCTCTCCATTTGGATTTTTTATCTCTGTAATTCCATCTGTAAAAATATACATTGAGCTTTTTTCAAAAGGAATGGTATGTTCAGGATATTTTGTTTTAGGCATGATACCTAATGGTGGACCTGCTTCTGAAAAATTACTAAAAGCACCATCAGAAGATAGTATCAATGGCGGTTCGTGACCCGCACTAGACAACAACAGCTCTTTTTTATTTGAATCGTATATTCCGATTAGCATCGTAACAAACATACCTCTCGAAATTGTTTCACATATTTCATTATTAAGCTGAAACAACAGATCTGATGCAGAAAGATTGGTTTTGCTTAAACATCTATAAAGACTAGATGCTTTTGACATCAACAAAGATGATTTAATACCTTTTCCAGATACATCTGCAACCCCAAATCCATATTTTCCATCTCCTAAATCTGAAAAATTATAAAAATCCCCCGAGACAACTTTGGCCGGAATATTGATACCTGAAATAGGAAAGTCTTTCTCTTTATTTTTAGACAATAAAGATCTTTGAATCTCTCCTACAATTTCCACTTCTTTTTGAATTTTATTTTTTTCAACCATTTCTTTTGCCATTTTTGCATTTCTAATTGCTAAAGCAGCAGGAGCAGAAAGTGTTTCTAAAAGTTTTCTATCATCCTCTATAAATAGTTTGTCTTGAGTTTTCTTATTTAAACAATGAATAACCCCAATGCATTCATTTGCGGCAATCAATGGTGAACACAAAACCGAGTATGTTGTAAAATTTGTTTTATTATCTAAGTCAAAATAAAATTCTGCAATTTCTCTTACATCTTTTCTAACATTTCCTACACGAATACACTTTCTTTGCTGAACAGCTTTACCCATAACACCATCTTTTAGATCTAATTCGTACTCATCTAAATAATCTTGATGAAGTGATGCAATACATTCAAACTTTTTCTTTTGCTCATTTATTAAAAAAATGTTTGCAGCTTCTGCATTCAGTCTTGCAATTATTACCCGCAATGCATTCATTAGGGTATCGTTTAAATCCAGAGATAAAGCAAAGTCTTGATTCATTTTTGTCACAAGTTCTAAGTCGACGTTAACTTGTTCAGCTTCTTTTTTAGGTTCGATCGGTTTTTTTGATTTAAATAGAAACATTTATTTAACTAGTATTTTAAACAATTTTTGGTAAATTTTTCAACAATGGAGATTATAATTAATACACCTAATTTATACATTCACCTTCAGGATGCTGTACTAATAGTTCAGTATGTAATTGACGGCTTAATTCACATAACATCAAACATTAAATTATAATCAGTTTCTGTGGATCTAATATTTGTAATTATACTTGGGGGCCTTTGGGGCAGTTTTGCAAATGTTTGTATTTATAGACTCCCTATAGGCAAAGGGGTTGTATCAGGAAGATCATTTTGTCCTAACTGTAAAAAATTAATTACTTGGAAAGATAATGTTCCTATAATTTCATTTCTATTTTTAAACGGCAAATGTAGAAGCTGTAAAAAAAAAATTTCACCTCAGTATTTAATAGTTGAGATAATTACTATTACTTATTTTTTGGGGATTTATTATTTATTTGGTATTAGCTTAACTACTTTATTTTTTTTAATTTTAGGTTTATCTCTTATAATAATTTTCTTCATAGATCTAAAACATTACATCATTCCTAATGTATTAACTTTTTCTCTGATGATAATTGGTTTTATAAAATCTTTTGATCCAAATTTAAATCCAATTTTCCCGAACTATATCAATTCTCTAATTGGAGGAATTTTTGGTTACTTGATTATTTGGTCTATAATTTATTTCTATAAACAAATTAGAAAAAAAGAGGGCATGGGTTTAGGAGATGCAAAACTTTTGTCAGCAATTGGTTTTTGGTTTGGATGGATCTCGATACCCTTTGTAATATTTTTATCATCTATAATTGCTTTATTAAGTGTTATTCCTAGTTTGTTAAAAAATTCGAAATCACTGTCTTCACAAATTCCTTTTGGACCATACATAATCATTGGAACGTTATTTTATCTTTTTTTTGAAAATAGCTTTAAATCACTTTTATTTTAAAGATTTTAATGACAAACGGTCCCTAGAACTATTTCTTTAAAAATGTTTAAGTATTCAAATATGAGATATTGTCTAATATTTTTATCTTTGATTATTTATAATCAATTTTTTTTAAATATTAGCAAAGCTGAAGATATAACAATTTCATCTAATCACTCTAGTCAAATTGTTATGTCAAATAACGACACACTTACTGTTAATGCTGATGTTACAGTTGATACAAGTGCAGCAGAACCAGTAGAATTAGAAGGTCATACTTTTTCAACAAGCTCAACTACTATAACAAATAACGGAACAATTATTGGAACAACAAAAGGAATTGAAGCAGATCAATCAACAGACTTTAGTATAGACAATTCTGGAACAGTATCGGTGAGTGATAGTGCTAATAGTCCTGGTTCAGCACTTTCATTGCAACAATCAAGGGGTACTGTATCTATTGTAAATAGTGGTACTTTAGAATCTGAACGTGCAGATACTATTAAATTACACCCTTCTTTTGGTACTGTAACAATTAATAATTCTGGAAGTATTACTTCTTCAAAAGATAGAACAATAAATTTTGGCCAACATGCTAACGCAGGGACAATAATAAATTCTGGTACTATTTCGGGTAGAGCGAATACACTATATATATATTCATCAGGAACCGACTATTCAGCTGGTACTATTACAAATTCTGGGACGATCACCGCAACAGGAGGAAATGGCTTTGAAATTAATAATGTAAACGATGTCACTGTTACTAACACTGGCACTATCTCTGCTACAGGGGATGCAATTTTTGGTATTGGCGACAATGGCTCTAATGGAAACATAATTGTAAATAAAGGAACTATATCAAGTGGTTCAAGCAATCATGATTTAGTAGTGAAAACAAATGTAGGTCTTGAATCTCTAACAAATGATCAAGGAGGAAATGATGCTTTGAAATTGGAAGGCTATCTTCCAGTAAATTACGTCTTCCTAGCAAACAGCACAACTGATTATGGTAAGTTAGCTGTTGATCTGCAAAATGGTGCAACTACTTTCAGTATTAGCACAGATTCTGCTTTATCAGCTGGAACTTATACTTCTGTAATAACAGGAGTTTCTTCTAGTAGATTTACTGCTGGCTCTACAGGAACAGTAACTGTAACAAACGGAAAGTTTAATTGGACACTTAGTGAGACATCTTCGGGAAGCACGAATTGGAATTTAGTTGTTACAAATTTTGATAATGATGCTCCAACTTTATCATCTTCAAGTCCATCCGATAATGCAACAGAAGTTGCAACAAATGCTAATATAGTTTTAACTTTTAGTGAAGCTGTTGATGCCGAAAGTGGAAATATTACTATAAAAAAAACATCTGATGATAGCACAATAGAAACAATTGACGTGACTGGAGCAAAAGTCAGTGGCAGCGGTTCTACAGCAATTACTATTAATCCAAGTACAGATTTTATAGCTGATATTGATTATTATATTTTAATAGATGCTACTGCTTTTGATGATACTAATGGCAATTCATATGCAGGTATATCAAGCACAACTGCTTTAAATTTTTCTACAAAACCTGGTGAAGTTTTTAACGAAACTGTAAAAACACTTACAAAAAATCAAACCGTAGCTGCTATAAATTCTTTAAACCAGTCGTTAAATAGAATTTCAGGACGAATGAATTATATTAGATCTACAAATAATAATTTCTCAAATCAAAATATAAGATTAGCAATGAATTTTGATAATCAATTATTAGCTCAACAAATAAATTCGCTTTCGGCAAAACTAATTAAAAAAGAGAAAAAGACCGAGAAATGGGGAGTCTGGAGTGAAGGTAGCATATCATTTGGAAGAATAGGGCAGCAAGATGGGAATTTAGGTCAAGATATACATAGTGATGGAATTACTTTTGGAATTGATAAGAAAATAAATGAAGATAAGACAATTGGTTTTGCAATCAATCAATCATGGCAAGAAACTGAAGTAGGTAGCAATGAAGCAAATATGGATGCTTCCACAATAAGTATTATGAATTACACAAGTTTTAAAATTGAAGACAAAAGATTTTTTGAAATGGTTGTTGGTATTGGAGAAATGGATATAGATTTAAGCAGAGATGTTACAGGTGGAAAAAATAAAGGAGATAGAAAAGGAAATCAACTTTTTGGAAGCTTTACTTATTTATTAGAACCTGATGTTGAAGTTGTAGGTAGAAATTTAAATTATTATTCTAGACTTGATTTAGGATTTACCCAATTAAAGGCATATACAGAAACAGGTGATGGAACAGCTGTAAGTTATAATAAACAAAACGTTAAAAGTGCATCACTATCTGCAGGTTTAAATTTAAGTAAAGTTATTGAGAATGAAAAAGGTATATTTGAACCATCTTTTAAATTTGAATTAGGAAAAGATAAAACAATCAACTCACTATCAGAGGCATATTATATTAATAATTCTTCTGAAATTTATAGTAATGCTATAGGCGATCAAAATTCTGAGCATTTATTGTTGAATTTAGGAATTGGGGCAAAACTTAACAGCAATTTGACTATAAATGCTACATATGAACACTACAGAAGTAGTGACAATACTTTTAATAATAGTTTTTCAATTTATTTAAGAAAACCCTTATAATCAAAATTATGTTTAACGAAATAATAGCTAACACATCTAAAATTATAATTTCTAATGCAGATAAAATTAAATTGACATTGGCTGCAATATTTTCTGAAGGAAGTATTTTAATAGAAGATTATCCTGGATCAGGGAAAACTACATTTGCAAAAGCTATTACTCAAAATCTTGGTCTTAACTTTAAAAGGATACAGTTTACATCTGATTTATTACCCAGTGATATTCTTGGATTTAATATTCTTTCAGATGGGAAGTTAAACTTTCAACAAGGTCCAATTTTTACAAATATAGTTTTAGCTGATGAACTTAATCGTGGAAGTCCGAAATCGCAAAGTGCATTCCTCGAGGCAATGGAAGAAAAAAATGTTTCTATAGATGGTGAAAGTTATAAACTGCCAGAACCGTTCTTTGTTATTGCTACTCAAAATCCTATGGATTCTTCAGGCACAAGTTCTTTACCAGATTCCCAGCTTGATAGATTTATGATTTCATTTTCTTTATCTGATCTAAATGAAAACGATAAAATTTTGATGTTAAAAAATACAAGTAAATTAAATGGTGCTTCATCAAAAGCTGTTGATTGGGAGACAATCAAACAAAAAAAAGATCAACTAACTGTAAAAGATGAAATTTATAAATATGTTGTTGAAATAGAGCAGGTAATTCAAACGCTTGATCAAAAAATTTATATTTCTGCAAGATGTTTGAAGCAAATCTTAGATTTAGCTAAGGGTTGGGCAATTATTCATGAAAAAGATTATGTAACTCATCAAGATATTAAGGAAACTCTGCCCTACATATTAAGACATAGAATTAAATTTCTTAACCAGGAGGATAAGATGAACTTCATTAATGAGGAAATACTTCAAAAAATTAAAATAACCAATGGTTAATCAGTTAGTACAGAGGTTAACGAACTTAGACTTTAAACATTTAATCAATCTTAAAAAAAAACATAAAGTTTACATATATCCCAATCTTCAAGGACTATTATTAGGACTGTTTGTATTTTTTTGTTTTTTAATATCTGTATTTTATGAAAATAACTCAGGACTTCTTATTTCAATTGTTATTTTCTTTATTTTCTTTATTTCAATTTTTATCTCGCATCAAAATATTAACAATTTAAGAATAAATTTTCTAACAGAATACTTAGTTGAAGCAAATAAAACAGAACATATAAACTTTAAGATAATTAATGATGCAAAAGAGAAAAAATTAAATATCGATTTAGAAATCAATAAATCAATATTACAAAATTTTAATTTATCAGATAAAATAAAAGAATTTAATATAAAATATAATTATGACAAAAGGGGCGTCTATTCTTTAAATAAAATAATTTTAAAATCGATATATCCATTTGGAATAATAAGGACAAAAATAAATTATCAACCTTTTAGTAAAGTATATGTATTTCCACAAAAATTAATTCCTAATCAAGAATTATTACAAGAATTTAAAATTCACCAAAATAATAATTCTGATGAATTTGATGGTATAGATGAATACAAGAAAGGAGATAGTTACTCAAAAATCGCTTGGAAAAAATCAACTATTGGAGATAAAAAATTTGTAAAAGAATTTAAGTCTTTTAAAAGCTCAAAAAAATCAATCCTAGATTTAAATAAATACAACCACATAGAATTTGAGAAATTATTAAGTTATTCAGTATTTATTTTAGATTATTATTTCACAAAAAGCCTAAATTTAACTTTTAAACACAAAGATAATGTTTTCCATTTAAACGAAAATAAAAACTCTCTAAATAAAATTTTAAAGTATATTTCAAATGTTAAAAATTAAATCGCAAAATATTAGTCTTATTACTTATGTTATATTATTCTTTTGCTTAATTTCATTATCTACAGATTTACTATTAACTAATAAAATATTTTGGGGCACTTTATTTATTTTAAGTTTTGTATTTTCAAAAATACACTTTAAGTTTAAGTCTATAGTGGTTGGAATATTTGCTTTGGGAGCTCTGTATATTCAATTAATCCTCAATCAATATGTTTTGTCTGAAGAATTTTTTCTAAACTGTCTTGGAGTTTTGCTAATCGTAAAGATCTCAGAACTCAACAATAAAAATAATCTTTTGTCATTTAATTTAATCTCTATGATTATTGCAGTAGCAAGTTTAATTAAAGGGCAAGATATATTGAGTACATTAAATTCGTTTCTAATCTTAATACTTTTAGTTGTTAACATGTATCTAATTCAACAAAAGGAAATCCTCGATTTCAGTTTAAAAAATATTTTAAAATATTTAGGATTTGGTCTTAGCATATTTCCGATTATTATTATTTTTTATCTTGTATTTCCAAGGGCAGAAGTAAATTTCAGATTATTTGATACATCTGCAAGTTCAGTAGGTATTCCAGATAGCATAGATCTTGGATCATTTAGCCAGTTTTCGAACTCAGACGAAGAAGTTTTTACTCTAATAAATAACAATTTTAAGAAGGAGGATCTTTATTTTAGGGTCAAAATCTTTGATTATATGGAAAAAGATCAATCTTGGAGACCTTCCTCAAGCTACTATCTTTTTAGTGAATTTAAAAATTCCATGAGAATAAATGGTAATGAGGATTTAAATAAAAATTATCAGATTATTTTAGAACCATATAAAAAAAAATGGATACCAAGTTTAAAAAACTCAAAATTAATCACTAACGATATTCAAATTACAAAAGATTATTTTAACCAATCTTTTGTAAGTAGAGAACTAATTGACAGAAAAAAGAAATTAATTTTTAAAATGAATAAATCTGAATATTCCTTAGATGGTCCACTTAAAAGTTATTATACTTTGTTACCAGAAAACATATCACCGAAAATAAAAGATTGGGTAGATAAAAATAATGTAAGCACTAAAGAAGAATTTATCGAAAAAATTTATAAAAGATTTTCTGATGGATCGTATTTTTATAACCTTAGCCCTCAGATAAACTCAAATAATAAATATGAAAACTTTTTCTTTAATTCTAAAGAAGGATACTGCGAATATTATGCAGGAACATTTGTATTACTTACAAGATTAGCACAAATTCCAAGTAGGATAGTCACAGGTTACTATGGTGGAGATTTAAATGAGATAGGAAATTTTTTTCAATTTAAACAAAAAGATACACATGCTTGGGCAGAAGTTTGGTTTGATGAAAGAGGGTGGGTTAGAATTGATCCAACTAGAGCAATACCTAATTCTAATATTAGAAATTCGTTAAATAATTATTTTGTAAATAATGATAAATTTTCAAGTTCGATATTTTCTAATAATTTTTTCAAAATAATGAATTTTTATTTTAACTATGTTGATTTTGTATGGACCCAACATTTACTATCATACGACGATAACGAAAGAAAAAATTTTATAAAAGAATTATTAAGTTTAAATTTTTCAAAAGTCATTATTTGGATATTCGTACCAATATTATTATTTGTAAGCATAAAATTATTATATAATTTCAATTTAACTAATTTGATGAGGCTAAAATTAGCTTTCATTCTTCTAGGAAAGAAAAGAAAACTTCAAATAAAAAATTCGGATACTATTCAAGAGATTTATCTTAAACTGATGGAAAAAGATAAATCAAAATATAAAAATTTCTTTGAATTTTACGAAAAGCAGATCTATTCAAATAACCAAATAAGTTTTATAAAAATTTTAAAGTTAGTTTTTTAGCAAAAGATTTCTTTCAGTCTTGAGTTTATTATTTTCTTTTATCAACTGAATAATCATTTCTTTCATTATTCTATTCTCTTCAACTGCTCTACCACTTATCTCAGCTAATCTCTCATTTTCTTTAGCTAGCTGTAATTGATCAAATAATTTTTCTAGCTCTGGATCAATAGGTAGACCCTCTATTTTTTTGCTAATATTATTTTGAATTACTTTCGTTAATGAAATACTTACTTGGCTGTCTTTAAGTCCATTTTGTTCATTAAACTCAAGATTAAAGTTTAGGCCAAAATTTTCAGTATTTTTGCTGATATTTAAACCTGCTTTTACTGCTAAATCATCATTCATATAATGGGCCATGTCTTTTCTTTCACCGTCTGCAACAATGTCAATTTTTTCACTCAAAGTTTGATTTAAAGATAGACCTGTATATGGCTTAAGAACGAAGCCATTTTCAAAAGATTTTGAATACTCAACATTAAATCCACCTGATAATACTTGATCTACCGCATCATCAACAGAAAGATCTCCATCTGTAAAAGATGTTAGGTAAGTTGGAAGTCTTCTTAGACCATATTTGCCATCCACTTCAATATTTAAACTTTGACTATCATCAATTTCTATATCCTTGGATGCTTTGTAATTTACACCAGCAAATTGACCTAGATTTTCTTTGGAAATAGTTTGCTTTGTTTCAGTTTCAAGATCTAAGTATTTATTTTGAGTTAACCCAAAAATTGAAACTACAGAAAATTTAAATTTCTCGTAATCGATTTCTTTTTTTAGACCAATAGCTAAATTTTCACTATCTAAAGCTTCTCCATTATTAAAATTTGCTTGTTGGCTTGAATAACTTAGGAAGGGTGTAAAGTTATCATTTTCAATTTTAAAGTCTCCCGTTACACCACTTGTTTCATTTTTATAAATATTATCTCTTTTTTTAACAGAATAATATCCACTAGATTTTTTTTCTTCCGAAACCGAACTGAAAATATCATTTAAATTTGATAAAAATATTTCAGATCTATATTTTTTATTATGGCTATCAATATCTAAATCTTCACCATAAACATATAAGAAACCATTTGTTTCTGAATTATCAGCATCTGGATCACTGTTGCTATCTAATATTTCATAGGTATCATTTCCACAAAGATTATTTGTGATTACCATATTTGTCTTGTTATGAATTTCTATTTTTTGATCTTTTGAAATACTGCAATCTAATGTCATGGTAGTATTGGTACTATTTAATTCAATTTCACCATTATAAGTACCTTCACCTTTTGTAACTATTTCTAATCCTGTGTTATTTGAATTTGCCATAACAATAGAATTGTCACCTCCTGAAATAGTTCCTGAATTATTAATTGTTAAGTCATCAAAGTTTTTATTGGCGTGATAATCTCCAATTTTAATTCCGTCTGCATCACCATTAATTGCGCTAATTGTTCCAAAATTATTTAGAACTACATTTTCACCAGCTTCTACAGATGTTGAATCATTACCAAATCCAATTCCAAAGTGACCTGTATCATTCTCACCTGTTGATGTTATCGTTCCATGATTATTTATGGTAAGGTTCTTTGTTCTACCAGCTCCAATAGCAGCTGTTGTTGATTTTATTGTTCCAGTATTGTCGATAGTTGTTCCACCAGTGTTTCTAGCTATTTGTATTGCCGGTCCAAACGCCGAATCTATAGTTCCACTATTTGTAATTGTATGAGCATCGTCACTATCTCCTTGTCTATCAATAAGAACTGTACCTGTATTAGTACCTGTATTTGTTGAGCTGATTGTTCCTGAATTTATAAATGTAACTCCAGAGCACTCTCTACAATAAATAGTATTTCTATCTGAAGTTATTGTTCCATGATTATCTATTGTAATATTTGATCCATTTTCAGATAGTATACCATATCTACCTGCACTCTCGATTGTTCCTCCCTCATAATTTATAATTTCACTATCTGTAAGATATTTTGCGATAATTGGGTTATTACCTGATGTAGATTTAATTGTTCCTCCATCATAGTTATAAATTTTAACACCTCGACTTCGTGGGTTTCCTCCTCCTCCAGTGCCTAACAAAATTGTTCCTTGTGTTGCACTAATCATACCGTGATTATGCAATATTAGCCCAACTGCAGTAGAGCCCGAGGATGATAAACTAGATTGACAATTATCGTTATTTCCAGCCTTATCACACCAACCAACATTTCGACCCTCAATCGCATTTCCTGCTTCAGCGCTAATTGTGGCACCCGCATTATTTGTGATTGTTATATTTTCTGCGTAATCTATATAAATTCCTTCATTATTGTCTGAGTTGATAGTTCCATTATTAGTTATTGTTGTATTTAAAGATGATTGAGCATGAATTGCTTTTTGTTTATTAGTTCCATCTTCTGTTTGGATTGTTCCATCATTTGTAATCTGAACTCCAGTTTCATCCTCTAGATCAACAGCCTTATGGTCATTGTAGGTAATAGAACCAGCAGAAGTAACATTTAAAATATCATCATCTGCACAAGCCAGTTGGTTTGTTGATGCACTAGCTATTGTTGTTAAACAAGGACCAGCATAACTTATGGAACTAAATAAAAAGAATAAGATTATACTAAGTAAAATCTTTTTCATAAATGTCTATTGATTAATAGTTCTGTCTCCAAGAACTTCTATAACTAGATGTTCCACCTGCAGCAGCTTCAATGCTAACTAAGTCTTTTATACTTCCAGCAGATTGACCAGCAATGTTTGCAAACAGCTTACCTGCAAAAACTACAATTTTGGATAAAACACCTTGTCCAACATATTTACAAGTATCTCCTCTTCTCAAATTTTTAAGTTGAGATGAGAAATTTGTTCCACATTCATCATCAACTCCACAAATAAATGCATCACCTAGACTACATTTGTTAACTGATGATGTTGGTTGATAAATTGGAAAATATACCAATCCACTTGATACTGTTGGTTCAGCAGTAACTTTCTGAGATTTATCTAATTTTATATACCAACCGGTATCAGTTGAGGTTGGACATTTATTACCTGTTTTGTCTTTTGTGGTATTTTTACATTTTGTTAAATCAGCAGCTTTTTTAGGAACCGCTACATCTCTATAATCTGGATAATGAGGATCTCTAATACCAATCATTAAGTTGTCTGTACCATTACTTGTATTTCCTATTCTCTCGTAATCTCCAGTTCCAGCATATAACCATAATGAATTAGTAGTTTGTCCAATTGTTGCGTCCATAGAATGATACATATATCTACCATTAGTTTGGTTTGAACCTGCTTTAAATAATGTTGTGCTATCATACATCTTTAAAGCTTTACCTGTTCCATCATTTCTATTATTCGTTAAATTAAACTTAGTAATTTTTCCTTCAAGATCACTCATGTAGACAAGCGCACCTCTAAAATCAATTCCTCTTGCGGTATCTGCTGTAATTACAACTGGTGAACCTGGTGTTGAATTAACGATATCGTTCGTCAGCATATCCTCAATATCTATTCTTTTTTCAAGTTTACCTGGGAACGTTGTATCCTCAAGATTAACAATTGTTAAATTAGAACCAACTCCTGAGTTTTGAACACCGTATCCTCCACCCATAATTGCAACATAAATATCATCTTCTAAATTATTATCTCCTGGACCTTTATTTGGCATTCTTATAATTCTAGGAGACGACCAAGTTCCACCTAATTCACTATAATCATATTCAGGTTGGGTTAACACTCCAGTTTGTGCGGAGCCAGGCTTAATATGTAAAGCCATATTCGAACTACTTAAGTTACAAGCTGTATTTGGATTACTTGCACATGGATCTGATCCATAAAATTTTAATGTTTTATTTATCAAAGTGATCTCGGTTGCTGCCTTTGTTTGAGCTTGCCCACCACTACCAGGCGGCGCAGGAATTGTGATTGTAGAGGATTTCACTGTAAAGTTAGTAAATGGTTTGTCGTCAATTAATATTGAAACATCAGATTTACTCAAATTAGGAACATCTAAAGTCCAAACATTGCTTTGCTGGCATGCGGTTGATTCATCACTTTTACATGTAAAATCAGTAGAATTATTCGTTCTCACAGTATTAGACTCAAAGAAGCTTGCTAAGTCATAAATTTTTTTGATGTAATCATAACTTGAGATAGTCCCGTTATGATCCATTACATGGACTTGAGTTTGAATTCCATCATTAAGTACTGAATATAGATGCATTGGTGCATCTCGATCTGTAATATCTAACACAGAAAATCCTGCGCCACCTCTACCATATGGAACCATTAGTATTGTGTGCCACTCTTTTTTATTATCATAAGGACCTTTATAAAACATATCATGCGCGGTAACAGATCCATCGACACCATAAATAGCATTAGAACCACCAACACCACTTCTATTTAAATTTACATTAACCATATTTGGCATTGATGATGCAATGAATGGTGGAACAAATGCCCAAATTTCGTTACCAGTTTTTCCATCAAATGCATGAAGCATACCGTCATTTGCGCCAACATAAACTGTTTCTTTTCTTGAAGAATGTTTTTGTGCAAATGAAGAATAATTTTTCAAAGATCTCCAATAAGACTCTTGATTTCTTCCAGCAAAAGCCGTTTCAGCTGATGGTTTCGAAACTACCACTAATTCTGAATGGTAAATATCTCCAAGAGGGTTAGGTCTTGTTTCAGTTAAATTACAATCACCATCATAATCAAAATAATCTTGTCCTCTAACAAACTGTATTAGGCCTTTAATGTCATCTTCATTATCATTTTGAACTGAAGCAACATTTTTACATCTTTGAGTATTAGTAGGGTTATCACTTTTACTATGATAATTTGGCACTTCATTATTTGTATGAGTAAATAACTTATCAATATCTTTATAGTTTGATGTTACCCAATTATTTAAATTACTATAACCAGAATTCGCAGATGTATTTGGAAGGTGGGTCCAAATTTTTCTGTCATCTGTTCTTCTTTTTTCAAGTAATTCGGCTGCATCCCAATTCTTTTTACCAACATTACCATTTGAGTCTATCGCAGTACTTTTTAGTGTTCCTTTCCACTCTTTATTTTGCTCATAATCGAATTGAGCTTGATATAAAGATCCACCTTGTTCAATTGTTGCTGTAATTGCAGGTGCAGAGAAAGATAACTTCTGAGCAATAATTTGTGATATGGCAGCTTTTAATTGCGTCTTTAGAGATTGAGTGGTTCTTGCTACGATAACGCTATTAGTTCCACCTGTTTGTGCCATCCTATTAAAGTTTCTTACACCACCATTTGATAGTCCCGTTCCATAAGCTACAGTAAAAGTCTTTATCTTATGTGAATTTAATAATTTTGAAACTCTCCTCGCAGCACCGTTGTGATTATACCAATCTCCATCACCTATAACTAAAACATAGCTATTCTGACAAGTTAAGTTTTTATCTATTGGAGATAAAGTACTGTGCAAATAATATTCTTCAGCTTGTTTTGCCCAGTTATCAGCATTCGTTCCACCACCAGGCTGAACTGATTTTATGATCGAATTGATTTTTGCCGCCCCTTGTTTATGTGCTCTTACTTTTATACAAGCTCTACTAGTACAAGGTGTGGCTCTTCCATTAGTTATATCCCCAGTCCAAGTTCTAAAACCAGACCCACTATTATCCCACGACCAGTAACCAAATCCAAAATTCACTCCTGCTGTTAAGGAACTATCAGTAACGATTGATTGAATAGCTTCATGGGCACCCGTCATTCTTGTTCCAGCAGAGCCTCCAAATTCTTTATCAAAATTTAAATCCAGGTCAAATGCTTGAACACTTTGTTTATGATAATTGGAACTTAGCACTCTGTTGTTAACTTTATCTACGGTTAAACCCCATGCATAATACATTCTAACATTTCCAGACTTTGATGCAGTTCTTCCATACCTTCCAACGTTTTTAATTGAGTCAGTGCCATTTCTTGATGCGTTTAATGTAACTTTAGAAACTCTATGATTTGACCAATCATTACCATATAATATAAATTCATTTGATGGATGATGATCCATTCCATATGAGTAGTACCACCAACCAACATTTATTCTGCTAGACCAATTTGTATTTATGCAACCGTTACTTCCAATCGTGAATCTATAAAGGTAACGATAATATTGCACATAAAAATTTTCTCGTTTATAATCTGGAGTCTGTCCATAATAACGACCGTAAGAACTTAAATTACCTGAAAATGGACAACTTACTTGTGAAGGAGTTGCTCCAGATATATTGTACGTCAACATACCCCCATTTCCTGCAGCATACAAAAAATTTTGAGCAATCGAGACTTGTCTTGCATATCGTAAACTTGCGCTCCAATCACAGTTGCCGTTTGAAAGATCAATCCTAAAAACTCTATGTTGATAAAAAGAGGCAACATATAATTTATTATTATGCACCTTCATATTCATTGGATAATAAGATCTGCAATTACCTGATCCTCTATAAATTCCATTACGTCCAAAGCTGGTATCATTTTTCTTTGTTGAATAAGTCATTTTTTTTATTCCACGTATCCAATATTGACCTACATAAATATCGCCACTACTATCGGTTGCTACACTGTAAGGATAAGAAAACCCGTCTCCACTCGTCATTCTAACACTCATACTTCCAGACTTATCTAAAAGGATTAATACATTAGCTGGAACATCTGATATTCCAGAACCAGGCGGTAAATTTTTTGCAAAACTATTATTAGAAAAAAAAGATAAAATTAAAATGACTTTCAAAATTAAAAGTTTCAGTTTCATAATTATTGCTCTTGCTCCATTTTCTCTAACTCAACTTCAAGATCATAGTAAAATTTACCTAATTTTTCATCGTATTCTACAGTTGTAATCATTAATTCTTCTTCAAAAAGTTCTTCTTCACCAAGCATTCTTTTATATACAATGACATCATTATTACTTTTTTCCCAAATTTTGAAACTATCAAAAATTTGTGGATTTTGTCCTGTATCAAAATCACCGTAAACTTTTTTAACATATCTCATTAATGTTAATTTATTATTCTCAGTGTTTTTACCATCGTTCATAACAATCATTCTAATGGCAGCTAATTTTGCAGCATCTTCTGTTTCGCCTAGAAATACATATTCTACTGCAATATCATCATTTAAATTATCATTTGGACATAACTCTGGCGACGGAACAGGCATATAAAATTGGCCTTTAAAACCTGGTAACGGTTGACCAAATTTATCAAAAATTTTTTTACCACTATCTCCAATATCAATTAAAAAATCACAAGCAGCTTGGACAGGAGAACTAAAAATTGAAAAAATTATAATAAATTTGATTAAATTTTTCATAGATTAAGAAATATTATTATAACTCTTTATATTTGTCGTCATTTTATTTAGGTAATACAATCACACTTTCTAAAGCAACTACCATTCTTTCATTGCCTTTCTTTAAACCACAGCCATAAATTCGATAAGCCATTCCATCATTTCCTTTGTCAGTTGAGCCTTTTTTGATACTAGAACCAGTACCTCTAAAAGGTGCAGCACCAATTCTTATGACAAAAAATTCATAAAAATAATTATAAAGTTTTTCTGCTTCTTTTCTCTCATCATTAGTTGCAGTATTAAAACTGTCACGGACTAATTTTCCAAAATTCCAACTTTGTGCAGCTACAACATCATAGAAATTTCCACTTAATCTAACCTTGTCTAAGTCCTTAAAGCTATTAGCACAGAAATTTTCTGTATTATAATAAAGGGAGCTATTGCTAGAATTATAATTGATCCTATAATTAGCCATATTGCCGTTCCATTGAGTGTTATTAGCTGGTAAATTTCTTTTTGATGTATCCCTAACATGATTTGAAGTACTCCAAGGTCCTAAAAATTGATTGAGCACATATTTTTCACCTTCTATCAAAGCTGTTTCAGCAATGTAGAAAGTTTGCTGATACTCATCACTCTTATTATTACTTTGATGGTCACCTGCTGATATTACAATTAACGCTCCTCCCATCAATGACATTGCAAGCATTAAGACTAAAGATAATACCAGCGCAAAACCTTGTTCATTTTTTTTCATTATTCCATTCCCAAATTTCTTGCATGAGCAGTTACAATAATTGTATCTCTTAAATATTTGTCAGTTTTCTTTTTATTTCTAGTTGAGTCTTTTAATGCAAACACATCTCTAATTTTTGAATTTCTAAAAAAATTTTTTGTTGATCTAACAGTTAATGCGATATCAACAGTTTTAATTTTATAAATTAAATCTTTGTTTACATTTGTTGCAGATGGTGGTGGATTGATTAATACTCCTTTTTCGTCAACAGGATTAAAAATCATATCATCTACGTAGTCTACAACTAGTTGATCATCGTATGTTTTATCATTGTTATCTGTTGTAGGATCATCCCATCTACCTGATGTATTATTCCATTTAACTTTTTTTTTATAAACAGCAAAAGCATCGATTGGAGGGTATCCACCTCCACCTAATTGAGGTTGTGTTTTGTCAGGAATAGTAGATTTTTTGCATTTGTAAGTTATTTTATATCTCTCATATATGTATGCAGGTGTCCTACCTTGTTTATAATTTACATCTCCATAAACAATATCGATTTTATCACATTCTGAAAAATTCACATATTTAGTAATTAGAATTGGAATATGCTCATTTGATGTTTTGATATTATCATTGAAATACATAAATCCAGCATTTCTAATATCTCTCATGATCATTCCAACAACATCCCTTCCAGCTGTTGAAATTTTTGCTCGATCAGTAACCTGAGAGTAAGTGTTATTAACAACAGTATATGAAGTGAACATAGCACCCATCATCACTACAGAAATTAAAATTCCAATTAGAATTTCTATTAAAGTTACACCTGCAATATTGCTTAATTTTTTTTTCATTAATTAAATTGAAAATATAAATATTTTTTCTTTTTGCCGTCGTTTAAATTGACTTCCATTTTTCCTAGATACCACTTTTCGTAAACACCATTACCTTTGTAATTTGTAGTGTTATTATATTTGCAATTATTTGCTGCAGCGTTGTTATTACAGATTTCATAAATTTTGAGAATTTTATTATCTTTATTTCCCTTACATTTTAGTCTTTCTTTAGAAAATCTTTTATCCCATTTTTGAAATTTGTTTTGGACTGCATTATTAAAATTGGTAGATGATGTACCTCTATTAGAACAGTTTGCCATACTCCAAGAATTATTTATTAAATAATCTTTAAATTTTACATCTGTAGTAGGAGAGTTAGAGTCTCTTTCAGAAATTAAGTCTTCTGCTACCATTGATACCAAATAATTTGCCTTTGTTCTTTCTCCAGAAACATCAATTGATTGAACTGAATAATTAACCATCTGAAAAACTGCAACAAATCCAATGCCTATAATTGCTGTTGAAACCAAGGCTTCAAGCAGGGTCATTCCTTTTTCTGACAATTTAGTTTTGCCTAGTCCAATCACTTCCACTCCATTTAAATTTACTTATATTACCAAATCTAGTCCATTCAACCAAGTATGCAGGTTTTTCCAACCCACCTCCTTGATCCAAAGGACATTTGCCACCATTACTTGCGTTTGATGTTGTACAAAGTATCAAATATTGGTTTGTTAATCTATTTTCGACTGTAACATTTAAATTATTTTTTAAGGTTCCATGTGCTTTAAAATAACTTCCATCCTTAGAAAAACAAACAGCACCGTCTTTGCTAATATGTGTTGATATTTTTTTTGTTGTTTCATCAACTTGGTTATTGTCCCAGTAACTACCACTAGAAGTATTACATTCAATAGTTTGTGCATTATTTAATTTAATTGATAACGAAGTTGCATCCATTCCTTTTGAAACAAATTTTGTTGATGAGGTTCCGTTGGGTGTTACTCTAAATTGAACAAAGGGATAATTTCCTCTTTGAGATAATGTATTTACAGATGAAAGCATAGTTGCTGCTTTTTCCATTGCAGCTCTTAACTCTCTATCTTGTCGCCAATTTGAAAAATTTGGATAAGCAACAGCGGAAATTATTGCTACTATTGTAATAACAACTAGTAACTCTAAAATTGTAAATCCTTTAATGTTCTGATCTTGCTGCACCTGGATCTATTTTCCCTGATTTCGCTAATTCTTCAAGAGATTTTTCCATGGTAATCATTCCATCTCTAACTGCTGTTTGCATTATACTTGGAATTTGGTGAATTTTTGCTTCTCTAATCAAGTTTTGTATAGGTGCGGTACATTTCATTATTTCAAATGCACCAACTCTTCCTGCGCCGTCTCTAGTCTTTAACAATCTTTGGGTCACAACCATTTTAAGAGAAGTTGAAATTTGAGCTCGAATTTGTTCCTGTTGTTCAGGAGGAAACACATCTATTATTCTGTTAATTGTACTCGGTGCACCACTCGTGTGCAAAGTTCCAAATACTAAGTGACCAGTTTCTGCTGCTGTTAATGCAAGACTTATTGTTTCAAGATCTCTCATCTCACCAACAAGGATTACATCAGGGTCTTCTCTTAAAGCTGCTTTTAATGCCGCTGCAAAAGTTTCTGTTTGTTTTCCTACCTCTCTATGAGAGACAATACTTTTATTGTCTTTATGAATAAATTCTACAGGGTCTTCAACTGTGATTATATTTGCAGTTCTTGTTTTATTAATTTCATTTACTATTGCTGCAAGTGTTGTTGATTTACCAGAGCCAGTTGGACCTGTTACTAAAACTAAACCTTTATGAAAATCAACAATGTCATAGAGAGCTTGTGGTAAGTTGAATTGTTCCATATCTGGAATTTTACTTTCAACTCTTCTGCAAACACATGCAGGTCCATTAATCGTTTTATAAAAATTCGCTCTAAATCTTAATCCGCTTAGGGTAACGGATGTATCAAGTTCGTGTGTTTTTTCAAATTTATTTAATTCATGTTCATTACAATTCATTGAAAGCAGATCTTTTAGATCTTGAGCTGTAACCATGACTTCCTGGACTTTTATTATTTCTCCAGTTTGTCTATATGCAAGTGGAGATCCTGCTCTGATATGAAAATCAGAGATTTTTTTATTGTCTTTGGCTAGTTGTTCTAACTTTTCAAACATACAAGCCTTTGTACTATAAAATTGACTTGTTTTACCAATTAATTTTTG
Source organism: uncultured Pelagibacteraceae bacterium (assembly GCA_902617415.1). GTDB lineage: Bacteria > Pseudomonadota > Alphaproteobacteria > Pelagibacterales > Pelagibacteraceae > Pelagibacter. The sequence continues at coordinate 68,710 of CACMWQ010000004.1, read as the reverse complement.
TAAAAAACCCAATTTGAATATCAGTTGTTTTTATTCTAGTAAAAGTTGAGTATAAAGTTAAAATTCGTTTATAAAATTTATGAAAAATCCTTTTGCAAATTTATTTAAAAAGAAAAAAAAAGATGATGCAAACGCAGCTCCGGTACCACAAGGAGGAGAAAGTAAAAAAAAAGAAGGATTTTTTAGTAAGCTTCTTAAAAATAGATTAGGTAAACAATCAATTAAAGGTGAGGAAATTTTAGGAGTTGAGCTAACTCCATCCGAGATTAGATTATCGCAAGTTTCGAGTAACAAAGCCAATCAATGGGTTTTAGATAAATTCTATGTTCATAAATTTGATGGTATTCCAGAAAATGGAACTGTACTTGAAAATCCTGATAAAGTTGCTGAAGAATTAAAATTAGCTTTACAAAAATCTAAAATTAATACTACTAACGCTGCGATCGCAATTCCAGTAACTAGTGCAATTATAAGAGTTGTAACTGCACCTTTGATGACTGATGAAGAGTTAAAAAAAGCGATAGATACAGACTCACTTTGGGAAAACTTAGTTCAATTAACTGATAATTTAAATGACTACTCTATATTCCATCAAGTAATAAATAGAGACAAAACAGGAAACACAATGGATATCCTTTTTGTGGCATCAAAATTATCAGACATTAATAGCTATACAGACATTATTAAAAAAGGTGGATTAAATGCTGTTATTATAGATGTTAAATGTTTTGCATTAAAATCTGCTGTTGATCAAATTAATCAAATTGCAGGTTCAATTGAAGACTCTAACTTAACTGCTGTTCTAGAATTTGGTTTAGATGAAAACTATGTAATGATACTTTACGAAAACAATCCAATAATAACTGATATTTTTATTAGATCTCAAGATAGAAAAACACTTCAAGAAAGCAATAATCAAGAAGAGATGGATGCACTTGTTAGAAGATATATGACACAAGTCAAACAAGCAGTTCAAGACTTTGAACAAAAATATGAAAAAAGAATTAGAAATTTAAAAGTTACTTCAAATCTGCAAAATGTTGAAGATTATCTTGGTAGCTTTAGAAAAAATATGGTTAACACCGGATACAATTTATTTGATCCTTTTGATGGAATAAAAATTCCTGCACAATTAGAAAATGATATTAAAATGGATAACCGTTCATACTTTTCAACAGTGATGGGACTTGCATTCAGAAAACTAGATGTTTTTGGTTACTATAAATTTGTTACTGCTGTTAAAAATATTAATCTTTTGCCTAATAGAGAAAATATGATTGCTCAGAAAAAAGCAAAAGCTTTTTCAAATTTTGCATTCAAAGGAGTGGTAGGAATAGTTTCACTTATCTATGTAGTATTATTTGGTTTATCATTTTGGCAAATTACAGATCTTAATAAAAAAATTGATGGTTATGATGAAATTTTACAAACTCATGAGCTTAAAACTATAGAGAAAAATAAATATGCAAAAGAAATTGGTTTTATGCTTAAGTCACTTGAATTAAGTAAATCAATTAAGTCTAATAAAACTGTAAGCTTTAGAGTATTAGCACAGATTGCTTCTGCAGTTCCTAAAAGAGTTAAATTTAGCAAAATAGAATATAATGGCTCAGATTTAGTTGTTATTGAAGGAACGGCATTTAGTGATCAAGATATCTTAAAATTAATTAGTAATTTAAACAATAAAAAATTGATCTCACAAGCTTCATTGGCAAGTATGACACTACCTCAAGGTCAGCAGCAGGGATCACAAACTATGAAAGGCTTTAAAGTAGCCTGTGTATTGGAGCAAGTATAATGGATTTAAAAAACATAACTATGGATGATCTAAAGCAAAAATTAGCTGCTGTAGATAAAAAAACTTTAATCAAATTTGGATCTGGTTTTGGAGCAATAATTTTATTTTTAATAATTTACTATGTAATTTTAAATCCAATGGTCAAAGAAAGAAAAGCCAAATACAACGACAAAATACTAAAGCAAAATGAGATCTCACAATTTGATAATGAAATAATTACTTTCAAATCAAGAATTAAGGAAATGAAACCAGACTTTGATAAAACTTCAACATTATTTCATTCAAAAGCAGAAGTTGAAGATCTTTATGAAAGTTTAAGTAAGTATGCAGCTGTAAATGGATTGGTAATATCAAAAATTGAAAAGAAAAAACCAAAGCCTGTATTTAAACAAGGAGTTACCCAACAAGCTGAAAATAATATTACAATGGATATGGTTTCTTATTATCAAATACCTGTAGATTATGAAATCAAAGGGAATTTTTTAGGTTACATAAAGTTTAAAAGAGCGGTTTCTAGGCAAAATAAAATGTTAAATTTTGACAAAGAGACTATAAGTATAGTACAAAACGATTCAACTGGAGCGATAATGGCCCAAGGCGAATTAACAATAGTAGGATTACCAGATGAATTTTTTTAAAATATTATTCATCATAATATTTTCTTTAATGGCAAACTTTGCTTTTGCAGATAATCATGATCAAAAACAAGAAGTTCTAGATGCAGCAAAGGAAATAGTTAAAGAGATGGATGAAGATGAAGAAGTTCCATTAAATGATCCATTTGCAGGAAATGAGGGAACCTCATCTTCAGCAAGCATACCGCAAGACGAACAAGATAATGAGATGAGTTTATATAATTTTAAATTAGCAGGGCTTATTTCTGGAAAAGATTATAGTTACATTTCTTTAGTTAATTCTGGCGGAGAAGTTTTAACAATGACTTTAGGTCAATATCTTGGAGAAATACAGTTAGTTGATTTAAGATTAACAGAAGCAATATTTAAAAAAGATGATGGTAAATTCATGATAATTGATTTTAATAATCAGGTCCGGGAGTCAGATGACTATTAAAAAAATATTAACATATTTTGGATTATTATTTCTATTAATTGCATTAAATGCTTGTCAAAACTTGAAAAAATATGACAAGCCATTCAAACACAATACACCTCTTATTAAAAATCAAGATATTGTAAATAGTGGACAATCAGAAATCTCTAAAACTTTAGAAATGGGCCCTAAACCTATTGAAGGAGATGCAAAAAAACTCGGAAAAAGAAAAAAAATATCATCTGAAGCACAAAGAAATTACTTAATAATACCTGATGACTATCCACTATTAAAACAACGGGTAACTCTTAAATTTAAAAACTTAGATTACAAAGAAACAATGAAACTGATGGGTAAAATAGGAGAGATAAACGTACTCGTTGGAGATGAAGTTGCAGGAGCAATATCAGCGGAATTAATCGATGTTCCTTGGGACAAAGCTTTTCAAGCACTTTTAGATATGAAAAACTATGCATCAGATGTCGATGTATCTAGCAACTTAATAAGAGTTCATTCTCCTGAAACGTTAACTGCACAAGAGACTTATAAATCTGAAAGAGCACAAGCTGTCAAAAAGAAAGTAGAATTAGAAGATAGTGTTGAGCCAATATATTCTGAAATTTTTAGACTTTATTATATAACCCCTGCACAAGCTAAGCAAACTATTGATGAGTTGTTTACTTCAACGGCAGGTGAAAGTTCATATACACCAATCCAAATTACCGAAGAAAAAACAACTCGATCTATAATAGTAAGAGGAAAAGAAAAAGATTTAGATGTAGTTGATAAAGTTATTAAAGAAATAGATATAAGAACAAAACAAGTTTTAATTGAAGCTTTTATAGTTGAAGCAAATTCTGATTTTGAAAAAGCACTTGGAACAAGATTGGGAGGTTATTATAATAGAGCAGGTACTGTTACTGGTGGCCTATCAGGAGGAAGTGCAGGTAGTGCAACTGGTGTAGAACCGGGAGGAGCAGCTAATCTGGGTGATGCAACAGACAGTTTGGCAAACTTTGCAATCACAAACCCAACAAGCGGTATTGGAATATTAAGAAGAACAGGTTCTGGTGTTTTAAAAGCAGAAATTACGGCATTAGAAAGAATGGGAATGGGTAAAACTATTTCTAATCCAAAAGTATTCACGCTAGATAATCAAGTGGCAACGGTTACTCAAGGTGAGGAAATACCTTATGAAGCTCCTGGAGAGGGCGGAGGATCTCAAGTATCTTTCAAGGAAGCAGCTCTTAAATTAGAGGTCACTCCTAGCATTATCGGAGATGGAAACGTCTTGTTAAGTATTCAAGTTAATAACGATACACCAAACAGATCGGTTGCAGGTGATACGCCAGCAGTTAACAAAATGGAAATTGTAACAAAATTGTTAGTGGCAGATGGTGATATAGTGGTAATTGGTGGAATTAAAAAGAACGTTTTGTCAAAATCTAAAGATCAAGTTCCTGCTATAGGCAATATGCCTGTAATAGGTAATCTCTTTAAAGGCACAGAAAATTCTGATAACCTAGATGAATTGTTAGTGTTTATAGCACCAAGAATTTTATAATGATAAATATTAGTAGAGAGTCTGAGATTAATTTAATTAATATTCTTATTGATCAGGATATCATTTCTGGGAAAGATTTAGTTGAGATTAAAAAAATATCTGGCGAAGGAGAAAAATCTCAGTTAGATGCAGTATTTGAGTTAAATCTAACAGATGAAGAAAAAATTTTAGATCTTCTAGTAAAAGATCAATCATTAGATGTAGTAGATTTATCGACAGTTGCTGTAACTGATGAATTGAAAGCTGTTCTTCCATCTAATTACATTAATATGAACTTTATAGCTCCTTTCAAAATTGAGGGAAAAGTATTGCACATAGCAATATCTGATATTTCAAAATTAAGTTTAATGAGAAATTTACGAACAATTACAAAAATGGATATAGAACTGCATGCAGCAAAAGTTTCTGATATTTCAAACTTTGTAGATAAATTGCTAGCAGACGGTGAGAGAACTATTTCTGATATTAGACAAACTAATGCCGAGAAGACTAAAACATTTGATTACGATGTAGATGATCAAGCGGAAGTTTTAGAAAAACCACCTGAAGAAGATATTGAAGCTATAGAAAACGAGTCTGAAGTTATCAAGTTTAGTACAGCAGTTGTAGCAGAAGCTATTAAATCAGGAGTTTCAGATATTCATATTGAACCTTATCGATTTACATCAAGAGTTAGGTATAGATTAGACGGAATTTTACAAGAACAAGAACACTTTAAAAAATTTCTTCATTCAAATTATGGAGCTGTAGTTACAAGATTTAAGATTATGGGAAAATTAGACATTGCTGAAAGAAGACTTCCTCAAGATGGAGCAATTCCATTTAAAATTGATGGAAAAGTAGTTGACCTTCGTCTTTCGATTTTACCAACTGCAACAAATGAAAGAATAGTAATGAGGGTTTTAAATAAAGATGCAGGAGACATCAGTTTAGAACAACTTAATTTTGAAGAAAACGATTTAAAAAATTTGAGAAAAGCAATTCACGGAACGCAAGGTTTAGTTCTTGTAACTGGTCCTACTGGATCAGGTAAAACAACAACACTCTATAGTATTCTAAAAGAGGTTTCTAAACCTCATCTTAATATTTTAACAGCTGAAGATCCTGTTGAATATGAATTAGATGGTGTTGGACAAGTTCAAATTAAAGATGATATTGGTTTTAACTTTTCTACTGCCCTAAGATCTTTTTTAAGACAAGACCCAGAAATAATTCTAGTTGGTGAGATGAGGGATAAAGAAACAGTTGATATCGGATTAAAGGCTGCTTTAACGGGTCACTTGGTATTCAGTACACTTCACACAAATGATGCACCAAGCACAATTACAAGATTACAAAACATGGGAACACCTGATTATTTGATTAGTGCAGCCGTCTCACTAGTTTTAGCGCAAAGATTAGCAAGAAAAACCTGCTCAGAATGTAGAGTGCCAGATGAAGACATAACCCCTAAAGCTTTAGCTGATTTAGGGTTTACCGTTGAGCAAGCTTCAAGAGCAAAAGTTCAAAAGGGCAGCGGTTGTTCTAAATGTAAAGATACTGGTTACAAAGGTAGAATGGGTATCTATGAAATTTTAAATGTCACAAAACCAATTAAAGAAGCAATTCTAAGAAAAGCAACAACGCCAGAACTTAAAGAAATTGCTTCAAACGAAGGCTTTAGGACAATGCAAGACATGGGAAGAGAATTAATCCTAACAGGTGATTTGAATTTTAGAGAGTATGATAGAGTTCTCTCTATGGAGTAGTAAATGTCAGCTGAAACTTTTTCTTACAAAGGAATATCTGCAGGTAAATATATTGAAGGTGAAATAGAGGCTATAAATCAAGAAGAAGCTTCTTTTAAACTTAAAGAGCAAAAAATAATCATTACCAACTTAACCAAACTTAAAAAGAAAAAAGCTGAAAAAGAAAAGGGTAAAAAAAGCGGCTTTTCTTTTGGTAAGAAAAAAGTCACTCCTGCGGATGTAATGCTCTTCTCCAAGCAATTTGCAACAATGGTAAAGGCAGGTTTACCAATTTTAAATGTTTTAACGATGCTTAGAGACCAAATAGAACATCCAACCATGAAAGAAATAATAGAGGATGTTAGGAAAAGTCTTGAAGGTGGTATAACTCTTTCTAAATGTTTTGAGAAATACCCTAAAATATTTGATAATATTTATATAAATTTGATTAAAGCTGGAGAGGCCAGCGGTAAACTTGATGATTTCCTCTTAAAATTAGTAGATTCATTAGAAAAAAGAGAAAAAGTTAAAAAGAAAATTAAAAGTGCATTAACTTATCCAGTGGTGATGTTTACGGTTGCGATAACTGTAATGGTGTTCATGTTAATTAAAGTTGTTCCAGTATTTGCTGAAATGTATGAGGGAATGGGTGTTGCATTACCTACCCCAACAGCCGTCATTATGAATGCAAGTAATTTTATGAGAGGTGCTGGCGGACTAACACTTGGAATAGTGTCAATAATAGGTTTTGTGATATTTAAATATACAACAACTAAAATTCCTACAATTAGATATAAGTGGCACCAACGAGTTTTAAAGATGCCAGTTTTTGGTGATATGATTTTAAAATCATTGATTGCTAGAATTTCATTAATAATGGGTAATCTTAGTGCAGCAGGGGTAAACCTTTTAGAAAGTATAGAAATCGCAAAACAAGTAAGTAATAATGATGTTGTAACTCAAGCTTTAGAAAATGTAAAAAAAGGAGTTTTCTCTGGGGACACACTTACAAAATTATTTTTAAAAGAACCAGTTTTTCCACCTACTTTTAGTCAACTCATTTCTGTTGGTGAGCAAACAGGAAATTTAGATGAAATGTTTACTTCTGTATCATCTTATTACGAAGAGGAATTTGATACAGCGGTCGATAATATGTCTAGTTTAATTGAACCAATCATGATTGTATTTATGGGAACAATGATTGGTGGATTAATGATTGCCATGTATTCACCAATCTTTAATGTTGGTGCAATTATTGGTGGCTAAGTGTTTAAATTTTTAGTTAAGACTAAATGATTAATCCAAGGCTTCTCACCTTCTTTAAAAACAACAGCGTCCATTATTTGTTGAATAAAAAAAGTTCCTAACCCGCCTGGTTTAATATCATCAATTTTTCTGTGTCTCACATTTTTTTCTTCAACTGGTCTTCCTTTGTCAAAAAAACCAATTTCAAGTTGACCGTTTTCAAGTGAAATTTTAATCTCCATTTTATCATCTGTGTCTTCACCTTGGTATGCATGCTTAACAATATTTTGTGCTGCTTCTGCAATAGCTAGCACTAACTCATCTTTTAAATCTTGATTAATATTTACTTTTTCAAATACTTCTCTTGAGAATGATCTGACTTCTTTTAAACTTGATGAACTAACAACAAAATCTCTTTGTTCAGTTATAGATTTTATTGCAACATTCATTTATCAGTCCAAATTTAAAATTTGTTCAAGTTTTGCCATCATAATTACTTTGAGAACTGACTTACTAATTTCTTTCAGCACAACTTTCGTTCCAAGTTCAGTTGCTTTTTGGTGGCTTTCAATTAAAACTGAGATTCCTGAAGAGTCCATGTATTGAACTTCTTTTAAGTTAAGATGAACTTCTTTTTTTGCCTCTATTAAAGGCATAATAATTTCTTTTGCTTTCTCGGTTACATCCATATCTATTTCACCATCAAGGTGAACAGTTGATATGTTGCCTTCTTCTGTAACTTTATATGACATAATTATTAATATTTATTAAATTTCCTTGCTAAATCAACAAAAATGACCCATTTTGATTACAATTGAAGTATAGATATTGCCTTTTAAAAGATATAATTTATATGTATACACATATTTTTATTAATTATAGGATCATTACTTATGAAAAAAAATAATAAAGGATTTACACTTATAGAATTATTGGTCGTTGTAGCAATTATTGGTATTCTTGCAGCAGTTGGAGTTGTTGCATACTCGGGTTACACATCAGGAGCTAAAAAACAAGCAGCTAAATCAAATCATTCAGCAGTTGTTAAATACATAGCAGCAGAATTACAAAAATGTAATTTAGGAGAGTCAACAGCTATGGGAGGCAATCTTACTTGCTCAGGTAAAACTAGAAAAAAAGTTAAGGACGCTGCAGCATTAGCATTAGCAGATTTTAAAAACCCATACGATACTTCAAAAAAAGCAGTAAGACCGAATACTGGTGACACATCATCTAGCTCTGCAAATGGTGGATATACGAATTTAACTGATAACAGTTCCAGTTCTAATACGATAGACGTTAAAACTTGCTTTACAGAAGATAGCGAGTGCTCAACATCTGGTAACGTTTCAGAAAATTCTGTCGTAGTAGAGTAAAAGTTAAAATAGAAAATTCTTATGACTTCCAAAAGCTCTGGGTTTACCCTTATTGAGCTTTTGGTAGTTGTAGCAATCCTTGGAATTATAGCTGCTATTGGTATCATGAGTTATAATGGATATGTAGGCTCAGCCAAAAAAAGATCTGCTGAGAATGTTATGCAACAAATATCTTTGGGTCAAACTGAATTTTACTCAGACAACGGATTTTATTACAGAGATGATACTGGCACCTCATGCAATCCAACAAGCACCACATCAAGTGCAATAGAAACTAATTTATTAGGTGGTACTGATAGTATTACAAGTGAAATGGGTTACGAATTATGTGTAGCAAATGATGCAACAAATTATAAAGTTTTTGCAAAAGAAAATGGTGGTAATTGTGAAATTACTATGACGGCTTTAGGTACTTTCGTTCGAACTAATTGCTAAGTATCTAATGAACTATCAAGAAATTTTAGAGAAAGTAAAATTAATATTTTCAGGTGGATTACCAAAGAATTTTAAAATTTATTTAACTATAAGTTTAGCTTGGATAATACTAATTGGATATTTAACATGGTGGAATGGATTAAAAAGTCCAATGTTAGATAAAAGCTTTAGATGGGATGAATGGTTTTGGTTTGGGATAGTCCCAGCTGTATCACCTTATATATTCTATTATATTTGGAAGAAAAAAGAGTAATAACCTATTTTGAGCATCTATTATCTATGATGTATACTTTTTTATAATAACTTAGAGGAAAAGATGGAGAGTGTTGATCTGGAATCAGTAAAATCATTTGTTGATACCCTTTGGGTTATAGATTGTGCAATTCTTGTTTTCATTATGCAAGCAGGCTTTATGTGTATGGAAACAGGTCTCTCAAGGCACAAAAATAGCATTAATGTTGCTCTTAAAAATGCTGCTGACTTTGGTCTTGCGGTTGTAATTTTTTGGCTATTTGGTTTTGGTTTGATGTTTGGAAAAAGTTTTAATGGCTATTTTGGAACCGATTTATTCTTTTTTAAAACTGATCAGGCCGAATACATGACATATTTTGTATTCCAAGCAATGTTTGTTGCAACAGCAGCAACAATTGTATCAGGCGCTGTTGCTGAAAGAATGAAATTTAATGGATATTTAATAATTACAATAATTGCTACAGGAATTATATATCCAATTGTTGGTCATTGGGCATGGTCTTCGAGTTATCTAAATAATATTGATGCAACAAGGCAATTACTTGCTGTTACAGGACAAGTTAAAACAACTGGATGGCTGACAGATATTGGATTTGTTGACTTTGCTGGAAGTACAATAGTTCACTCAGTTGGTGGATGGATCGCACTTTCTGCTGTTTTAATTTTAGGGCCCAGAATAGGAAAATATTCAGATGCAAACAAAGGAAAATTCACAGGATCAAGTTTCCCTTTAGCAGTTTTGGGAACTTTAATTTTATGGTTTGGATGGTTTGGTTTTAATGGTGGAAGTAATGGAGCTATGGATGAAGCAGTTCCATTAATTTTAATTAATACATTTCTTGCTGCTTCTTTTGGTTTATTAACAGGTCTTGGAATTTCATTTGCATTATTTAAAAAACCAGATCCTTATTATGTTATACTTGGACCACTCGCAGGGTTAGTTGCAATTACGGCAGGATGTAATTCAATGACATCAGTGACTTCAATATTTGTTGGAATTATAGGAGCTGTAGTTGCAATTTTTGTAAATGAATTTTTAAATAAATTTGAAATAGATGATGTTGTTGGAGCAGTGCCTGTTCATTTGGCAGCAGGAGTTTGGGGAACAATTGCTGTAGGGTTATTTAGCGATCTTGAAATTTTAGGCACAGGATTAACAAGATTAGAACAAATCAAAGCACAGTTTATTGGAATTGTTTCGATCGGTGTATTCTCGTTTTTTGGTTCATATATTTTATTAAAAATTTTAAATTATTTTTATCCATTAAGAGTAAGTCCGTTACATGAAGAGTTAGGTTTGAATATTGCTGAGCATAATGCAACTTCTGTAGAACATGATTTAATTACAATTTTAGAAAAACAGTCTGAGTCCGGCGACTTGACTATTAGAGGTCCACAAGATCCATTCACTGCAGGAGGTGTTATTGGACTTTATTATAACAGATTGATGAGCAAATTAGAAACTAGTGAAGCTGAAAAGAAAATATGGAGAGACAGAATATCAAATGAAGTAAAACTTGCAGTAAAAGTACAAGAAAACTTTTTACCAAAGAGAAATTTGGAAAATTATCCTGTACATGGAATTAATATTGCTGCTAGAGAAGTTTCTGGAGATTTCTTCAGCTTCTATCCTCATAATGATAGTGTTTACTTTATTATTGCAGATGTTGCGGGTAAAGGAATTCATGCTGGGATGGTAATGGCAAAAGCATCAACTTTATTTGAGATTATGTCTAGAGATCAAGTAGATCCGGATGAAATGATGTTTCATATGAATAATGATCTGTTTTTAACTAAAACCGGTGGCATGTTTGTTACTAGTATATTAGGAGAATATAATATGAGGACAGATGAATTAAGATGGGTAAATGGCGGTCATCAGCCAGCTTTAATCAGATCATCATCTGGAAATTATGAGCAATTTGAAAGTAATTCTCCACCAATGGGTGTAATACTTCAAAAGGATAAGTCAGTCTATAAAACTCACAAAGTTAAGCTAGAAAATAAAAGGTTTTGCGCTTTCACTGATGGTTTATCCGAAAGCTTAAATAGCTCAGGTGAGGAAATAGGAATAGATGGATCAATTCAAATAATTGAGAAAAACTTCAATATGGACATAAAAAAACAACTAAATGAAATCACAAAAGAAGTAGTTAAAGTTGCAGGTGAAAATAAATTAAGTGATGATTTAACGTTAATTTCGATTGGAAAATAATTTCCCCATTTTGATCTAATTTATTTTGTATGTTTTTTGTATAAATGATACGATTTATAAAAAACAATAAGGAAATTATGTTTAAAAAAATAGTCTTAACTATAGGTTTTCTATTATTTAGCACTAACTTATTTGCAGCCCAAACGCAAATCGCACAAGTAAATGGTATGATATGTATCAAGTGTCAAAAAATGGTCACTGAAGCATTACAAAAGGCTTGTCCTGATGCTACAGTTAATGTTTCTTGGCCAGAAGGGGTTGCAGTATCTACTTTTGCAGATAAATCAAATTTATCTGAGGATGAATATAAAAATGCAATTTTAGGTACTGGATTTGAAGTAGTTAAAGTAATTAGTGTTGATGGCATAATTACAGACGCTGAAGAAGCAAGAAAACTTATAGATTAAAAAAAATTTTATGACTGTAGCTGAACTCCAAATTTTGGTTGATAAGCTACAGTCTAAAATAAGTCAGTTAGAGCTTACAAGTAAAGGAGCAATCAAAGCAACAGAGTTTAGATTAGAAGCTGTACTACAAGCTAATTTAGATACATTTTGGTTATTAATTTGCGCTATTTTAGTTTTCTTGATGCAGGCTGGATTTATGTGTTTAGAATCTGGTTTATCAAGAAGCAAGAATAGCATTAACGTTGCTCTTAAAAATATTACAGATTTTGGAATAGCCGTAGTTACTTTTTGGGCCTTTGGTTTTGCATTAATGTATGGAACCAGTGTGATGGGCTTGTTTGGTAATAAATTTTATTTTTTTACAACCAAGGTAGCTGGTTATCAAACATATTTTGTATTTCAGGCAATGTTTGTTGCAACAGCAGCAACTATCATATCCGGAGCTGTTGCTGAGAGGCTTAGATTTTTCTCATACGTAATAATTACTTTTATTACTTCAGGAATTTTATACCCAATAGTAGGCCATTGGGCGTGGGCTTTTGATTTTACGAATCCAACAGTAAAATTTGGTTGGCTAGGTAAGATGGGTTATTTAGATTTTGCAGGTGCATCTGTTGTTCATTCTGTTGGAGGTTGGGTGGCATTAGCAATATTACTCATTATTGGAAGTAGAACAGGTAGATTTAGAAAAGATAAAGATAAAAAATTGTTTCAAGGAAGCAATACACCAATTGCTGCTCTTGGTGCTTTAATTTTATGGTTCGGTTGGTTTGGATTTAATGGTGGCGCAAATGGAGCAATGGATTTAAAAATTCCATTGATATTAATTAATACCTTTTTATCAGCATCATTTGGTTTAATCTTTTCAAGTGCAATGGGTATTATCGTAATGAAAAAACCAGAGCCATTATTTATGATTACAGGTCCTTTGGCTGGTTTAGTTTCGATTACAGCAAGTTGCGCTTATGTTAATCCATCAGAGGCAATATATATTGGAGCAATTGGAGGAATTTTATCAGGCTCAACAATTATTTTATTAGAGAAATTAAAAATTGATGATGTTGTTAGTGCTATACCTGTTCATCTAGTAGGAGGCATGTGGGGAACTATATCAGTTGCGATATTTGGTGATTTCGAAATGATGGGATTAGATAAAACAAGATTAGAACAATTAACAATTCAAATCATAGGAACATTTAGCATTGGTGGATTTTGCTTTTTTGCTTCATACATAATTTTTAAATCTATAAATTATATTTATCCACTTCGAGTAGGTAAAATCCAAGAGGAGCTTGGTTTAAATATATCAGAACACAACGCATCAACAGATACTCACGAATTACTCGAAGTACTAACCAATCAAGCAAAAACCGAGGATTATTCATTAAGAGCTCCCCAAGATCCATTTACTGATAGTGGTATTATTGGTACCCAATACAATTTTTTGATGGAAAAATTAGAACAAAGTGAAAAGCAAAAAAATAAATGGAAAAACAGAGTTTCATCTGAAATTAAATTAGCAATGAATGTGCAGAAACGTTTAATGCCAAATAGAGATTTGTCTAATTATCCAATTTATGGACTAAATATTCCAGCCAGAGAAATTTCAGGAGATTTTTACGATTTTTATTTGCATGATGATCTCGTTTACTTCACATTGTCAGATGTTTCTGGAAAAGGAGTTAATGCTGGTATGGTTATGGCTAAGGCAATTACTTTATTTAAAATTTTTTCTAGATTAAAATTTAGACCTAATGAAATCCTACTTCAAATGAACAATGATTTAAATGAAACTAATCCGCCAGGCACCTTTATAACCTCAATAGTCGGTTGCTATAATATTAAAACAGACATTATTGAAATTGCAAATGCAGGTCATCAACCAGCTTTGTTGAGAAAAGGAAAGGATTTTGTTGAATATTCATCTTCCTCTACTCCTCTTGCAATAGTCAAACATAAAAATGAAAATGTTTATAAGCTAGATACTTTTAAATTAGATGGAGGAAGAATATATTGTTTTACTGATGGTTTTTCAGAATGTATGGACGAAAATAAAAAAGAAATAGGTATTGATGGAGTTAAGAAACTTTTACTTAATCATCAAAATTCTTCTTTACAAAAAGAACTTGAAAATTCTACAGAGGAAATAAGACTTAAAAGTCTCAAAAAAGATTACAAAGAGACTGGTATAAAAGCAAATAACGATATACTTGATGATGATTTAACTATCATTGGAATTGGGCATTGAAAATTATAGAGCAAAATTTTAATACAGATTCTAGCAAACAATTGTCAGATATATCAAATACGGTAATTAATACTGCTGGGGATAATAAGCTAAGTGACGACTTAACCTTAATATCTATTGGCAAATAACAATCTAAGTTAAATAAACCCGCGATCAAATATCATATTTAACAAGCAAATCTTAGAAAATATATTTATATTGTGGATGAAAAAAATCTAAAAATTGGAATTATTGGTGCTGGCATACAAGGTGTTTGTAATGCTTTGTTTTTACAAAAAAAAGGTTATCAAGTAACACTTTTTGATAGAGAAGAACCAGGAAGTGCAGCATCATATGGAAATGCTGGTCACTTTTCTCCTTATGCATCTGTTCCTTTAAATAGACCAGATGTAATAGCAGACGTTCCTTCAATGTTAATTAGTTCAAGAGGACCATTAGCTCTAAAATGGAACTATGTACCGAAAATGATTCCTTGGTTTGCAAGATTTATTTTAAATTGTAGAGAAGAGAAAATGATGCACACAGCTAAAAATATGCATCAAATTTTAGACCAATCATTACCAGCCTTTGACGAATTATTTGATGAAATTGATTTAGATGGTTTAGTTGAAAATAACGGAATTCTTTATGTTTGGACTGATCAAAATATGAAGAGTAGAGAATTGGAAATTAGAATTAGAGATCAGTTAGGAGTAAAACAACAATTAGTTAATAAAAAAGAAATTCATGATTTAGAACCAAACTTAAAACCATTTTATCACGGTGGGGTATTTTATGATTATGCTAGGCATGCAAGAAACCCAAGAAAAATTTTAATAAAATTATTTGAAAATTTTGTAAATAAAGGTGGAAAGTTTTTAAAATTAAATATTCAAGATATAGATTTTGATGAGGATAAACCTGTTTTAAGAACAGAAACGCAAAGATTTATTTTTGATAAACTTGTTGTTGCATGCGGAGCATTTTCAAAAAGATTAACAGATAAATTACATGAAAATATTCCTTTAGATACTGAAAGAGGCTATCATGTTCACTTCAAAGATTATGATCATTTAATTTCAAGACCCATTGTTTATGCAAATAGAGGTTTTGGAATGACACCTATGGAACAGGGTTTACGTGTTGTTGGAACAGTAGAATTTGGAGGTTTAGAAAATTCTCCATCTAAATCAAGAATAAAAAACTTGATATTAAATGCAAAAGATATGTTGGATGGCTTACCAGAACATAAAGACGAATGGCTTGGATTTAGACCCACATTACCAGATTTTCTTCCAGTTCTAGGACCTTCAAAAAACTATAGAAATGTTTTTTATTCTTTTGGTCATCATCATTTAGGTTGGACACTTGGTGCAATATCTGGAAAAATTATATCTAAAATGATTTCAGGTGAGAATACTAATTTAGATTTACAGCCTTATAGTTCAATAAGGTTTAGTTAAAAGTAATCTTTTATAGTACTCTATTTAATGCTTGAAAATAAAAGTAATATCATAATTGCATCTATTTTGCTTTTTTTAGCAGCTTTGTTTTGGTCAGGAAATTTTATTGTTGGAAAGATAGCAGGTTTAAATGAAATACCTCCAATATCATTAAACATACTAAGGTGGTCATTGGCATTTCTAATACTACTACCTTTTACTTATAAAGAGATGATTGAAAAAAAGGAATTAATTTTTAGAAATATTTATCTCTTATGTTTTCTAGGCATAACAGCTGTCAGTATTTTTAATTCAGCACTTTTTTATTCTTTGAAAACTACACAAGTAATTACTGGTGTGCTCATGATTTCTACTGTTCCAGTTATGATTATTTTATTTTCTATAATTTTAAAAATAGAAAAAACAAATACCTTTCAAGTTTTGGGAGTTATATTTTCTTTGTTAGGTGTATTATTTATAATTTCGAAAGCAGATTTTGAAGTCTTTAAAAATTTAGATTTTGAAAAAGGAGATTTATTTGCATTATTTGCAATGATATCTTGGTCACTTTATTCAGCACTTTTAAAGAAAAAAAATTATGGATTATCTCCTATAACTTTACTTCAAGTTGTTATTGGTCTTGGGGTATTATTTCTTATTCCAATGTATGCAATAGATTATATTTATATTGGTAATCGAATTATAATTAATACAAATTTCGTTCTTGTTTTATCATATGTTGTTTTGTTGCCTGGGATTGTTTCTTTCTTTTTCTGGATAAAGGGTGTTGCTTTAATTGGTGCTAATAGAGCTGGAATTTATTTACACTTAATGCCTATTCTTGCAGCAATTCTTGCAATGATAATATTTGATGAAGTATTACTATTTTATCATTATATCGGTGGAATATTTATTATTTCAGGGATATTACTTTCGAATAAAAAAAATGCTTAAAGTAGCTATACTCGACGATTATCAAAATATTGCAAAAGATTTTATTGATCTTAAAAAATTATCTTCAAAATATGAATTTCAGGTATTTAATGAGCCATTTGAAGATGAAAATGATGCAATTGAACAATTAAAAGGATTTGAAGTTCTTTTTATAATGAGGGAAAGAACGAAAATAACAAAAAAATTTATAGAAAATTTAAAAAAATTAAAATTAATTGTTACTAGCGGGATGAGAAATAAATCAGTAAATTTAGAAGCAGCTAAAAAAAATAAAATTGTTGTTTGTGGCACTGATATTAATAGTAATCCAACACCAGAGTTAACTTGGGCATTAATTTTAGGACTTGCTAGAAATTTTAAAACAGAAATAGATAATATGTATCAAGGTTACTGGCAGTCGACAATTGGAGTTGAGCTTAAAGGTAAGATATTAGGTTTGCTCGGATTGGGTAGAGTAGGTTCCGAAGTTGCTAGAATTGGTAAAGCTTTTGGTATGCAAATTATGGCTTGGAGTGAAAATTTAAATTTAGATAAATGTAAAGCGCTAGATGTGTTGCCATGTAACAAAGATGATTTAATTCAAAATTCAGACTTTCTATCAATTCATGTTCAAGGTGGAGAAAGATATAGAAACTGCATTACTATTAAAGAATTTGAGAAGATGAAAAAAACCTCCTATTTAATAAACACTTCAAGAGGTGAAATAGTTAATGAAGATGATTTAATTATAGCTCTATCAACAAATATTATAGCTGGCGCAGGTATAGATGTTTACGAAAAAGAACCATTGCCCGAAAGTCATAAACTTAGATTCGTTCAGAATGCTCTTTTGCTTCCTCATATCGGTTACGTAACCGCTGAAAATTACTCAACTTTCTACAATCAAATGATTGAAAATCTTGATAGTTTTGCATCAGGCAAACCTCAACGAGTTATAGAATAATAGAAATCTTAGACAATTTTACCAGATAAAATTTTTTATTTTTGTGTATACTATTATTGATGAGCAAAGAACTTAAAGCTAATCAAAATCAAAAATTAGATAATCAAGAGTTAAATGATTGGTTAGATTCTTTAGATGCAGTAGTAGAAAATCATGGTAGAGATGGAGCTAAAATAATTTTAGAAAAACTTGAAAAACGGGCAAAAGATTTAAGAGTATTATATTCGCCTGTCCCTTATTCACCATATAGAAATACCATATCGCAATATGATCAGGGAATTTACCCTGGTGATTTAGCAATTGAAGAAAAAATAACAGCAATTTTAAGATGGAATGCTCTAACAATGGTAATGAAAGCAAATAAAAATTTTGGAGGTCTTGGAGGACATATTGCAAGTTACGCATCATTTGCTGAAGTATTTGAAACTGGATTTAATCATTTTTTTAAGGGAGGAGACGAAGCAGATTTAATTTTTTATCAATCACAGTGCACAACAGGAATTTATGCAAGATCATTTTTAGAGGGAAGATTAACAAAAAATCATTTAGAAAATTATAGACAAGAACTTAATGAACAAGGTCTTTCATCTTATTGTCATCCATATTTAATGAAAGACTATTGGACATTCACTACAGCTTCAATGGGAATAGGTTTGGTTAATGCAATTTATCAAGCTCGTTTCATGAAATATTTGGAAAATAGAAATTTATTGAAAACAAATAAAAGAGTTTGGGGTTTATTTGGAGATGGTGAAATGGATGAACCCGAAAGTTTGGCTGGATTATCTATAGCCTCTAGGGAGAAATTGGACAATTTAACATTTATAATAAATTGTAATCTTCAAAGATTAGATGGACCAGTAAGAGGTAATGGACAAATAATTCAAGAACTGGAGACAATCTTTAAAGCTAATGGCTGGAATGTGATAAAAGTTCTTTGGGGTTCAGAATGGGATAAAATTTTTCAACAAGATAAAGATCATTTGTTATTAAAAAGATTTGCTAAAACTGTTGATGGCAAATATCAAACATTGGGAGCAAGAGATGGAGAATACAATTTAAAAAATTTTTTTGCAGAAGATCCAGAAGTATTAAAACTAGTCTCTTCATTAACAAAAGAAGAGATAGATGGTTTAAAAAGAGGTGGACACGACTTTAAAAAACTTTATGCGGCTTTTAGTGCAGCAGTCAAAACCAAGGGGAAGCCAACAGTTATACTTGCTAAAACAAAGAAAGGCTACGGCATGGGAAAAGCAGGAGAGTCTAAAATGACAAACCATCAACAAAAAGAATTAAATCTTGATGCTTTAAAGGAATTTAGAGATCGTTTCCAACTTGATATCCCAGATAATAAAATAGAAAATTTAGAATTCTATAAACCCTCAGATGACTCAGATGAGATAAAATATTTAAAAAAGAGAAGAGATATACTAGGGGGTCCACTACCAAAGAGAAGTTTTAAAAAAGTAGAACTGAAAACTCCAAGTATAGAGAAGCATTCAAATTTTTTATTTGAAAAAAGTGATAGAGAATATTCAACCACAACAGGATTAGTAAGATCGTTAGGAAATATAATGAGAGATAAAGATTTTGGAAAAAGAGTTGTGCCAATAGTTGCTGATGAAGCTAGGACTTTTGGAATGGCTAACTTATTTTCACAAATTGGAATTTATTCACCAGATGGTCAATTATATGAACCTGAAGATGCAACTTCAATTTTAAAATATCAAGAATCAAAAACAGGACAATTATTAGAGGAAGGAATAAATGAAGCTGGTGCAATATCTTCATGGCTAGCAGCAGCCACTTCATACAGTAATCATAATTTTCCAATGATGCCTTTTTATATTTTTTATTCCATGTTTGGTTTTCAAAGAATAGGAGATTTGATTTGGGCAGCAGCAGATCAAATGCCAAGAGGATTTTTAATCGGTGCTACAGCTGGGCGAACTACTTTAGCTGGAGAAGGATTGCAGCACCAAGATGGACAAAGTCATATAATTGCTTCGACATTTCCTAATTTAAAATCTTATGATCCTTGTTTTGCAAATGAGCTAGCTGTTATTTTTGATGAAGGAATGAAAAGAATGATGACAGAATGTAAAGATGAATTTTATTACATTACAGTAAATAACGAAAAATATTCACATCCTAAAATTGATATAAAAAATAAAGATGGAATAATAAAAGGTGGCTACCTTTTCAAAGATCAATCAAATGAAAAAATAAACATAAATTTATTAGGATCTGGACCAATTTTTAGAGAATGTATTGAAGCTTCTAAAATACTTAAAGAGGAATATGGAATTGGTTCAAGATTATACAGCATAACAAGTTATTCGGAGTTAGAAAAAAATGCTAAATCAGTTTTAAGACAAAACACATTGTCTCCTGCAAATAAAAAACAAAATTATTTGCAGCAGCTAATTTCTAATGATGACCCTATAATTGCTACTTCAGATTATGTTAGAGCATACTCGCAATTAATCTCTAGTCACACAAATAATAAGTTTTTAGCAATGGGGACAGATGGTTTTGGAAGAAGTGATACACGAAAAAATCTTAGAGATTTTTTTGAAGTAGATAGCAAACATATAGTCATTAGTTCTTTGTATACACTCTACGAAGATAAGAAAGTCCCATTACAAAAACTAGAAAAAGCGATTAGTAAATATAATCTTAACAATAATAAAAATAATCCTTGGGAAATATAATCTCTAATATTCATTATGGATTTACCAGTAGTTAATCACCAAGATTATGAAGCCCAATTAAATGATGACAATAAATTTCCTATAAAAAAATTTGGAGAATTAGCTAAAGTGTTAATTAAAAATAAAATAGTTAAAAATTTTCATGTTCCAAAGCCATGCTCAGTAGAAACTTTAAAAGAGGCACATACAGAAGACTATATAAATAAAATAAAAAATAAAACTTTAGATAAAAACGAGATTAGAAAAATTGGTTTTCCTTTAGTTGACAGCGTAGTTAGAAGGTCTTTTATCGCAACTGGAGGCACAGTGCTTGCTACAAAGTTAGCTTTAAATTATGGCATAGCATGTAATACTGCAGGAGGTAGTCATCATGCAACATCTAATGAAGGAGCTGGATATTGTGTTTTTAACGATGTTGCAGTTGCAGCCAAATATTTAACCTCAAGAGGATTAGCAAATAAAATTTTAATTATTGATTTAGATGTTCACCAGGGTAATGGTAATTCTGAAATATTTAAAAATGATACTCAAGTTTTTACATTTAGTATGCATGCGAAAGTTAATTATCCAGCAAAAAAATCAATAAGCGATCTTGATATTGAATTAGAGGAAAATTTAGAAGATAAAGAATATATCGATATTTTAAAAAATAACTTAAAATATTTGAATCAAGAAGAGTTTGATTTTGTTTTTTACATTGCTGGGGTTGATATTCACTATAATGACAGGTTGGGTAAACTAAATATTTCTGATAACGGTATATTTGAAAGAGATGAATTGGTAATTGATAATTTTTTCTCAAATAAAATTCCTATTTGTGGAGTATTAGGAGGTGGATACAACGAAGATTTTAATAAATTAGTAGAATTACATTCTAGTTTACATAAAACATGTGCTAAATTTTTATAATGAAAAAAAATTCAAATTTAACTTCAGAGCAAGAAAACATTTTATTTAATGAAGCAACTGAGCCTCCAGGTTCAAGTGAATTGAATAATGAAAAAAGAGAGGGCTCATACCACTGTGCCAACTGTGATACTGAATTATTTAAATCCTCATCGAAGTATGAAAGTGGATCAGGATGGCCATCTTTTTATAAATCTCTTCCAGACGTTTTTGAAACTAAAACAGATCACTATATTGGTTATGCTAGAACAGAGTATCATTGTAAGAAATGTGGAGGACATCATGGACATATATTTGATGATGGTCCACAACCAACTGGAAAAAGATACTGCAACAATGGAGTTTGCTTAGTTTTTAAGCCACGTAATTAATTGTAATTTTAGCAAAAATAAATTATGTCTTTATATATGCGATTATTAAAAAATCTAAGCTTTATAATTTGCTTAACTTTATTCACAACTTTTTCATATGCAGACAATGCTAATGATATACTGAACAGACTTACAGACAAAATTTCATCAATTGTTGAAAATACTTTAGGAGGCGATACAGAATTCTCTTTAGAGTTTCCAGAGGATGATGATGTTGAATTAGAAATACTAAAATTTAAGGAATTAGATAGCTCGGATGGTAAGAATTCATTTTCTCAATTAAGTTTACATACACAAGAGGTAAACGATGACAACAGATTTATTTTAAATCTAGGTTATGGTCAAAGATATATATCTTCAGACAAATCGATGATCACTGGAATAAATGGGTTTATTGATTACGATACTGAGGGTCATGCTAGAACAAGTTTGGGTTTTGAAGCAAAGGCTCCAATTTTAGAACTTACTGGAAACTATTATTTAGGTCTTTCAGGAGCCGAAACTATTAATGGTGTTAAAGAAAAAGTATTAGATGGTCATGAAATAAACTTATCATCACAATTACCATTCATGCCGTGGACAAGATTAAATGTGCAAAATTATGATTTTGAAAAAGATAAAGCTGCTGAGAATACAGGTGGTAATTTGGTCTCTCTTGAAATGAATTTATCTCCAAGTATTCAAATTGAGGCGTCAAAGAATTTTATAGATACTACTGGGGTTGAAGATGAGGAGAATTTCAAAATTGTGTATTATAATCCACCAAGAAATAAATCGTCACTTCAAGATGGATTTTTATCATCAACAGTCTTTGAAAAAGGGGATATAGAGGCAAAAATGAAAGATAAAGTGAGAAGAAGAAATGCAATGACAATAGAAGTTCAAGGAGCAGTAATATTAACTAAGCAATAATTTATGAGAAATTTGATCAAATCAATATTAATTTTGTTTATATCATTTTATTCAGCTAACACACTTGCAGCAACAGGAGCCGCAACAGAATATAAAGTTACAATGACAAAACTTGAACTGTGCGAAACAGGTAGTACCACAGCGAATTGTTTAAATGCATTAACCATATCACCATCAGGAACATCTGGTGCTGTAGATATTGCTTCTGTTAACGCTGGAGCTACAGCAGGGTCTTATGGAAATATTGCAAAAGCAAAAATAGGAACACTATATACTTTTATTCAAATTACTATGAGTAGACAATTTTCAATGACTGGGACAGCAGGAAGTTGCGCAACCAAAGCTGGAGAGTCAGGAACTAAAACTACAGATGCAAAAGGACAGACTGGAGGAACTCCTGGATCGTCAACTTTATATGTTCCTGATGGAAGTAGTTATAATGATCACATGAATGGATCAGTAGACTCATTGGGTGCAACTGTTTCAAATGATGGTGTAATAGGAAGTAGTGATGAGTATTTTCAATATAGAAAAATTATTTCAGGAGGCGGTTTAAAAGTTAAAGCTGGTGATTTTCCTACAGTAAAAGTAGCATTTGATGTTTCAAATGCAGTTGGAGAAGCTACAGGTGGTGCAGCTGCTTGTACTGGTAACGTTATGTATGCAAATGAACCGGGAATGACAATATCATTTGTCGATTAAAAAATTATTCTAAAGAACTTAAAAGCTTTCCAGTTTTCTCTAATTCTCTTAATTCCTGATAACCTCCAACATGATAGTCATCAAAAAATATTTGAGGAATAGTTCTTCGTCCATTTGCTCTTTTAGTCATTTCGTCTCTTAGACCATCTTTTGTTGATATATCTATCTCGTTATAATTAAGATTATTTCTAGATAGTAATCTTTTTGCTGCATCACAAAAGTTACACATTGGACCAGAATAGACAGTAATATTTTTCATTAGGCTAAATATAATCTTTGTTTCTTAAAATACTAGAGTGAGTAATCATTTTTATTTATTTTTGACTTAATCTGTTTTCTTGAATATTCAAATTTTTTTCTATGTTTTATACTTTGTGAGCTTGCCCTTTTTCTCCACAGTCTAAATGATGAGGGTTTTAATGACCTCCTCATAATCTTAATAACGTCACCTTCAGTCTTTCCAGTTTTTTTTTCGATTTCTTCAAAAGTAATCCGGTCAGCCCACGCTGCCCAGATGACCCAATCTGGACTATCAAGAGGTGGCTCTGGATTTTTAACTCTGGTTGTCGGTCTGTGACTTTTTTTCATCAAAATTCAACAAATTGCTAAAATTATTTTAATGCAAATATTTAAGCCTATGATATTATCAGTTTTAGATAGTCCTATCTAGCCATCTTTAGCTCCCGGTTTTTTAGGACTATCCTTAAAATGCTTCCCTTAGATTTTATCCTTTTTTTACAGATCATCATTTTTATGTTCATAACTCCTGGAACACCTAGAATCGTAATTATTTCTTACTCAATGAATTATGGTGTTAAAAAATGTGTCTGGACTGCGTTAGGAGATGTAACCGCAAATATAATTCAGGCAACCTTAGTAATTTTTGTTATTGGATCTTTTTTGTCGGACAATCCAACAATATTAAATACTTTAAAATGGTTAGGTATCGCCTATTTAACATATCTCGCTTATGATATTTATAAATCGAGACCTAAAGATATAAATACAAAAGATATTTTAGATAAAAGTTTTTTTTCATTTTATAAAGATGGTTTTTTAGTTGCAGGAACAAGTCCGAAAGCCTGGATGTTTTTTCCGTTCATATTTCCGCAATTTATTGATTTTAATTCTAATTATATTGTTCAGTTTATTATTTTAATTACAACTTATGTTGTATTGGATTTTTTATCTTTGGTTGGTTATGCAGTTTTAGCAAATAAATTAATAGTTTGGATTAAAGCCAATCCTAAAATTATAAATACAATTTCTGCTTGTGTAATTATTTTGATTGCAATAATTATTGCATTTACTCAACAATACTAAGGTATATTGCGTTACTACTCCCACTTGCAATTAAATAAATTTTGTTATTAGTTTAATCTTTATTAATTAATTAATTAAAGGGGAATAAATGAAAATAAAAAACATTTTAATTACATTTGTTTCTGCAATAGCAATATTATTTTCAACTTCTGTTGTATCTTTTGCAAAAGTTGTTGGAGATAAGATTATTTTAGGTGCTGCAATCTCTTTAACTGGTAAGTATTCATCTAATGGTGTTCATACTCAAAACGGCTATAACATGGCTGTCGACAGAATTAACAGTATGGGTGGAGTAAAAGTTGGGGGAAAAACTTATAAGTTTGACATTATTTATTATGATGATGAGTCAAACCCTAAGAGAGCAGCTCAGCTAGCAGAAAGATTAATCTCACAAGATAAAGTAGAGTTCATGCTTGGGCCATATAGTTCAGGTTTGACAAAAGCGATCGCACCTGTAACAGAAAAATATGGTGTGCCAATGGTTGAGGCTAACGGTGCTTCTAGATCTTTGTTTACAAAAGGTTACAAATATCTATTTGCGGTATTAGCACCAGCAAACTTATATCTTGATGTAGCAATAAGAACAGCTGTTGAGTTAAATGGTGGTAAAGGTGTAAGAATTGCACAAGCATTTGAGCAAGATGCATTCTCGCAAGACGTAAGATTAGGTATTTTAGATGCTGCTAAAGAAACTGGATCTGAAATTATAATCGACGACAAACTTCCAAAAGAGCTTAATGATATGGCTGCTACTTTAGTTAAAGTAAAACAAATGAAGCCAGATGTATTGGTTGTTTCAGGTCATACAAAAGGAGCTTTAACAGCAATAAGACAAATTTCAGAAATGAAAGTTGACGTTCCAATGTTAGCAATGACACACTGTGATGCTGCAAAATTATCAAAGCAACATGGTAAAAACTCACAATATGCATTATGCGCTTCACAATGGCATAAAACTTTAACTTACAAAGATGATTTCTTTAAAGATGGTATGACATATGCAGCAGATTTTGAAAAAGAATTTGGCTATGATCCACCATATCAATCTGCAGAGTCTTCAGCTGCATTGTTAGTATTTAAAGATGCTTTTGAAAGAGCAAATACTTTTGATCAGAAAAAAGTAAGAGATGCTCTTGCTGCAACTAACATGCAAACATTCTATGGAAATATTAAATTTGCACCTGGTGGTCAAAATGTTGACAAACCAATGGTACTTTTCCAAGTAATGTGTGATGATGATGGTAAGTGTGAAAATAAAGTTGTTGCTCCATTAAAATGGGCTTCAGCTGAGTTAATACATCCAGTACCAAAGTGGTCTGAAAGATAAAATAAAATAATTAAGCCCCCTAGAAATAGGGGGCTTTTTTTTATAGAAATCAAAATTAAACTATGGACTTTTTAGTATTCCAATATCCCATGATTACCATTCAAGCATGTCTTGATGGCCTTTTACTTGGAATACTTTTTGCATTAATCGCTTATGGAATGGCACTCCAATGGGGTGTTATGAATATAATTAACATTGCACAGGGAGATCTTGTTATATTGGGTGGTTACATTGCATATTTTATGTATCTCTATGGAATTCATCCAGCCTGGGGAGTAATTGTTTCTCCTATTATTATGTATTTTGTTGGTATTGCAATTTATAAATTAGTTATAAATAAAGTTGTTGATAGAGATCTCTTTATTTCAATATTAGCAACTTTTGGAATTAGTATTCTTTTCATGCAGTTAATGAACTTTGCATTTGGAGCAGACGTTGTTTTAGCAAATTCAGGATATGGAACTACAATGCTATTTGATAATAATGTTGTTTTACCAAACTCTAAAATATTTTCTGCCTTTATAAGTATTGTATTTGCGATTTGTTTAGTAGTTTATATGAAAAGATCAAAGCTTGGCCGTGCTATTAGGGCAACAGCTCAAAATGCAAGAGCAGCAAAGATTTTAGGTGTTGATACAGAAAAAGTTTATGCAGCAACATTTGGAATAAATGCAGCATTATGCGGTGTAGCTGGAGCTTTAATTTCAATTACTTTTACAATTCATCCTTACATGGGATTACCTTACACCATAAGATCATTTATGATTGTGATTGTTGCAGGATTAGGAAATTTACCTGGAGTAGCTATGTCAGGTATGGGACTAGGAATATTTGAGGAATTTGCTGACTATATTCTTGGTACAGAATTTAGAATTGGATCAGTATTTTTATTATTGGTTTTAATTTTAGTTTATAGAAGATTTAAACTTTCAAGAAAGAGAGAGTATTTAAAGTGAGAAAAGCTAAAATTAAAGACGATAATGGTAAAATAATAGAAATAGATATTGAAAAATTTAAAAAACATTTGGATGAATATCATTCAACAGGATCAAGTCTTCATGAAGAAAATGGACATTATTTTACAGTTGATAAAGATTTTAGAGATAAAATAGAGAGTCTATATGAACAAAAATAGTTGGATTTTGTACATAGGAATTTTGGTATTTGGTTTAGTTGCACCATTTATTTTTCCAGCTTTTAAAGTTCAATTATCAATTCTGTGTGTATTAATTGTCCTTGCAACTACTTGGAATATCCAAGGGGGTGAAATGGGCTACAACACATTTGGCAATATTCTTTTTTATGGTTTGGGAATGTACCTTTGCGCATCCGTTCAAGTTGGTATGTTTTTCCCATTGGCAGAATGGACAGAAAGTGGTGGTGAAAAAACTTTCGTTCACACACCTTCACAATTCTTTCAAGGCATGGCAGCTGGTCTGGTAGTTGCCGCTGTTGTTCCTACAATAGTTGCAGGATTAATCGGTTATGCAATTTTAGGATTAAGAGGTCATTACTTTGCAATTTGTACATTAGGTTTAGGAGTTGCAGCAGGTGAAATTTCTGGTGGTATTGAAATTATCGGAGCTGGACAGGGCTTTACTACTCCTCCTTTTCCAAATATTGGAGGTCTTGAGGCAAGAGGAGAATTTTTTTATTTTTTAAGTTTCGGTGCATTGGTACTTACATTCATTGCTGTAAGAGCAATTTATACAACAAGGTTTAGATTAATTCTTAATGCAATAAGAGATAATGAAGATAAAGCTGAAGCAATGGGAATAGAGACTATGAAATACAAAATAACTGGATGGATGATCTCAGCTTTCTTTTGTGGTCTTGCTGGAGGAATAATGGGAGGTTTAGTAGGTTATATCGACTCAACCGATGTTGCGTTTGATGGAAGAGAAATGGGTGTTTTTATGGTTTTAATGGCAATTCTTGGAGGCAAAGGAACTTTGTGGGGACCTATTATTGGTGCAACTTTGTTTCACTTTTTTAAAGAAGGCTTTTGGACTTTCTTCCTTGGTTGGCAATATGTTGCGTTAGGAGTTTTAATTGTCGTTATAGTTATTTATTTTCCTGAAGGTCTGATGGGATGGTTAAGAGAAAAATATCCAGAAAGATTTGGTGAGGTTGTCGATGAAGCTGATCGAAAAGCACAGGTGGAATTAAAATGAGCATCTTAGAAGTCAACAATGTAAGTAAATCATTTGGTGGTGTTAAAGCTAATGTTGACATTTCAATGTCGGTTGAAAAAGGAAAGATAGTTGGTCTTATAGGACCTAATGGATCTGGTAAAACTACTTTATTTAATTCAATTGTTGGTACTTATCCAATAGACAATGGTTCAATTAAGTTTAATGGAAAAGAAGTATCAGAATTACCGGTACCAGTAATTGCAAAACTGGGATTATTAAGAACATTTCAACAAACCAGAATTTATGGAAAATTAAATTGTGTAGATAACATGCTTATCAGTCACAAAGGTAGTGATGAAAGTTTGTTTAAAATTTTCTCAAAAATTCCAAAAGAGCTCACAGAAAAAGCAGAAAACTTACTTAATTTTGTTGGATTGTATCAAAAAAGAAAACTCAGGGCAGGAGACCTATCTTTTGGACAACAAAAGTTATTAGAACTTGCAATGGCACTAATGAATGAGCCAGAAATGCTATTATTAGATGAGCCAACAGCAGGTATAAATCCTACTTTAATTAATGGAATTATTGATAGACTAATCAAAGTTAATCAAGATTTTGGCATAACATTACTTGTTATTGAGCACAATATGAGAGTAATTATGCAATTAGCTGAAAACATATTTTGCCTTGCACATGGAAAAATGCTCGCAAATGGCACTCCTGAAGAAATTAAAAATGATAAAAGAGTAGTTGATGCATATTTGGGGGCTCAATAATGTCTA
The DNA here is from genome assembly GCA_902617415.1 of uncultured Pelagibacteraceae bacterium. GTDB lineage: Bacteria > Pseudomonadota > Alphaproteobacteria > Pelagibacterales > Pelagibacteraceae > Pelagibacter. Next base: position 39,903 of record CACMWQ010000004.1, on the reverse strand, counting down.
GTCAATATGAAGTTTTAGGAAAAGCACCTGGTCCAGAAGATCTAAAAAACTTATCTTCTGAAGATATTCATTTAACAATAAAAAATTTGAATGCTGGATATGGTAAAATGGAAATTTTACATAATTTTGATTTATTTGTAAGCAAAGCACAATCATTATGTTTAATTGGTCCTAATGGAGCAGGTAAATCAACAATACTTCATTCTATATATGGATTTACAAATATTTTTTCTGGTAAAATAGAAATTGATGGAAAAGAAATAACAAATTTAACTCCAGCTGAAAAATTAAAGTCAGTTGGTATAGCTTATATTCTGCAAGATAATTCTGTTTTTCCAGATATGACTGTTGAAGAAAATTTGTTAATGGGTGGTTTTATCAAAGATAAAACGGAAGAATCATATCAAGAGGCAGAAAAGATTTTAGATAAATATGAAAGATTAAGGAACAGAAGAAATCAACCAGCAAAAGTTTTATCAGGTGGTGAAAGAAGATTATTAGAAATATCTAGAGCTTTAGTAATGAAGCCTTCAGTTCTTTTAGTTGATGAACCTTCTATTGGATTAGAGCCGAGATATATTGATATGGTATTTGAAATTTTGGGAGACTTACAAAAAAATGAAAAAAAAACAATTATTCTAGTTGAGCAAAACGCCAAAAAAGGTTTAGAGTTTTCTGATATTGGATATGTATTAGTATCTGGCCAAACTGCTATAGCAGGAAGAGGTGATGATTTACTTAAAAATGATGATGTTGGACGTCTATTTCTAGGCGGATGATTAATTCAAAATATTTTTTCAAAGGAATTCTTTGTGCAAAAGAATTCGATAGCCCTGCAATTGCTCTAGGTTTAAGCTTTTTAGCAATAGGTGCATTATTAAAAAATTTAGGTTTTACAATTCAAGAAAGTATTTTTTCTACTTTTTTAACTTATGCATTACCTGGCTCACTTGTGATGGCAGAATCGATTTTGATTGGCGTTTCGTTACTTAATTTATTTTTTGCAGTTTGGTTAGTTAATGCAAGATTGTATCCGATGACTGTATCTTTAATGCCATTGTTAAAGCACCAAAGTCAACCAAGATGGAAGTATTATTTATCCTGTCATTTTGTTGCAGTATCTTCGTGGTTAATTCTTAAAAATAATTATAAAGATATTAAAAAAAAATATAGAGTCGATTTTTGGATAGGAATTGGAACTGCAACTTGGTTGATAGCAATTTTTTCAACTATCTTAGGTTATTACTCTGCTGATTTCTTAAATAGAGAAATGATGATTGGATTAGCTATAATTAATCCAATTTATTTTACTTGCACAATGATAGGAGTGATGAAGTCTATACAATTAAATGTTTCAATAATTTTAGGAGCTATCTTAGGACCTTTATTTTATTTTATTAGTCCTGATTGGTGTGTTTTGATTGGTGGATTTGTAGCTGGAACTGTTGCTTTTGTAATAGGGGAGAAAAATGTCAGCTAATATTGTTTTAATAATAGTTATTACATCCTTAGCAACTTATATCTCAAGGTTTTTAGGAGCTTTTACTTCTGAAATAATAGATGAAAATACTAAAATATATAGGTGGTTTAATTATTTAGCCTATTCGACATTGGCGGCTTTAATTTCTAGAATGATAATATTTCCAGCTGGTGCACTTTCTGACAGTAATTACTTTTCCAGATTTATTGTTGTATTTTTAGCAATAATAATTTTTAAATTAACTAGAAATAATTTAGTTTACCCAACTTTATTCTCTGCTATCATTATGTTTTTATTAAGTAGCTTTACGATATAAATGAAAAAAATTATTTTACTATTCTTCTTAATTTTAATACCAGGTATTTCACAAGCAGCATGTGATGATCCTTTAACTGATGGAGTTGATTATACTAACTGTAGATTTTCAGATGGACAAGATTTGCAAGGTAGTTATTTGCCTAACTCAAACTTATCATTCGCAAGTTTTATACAAGTAAATTTTGATAAAAGCATTATGATGACTTCTAACCTGTCATTTGGAACTTTTCCAGAGTCAACATTTGTTAGAGCTAACTTATATGAGTCAACTCTAGTTGGTGGAAATTTCGAAAAAGCTAACTTTACAGGAGCCAATATGACAAGAGTTGATTTTATGGGCTCAACATTGATTGAAGCAAATTTTCAAAACGCAAATTTAATGGAAGCTAATTTTACTTCATCGAATTTGACCAATGCTAATTTTGATGGAGCAAATTTAATTGGAGCAACATGGACTAATGGTGAAACATGTGGACCAAATTCAATTGGAGTTTGTAACAAATAATTATAATGGATAGCTTAGATACTATTCAAGGGTTTGATATTTCATTTAGTGATTATTCCAAAAGAATAATCAATATTAAAATTGAAGATGAAATTATAGATAAACTAATATTTCCTTTTAAAAAATTTGATATTACAGCTCTTGAATATAAACCTTTTACTAGATTTACACTTGCAAAATCTTTAGATGATTCAACGGGTGGAAAGCTAGGAAAATTTATAAACTCTATATTAAGAGATAGAGACACAGGTTGTTTCATTATAGGACCTAAAAATAAATCCAAAAAAATTGATAACAATTTTCTTATTAAACTATCAACAGCTGTAACACACTTACTAGGTAATCCAAATTTTGATTCAATGGCTGGAAAATATTATGCGAGATTTCATGTTAAACATGAGGACAATAGCGACTCATATCTCAGAAAAGCATATACTAATATGGATCTTCATACTGATGGAACTTACGTCAAAGAAAAAACTGATTGGTTATTAATGTTAAAAATGGAGGAAGAAAATGTACAAGGAGGTGAAACTGCAATGTTACACCTTGATGATTGGGAACATTTAGATAGCTTAACTAATGATAAAGTTGGAAAACAAAACTTTATATGGGGTTCTCCAAAAAGTAAAAATGTTGATTACAAGGTGGAACATCCTGTTTTTTCAGAAGACGAAAATGGAAAACCACAAATTTCTTACATAGACCAATTTCCTGAGCCCAAAAATATGGAACAAGGATTATTTCTACAAAAATTATCAGACTCCTTAGAAGGAAGTCAAAAAAAGATTGTAATGCCTTTACCAGTTGGTTTTTCAGTAGTTGCAAATAACTATTTCTGGCTTCATGGTAGAAAACCATTTGTAGAAAATAAAAAATTATCAAGAGAATTACTAAGAATTAGAGGTTCTTTTTTTACTAATTAATTAATTTTAGTGATAATAATCACTTAGTTTATCATGAAAATCGGATTTATTGGTACAGGACATATCTCAAAATCAGTAATCAATGGAATACTGGGATCAAAATTAAAAATTAATAAAATAATTGTTTCAAAGAGAAATTCAAAAATTTCAAGTGAACTGAAAAGAAAAAGTAAAAAAATAAAAATATCTACTGATAATCAGGATATTATAAATCAATCAAATTGGGTTTTTTTAGCAGTAACACCAAAGATTGGAAAAATTATTCTTCCAAAACTAAAATTTAAAAAAGGTCAAACGATAATAAGTTTTATATCAACTATAAAAATGACTGAATTAAAAAAATATATTAAAGTTAAAACTAAGATTATTAGAGCAATTCCTTTGCCTCCAATTTCTCTTAGAAAAGGACCAATACCAATTTTTCCACCAGATAAACAAGTTAGAAATTTTTTTAATAAGCTTGGTACATCTGTTGAAATAAAAAATGAAAACCTATCACTAAATTTTTGGTCAACTTCATCAATGATGGCACCATTTTATGAATTACTACAAACTTTGAGTGAATGGTTAGTAAAAAAGGGAATTAATAGAAGTGACTCTCAAAAGTATATTACCTCGTTATTTATTGCCTTATCTGAGGATGCAAAAATTAATTCAAATAAAGATTTAAAAGTACTTGTTAAAAATTCACAAACCCCAAAAGGTTTAAATGAGCAAGCTGTTAAAGAATTAAGAAAACTTGGATTTTATAAATCTCTCAATAAAACAGCAAATAGCGTCTTAAATAGATTAAAAAAAAGTAAGTAAAATGTCCGAAAATATCTTACAGGTAAATAACCTTACAAAATTGTTCGGAGGACTAGCAGCAGTATCAAATTGCTCATTAAATATTAGATCGGGTTCAATCACTGGAATAATTGGCCCAAATGGTTCGGGAAAAACAACATTATTTAATTTAATAGCTGGAAATTTAAAATCTAATGATGGAGAGGTAATATTTAATGATGAAAATATTACCGATGTACCATCACATGAGTTGTTTGGCAGAGGATTATTAAGAACCTTTCAGATTGCACATGAATTTTCAAACTTAACAGTTTTAGAAAACTTAATGATGGTGCCATCAAATCAAAGCGGAGAAAATTTATTAAATGCACTTATTAAACCTGGACTAGTTAAAAAAGAGGAAAAAATTATTAGAGAAAAAGCCTACGAGGTTGTAGATTTTCTTAATTTAACACATTTAGCCAATGAAAGAGCAGGAAATCTTTCAGGAGGCCAAAAAAAATTATTAGAATTAGGAAGAACTATGATGGTTGATGCAAAATTGGTTTTACTTGATGAAGTGGGAGCGGGAGTTAATCGAACACTTTTAAAAGATCTAGGAACTGCAATATTAAAATTGAATAAAGAAAAAAATTATACTTTTTGTATGATAGAGCATGATATGGATTTTATAAGCAGAATGTGTGATCCAGTAATAGTAATGGCAGATGGTTCAGTTTTATTTGAAGGAACATCTGAAGAAGTAAAAAAAAATGAAAAAGTAATTGAGAGCTATCTTGGAAAGTCAAACTTAACAAAAAAAGAAAATTAATGGCATACTTTGAAGGAGCAAAAATGACAGCAGGTTATGGGGATGGACCTGATATTATTAGTTCATGTTCCATAAATGCCAATAGGGGAGAGATAGTAGCTATTTTGGGTCCCAATGGTGCTGGCAAATCAACAGCCATGAAAGCGATGCTTGGTTTATTAAAATTAAAATCAGGCTCTGTAACTTTGAATGGCGAAGATATTTCAAAAATTAATCCTCAAGATCGAGTAAAAAAGGGTATTTCATTTGTTCCACAAACAAGAAATGTATTTGCAGAATTAACTGTTAGAGAAAATTTAGAGATTGGTGGTTTTTTGACAGAAGGGAGCTTAGATAATAAAATTGAGAGTATTTATAGTTTATTTCCAATTTTAAGTGAAAAAAAATCCCAAGTCGTCGGACAATTATCTGGTGGACAACGTCAGCAAGTCGCGCTTGGAAGAGCTTTAATGAGCGATCCGTCAGTTCTTATGTTAGATGAGCCCACAGCTGGAGTTTCTCCAATTGTAATGGATGAATTGTTTGAACATATAATCAAAGTTAAAAAAACAAATGTTGCCGTTATTATGGTCGAGCAAAATGCGAAGCAAGCATTAAGTATTTCAGATCGAGGCTATGTATTGGTAACTGGTCAAAATAAATTTGAGGGATCTGGTAATGATTTACTTGAGGATCCTGAGGTTCGTAGATCTTTTTTGGGAGCATAATGGATTTCTTAAATGCAATAATTGTACTTTTTAATTTTACAGTAATACCAGCGTTAGCTTATGGTTCACAATTAGCTTTAGGTGCTATTTTTGTTACTTTAATTTATGCAGTTTTAAGATTTGCTAATTTTGCAACTGGAGACATGATGTCTTTTGGAACAATGTTTGCAGTTATTCTAACATATTATTTTCAGTCTTTAGGTTTTGGATTAGGTTTTTTACCAACAGCGCTTTTAACAATTCCTTTCGCCATCCTTATGATGATTTTATATATGTTAATCATAGATAAATTTGTTTTCAGTTATTACAGGATAAAAAAAAGTCCTCCAGTTCAGTTTGCAATGGTTAGTGTAGGGGTTATGTTTGTCACTCAAGCCTTAATTAGAATAATCATTGGACCATCTGATAGAAGATTTTTAGATGGTGAAAAATTTATAATTAAAGCAACGGAATTTAAAGAAATGACTGGTCTTGCAGAAGGTATAACTTTAAAATCAACACAAGCAATAACAATAATCGTAACTTTAGTTGTTGTTTCAATAATGTTTTGGTTTTTAAATAGAACTAAAACTGGAACAAGTATGAGAGCTTATTCGGACAATGAAGATTTAGCATTATTGTCTGGTATAGATCCTAAGAGAGTTGTTTTGATAACATGGGTCATTGCAGGAATTTTGGCTACTATTGGTGGAGTATTATACGGTTTAGATAAAAGTTATAGACCTTTTGTTTATTTTAATAATATGCTTCCAATATTTGCCGCAGCAATTGTTGGGGGAATCGGAAATCCATTTGGAGCCTTCTTAGGCGGATACGTTATAGCTTTTGCAGAAATATTTGTAACTTACGCATACAAAAGATTTATTTCATATCTGCTACCTGAACATCTTGAGCCAGACTCTTTACTCCAGTTATTATCGACAGATTATAAGTTTGCAGTTTCATTCTCAATTTTAGTAATTGTTTTATTAATAAGGCCGTCAGGTATCTTTAAAGGAAAAGTAATATGAGGAATTATAAAAATGTCATCGCCGCATATTCAATCATGATATTTTTAATAATTTTGGTTGGGATATTTCAATCCTGGTCTATAGCATTAACTATTTTAAATTATTGTTTAATTTCTGCAGTTATGACAATTGGGGCAAATATACAATGGGGTTATGCTGGATTAATTAATTTTGGGATAATGGGATATACAGCATTAGGAGGATTAGCTGTAGTTTTAGTTTCGGTTGAACCAGTCAAAAAAGCTTGGCAAGTTGGAGGTTTAAATATTTTAGCTTGTATATGGATAATTGTTGCAATTATCTTTGTAGTTAAATTTATACTTAATAGATTTGATAAGTCTAAATTAAGAAATTACTCAGTAGCTTCTGTAATCTTGGGTGGAATAATTTTACTAAGAGTAACTGCTGCACCAGGGATAGAAGCTATAGAGTCAGTTGATCCAGCAAAGACAGGATTTCTCGGTGGCATGGGATTACCCGTTTTATTTTCCTGGATTTTCGGTGCGCTTTTGGCTGGCGGTTTAGCATTTGTCATAGGAAAGATCGCATTAGGTCTTCGTGCAGATTATTTAGCTATTGCAACATTATTAATAGCAGAAATTATCGTTTCAATTATTAAACATGAGGAATGGTTAGCAAGAGGTGTAAAAAATGTAATAGGATTAAAAAGACCAGCACCATACGAAATAGATCTACAAACTTCAGAATGGTTTATAAATTTAGTTGCAAAATTTAATTCATCAAAATTAAATTTAATTAATTCAATCTCTGATAAGCAAGAAGCTCTAAATCAAATGGTTATTGATGCTTCATCGGTTTATGTAAAATTATGTTTTACAGGCTTATTTCTTACTGTTGTTATTATCTTGTTAATTGTGACTCAGAAAGCTCTTTATTCACCTTGGGGCAGAAAAATGAGAGCTATAAGAGATAATGAAGAGGCGGCAAGTGCAATGGGTAAAAATATTGTTAAAGAGCATCTTCTTATATTTATTTTGGGATCTGCAATTGTTGGCTTAGCTGGAGCTATGATGGTTACTAATGATGGTTTGTTTACACCGGGTAGCTACAGACCTATGAGATATACTTTTGTAATTTGGGTCATGGTTATAGTAGGTGGAACAGGTAATAATTTCGGAGCAATATTGGGGGGATTTGTAGTTTGGTTTTTATGGGTCGAAGCTGCTCCAATTGCATTATTTTTAATTAATTTGTTTACATCCCATCTGCCAGAAACTAATGCAGTGAGAGTTCACTTAATTGAAAGTGCTCCATATTTTAGATTCTTAGTTATTGGAATTGGATTACTTTTAATAATGCGTTATAGACCACAAGGAATTATTCCGGAAAAAATTATTAAACAATAATGTATTATATTTTATTAGGTATTGTTTTAGGATTAATATTTTATTTATCTGACAAATATTTGTTTTAAAACCCCAGTTAAGAAACTGGGGTTTTAATTTCTAATTATCTTTGCTTTTTGTCTTTAAACTTTCCACCTTTTATTTCTTTTTCAATAAAAGATCCAAAAGCTTCACCAACATCTGTAAATTCAACAGCTGTAGCACCTTCATAGTTTACCGCTTTACCTTTAGCTAATAAATCAAGCGCTTTCTTTAATTCACCTGGATAAATTTTTGTTCCAGGAGCATTGGCTACTGACATTACATTTTTTTGAACAGTCATTCTGTCAGCTTTTCCACCAGCTTGCATTGCAAGTGTGATCAAGGCTGCTGCATCATAACTTTCACCCGTATATGGACCTGATGAGTCAATACCACCAGCACTAGCAACTTCTTTAAATATACCAGCACCTTTACCCATTGATCCTGGTAAAGATCCAAATGATTTATTTAAATCTTTTCCAAATCTGTCAGTAAGAGAGTCACCAATCATTCCATCTGAAAGAACAAAAGTATCAAATGATCCAGAGTCTAATGATCCTTGAATTATACTACCACCAGCTTGATCTAAGTAACCTAAAACAGCAAGAGCATCTCCACCTGCTGCTGCAAGTGTTGCTACTTCAGCACCATAGTCACCTTTGCCTTCTTCGTGCGCTGTAACAGCTGTTACTTTAATACCATGTGCTTTAACTGCAGCTACATAAACATCTGCTAAACCTTTTCCGTAGTCATTATTAGTATGAGTTACAGCTAATGATTTAACTTTTCTGTCCTTTGTAATATCCGCTAAGACTTGTCCTCCTCTAGCGTCTGATGGAGCAGTTCTAAAGAAATAACCATTATCATTAAGATCAGTTAATCCTGGAGATGTAGCTGATGGTGAGATCATAACAACACCATTAGGTACGGCAACATTAGTTGCTATTGCACCTGTAACACCAGAACAATCAGCACCCATAATAGCAACAACACCACCTGAAACCAAACCTTCAGCAGCAGTTGTAGCAGCAGCAGAGTCAACACAAGTTGAGTCAGCTCTTTCTACAGATATTTTTTTTCCACCAAGTAATGAGCCAGAATCTGAAGCTTCTTTAAAAGCTAGTTCTGCAGAAGCAGCCATCGCAGGTGTTAGGGTTTCAATAGGACCAGTAAATCCTAAAATAATACCCATTTTAATTCCATGCCCATCTGAAAAAGCTTTTGAAGTAAAGCTTAAGATAAACACGAATATACCTATTAGTAATTTTTTCATATTTTCCCTTTAATTGTTAACAATTTATATAATCAAAATTAAATCCTAATAAATTATTATTTCAATGAGAAAATTATCTCAATTTTCGAACAAATACTTATAAATTTAGCAATTATCTATTTGGAGTGTCTGTCGCTATCATTTGACCTCTGACTTTTTCTCTAAAGTAAATATACACTCCTGCAGAAATAATAATAGCTGCCCCAAGAAATGTTCTTGGTTCAGGTATTGTTTCAAATAATATATATCCCGCAATCATAGCAAAAATTATATAAGAGTATTCAAACAAAGATACAATTGAAGGTGAAGCAATACTATAAGCTGAAAAGACACAAAAGAAAGATATAGAAGCAACTACTCCCATTACAAAAACATAAGGCCATGAAGCTGAAGGGTTAGTAAACCATTCTCTCACAATAAACTGTAAAGTAGGATCAGAAAAATTATTAAATTTTCCGTCTCCGCTAATAAGATAAATAATTAAACTTACAATAACAGCAAAAATATAAAGCAAAGTCATTTGAGTATAAATATTATCTTTATCAGAAGTATATTTTGTAATTGTCATTGAACATGCATAACAAAGTGCACATCCAACAGGCGCTAATTTGAAAAAATTAAATTCTTCAAGTGTTGGATCAAGTACAATCAACACTCCTATAAAACCTACAACAATTGCACTCCATCTTCGAATTCCAATTTGTTCTTTTAAGAAAAATTTAGCTAACATAGACATAAAAAAAGGACATGAGAAAAACAAAGCACTAACCATCGCTAAAGACATAAAGGTTAAAGAAATATAAAAAAAAGCAAATCCAAAAAAGAAACAAACAACCCTTACTAAAGTTAAAAAAGGATAATGAGTTTTAAGAGTAATTTTCTTTTTTGTTATTAAAAAAAAAGATATGAGAATAATCGCTTGTATTAAAGTTCTTCCCAAATATAACTCAAATAATGCAATATCTTCAAAAATGAACTTTATTAATGAGTCTTGAATGGAAAAAAAGGCCATTCCGGTCATAATAAACAAAATACCTTTTGTATTATCGTTTGTTTGCATATCGCACCTATATCAAAAAAACTTTAACCTTCATAATTAATAAGATAATCTAAAAAGTATTTATGGAAGATTTTAAACCAATTTCTGGTAGCTGTATTTGTGGAGAAATTGAATATACTATTAAATCTAAACCTTTATTTACACATGCTTGTCATTGTAAAGATTGCAAGAAAATAACTGGATCATCTTTCGTTGTTAATACAAGTATTTTTGAAAATTCATTAGATATCAAAGGTGAGCTTTTAGAAAACAAGTTAATTGCAGGCAGTGGAAAAAGCTGCAAGGTTTACTTTTGCAAAAAGTGTGGTGTTTACATTTATTCTGACTATGAATTCGCTGTTAAAAGGATAAGCATCAGAACAAATACTTTATCTAATCCAGAGCTTTTTCCACCTCAAGCACACATATTTGTTAAAAGTAAAGATCCATGGATAAATATTGTAAACAAAGATATTTGCTATGATGAAATGTATGATCCTAAAATTGCTTGGCCTAAAGAAAGTTTAGATAGATATAAAGAATATCTCGAGTCTAATTAAGGATAAAGTCAGCTGCTCTTTCACCTATCATTAAAGTTGGTGCATTTAAATTACCACTAGTAATCTCTGGCATAACAGAAGCATCTGCAACTCTTAAATTTTCCAAACCATGAACTTTCAATTTTTCGTCAACTACAGCCATTTTGTCCACACCCATTTTTAATGTACAGGATGGATGATAAGCTGTTTCGGCTTTTGATCTAATATACTCGGTAATTTGATCATCATCAGCTGCACTTTCACCTGGTCCTATTTCTTTTCCAGCGTAAGGTTTCATTGAATCTTGACTTAAAATTTTCCTAGCTACACGAACACACTTAATTGTTTCTTTTAAATCATATTCATCTTCTAAATAATTAAATTGGATTTTAGGGTAATCGTATGGATTTGAACTATTTAATTTAATATGTCCTCTACTTTTAGGTTGATTCAAACTTGCGTGTAATTGATAACCATGTCTGTCAGGATCAACTAATCCATGATCGATTACAAATGCCGGAAAAAAATGAAATTGAATATTTGGATAGCTTTTGTCTTCTGAAGATTTGCAGAAACCACCTGCTTCTAAAAATGAAGTAGAACATGGACCACTTTTTGAAAGAAACCATTGAATACCAATTTTAAGCATATTTATTTTGTTAACATAAGAATAAAGTGTATCTTTAGTCTTACATTCTTGCTGAATGTAGGTTTCTAAATGATCTTGTAAATTTTGACCTACTCCCTCTAAAGAATGCACAACATTAATTCCTTTATCTTTTAAATCTTTTTCAGGTCCTACACCTGATAACATTAATAGTTGTGGTGAATTGATTGAACCTCCACTTAAAATAACTTCTTTGCTAGCATAAACCTTTGTGACTTTATTTTTGATATTTACCTCTATTCCAACTGCTTTTTTTCCTTCAAAAATAATCCTTTCAGCAAAAGAATTGGTAAAGACTTTTAAATTTTTTCTTTTTTTTGCAGGTTCTAGATAATATTTAGAAGCGCTAGCTCTTTGACCTTTATGAATTGTAATATCATACATTCCAAATCCCTCTTGATCTTCTCCGTTCATATCTTTATTTTTTTTATACCCTGCTTCGACTGAAGCATTAATAAAAGCACTAAACAACGGATTTTTGTTTTTGGATTGATTTACTGGTAAAATTCCTTTCCCACCTCTGAATTCATTCTCTCCTTCGGACCACGTCTCAATTTTTTTAAAAAATGGTAAAACATTTTCATAAGACCATGATTTCAAGCCAAATGAGGCCCATCTCTCATAGTCGTTTTTATTTCCTCGAACATAAACCATCCCATTATGTGCAGAACAACCACCTATCATTTTTCCTCTTGGGCAAAATAATCTCCTATTATTTAAATTAGGTTCTGGTTCCGAGTAATATTTATAATTATATTTTGGATCATGCATTGCATACAAAATTGCCAAAGGCATATTAACCTTCCAAATATCACTAGATCCACCTGCCTCAAACAAGGCAACATTAAATTTCCCATTTTCACTTAATCTATTTGCAAGAACACATCCTGCTGTACCAGCTCCAACAATTATGTAGTCAAAATTCATTTACTTTTTAAGTTTATCTGCAAGTACTAATTTATCTGATTTAAAACTATTTTTATTTTCGTTAATAAAATCATCCATAATTTTTATTTTATCTTCTTCAAATTCTGTAACTTTTCTTTTTTCAAGATCGATATAAAGAGATATACTTTCTGTAGTTGCAGCAAGTTTTCCTGTTTTTTTTTCGATCATCTCACATTTTAAATGTAATCTTTTCTTATCATGATCAAAGAAAGTGCAATAAACATCAACTTCTTCATTTTCTTTAACTTCATTGTCGTAAGTTGTTCTTGTTTCAACCACCATTGTACTTCTTTTATTTATTTGTGCTTTAGCTCCGCCCATATCAAATTTATTAAGCATTGTTTCCCATGCCTCATCAAAAATTAAAACATAATAAGCCATGTTCATATGCTCATTATAATCTGTCCAATCTTTTATTATTTTTCTCGAAGCCAAATGAAATGACATTTTATCAGCTTTTGTTTATTTTATTTGCTACTAACAATTTTCTTTGCATCTCTCGTAAAACAGGTCTTTCTATCAATTTACCATCTATTACAACTAAACCTGTGTTTGCTTTTTTAAATTGATCCATAATTCTTTTAGCTTTACTTATTTCTTCCTCTGTTGGAGTAAAAATTTCATTTAAAATACTTATTTGCTTTGGATGAATAGATCCTTTCCCAGTGAAACCTAAGTTTTTAACAAACTGTGCTTCTTTTTTCATTCCTTCCATATCTTCTAAATTTAAATAAGGAACATCAATAACATCAACTCCTTTACTTGCACCAGCATGAACTAACCTTGATCTTGCATAAACTAAATTCTCTAATTTGTTTTCCACTCTCAATTCTGCTGCCATATCCTCTCCACCAAAATATAAAGCAACTATTCTATCGCTAGAATGTGCAATATCATAAATACTTTCAAGAGCTTGATTAGTTTCCATTATAACATGAAGATCAGTATCTAAACCACAATCAGTAAGCATGTCATCAATAAATGTAATTTCGTCAGGTGTTTTAACTTTCGGCAACATGATGGCTTTAACCTTTAGTTTATTTGAAGCAATAGCTTCTAAGTCTAAAAGACCATTTTTAGTTCTTTGACAATTTAATCTAACAACTAATTCAACATCATTTTTTACTTCTAGTGACTTTAATGCTTCAATAGTATTTTTCCTTGCCTCGTCTTTATCTTTCATGGCAATTCCATCTTCTAATTCTATACAAACCATATCAGCTCCTGAAGCCAAGGCTTTTGGAAACATCTCTGGTTGAAGACCTGGTGTAAATATAAAGCTACGTCTAACCCTTAGTTTATTTAAGTCCATTAAATTTTTATTTCTTATAATTGTTAATGATATGATATTATATTTTACTAGAAATAAAAATGAACAATAAGGTCTTCATCTCATGTGCAGTTACAGGATCTGGTGATACAGCAAGTAAACATCCTGATTTACCTAAAACTCCAGAGCAAATTGCAAAAGCAGCAATAGAGTCTGCTAAAGCTGGTGCTGCAATTGCCCATATCCATGTCAGAGAGGAAGATGGAACTCCAAGTAGAAGACTCGAGCTTTATAAAGAAGTGGTTGACAGAGTGAGATCATCTGAAACTGATGTAATTCTTAATCTCACGACAGGCATGGGTGGTGATTTAGATATCGGCCAAGGCAAGAACCCTTTAGACTTTGGTCCAATGACAGACATGGCAAACGTAATGGAAAGAATTGCTAATGCAGAACAATTTCTTCCAGAAATATGCACACTTGATTGTGGAACCTTAAATTTTGGAGATAGTTCAGTTATCACAGTCAACACACCTAACGATTTAAGAAAAGCTGCAAAAAAACTTCAAGAAATAAAAGTTAAACCTGAAATAGAAGCTTTTGATTTAGGAAACATGTGGTTTGGTGCTCAATTATATAAAGAGGGATTATTAAGTGATCCACCTCTTTTTCAAATGTGTTTAGGAATTCCATGGGGAGCACCGGCAACACCATTAGCTATGCAAGCGATGAAAGATATAATGCCTAAAGAAGGTATATGGTCAGGTTTTGCAATATCTAAAAACGAAATGCCATATGTTGCTCAAACTGTAGTAATGGGAGGTAACCCAAGAGTTGGTTTAGAGGATAATTTATATTTATCCAAAGGAAAATTGGCAACAAATCCTCAATTAGTTGAGAAAGCTATAAGGATCGTCACAGATCTTGGTGTAGAGATTATGTCACCTTCAGAAACAAGAGAAAAATTAAAGCTTGTAAAACACAAGTAATGTCAAAAATTAAAACTGTAGGAATAGTTGGAACTGGTGTCATAGGGACTGGCTGGATAATAAGAAATTTAGCTCACAACAAAATTGTTCATGCATATGATCAAAACAAAAATCTCAAAAACTATGTTTTAAAAGAAATAAAAAGAACTTCAAAAAGTATAAAAAAACTTTTTGGAAAAAAAATTTTAATTAAAAATTTAAAATTCTTTAATTCTTTGGAAAAGGCTCTTTCAAATGTAGATTTTGTTCAAGAAAGTGTATTAGAGAATTATAAAGTTAAAACTGATTTAATCCAAAAAATCTCTAAATATGTAAAATCAAATGTAATTATTTCTTCAAGTTCGTCAGGACTTTTGCCCTCTAAAATTTTTTCTAAGTGTAAAAATCCTCAAAGAGGCATAATTGGACATCCATTTAATCCAGCGTATTTATTACCAGCAGTTGAAATAGTTCCTGGAAAAAAAACTACAAGAAAGTTTCTTTCAGATGCAAACAAATATTACAAATCAATCTCAATGAGGCCAATCATGCTCAAAAAAGAATTACCAGGTTATTTATCGGATAGACTTCAAGAGGCATTGTGGAGAGAGGGTCTACATATTATTAATGAAAATTATGCAACAACACAGGAATTAGATCGTGCAATAGAAGATGGACCAGGTCTTAGATACTCAATAATGGGCACATTTTTAACCTTTCATCTTGCTGGAGGTAATGCAGGAATGAAACATATGTTAAAGCAATTTGGTCCAGCCTTAAAATTGCCTTGGACAAAATTAAAAGCTCCAAAGTTAACAAATAAATTATCTTATAAACTTATATCAGGCACAAAAAAACAAGCTAAAGGTAAATCAATTAATATGCTTTCAAATATTAGGGACCAATATTTAGTTGATGTATTAAAAATTAGAAAAAAATATGAGAATAAAATTAGAAATTGATGAAAGAAAAAATTTTTATAAATAAAACTGGTGGATGTATCTGTGGAAATATAACTTTTAAGGTTAAGCTTGATGAAGTCCCTTTAGTTTTCAATTGTCATTGTATTGATTGCAGAAAAAAAATAGGAGGAATAATGACAATTATACTGCTTAGAGATGGAGCAATAGATATAGATAAGTCTAAATTAAAAATTTATGAACATGAAGGTGGCAGTGGTAATAAAATTAAAAAACATTTTTGTGGGAAATGTGCTGCTCCTATTTTAACTTATGTAGAAAAGTATAAAAAATACTATTTATATGCAGGTTTACTAGACGATATTAGTTTTTTAAATAAAGCAGAGAACATACACTATAAAGAGTCTCATTTTCCATTTATGGAAATAAGCGAAAAAAATACTAAAGTTTAAATACTAATGCATTCTTAAAGTATTGCCGTCTACAGCAATTACTTGTCCTGATATCCTTGGTGCATCATTCGAAATTAAAAAGCTACAAATTCTTCCAATATCCTCTTCATAGACCCATGTATTCATTGAAGTCATTGAAACAAATTCTTTTTCTATTAATTTTTTTGAAACATTTAAAAATTTCGATTTATCCCTTATTACTCTACCCATTCTATCTCCCTTTATTGTTCCAGGACAAATAGCGTTTACTCTAATTTTAAATTTTCCTAGTTCCATTGCCAGTGTTTTGGTTATACCAACAACAGCCCACTTACTTGCACAGTAAGGGGATCTTAATGGAAATCCAAATATACCTGCAGTTGATGATAAATTTATTATAGCTCCACCTTTATTTTTTTTTAGCATTGGAATTGAATATTTTGAAAAATAAAAATGGCTAATTACGTTTACCTTTAATGTATTTTCCCAATCCTTGCTTTTTAATTTTTCAAGTGTCCCTGTCGGCCCAGCAATTCCAACGTTATTTATTAGAGCATCAATTTTTTTTGTTTTTTTTATTATTTTGCTAAAAAAATTTTTTACTTGGTTCTCATCCGAAGCATCACACTGAAATACAAATAATTTTTTATTATTGAGCTTGTGCTTCTTACATTTATTTAGAAAAGTTGAATTGATATCACAAAGATATACTATTGCACCTTTATCTAAAAATATTTTTGCCGAACTCCATCCAATACCTGAACCTCCTGCAGATATGATTATTTTTTTATTTTTTAAGGTAATGCTCATTTTTAATTTTAAAAGATAATTCAAACTAACAAATCTTCCAACTATTAATATGTCAACTAATAATTGAATTGAGCACTAAATTATTTTATATTGATATTGATTATGCACTCAATTTCAAAAATCTCAAAAAACGGCACTTATCTTCAAGTAATTTGGGATGACGGAAAAGAGAGTAAATTTAATTATATGTGGCTGAGAGATAATTGTCCTACAGCACACGATAAAGATTCTAGGCATCGAATGTTTAATATTTTAGATGTATCAGAAAATATAAACCCAAAAAAATATAATCTTAATAGCGATGGTAAATTAGAAATAGAGTGGAGTGAGGGAAATCATGTAAGCCATTATGATATTAGTTGGCTTAGAGAAAATTGTTACACAATTAAAAATAACGAAGAGTACAAATCACCTTATCAATTATGGGATAGTAGTTTAGAAAAAAATATTGATAGTATATATATAGATCACAATGAAATTATATCTTCTGAAGAGGGATTAGTTAAATGGTTAGAGCTTCTTCATTATAAAGGAATAGCAATAGTTTATAATGCTCCAGTAGAAAAAAATTCAGCGTTTCCTGTTTTAAACAGAATTAGTCATACAAGAGAGACATTTTTTAAAACACCTTTTGAAGTTATAAATATACCAAAACCTAATAACTCAGCTTATACAGCTCATGCACTTCAAAATCATATGGATTTACCATGGTTTGAAAATCCTCCTGGGTATCAATTTTTACATTGTTTAGTTAATTCAGCAAAAGGTGGTGACTCATCTGCAGTAGATGCTTTCGCTGTAGCAGAATATTTAAAGAAAAATGATAAAGATACTTTTGATACGCTAACAAAAATACCTTTAAAGTTTAGAGACAAAGATTACACACAAGAAGCTCATAGAAGCTTTTATGGCACTGCAATAAGTTTAACAAAAGATGGTGATTATAATGATGTTAGATTTAGCACTGCAACCATGGACGCTTTAGATTGTCATCCAGATCAAATGGATAAAGTTTATAAAGCTCATCATAAATTTGGAAAACTTTTACACGATGACAAATTTCAAATAAAATTTAGGCTAAGACCAGGAGATATATATACATTCAATAATAGAAGAGTGCTTCATGGAAGAACTGAATTTGATCCAAATTCTGGACACAGACACCTACAAGGTTATTACATGGATAGAGATGAAATTGTGGGTAGATTAAATTATCTTAAGAAATAAAAAAAAAGGGCTTTGAAAATCAAAGCCCTTTTTATCTAATTTATTTTAGAGTTATTATGGAAGCCAACTTTTCCATTTATCTGGATTATTGTCTAACCACTCATTAACAACTTCTTTTACATCTCTTTTCTTAATATCAACTTCAACTAACATTTTAGCTTGGTCAATATTTTGTAAAGACATTTTTTCAAAGAACTTCTTAGCATCAGCATGTTCTGCACTAGCAAAAGTAGCTGGGTTTCCATAGTTCATAGTGTAATCTTTTGCCCAACCAGTTGCTGGCCATGCAGCAGTTCCACAATCTTTCCAGTTATTTGCTTCAGTGAAGCTGTCACAAGTTTTGTGTTCTGGAAGTTGTACACCAACCATATCATACTCACCAAAGAACCAATGAGGTGACCATAGATAAAGTAGGAATGGCTCTTTACGCATGTAAGCAGCTTTTGCTTCTGCGATAGCAGCAGCTTCTGTTCCAAGTTCATCAGCTTGGAAGTCTATTCCTAAAAGATCAAGTCTTTTTTGGTCATGACAGTTCCAACCTGCAACCGGACATCCAATAAGTCTACCTCTCTTACCACTTTCAATTGTTGCAAATTTAGCTTTGTGTTTATTTAAATCTTTCCAAGTTTTAATACCTAGTTCCTCAGCAGCATATCTTGGTATCCAGTAGTCTGACATACCGATTATTCCTGCTGTTCCAAGTAAGTCCACACTTCCATCACCATTGTATGTACCAACGACTTTACCTTCGTATATTAAGTCCTCTTTTAACATAACAGTGTCAGCTTCAGCGTAACTTGGCCAACTTTCGCAAGCGAAGTCTAACTCACCTGCAGCGATTGCTTCCCATAAACCAGTTCCTGAAGGAAATACAGTTTGTTTAATTTTGTATCCCATTTCTCTTTCAAGAATTGCTACGGCAACTTCGCACGTAATTATCCCACCAGTCCAATCTGCTATAGCTGCGTGAAGTCTTTTAGCTGCATTGGCTTGACCAAAGCTTCCGATTAACAGAGCTACAGAAAGAATTAGTGCTGATATCTTTTTTGATAACTTCATTTATTTCCTCTCTTTTTAATTAATTAAAAACACATCTTAGATCAAAATGTATTGGTATGTAAACCACGCAAATAGTACTATTTGTCTTAGCTTATTAAGCCTAAAGCTTCTCTTTGTTTCTTAGTCCACGCAAGTGTAATTCTATCAATAATAATAGCTAGTAATACTATTCCAATACCAGCTGCTAATCCTCTTCCAGTATCTGATCTTGCAAGACCATTAAAGACTTCTAGACCTAAGCCCTTACCACCAATAAGCGGTGTAACTATTTGCATAGCAAAAGCCATAATTACAGTCTGATTAAATCCAATAACTAAACTTGGAATAGCTAAAGGAAATTTAACTTTATTTAATGTTTGAATAAGTGTTCCGCCAAATGATCTCGATACTTCAGAGTAAGTACCAGAAACCTGTGTTAAACCTAGTGATGTTAATCGAATTATTGGTGGAATTGAATATATTACAGTTGCAAGAACAGCTGACACTGTTCCACCACCAAAAAACATTAGAACAGGAATTAAATAACAGAAATAAGGAAGTGTTTGCATTGCATCTAACACAACGTTCTGAATATTTCTAAATCTTTCATTGTAAGATGCAATTATTCCAAGAGGAACTCCTATAACAAAACACAGCACAACAGACACAAGTACTGATGATAAAGTTATCATTGATTGTGTCCATATTCCACATGCACCAATAAATAGAAGAAGGACTGCTGTAATTATTGCAAATCTTATTCCAACAGTTACGTAACCTAAAGCAGAAAATACTGCTAATGTATACCACCAAGGTATTTGAGTTAGAAAAACATCTAAAGGTCTTAACAAATTTAAATAAACAAATGCCCTTAAACCTTTTGCAAAAGAAATAAATCCTGGATTTACAGTTAAGCTTTCCACTGCATTAGTAATTGGTTGTCTTATTGATAATTTCCATTCTTTTGGAAATGTTCCTATTTCTAAAAAGTAATGATCTATAAATGCAATTAGGAATAAAACTAAAAAATAAGGAATAACATAATATCTTTTGCTAATAAATTCACCGATGTTTTCAGCTGTAGTTTTATTAAAAACTGAAACTAAGACTCTAAATACTGTTGCGATAGCAGATGTAACTGTTTGACATATGATTTTTAAAATTTTATTTCCAAAACTTAATGGCATTTCTAAAATTTTTGCGATTTGATATTTTTCCCAACTTTGAGGAAGTAAATAAAATCTTTGAACATCTGAAGGAAGTCTTTCTTTATCCTTGCTAAACGCTAAACTAAATCTATCAAACATTATCGCCATAAATAAAATACATAGTCCACCTTCCATTGCCCAACCAACATCCAATCTTCTTATTGCTTGCCAAACTTGACCGCCAATACCTTCGGCACCTATAAAACATGCAAGAACCACTAAGGCTAATGCCATCATTATTACTTGGTTAATACCCATCATTATACTTGGTAAAGATAATGGAATTTTAATTTTAAATAACAATTGAAGTTTACTTGAACCAAATGAAGTTGCTGATTCAATAGTTTGAGCTGGCACTTGTCTTATACCAGTGTTTGTCAATCTTATTATTGGAGGCATTGCATATATCATTGTAGCTAATATTGCTGGGGCACCTCCTATCCCAAAAAAAAATAATGCTGGGAACAAATATACAAATGCTGGCATTACTTGCATAGTATCTAATACTGGCTTCATGAAATTTTCAAATCTATTACTTTGTGAACACAAGACGCCCAGTATAAATCCAAAAAATACACATAATAAAACTGACAGACCCATCAATGCAACTGTTTGTAAGGATGGTTCCCACATTCCAGTTGCTCCCCAAAAATAAACTACAAAAGAAGAATAAATTCCCAATCTCAAGCCACCTGCAATAATGCAAGGTATTACAATTATTGCAGCTATCAAAATCCAAGGAGACTCAAGCAAAAAGTCTTCTAAAAAATAATAAGTTTCTTTTATATAGCTTGCTATAATTTTAGTGACCCATCTGTAATTTTTTTTTAAATAATCTTCTCCATCGTTCACCCAAGCTGTAAATGTAAATTTATCAGTGACTTCTTTAGGAAATTTTGAAGGCCCTTCACTTTGAGTAGATAGCCAGAGTGCTACCAAAAAAACAACTCCAATAATTACATAAGTTATTATGTTTTTTGATTGATTTGATTTATCTATTAAATCAGTTCTAGTAGCCATGTTCGCAAGTTAAAATAAATAATTTTACATTTAAAGTAAAATATTGTCTATTTTTGGGGTAATATTATTTATTAAAAATGGCTGTAGAACAAAAAATCACCTGTACAAATATATGGAAGTTATTTGGACCAGACGAAAAAAGAATTATTAAAAACCTTGATAAAAATTTAAGTATTAAGGAAGTTCAAGAAAAGACAGGACATGTTGTTGCTGTAAAAGATGTCAGTTTCTCAATTCAAAAAGGTGAAACATTTGTAGTAATGGGATTATCTGGTAGTGGAAAATCAACACTAGTGAGATGTATTTCGAGATTGATTGAACCAACAGCTGGCATAGTGAAAATGGATGATGTTGAAGTTACAAAAATGAGTGCAAGTGAATTATTAGAATTAAGAAGAAATAAAATGAGCATGGTTTTCCAACATTTTGGTTTATTTCCTCATAGGACAGTCCTAGAAAATATTGGTTATGGATTAGAAGTAAGGGGAACAAAAAAAGATATAAGAACAGAAAAGTCAATGGAAGTTTTAAAAATGGTTGGCTTAGATGGTTGGCATAATAATTATCCAAGAGAATTATCTGGAGGTATGCAGCAAAGGGTAGGACTTGCAAGAGCACTAGCTGTGGATCCTGAAATATTAATTTTTGATGAACCTTTTTCAGCATTGGATCCTTTGATTAGAAGAGAGATGCAAGATGAGCTTTTAAAGATCCAAGAAAAGCTTCAAAAAACTATGGTATTTATAACTCACGACTTTTTAGAGGCAATTAAAATGGGAGACCACATAGCAATTATGAAAGATGGAGAAGTTTCTCAAGTAGGTACACCTGAAGAAATTGTATCTAATCCGAAAGATCAATATGTTAAAGATTTTTGTGAAGATGTTCCTAAATATAAAGTATTAAGTGCAGGCAAAGTCATGAGAACTGAGTGCTGCAATGAAACAAAAAATTTATTTGAGAATGGAAAAGATAATATTTTAGATAATTCTAAAATTGAAAACTTAATAGATAGGCTAATTGATAATGATAAAACTTATCCAGTAGTTTGTAATGAAAGTGGAAAGCTATTAGGTGAGATAGATAGAGTAATAGTAATGAAATCTATGAGATCAAATCAATAAATTTGCTTATTACCTTCTATTGATTTCTTTTTAATATTATCTCTCCATATAATAATCATACCAGCAAAAATAATTACTATTACTCCAGGAAATAGTTGGCTCCATGGAGCTTCATTAAAGAAAATCCAACCAAGAATAAAAGATGACGGTATACCAAGATACTCAAATGAAGCTATTTTACTTGCTGAAATTAAACGATAAGAATAAATAAACAATATTGCTGCTGTACCACCCAAAACTCCAGTCATTGTCATCAAAATAAAATCTTTAAAATTTTTAATTTCAACATGTCCTGTAGTTACAAAAAATAAAATTAAACCACCAATGACATTAAATATTAATGTGTATAACTGAATTTTTGCAGTTGAATGATTGCCTTGAATGAATTTTAAAATTATGACAGTGAAAGCCCATGCTATAGCGGTTAGAATTGGAAAAATTGAGTACAAACTAAAAATTTCACTTGTTGGTTTCATTATCATAACCACACCAACAAAACCAATTATAACTGCTGACCATCTGTAAATACCAATTTTTTCACTCAATAAAATTATTGATAGTATTACTATGAAGAAAGGTGACGAAAAGGTTAGCGTCATTGCTGTTGCAAATTCCAGATTTACTACTGAGATAAAAATGAATACATTCATAGAAAGAAAACATATTCCTCTCAAGCAACTCAATATCAAAAACTTATTTCCTAAGTTTTTGAATATTGTTGAAAATTCATTTGTAAATAAGATCAATAATAACAAAGGTATAATTGCTGCTACATTTCTAAATAAAGTTAATTGAATTATTGAGTATTCATCACCTAAAAATTTAATAATAACCATGTAAAGATCTATACATAAAATTGCTAAGAGCATTGTAGCAATTGCTAAATATGTTTTTTTTAGATCTGTTTTTTCAGATGAAATTTTCATTTAATAATATTGAAATTAGTATAAGTTTTTAAAATATTATGCAAAATTTTAAGCTTAATGAAGAATTTTTATTAAATAATCAGGATTGGACATTCCCAACTTTTACAGCTTATGGACCTGGAAGATTTAAAGAAATTGGAAAGTTTTGTAAAAATTTTAAAATAAATAATGCATTAATCGTTACTGATAGTGGTAGTGTAAATTTACCATTTATAAGTGATTTACAAAATTTACTTAATGACTCAAAAATCAAATCAGATATTTATTCAAATATATCGCCAAATCCTAGAGATGATGAAATAGATTCTGGATGTAAAAAATTTCGTGAAGGCAATCATGATGCAATAATTGCAATAGGCGGTGGAAGTGCAATGGATGGAGGAAAAGCAATTTCTCTTACAGTTGATAGCGGTGTGCCTTTATGGGATTTTGAATTTGAAAAAGAGCCACCAAAACTAACTATGGAGAATCCTTTTCCAAAAATAATTACTATTCCAACTACAGCAGGAACAGGTGCTGAAACAGAAGTTACTGCTATGGTCACTCATCTTGAAAAAGGAATGAAATTTTGTTTATGGCATCCAGATGCCCGACCATGTTTAGCTTTAGTAGATCCAGAGCTAACTTTAAAATTACCAGCAAATCTTACTGCTTGGACCGGTATTGATGCAATGATACATGCAATTGAAGGTTATAGTGTTCCTATGTTTCATCCACTTTGTGATGGTTCTGCATTAGAAAGTTTAAATTTAATTTCAAAATCACTTTATGCAGCTGTCGAAGAACCTGATAATCTTTTAGCGAGAGGAGGAATGATTATTGGATCTTATTTGGGTGGAATAGCTTTCTTAAAAGGCCTAGGTTTAGTTCATGCAATTTCGCATATGGTTGGTGCTGAATACAATACTCATCATGGATTGACTAATGCAATTATACTTCCCGCAGTCATGAAATATAATTTACCTGGATTAGAAGAAAAAGTAAAAAGAATGTCAGAGGCTATGCAATTTGAAAACCATTCAATTGAAAGTTTTCAAGACAACTTAAATATAATTCTAGATAGATTAAAAATCCCTAAAGGATTAAATGAATTAGGAGTGCCAGAAGATTGCCAAGAGAGAATAGCAAAGAAATCAATGTTAGACCAAGCTTATGGACAAAATCCTAAAAAGGCATCATTAGATGAGGTCAAGACTTTAGTTTTAGAGAGTATTAGACAAGCAAGATAGGTTTAATTAAGTGCTTGAGAATTTTTCTGTCCATCAAATAATTTCAAAAATAAAAAAAAGAGAAATTAAAATAGTAGAGGTACTAAATTTCTATTTAGATAGAATAAAAAAATTCAATCCAAAATTAAATGCTATTATTTCACATATAGATGAAACAAAAATTACTGAAGAAGCAAAATTAAAAGATGAAAATTTTAATAGTGATAATGATAAAGATGATATTTATGGTCTTCCAATTGCTGTTAAAGAATTATTTGATATTAAAAATGAGGTAACTTGTTATGGATATAAAGAGTTATTAAAAAATATCCCAAAACAGAACTCTTTATTAGTAGATAATTATGAAAAAAACGCAATTTTAATTGGTAAAACAAATCTCTCTGAATTTGCTGTTGGCTGTCATACTACTAACAGAGTTTATGGAGCCACCTCCAATATTTATGATTATAGTAAGTCAGCGGGAGGGTCTTCTGGTGGTGCAGCAGCAGCTGTTGCAGCAAATTTAATTCCTTTCGCAGATGGTACAGATATGATGGGATCTTGTAGAAATCCTGCAGCATTTGCAAATATTTATGGATTAAGACCAACACCTGGTGCGATTGCAGAAGATAGATTTGAAATTAAAAATTTAAAAGATTTTCCTTTAATATCTACAACTGGATGTTTTGCTAGGACTCCCAATGACATGGAATTTTTATTTAACTATATAAAAGGGAAGAATGTAAAGGATAAATTATCTTTCGATCTTAAAGATATAAATAATAAAAAACTTTCAGATTTAAAAATTGGATGGTGCATTGATCTAAATGAACAATATAAGTATGAAGATGGAATTGTAGACTTATGTGAAAATAGTTTAAAAAAATTACAGTCAAATAATTTAAGTGTTGAAAATTTAAAAACTGAAATTAACTCAGGAGAATTATGGTATTCTTGGACAACATTAAGAGCCAAAACATTATATGAAAACTTTTTGTTATATAATTTAAAAAATTTAAATGAATTACCTTCCCAAGCATATTGGGAATATAAAAAAGGGAAAAGCATTGAAACAAACGATGTTTTAAAAGCAATAGAAATAAGAAATAAATATATGGATAAAATTCAAAACCTATTTAAACATTATGATTTTTTAGCATTACCTTCGGCTCAATTATTTCCGTTTGAAAAGAGCCTAAATAATCCAGAATATATCAATAATAATAAAATTGACACTTATCATAGATATATGGAAGTCTATACATTATCAAGTTTGCTTGGTTTGCCAACTATATCTATTCCAGTAGGTTTTAATAATAAAGGGCTACCAATGGGAATGCAGATTATAGCAAACGTTAAAGAAGATAATAAAGTAATTAACTTTGCCAAATCTTATGAAGAAATTTTTAACTTTTCAAAATTTAAACCGAAATTAATGCAATAATAATGACCAGACACCCTCATCATTTTAAAATTTCATTTGCGTTAGCTGTTGCTGCCGGTTCATGGGGAATTTATTGGTTACCTCAAAGAATACTAGAAGATGGAGGTTTGACTGGTGGCTGGGGAACAATATCCCAAATGGCAGTTGGAATATTAATATTATCACCAGTCGCAATTTGGAGAGTTATAAAAGGAAAGTCTATCGGCTTGGAATTTCCTCTGACTGGTTTTTTTGTTGGAAGTGGATTTGTTTGTTATGCTCTTAGCTTTCTTCTTACTGATGTAGTTAAAGCATTAATCATGTTTTACATGATACCTGTTTGGACAACAATATTTGAAATTATATTTTTAAAAAAGAAATTTGGTTGGAAGAGGGTAATCACATTAGGTTTAGCACTAGGAGGTTTATGGATTGTATTCAGTCAAGAGAATATAATTCCTTTACCTCAAAATGCAGGGGATTGGTTGGCCCTTGCTGGAGGTGCACTATTTGGTGCTGGTTTAATTAGAATGGAAATAATTAAAACCGATGGCGTATTTCCAATTATATTCACATTCTTTTTTTATGGAGGTTTAGCCAGTATACCTATTGGGTTATTCTTAGTAGATTATTTAGGACCAGTTCCATCAGTGGAAGTTATCATGTCGATGTCCACTTTTTTATTACTTATTTCGATATTTTATTTTATTCCTACAGGAGTAATAATCTTTTGGGCTCCAAGTAAATTAGGAGCTGGCTTATCATCTATTTTATTTTTGGCTGAAATAATTGTTGGTGTTGTTAGTGCTAGTATTTTAACAAATGAACCTTTTGGTTGGAGAGAAACCCTAGGAAGTATTCTAATAATTCTTGGTGGTGTAATTGAAGTTGTATATGTTCCAAAATCAGAGAAGAAGTTGGCATAATGAATATTAATGAATTATTGAAATCAAAAAAAAAAGTTTTCTTAGATGGTGGAACAGGTTCAGAAATTCAGAGACTTGGTGGAAAAATGGGACCAGCATTTTCTGGCATAGCAAATGTATTCTCACCAGAAATAGTAATCAAAGTACACGAAAGTCATATAAACGCTGGATGTGATATGATAACAACCAATACTTTTGGAACTGCAAGGCATTGTCTTGAGCCTTCAAATTTAGGAGATCAGACTATAAAAATTAACATTGATACAGTTAAGTTAGCAAGACAAGCAATCAAAAATTCTGGAAAAAAAATTAAAATTGCTGGAAGCATGTCAACATATTTAGCTTTAGCTGAGAATGAATTTAGACCCGACACAAAATTTGTACCATCATTTACAAAAGAAGAAAAAAATTATAAAGAACAAGCGAAAGTATTAAAAGAAGAGGGAGTCGAAGTGCTTATTCTTGAAATGCTTTTAGATATTGATCACGCTAAAATTTTGTTAAATGCTGCTTTAGAAACAGGTTTACCTGTCTGGGTTGGATTAAGTTGCTGTATAAGTAAATTTGATGAAACCGTAGTAGGTAGAAATTTTAGAGCTGAAAAAGAGAGATCTATTATATATGACCGTTTAAAATATCCTGATGAACCAAAATTTCTTCCTGAAGATAAAATTATAAATTTTGCTGAAATAATTAATTCACTCAAATCTATTGGTGGAGATGTTTATGGAATAATGCATAGTTGGTTTATTGATACAAAAGAGGGAATGAAAGTTTTAAAATCAAATTGGAATGGGCCAATTATGTTCTATCCAGAGATACATAAATTTGACACTAGTACTATGCAGGCATTAATAACTGAAAATGAAATTGAATTTGTTGATAAGTGTTCAGAGCTAATAGACGATCAGGTAAAAATAATTGGGGGTTGTTGTGGCGTCACAGATAAACATTTAAAATCCTTGATAACAAAATTTTCTTAACTTAGTAATCTTTACTAATTATTTGGTCTATCATATTTACCATATCTTTTTTATATTTTTCATTTGTTGCAGATTTAGTCTCTAATACAGAAAAAAACGCAGCAACAACTTTTGTTTTCAAATTTATTCCTAAAAATTGTCCCCCATACCCAGAGTGACCAATCCAGTTACCGCATTTCATTAATGAATTAACATAACAGACAAATTTATCTTTAGATAATTGAATGTATTTGGGTCCCTCACTATTAATCGTTTTACTCAAAAAAGTTTTAGAACCAATATTTTTTCCATTTATACCTTTTCCAAACCTGGAAAAAAGTAAACCCATTCTTAAAAAATCTCTAGTAATTAAACTTCCACCTCCAGACATCCACGGTGTTCCAAATCTATCTGTACCTATATACAATCCTTCTTCAAATCCTGTTGCTTCAACAGTTTCCAACAGCCATTGTCTTAAACTTTTTTTACTTACCTTTTCGACAATTAGCCCAATAACATCGGTATTAGCTGATTTATAATGCGCCAGATCGGTATAATTTTTTAAATCTCTGCTTTTTAAAGATTTAATTGAATTTAAATATTGTTCCTGACTTTGAATGTTTTTACCTTTAATCGGCAATCTCCATCCTCCCACAGGCTCATGTAAAAATGAAGACGAATAAGCTTTTGTATAATCTTCGCTATATAGATTTACAATGTTCATGTCTAAAACGTCTTTTACTTTTGCGTTTGCATAACCACTGCCAATTTTTGGCAAGTAAAATGAAATTTTCTTATTCAAGTTAATTAGTTTACTGTCTATCAGCTCTCCCACAAATAAATGTATAAACATTTTTGTAATTGACATAATTGTTTGAGGCTGATTTGTAGAAAAGTCCTTTGCGTACTGCTCGAATAAAATATCCTGATCTTTACCAACTATCAGAGAGCAAAAAGCTTTATTTTTAGTTACCTTTTTTACAGAAGATAATTTACCAATTCTCTTATTAATTTTTTTTTTTAATTTTAGAACAAAATCTGATCTAAGGTAAATTCCATATCTATTAATTTTATATAAATTTCTAAAACCCAACCTTCTTTTATTTGGGAGATTCCATTGAGCTTTATTATCTTTTCTTGTAACTAATTCTGGATTTTTTTCTGAAATGATTTTTTTCAAATTAGTATTTTTTATCCAAACTTTAGAGATTTATTTTTCTCGTACTTTTGATGATAGCCTTCTGCTTTACAATAGTTTTTTTCTTTGGAAATCTTTGTAGTAACTTTTCCATCTAATTTCATATTCATTTCTTTTAAAATTTTCTCTGCTGCATTTTTTTCATTATCATTGTTATAAAATATCTCAGAGCGATATTGAATTCCTACATAAGTTCCTTGTCTATTCTTTTGAGTTGAATCATGGAGTTTAAAAAATAATCTGACCATATCTTCATAGCTTAAAATATTTTCATCATACTGAACTTTAACTACTTCAATGTGGCCAGTATCTCCACCACAAACTGCTTTGTAAGTAACATTAGGATCATCACCTCCGCAGTAACCACATTCTGTAGATAATATTCCTTTTATACCATCGTATTTAGTTTCGTCCCAAAAACAACCAATACCACCAATAAACGTTTTCATAATTCTACAATATATTATTACTTCAAAATTGAAACAGCTTTTATCTCTTCAACTCCTATACCACAACAACCACCAACAATTTTTACACCTTTGTTAACCCATTTTTTTGCAACTTCTAAATAATCATTGGGTGAAAAATTATCTACAAACTTCCAATTTGGTTTTTCGTAATAGCCTTTATTGGGGTAAGCACCAATAACTCCATTGTAATTTTTTAATGCAGTGTCTAAAGCTGCACTTGTTGTTTTAATATCTGAGTGAGCAATTAAAATTGGCCCCTTATGTAATTTGCTAAAATTTTTCAACGATTCTTCTAAATCCTCGTAAATTTCAGTTTTATGCTTAACATCATCATAGCCAAGTGTAATATTTTTTGTATTCTGATCTATTACACAGGAAATAGAAAGCCAAACAGGTAACTTTATATTTGAAGAACACTCAAGCATAGTCTCCACGATTTCTGCTTGAGATGTCATTGCTTCTAAAATTATTAAATCAACACCCTCATTTGATAAAATTTTAATTTGTTCACTAAAACATGGCTTCATGTTCTTTGTTCCAAGTTTAAGAAAACTTCCATAACTCGAAACACTTCCCGCTAAACTGACGCTCTTTTTTGAATTATCAATTGCTTGTTTTGCAATTTGAACTGCTTGTTTATTAAATAATTCAATTGAGTCTTCATATCCGTGTTTTCTAAGAGAAATTGGAGTTGTGGCATAAGTATTTGTTGTAATAACATCAGCACCTGCATCAATATAATTTTCATGAACTTCTTTTAGAAATTCTGGGTTATCTACAGAACATTTTCCACACCAGAGGTTTTGATCCATTTTTGCTCCTTTTTTTTCAAGCTCAGCACCTATACCTCCATCAAGTAAAATAATTTTTCCTTGATTGATTTTTTCTTGAATTAAAGTGTAAGACATTAATTGTTTGTGAAAGCACAAATTTTATTATTATCAAGATCTCGAATATAAGAATAGTAAACTCCAGAACCTTCTGGTCTTTCACCTCCAGCTCCTTCACTTTTTCCACCTGCCTTAAGTCCAATCTCATGAAACTTATCAACTATATCTCTAGATGATGTAATAAATGAAACTTGCGTTCCATTTCCATTTGTTGCCTCTTTCATATTGACAGGTTTGGTCACATAAAACTCTATAGTTCCATCGCCATTTTTTTCTGTGTAACCAGCACAAACTTCATCTTTATAATTTCTTTCTAGATTTAAAACTTTTAAGACTTCATCATAAAAAATTATTGCTTTTTCTAAGTTATTGGTTCCTACCATTACATAACCAAGCATTTTAATTTTTCCATTCAGTAATAGTTTTTACCTCTAGATATTCATGCAATCCCCAGGTTCCACCCTCACGTCCATTTCCGGATTGTCTATAGCCACCAAAAGGAGTACCAGAATCTGCCGCTTTATGATTTACATACACAATTCCAGATCTTAATTTTTTTGAGACTCTTTTTGCTTTTTCTTTATCCTCTGTTTGTAAATAGTTTCCTAATCCATATTCTGTGTCATTTGTAATTTGGATAGCTTCCTCTTCATTTTCAAAAGGAATGATTGACAATACTGGTCCAAATATTTCCTCTTTAGCAATTCTCATATTATTATTAACATCAGTGAATACCGTCGGCTTAATAAAATAACCTTTCTTTAAGTCTTCAGGTTTATCAGGACCGCCTGCAACTAAAGTAGCACCTTCTTCAATTCCACTATTTATTAAACTCTGAATTTTATCAAATTGAGTTTTTGAAATTACAGGTCCTATGTGATCACCCGCTTTTGAAGCAAGATCAACTTTAATTTTATTAGCTTCGTCTGCGGCTTCTTCAACAGCTCTTTTATAAATTGATTTTTCCACAAGCATTCTAGTTGGAGCATCACATGATTGACCTGAATTACTCATTACATTTCTAATGCCATCTCTAACTGCATCAGGATATGCATCAGCAAAAACAATATTTCCACCTTTGCCACCAAGTTCAAGACAAACTCTTTTTATAGTTTCTGCAGCATTCTTTGTAATTAATTTTCCAGCTCTGGTAGATCCTGTAAATGAGACCATATCAACATCAGGATGTCCTGACAGGTCAGTTCCAACACCAGGCCCATCACCATTCACTAGATTAAACACTCCAGCTGGAAATCCAGCCTCAGCTATCATCTCTGCAAATAACATTCCTGACAATGGTGCAATTTCAGATGGCTTAAGTACCATTGTACATCCAGTAGCAAAAGCTGGAATTACTTTTAAAGCAATTTGATTTATAGGCCAATTCCAAGGTGTAATTAATCCGCAAACTCCAATTGGCTCATATACAATATGATTAGTAGATCCTTTATCAAAACCTGGTTCGAATTCGAAATCTTTTAATCTTTTTATAAAGTCTTCTATATGACCTGCGCCAGAAGATGTTTGATTAGCTGAACACCAGTCTCTAGGACAACCAAGTTCTGTAGTAATAGCATCAGTCATATCATCCCATCTAGAATTATAAATTTTTAATAATTTTTCTAATAAATTTAACCTTTCTTCTTTTGAAGTTTCTTTCCAAGTCTCAAATGCAGATTTTGCTGCTTTAACTGCAGCATTTGTATCATCAGAACTCCCAAGACTTATAATTGCACAAACATCTTCTGTTGATGGATTAATAACCTCATATTCATTCTTGTTTACTGGCTCAACCCATTTGCCATTGATATAAAATTTTTTTTTATCGAGCATTTATATTTCAAAATTAATTTTTCTTATTATACGTTTATTTACTATAACCATTCAAGAAATTAGATGCAGTTTTTAAATTTTAATGATTAATCAATAAGTGGTGGTATATTGTATTTATGAAATCACAAAAAATAGAACCAAAGTTTGAAAATAACCAAATTCCACGTATTGGACTTATCGCTTTAGCAACCGATCTAGTGATTGAAAAAGATTTTATAAGTGTAATTAAAGATAAAAAAATAGATTTTTTTGTAAATAGAATAGAATGTTACAACCCCTTAACCAAAGAGAATTTGATCAAAATGTCAGAGAATATTACTCAAGTAACAAGAGATATCTTGCCAGAGCAGAAATTAGACTGTGTTGTATATGCTTGTACATCAGGAACTATAGCAGCAGGATACGATAATATTAAAAATAAAATTCAAGCAGCAAAACCTGAGGCAAAACTTTCAACACCAAGTACAGCAGCTTTGAAAGCATTGAAAAAATTAAATATTAAAAAACTCTCTATATTCACACCTTATAGTAAAAAAGTTAATGATGATGTTGTTGATTACTTTAAATCATCTGGTTTTGAAATCACCTCAAATTCATATTTTGATATTCATTCTGACATGGAGATTGGTAAAGTAGATAAAAATTATCTGTTTGATGTTCTTATAAATTTAGATGTAAGTGAATCAGATGCTTTATTTGTATCTTGTACAGCTTTACCAGTTTTACCTCTAATACAAAAATTAGAAGATAAACTTGGAATACCAGTTCTTTCAAGCAATCAAGCTTTAATCTGGGAGTCTTTGGAAAACATAGGTGAAAATAAATCTGTAAAAGGATTTGGAAGACTGTTTGACTAATTTATGTCCTTTTCAAAAGAAGAATACAAACAAAGACTATTAAAAGTTCAATCTCTGATGAGAGAGAAAAAAATTGATTTAATTATTTCTCACGACACAAATAATATGAATTATCTTACAGGCTACGATGCTTGGTCTTTTTATTATGCACAATGTGTATTAGTGCACGTTGATTCAAAAGAGCCAATTTGCTTTGTTAGAGATCAGGATGCAGGTGGGGCGTTCATAAAGACCTATTTAAATAAAGACAATATTATTGTTTATGATGAGAGTTATATTCATACTTGGCCAAAACATCCCTATGATTACTTGACCAAAGTAATTAAAGAAAAAAAATGGGATAAACTGTCTATTGGAGTTGAAATGGATGCTCATTATTTTACAGCTTTTTGTTATGAAAAGATTAAACAGGGGTTACCAAATGCAAACATTATTGACTCTGATCGACTAGTTAATTGGGCTAGATTAATTAAATCTAATGCAGAGATAAATTATATGAAGTCTGCTGCTTTAATTTCTCAAAAAGGAATGCAAACTGCAATGGAAGTAATTAAACCTGGTACAAGACAATGCGATGCTGTTGGAGAAATTCAAAAGTCTTTATTTTATGGTACAGAAGAATTTGGAGGTGAATATTCTAGTATCGCAACGCTTCTTCCAACTGGGAAAGGTACATCTGCTTCACATTTAACAGCAACCCAAGATAAATTTATTGAAGGTGAAGCAACTATAATTGAACTTTCAGGTGTCTATAAAAGATATCACGCACCTATGGCTCGAACAATTTTATTAGGTAAACCTGATCAATTAAAAATAGATACAATGAATAAAACTATAGAAGCTTTACAAGCTGGAATTAATGCTACAAAACCCGGAAACACAGCAAATGATGTTGCCCAAGCCTTTTGGAAAATTTTAGATAAATATGGTATCGAGAAAAAATCAAGAACGGGTTACTCAATAGGTATTGGATATCCACCAGATTGGGGAGAGCATACTTTAAATATTTATAAAGGCGATATGACAGTACTTGAACCAAATGTTTGTTTTCATATGATTGCAGTAATGCAGTTTGGTGATTGGGGAGTAGAAGCATCTGAAGCAATCCGAGTTACCGACAAAGGTTGTGAATTATTCTGTAAATTTCCAAAAGAGCTACATATTAAGAACTATTAGCTATTGATAATTAACTTCTTAAATGTTTTAAACACTAGATGTCTAAAAATACAGAATTCGTTAAGTTCGATAAAGTTGACAAAAGTTACGATGGTAAAGTCTTAGTAGTAAAAGATTTAAATCTTAATATCTCAGAGGGCGAGTTCATTACTATGCTTGGTCCATCTGGTTCAGGAAAAACAACTTGTCTGATGATGTTGGCTGGATTTGAAACACCAACCAATGGTGAAATCTATTTAGATTCTAATCCTATTTCAAATATTCCACCGCACAAAAGAGGAATTGGAATGGTTTTTCAAAATTATGCATTGTTTCCTCATATGACAGTTTATGAAAATTTAGCATTTCCTTTAAGAGTTAGAAAAGTTCAAAAAGATGAGATTGATAAAAAAGTAGATAAAGCTTTATCAATGGTTTCTTTATCAGGATTTGAAAGTAGAATGCCAGCGCAATTATCTGGTGGTCAGCAACAAAGGGTAGCTGTTGCAAGAGCTCTCGTATTTGATCCAGCAGTAGTTCTTATGGATGAACCTCTTGGAGCTTTAGATAAAAACTTAAGAGAAAGTATGCAATACGAAATTAAACATATTCATGAAAATATTGGTGTTACTGTAGTTTACGTTACACACGATCAAGGAGAAGCATTAACAATGTCAAATAGGATCGCAGTTTTTAATGATGGTAAAGTTCAACAATTATCAAGTCCTGATAAATTGTACG
The DNA here is from genome assembly GCA_902617415.1 of uncultured Pelagibacteraceae bacterium. Lineage (GTDB taxonomy): Bacteria > Pseudomonadota > Alphaproteobacteria > Pelagibacterales > Pelagibacteraceae > Pelagibacter. The sequence goes on along the minus strand of CACMWQ010000004.1, from coordinate 4,901 downwards.
AAGAACCAGTTAATTCTTTCGTTGCAGAGTTTATAGGTGAAAATAATACATTTGGAGGAGAAGTAACTGACATTTCAAAAGATGTTTGTAAAGTTAAACTACAAAATGGAGAAATTTTAGCTAATCCAGTTTCAGTAACTTCCAAAGGTGATAAAACAACAGTTTCAATAAGACCTGAGAGGGCATTGATAAATCCAAAAGATAAAATGGATAATAATCAAACGGGAAAAATCGAAGAAGTTATTTACCATGGTGATCACACTAGAGTAAGATTAGATCTTTTAGGTAATAAAGAATTTATTTTAAAAGTTCCAAATAGCTCAAACGAGTTAGATTTAAAATTAGGTAATGAGATTAAAGTAGGATGGAACAGTCAAGACGCAAGAGCTCTAGATCCTAAATAATTTATTAAATATCCCAGTATTCCTATAACAAAATGGCCTGTTGACTCTGAATATCGTTTTTGTTGTACTTCGCTTATATAAATTAATTTATATTAAACGTTTAAACGGAGGATAAATGAAAAAATTAAGTAAATTATTACTTGCTCTTTCTTTTGCTCTTTCAATAACTTCATCTGCATTTGCGGTTACAGTAGCATCTTGGGGTGGAGCTTATACAGAGTCTCAAAAGCTAGGGTATGGTGATCCAACTGCAAAAGCTCTTGGTGTTGATATCAACTGGGTAGACTATTCAGGTGGATTATCTGAGATTAAAGCTCAAAAAGAAGCAGGTGCAATTACTTGGGATATTATCGATGTATTTGCATTTGATACTATCAACGGATGTGACGAAGGAATTTTCGTTGAATTCGATTTTGACAAAGACTTTCCTGCAGCTCCAGATGGAACTCCTGCAAGTGAAGATTTCTTTGCTCCAATGCCAAGTAAATGTGCGGTAGGAAACATTTTATATTCTTGGAACTATGCTTATAACGTAAACAACGTTGATGGTACGCCAAAAACTATAAAAGATTTCTTTAACACTAAAAAATTTCCAGGAAAAAGAGCTATTTATAAATCAGCTCTAACAAACCTAGAAATCGCTTTAGCTGGTGACGGTGTTTACATGGGTAAAGGTGGATCAGAGATCTACAAATTACTAGAAACTGAAGCTGGTGTTAATAGAGCTATGAACAAAATTAAAGAGCTTTGTACAGATCCAAATGGTGGATGTGTATTCTGGTCTGCAGGTGCTCAACCACCAGAATTATTAGTATCTGGTGAAGTTGTTATGGCAACTGGTTGGAATGGAAGATTCTTTAATGCTGAAGTCGGTGAAGGTGCTCCAATTAAACAAGTATGGGATGGACAAGGTCTTGACTATGAATATTTCGCACTTGTTAAAGGTGGACCAGATGAAGCAAATGCTAAAAAAGCTTTAGCAATGATGACTAACACTGAAATGTTAGCTGGAAGTGCTAAATATATTGCATATGCTCCATACAGATTATCATCTTTAGAAATTATCAAAGCAAATGAGCCTTGGTACAAAGATGGTAAAACTGAAATGATGCCACAAATGCCAACTGCTCCTTCAAACACTAAAAAATACTTTTTAGTTGATCCATTTTTCTGGGCTGATAACGGTACAGAACTTGGTGAGAAGTGGGAAGCTATGAAAGCTGGTCTATAAAAGAGTATAAAAGACTAGAATAATATAATATATATAGGGCGACTTTTTTAAGTCGCCCTTTTTATTTATGAGCAGCGAAACAAAACAAATACTTACAACTGACGGAATTCCTTTAGAGATAAGTTTAAAAAAAGCTGAAAGAAAAAACAAAATTAAAGCATTTTTACTTGTTGCACCATTATTACTTTTTTTGATTATCACTTACATTTTTCCAATCGGGGAAATGTTTACAAGAAGCATTGATGATAAAATGATTACAAACATGCTTCCAAAAACATTTAAGTCTATGGAAACATGGGACGGTAAAGAGCTTCCATCCGAAGAAGTATTTGCTTCATTTTTATCTGATTTTAAAATTCTTGTAGAAAAAAAAGAACATGGAAAATTAGCCCAAAGACTTAATAAAGAAAAAAATGGGTTCAACACTATTACAAAAAAATTATTCAGACAGGTAAAAAGGAATAAAATCGACGAGACACAAAGTATTAAAGAACAAATAATGAAAGTGCACAAGAGATGGAGAAATGTAGAATATTGGCAAGCAATTAAAAGAACTGCCCCTCCTTATACTTCAGCTAAATATTTAAAAGCTATGGATATGTATTTGAATGAAGATAACAAAATTACTCAAGTTAGTGAAGATAGAAGAATACATAGAATTTTATGGTTGAGAACTGTAGAGGTTGCTTTCTTTGTTACGGTTTTTTGTTTTTTAATGGGTTACCCAATAGCCCATTTACTAGCAACACTCCCAATGAAGTATAGTAATTTATTAATGATTTGCGTTCTTCTACCATTTTGGACATCATTATTAGTTAGAACAGCTAGCTGGATGATTTTACTTCAACAGCAAGGAGTAGTTAACGATTTCTTTGTAATGATTGGGCTCGTGGCAGACGATAATAGGCCAGAAATGATGTACAACAAAGTCGGAACTTATGTTGCGATGACTCAAATTCTCTTACCATTTATGGTTTTACCACTCTACAGTGTGATGAAAACTATCTCGCCGAGTTTAATGAGAGCAGGTAAATCTCTTGGCGGAACACCTTTTGTGGCTTTTTGGAAAGTATATTTTCCATTAACCATACCAGGTATCGGGGCAGGGTGTCTTTTAGTTTTTATTTTAGCAATTGGATATTACATTACACCTGCATTAGTTGGGGGAGCATCAGGAACCTTAATTAGTAACCAAATTGCATATCATATGAAAACTACTTTAGATTGGAGTTTTGCTTCAGCGATGGGGCTTATGTTGCTTGGAGGAGTTTTGGTTATCTATTGGCTTTATAATAAATTAGTTGGAGTTGATAATATTAAGTTAGGTTAGTATGGCATTACCAAAGTATACAGAAACTAGATATAGAATTTGGCACTACTTTTACATTGCCATATGTACTTTTGTTTTTATTTTTTTAATAGCACCTTTGTTTGTAATATTTCCATTATCATTTAATGCAGAAGAGTTTCTTGTTTTTTCAGAAGGGATGAAGAATTTAGACCCAGATGCTTTTTCATTAAGATGGTACAAAGATATGGTTTACGGCACAAAGAACCCATGGGGTCTTGCTGCAAAGAATAGTTTTATTATTGCTATATTTGCAACTTTAGGGTCAGTAATTTTAGGAACGGTTGCTGCATTAGGATTGAGCAGCAGACACATGCCCTTTAAAGGAATAATAATGGCAACTTTGATTTCACCAATGATAGTTCCACTTATTATATCAGGTGTTGCAATATTCTTTTTTATGGCAAAAGCAGGTTTAGCGGCAACTCATACAGGAATAGTTTTAGCTCATATAATTTTGGGAACACCTTTTGTTGTAATTACTGTTACTGCAACATTATCAGGTTTCGATCATAGTGTAACAAGAGCGGCAGCTAGTTTAGGTAGTAACCCAATAAATACATTTATGAAAGTAACACTTCCGTTGATTTTACCTGGAGTAATATCAGGAGGTTTGTTTGCTTTTGTAACTTCTTTTGATGAAGTTGTAGTCGTTTTATTTTTAGCTGGTCTTGAAAATACAACTATTCCAATTCAAATGTGGACAGGTCTAAGAGAACAATTAAGCCCTACAATTCTAGCAGTAGCCACTTGTTTAATCGTTTTATCGACCTTAATATTGATTAGTGCTGAATTGTTAAGAAGAAGATCGGAACGTTTAAGAGGAATTAATAGATAATTAATTTACCGACTCGATTACTGTCGCAATACCCATACCTAAACCGATACATTGAGTAGATAAAGCATATTTCTTATTTTCACGTCTAAGTAAATCTGCAGCTTTGCCAGTTATTCTCGCTCCTGTTGCTCCTAGAGGGTGTCCCAGTGCTAAAGCTCCACCATCTAAATTAGCTTTTTTTTGATCGATACCAAGATCTTTTAAGCATGCTATTGATTGAGAAGCAAAAGCTTCATTAATCTCTACAATATCGATATCATTAATTGATAAATTTGCTCTCTCTAATGCTTTCTTAGTTGCTCCTATAGGTCCAAGTCCCATTACATCTGGTTCACATCCTTTAACTCCAGTTGAAACAATTCTAGCTAAAATCTCTAAACCATTTTCTTTTGCATAGCTTTCTTCACATATCAATGTTGCTGCTGCTCCATCGGTAAGTGGTGAGGATGTTGCTGCAGTAACAGTTCCTTCTTGATCAAATGCAAGTTTTAAACCATCTAAAGTTTCTTGATTACTTTTTGGACGTATGTTTCCATCTTTTGTGCAACCAGCGATTTCAACGATTTCATTTTTAAATTTACAATTAACTTCAGCTTCATTGGCTTTTTGATGACTTTGAATTGCAAACTCTTGTTGTTCAGTTCTTGAAATTTTATATCTCTTGGCAACATTTTCAGCAGTTATTCCCATTGAAAAATAGACATTTGGATTTTCTTTATCTGTGTAAGGATAAGGTATTGGTTCAAAGCCAGTTGTAACCCTAGTCATACTTTCAACACCTCCACATACGAAAACTTTTCCTGCGCCCATTGCTATTTTACCTGCTGCAACGTGAATAGCCTCCATAGATGAACCACACCATCTATCGACAGTCATTCCAGACGTATGTATTTCCATTCCAGATAAAAATGTTGTGAGTTTCCCAATATTAAAACTCTGCTCTCCAACCTGGAAAGCACACCCAACAACAATATCTTCTATATCAGCAGGATTTACTTTAGTTTTAGATACAAGATTTTTTACAACTTCTGCAAACATATTTACAGGCTTAACATCAATTAATTCACCTTTTCTTGCCAT
>CACMWQ010000003.1:0-262712 GCA_902617415.1 uncultured Pelagibacteraceae bacterium | reverse complement strand
GAAAGTATGCAGTTTTCTGCGGGTGTTAATTTAACATATACTATGAATTTTGCAGATAAAGGTGACTTTAAATCAATAGAAAAATTTGTCGGTTATTTTCAAGAAACATGTAAACACTTAAAATACTCAAAATTTCCAGTAGTTTCAGCACCATCAGGTCTTACACTTGGAGGGGGTTTTGAAGTTTTAGTGCAAAGTAACTTTGTTGCTTCGCATACAAATATTGTTGTTGGATTAGTTGAAACATTGGTTGGTTTAGTTCCAGCCGGAGGGGGATGTAAAGAAATGTTATGGAGATGGTCTCAAACAGAAGAGGCAAAAAATGACCCAGATTTTGCACCTTTAAAAGTTTTTGATATAATTGGTTATGCAAAAACTGCAACATCTCCAGTAGAAGCTGAACCTCTAAAGTATTTAATCCCTGAAAACAAAAAAATTATGAGCAGAAATAGTCTGTTAAATGAAGCAAGAAAAATTTTGGATAAAAATAAAGAATTTACTCCTCCAAAAGAATGCACATTTAATTTATCTGGCAAATCTTTAAAAGACAAAATGGTTGGTATGTTAGAAAAACTGTATAACGATAAAATTATATTAGATCATGGAATGATGGTTGGAACAGAGCTAGCAAATGTTTTAAGTGGTGGTGATACAACTATAGATAAAACGCTTACAGAAGATCAGTTGTTTAAATTAGAGTTAGATGCTTTCATGAAATTAATCGAGACAAGTAAAACCCAAGATAGAATTAAACACACATTATCAACTGGAAAACCTCTAGTTAACTAATAACTTTAGATTTTTAATATAATCAGGCTTTAATACATAGGTTGATTTATTTCCCGCTTTAATTTTTTTTAAAGAGTCCATCCCTGCAATTACTCTTCCAATTGGAGTATATTCACCTTGATATATTGGTATATCTATTAAAGTGATAAAAAATTCGCTATCTTCTGTATCGAATTGATCTTTCCTAGCAAAAGCCACAGAGCCAGCATTAAATAAAAAATTACTACTAAGCTCAGATTTAATTGTTCCTAAGCCAGACTTACCGGTTCCTACTTTAGAATAATTTAGATTAGATACATTTCCATATTCAATATCTCCAGCTTGTATTAAAGTATTTTCTATTACTCGATAAAAAGTTGAACCATTATAGGAACCTCTATTTATTAACTTCTTAAATCGATTTACAGCTTTAGGTGCAATTTTAGGATCTAATTCTATTAGAACATTACCGCATTCAACCTCCATAATTGCAATATTCTGCTTATCTCTGAAATCGATGTTATTTAAATCGATTTTTTTTACAAAAAGACATTTATTATTTAATATATAAAATGAACCTAAAGTTAAAATAATAAGCAGAATAAGAAAAATAAATAATATTTTTTCAGATAGCGATGGTTTAATTTTTTTTATCATTCAAAAAATAAACTTTTCATCTATTTCTTTAAGACCCTTTATTAAGAAATTTTTCTTCTTAGTTAGAATATTATCTTTTTTAATTAATAAATCTATTTCTTTAAAGTTTGTTTTTAATAATGAATAAATTTCAGCCATATCTTCTTCAGCTGTGCTCATTGAATATTCTGTTAAAAAGCCTTTCGTAACTTCTAAATCTAAACCTAATAAATCAGTACATGTAGAACATGATGCGTAAGAAAAATCTTTATTATTAAGTTCACTCCATTGATTTCTTTTAAAAAGCTCAGGAAAACTGTTATCAATCATATGAAATATTTCATGATGGATCATTCTTTCGAAATAGTTTTGGTTAAATGTTAAGTCTAAGATTAAAGTCCTGAATTTATTATCTGGTATCCCTCCTGTATTAATGCCTGAAATTTGTAAGTTTTTGCAAAGAACTACAAATTTCAAATTTATTTTCCTTAAGAAATTTGAGTTATAATCCCTCAGATTATTTTGAATTGTCTTAAATTCACGATCCAAATCACTATTATTAATGCCGTTACATTTAATATTATTTGTATCACCTATTACAAAACCTCTTTTCGATACCAAATATTTGATACCATTTAAATTATCAACCTTATGAACTTCTAAATTAGGAATTTTAATCAAATTATATATTGCATCTGCATTTACATAAGAAAAATTAAAAAATAATAGAAATATTAATATAATGTATCTCATTTTAATAATTTTGATGATATTAGATATAATATGAATGTGATAGGATTTATTTAATGAAAAAAAGAAAAAGAAAAAAAAATATTAATAGAGATCATGAGTCAGTGCCTAAGATGTTTGCAAAAAAATATATATATTTCTATTATCCCTTTTTCTGGATCATTCTAATAATATTCTTATTACTAAAATGACAAAGTCTAAAAAACCTATTCAGCCTGTTAGTGGTACAGAAGTTCCAAGATATGCGGGCCCTTCTACATTTGCAAGATTACCTGAGCTAAGAGATGTAGAAAGTTGTGATATTGCTATTGTCGGAGTTCCATTTGATTCAGGAACTAGTTATAGACCAGGTGCAAGATTTGGCCCACAAAGTATTAGACAAGCATCTAGACATTTAAGGACTAATTATCATCCTAATTATGATGTAGAACCATTCAAAGTACAACAAGTTGCAGATGCAGGTGACATTACTTGCAATCCATTTAATATTGATGAAGCCATCAAACAAATTGAAGTAGGAGCAACCGATTTATTAAATAAAGTTGGAGGAATAATAAGCCTTGGAGGAGATCACACAATTGCTGTGCCTTTGCTTAGAGCAGCCAATAAAAAGAATAATGGACCCGTATCACTTGTTCATTTTGATGCCCATTTAGATACCTGGGATACCTACTTTGGAGCACCATATACGCATGGCACTCCATTTAGAAGAGCTCGTGAGGAAAATTTATTTTTAGATGATGCCTCTATGCATGTAGGTATAAGAGGTCCACTTTATAGCAGAGATGATATAAAAAATGATGAAAGCTTTGGATTTAAAATTATTCATTGTGATGAATTTCAAACAGAAGGAATTGATAAAATCGTTGAAAGAATAAAAAATAGAGTAGGTGATAATGCATTATATTTGTCCATTGATATTGATGTATTAGATCCAGCATTTGCACCAGGCACAGGAACACCTGAAATTGCAGGAATGACCACAAGAGAAATGGTAAACGTCCTCAGAGGTTTATCAGGCTTAAATTTGATTTCTGCAGATGTAGTTGAAGTTGCGCCTGCTTATGATCATGCAGAAGTAACCTCTTTAGCTGCAGCAACAATTGTTTATGAATTAACAAATTTATTTGCAAAATCATAAAGAAAGGATAATTTGCGCGGATGATTGAAAAGAGAAATTTTTATATTAATGGTTCATGGGTTCCCCCAAAAAACCCAAAAGATATTGAGGTCATAAATCCAGCAACAGAAAAAAAATGTGCAGTAATTTCTTTAGGCAGTAAGGAGGATATTAATGATGCAGTTTTAGCAGCTAAGGAAGCTTTTAAAACTTGGGGATTTACCTCTAAAGAAGAAAGATTGTCGTTATTAGAAGTTTTTTATTCATTATATAAAAAAAGATGGAATGATATTACAGACGCAATTATTCAAGAGATGGGAGCACCAAAAGACTTTGCTTCAAAACTACAAACAGGAACTGGCGCGAGTCATACAAAATCATTTATTCGTTATCTAAAAGAATTTGAATTCGAAAAACCTTTGGGAGATCATGCAAAAAATCAAAGAATAATATACGAACCTAAAGGTGTGTGTGCGTTAATAACACCGTGGAACTGGCCAATAAATCAAGTTACTTTAAAAGTCATTCCTGCATTGGCCTCTGGTTGCACTATGATTTTAAAACCTTCAGAACTAGCACCTTTATCGGCAATGATTATAGCTGAGTTAATAGATGAAGCAAAATTTCCAAAAGGTGTTTTTAATTTAGTAAATGGAGATGGGGAAATGACTGGAGATGCATTAACAAGTCATCCAGATGTAAATATGATTTCATTCACTGGTTCTACAAGAGCAGGAGCTTTAATTTCTCAAAATGCTGCAAAGGACTTTAAAAGAGTAAGTTTGGAACTAGGAGGAAAAGGTGCAAATATTATATTTGAAGATGCTGATGCTGAAGCAATTGAAAGAGGTGCATTTAGATGTTTTAGAAATTCAGGACAATCATGTAATGCTCCTACAAGAATGCTTGTTGAAAAATCAATATATAATGAAGCGATAGAAAGACTGAGAAAATACGCAAATGAATTTAAAGTAGATGATCCAAATAAAAATGGGGAGCATATCGGTCCTGTAATTTCTGAAACTCAATTCAATAAAATTCAAGGTTTAATTCAAAAAGGAATAGATGAGGGAGCAAAATTAGTTGCAGGTGGAATTGGAAAACCAAACGGATTAAATGATGGTTATTATGTAAAACCGACAGTTTTTGCTGATGTAAAAAATGAAATGGAAATTGCAAGAACAGAAATATTTGGTCCTGTTTTATCTGTTATTCCATTTGAAACTGAAGAAGAGGCAATTAAAATTGCAAATGATACTGATTATGGATTAACAAACTATATTCAAACTCAAGATAAGGAAAAAGTCCAAAGAGTTGCCAGAAAACTTAGATCTGGAATGGTTGATGTAAATGGTGCTGGTATTGCAGTTGATGCACCTTTTGGAGGTTTCAAACATTCAGGAATTGGAAGGGAAGCAGGTAAAGAGGGATTACTTGAATTTCTAGAAGTTAAATCTGTAGGTGGTTGGAATTAATTTATAGATTTATCTTTTACACCTTTTAAAAAGTCTAGACATTTCTTTAATTCACTAAGTTCTATATATTCATCAATTTTATGAGCCTGTTCAATCGAACCTGGTCCACAAACCACAGTGCTAATCCCAACTTCTTGAAAGAGTCCAGCTTCTGTTCCAAATGAAACAGCTTCTCTTGAATTGTCACCAGTTATACTAGAAACAAATTCACAAGCCTCAGAATCGTTCAATCTATTAAATCCAACTACTTCGCCTATAATTTCTTTTTTAATATAGGCATCTGAAAAAACTTTTTTCATTTCTGGTAATAATTCTTTATCAACATAATCGTCTATTATTTGATTTACAAAATCTCCATCTTCTCTAACCACCGGTCTAGTTTCCCATTCAACTTTACATTTATCAGCGATAACATTATGAGCTATACCACCTGAAACTCCACCAACTGATAATGTAGAATATGGTGGATTAAATATACAATCTTTAGGAGCTCTATCTTTTAGTTTTGATCTAATTTCTAGTAATTTATTTACATACCTCGATGCATATTCAACTGCATTGACACCTTGGCCAGGTTTAGAACTATGACCAGCTAAACCACCAAAGTGAACTGTATATTCATTCATACCTTTATGGGCATCAATGATTTTCATATTGGTTGGTTCACCAATAATACAAATACCATCTTTAATATCTCTTTTTTTTAATTCTTTTATTAATAATGGTGCGCCGATGCATGCGGTTTCTTCATCGAATGTAAATGAAAAGTGAATGTCTCTATCTAAATTATTTTCTTTAAATACAGGAGCATATGCTAGAGCACATGCAATAAAACCTTTCATATCACAAGAACCTCTCCCAAATAATTTCTCATTTTTTATAGTTGCAACAAATGGATCAGTAGACCAGCCTTTTGAAACCGGGACTACATCTGTATGACCTGAAAGAATAATAGGTTTTTTACCATTTCCATTTTTAGATTTTAAAGAAGCAAAAAGATTAACTCTTTTTTTATCACCATCAAAAATTCTAAATGAAGTAGCTCCTAAATTTTTTAAAATATCATCACAATAATTAATGAGACTATTATTATCGTTTCCAGAAATAGTTTTGAAAGCAATCAAATCTGTCAATATTCTTATTGAATCTTTATAAATTTTATCAGGATTATTTTCTGTACTCATTTACAAATCATTATATATTAAATTTATGAAAGAACAAATTACGTATGAAGACTTTGATAAAGTCGATATTAGATTGGGAACAATTATTTCTGTAAGAAAAAATGAAAAAGCAAGAAAACCTTCATTAGTTGTAGAAGTTGATTTTGGAGAAAAGATAGGGATAAAACAATCTTCAGCTCAAATTACTCATTATTACAATGAAGAGAATCTTAAAGGAAAACAAGTAATAGGTGTTTGTAATTTTGCAGAAAAAAATATTGCAGGAGTTGTATCACAAGTATTAATTCTCGGAGCTATAGATGCAGAAGGTAGAGTAACTTTAGTTCATCCATCTCAAGAAGCAGAGAATGGATTACCAATTGCTTAAATGCATCCAGAACTATTATCATTAAGTTTATTTTTTTTTGTTACCAGTTGCTCACCTGGCCCAAATAATATTGTTGCATCTCATTCGGGTTTTAATCATGGAGTAAAAAAAACGATACCTCTAATGTTGGGTGTTATATTTGGTTTTACCTCAATGCTATCTTTAGTCAATTTTGGGCTAATTAATATTTTTAAATTATATCCAATAATTCAAAAGATTTTAGTTTTTACAGGGTCAGCATTTTTAGTTTATTTGGCTTACAGAATTTCATTTTCTAAATCATCAAATCAAAAAGAAAAACTAGAACCTGTTAAATTTATAGAAACATTTCTTTTTCAATTCTTAAATCCAAAAGGAGTAATCGTTGCTATTATTGCAGTATCAACTTATATCGAATCTGGAGATAACTTTTTTACTTATTCTTTCTGGCTCCTAACTTCTGCCTTTTTCTTTGCTATATTTAGCATCTTATTTTGGACTTTAATTGGTAAATTTATGAGAAAATTCGCGACAAATGAGAAATTTATTAAATGGTTCAATTATGTTATGTCAGCGCTTTTATTAGGCTGCATAGCTACATTTTATTATTAAATATGAAACCAGGAGACAAAAACTCGTTCAATTCGTTAACTAAAATTTCAGTTAACGGCAAAAGTTATAATTTTTACTCACTGAAAGAGGCTGAGAAAAATGGTTTAGCAGGTATATCAAAGCTTCCAAAATCATTGAAGGTCTTACTTGAGAATTTGTTAAGATTTGAGGACGATATAACGGTTAATAAAAATCAAATTGAAGCTATTAAAGATTGGTTAAAATCTAAAAGTTCTAACACAGAAATTGCATATAGGCCTGCTAGGGTGTTGCTTCAAGACTACACTGGAATTCCTGCAGTTGCAGATTTAGCAGCAATGAGAGAGGCTGTAAAAGAAAAAAATAAAGATCCAAGTACTATCAATCCATTATCATCAGTTGATTTGGTAATTGATCACTCTGTACAAGTAGATAAATTTGCAAATAAAAATTCTTTAAAAGAAAACGTTGATATTGAATTTAATCGGAATGCAGAAAGATATTCTTTCCTTAAATGGGGTCAACAAGCATTCAATAATTTTAGAATAGTTCCTCCAGGAACTGGGATATGTCATCAAGTCAATCTGGAATACCTTTCAAAAGTTGTTTGGAATGAAAAATATAAAGATGAAGAATACATATTTCCTGATACTTTAGTTGGAACAGATAGTCATACAACTATGGTAAATGGCTTATCTGTTTTGGGTTGGGGAGTAGGCGGAATTGAAGCTGAGGCTGGAATGTTAGGTCAACCTATTTCGATGTTAATACCTGAAGTTATTGGATTTGAAATGAAGTCAAAAATGCCGGAGGGTACAACAGCAACTGATCTTGTTTTAACTGTAGTTAAAATGTTGAGAGACAAGGGAGTTGTTGGAAAGTTTGTTGAATTCTATGGTGAAGGACTAAAAAATCTGACTTTAGCAGATAGAGCTACTATAGCAAATATGGCACCTGAGTATGGTGCAACTTGTGGTTTTTTCCCAATAGATGATGAAACTTTAAAATATTTAAAATTCTCAGGAAGAGATGATCAAAATGTTGAAATTGTAAAACAGTATGCTCAAGAACAAGGACTTTGGGCAAGTTTAGATGTTGAATTTACAGACACACTATCTTTAGACATGTCAACTATAGTACCAACTATTTCTGGGCCAAAACGTCCACAGGATAAAGTTCTACTTACTAACGCATCATCAAATTTTAAAAAAGTATTTTCAGAAATTACAAAAAAAGAAGAGCCAAATATTTATGATGTTGAAAAAGAAGATTTTAAAATAACCGATGGCGATGTGTTAATTGCTGCAATCACTTCTTGTACTAATACTTCCAATCCAAGTGTACTAATTGGAGCAGGTTTACTTGCAAAAAATGCAATTGAAAAAGGTTTAATGACTAAGCCCTGGGTAAAAACATCTTTGGCACCTGGATCACAAGTAGTTACAGATTATCTAGAAAAAGCTGGGCTAAATATTTATTTAGATAAGTTAGGATTTAATTTAGTTGGTTATGGATGTACCACTTGTATTGGTAATTCAGGTCCATTAGCCGATAATATATCAGACTCCATAAAAAATAATAATATTTATGCTGTCTCGGTTTTATCTGGAAACAGAAACTTTGAAGGAAGAATTTCACCTCTAATAAAAGCAAATTATTTAGCGTCTCCGCCATTAGTCGTTGCTTATGCAATAGCAGGAACTATGAGATTTGATTTGTACAAGGATTCATTAGGTAAAGATAAAGATGGTAAAGATGTTTTTTTAAAAGATATATGGCCATCTAACAAAGAAATAGAAGAAACATTGAGAAATTCATTAAATGCAGAAATGTTTATAAAAAGATACTCAAATGTTTCTCAAGGACCAGAACAATGGCAAAAAATTAAAACAGAGGAAACCAATATTTATAATTGGGAAGATAATTCAACGTACGTAAAAAAACCTCCGTTTTTTGACAACCTTCCTGATAAACCAGAAGGATTTAAAGAAATTAAGGATGCAAGACCACTATTAATATTGGGTGATAGCATTACCACTGATCATATTTCACCTGCTGGATCAATTCAAAAAGATAGTCCAACTGGAGAATATTTTATGAAACATCAAATACTTCCAAAAGACTATAATTCCTATGGAGCAAGAAGAGGCAATCATGAGGTTATGATGAGAGGAACTTTTGCCAATATAAGAATTAGAAATGAAATGGCACCTGGTACTGAGGGTGGTTTTACTAAGTTGTACCCTGAGGAAAAAGTAATGCCAGTATATGATGCGGTTGTTGAATATAAAAAAAGAGGTACCGATTTAGTTGTAATTGGTGGTAAAGAGTATGGAACTGGTTCTTCTAGAGATTGGGCGGCCAAAGGAACCAAACTTTTAGGTGTAAAGGCTGTTTTTGCAGAAAGTTTTGAGAGAATTCATAGATCAAATCTTATAGGAATGGGTATACTACCATTACAGTTTAAAGATGGAATAAATAGAACTAATCTAAAATTAGATGGCTCAGAACTATTTTCTATTATTGACTTAGAAAAAGGCATAGATCCTAGAGATGAAGTTGATGTTGAAATCAAATATGTCTCTGGAGACATCAAGAGAATTAAAATGTTAAGTAGAATAGATACTAAGAACGAATTAGAGTATTACAAAAATGGTGGAATTTTACAATATGTACTTAGGAACATGATTTAATGGATGAAGATATTGAAATAATAAATACCCAAACACGTAATGAAAAAATTAAAAACTTTTTCATAAATAATAAAAATACTTTAATTTCGATATTAGTAATAATTATTTTGGCTTTAATTGGTTACTTTTCTTTTGAAGAATATCAATCTAGCAAAAGAGAAAAATTAGCTGATAAATACGACTTAGCTGTAATAAAATATGAAGCTGATAATAAATATAATGTGATCCCAGATCTTAAAGAGGTGATTAATGCTAAAGACAAAACATATTCTCCTCTAGCTTTTTATTTTTTGCTAGATAACGATTTGATAAATTCAAAAGATGAAATTAACAATTATTTTGATATTTTAATTAATGATATTGGCTTGGATAAAAAGTTTAAAGAGCTAACAATCTTTAAAAAAGGCCTATATAATTCAGATTTTTCAGATGAAAATGAATTGTTAGCTATTTTTAATCCTTTAATTAAAGCGGATAGTATATGGAAACCACATAGTCTTTATATTATGGCAGAATATTATTTATCAAAAAATCAAATGCAAAAATCAAAAGAATTTTTTGAGCAAATAGTTAGTCTTGAAAATAATAACTCTAAAATAAAAACCAAAGCTCAAAAAAGGCTAAGATCAAGTTTCAGTGAGTAGGATAGTATTATATTTCGTCTTTTTACTTTTATTATCAAGTTGTGGTCAAAGTAATAAATCTGTAGAAAATACTAATTCTAAGATTTTATTTGAAGAAATTAAACCAATTCAACAACAATTAAATCCCAATACACAAATAAATCTATCTAAATTTGTTAAAGATAATAGTTTTATAAATAATAATACAAATAATAATGGAAATATAAACTTTGAGCCAACATTTAAAAAAAAGAAAACGTTTAAATTCTCAAAGATTAAACAGTTTAATTCAATTGATACAGATATTTTATTTATCGAAAATAATGATCTTATTTATTTTGATAACAAAGGCACAATATTTAGAATTAATGAAAATTTTGAAACTTTGTGGAAAGCAAATCATTACTCAAAGAAAGAGAGAAAACTTAATCCAATATTATATTTTAATTATATAGATAATAAAATTCTTGCCGTAGATACTCTTTCAAATATTTTTTCATTTAATTTAGATAATGGGGAACTAAACTGGAAGAAGGATAGTCTATCTCCATTTAATTCAAATATTGCTATAAAAAATGATAAATTTGTTACTGTTGATTTTGATAATGTAATCAGATGTTTCTCAATATTAGATGGAAATGAATTATGGAATTTTAAAACAGAAAACACATTCATTAAATCTCAAAAAAAATTATCTGTAATTATTAAAGATGACATTGTTTATTCACTTAATAATTTAGGTGATCTTACGGCATTAAATATTAATGATGGGAGTTTAGTTTGGCAAACACCTACTCAGAGCAACGAAATATTCTTAAATGCATTTAGTCTAAAAAATTCAGAAATGATTTTGAATAATGAAACAATATATTTTTCAAATAACAAAAATGAGCTATTCTCAATTGATACAAGAACTGGCATAGTAAAATGGAAACAAAATGTAAATTCCAGTTTAAAGCCTACGATTTCTGAAAATTATATTTTTAATATTTCTGAGGAAGGATATTTATTTGTAATTGATACTGAGACTGGAAATATAATAAGGATAACTGATGTTTTCTCGACTTTTAAAAAAAGAGAAAAAATTAAACCGATAGGTTTTGTTATTGCTAAAAATAAAATTTATTTGTCTACCGATAATGGACGAATTTTGATTATTAATTTAACTAATTCTGAAACAGAGAAAGTAATTAAATTTAATAATGAAAAAATATCTAGGCCATTTATTAATAATGCTAATATTTTTTTAATTAAAAATAATGGAATTATAAGATCAAATTAATGTTATTAAAATTTTTAGAAAAAATTGGAAGAAAAAAAGTAGTTTTAGATAGGGGTCCATCTCATCCAAAATTTAATGAAGCTAAACCATGGATGAATAGATATTATTTATTATTTAGGAATAGACCAAAATGGTTCCCATTTAATATATTAATTCATGAAATGTTGGATGATGATCATGGGGAGGGAGTTCATAATCATCTATTCCCTTATATTACAATAATTTTGAGAGGCGGTTATTGGGAAACTACTAAAAAAGGTAAGTTCTGGAGAAAACCTGGATATATTGGATTTAGATCAGCAAATGCATATCATAGAGTAGACCTTGAGCCAGGAACAAGGCCAATGACAATTTTTATCTCTGGACCTTTTGGACTAAGAAAAGGACCAAGATCAGAATACGGTATCGATTTTAATTCGAAAAAGAATTAATGCAAAAAAGTTTTGTTAAAGAGTTTAAACTTTACTGCAAAAAAAAAAATTTAGATGTTAATTCGCATCAGATAAAACTCATAAAAACATTAGAAGAATATTATAATTTAAACAACAAATCATTTATCTCAAAAATTTTATCAAAAAAAAATTATAAAAAAGGCTTTTATCTTTATGGAGATGTTGGTGTTGGCAAAACCATGATATTGGATTTTTTTTTCAACTTAGTTGAGGGTAAAAAATTAAAACTTCACTTCAATGAATTTATGCTTAGCTTTCATGATTTTGTACACCAATCCAAAGATAAAAATGATGAAAATAAAATAAGTAAATTTGTTAAAAAATTAAAATCGAAAGCAAAATTAATATATTTTGATGAGTTTCAAGTTACAAATATAGTAGATGCAATGATACTTGGAAAATTATTTGATGAAATATTTAAAGAAGATTTAAAAATTATTGTAACCTCTAATATAAAAATCGAAAATTTGTATAAAGATGGGTTGCAAAGAGATCAATTCAAACCTTTTATAAAAATAATGCGAAATCAATCATTTGAATATCAATTAAATATAGATGATGATTATAGAAAGTCCAAAGGAAATAAAACTCAAAGATATTACTCACCTTTAAATCAAGAAAACAATTTTAAAATAAACAAATTATTTAGAGTTATGACCAAAGATAAGGTTTTAAAAGAAAAGATTTTAAACATTAAAGGAAGAAAATTTATTTTAAAAAATTTTTATGATGGTATTGTTCGATTAACTTTTAAAGAAGTATGTGATAAAAATTTAGGATCAGAAGATTATATTAAAATAGTAAAAAATTGTTTTTTTATATTTATAGAAAATTTGCCAGCATTTAATGATTTAAATTCGAATCAACAACAAAGATTTATTACTTTTTTAGATATCGTATATGATCAAAATATACCTATGGCCATTAGTGCAGAACAAAATATTGATAAACTCACATCATCAAGATTATTGGAAAAACCATTTAAGCGAACCATTAGCCGATTATATGAACTAACATCTAAAAAGTATTTATGAGACAAGAATTTTTTAATCTTGAACTTAGAACAAATGGTCAAAAATTATATGAATTTACAGATCAAACGATAGACTGGATAAATAAAAATAATTTTAATAATGGTATTTTAAATTTAAGCATACAGCACACTAGTGCATCTTTAATTGTTCAAGAAAATGCTGATCCAGATGTTCAATCAGATTTAATTAATTATTTTGATAAAATTGCTCCAATGGACAATAAATTATATGTTCATACAATAGAAGGTAAGGACGATATGCCAGCTCATATAAAGTCAGCTTTAACTAACAATCAAATATCCCTCAGTGTAAAAAACAAACAACTTTTGTTAGGAACTTGGCAAGGAATTTACCTTTTTGAACATAGGTTAGCTTCTAAGAAAAGGCTTATTATTCATCATTTTATTGGAGATTAATTAATTTTTTAATGTTTGAAATGCTTTTAGAGCTGCGTTTCTAGCTTCTTCATGCACGACTATTGGGGAAGGGTAATCAGAACCAATTTTAGTTTTTATAGCTTCTTGATATTTAGTTTCCATTTCCCATGGTTTATGAATAAATTTATTTGGAACTCTCTCTAATTCAGGTACCCATTTTTTTACATACAGACCTTGTTTATCAAATTTTTCACCCTGCAATATAGGATTAAAAATTCTAAAATAAGGGGCTGCATCTGCACCACAGCCAGCAACCCATTGCCATTGTGCAACATTGTTTGCTTCGTTAAAATCTAACAAACAATTTCTAAAATGTTTTTCACCCTCTTTCCAATTAATTCTTAAATGTTTTACAAGAAAAGAACCAACTACCATTCTAATTCTATTATGCATCCAACCTGTTTCATAAAGTTGTCTCATCCCAGCATCAACAATTGGGTATCCAGTCATACCATTTTTCCAAGCTTTCAAATTTTTTGCATTTTTATCCCATGGAAATTTGTCAAATTCTTTTCTTAAATTACCTTTTAGCATTTCAGGGAAATAATTAATTAAACTATGTGAAAATTCTCTCCAGCCTAATTCATTTAGATACTTTTTAACACTAATATTTTTTGATTTATATTTATAACATTTGTCCCAAATACTACTTACGTGTATTTGTCCGTTTCTAATGAATGGCGAAAGTTTTGACGAACCATTTATAGCTGGATAATCTCTATCAACTCCATATTTCAACATTCTATTTTCAATAAACTCATTTAAATATTTTTTGGATTCTTTTTCAGATGGATCCCAATATTTTTCAAATTTTTTATACCAATTTTTCTTTGGTAAAATTTGACTTGGAACATTATTATTTTTGAATAATTTTATTTTGCTCTTAGCTCTTTTTACGTTTAATGATTTGCTTGGGATACTATCTAAGTAAATTTGTTCTCCAACTCTCCAAAATGGACTATAAACTTTATAAGGGCTTCCATCATCTTTTGTAACATTTTTATATTCATTAAGAACATTTCCTTTAAAGCATTTTGAGAGTATTTTGTTTTTTTCAAAAATTTTAATGAGCTCATCATCTAACTTTAATTGAGATGGCTCATATATTTTATTCCAAAAAATAGAAATTTTCTGTTTGTCTTTGATTTTACTAAAAAAAGTTATCTCATCAGAAAATACTAACTCTAATTCAATATTATATTTAATTAATTCTTCTTTAAAATTTATTAATGATTTACTTATCCACCATTTTTGTGCTTCTCTAACATCATCAAAATTTTTCTTGTTATAAATATACAATGCCGTGACAGTATCGTAATTATTTGTTGCATAAGATAACGCAGAATTATTTTTTATTCTAAAATCGTCTCTTATCCAAACAACAGCTTTTTTTGACATATAATTTATTTTCTGCCTTTAGATAGCAATTGTTTGTAAAGTTTTACATCTGCATTACCTTCGCATCCAATAACTAAAACATTAGATTTTTCGTTAAGATTTATTAATTTCTTTGTTTTAGGATTATTACAGAGACTAATAAGACTGATAATTCCTGGTGTAGCACATTCACCACCTATTATTGATCTTTTACTGAGTTTCTTGTCTTTAAGCATTGCAACAGTTTTAGGAACTTTTGAGTCATTTACAGTGACACAACAATCACTAGCCTTTTTTAATACATGCCAAGGTATGAGAGACATTTCATTGCATGACATACCACCCATTATACTTTCTTTTTTTATTTTAATTTTTTTTAAACTTTTGCTTTTTATGCTTTGAAGTACACAATCAGCTCCATCTGGTTCAACTATTATTATTTTAGGAATTCTCTTGAAATATTTTGCAACTCCTGCAACTACACCTGCTGCCATGCCACCAACGCCAGCTTGAAGGAATATATGCGTAATATAATGCGTAGTTTGTTTTGAAATTTCTTTAATCATAATTGAATAACCAGCCATAGTTAACAAAGGAACATAACTATAATTCTTCGTAGATACATCCTGAACAATATTCCAATTATTCTTTTTTGATAATTTTTTACACTCGTTTAATGAATTTTCGTAATTACCTTTTACACGAATTACATCAGCTCCAAATTTTTCAATTTCTTTTACTCTCTCTTCACTTACATATTGACTAACAAAAATTTTACATTGTAAACCCAATCTTTGAGCACCCCAAGCAACTGATCTACCATGATTTCCAGCTGTTGCAGATGATATTATTATATTTTTTTTCTTTTTAGATATTTTTTCTACAGCATATGCACCACCTAAAGCTTTAAATGATTTTAAATGAAATCTTTTCGACTCATCTTTGTAAAAAATATTATTAAGTTTTAAATTTTTGTTTAGTTTCTCTAATTTTAATAATGGTGTTTTTTTATAGTATTTCCACTTAGATATAGAATTAAAAGCATCAGTGATTATTTTTGACGAAATAATATTTAAAATATAATTTCGATTAAAACTATAATTTTTATTCGGTAAAAATTTTGTATATTTCCATTTTCTATAACTATCAAAGCTTTTCACTTTAACAGTCTAGAGTATTCTGTCTTTCCCATTTTGTAATTGGTTTGGACTTATCAAATTTTTCGTTATCATTAAAATCTTTTAATTCCGAAGTCCTTAACTTGACATAACTTTTAATTACTTCTTTTCCAAATGCTTTATTCATTTCTTTATTATTTTCAATTTTATCAAGAGAATCTTTTAGTTCATTTGGTAATTTAGAAAGGTTTGGATATTTTTTATAATCCTCATACATATTACAAAAAAGAGGTTTGCCAGGATTAATTCTTTTACTTAATCCTTCTATTCCTGCAGCTAATACACTAGCTTGAAGTAAATAAGGATTTGCGGATCCATCCATAAGTCTTAATTCAAATCTTCCCGGATCAGGAACCCTTATCATATGTGTACGGTTATTTCCTGTATATGATATACTGCTTGGAGACCATGTGGCACCAGATTTTGTTGGTGCAGCATTTATTCGTCTGTAACTATTTATTGTTGGATTAAAAAAAGTAGATAAGGATGAAGCATGTTTCATGATACCTCCTAAAAAGTTATAAGCTGTCTTGCTTAGCCCAAGCTTATCATGTATATCAAGAAAGATATTTTTCTTTCCTTTCCATAAAGAAATATGTGCATGACATCCATTACCAGTTAAATTTTCAAAAGGTTTTGGCATAAATGTTGCTCTCAAATCATGCTTTTCTGCAATAGTTTTAACCATAAATTTAAAAAAAGTATGTCTATCAGCAGTTTTTAGACAATCTGAATAATCCCAATTCATTTCAAATTGCCCGTTAGCATCTTCGTGGTCATTTTGATAAGGACCCCATCCCATTTCAATCATACAATCACATATTTCTTTTATAAGCTCATATCTTCTCATTAATGAAGACTGGTCATAACAAGGTTTAGATTGAGTATCTCTGTTATCTGCAATTGCGTTCCCATCAGGAGAAATCAAAAAATACTCACACTCCACACCTGACTTCATGCCATATCCCAATTCAGATAATTTTTTTATTTGTTTTTTTAACATCACCCTTGGTGAAGCATCGACTGGTTTACCATTCATCCATAAATCTGAAGCCAACCAGCCAACTTCTTTATTCCATGGTAGTTGAATTAAACTGTCAGGATCAGGTATTGCAAACATATCAGAATCAGCTGGTGTCATATCTAGCCAGGCTGCAAATCCAGCAAATCCAGCACCATTTACTTGCATATCTTTTATTGCATGAGCAGGAACCAATTTTGATCTTAAGACACCAAATAAATCTACAAAACTTATCAAAAAATATTTAATTTTTTTTTGTTTTGAAATTTTAAATAAATTTTTTGCCATCTAATAACGTAACACAATTATTTAAAAAATGATAAAAAGAAATCTTTGTAATAAATTAAATTTACACCGATAATAATTAATATCGCTATAATTACTCCATACTTTGCTTTTGGCCATGCAAGACGAGCCATTTTGCTAGGAGTTTTATTTTCATTTTGATTATTTTCTTCAGAATTTTGCATTAAAAAAAAAGAGGGCACAGTATTTCATGCGCCCTCTTAAAAGTTTTAACCGTCTGTTATATTGCTTTTCCAGTCGTTAGCACTTGGTTTTTTTCTGACAATTGCATTCATCTTACCATCTTCTTGTTTAGATGAAATAACATGCCAGCCAACCCAAATAAGAATTGCTATTATAACTAGCACTCCTTCCGAACCAACACCTGGATAGACAGATCCTTGTACCTCAGAGGCACTTAAATGATCTATCCAATTTGATACTGTTGCCATTTACATACCTCCTTTATCTACTGGCCGAGACTACAGCTTTTTCGTCTTCTTTAGCCTCTTCCATAATTGTATAGTCAAGTCCTGCAAGTTCTACTTCTCTTGGTATTCTTAATTTACCCATTCCGTGAAGAACTTTTGCAATTATATATCCAGGAAGCATACCTAGTACAAAAAACATTATTATTGCGCCGATAAACATTCCAAGAGGATTAATTGCTGCATAATTAGTTCCATCCCACATAGCTCCAACACTGTATCCAGATGAAGGATAACCATTTAAAACGAAACCACATATTACAAGACCAACAAATCCAGCATAACCATGAACAGCTACCGCTCCAACCGCATCGTCGATTTTATATTTTTTCTCGACCCAGTAATGCATTTTGTAAGCTATAACTACTCCAATCATACCGATTATCATTGATTGTATTGGATGATATAAATCATTACCTGCAGATGCACATATTATTCCCGCAAGTCCTGATGAATAAGTCCAGAAAGGATCTCCCTTTGAGACCACATACCCTGCTAACAACCCTCCAGATAACGACATTAAAAAGTTCATCGTTATTCCACTAAGTGTGGTGGGAGTTAGGTAGATGTTCGTGGCAGTAAAGAAAGTTACACCTTCCATACCATATTCAGGTCCAAGATCATAAATCGGAACATTACATGCAGCGTAAAAGCCCCAAAAACCTGTATAGATTAAGAATAATCCAACAGTCACTAACCAAGGATTTCTTGGTCCAATGTTTCTTGGTTCTCCGCTAGATGAAAATTTTCCAATTCTTGGTCCTAAAACAATTAGAACACCTAAGGCAAAACCTCCGGCAATTGCGTGAATTACTCCGGAAGCATAAGCATCGTGATATCCTAATATTTTTAACATCCATCCATCAAAATGCCATCCCCATGAAGCATCTATTGTCCAGAAAACAGATCCAATTGCAATTGCAAGTATTCCAAATGCAAAAGTAGTTATCCTTTCAATAACCGCTCCAGATACAATTGAAGCTGCAGTCCATGAAAATAATAAAAAGGCTGCCCAGAAGACACCCATTATATGATCATTAAGATTTACGGCCATCAATGCATTTGTAGGATTAGCAAGATCATTTCCACCAAATCCACCTCCAAGAACTAGACCAGTACTTTCGGTCATAATCGAAGGAGCTAATCCGGGTCCTGTTGGAAATGCCCAGTATATCCACCAACCAAAGAAAAACCATGTGACTGTTACCAGTGGTATCAGCATTGTATTTTTCATAAGAGTGTGTTGGTGATGTTTGTAACGAGATGCCCCAACTTCATACATACAGAAACCCACGTGGATCAAAAACATAAGAACCACAGTTACCCAATAGTAAAATTCTGTAAATAAGGTTGTGAGAGCACCTAATTGATCAGTCATATTTCTCTCTCCTATTAATAGTTAACAGACTCTATGAAATTTTTTTTACGCTGACAATTTTATTTTATTTATAAAAAGTAGAAGTTAATAATTATTTTATCAACTTGAAATTGAAATTAGAATTTTAAATATGCTTTTTTAAGGTCAACCAGAGGATGATTCGGGGACATTTGAAACTTTACCAATAATTCTCTAGCAATCATATCTCTATCCTGCTGATTATTAGGTAATTTTATTTTACTTGGTATCGTTACCCAACCGTTAGCATTTCTATCGAATACAGCAGGTCTATTTTCTTCATATCCCATATGAACATCTTCTAACCAATTAAGATCATCCCAACCCATAGCTTCTATATATTTTTTTAAAAATGGAGTGAGTCGACTATAGTCAGGCAAAAGATTAACGTCATATCGATAGCCAATTGTTTGGCCAATCATTTTTTCTCTAGCAGTCTCTTTTTTCTTGCCTAATTGACCTTTGATCTCTTTTGATTTGACTTTTTTCTTACCTTTTTTCTTTGGCATATTTGCTATTAGATTTTATGGAAATCTTTAACTCCTACTGTATGATTTGTTCCTGCAAGCGGCACTTTAGCTAAAGCAGAAGCCTCCATTGTTAATGCAGCCATATCTTCTGGTTCTAGCGAGTGAATATTTGTTTTTCCACATGCTCTAGCCAACAATTGAGCCTCCAAGGTCATCGCATGCAAGTAATTATACACTCTTAATGCTGCATCATCAGGATTTAATCTTTTTCTTAATTTAGGATCTTGAGTAGCAACTCCTACCGGACATCTGCCCGTATGACAGTGATAGCAATGACCTGCGGGAACACCCATTTCTTTTTCAAAGTTAGATTCTGGTATTTCCTTATTGCAATTTAAAGCCACCATTGCACCTGTTCCGATTGCAATTGCGTCTGCACCAAGTGCTAAAGCTTTAGCCATATCTGCTCCATCTCTAACACCACCTGCATAAATTAAAGTTACTTTTCCAGTTTTACCTACATCATCCAAAGCTCTCCTTGCTTCTCTAATTCCAGCAATTCCTGGGATACCTGTGTTTGCAGCTGCAATGTGTGGCCCAGCACCTGTTGAACCCTCCATTCCATCAAGATAAATTGAATCTGGATCACATTTTGCTGCCATCCTTACATCATCATACACTTTAGCTGCTCCAAGCTTTAATTGAATTGGCACTTTGTTTTTTGTTAATTCTCTAAGCTCTTGAACTTTTAAAGCTAAATCATCTGGACCCAGCCAATCAGGATGTCTTGCTGGAGATCTTTGATCAATACCTGCAGGTAGCGATCTCATTTCTGCAACTTGGTCAGTAACTTTTTGACCCATCAAATGACCACCCATTCCAACTTTTTGTCCTTGTCCAATAAATACCTCAATTCCATCAGCTAGTTGTGCATGGTGTGGGTTAAAACCGTATCTTGATTGTATGCACTGATAAAACCATTTTTCTGAATATCTTCTCTCATCTGGTATCATTCCACCTTCACCAGAACATGTTGCGCTACCAGCCATTGTAGCACCTCTAGCTAATGCAGTCTTTGCTTCATAAGATAAAGCTCCAAAACTCATTCCCGTAATGTAAACTGGAATATCAAGCTCAATTGGATTTTCACATCTTGGACCAATAATAGTTTTGGTTTCACATTTTTCTCTGTAACCTTCAATAACAAATCTTGTTAATGTACCTGGCAAGAAAACTAGATCATCAAAAGTAGGTATCTTTTTCATCAAAGCCATTCCTCTCATTCTGTATCTTCCTAATTCGGCTTTGATATGAATGTCGTCCATAACTTCTGGAGTAAAAATAGCGTTGTGTCCCAACAAACTTTTGTTTCTTGAAGCTATTCCATTACCATTAGAATGTCCGTTTGATTTTCCATTACCATTTTTTTTCTTTGCCATTTAAATTGCTCCTTTTTTTTCTGTAGGTTCAAGAGCATCGTAATTCCAAAGTTTTTTTCCTGCTACAACTTTGGTCATCTTAGAAACATCGAAGTTTTCTCCGATCTCCGCAACCTTTAATTTTCTTTTAAGCCAATCTTGATCTGAATCAGTTAATTCAGCTTCGACAGCATCACTACCAAATGATCCAATTTTTCCACCTACAAAAATTGTCCCATCATACATAGAATCTCCTAAATTTATTCCAACATCTCCAAGAATAATAATTCGCCCTCTCTGCATCATAAAACCTGTAAAAGCACCAGCATCTCCGCCAATAATTATTGTCCCACCTTTTTGATCAATTCCTGTTCTTGCACCTACGCTTCCTTTGCATATCAGATCTCCACCTCTAATTGCCGCACCAAAACAAGACCCTGCATTTTTTTCAATTACTACTTTTCCTGCCATCATATTTTCTGCACATGACCATCCCACTCTTCCATTAATTCTAACAATAGGACCATCCATTGATCCACACCCAAAGTAACCCAAACTACCTTCAAATATTAAATTTAATTTATTGAGAATTCCAACTCCCAAGCTATGTTTTCCCTGTGGGTTCTTTATTACAATAGTTCCGTATCCATCTTTCATTAATTCATCAATTTTTTTATTTGCTTCACGACAATCCATGTTCTTAACGTCAATCTCAGTTCTTTTATTAAAATCCACATCATATGTCCCAAAGTAATAAAAATTCTCTGCCTCATCTGGATTAAAAAATTTTTGTTGTGTTTTTCCAGTTAAGACTTCTGTATGAAGTCCCATTGATTGAGCTTTACTTTTTTTTTCTGATGTTTTTAAATTTGCCATACTTTAACTTCTCCATCAAAAGGATCATAAGTTTCGATTTCTTGTGGTAATATTGATCTTATTGCAATTTCCTCTGACCCCATTGCAACTAAATCATCTGACTCATACAATACTAGCGGTTTTGCAGCCATTGTATCTTTCGCCATTCCTAAGCTATCTTTTGTAGCAACAAAATAAGTAAATACCCCATCTAAACCGACGAGAGACTCTTTCATTCCCTCTTCTAATGTAGCTCCATTTCTCATTTTTTCTGCAAGATATACAGCGATTAATTCAGAGTCACATTCTGACATAAATCTCATGCCCTTGTTTTCCAATACTCTTCTATTATTCCAATAGTTTGTTAATTGTCCATTATGAACGACTGACACATCGCTAAAAGGATAACCCCAAAATGGGTGAGCAGATTTAATATCCACTCCCGACTCTGTTGCCATCCTAGCATGACCAATTGCATGTGTCCCGACAACTTTATCTAAATTATATCTGTTACAAACAACTTCAGCGTTTCCTAGATCTTTAATTACTTCTAGAGATTTTCCCATAGATAATATTTCTACACCTTCAACACTTTCTATTTTTTGAGAAAATTCCATTAAATCTTTGTCATACTGAATTTCATATCGTAATGAATAAGGAAGAATTCTATCTTCTTTTATTACTTTAGCGCCTAGCTCAGAAAGATAAGAATCAACAATTTTTTTTCTTTCGTCATAAACTGATACATCTTCTTTTACTGAAGAACTTCCCTCTGCAACATTTTCACCAACCTTAAATCGCATGATGAAATTTTGACCGTCAGTTTTTCCGTATAGAGCGTATCCAGTTGAATCTTCTCCTCTATGCTTTAATGCTTGAAGCATACCTTGAAGTTCAAAACCAACGTTTGAAGTATTTCCTCTATGAATTAACCCTGCAATCCCGCACATATAATTTCCTTATTAAATTATGGTAAACAATCCAGATAAGTATCAAGATCCCATTGTGTTGTTGCACCCAAGAATTTTTCCCACTCATCTCGTTTGTACCAATTAAATACTTTATACATTTCATCTGGCATTGATGATTTTATTACCTCATCTTCCGCCAATCTATCTAAAGCTTCACCTAAACTTAGTGGAAGTTTTTTAACATCTTTACCAGCTTTTTGAGCTTCATATATATTTCTAGACTCAGGTTTGGCTGGTTTCATTTTTTTAGATATTCCTTCATCACAAGCTTTAAGTAATGCTGCACCTAATAAATATGGATTATGCATAGAGTCAACTGATCTGTACTCAAATCTACCTGGAGCAGATACTCTTAGACCACATGTTCTATTTTGATAACCCCAGTCAGCATATACTGGTGCCCAAAAACCTTGATCCCATAATCTTCTATATGAGTTCACTGTCGAAGAACCAATTGCTGTTAAAGCTGGTAAGTGTTTCATTATCCCTGCAATTGATTGTAATCCAATCTTTCCAGGCAATTGCATATCCTTAGTATCTGGCATGAAAGTATTAGTTCCACCGGATACATAGCTAAAGACTTCTTCTACTCCTGGAAGTTTTTTGTTACCCAATTTGTTTACTGATACTTTTCCACCTTTCCACAAAGACATGTTGGTGTGACATCCACTTGCTGAAACTCCCATAAATGGTTTAGTCATAAAGCAAGCTATAAGATTATGTTCTCTTGCTACTTGAGCACAAATTTGTCTATACGTAGATAATCTATCAGCATTTCTTAAAACATTATCAAATGTCCAGTTAAGCTCTAATTGACCAGGAGCATCTTCATGGTCACCTTGGATCATATCAAGACCCATCGCTTTTGCGTATTCAATAACCTTCATAAACACAGGTCTTAATGATTCAAATTGATCAATATGATAACAGAAAGGTTTTGAGAAACCTTGTCCAGTTGGAGTTCCGTCAGGATTTTTTGTTAACCACATCATTTCAGGCTCTGTTCCAACTCTTAATTCTAATCCATGTTTCTTTTTGAACTCATTCATGAAAATTCTAAGATTACCTCTGCAGTCACTTGTTAAATGACCACCTGGATTTTTTCTTTCTTCTCTATTTCTAAAACAAGTAACAAAAACTCTTCCAACTCTCTTATCCCAAGGCAATTGAACAAAAGTTTCTGGATCAGGTATTCCTACCAATTCCATAGCTTCTGGACCATATCCAATATAATTATTATGACGATCTAAAAATAAATTTGCTGTTGCTCCATAAACCAATTGAAAACCTTTTTCTGCAGTTCTTTCCCAGTGGTCTGCTGGTATTCCTTTTCCAACAACTCTTCCAGTTACTGAAATAAATTGATAATAGATATAAGTAATTCCTAATTCGTTTATTTTTTCTCTAACCTTTTTGACGAGTTTAGCTCTACCTGGTTGGTTTACGTGTTTTTCAAGATCCGTCATTCTTCCCCCTTTGAATTTTCAGATCAAAAAGGTAACTGAAAAAAAAACGTTTGTCTACTTAGATAAATTAACTCCAAGGAAACGGACTGTTCGATGTCGGATGAAGTTTGCCTTTTTCATATCTATCGAACCTGAACGGTTTTAGTAATTCACTTTCTTGACCTAAAATTTCTTGTGCAACAAGGTGCCCAACACCTATCATTTTATAACCATGATTTGCATCTGCAATCATGTAAACATTTTCAAAAAATCTATCGAATATCGGGAATGAATCTGGAGTTAAACAACCCAATCCTCCTGATGGTCCCTTTCTATACAAATGAGATTTACCAACAAAACGTTTCTGAATATGTGCAAGTGCTGAAGTCCACATATCAGAAAATTTATCAGTAGTTTGATATTCAGGAGAGTCAATTCCATATGGGTCAACATTAACTTCATCAAAATGTTTTTGAACAATGTAAGGTGATGTTCCACCTTGAACTCCCAATCCTTCAATATCAGGTTTATAATATATACCCCATAAGTCTTCTGTAATTATTTTACCATCTTTGTCAGAATAAAGTGGTGCATCTGTATCAACATGAATTACTGGAGGAGGTTTACCTTCATTAGTTTTTAAATAATCTGCATCTACACCCAATACACCTTCTTGTAAAAACCAGTACTTCCACATTTCAACTTCATGCATTTTTCCATTTTTAGCATCTTTTATGTTAGTAGTTTTTGGTAACTCCAACATATTCCAAAAATCTCTTACCCATGGTCCTGCTCCAATAACTACCTGATCACAATCAATTGTACCTTTATCTGTAACCACGCCAGTAATTGCATTGCTGTTGCTCCCTCTTTTAAAACCTGTAACCTTTACTCCTTTATGAACGTTTACACCGTTTGAATTTGCTTTTTTCTCTAGTGCTTTAATTGAGTCCTTATTAAATGCATATCCGCCTTTTTTTTCATGCAAGACTGATGTAATACCTTTTGCTTGCCAATCACTAAAAATTCCTTGCATGTATTTCATACAATCTTTTTCACCTTCTATAAATTCCGATTCATATCCAATAGCTTTTTGTTGTTCATAAATACTAGCAACATCTTTATGCATTACTTCCGGAGAAATTTGCATATAGCCAACAGCATTATATTTAAATGCCTCTGGATCACTTTCCCAAACACTAACTGAATGAGCCATTAATTCTCTCATTGCTGGTTGAAAATAATTATTTCTAACAACTCCACATGCAATTCCACTTGCACCTGCAGCAGTGTCTTTTTTTTCTAAGACAACTACATCGTTTGGATTTTTATATTTTTCGGAAAGTTTCCAAGCAGTACTTAACCCGTGAATTCCTCCACCAATTATTACAACTTTTGCTTTTGTCGGTAACGACATGAATGAACTTTAATTTTTTAGCAAAGGAAAGAATATAATAATTTTTATATATAATTTATATAAATTCTAAATACTTATTAGATTTTTAATTAAAAACTCAAATTTTTGAGAGTTTTCAAATATTCGTTAAATTCATTAACAAAATTCTGTGTGGGTAAAACGTACTTTTTTCTATGGTCATTTCCAGTTTTCTCGAGGTAAAAAAATTCTTTATCACAAGCTTCTTTGATCATGAGTGCAGATTTGGGTCTAGAGGTTTTGAAAAGTCTAGTCTTAAGTTCTTCGACAGATAAGTTTTCATTTAATTTATAGGAATTCATCACAATCAACATCATGTGATAATGTGAAGGAGACTTTCTGAAAAAGTAATTACTGGATGTATGGGACAGTTTCATTTGATCTTCCCAAAATTCCAGTAAATCCTTTGATGATTTTGACATTAAGATTTTACACGTGTTTTTTGAGGATCGTAATGCGGGAAACCAACAATTTTAGCAGGTATTCTTTTTTGATGTCCATCAATTTTACCGACTTCAACGTTCATACCTATTTCTGAATGACCTACATCAATTCTGCACAAAGCTATATTTTTATTCAAAGTAGGAGATAGACATCCGCTTGTAACTACGCCAACTTGGGATCTTCCAATGTGAACGCAATCACCGTGATTAGCTTTTTCTTTGCCTACAAGTTCTAATCCAACTAATTTCTTTTGTGGATTTTCTTTTCTCTTTATTAATGCTTCTTTACCAATGAAATCTGCTGTTTTTGTTTTTAAAGGAACCGTAAATCCAACACCAGCTTCAAAAGGGTCAACTTGGCCGTCAAATTCATTACCAAATAATATTAGCCCAGCTTCAATTCTTAATAAATCTAATGCTCCAAAACCAGCAGGTATTATTCCTTCATCTTTGCCAGCTTCCATAAGCACATCCCAAACTGCTGGTGCATCTGAAGGGTGACACCATATTTCGTATCCTAACTCGCCTGTGTATCCAGTTCTAGAAACTATTAATGGAATTCCACTAAGTTCTTTTACTCTACAGATTGTAAACCTAAACCATTGTAATTCTGAAATAGAAGGTTGTGTTGGTGGAGCAAAAATAAACTTTTCTAAAATTTTTCTACTGTTAGGTCCTTGTAGAGAAATATTATTTATTTGATCAGTAGAGTTTTTAACTAAAACATTAAATTTTTTCTTTTTTGCTTGTTCTTTTAACCATTCACCTGCGTATTCATCACCACATACCCATCTAAATCCATGATCACTCATTTTTAACAATGTTCCATCATCAAACATAGAACCATTTTCATAACACATCGAAGAATAAACAATTTGTCCAACTGACAATTTTTTAACATTTCTTGTTAAAGTATAGTCCATTAATTCTTCTGCATCTGGACCTAATATTTCAAATTTTCTTAAAGAAGATAAATCAATTAAAACTGCTTTTTCTCTACACGCTGTATATTCATTTATTACTCCGTGTTTAGTGTAATCATTGGGCAGCCAATATCCTCTAGCATCAACAAAGTTTCTTGTTAACTTTGAAGTTCTTTCATGAAATCCTGTATTTTTTGTTAGTTTTAATTCTGAGTCTGGTTTCATTCTAAATGCAAAAGATTTTGTAAATTCTCTTTTTTTTTCGTAAGTTCTAACAAAAATATCTGTAGGGTTCCATGAATTACATGGATCTATATCACTTGGACAGGCTGATGTTCCGCAGGTTAAATCTTTTAAAGCTCTTAATATTACATAATCTCCAGGTCTAGCAAATGACTCATCAGAAAGTACGGTATTTAAGCCTCCTGCTGAAGTATTAAAAAATAAATTTATAGCGTGCCATCCCTTTTGTCTATTAACCCCAAAATTTTCCATAGCACCACTTAAGTTATCTGAGCAATTTGGATGCCCAAAATAACCAGCATCTTCGTAATACTTCGATGTACAAGCAAGATTAAAAGTGTCATGTCTACCAACAGTATCTCTTATTACTTCTACTAAAGGCTCATGGTCTGTATCATAAAATTTTGAATACAATCCTGGTCCTGGAAATGTATTTCCCATAAAGGTCCTGGTTGTTTGCCAATCTAAACCTTTTTCAATACCTTTACCCAATTTAGCTGTATCAAAAGCAACAAAATCTGAACATTGTCTACCAGTTGGACAAATTATTTGAATATAATCTCCTTCTTTAACTTCAAAAGAAATCGCTGATTGTTTTGCAATATTTTTTTCGTCTAGAGGATCAAAAATTGGATCTGGAATTATTCTATGTTCTTTATAGTCAACAATATTATTTCTTTTAATAAATAAAGTTAATTCTGTAGGAGGATTTTGTTCATGAACCAACATATCATTACCAGGTGCAGAAAAAATGCAATAACATTTATCTTTTGAACTTATTTTAATTTTTTCTCCTGGTGGAGTGTCTTTATCAAAAAGGATTGAGGATTTAGATTTTGCAATTTTAAGATTTCTTTTTTCTAATTGGCGCAAAGCAATTTTCGAACTTTCTTCATTTCTATTTAAAATTTTAATTATATCATTTTCTGATTTAGATGATTTTAAATTTAAAATTGATGGATCTGAATTTCCATCAGAATTAAAAACAACTATTTCACAAATTTGATTTCCTTCATTATTAATAATTTCAATTTCATCATCCGGAAAAACCTGAACTCCTGTTAATCCACCGCCATTAACTACATATCTTTCAACCCCAGGTGGCAAAACATTTAAACCAGGTTCATTTATTCTTAAATTTTCTTCTAACATTTCAAATCAATGATTACTTATGTTTAAGAATAAATCAGTACTGATTAATTGTATATATAAATTTTAGTACCAACTTTTGTTGACTGTGAGATTAAATTTAAGGATACTTACTTACTTAATATATTAAGAGAGGAGAAATAAATGAAGAAAATACTATCTTTACTCTCAGCTATAGTAATTACTGTAGTAAGCTTTGCAGGAATATCTAACGCTGACAGTAAAAAACCCATAGTGATCCCAACTCATAACTGGTCAAGTCAAATTGTTATGGCCTATGTTATTGGTGGAATCTTTGAAAGCATGGGTAACAATGTTAAATATGTAAATGCTGACTCTCAAGCGGTTTACGAGTCAATTAGAATTGGTGATGTAACTATATCCCATGAGGTATGGGAATCTGCTTTCGGTAAGTCATTTACAACAGCTTTAGACAAAGGTGGTTTGTTAGACTGGGGTGATCATGAAGCAAGAACTCTTGAGGATATGGGATATCCAAACTGGGTTGTTGAAAAAGGTCTATGTCCAGGTCTACCAGATTGGACAGCTCTAAAAAATCCAGACTGTGCAAAAAACTTTACAACACCTGACTCTCCAGATGGAAAAGGAAGAATGTTGGAAGGACCACAAACTTGGCATGGTGACTTAATCCCTCAAAGGATTGATGCTCTAGGCCTAGGAGATTTATGGTGGGTTAAGTTTGCTGGAGGTGCTGATGCACTTTGGGCAGAATTAGCAGCTGCTGAAAAAGAAGGAAGAGGAACAATAATTTTCAACTGGACACCAAACTTTACTGATGGTGCTGGTTTTACATTTATCGACTTCCCTCCATACACAGCTGGTTGTAGACCAGCAGATGGTGGTGATGGAAAATGTGGTTCTCCGGATGGTTATTTGAAAAAAGCAGTTCACGAAGATTTTCCAAAAACTCATCCAGATGCAGCAGCAGCGTTCAAAAAATTGTCATTCTCAACAAGTCAAATTGGTGCAATGGCAGCTTTAGTAGACGTTGACAAAATGACTCACGAAGATGCAGCTAAAAAATGGTTAGCTGATAACGAGTCAACTTGGAAAGCTTTCCTTAAATAAGGATAAAAGTTAAAAAATTAAGATCTCCCCCAATTCTGTTGGGGGGGATTTTTTTTTATAAAGATTTGTGTAAAATATATTTATGAGAAAATATCTTTTTTACTTTTTTTTAAGTTTATTAATAAGCTCATCAGTTTTTGCTCGAAGCACCGGATGTAAAGAAGGTAACTGTGAAAATGGATATGGAAAATGGGTTTATACAGATAAAACTACTTATGAAGGTGAGTGGGTAGGAACAAAAAAAAATGGCCAAGGTGTAGAAACATGGCCAAACGGATATATCTATAAAGGTGAGTTTAAAAACAGTGTTTGGAGTGGAGTTGGAACTTTAACTTTCCCAGATGGTTCTACTTATGAAGGAGAGTGGGCTAATGGTTTTATGAATGGCAAAGGAACATTTACTTGGGCTAATGGAGACCAAAAAATAGGAATTTGGAAAAACGGTAAATTACAAGATTAATGTCTAACGAAACTTCATTTAATAAATTAAAAGGATTACCCGAAAACCTAAAAAAATTTATAGGACTAATAATTTTAACAATAGTCATAATTTCTTCTTTCGCTATTTTAAATAATATATTTAGCGAGGGTGATGAATTAGTTAGGAAAATGAAATTGGAAGAAGAGAGAATTGCAAAAGAGAGAAAACTAAGTGCATTAATTTCAAAACTTCCCTCGGGTATATTAGTAACTTTTGATGGTACTGATCATTATAAATTATCAGATGAATTGTATGAGGGAGTGTGTAATGCCACAAAGCTTATCCCCCAAAGAGCAATAATGGGTGCAAATTTCTTAAATTTTAGAGCACATGAAATTTATACTATTAACGGCAATAAGATTGATGAAACATTTGTTGAATGGGATGCTGAAAAAAAGAAATGTTTTGCAGGTTTTACAGTTAGTGGAAATAACGTAGGAGTAGACGAAACAATTAAAGTAAGCGGTGAAGCCTTAAGTTTTTTAAGTACTGGAATTGATACAAGGGTTTATTTTATTAAAAATTTTTAATGGAAATAAGCTTCAATTATATTGATTTTAATTTAATTAATTTTCGTATATTTTTATAAGAAATATGTCTGAAGCAGTAATCAAATGCGAAGCAGTTTATAAAATTTTTGGTGAAAATGCCAAAAAGATGCTTCAAGATTCAAATGGTAATGTTGATGCTAAAACATTTCAAGAAAATGGTTGTATAGTAGGTGTTAACAATGCCTCTTTTGAAGTGGCAAAAGGAGAGATGCTTGTTGTAATGGGCTTGTCTGGATCTGGTAAGTCAACTTTACTAAGGTGTATATCAAGATTAACAGATGCAACAGGTGGAAAAATTTTCATTGAAGGTCAAGATTTATTAAATTTAAATAATAAAGAGTTAATTGAGCTTAGAAGAAACAAAATGGGAATGGTTTTCCAAAGCTTTGCTCTTCTTCCACACAAAACCGTTGTAGAAAATATAGCTTTTCCTCTTCAAATCAAAGGTATCAAAACTGAGGAGAGCATTAATAAAGCAATGGAGATGGTTAAATTAGTTGGACTTGATGGAAGAGAAAATTATTTTCCAAGAGAACTTTCAGGTGGACAACAACAAAGAGTGGGTATTGCAAGATCTCTAGCAGTTGAACCTGATATATGGTTTTTAGATGAACCTTTTTCTGCTTTAGATCCTTTAATTAGAAAAGAAATGCAAGATGAATTTTTAAGACTTCAAGAAAAATTACAAAAAACAATTATGTTTATTACTCATGATTTTGATGAAGCATTAAAACTTGCTGATCGAATTGCAATTATGAAAGATGGTATAATTGAACAACTAGATACACCTGCAAATATAGTTTTAAACCCAGCCACAGAATATGTAAGAAAATTTACTGAAGAAGTACCTAGAGAAAAAGTTTTATTAATTGAAGATGTAATGGATGAATCTATATCTAATAATTTAGGTGATGTTAAAGTTTCAAAAGATGAAATTATAGAAAATGTTGCAGAAAAAATATTAACGCAAGAAAAATCTGTAGCAGTTATAGATGAAAATAATAAAACTGTTGGGTCAATCAACCCGACAAAAATAATTAATACTGTCTTTGGCGGAAGAAAGAACGGAAAATAAATTATGGAGTTTTTAAAAAAATATCCAAAAATATTTCAGTGGTTATTTCTATTAATTGTTTTCTTTGCTCTTTGTTTTGCTATTGATGTTCCAGAAACATATAAATTCATTAGAGGCCAAGCTGAATTCGTAAAAGACCCTAATCAAAGTAGTTATATATTTTTAGGCAAAGAAGTAAGATATTACGCCTTTGATGTTTTCTGGCGACTTCCTCCATTACTTGGATGGTTGCCAATATGGATAAATGACTCCTTATTTTTCTTAATGAATGAGTGGATGCCAATGGAGTTTTGGAATGAGGACACTCAAGAATTTAAAACCAGACCAATAGTTTTGCAAATTAGCAGAAATTTAACAGCTTTTATGACCTTTTTAATAGAATTAATTAGAGAAATTCTATTAGGTGGACTTGAAACAATTGTTGCCTTTACAAGTTGGGATTGGATCGATGCGAACCCTTGGGCAGAGTTACCAGGTCTACCTTGGACAATAGTTGCAGCTGGTTTTGCAATACTTGCTTATAAATTAAGTGGTATTGGACTCGCTTTATTTGCCGGTTTAACAATGGTTTAC
The DNA here is from genome assembly GCA_902617415.1 of uncultured Pelagibacteraceae bacterium. Classification (GTDB taxonomy): domain Bacteria; phylum Pseudomonadota; class Alphaproteobacteria; order Pelagibacterales; family Pelagibacteraceae; genus Pelagibacter. The sequence goes on along the minus strand of CACMWQ010000003.1, from coordinate 230,455 downwards.
ATTTCTATATTTGGACAATGGAAACCATCGATGCAAACACTCTCTTTTATTTTAGTTGCTGCGCCTCTTTCTTTTATATTTGGGTTAAGCTTAGGTATTGCAGCTTATAAAAGTAAACGTGTAGAAAAAGCTTTATATCCAATTCTATTAGTTATGCAAACAATGCCACAATATGCAGTGTTAGTTCCTGCGCTTGTTCTTTTTGGCGTTGGTGACCATGCTGCAGTAATTATAACTATGGTTGTTGCTGTCCCACCTATGATATTGCTTACTTTATTAGGATTGAGAGCTATTCCTCCAGAAGTAATTGAAGCTGGAAGAATGAGTGGTTGTAATAATTGGCAACTAATGTCTAAAGTGCTAATTCCAACGGCCAGACGAGATATTTTAATTGGCGTAAACCAGGTTATCATGGTGTGCTTTTCTATGGCTGTTATTTCAGCGTTCATTGGAGCCAAAGGTCTAGGTTTTAATTTATTGTTAGCACTAAATCAGCTTAATATCGGATTAGCATTAGAAGCTGGTCTTTGTATTAGTCTAATAGCAATTTTATTAGATAAGATGTCATTAGCATGGGCAAACAAGCAAGTCGATTATTTTGGCAATTTGAATTTTTTTCAAAGAAATAAAAATTTATTATTTTTTAGTATTACGGTCATAATTGGAATTTTACTCGCTTACTTTGGATCTGTTTATTTTAAAGGTGGTTACAATTATTTATTTGAAGTTCCACACAATAAAGGAATATCAACTGCTGATTTTTGGAATAAAGGTGTCGATTGGATTTTTGATACCTTTTTTGTTTATATAAAAGCATTTAATACATGGTTAATTCAAGAAGTGTTACAACCAATGAGGGCTTTGTATTTAAGGATGCCAGCTGTTGCTACATTAGTATTAGTTGTTGGTGCCGGCTATTTAATTGGTGGAATTAGATCTGCATTAGTAGTTTGTGGTTTGACATTATTCATAGCTCTAAGCCCTTGGTGGGATAGAGCCTTAGTAACGGCTTACATGGCAACATTCGGGGTAATTGTCTCTTGTATAATAGGTTTTACGGTTGGCACATTATGTTTTCAAAATAAACATTCTGCAAAATTTATGTTAGGGGTATGTGATATATTTCAAACATTTCCATCATTTGTTTATCTTATTCCTGTTATGATGCTTTTTGGAATAACTGACACTTCTGTTCTTATTGCTGTCATTGTTTATGCAACTATACCAGCAACAAGATACACAATTGAAGGGCTTAGAAGTGTTCCAGCAGGTTTACATGATGCAGCGACGATGTCTGGTGTAAATAAATTTCAAAGATTAACAAAAATTGAATTTCCTTTAGCATTCCCTCATATGATGCTTGGTATAAATCAAACAATAGTGTTTGCATTATTTATGGTGATTATAGGAGCATTTATAGGCACAGAAGATTTAGGGCAATATATTTTAAAAGCTTTATCAGATAAAAATGGTGCTGGTATTGGATTAACTTTAGGTATTTGTGTAGCTTTTATAGGTTTAATCTTTGACAATTTGATAAGAACTTGGGTAGAAAAAAGAAAAAAACATCTAGGAATTGCTTAAGCTTAAATGAAAAAAATTTTGATAATAGGCGGTGGCGCAATGGGATCTGCTTTTACTTTTCCATGTATAGATAATAAAAATGAAGTAACTATCACAGAGCCTTACAATAAAACTTTTATTAAAAATTTGTCTTCGAAAAAGAAATATCATTCTAGTTTAAAAATAAATTTACCCAAAAAACTAAAATACAAAAAATATTCAACTCATTTATTAAAGAATAAATTTGATTTAGTCGTTGTTGCGTTAAGTTTATCGGGAATAAATTTAATTAGTGAAGAATTTAAAAAATCAAATATCAAAACTCCAATTCTCATTCTTACTAAAGGTTTAAAGTATGACAAAAAAAAACAGAAAATTTTTACTATTTCAGAGGATATAAAGAAAATTAATAAAAATATAAATGTTTCAGTTTTAAAAGGACCTTGCTTAGCAAAAGAACTTTCAAATAAAAAACAAACAAGTGTGATTGTTGCAAATAAAAATATCAAAACCGCAAAAAAAATTTGTAATATGATAACTACAAAATACTATTTAACCGAAACTTCGAAAGATGTTATTGGAGTTGAGATCTGTTCTTCAATTAAAAATATATATTCAATGATTATCGGGGCTGGAGATAGTTTAAATATGTCTTCAAGTTTATTCAAAAAATCTATAAATGAGATGATATATATTACTAAATATTTTAATGGAAAAGTTGAAACTGCTCTTGGATTGGCTGGAGTTGGAGATTTATACGTTAGTGCTGCTGGAGGTAGAAATAGTAAAATGGGAAGTTACTTAGGGCAAGGCTATACATTCAACAATGCTAAAAGAAAATTTATGCCTAATGAAACTGTAGAGGGAGAGCAACTTGCAAGAGAAATTGCTCCATTTGTATTAAAAAAAATTCAACAAAAAAAAATCCCTTTGATGACAAAATTAATTAAATCTATAATTAATAACAAAAAATTAATATTAAATTAAAAATGGCAAGTATTAAAATAGATAAAGTAAATAAGTATTTTGGAAGTACACACGTTATTAAAGATGTTTCTCTAGATATAAAAAGTGAGTCTTTTACTGTTCTGGTAGGACCAAGTGGTTGTGGCAAATCAACAATTTTAAGAATGATTGCTGGTTTAGAAGAAATTAATTCCGGCACAATATCTATTGACGATAAAGTTGTTAACGATCTTCCACCTAAAGAAAGAAATATTGCAATGGTATTTCAATCTTATGCTCTTTACCCTCATATGACAGTATTTGATAATATGGCTTTTGGTTTAAAGATTGAAAAAAAATCAAAAGAAGAAATAGAGCAAAGAGTAATGGAGGCTGCTAAAATTTTACAAATAGAGGAGTATCTAGAGAGAAAACCAAAACAATTATCTGGAGGACAACGTCAAAGAGTAGCTATTGGAAGAGCTATTACAAGAAAACCCAAAGTTTTTTTATTTGATGAACCATTATCTAATCTAGATGCAGCATTAAGAGTACAAATGAGAGTAGAACTGGCAAAATTACATGATCAACTTAATGCAACAATGATTTACGTAACTCATGATCAAACTGAAGCCATGACACTTGCAAATGATATTGTTGTATTGGATCAAGGGATAGTTTCACAAAAAGGATCACCAATGAACTTATATAATAACCCAGATAACTTATTTGTTGGAGGTTTTATCGGATCTCCAAAAATGAATTTTATAGATAGTAAAATTTTGAGTAAAAATTCAAAGAGTTCCGAAGTAGATATAATGGGGACTGGAAAGTTAAATGTACCAAAAATTTCTGAAAATATTCAAGTAGGTGATAGTATAAAAATTGGAATAAGACCAGAGCACTTAATATTAAACGCAAAATCAGATACACTTTGGGAAAGCAAGGTTTTCGTCGTAGAAAAATTAGGGTCAGGAACATATTTATACTTGGAGAAAGAGGGAGATCCTCTTGTTGTACAAACTGATGGAGACACAAACATTAAAGTAGGTGACACTGTTAAAATAGGTTTTGATCCATTTCGTTGCCATTTATTTGATAATAAAGGTATTTCTTTTAAAAATTCTTGAATCAATCTCAGGTAGTATTGTGTAATTTACATACTTGTTATTCTTCTTTTAAATGTTCATTATGTGTTAATTTTTAAATAACTTTAGAAAACACGAAAAAGAGGGGAATATATGTTTAAAAATATATTAATAACAATCTCTGCAATAGCTTTTGTTTTTAATTCAATTGCATTTGCAGACATCAAATTCTGGACTACAGAAACTCAACCAGCAAGGATGGCTAAACAAGAAGAGATGGCTAAAGCTTTTGAAGCTAAAACTGGAATTGGAGTTGAAGTTATCCCGATTGATGAAAAAGATTTAGGAACAAGAGCTACTGCAGCAGCTGCAGCAGGAGATCTTCCTGATGTAATTTATCATACATTGCAATATGTATTGCCATGGGCTGAAGCTGGAATTTTAGACGTTGATGCAAATAATGATATAATTAAAACACTTGGAAAAGATACTTTTGCTCCAGGCGCTTTAAAGATGGCTAAAAAAGGTGGCAAAATTGCAGCCGTGCCAGTAGATGGATGGACGCAAATGGTCGTTTACAGAAAAGATTTATTTAAAGCTGCTGGTTTAGAACCACCAACAACTTATGCAAATATTGAGAAAGCAATAGATGCTTTATCTAGTAACGATATGTTTGGATTTGTTGCTGCAACTAAAACTGATGAAAACTTTATGAGCCAGGTTTTGGAACATGTTCTGCTTGCAAATGGTGTTAACATCGTGAAAAAAGGTGGAACAAAAAAACAAGGTAGAGCTTTAAAAAATTCTTTACAGTTTTATAAAAAATTAGCTAAAGCAAGCCCTCCAGGAGAACTTTATTGGAAACAATCAAGAGAACTTTATTTCGCTGGTAAAACTCCAATGATAATTTGGTCACCATTTATCATGGATGAATTAGCTGGTTTAAGAGACTCAGCTCCACCAACAATTAACAGTGATCCTACATCACCAGAATTGGCATCTAAAACTGGATTTATAACTAATTTTAGTGGACCAAATAATGTAAAAGGTGCAGCTTGGGCGGATGTTAGATACTTTGGTGTAACTGCAGATGCAGATACCGATGAAGCTAAGCAGTTTATTCTTTATTCAATGGATGAAGGATACACAAGCACTTTATCTATAGCACCAGAAGGTAAGTTCCCTGTAAGAAGAGGTAATGCAAGTGATCCAAATGCATTTACAACAGCTTGGAGTAAACTGCCTGTTGGAGTTGATAGAAAAGCTCCTTTAACAGATCTATATTCTGCAGATGTAATAAATAATATTGTTGCTGGTTTAGATACTGCTAACAGATGGGGAGTAAAAGAAGGTGAACTATCTAGAGCATCTAAAATTATTAACAATAAGTTTATAAATAGAATCACTAGACAATATATTGATGATCAATTGACGCTAGATGAAGCAGTAGACGAAATTAATACTGTGCTAGCTAGCTTCTAGTAATTTAAAAAATTAAAAAAAGCGGGTAATATTAATTATCCGCTTTTTTTTATGAGTTCAAAACTTGCAAAAATTGAAAAAAGAACAGCTTATCTTTTAATATTACCATCAGTTCTTTTAGTATTTTCTATAATTTTATTTCCAATATTTTCTAATATTTGGATAAGTTTTAAAAATGTAGAGCTCAAAGATTTAAGAATTCCTGAACCAAGAGCAAAAAAATTAGTAAAATCAGTTAATGATAATCCAAATCAAATAAAAGTAATTTATAAATTAAGAAATAGTTCTCTTACACAAGAAATTACTAATGTAAAATTTAAAGATAAATATCCAGATGATATTGAACCAATAAGTTTAAATAATAAATGTCAATTTACATCAAATTTACTTAAGTGTGAGTTAGGTAATTGGCCAAAAAAATATCGAGAAAATTTAGAAATAGTATTTCAAAATATTAATAATCAAGAAATTTCCAAGAAGGAAATAAAATCTTATAAACCTAGACTATCAGGCAAGTCACAAAATATATTATTAACTTATGAATTTACATTAAATAATTTCAAGAAAGTAATTAAAGACAAAGCGTTTATAGATCTATTATCAACAACTTTTTATTACACTTTTTTTGGAACCATAGGTGCAATAGTTTTTGGAATTTTAGCTGCACAAATGGTAAATCAAAAATTTTTTGCAAGAACATTTATGAGAAGTGTTCTTTTATTTCCTTATGTTGCGCCAGTTGTTGCTCTTGCTTATACCTGGGAACTTTTACTTGATCCAACTAGTGGAACGTTAAATAATTTATTAATCAACTATCAAATTATTGACGGACCAATAAATTTACTAGGACAAAAATATGTAACTTTAAACATACTAGGTTTTGATTTTAAATTGAGGCTAGCATTAACGACTGTAATTATTTTTGAAATTTGGAGATATTTTCCTTTAGCATTTCTATTTATTCTTGCCCGTCTTCAAGCAGTTCCAAAAGAGCTGTATGAAGCAGCTGATGTTGACGGTGCAAATCCTATCCAAAAATTTCTTAATATTACTTTACCCCAAATATTAGCGGTGATTTCAATTTTATTTATGATTAGATTTATTTGGAATTTTAATAAATTTGAAGACATCTTTTTACTCACTGGCGGGGCATCAGGTACAAGAACATTGCCAATCAATGTATATCAACAAGGTTTTTCAATCGGGGATATTGGTATGGGTTCTGCAGTTTCTATTGTGATTGTAGTGTTTCTGTTAATTTTTATGTTTATCTATTTTAAACTTTTAGGAAAAAGAGCTGATGAAAATTAAAAACATATTTACTTATTGTTTTATCTCATCATTATTTTTGTTTTCATTAATTTGTATTTGGAAAATCTTAGTTACATTACAAGGAATTGAATTAACAAATTTTAATTTTAATAAATTATTTATATTTGGAATAATTCTTTGTGCAATAAATCTTCTTTTTGGAAAAAAATTAAATTTAAATATTAAAATTACTATACTTGCACTTTTATTTTCTATCTTTGATTATTTCATCTCAAAAAATTTACCTATTTGGTATAGTTTTGGCATATTCTTAATTTCATTATTTTTTTTCAATAATATAAAAAATTACGACAAAAACTTTTTGTCAAAAAATCATTCTTCTCAAAAATTATTCTTTAATTTTTTAACATTATTTGGAATTACTCTATTCTCTTTTGTAATTCTTTTTCCTTTTTATATGATGTTAGTTACAAGCTTTAAAACTCAAGCATTATTATTATTAAACCCCTTGGACTTTAGTATTAACTTTGCACAAGGATTACCAGAATTGTTCAAATCTTATTTTATAGTATTCAAAGATTACAATTTTGGAAGATATATGCTAACGAGTACAATAGTCTCCTTAGGAACAGTCATTATAACATTAATTTTTGCAATACCGGCTGCTTACGCTGTTGCAAGACTTAATTTCTTTGGAAAAAATTTTTTATCAACTTCCATATTGATAATTTATTTGTTTCCAGCGATAGTTTTAGTGATACCTTTGTACACAATTTTTAGTCAACTTGGTTTAAGAAATTCTATTGAGGGTTTACTAATAGTTTATACAGCTACAACCTTACCTGTAGCAATTTATATGCTGCAAGGTTACTTTAAAAGTATACCAAAAGAATTAGAGGAAGCAGGGATAATAGATGGTCAAAATTGGCTTGGTATAATTTTTAAAATTATACTCCCACTTAGTTTACCCGCAATATCATCGGTAGCCTTGTATGTATTTATGATAGCTTGGAATGAATTTTTGTTTTCATTAATGTTTTTAGACCGGCCAAATACATTCACACTATCAAGAGCTATTCAGTTTCTGAATGTTGGAGCTGAAACACCTAGACAATATTTGATGGCAGGGTCTGTAGTAGTAACTTTGCCTATTTTAATAATTTTTGTTTATTTTGAAAAATATTTAGTAAGTGGTCTTACTGCTGGAAGTGTTAAAGGATAATGCAAAATAAAGTAGTAGAGGCAAAAAAAATATTATTAGGTAACAGAAAAGATGGTTACACACTTCCTACTAATAACAAATTATATCCTGCTCAATGGAATTGGGATTCAGCTTTTATAGCGCTCGGCTATTCTCACTTTAATTTAGATTTTTCAATTATAGAAATTGAAACTTTGCTTAATGGTCAGTGGGACGATGGTATGGTACCTCACATTCTTTTTCATGAAAAAGACACATCTTATTTTCCAAATCACACAACTTGGCAATGTGGAAAAAATATTCCTTCATCTGGCATTACTCAGCCACCAGTTTTAGCCAGTATTTTGAGAAAAATTGTTGAAAAACATAAACTTAATAATGAGCAAAACTCAAGAATAATTAAAGTAATCAAAAAAATTAAAAATTATCATGATTGGTTCATAAAATTCAGAGATCCTAATAAAACGGGCCTTGTATCTATATTACATCCTTGGGAAAGCGGGTATGATAATTCACCAATTTGGGATCAGCCAATGAGTAATATCAAAGTAGATAAAGACCTTAATTATAAAAGAAGAGACCTTGAAGTTTCAAACTCTGATGAGAGACCTTTAAAAACTGATTATGATAGATATATAACTTTAAGAGATCAATTTAGGAATGTTCAGTATGATCCATATAAATTGTATGAGATTTCTGATTTTAATGTAGTAGATGTTGGATTTAATGCTTTATTTTTGAGAGCAAATAAAGATCTGCTTAGCTTAGCTAAAAATTTAGATTTAAATTTCGATGATTTAAATAATTTCGTATCCAAAACTGAAAATCAAATATTAAAATTATATGATGATAATCTTAATGATTTTGTCTCAAAAGATTTAAAAACTAACTTGAATATCGTTGTTCCATCAATAACAAATTATTTTACTCTATTTGCAAATTTAGAAAATGATCAATTAAATAAAAAAATTATTAATAATTTAAAAAATCATAATATTAATGACAATTACTATTTCTCAACAATAAAACCAAATCATCCTTCATTTGAAGAAAAAAGATATTGGAGAGGTCCAATATGGATAAATTGTAATTGGTTAATTTATCAAGGACTTATTAAAAAAGAGCCAGAATATGCAAATGAAATCAAAAAAAAAACTTTAGAATTAATTGAAAAAAAAGGTTTTCATGAATATTACAGTTATAAAGATGGATCAGTTATGGGCGCAAATAATTTCTCATGGAGCGCAGCTTTATATTTAGACTTAGTTTTAGAGAATTAGTTTAAATTTTTAGTTTTTATTTAAAAAAGTTTCAGAGGAGTCGTCCATTGCTTTTGCCCAAGCTGTATGATGAACTGGAGCGACAGATCCTGTAACTGGAGAAGAAAAAGATTTATTTCTATAAGTTGATATATCTTCAACCTTATGATGTTCCCACTCTTTAAAATGTTTTCTTATCAGCTCAAAATCTATTTTTGGATAATCAGACATCTCATGTAATTCTTTTGTATATTCAGTTTGAAAATCAATCATCTGATCAGGATTTTCCAGTTTTTCTTCTAAAGCAACCCATTTGTTAATATCTTTTTCGATTTCATCTCCACTTGGCAAATTTATTTTACCCATCATAACATCTCTCGCATACCAAGCTTGGCAATCAAACATATTGAATGTATGAAACTGATCTTGCATTCCTAGATATAAAAGTTTGTGATTATCCTGCCAAACAATACCTTTGTATAATTTTGGAGGATAAAGTCTGTTTCTTGTTTTAAGTTTTAAATTTTCTTCCAAAAAAGGAAAATGATGCAGGTAACCAGTACACAGTATTATTACATCTGCATTCTGTTCGGTACCATCTTTAAAAATTGCTTTTTTTCCTTCCAATCTATCTAAATAGAATACTTCTTTCATTCCTTCGGGCCATTTAAAACCCATAGGATTATGTCTGTAGCCAATTGTTACACTTTTTGCTCCATATTTATTACATTGAAGTGCAATATCTTCTGCAGAATAACTACTTCCTAAAACTATAATATTTTTTCCTCTAAATTCTTCCGCATCTCTAAAGTCATGCGAATGCATTATTCTTCCAGGAAATGAACTCATACCTTTATATTCAGGTATAAAAGGAACTGAAAAATGACCAGTTGACACTACAACGTAATCAAAATGATCAGTTAAAATTTTATCATTTTCTTTATCTTGATAGCTAACTTCAAATTTATCTGATTTAAAAACTGTATTAACTACTCTTGTATTAAATTTAATTTTATTTCTTAAATTTCCTTTACTTACTCTACTAGTGATATAATCATAAAGCACTTCTCTAGGTGGGAAAGAAGGAATTGGCTTTCCAAAATGTTCATCAAAAGAATAATCTGCGAATTCAAGACACTCTTTAGGTCCATTTGACCAAAGATATCTATACATACTATTATGAACTGGATCTCCATATTGGTCAGATCCCGTTCTCCAGCTATAATTCCAAAGACCACCCCAATCACTTTGTTTTTCAAAACAAACTATTTCAGGGATTTTGTCTCCTTTTTTTTCGGCATGTTCAAAAGCCCTCAGTATTGATAAACCACAAGGTCCAGCACCAATTATAGCGACTTTAGTCATGATAATTTTTCCTCTACAATTAAAATTATAAATATATTGTACTAATAAAAATAGAAAAATTAAATATTATTTTAATATGAAAACTAATTGGAATTATCCTACTACAATTTGGGTTGGAGAGAATAGGATTCAAGATTTAGGCATAGCCTGTAAAAATTTGAAAATTGATAAACCATTATTTGTTACAGATAAGGATTTAATTAATCTAAAAATGGTTCAAGATATAATTAAAGATTTAAAAAAAACCCATAATCATCTTCAAGTTTTTTCAAATTTTTCAGGTAATCCTGTGGGTGAGAATGTGGAAGAGGGTGTAGGGGAGTTTAAGAAATTAGGTTGTGATGGAGTTATTGCATTTGGTGGTGGCAGCGGTCTTGATGTAGGTAAAGCTATTGCTTTTATGTCAGGACAGTCTAGACCAATATGGGATTTTGAAGATATAGGTGATTATTGGAAAAGAGCAGATGAAATCAACATTGCACCTATCATTGCTGTACCCACTACAGCAGGCACAGGATCAGAAACTGGAAGAGCATCAGCTATAATCAATAAACAAACAGGTATAAAAAAAATTATTTTCCACCCGAAATTTTTACCTTCTATTGTAATTTTAGATCCTAATTTAACTTTAGATCTTTCTCCAAGATTGACTGCAGCTACAGGTATGGATGCTTTGGCACACAATTTAGAAGCTTTTTGTGCACCAGGATTTCACCCGATGGCTGACGGGATTGCGATTGAAGGAATGAAGTTAATCAAAAATTCATTAATTAAAGCAGTTAAGAACGGTAAAGATTTAAATGCTAGAGCAGAATTATTAGCTTCAGCTAGTATGGGTTCTACCGCTTTTCAAAAAGGGCTTGGCGCTATCCATTCTTTAAGCCATCCTATTAATGCCCAATTTAATGTTCATCACGGTTTGTCAAATGCAATATTTATGCCTTATGTATTAACTTTTAATAAAGAAATGATTGAAAAAAGGATAATTTCTATATGTGATTATCTCGAACTGGACAAAAGTTTTGATAGTTTTTTACACTGGATTTTAGAACTAAGAAAAGAATTAAATATACCACATAAATTATCAGAAATTGTTGATGTAAAAAAAATAAATTTAGAGCAGTTATCAGTTATGGCATTAGAAGATCCATCAACTTCTACCAATCCAAAGACAATGAGTAAGGATGACATGAAAGCACTTTATGAACACAGTATTTCAGGTAAATTATTTTAATGAAAAGAATTCTTATAGTTGAGGGTAATCTTAGAGAAGAAAATCAAAGCTTTACTGATGGTGGAATTAAAACTCATACTGAAAGTTTAAAAGACAGTATTAGTTATTTTACAGATCAATTAGATATTGATGTTGTTAATCCTTCTTCGGATGAAAACATTAACGAAGTAGCTAAAGATTTAACTAAATATAATGGAATGATATGGGGTGGTAGTAGTTTAAATATTTACAATGATACTCCAGAAATAAGAAGACAAATAAATTTTATGAGGGAATGTCAAAAGAATATAAAAAATATATTTGCAATTTGTTGGGGAATGCAAGTTGCTGTAACGGTTGCTGGTGGAGAAGTAAAGAAATGCCCTAATGGCGCTCATAGAGGAATAGCTCATGATATAGAAATAAACGAAAACGGCCTTAAACATCCGCTTTATAAAAATAAAAATAAAAAATTTAATACCCCTGCATTTAATTTTGATGAAGTTGTAAAATTACCTGAGGGCTCTACATTGCTTTCATCAAATCCAATAAATAAAGTCATGGGTATAAATTTTAATGTTGGTTCAACGAATGTATGGGGAATTCAATATCACCCAGAGATAACTTATGCTAAAATGATAAGCTTAATTCATTTTAGGAGAGATCGACTTTTAGAAAAAAAAGCATTTATTGACCAAATGGAAATAGACTCTCATGTAAAAATTATAGAAGATGAAAATAAAATTTCAAATAAAGATGCAAGGATGAGAGAATTAGAAAACTGGCTAAATAATTTAAATTAGAACAAGCCTTCTATTTCACCTTTTTCATTAAGCTTAATAGAGTCTGCTGCAGGAACTCGAGGAAGTCCTGGCATTGTCATGATGGCTCCGCATATAACAACAATAAATTCTGCACCTGAAGATAATCTTACTTCTCTTATTGGTAATGAGTGACCGGTTGGAGCACCTTTTGCGTTTGGATCAGTAGAAAAACTATATTGTGTTTTTGCTACGCATATAGGTAAATTTCCATAACCCGCCTCTTCAAAAGACTTTAATTGATCTTTTATTTTACTGTCAGCAACAACTTCGTTTGCTCGATAAATTTCTTTTGCAACAGTCTCAACTTTCTTTAACAAAGGTGTTTTTTCATCATATAAAAATTTAAAATTTGCTTTTTTTTGATCAATTAAATCTACAACATGTGCGGCAAGTTCTTTTGTTCCTTCACCACCGTTTGACCAATGAGTGCATAAAGTAGCTTTTACTCCCATATTATCACAAGCATTTATTAACTCTTTAACTTCATTATCAGTATCAGCAACAAAATGATTAACAGCAACCGCTACCGGTAAACCAAATTTTTTTACGTTTTCAATGTGTCTTTCTAAATTTACTAAACCTTTTTTTAACGCGTCTACATTTTCATTTTTTAAATCATTTTTAGCTACACCACCGTGCATTTTTAATGCTCTAATTGTTGCAACAATAACTACACACTCAGGTTTTAAATTTGATTTTCTACATTTAATATCTAAAAATTTTTCTGCTCCTAGGTCTGCTCCAAATCCAGCTTCAGTTACAACATAATCAGCTAGTTTTAAACCTGCCTTAGTTGCTATTACAGAGTTACAACCGTGCGCAATATTCGCAAAAGGACCACCATGAATAATCGCAGGATTATTTTCTAACGTTTGAGTTACATTAGGCCTGATTGCTTCTTTTAACAAAACAGTCATTGGTCCGTGAGCATTTAAATCTTTTGCAAAAATAGGCTTTCTATCTCTAGTATAAGCAACTGTAATATTGCCGATTCTCTTTTCCAAATCGTCAAGATCATTTGCTAAACAAAAGATAGCCATTATTTCAGATGCTACTGTAATATCAAAACCATCTTCTCTTGGAAAACCATTAGCAACTCCACCTAAATTAATATTGATAGATCTTAAAGATCTATCATTCATATCCATGACTCTTCTCCAAACTACTCTTCTTACATCTATGTTTAATTTATTTCCCCAATAAATATGATTATCAATTAACGCTGACAATAAATTGTGAGCAGATGTAATTGCATGGAAATCCCCCGTAAAATGTAAATTGATTTGTTCCATTGGAACAACTTGAGCATATCCTCCACCTGCTGCTCCACCTTTCATTCCAAATGAAGGACCTAAACTAGGTTCACGTAAACACACTATTGAATTTTTACCAATTTTATTTAATCCGTCATTTAAACCAACTGACGTAGTAGTTTTTCCCTCACCTGCAGGAGTTGGTGTAATAGCAGTAACTAAAATTAATTTTCCATTTTTTTTATCTTTTAAACTATCTAAATATTCTAAATTTATTTTAGCAATATGACGTCCCATAGGGCTAAAAGCACTTGGCTCGTCCGGAACATTAATTTTACCCAAAATCTCATTTATGGGTTTCATTTTTGCTTCTCGTGCAATTTGGATATCTGATTTTGACATAAATCTAATTACTTATTAATGAGCAGAATTACTATCCTTTTTTGTCACGTATTTAAACATCTAAAAAATATATATAAAAAAAATTAGCAAAAACTAATATTTAATTTTATAAAACTTACGGATGCAGAAATATTCAGTATTTAGTCTAATCAAAAACGCTTTCTCCAATCACCAAAATTGGGAAGTTGCTTGGAAAGATCCAACTCCAAAAAGTGAATATGATGTAGTCATCATCGGAGGTGGAGGACACGGTCTTGCTACTGCATATTATTTAGCAAAAGAACATAATATTAGAAATGTAGCTATCATTGAGAAAGGCTGGATTGGTGGTGGAAATGTTGGTCGAAATACAACGATCATAAGATCAAATTTTATGTACGATGCTAATGCAAGATTTAATGAATTTGGAATGGATTTGTGGAGAAATTTAAGTCAAGAACTGAACTTTAATGTGATGTTTTCTCCAAGGGGAATAATAAACTTAGCTCACTCAGATGCTCAAATGAATGCATATGCTCGTAGAGGAAACTCTATGAGATTAAATGGAATAGATGCAAAGTTATTGGATAGAGACGAAGTTAAAAAATTAATTCCAATGGCTGACTTTAGTGATGAAGTACGTTTTCCAATTTTTGGAGGCTTAATGCAACCAAGCGCTGGTACTGCAAGACATGACGCTGTTGCTTGGGGTTATGCACGTCAAGCAGATGATATGGGAGTAGATATAATACAACATTGTGAGGTCACTGGTTTTGATGTTGTTAATGGAAAGATAAAAGGAATTAGAACTTCAAGAGGAAATATTAAAGCAAAAAAAGTTGGATTATGTGTTGCAGGAAGCACAAATATATTAGCTGAAAAATTAAATATGACACTGCCAATAGAAACTCATGTACTGCAGGCTTGTGTTTCAGAACCTGTAAAACCATTATTAGATGGAGTAGTAACTTTTGGTGCAGGCCACTTTTATATAAGTCAATCAGATAAAGGCGAGATGGTAATGGGTGGTGATCTTGATGGATATAATAGTTATGCTCAAAGAGGTAACTTGCCAACTATACAACATGTATTGACAGGTGGCTTAGCTTTGTTTCCATTTTTAAGTAGATTAAAAATGTTAAGGACATGGGGAGGAATCATGGATATGTCTATGGATGGTTCTCCAATAATTGATAAAACTCATATTGAAGGTTTATATTTAAACTGCGGATGGTGTTATGGAGGTTTTAAATCAACTCCTGTCTCAGGTTGGACATTTGCTCATACAATTGCGCAAGATCAAGTTCATGAATTAAATTCAGAATTAAGATTAAATAGATTTTCTACAGGCCATCTTTTAGATGAAAAAGGTTTAGGAACTAAAACCTGGATTGGTTAAAAAATGTTATACATCAAATGTCCTTATTGCGGTTTAAGAGCACAAAAAGAATTTTCATATGGAGGTGATGCTACTGTAAAAAGACCTAATATAAATGAAGAAGTATCAAGTGAGGATTGGGATAATTTTGTTTATATGAGAAAAAGTCCAAGAGGGAAACATATAGAGTTATGGCAACATATAGCTGGATGTAGACAATGGATTAAGGTGCAAAGAGACACCGCTACACATGAAATTTTCCAAACAGCAAAAGTCACAGAAGAAATAAGATGAGCCAACCATTTAGATTAAATAAAGAGGGATTAATTAATCGAAACAAAAAAATATCTTTTACTTTTAATGGTAAAAAATTATTTGGATATGAAGGTGATACAATAGCATCTGCTTTGATTGCAAATGGAATTCACTTAGTTGGTAGAAGTTTTAAGTATCATAGACCCAGAGGATTTTTTGGTGCAGGAGTAGAGGAGCCAAACGCAAAGCTTCAAGTAGAATTCAACGGTCATTCAGAGCCAAATATTAATGCAACGGAAATGGAACTCGTTGAAGGATTGTCTGCAACGAGCCAAAACTGTTGGCCATCAGTAAATTTTGATGTTGGTGCAATTAATAATTTTTTAAAAATGTTTTTCCCTGCTGGGTTTTATTACAAAACATTTATGTGGCCTAAAAGTTTCTGGTATAAAATTTACGAACCTTTCATAAGAAAAGCTGCAGGTTTAGGTGTAGCTTCAATAGAAAAAGATAAAGAAAGATACGAACATAAATTTGAGTATTGCGACCTATTAGTTACTGGATCTGGACCATCTGGATTAGCAAGCGCTTATGCTGCTGCAAAAAATGGAGCAAAAGTAATTTTAGCTGAGGATAAACCAAGATTTGGAGGAACACTTTTAACCGACGATGTAAGCATTGATAATTTATCAGGAAAAGATTGGGCAGAAAAAATAATTACTGAATTAAAATCTATGCCAAATGTAACTGTAAAAAATAGATCTCAAGTTTTTGGTTACTATGATCATAATATGCTGGTTATGTTTGAGAGAGTGAGTGATCATTTAGAGAAAAAATCAAAATTCACTCCAAGACAAAGACTTTGGTATATTAGAGCCAAAGAAACAATTTTATCAACTGGTTCAATTGAAAGACCAATTGTATTTGGCAACAATGATACTCCAGGAATTTTTTTATCAGCAGCTGCAAAAGAATATATGAAAGTATATGGAGTATTGGTTGGAAAGAAACCTTTAATATTTACTAATAACGATAGTGCATATGAAACAGCTTTAGAGTTCAAAAAAAATAATGTTGAACCAATTATATTAGATACTAGAGAAGAACATTCATCAGAATTAATCGATGAAGCTAAATCAAAAGGTATTGATATAAGATTTTCTCACGGTGTTATTGTTGCTAATGGGTACAAAAAAGTTAAATCTGCAAAAATTGGCAAACTGAATAAAGATAAAAATTCTTTTGAGAAAATAGAAACTGTCGATTGTGATTGTATTTGTGTGTCTGGATTTTGGACACCATCTGTACATTTAGCATCACAATCAGGAAATAAACTTAAGTATGAAGAAAAAATTGATGCATTTATTCCAGATAAGAAAAAACAACATGAGACCTCAGTTGGCGCAGCAAATGGATCTTTTACTTTAGAAGAAAGTTTAAAAAATGGTTTTGAAAATGGTTCAAATCTTTCTGCTAAAATTACAGATACTAAAACAGAAATTGCAATTCCTAATGTAAATGAAAAAAAATATG
The DNA here is from genome assembly GCA_902617415.1 of uncultured Pelagibacteraceae bacterium. Taxonomy (GTDB): domain Bacteria; phylum Pseudomonadota; class Alphaproteobacteria; order Pelagibacterales; family Pelagibacteraceae; genus Pelagibacter. Next base: position 213,443 of record CACMWQ010000003.1, on the reverse strand, counting down.
GTGCTCATGATAAATTTTGGTGTATGCCATTACCTAAAAATGAAAATCCAAAAAGATTTGTTGATTTTCAAAATGATGTATCTGTTTCTGATATAGAAATTGCACTAAGAGAAGGCTACAGATCAATAGAGCATGTCAAAAGATACACAACTCTTGGAATGGCAACAGATCAAGGCCGTACAAGTAATTTAAATGGTCTTCAGTTGGTATCTAATATAGAAAATAAAATAGTTCCTGAAGTAGGACACACAACATTTAGACCACCTTTCACACCAATTACAATCGGGACAATAGTTGGTCGTGAAGTTGGCATGGAATATATGCCGACTAGAAAAACTCCAATGCATGAATGGCATGAGAAAAATAATGCTGTTTTTGTCGACGCAGGTGCCTGGAAGAGACCTCGATATTACAAACAAGGAAATGAAACTTTATTTGAAGCTTCAAAGAGAGAGGCAAAAAATGTTAGAGAAAATGTTGGTATATGCGATGTAACAACATTAGGAAAAATTGATATTAAAGGTCCAGACGCAGCAGAATTTTTAAATAGAGTTTATACAAATGCTTGGATGAAATTACCTGTTGGAAAGGCAAGATATGGATTAATGCTCAGAGAAGATGGAATTGTCATGGACGATGGAACAACAACAAGAATTTCAGAAAATCATTATCATATGACTACTACAACAGCACAAGCTGCAAATGTTTTATCTCACTTAGAATATTATCTTCAAATTGTTTGGCCAGAATTAAACGTAAATGTTGTCTCAACAACTGAACAATGGGCAGGAGCAGCAATTGCTGGACCTAAATCTAGAGACATGTTATCAAAATTATATCCTGACTTAGATGTATCAAATGATGCTTTGCCTTTTATGGGCTACAAAGAAGCAGAATTTTTTGGTGTTCCATCAAGAATTTTTAGAATTTCATTTTCTGGCGAGCTTGCATATGAGATTAATGTCAAATCAGATCATGGTATGTTCATGTGGGAGAAAATGATGGAAGTAGGAAAAGAATTTGGAAATCAGCCTTACGGAACTGAAGCTTTATCAACATTAAGAATTGAAATGGGACACGTTGCAGGACCAGAATTAGATGGACGAACAATTCCATCAGATGTTTCATTAAATGGATTAGTTTCAAAGAAAAAAGATTTTATTGGCAAAAATTCTTTAGGAAGAGAAGCATTTAATGTTGAGAGCAGACAAAAAATTGTTGGACTTATTCCAATTGATAGAAAGTCTAGTATTCCTGAAGGATCTCATATTGTTCAAGATCAGAATGCAAAATTACCTAATCCTAAACTTGGTCATGTTTCTTCTTCTTGTTGGAGTGTAGAAAATAATAATCCATTTTCTCTAGCAATTATGAAAGATGGAAAAAACATGATAGGTAAAAAGTTTTTTGCGGTATCACCATTAAAAAATAAATCAATTGAAGTAGAAGTTATATCTTCACATTATGTTGATCCTGAAGGAAAAAGAGTTAGATCATGAAAAATGTTTCTGTACTAGAAAATATTCATAAACATGGATTGTTTGGCAATCACGATAGTAAAGATGAGCTAATAAATATTAGAGAAATCAAAGATGTTTTGATTTATCAAATTGTTAAATATAAAAAATCTTCAATTAGTATTGATAAAATAAAAATAGATAATTTAAATTTACCCGAGACACTTTTGGTTTCTTCAAATAAAAATACAAGAATTTTATGGATGGGACCTGATAATTGGTTAGTCGTTTCATCAAATAAAGAAATAGAAAAATCTATTTTAGAAAACCTAAGTCATGATGATTTTGCATTAACTGATCTATCTCATTCAAGAACAATACTTGAATTAGAAGGTTCTTTGGTAGATGAAGTATTGAAAAAAGGTTGTCCGTTAAATTTAGATGGTCTTGATGAAGGAAAATGTTCTAATTCAGCTTTTCATGCAATTACAATAACTATTGATTTTATTAGTTCAAATCCAAGAAAAGTAAGAATATTTGCTTTAAGAAGTTTTGGTGAATCTCTTTATCATTCAATAACTGATGCTTGTTTAGAATTTGGCTATAAAGCTGAATAAAAATTATTCAGAAGTTTTAAATTTAGTTCTTTGAATAATAACCACAAACACAATTGGAATTATTAGAGTTATTAGTGTTACTGTTATCAACAAAACACCTAGATCTGAATAATCGGCAGTGGTAAGAATAGCGTTTGTTACCTTATCTTTTACTTCTCTAGTAATAACATAAATTTCATTTAAATATTTAGTTCCTAAAGCACTTGCTGATAAAGCAAGATTTGTAAAAGATGCGAATACTGCAAAGAAAGTTGCTTTTAAGTGCGAAGGCGCATTTTTAGCAATCCATGCAAGCAAAGGTATCATTGAGACTTGTCCCAAAGGTGACTCAAGTGCAGTATTTAGTATTGCAATAAACTTGGCATCAACAACTCCATTAGTAAATGATGATGTCCAATTGTGAAATCCATAATACATTCCTACACTTGGTAAAAATAAAATTGCACCTGCAACAGATAAAATCACTATTATTCTAGCTATTGAATTGTTTGCCATAAATGGTCTTAATAAAATAATACCAACGAGCGTTAAAACAGAGGCTATAAGAGATAATACAGAAAAAAATTGTTCATTGAATTCAAGTACATCAATTTCAAACCACGATAAACCTGGACCAGGTCCTGGCATTGCTCTAAAAATAAAAATTATTATTGCGGTTCCTACAACAGTAAGTCTTAAATCTTGAGGTAGTTCTTTAACTAATTTATTCATTAAAAATAGAATAATTGCCATTGAACCTACAAAAACAATTTCTTGAGCAAAAGGCACTTTGAATGAACCAATACCTAAAGTGAAGATAACAAAAGCCAAGCTTCCAGATAATATCCACCAGTTAACTTCAGTTTTCTCTGAAGGAGCATAATCTTGGTCACCCTCTAAACCTTGTTCAATAAGTTTTTTTTTCTTTTGATTTTTTAGATATGAAGCAAGAAATATTCCTAGTACAGATACAATTGGAATAATTAAAGCATATATGTAAATTGAACCGTATAAACTTATCTTATCTGCTTGTTCAAGTTCGTCTACTCCTTTAAAGAGAATTACATTAGCTAAAGCAACTAAAACAGTTCCACCAATTATTGCAAATCTTCCAAGAGTTTGCATTGTTGTATGCATAAGTTTGATTTCATCTCTTGAAAATTTATTTCCGCTGTCATCAACTAAAGGAACTGCTTCTACAGTCATCGCATCAGCTACAACATCTTGCACAACATAACCAATCGGAGCAAGCAAAACACTGATCACAAACCATGTTTCTATTGAAAGAATTGATGACATCCACTCAGTATGAATTATTAAACCGTACATTATAATTAAACTTAATGAGATTAAGGATGCTCCAACAAAAACCATGTAATTTTTTTTATTCCAGATTAGATCAACAAGATGACCTAAAGGCATCTTCAATGCCCATGGAATTCCAGCCCAAAAACCCAGTCCTGCAAGAAAAGCAGCAGATAAGTTTAGATAGTCTTTAACAAAAAAAGTTCCAACAATACCTGTTAGTCCTGAAATACCAGCAGCAAGATAAATCATCAATGGTGGTAGATAGGTCCACTTAAACTGTCTTCCTAAATCTATTAAAGTACTATCTATAAATCTCAAAATTTTATTACTCATAAATTATTCTGTTAAATTTAATAATATTAATCGATTTTGTTTAGTTTCTTTACACCATAGTTCATAACTTTCACAAACTCTCCACAAATGATCAAATGCTCTTTGAGATAATTCTAAAGGAAAGTGACTTTTTGCATAATATAATTTTGGGATTTTCATTAATTGTTTAATCATAGTATCTTTTTGTATTTGTAAAAGTCTTATAGTTTCTTGATTAATCTTTTTTTTTGTAGATTTATCTATGTAGTCATTGCTCTCAAGTTCTTTAAACCACTTATCATGAAAATTTCCTGAACTAATTTCATTATAATCATCTGATGCAATAAATATTTCAAAAGCTTGAATATTAGTTAAATTAGGGTTCTTAATTTTAATTTCATATATCTTTTGATAAATGATTTCGGCAACATATAATACAAATGGTCTCGATTTATCAGTTTCCAAACTAAACTCCTCAAATATCTACTGAATAATAGCATGAATTAGGATCATCTTTATAGTGCGCAAAAGGCCCACATTCTTTGAAACCAAAACTTTTAAAAAGTTTTCTAGCAGGTGCAAAAAAATCACCTGCACCAGTTTCGACACTTAGTTTAGCGATTCCTATTTGTTTAGATTTTTCAATAAGATGTGAAATTATTTTTCCACCATATTTTTTATTTCTAAACTTATCTGAAACTCTTATAGATTTAAATTCTCCATGTGTTTTATCAAATAATTTTAAAGCTCCACAACCAATTAATTCATTATTTTCCCACAAACTCCAGAATTTTATACTTGGATCCTTTAATCCAGGTATATCTAATACATGCGAACTCCCTTCAGGAGAAACCGATCTCAATTCAATAAAATGCTTAGTTAGCAACTCATTTACTAGCGGATCATCAAAATTATTTTCTATTGATTTCATAGTTTTGAAAAACATATAATCTAAATTTAGATTAAACCAAGAAAATTAAATATGTGTGGAAGATACGTAATAACTAGCCCTGTTACAAAAACAAAAAAACTTGTTAAGTCAGCTATACAAGTTGAAGATAATGAAAATTATAATGCACATCCATTTCAAAAATTACCTGTAATTAAAAAATATAATAATGGAAATACTCTAGAAAATTTAAAGTGGGGAGTAGTACCTAGCTGGGCTAAGCAAAAAGATTTTAAACCTTTAATAAATGCAAGACTAGAAACTATAGATGAAAAAGTGTCTTTCAAAAAATTAATTCGACTACATAGATGTGTAGCTGTAGCAGATGGTTTTTATGAGTGGAAAAGAGAAAAAGAAAATAAAACACCTTATTATTTTTTAAGAGAAGATAAAAAGCTTATGTATTTAGCGGCTATTTATGACAATGATCAATTTTGTTTAATAACTGAGGATGCAGATGAAAATATTAAAGAAATACATCATAGACAGCCTGTTATAATTAATGAAAATGATGTTAATAGATATTTAAATCTTGAATTAACAGGATCGAGTTTTCTTAAAGAGTGTAAAAAAACAAAATTAAACTTTCATGAAGTTTCAAAGGAAGTTAATAAACCTACAAACAATAATATTTCTTTGATACAAACCATATCTTAAAACTATTTTTCTATAGTTGTTAAATGTCCCATTTTTCTTTTAGCTTTAACTTCTTTTTTTAAATAATCATAAAAAAATTCATTTTCTTTAAACTTTTTATTTTTATATTCTAATATATCTTCACCAATCAAATTAAGCATTTTTGCATTATAAATTTTTTTTGTTTCTAATTTTTCAAGTCCACATACAGCTCTGATATGATTTTCAAATTGGCTAATGTTGTGTGAATTTATAGTTAGGTGTCCAGAATTATGTACTCTTGGTGCAACTTCATTAGCATATAAATTATTATTTTTATCTATAAAGAATTCAACGCACATAGTACCAATATAATCAAGCTCTTCAGCTACTGTTTTTGCCCAGTCCAATGCTTTATTTTTAATTTCATCACTTATATCAGCGGGTATTTTGGAGCGTTTTAAAATCTGGTCTTCATGATAATTTTCAATTGGATCATAAATTTCATATTTTTGGTGACCAAATCTTGTAACCACTACTGAAATTTCTTTTTTTAAATTTACTATCTTTTCTAAGATGTAGCCTTTTGAAAAATCAAAATCTTCATTTAAATCATTTACATTATTTATTTTATATTGGCCCTTTCCATCATAACCAAGTGTACAAGTTTTCAATAAACCAGGTATTAATCTATCGTTTATTTTTATATCATCTAAATCGTTAATACTTACAAATTGTGTTGTAGTTATATTGTTTTTATTCAAAAACTCTTTTTCAGTCATTCTATTTTGAATTAATTTATTTATTTCGGGGCTTGGTAATACAGATTTGGTTTCATTAATTTTTTTCAATATATCATATGGAATATTTTCAAACTCATAAGTAACAAGATCAACTTTTTCTAAAAAGTTATTGATAATATTTATGTCTTGGTAATCTCCATAAATAAATTCATCTGCAAAATTGATTGCGGGTGCATCTTTATCATCCGATAAAATAACCGTTTTAATATTAAGTTTTTTTGCTGCAGATGCTAATAGACTTCCTAATTGTCCTCCGCCTATTATTCCTAGATCAGGTTTAGACATTAATTACTTTGGTTTTTTTTTTACTTTTGATGTTTGTTTTTTTCGCCAATTTAAAAGTGTTTTTTTTACATTGTTATCATACGTAGCTATAATTGAAGCAGCATATAAACTAGCATTGATTGCACCATCTTCTCCAATAGCTACTGTACCAACAGGAATTCCTTTTGGCATTTGAACAATTGATAGTAGGCTATCTAAACCTTTTAACTTTTTACTTTCAATAGGAACACCTATGACTGGAATTCTAGTTATTGCAGCAATCATACCAGGTAAATGTGCTGATCCTCCGGCCCCAGCAATAATAATAGAAATATTATTATTTTCTGCTTTCTTTGCATAGGTATAAAGTCTATCAGGCGTTCTGTGTGCAGAGACGATATTTGTCTCATAATTAACTTTTAAAATCTTAAGAACTTTTTCACAATTCTTCATTGTTTTGTAATCAGACTGACTTCCCATTACAATTGATACTTTATGTGATTTTTTTTTGTATTTCATGAAACCAATATCAATTTATAGATATTTCCCTTAAATTGCAATTTTTAGCTCAGGACAGTTTAAGTTAGTGACAATCATAATAATAATAATAGTGTATATCAAATATGAATTATCGAATTGATAATCTTCAGTATTGTAAATGGTCTAGAGAAATCTTTGAAATAAATAATAAAGCTGGATTAAATGCGGTTCACGTAACTTTAGTTTATCACGAAGACTATGATGAATTACAACAAAGAATACAAGAGTGGAATAAACATTTTGAAGAAAATAAAGATCTTATATTTCTAGGCAATAACTACAATGATATTACAAAAGCAAAAGAAGAAAATAAAACTGCAATTTTTTTTGGATTTCAAAATTGTTCTCCAATTGAAGATGACATAGGTCTTATAGAAAAAGTACACTCTCAAGGTTGTCGATTTATGCAATTAACTTACAACAACCAATCATTATTAGCCACTGGATGTTATGAAAAAAATGATAGCGGAGTTACTAATTTTGGAAAAGAGGCTATTAAAGAAATGAATAGAGTAGGTATCGTTGTTGACATGTCTCATTCAGCAGAGAAAAGTACACTTGATGCAATTGAAATTAGTCAAAAACCTATTGCGATCACTCATGCAAATCCTACTTTTTGGTTTGAAGCTAAAAGAAATAAATCTACAGAATTATTAAAAGTTTTATCTGCAAGTGGAGGAATGTTAGGTTTATCATTGTATGCTCACCATTTAAAAGATGGAACGAATTGTAAATTAGAAAGTTTTTGTGAAATGGTTGCAAGAACAGTTGAAATTATGGGTATTGATAATGTTGGAATAGGATCAGACTTATGTTTAAACCAACCAGACAGTGTAGTTGAATGGATGAGAAATGGAACTTGGTCAAAATCAAAAAATTTTGGCGAAGGTAGTAAAGATAAACCTGGTTTTCCAAAACAACCAGATTGGTTTTTGGATGCAAGAGGATTTAATAATATAAACACAGAACTAAAAAATAAAGGTTTTCACGAAGAAGAGATAAATAAGATACTTGGCAATAACTGGTTTAGTTTTTATAAAGGAATTAATTAATGCAAGTTCCACTAAGAGATCCTAAAATTGTAATGAAACTTTCTAGGCTTGGATCGTTTCATCAATCTAAATTATCTTTTCTAAGATCATTTTTAAATGAGTTCAAAGATTGGAAATATAACAGGGATTTGTTTGACTTGAATGATAGGGGATATGGAGTAGCTATTTATTCATTTTCAAAAGATAAAAAAACATATTCTTTAGTTTGTTTTGCTAATGAGCTTAAAGATGAGGAAAGATCTGATAGAGTAATAGCAACTAAATGGGATGCTGCATTTGCTTTGTATGATGGCATTCCTTCAAAAATTGATATTGATAGACTTTCACAAAATGTCCCTAAACAAGAAGTAGGTAGACTTTCTTATAAAGAACTAACTCTCTCAAGAGCAAATAGATCAGTTAGAGCATTTAATTATGTGGTTGAGTGTTTATCAAAAGGTATCCAGCCAAATACTAATGAGCTTTCAAAAGTTGGATATTTGTACAGAACAACTGCAGTATATGGCTCAGGAAAATTTGGATTAGCAGACAGATTTAGAATTAAAAATAGAGATGAAATAAATGGTCCTTTTAGATTGGAAATGATGTTGGTTTATCTTGTAAGACAATTCACTTTCGATCAAGTAAATCATATAGCAAAACATAAAAATCCTAAAGATGCTATAGAACTGGACTTGGATATTTGCAGAAATTTAGGAATTGGTAATTCAACTGGATTGGGAATGGCACCATTTATTGTAAACCACCCTTCATTGTTAAATAATTGGATTCTAGCTAAAGAAACAGCTTTAAAAAAAATAAGAGAAATAGAAAAAGTATCAGAAGAAGAGTTTAAAATTTTTTACAACTGTTTAACAAAATCTTTAAAAAATGTAACTTCATGGAATACTGATAGTGAATATCAAAAGAAGAAAATTGAGAATTTAATTAATGATTTACAAAATTTAATCAATTATTTGAAAGACAATATTCATAAATCAAATTTTTATATATTCGACAAATTATACAATTGGGCGGAGGAAAATTTATCCGAAGAAGGAGTTGAGTATTTGGTTTCTATAATGATGGAGCCATATAATAAAATAACTGATCCTTTAATTTCTCAAATGAGTTCAGACGAGGATAGTAGTTTTAACATACCTGTAGACAGAACTATAAATGACTTAAGAGAAATAATTGAAAAAAATTATTCAGATATTTTAAAAATTGATTTTTCAAAAAATGAAAATAATAAAAAATTTTGGTTCATTTCAAAAAATAAAGAAGAACCTAGGATTGGAGATCGGTTTGAAGATAATGGCTCAGAACTTGAGCAGCCTACAGCTATTGCTAGAGATATTAAAAAACTTTATGAAACTATTTTTACATTAAAAAACAGCTTAAAGATTGGCAATTTTCTAGTACAGAACAATGATTTAAGACATATTGTAAGAAGAGTGTTTATAACAGAGAAATATCCATATTCTGAAATTCAAGATAACACCATTGGCTCAAAATTAGTTCCTATTGATATGTTAAGACTTAAACTATCTTTTTTTGGGGCGGTAAAGTTTGATCCAAGATCTGACAAATGGTTAAGGATTTGTATGTTTCAAGGAGCTCCATTACCAAATGAACTAAATTCATTTAATCAATATTGGATATATAACTAAAGTAATTAATGAGAAGTTATAGTGAAATTGACACGATTGTTAAACGTTCAACAAAAGCGAAAGGTTTCTCCTGGGGAGTTGCAGAAGAAATAGGAAAGAACATCAAGCAACTCGAGTTATTTGGTTTACCAGGAATAAAACATATAAACCAATATTTTAAGATTTTTAATAATGAGAAGTTTGAAAATTGCCAATCTTTTAACAAAAGCAACAGACCTCAAAACTTTTACTGTCCAATTAAACTTGGATTAAGTTTTTTTGATCAATCTATCTCTATCCAAGAACTAAATGATATAGAAATTGAAAAAATGGCTTACCCATTGATATTTTTGCCGTTTGTCAGCAGATCTTCGGAAATAACAGGAAAGAGAATTTTTTTAAAGATAGATCAAAAAGAATTTTTATTAAATTTCAATCAATCAATTTATTCAAATTATTTAAGTAGTGAGGTTGTAGAAAAAGCCGATGTAATTAAAATCCAATTCTTAGAAAACAAGAATAATTTTTCCGAAGAAGATTGGAAAGAATTATCAAAATTATCTGAAAACACATTTGTTGAAGAAACAGATGAGTTAAAACAAAAAACCGCAGGAGCAGGATTAACAGATAATGACTAATAACTTTGAATATAAATCGGACAAATCAGATAAAAATGAATTAAATGATATTTGTGATGAATGTAAAAAAGAAGATGAGACAGTAACTCAAAATTTAATACTCACAGGATATAAACTTTGTAACTCCTGCAGAACATCAAAAACTTTATTTCCACTTTAAATATTCGTACTAATAGGTAACGAATTAATTTTTGTCATTACGAAAGAAATTGTCAAAAAAGAAATAATTAAAAAAGACAAAAATACAATTCCAAATGCTTTTAAATTTGATTTTAAATTTAAAATATGTCTTGTGGCTATAATTAATGAAGCAAAAATCCAAAATTGGGTAAGAAAAATAATTAAAAGCACTAATTCTGGTGTGACAGCAAAAAATCTTATTAGTCCTGGAGCATGTGCGTACCCAACGGCTATAAGGACTCTTTTAAATGGAATTTTTCTATCTTTATCAGGAAAAATTTTAACTCCAATTACAAATATAAAAATTGCCCATACCAGCCAAGTTAATAATGCTGTTAAACCAGATATACCAACAGACGTTTTAACAATTGTGTTCGCAGCAATAGCACCAGCAACCCCATCTAAAATCATGATAAGAATTGCAAAATAAATTCCAGCTTCTCCGTAATATCTTGGAGTTCTATAAAGAGTTTTATCAAGCTTTAACGATTTAAAAACAATATCTAAAAACTGAGCAAACATTAATTATCTTTATTTTTTTTTTGCGCCTTATATGAAACGATTAATGGGAATATTATTAGAGCAATAGCGATTATAATGCAAACAACTATAAAAAAGGTTTTTGTCATATTTAGGGGGAATTAAATTCCCCCTAAAAAAATTTTTATCACTTACTGACTACTTCTCTTGTATTTGCGTTGTAAGATTCTGTAAATGGAATATCAACTACAACTGCATCAACTGGTTCCCCAGGTTTATCAGAATATTTTTCTGGTAGATGGACTTTAAATTTCGATCCAACCTTACCTCTTGGAAAACCATTTGCATTTAGCGTGCCATCAAATGGAACATATCCCATAGCAATATTTTTCCCCTTTTCTGGGTGATACCATGGAGAAGTTATAAATCCTACAGGCTCACTGCCGTTCTCTGAAATTAACCAAAAATCTGGAGCATATTCTTCAATAGGTTTTCCTCCTAATTCAAGTCCAACTAATTGAAGTTTGTAAGGTTTATGACCTGCTTTTAAATCAGCTTTCATTTTCTCTAGAGCTTTTTTACCAACATAATCACCTTTTTTGTTCCATTCACCCTTTCCAGATAAAGAAACTTGATATCCAAGATTACATTGAAAAGGATTATGCTCATGATCCATATCTTGTCCCCATGAAAGAATTCCAGCCTGAATTCTTCTATGGTGTGCAGGAGCAATCACCATTAAGTTATGTTTTTTACCTGCTTCAAGAACAGCATTCCACATATCTTCGGCATATAAAGTTGCTTCTCTTAAATATATTTCAAATCCAGACTCGCCTGAAAAACCTGTTTGAGAAATAATACAACTTCTTCCACCAACTTTTGCAGACGCCAATCCATAAAAAGGCATGTTGTCTATGTCAACTTCACTTCCACAAAGATCTTTCATTAAAGCTTTTGCTTTAGGACCTTGAATTTGCACAGGACAAGCATCTATTTCATTAATTTGAACATTAAACCTTTCATCTGCATTTACTCCTTGCAAATATAATCCAATATCACTATCTGATAAACTAAACCAAAATTCATCTTTAGATATTCTTAAAAGAATAGGATCATTTAATACTCCTCCATATGCATTACACAAAATTACATATCTTCCTCTCATTGGAGAAATTTTTGTAGCATCTCTTGTAATTACATAATCAACAAATTTTTCTGCATCTGGTCCTTTAACTTGTATTTGTCTTTCAACTGCAACATTCCACATTGTTACATGATTTTTAATTGCTTCGTACTCAACCATTGCACCACCATCTTCAGGTTTAACATAACCTCTTGGATGATAAATTCTATTATAAACAGTTGCTCTCCAACATCCTGCCTTCATAGATAAATGCCAGTATGGAGATTTCCTTACTCTTGTTGATATTAGCATCTCAACTTTAGTAGGTCCGCTTTGTCTTAAATTATATGGTACTTTTCTATCAGACTGATCTACTGATGTTGTATGTCTTAGTTTACTATAGTCAAATTCATTAGACATAGTTATTCTCCTTCAACCACTTGTTAGTTTCCTTCAAGCCGCCGAATGTATAAATGTGGAAATAATCAGTATGCGATTTAACTTTCCCAATTAAATCATTAGGGTCTTTAGGTTTCAATAAATCTAACGCCTTACTAAAATTAGATTTAAGAAAGTTAATGGAATTTTTTGCCCCTACAATATTAGCAAATTTAATTAAGCTAGATATTTTCATTGGCCCAGTTATTCCAACATGAACTGGTATTGTTTGTTTTGATATAAAATCTATAATAGGCTGAGTATCCATTAGCCATTGTGTAACTATATAATCAGCGTAAGGCTTTTTATCTATCATAGCTTTTTCTAAATCAGAGTCGGATATATCAGGACTCCCCTCGGGATGTCCAGCAATTCCAATCTTAATACCATCAAAAAATCCTGTCTCTAACATTTGATACGAGCTATCAAATTTTCCGATCGGGTCACGACTTCCACCTATAACTAAGACCTGCTTAACACCCAAATCTTTACATCTAGAAACATAATCTTTTAGCTGATTTTCATCATTTATTGACCTTGCTGGGAAGTGAGGAACTGGATTAAATCCCTCTTTAACTAACTCTCCAGACTGTTGAGCGGTCTCTTTATAATCACCCCCAGGTAGCATTGTAACATAAACATCTTTTACCTTTGGCAACGTGCTTAAATCAGTTTTAGGACCTATTTCTAAAGAAAAATTCATAATTAAATTCTTAATTATTTTATATTCCGTGTCTATAAAAATATTAAACAGATGAACACATTGTAACCCATTGTCATGATCGGAAAATTTAATTAAATTTAGTCATGGAAAATAAATTATCTCAAATTACAGAATTATTCTCTAAAACAAGACAACAAACTCTATCTCTGTGTGAGAACTTAGAGGCTGAGGATATGGTCATACAGCCCAGCAAAAATGTTAGTCCTCTTAAGTGGCATCTTGGTCACACCACATGGTTCTTCGAAAAATTCATCTTGTCTGAATTGGATGAAAGTTACAAACCATTTAACAAGGATTATAATTACATATTTAATTCTTATTACAATTCTGTAGGTGAGTACAATCCTCGAAATAAGAGAGGTTCACTAAATAGACCCATCTTAAAAGATGTTGTGAAATACAGACATTATGTAACTGAAAATATTATTGATTTTTTAAAAAGGACAAAAAATAATAGAACATCTTTTTTAGTTGAACTAGGTTCAAATCACGAACAACAGCATCAAGAATTAATGTTAATGGATATTAAAAATATTTTTTTCAACAATCCATTGATGCCGACTTATAATTCTAACAATGATAAACCAACTGCTAAAGAAGAAAATGAATTGAAATTAGAAACTAGTAAAAAATTTAAATATGGAAATAGTGAGGATATTTTTTGTTACGATAATGAATTACCAGTATCAGAAATACAATTAGATCCTTTTAAAATATATTCATTTATTACTAATGGAGAGTGGAAAGAATTCATTAATGATGGCGGATATAAAAACCATGAGTATTGGTTATCTGATGGATGGGACTTTATAAATAATAATAAATTAGAAAGACCAATGTATTGGATAGATAATAATAATTATTTTACATTAAATGGTGTAAAAAAAATTGATAATGAAAAACCAGTTTCTCATATAAGTTTCTATGAAGCGGATGCTTTTGCAAGATACAAAAACAAAAGATTACCAACTGAATTTGAACTAGAATATTTTTTAAAACAATCTGAGAAAAAAGGTAATTTTTTAGAAAATAAAATTTTTCATGAAGTTGAAGAAAAAGCAGACGATGTTTATGGAAATTTATGGGCATGGACAAGCAGTAATTACACGCCTTATAAAAAATATAAACCATATGAAGGAAATCTAGGAGAATATAATAATAAGTTTATGTGCAATCAGTTTGTCTTGAAGGGCGGCTCACATTCTACATCTATTAATCATATCAGAGCATCTTATAGAAATTTCTTTTACCCAAGCGATACTTGGCAGTTTTGTGGCGTCAGACTAGCTGATGACATCTAGTGACTAATTTAAAATTAATAAACATAAACAATCAAATTCAAGATGATAAAAAATTAATCTTACAAGGATTATTAAATAGAAAACAAAAATATTTACTGCCAAAATATTTTTATGATGAAAAAGGTTCAAAGTTATTTAATAAAATTACAAACCTTAAAGAATATTACCCAACAAATAAAGAGTTAGAAATACTTGGTAACTTACAAAAAGAGATAAGAAAGAAATTACCAATTCATTCAACAATTGTAGAATTCGGAAGTGGCTCAAATAAAAAAATCAACAAATTTATAAAATCATTAAGCAAACCCAAAGAATATATTCCTATAGATATTAGTAAGGAATATTTGTTTGAAAATGCATCAATAATTGCAAAAAAATTCTCAGATTTAAAAGTAACAGCAATATGTGCTGATTTTAGTCAGACCAATAGATTAAATAAAATTTTAAAAAATAAAAAAAAAATAGTCAGTTTTTTTCCAGGATCTACCATAGGAAATTATTTACCTAAAAATGCAAAAAAAATATTAAAAAATTTTTCAAAAATCATAGGTAAAAATTCTTATTTAGTAATTGGGGTAGATTTAATCAAAAATAAGAAGACCCTTGAAAATGCTTATAATGATAAATTGAGAGTAACAGCTAAATTTAATAAAAATATATTAAATGTAGTAAACAAAATTTGTAATTCAAAATTTCAAACTAAAGATTTTGAACATAAAGCGTTCTACAATTTAAAAAAAAACAGAATTGAAATGCATCTTATCTCGAAAAAAAATTTCACGTTAAAAATTAATAAAAAGAATATTAAATTTACTAAAGATGAAACCATTCATACTGAAAATTCTCATAAATATTCAAAAAATAACTTTGTTAAATTAGTTAATAAATCTGGCTTTAAAGTCTTAAAATATTTTACTGATAAAAAAAATTATTTTGGAGTTTTTTTATTAAAAGTGAAGTAAGTTTTATTATGGCTCAAAAAGACGTAGGTAACAAAATTCCCATCTATAAGCTAAAAGAAACTGATGAAGTAATGAAATATTATGATGAGTGGGGAGATGGTAATAAATATGATAAGGATATGGTCGATTGGAATTACACAGGACCAAAAGAAACAACAAAAGTATTTTCAGAATTCCAAAAAAACAAAGATGCAAAAATTTATGATGCTGGTTGTGGAACTGGATTGGTGGGTGTTGAATTAAAAAAATATGGTTTTAAAAATTTTCATGGGGCAGATCTTTCTAAAAAGTTATTAGAATTAGTACCGAATGATCTTTATGAAAAGCTTGAACAAGTAGACTTGAATAAACCCATTAATAAAAAAGATGACGAATATGACTCTGTTATGTGTGTTGGTACATTTACTTTTGGACATGTAAAGCCACCAGCTTTGGAGGAATTTATCAGGATTACAAAGAATGATGGATTTATCTGTTTTACTATTAATGAGGGAATACATGAAGAATATGGTTTTGATAAAAAAATCGATCAACTTAAACAGCAAAATAAATGGAAAGAATTAAAATTTTTTAAATCAGATTACATTGCGAGCAAAGACGTAAATGCTTGGTTAGGGTTATATCAAGTGATAAAATAAGCCATGTCAGAAATATACAATATTATAGATAAACAAAAGTTAGATATTGTATCTAAAACAATTAGTGAAGCTCATGGTTTACCAAATGAATGTTATATCAGTAAAGAATACACTTTAATTGAAAGAAAAAAATTATTTGAAGATAAGTGGATCGTCATTGGAGTTGGAAGTTCTATTCCAGATGAAGGTGATGTCAAACCAATTGATTTACTTGGAATACCCTTACTTATTGTTAGAACTAAAAATAAAGAAATAAAAGTTTTTCATAATATTTGTAGTCATAGAGGAGTTAAATTAGTTAAGGAAGCTGGAAAAATTAGAAATGTTATGAGGTGCTCATATCATTCATGGTCATATGACTTAGAAGGAAAATTAGTTGCTACACCTCATATAGGAGGCATGAATATTCATCAAACACCTGAATTTGATAAATCAAAAAGTAATTTAAAAGAGATAAGATCATATATTTGGTTAGATCTAATTATGATTAATATTAACAACAATGAAATTTCATTTGAGGATTATATTAGTCCTTTAAGTCAAAGATGGGAAAAATTTTGGCCCTTAAAAGATAGAGAATTAATTCATCATGCAAATGATTATGGTTATTTTAAATTAGATGCAAAATGTAATTGGAAATTTGCAATTGAAAATTATTGTGAGAGCTATCATTTGCCATGGGTTCATCCAGGACTAAATTCTTATTCAAAATTAGAAGATCACTATCATATTCAAGGACTGCCAAATCGTTTTGCTGGACAAGGAACAGTTGTTTATAATCCAAGGTTTGAAGGAAAAGAAAAGTTTCCTTGTTTCCCTAACTGGCCGAAAGATAAAGAAAATATAGCTGAGTATGTAGCGTTATTTCCAAATGTAATGTTAGGAATTCACAAAGATCATTATTATGCTTATTGGTTAGAGCCAATAAATCACGAGTTTACAATAGAACATATGGAAATTTATTATGTAGGAGATGAAGCGGCAACTTCAACAAAGTATAAAACTTTAAGACAAAAAAATCACAAACAATGGGAAGATATTCAAAAAGAAGATGTAGATATAATTCAAAGTATGCAAATAGGTAGAAACTCTCCAGCTTATAATGGTGGTAATTTTTCTCCAAAGATGGACAATCCAACACATCATTTTCATAAGTGGGTTGCTGGTAATTTAATTTAAAGTTAAAACCTAAAAATGAAAATTATATTAATCATGGGACTTCCAGGCGCAGGAAAAACTACATTAGCTGATGAACTTGCGCCATTGTTAAATGCAAAAAGATTAAATGCAGATGAAGTAAGAAAAGCTGCAAACGATTGGGATTTTTCAGAAGAGGGAAGAACAAGACAAGCAAAAAGAATGGCTGAATTTGCAATAAAATTAAAAGACGAAGGAAACTATGTTATTGCAGATTTTATTTGCCCAACTCCAAAAGCAAGAAGTTTATTTCCTGCTGATTATGTAGTTTGGGTAGATACAATAAAAGAAGGTAGATTTGATGACACTAATAAAATGTTTGTTAAACCAGAAAAATATGATTTTCATGTTACCACACAAGATGCTAAGTCTTGGGCACCAAAGATTTTAAAGGAGATAAAAAAATGACGTATCAATGGGATAACAAAAAACCAACAGCCCAAATGTTAGGAAGATGGCAACCGTTTCATGATGGTCACTATACTCTATTTAAGGAAATTATAAAAAAAACAGGACAAGTATGTATTCAAATTAGAGATGTACAAGGTGTTGATGATAACCCATTTGATTTTGAAACTGTCAAAAAAAATATTGAGGAAAAACTTAATCCAGAGTTTGAGGGTAGGTTCAAAATTATGCTTGTCCCTAATATTACAAATATTTGTTATGGTAGAGGTGTTGGATATAAAATTGAAGAAATAGTTTTGCCTGAAGAAATTCAAAAAATTTCAGCAACTAAAATTAGAGCTAAGATGAGAGAAGAAGGAAAATTAAAATAAGTGACTGTAAAAATAAATAAATTATCTCCAGGTGTTAAAAGAGTTTTAATTAATGATCCAAAAACTTATAATTCATTATCCTACAAAACTCTTTCATCTTTATTAAAGACATTCAAAAAATTAGATAATGATAAAGAAACAAGGGTCATTATTTTGGAAGGAGCTGGAAAAGGATTTAGTGCAGGCCATAACTTAAAAGAGGTAAGAGGTATAAAAAATAGATCTAATCATCTAAAACTTTTTAAACTTTGTTCAAAACTTATGATGCAAATTGTGGAGGGAAACAAACCAGTCATAGCAAAAGTTCATGGTGCTGCTTATGCAGCAGGATGTCAATTAGCTGCCAGTTGTGATCTTGCATATAGTACGAACTCAGCAACGTTTGCTACACCTGGAGTAAAAATTGGATTATTTTGCAGTACACCTATGGTTGCTGTCAGTCGAAAAATTAGCAGAAAAAGAATGATGGAAATGCTACTTACCGGTGATCCAATTAGTGCAAAATATGCAAAGGAAATAGGTTTGATAAATGATCATTACAGTCCAAAAACTTTGAATAAAAAAGTTTTAGATATTGCAAAAAAAATATCTTCAAAATCAAATTTAACCATCAAAATAGGAAAAAAAGGTTTTTATAAACAATTAGAAATGCCCCTTAACAAAGCTTATGATTATACAAGTAAGATGATGACACTTAATATGTCATCTTATGATGCCAAAGAGGGTATAAGTGCATTTATCGAAAAAAGAAATCCAAGTTGGAAAAACAAATAACCATTAAGTTGAAGTCACTTAAAAAAAAGATTAAGTTGTAATTAAAGGAGAAAATCAATCATGGATGGATGTTGTGGTCCTGGATATGCTAGTCCTGCAGAAGCAATAAAAGCACCAAAAGAAAAGCTTTTATATACTATAGCTATTTACACAGGGACAGGAATACAAAAACCAGACTACTTAGCAACAGTCGATGTTGATCCTCAAAGTCCTACTTATTCTAAAGTAATTCATAGACTTGAAATGCCAGGTATTGGTGATGAATTGCATCATATGGGATGGAATGCATGTTCTTCTTGTCATGGCGACTCAAAAATGAGCAGAAAATATTTATTAGTTCCAGGTGTTAGATCAAATAATATTTATGTTGTTGATACTGCATCCGATCCTAGAGCTCCAAAAATACATAAAGTAGTAGATGGATCTGAAATAAAGAAAAAAACTAATTTATCAGGACCACACACAGTTCATTGCTTAGGTTCTGAAATTATCATTTCTTTTCTTGGAGACGCTCGAGGAGAAGCGCCAGGAGGATATTTACATTTAAACAAAGATTTTGAAATTGTAGGTAGGTGGGAAAATTCAATGGGAGACATACCTTTTAGTTATGACTTCTGGTACCAGCCAAGACATAATGTAATGGTTAGTTCTGAGTGGGCTGCCCCAAATACTTTCATGCCTGGATTTGATTTAGAGGAAGTTGGTCATTTGAAATATGGTAGACGACTTCATGTTTGGGATTTTAAAAAAAAAGAGCCAGTTCAAACAATGTATTTAGGTGAAGATGGTTTAATACCATTAGAAGTTAAATTTATGCATAATCCTGATAGTAGCCATGGATTTTGTGGTGCAGCGCTAAGTGCAAATGTAATTCATTTTTGGAAATCAAAAGATGGAAAATGGGAATGGGAAAAAATAATTGATGTTGAAAATGAACCTCATCCTGATTGGCCAATCCCAGTGCCTGGAGTTATGTCAGCGATATTAGTTTCTATGGATGATAAATATCTCTATATAAATAATTGGCTTCATGGAGATATGAGACAATACGATATTTCAGATCCACACAAACCAAAATTAACTGGTCAAGTTTGGATGGGTGGATTATTAGGAAAGGCTCCAGAAGTAAATGGCGTTAAAATTGCTGGTGGACCCCAAATGTATCAATTATCCTTAGATGGTAAAAGAATGTATGTAACAACATCATTATTTTCTACATGGGATAATCAATTTTATCCTGAAATTAGAAAGCAGGGTGGAGCAATGATTATGATTGATTGTGATGTTGAAAATGGTGGGATGAAAATTAATAAAGACTTTATTGTTGATTTTGGTAAAGAGCCAAATGGACCAAGTAGGTGCCATGAAAGTAGATATCCAGGTGGAGATTGCACAAGCGACATCTGGCTATGACAAAAATTACAATCTCAAACAGAAATAACAGTGCATTTGAAGTCAGTGGAAAAAAACCTTTATTAAATGAATTAAGAGATCAAGGTGTCGATCTTCCATACGGATGTCAGTATGGAGGATGTATTACATGTGCAGCTAAACTAATTAATGGAGAAGTAGATCAACGTTCTCAAGTTGCTTTAAATAATAGACAAATAAATGATGGATATATTATTTTATGTGTTGCTAAAGCAAAAACAGATTGCACAATTGAGATAGGAGTTGAAAGTCATGATAAATTGTACCGAAATCCTTTCCTAGACCCTTTGGAACCTCATGAATTAAAAGCAGATATCGTAAGTAAAAAGCAAGAAAAAAAATAAAGATGAATCACAACGAACCTTATAGCGCTGAATATTTAAAAGATATTTTAAGTTCAGTTAAGACAATTGCTATGGTTGGTGCTAGCCCAGATAAAACTAAATTTAGTTATGGTGTATTACGAGTTTTGCATGAAACTGGTTATGACATGATACCTGTAAATCCTAAACCAGGTATAAAGGAAATTAGAAATTTAAAAGTTTATCCAAATTTATCGGCTATCGATAGACCTGTTGATATGGTCGAAGTATTTAGAAAATCTGAGGATCTTTATGGAATTGCTGAAGAGGCAATATCAATTGGAGCAAAAGTATTATGGGGACAAATAGGTGTAATTAATCATGATGCAGCAAAAATTGCTGAAGATGCAGGTTTAAAAGTAGTTATGAATAGATGTCCAAAAATTGAACTCTTCAGACCATTTTGGAAACCTCGACTAGATCTTAAAATTTAAATCAAATTATGGATACAACGCTTGTAGATGAAAAAATAAAAGAACTATATTTAAGTTATAGGACGATAGCAATTGTTGGAGCAAGCCCAGACTCAAAAAAAACTTCCAATATAATAATGAAATATTTAAGAAATACAGGTTACAAAGTTTTTCCTGTTAATCCAGTTACAGATAATAAAATAATACATGGTGAGCCAGTTTATAAAAAATTAACAGATATAAAAGATCATGTAGGAATTGTTAACGTTTTTAGACCCAGCGAAGAAGCCGAGGAAATAGCAAAACAAACAATAGAAATTGGTGCAAATGTATTATGGTTGCAATTAGGAATTCATAACGAAAATGCAGCAAAATTAGTCTCTCAAAATAAAATTTATTATATATCTAATAAATGTATCAAAAACGAATACGACAGATTATTCAAAACTATATAATAACAAATTATTAAGTGTGATATTAAGACATTTTATTTCATTTTAAATTTAAGATAAATTTAAAATATGAAATCCAAAATTTTATATTTTTTAATTACATTTTTTTGTTTTAATTCATCATTTGCCGATGTTTTAAAACCAAGTGTGAATATAGATCCAAAACAAGTTGTTTTAATTCAATTAAAGGCGTTAATGAAAAATGACAGTCCATATAAAGATAGAGGGATTGAGCAAACATGGGAATTTGCACATCCAAATAATCAAAGGATGACAGGTCCATTAGATAGATTTAAAAGAATGTTAAAAGGGGCTTCATACTCGATGCTGATTGATCACAAAGAAAATACAGTAACTGAAATTTACAAATCAAGTACATTGGCAACTTATGAAGTTGTTGTCTTAGATAAGGACAAACAATATTTTAAATTTAAATGGAAAGTTGAAAAGAATAATAAAGAAGGCAATCTTTTGGATTGCTGGCTAACAACAGCAGTTTCACAACCAATACCAATGGGATCATCAATATAATGAAAAAGCCTCCAATGTATATTAGGTACGCAATTCTAATGTTTATATTATGCTTTCCAACAATTTCATCCACTCAACTTGGATGGTATTTTTGGGGAAGTGAAGTTGGGATTAATATTGGCATGGTAGTAGGTACAATTTCCGTTATAGTTGCCGCTTATTTAATGTTCAGAATGGGCTGGCGTGACGCAGATGATGAATAATAGAATTTTGTTTCGTTAGTAATTAAAATTTAGTAGGAATCTGATAATGAAATCCAAAGCAAAAGTTGTTGTAGTTGGTGGTGGAGTAGTGGGAGTTAGTGCACTCTATCACTTAGCAAAAAAAGGTTGGTCAGATGTTGTTTTAATTGAAAGAAAAGAACTAACATCGGGCTCAACTTGGCATGCAGCTGGCTTATTACCACTATTTAATATGAGTTATTCCGTAGGACAACTCCATAAGTATGCTGTCAATTTGTATAAAACTTTAGAAGAAGAGACAGGCAAGAACGTAGGTTTCAGCGTTGTATCAAATATTAGATTAGCAAGCACTAAAGATAGAATGGATGAATACTTTCAATACGCTGGTGTTGCTCAAACAATTGGTGTTGATGTAAAATTTTTAACTCCAGATCAAGTTAAGGAAATCTGGCCATTATGTAATACGTCAGATTTAGTTGGTGCAATACAACACCCTGAAGATGGATATATCCAACCAGCTGATTTAACTCAAGCTCTTGCAACAGGCGCAAGAAATAGAGGAGCAGAAATTTATAGAAATACAAATGTTGTAGGCATGAAACAAACCAAAGATGGATGGGTTGTTGAAACAGATAAAGGATCCATAGAATGTGAACATATTATCTCTTGTTCAGGAAATTTTGCAAGACAAACAGGAAAAATGGTTGGTTTAGATATTCCAGTCATTCCAGTAGAACATCAATACATTGTTACAGAACCTCATCCAGAAATTCAAAAAAGAAAAAAAGATGGACTACCAGAGATGGGAGTTTTAAGAGATAGTGATAGCAGATGGTACATGAGAGAAGAAGCAGGTGGATTAATTTTAGGACCATATGAAGATGGTGCACCAGCTTGTTATGTTGATGGACCATCAAAAGATTCTGAATATGAATTATTTCAAGAAGATTTAGATAGATTGGCTCCTCATATTGAAGGTGCAATACATAGAGTACCAGCTTTTGGAGAAGTAGGAGTTAAGAAAGTTTATAATGGTGCAATTTGTTACACACCAGATGGCAACCCCATTGTTGGACCTGCTTGGGGATTGAAAAATTTTTGGATAAATGAAGGTCATAGTTTTGGTATCACTGCAGCAGGTGGAGCAGGATGGCAACTTGCTGAATGGATCGTAGATGGTGAACCAACTATTGATATGCTTGGTGTTGAACCAAGAAGATATGGAGATTATTGTTCTAAATCATATTTAAAAGCTAAAAATGAAGAAGCCTACAGTCATGTTTTCATAACGCACTTTCCTGATGAAGAAAGACCAGCAGCAAGACCGTTAAGAACAGCACCATGTTATGACAGAATGAAAAATTTAGGAGCAGTGTTTGGTCAAAAATTTGGATGGGAAAGACCTAATTTTTTTGCAACTGATGGAATGGAGCAAAAAGACGATTGGTCATTTAGAAGATCTAAATGGTTCAATGCAATGGAAAAAGAATGCAAAAACGTAAAAGAAAATGTTGGTCTTTTAGATATGACTGCATTTGCAAAATGTAGAATCAAAGGACCTGGTGCTGAGGAATTTTTAGATAATTTAGTTGCAAACAAATTACCAAAAAAAGTTGGAAGAATTAATTTATGTCACGCTTTAAATACTAAAGGTGGAGTTCATTCTGAATTTACTATTATGAGAGAGTCACATGATAGCTTTTATCTAGTATCAGCAGGTGCTTTCCAAAGATTAGATCATGACTGGATTTTAAAATGGTTGCCTTCAGATGGCTCAGTACAGTTTGAAAATTTAACTAATAGTAATGGGGTTTTGGTTGTTTCAGGTCCAAAAGCTAGAGAGTTAATGCAAAGAGTTTCTAAAGATGATTTTTCAAATGAGAATTTTAAATGGCTTAGTGCAAAAATGGTTGATGTAGGTTATGCACCAGTTAATGCGATGAGAGTTAACTTTGTTGGTGAATTAGGTTGGGAACTTCATCATCCAATTGAATATCAAAATCATATTTTTGATAAACTTATGGAAGCGGGACAAGATCTTGGACTAAAACCTTATGGTATTAGAGCCATGAATAGTTTGAGAGTAGAAAAATCATACAAATTAGTTGGAACAGAACTATCAATAGAATACTCACCTTATGAAAGTGGTCTTGATAGATTTATACACCCTAATAAAGGAAGTTTTATTGGACTTGATGCATTGAACAAATGGAGAGAAAAAGGTTTTGATAACAAACTTGTTACTCTTGAAGTTCATAATCCAAAGGATGCAGATGTTTTGGGTAACAACCCAATTTATGAAAATGGAAGTGTTATAGGAAGAGCTACAGGAGGAGACTTTGGTTTTAGAATTGGAAAATCTTTAGCATTAGGAATGGTTAAACCAGAATTAGCAAATGTTGGACAAAAACTTAAAATTGAAATATTAGGTGAGAAATATGATGCAACAATTTTAGATGAAAGTCCTTACGATCCAGAAAATAATTTATTAAGAGCTTAATGAAAATACTTGTCGCTGTTAAAAGAGTAATTGATTACAACGTTCAAATAAGAGTTAAAGAAGATGGCTCAGGTGTTGTTACTGATAACGTAAAAATGTCGACAAATCCACCAGATGATAATGCAATAGAGGAAGCAGTAAAAATTAAAGAGGCTGGCAAAGCTAAAGAAATAGTTGCGATTACAATTGGTGAAGAAAAAGCTCAAGAAACAGTTAGAAAAGCATTAGCAGTAGGAGCAGATAGGGGAATACATGTCAAAGTTGATAATGTGATTGAACCGTTAGCAGTTTCAAAAATTTTAAAAAAAATTGTAGAAAAAGAAAATCCTGATTTAGTATTTATGGGAAAACAAGCAATTGATGATGATTGTAATCAAACTGGCCAGATGCTTGCAGCTTTATTAAATTGGCCTCAAGCAACTTTTGCATCGAAAATTGAAGTTAAAGATAATGCATTAGAAGTAACTCGTGAAATTGATGAAGGTTTAGAAACTATTGAAGTAAATGTTCCAGCTATTGTTACATGTGATTTAAGACTAAATGAACCAAGATATGCTTCGCTTCCAAATATTATGAAAGCGAAGAAAAAACCAATAGAACAGTTAAATGCTTCAGATTTAGGAGTTGATATTAATCCTAGAATCGAACAAATTAAAGTTGAAGAACCACCAAAAAGAAAAGCTGGAATAAAAGTCGCTAGTGTAGAAGAATTAGTGCAAAAATTAAAAAATGAGGCTAAGGTAATTTAAATGTCAGTATTATTAATTGCAGAACATAATAATAAAGAGGTTAGACCATTTACCTATAATGCTATAACTGCAGCTTCTCAAATAAATGAGGATCTTCATGTTTTGGTTTTAGGTCATCAAGCTGATGATGTTGCAAAATCTTTATCTGAAGTTCCAAATGTAAAAAAAGTTATTCACGTTGATAATGAAATTTATGAAAACTACATTGCTGAAAATTATACAGCAGCAATAATTAAGCATGCAGAAAGTTATTCACATATTGTAAGCTCAGCAAATACATTTGGCAAAAATTTAATGCCAAGAATTGCAGCATTACTAGATACTTCGCAAGTGAGCGATATAATTAAAGTTATTTCTGAGGATACTTTTTTAAGACCAATTTATGCAGGAAATGCTTTTGCTACGGTTAAAAGTAATGACAAAAAAAAATGTGTTACTATTAGACCGACGTCGTTTGACCCTGCTGATAAGAGTGGTGGATCTGCTGAAATTACAAAATCTGATCCAGCAGAAGCTAGTTCATCAACTAAATTTCTAAAGAAAGAAGAAGTTAAGTCAGACAGACCAGAGCTTGGAACAGCTAGAATAGTTATTTCTGGTGGCAGAGGAATGCAAAATGGCGAAAATTTCAAATTAATAAGTGATATTGCGGATAAACTTAATGCAGCAATTGGTGCATCTAGAGCAGCAGTTGATGCAGGTTATATTACGAATGATCATCAAGTAGGACAAACGGGTAAAGTGGTAGTCCCAGATTTATATATTGCAGTTGGAATTTCAGGTGCGATACAGCACTTAGCAGGAATGAAAGAAAGCAAAGTTATTGTGGCTATAAATAAAGACGGTGAAGCTCCAATTTTTAGTGTCGCAGATTACGGATTAGAAGCAGATCTTTTTGAGGCTCTTCCTCAGTTTTTGTCAGAATTGAACAAATTAAACACTATACAAAAATAGCAAATACTGTAAGAAATTATCATTATGTCCAGAGAAGTGATGGAATACGATGTTGTCATCGTAGGGGGCGGACCATCAGGACTTTCAACTGCAATTAAATTAAAGCAGTTAAATCCAGATATTAATGTCTGCCTTTTAGAGAAAGCATCTGAAATAGGTGCACACATTTTATCAGGGAACGTGTTTGAAACACGTGCTTTAGACGAACTAATACCTAATTGGAAAGAATTAGATGCTCCCATTAAAACAAAAGTTACAAAAGAAAAATTTTTATTTTTAGGAAAACAAAAATCATTAAGTTGGCCAACATGGTTGCTTCCTAAGGTTCAACAAAATCATAACAATTATATTATAAGTCTTGCAAATCTTTGTAGATGGTTAGCAGAGCAGGCTGAAGGATTAGGAGTTGAAATATTCCCAGGATTTCCAGCAAGTGAAGTTTTATATAATGATGATGGATCAGTTAAAGGTATTGCAACTCAAGATATGGGTATCGACAAAGAGGGAAATAAAAAAGATACTTATGAACCAGGAATGGAATTACATGCAAAAGTTACAGTCTTTGCAGAAGGATGCAGAGGTCACTTAGGAAAAGAATTAATTAAGAAGTTTGAGTTGGATAAAGGTAAAAATCCTCAACAATATGGAATTGGTTTTAAAGAAATTTGGGAGATAGATGAAAAAAATCATACAGAAGGTTTAGTAATGCATACTGCTGGATGGCCTTTAGACAATAACACCTACGGTGGAAGTTTTATGTATCATGCAGAAAATAAACAAGTTTTTCTTGGTTACGTAATTGGATTAGATTACCAAAATCCTCATCTCTCACCTTTCGATGAATTCCAAAGATTTAAAACTCATCCAGATATAAAAAAAATAATTGAAGGTGGAAAAAGAATTTCTTATGGCGCAAGAGCTTTAATTGAGGGAGGTATACAGAGTTTACCTCAGATGTTTATGCCAGGTGCTTTATTAGTTGGATGTGACGCGGGAACGTTAAATATGCCTAAAATAAAAGGGTCTCATACAGCAATGAAAAGTGGAATGATCGCTGCAGAAACAATTTATGAGCATCTTACAAAAAATATAAATTTATCTACATATGAACAAAAATTTAAAGAAAGTTGGGTTTACAAAGAATTATATGAGGCGAGAAATGTAAAACCAAGTTTCTCTTGGGGTTTAATTCTAGGTATATTATTTACTGGAATTGACCAGATTTTATTTAGAGGAAAGCTTCCTTTCACATTAAAGCATAAACACGCTGATCATGAAGCTTTAAAACCAGCAGATAAAATGCCAAAAATTGATTATCCTAAGCCTGATAACGTTATTACTTTTGATAAAACTAGTTCGGTTTATTTAACAGGTACAATTCATGATGATAATCAGCCAGTCCACTTAAAACTTAAAGATCCAGATTTGCCAATAAAATATACTTTAGAAAAATTTGATGAGCCTGCACAAAGATATTGTCCAGCAGGAGTTTATGAAGTTCAAGAAGTAAATTCTGTTCAAAAATTTGTAATAAATGCACAAAATTGCATACATTGTAAAACTTGTGATATTAAAGAGCCATCTCAAAATATTACTTGGGTCACACCAGAAGGCGGAGGTGGACCTAAATACGGAAATATGTAATTAAGATAAATCGATCGCAAACTTTTTTAAGGTTTCAATTGGAATAAGCTTTAAAGTGTTTTTATGAGTTTTTTTTAAATAAATTGGACATCCTTTTCCAGCTTCTAAAGCTCGAGCATACCAGCCTGCACACACGCACCAACTATCTCCATCTTTTAAACCTGGAAAACCAAACTCAGGATGAGGTGTAATTAAATCATTGCCTGCTTCTTTACACCATTCTAAAAATTCAGTATTTACTTTTGCACAAACAGTGTGCACACCATGATCATTTTCATCTGTATTGCAACATCCGTCTCTATACCATCCTGTTAAAGGATCATTTGAACATAACTCTAAGTCTTCGTCTAAAACGTTTTTTTGTTTATCAGCCATGAAACAATCTTGTTAATTTTTTATCAATATCTATGTTAAAAGAAAATGATCTTCTTTCACCATCAGATTTAAATGGATATGCAGTATGCATTAAATTATTTGGGAATAAGATAAGATCACCAACTCTTGGTTTATGATTAAATATAGAATTATTTAAAAAAGATTTAGAACCATAAATAAAATCAATTGTTCCGTTAGTTTTAATTTTTTTATGTCCCTTTGTTAAATTGTTTGGAATTTTTAAATAACCAACTCCAGAAACATTGCCATCATGAAAATGTACAGGGTTATAATCATTTTTAAATTGTCTTACGACCCATAAATTCTTAATTTTAATATTTTTTGACTTCTTATTAAGATTTTTTTTTAAATATTGATTTACACTTTTAAAAATAAAACTTTTTAAATTTTTTTTAATAAATTTATTTTTTAATTCAATTTCTTGCTCAACTTGACCTACTAACTTTTTTGAGTAGTCATTTGATTTCAATTTTTTTTTATCTTTGATAATACTTTCAACTTCATCATTAATTTTTTTTACCAAATTTAATGGAATTTTAACAATAGCAATTTTTGGTCCAAACGGACTTAAAACTTTCATTAATTTTTTATATTTTTGTTGGATTAGGTTGTCCTTTATAAACAACCTCTGGATCAAATTTTTTTTCTTCTTCTTCAAATTTCATTTCGATTTGTCTTGCATTATCAATTTTACCCAAAGGAACAGATCTGTAAAAACAGGATCTGTACCCAACGTGGCAACTAGAACCTTTGCCAATATCTACAGTCATCCACACTGCATCTTGATCATCATCAATTCGAATCTCTTTTACTTTTTGAACAAACCCACTTGTTTTTCCTTTATGCCAAATTGATTGCCTTGATCTGCTCCAGTAATGTGCTTCTTTGGTTTCAATAGTTAACTTGAAGGCTTCGACATTCATATACCCATGCATTAATATTTCTTTTGTTTTTGAGCATGTTGTAATGACTGGAATCAATCCATCATTGTCGAATTTAGGAGATAAAAGCTTGCCTTCTTCTATTTCTGCTACATTTTCTCTTTTTTTAAACATATATGTGGAATTATCTAACATAATAATAAATATAATAAATATTTTAAAATTAAGGTTTTATATATATAAAAGCACGTCATGAAATTAGTAAAAAACGAAAACGAAAAAAAAATTAACGAAGTAACAGACAAGGAAGCTGAAGAAGCTTTCGTTAAAATTCTTAAGTGGTTAGGTGAAGATCCTACCAGAGAAGGTTTATTGGAAACTCCAAAAAGAGTAACAAAAGCATTTAAAGAATATTTCAAAGGCTACAAAGAAGATCCTAAAGCAGTTTTAGATAAAACATTTGGTGATGTTGAAGGCTATAGCGATATGGTTGTTCAAAAAAATATTTCAGTTCAAAGTCATTGCGAACATCACATGGCACCAATTATAGGAATTGCTCATGTAGCATACATTCCAAATCAAAGAGTTGTAGGTTTAAGTAAAATAGCAAGAGTAGTAGAGGTATTTTCTAAAAGATTACAAACACAAGAAAGATTAACTGTTCAGATCGCTAATACTTTAATGGAGTCGTTGGATGCAAAAGGAGTTGCGGTAACAATAGATTCAACTCATCAGTGTATGACTATGAGAGGTATAAAAAAAGAGCAAGCTACCACAGTTACAAATTTTTATCTTGGACAGTTTAAAGACGATTTAAGTTATCAAAATAGATATTTGCGATTTATTGCAAAATAATATTTACTGATAAACATGGCGGACTCATTTAAAGCAGTTGTAATAAACAATCAGAACGAAAATTTTACAAGAGAAGTCAAAGAACTAAGTTTAGATCATTTTAAAGATGGTGAGGTGCTAGTTAAGATAGATTATTCTGATCTTAATTGGAAAGATGCAATGATACTAAAAGATGGTGGTAAATTAGTTAAAGAGTTTCCAAGAATACCTGGTATTGATTTTTCTGGAACTGTTGCACAAGGTGATGGTGAAGAATTTAAAGAAGGAGACAGAGTTATATTAACAGGTTGTAGAGCAGGAGAACTTTTTGATGGTGGATATTCTCAATACGCAAAAGTTAAAAAAGATCATATTACAAAAACACCTGAGGGAATGACAAATAAACAAGCTATGATTTTAGGAACTGCTGGTCTTACAGGTTTGTTATGTGCCTTTGCAGTTAAAGCAAGAGAGGAACTATTGATGCAATCAAAAGTAAATGATGTATTGGTAACAGGTTCTACAGGTGGAGTTGGTATGGTAGCAGTAATGGTTCTTGCAAAGATGGGAATTAATGTAACAGCTATAACTGGTAAACCAGATAAAGCAGATTACTTAAAAGAACTTGGTGCAAAAAACGTTATAGATCGTAAAGAATTTGAGGGTGAAGCAAGATTAATAGATAAAGGAACATGGGATGGAGTTGTAGATACCGTCGGTGGCAACATTTTATCTAATGCAATAGCTCAAACTAAACCAAAAGGAATTGTTGCTATATGTGGAAATGCTAGTGGCAATAAATTAAATACATCAGTAATTCCATTTATATTAAGAGCAGTCAAATTATGGGGAGTAGACTCGGTTAATATCAGTAAAAAAAGAAAAGAGTTTGTATGGGGAGAATTCCCTGCTTTGCTAGATTTTGATATTTTAGAAAAATCAGTAAATACTATTGGATTAGACGAATTATTAAATATCTATCCTGATATATTAAAAGGAAATTTAAAAAATAAAATAGTAGTGGATGTAAATAAATAATGGATTGGGATAAATTAAAGATATTTCATGCAGTTGCTGAGGCAGGTAGCTTTACTAGTGCAACAGTAATTCTAAATCTAAGTCAATCTGCAATTAGTAGACAAATTCAATCTTTAGAAGAAGATTTAAAAGTTAAATTATTTGAACGTCATGCTAGAGGTTTAACACTAACTGAAAATGGAGAATATGTATTTAAAACAGCTCATGAAGTTATCTCCAAATTAAAAGAGGTAGAAACAACTTTAGGAGATAAAAAACATAAACCATCCGGAAAACTATCAGTAACAACCGTTGTTAGTTTTGGAACAACTTGGCTGACGCCAAGAATACAAGAATTTATGCAATTAAATCCAGAAATTGAAGTTGAACTCATATTTGATGATAGGGAGTTAGATTTAAGCACAAGACAAGCAGATATTGGAATATTTATGAGAAGACCGAAACAACTTAATTATATTCAAAAAAAGCTCATAGATATTAATTATCACATCTACGGATCACCAAAATACTTAGAAAAACATGGATATCCTAAGACAGTTAATGACCTAAATAAGCATAACTTTATTTCATTTGGTAGAGGAGCTCCATCACCAGTTTATAATCCAGATTGGGCATTAAAACTTGGAATGAAAGATAATAAAAAAAGAAAAACTGTAATGAGAGTGAATAGTGTTTATGGTTTACTATTAGCTGTTCAAAGCGGTGTAGGATTAGCCGCAATTCCAGATTACTTAACTGTGAAACAACCAAATATAGTAAAAGTTCTACCTAGCGTTCAAGGTCCAACTACAGAGGCACACTTTGTGTACCCTCAATCACTTAAAAATGTTGCTAGAGTTCAAGCTTTTAGAAACTTCCTTTACAGTAAAATTTCTGAGTGGGAATTTTAAATAATTTATCTAAAAAACAGTAATAATTGCGATTGATTATCAATTGCGACAATATTGCAATTGATAATCATTTTCATTGAGAATAGTTATCATCCGCATTGCAGGACAAAATACGTTTAATATAAATATAAATTAAGGAGTAGAATGAGAAAATTAACAATAATTTCATTGTTTTTTGCTTTAATCTCAAGTTTTACGATTGCAGCTGAGGTCAACATTTTTAGTGCAAGACACTATGATTCTGACATTCAATTATATGAAAAATTTACAGCAGCAACTGGAATTAAAGTAAACGTTGTATCAGGAAAAGATAAAGCCCTGCAGAAAAGAATTACAGAAGAGGGAGCAGACTGTGTTGGAGATCTATACATCACAGCTGATGCTGGAAGATTAGGTGCATTTGCAGCCAAAGGCATGATGCAAAATGCTGGTTGGTCAAAAGCTATTAAGGATGCTGTACCTGCACAATTTAGATCTGCTAAATGGACTGGAATAGCTAAGAGAGCAAGAATAATTTATTATTCACCTGAAAGAGTAAATGCAAATGAACTAAATGGCATGACTTACGAAGGTCTAGCTGATCCAAAATGGAAAGGTAGATTAGTAATAAGAAAATCTAACAACATTTATAACCAGTCTTTAGTTGCTTCACTAGTTAAGAATAATGGTAAAGCTAAAACTGCAGAATGGTCCAAAGCTGTTGTAGCAAACATGGCTAGAACTCCAAAAGGTAACGACCGTGCTCAAATCATGGCTGTTGCGGCAGGAGAAGCTGATATTGCTGTTGCAAATACATATTATCATGCATTGATGTTATCTGGAAAAAAAGGTACTGAACAACAAGAAGCAGCAAAAAAAGTAATGCCTTTTTTCCCTAATCAACAAGATAGAGGAACGCACATTAATATTAGTGGAGCTGGTATGCTTAAACATGCACCAAACAAAGCTAATGCTGTAAAATTAGTTGAGTTTTTATTATCAACAGAGGCTCAAAATCACATTGTAAATAATACTTTTGAGTATCCAATGATCAGTGGTGTAACACCTCATGATTTAGTTCCAGGCAAAGAGATGAACTTTGTAATGGATACTAAAACAAGTGTTAAGTCATACGGTGCAAAACAAGCAGATGCATTAGAAGTAATGTTGGCTGCAGGTTGGAAGTAAATGATAGCTGTTAAAAAAAAATTTACTACGGAAGTTGATTATAATAAATCTTCCAAAGCCTGTCCTGCATGTGCTTCGGAGTGTGAAAAAATCAATAAACGTGTAAATAATAGAAAATTGTCTGAAATTAAAACTAAGGAGGTTCCGCATATCCTAAAAGTATTTAATTTTTGATTTTCTAAAGTTTGTGCCTATGGTTTGGTCTCCTAAGCCATGGGCACTTTTGATTTTCATGATTATAAGGCGGATTATAATATATGAAATTTAATTCCTGGTACCTTTCTTCATTTTTAGTTTCATTTGTTGTTGCAATTCCAATTTTAACTGTGTTTGCAAGTTTCTTCCAAGAAACAACTAATTACTTTGATATTTTAAAAAATACATTTTTAATTGAATATATTTATAATTCCTTAATATTACTTTTAGGAGTTTTAGTTCTTACATTATTCTTAGGTGTTGGCAGTGCATATGTAGTTTCATTTTATGATTTTCCAGGCGTTAAATTTTTTAAATGGGCTTTAATATTATCTTTTGCAGTACCTGCTTACATTTATGCTTATTCATTAACTGCTTTTCTTGAAAACTTTGGAACACTATACTCAATATTGAAATCTTTATTTGGACCTGGTGAATATAATCAATCCATTCCAAAATTTGATGGTATGCTTGGTGCTATTTTATCTATTTCTTTTTCACTATTTGGATATGTTTACGTTTTAACTAGAGCATCTTTTCATTATCAGTCTCAAAATTTAATAGAATTAGGACAAAATCTAGGTTTTTCAAAATATAAATCTTTCTTTAAAATCATTTTACCATCTGCAAGACCAGCTATAGTTGCGGGTTTAGCATTAGTTGCTATGGAAACATTATCAGATTTTGGAGCAGTATCATTTTTTGGAATAGCAACTCTTACTACTGGAATATATGATTCATGGATATCTTTTGATGATTTAGCTTTTGCAAATCAGCTCTCATTTTTTTTGCTATTATTTATATTAGGACTTTTTTTTATTGAGAATATCTCAAGAAAAAAAGCTCAATATCACTCTCCAGTTAAGGGAGGAATTAAAGAAAAGAAGAAAATTAAATTAAACTTTTCAAAAGGTTTTTTAGCATTCGGATTTTGTTTTTTAGTTTTTTTAGTCAGCTTTTTATTCCCTATTTTACAAATGCTGTATTGGACAATAATTTTTCCAAAAAATTTATTTGATTTAAATACTTTTCAATTATTTATAAACACAATTTACTTGGTATTTTTATCAAGTGTTGTTCTAGTAATTTTTTCATTTATTTCAAATTATGGAAACAGAGTAACTAAAAGTAAATTCTTAAATTATCTTACAACATTTTCTATTACTGGTTATGCAATCCCTGGTGTAATTTTAGCTGTAGCATTCATCACTTTTATTGCTTGGTTTGATAATACTTTTATAAAAGCCTTTGAATTTAATTCTATAAAGAGAGTATTTATAGGATCTATTTTTGGTTTAGTAATAGTTTATTTTATCAGATTTTATTCATTAGCTTATAACGGTTTGAAAACTGGTTATGAAAGAATAAATAGGTCAATTGATGAAAGTTCTTATCTTCTTGGTTACTCGAAAATAAAAACTTTTTTAGGTATTCATGTTCCTTATTTAAAAAATTCTGTTTTTCTTATAGGGATATTGATTACTATAGAAGTAATAAAAGAATTACCTATAACTTTGATATTGAGACCATTTAACTTTGAAACATTCGCTACAACAGCATATATTTTTGCATCTCAAGATCTCTTAGAGGCTGCAGCAGTTCCATCATTATTCTTGATATTAATTGCAAGTACATTTATTTTGATTACGTCTAAATTTATTTTGAAAGACTAATGGCTAATAATTTTTTTGAAATTGAAAATGTATCTTTTGCTGCTGGCGGGAAAAATAAAGTTAATAATGTTTCTTTAAAAATTGAAAATGAAGGTGAAATTGTATGTTTACTTGGCCCCTCAGGCATAGGTAAAACCACAATATTAAGAACTATTGCAGGTTTAGAAAAAATTAATAAAGGTAAAATTAATCTAAAAGGCAGAACAATTTCTTCTGAAAATATTCATATCGAACCAGAAAATCGTAATATTGCTCTATCATTTCAAGAGAACAGCTTATTTCCTCATTACAATATAGAAAAAAATATTAATCTTGGCTCAGATAGAGTGAAAGATGATAAAAAAATACAAACTAAAGAAGTAATTAATTTTTTAAACTTAAACAAAATATTAAATAAATTTCCGCATGAGATAAGTGCTGGCGAAGCCCAAAGAGCATCTCTAGCAAGATCTTTAGTTTCTCAACCTGATTTATTAATGCTTGATGAGCCATTATCTAATGTAGATCAAAGTTTTAAAGAGGAAATTCAAGTTGAATTAAAACAAATTTTAACAAATTCTAAAATAACTACTATAATTGTAACACATGATTCTTATGAAGCTTTTTATCTAGGCAGTAAATGTGGAATAATATTAGATGGTGAATTAAAGCAATATGATGATCCATATAATGTTTATCATTTGCCAAATTCAGTACAGGTAGTTAATTTTTTAAATAGAGGCACATTAATACCAGCAGAAGTTACCAGTCCGAAAAGTCTTGAAAATGAAGATTTAGGTACAATAACTGGAAATTTCGCTAGACCGTTCCCAATAGGATCTAAAGTAAAACTATTAATACAGCCAGAGGACTTACAGCATGATGATGCGAGCAATCTTAAACTTGAAGTAGTAGATAGAAAATTCAGAGGATCAAATTTTATTTATACATTAAAAACATTAAGTAATAAATTAATACCAGTTTTTGTGCATTCTCATCATATTCATCAACATGAAGTCGATGAAAAATTTGGTATAAAAAGACCCATCCATATTGATCATATTGTTTGCTTTTAAATTTAATCGTATAAATCACATTAAGTATGAAAGAGTTACCAAAAAGTACTAAAGTAGTTGTTATAGGCGGAGGCGTTGCCGGAACATCATGTGCTTATCATCTGGCAAAATTTGGTTGGAAAGATGTAATATTGCTTGAAAGAGATCAATTAACATCAGGAACTACTTGGCACGCTGCAGGTCTTCTAGGTCAATTAGGTGCATCATCAACAATTACAAAAATAAGAAAATATTCTTTAGATCTTTATAAAGATTTAGAAAAGACTACAGGTCTATCAACCGGAATGAAGCAAAATGGTGCAATCACAGTTGCATCTACCAAAGAAAGAATGCAAGAACTACTAAGACAAGCAACAACTGCTCAATTATCAGATGTTGAAGTAGAAGTTCTTAATAAAAAACGTTTAAAGGAATTGTATCCCGTATTACATAGTGAAGATATTGTGGGTGGTGTTTATATGCCAAAAGATGCTCAGGCAGATCCAGTTGGAGTAACTAACGTACTTGCAAAAGCTGCAAAAATGGAGGGTGCAAAGATTTTTGAAAAAACACCTGTAAAAAAAATTTTAATTAAAAATTCTAGAATTAGTGGGGTAGAAACTGATAAAGGTGTTATCGATTGTGAATACGTTGTTATGGCTACAGGAATGTGGTCAAGACAATTAGGTGAAGAAATTAATGTTAGTGTTCCTTTATACCCAAATGAACATTTTTATATAATCACTGAGCCAATGAAAAATTTACCTCAAAATCTTCCCGTTTTAAGAGATTATAATGCTTGTTTATATTTGAAAGAAGATGCAGGAAAAATGCTTGTTGGTATTTTTGAACCAAAGGCAAAACCGGCTTTTAAAGATACAGGAAGAGTGCCAGACAATTTTTCGTTTGGTGAACTGCCAGATGATTTTGATCATTTTGAACCTTTCTTAGAAAAATCATTTCATAGATTGCCAATGTTAGAAAGTGCAGGAATAAGAAAATTCTTCTCTGGTCCAGAGTCTTTTACTCCAGATACTCAATATTTATTAGGCGAAACCCCTGAAGTTAAAAATCTATATACATGTTGTGGCTTTAATAGCATTGGAATTGCTAGTTCAGGAGGAGCGGGTAGGGTTACTGCTGAATGGATGATGAATGGATATATTAATGAAGATTTATTTTCAGTGGATATTAAAAGGTTTCAAAAATTCCATTCATCAAAAAACTTTATTATGGAAAGAGTAACAGAAACGCTTGGTGATCTGTATGGAATGCATTGGCCTTATAAACAACCAAATACATCAAGAAATCAAAAACTTTTGCCCTATCATGAAGAATTAAAAAGAGTAGGAGCTTGTTTTGGAGTTGCAGGAGGATTTGAAAGACCAATGTGGTATTCATTAAATGGTAAAGAGCCTAAATATGAATATAGTTTTAATTATCAAAATTGGTACCCTTCAGCAAAACACGAAACTTTAAATGCAAGAAAAAATGTTGGTCTATTTGATTTCTCAACATTTTCAAAATTTGATTTGAAAGGTGAAAAAACTCACCAAGAACTACAAAAGTTGTGTACCGCTAATATTAGAAATGAGATTGGAAAAACAACTTACACTCATATGTTAAATGAAGATGGTGGAATCGAAACAGATTTAACTGTTGTATGTATGGATAAAAATTATTTTAGAATTGTAAGCTCAGCAGCTACGAGAGAACACGATAAATATCATATATTAAAGTATTTAGATGAAGATGTATCATTTAAAGATGTAACAGAGGATATTTGTTGTCTAGGATTATTCGGTCCAAAGAGTAGAGAGATGATTTCGAAAATAAGTAATAATGATTTTAGTAATGATGAATTTAAGTTTGGAACTGGGAAGTTCATCATGATAAATGGTGTTAAAGTTTGGGCTCAACGAATTTCTTATGTTGGTGAATTAGGATTTGAGCTTTATGTTGACTCAAGTTTAGCTAAGGATTTATATGAAATTCTAATTGAAGA
This sequence comes from uncultured Pelagibacteraceae bacterium, assembly GCA_902617415.1. Taxonomy (GTDB): domain Bacteria; phylum Pseudomonadota; class Alphaproteobacteria; order Pelagibacterales; family Pelagibacteraceae; genus Pelagibacter. The sequence goes on along the minus strand of CACMWQ010000003.1, from coordinate 175,351 downwards.
GGGAAAAAACTTCGAACTATCTCATTGTGGAATGCATGCAATGGATATTATGAGAATGGAAAGTGGATTTGTTCACTGGGGACATGATATTTCACCTGAGGAAAATCAGTATCAAGCAGGTTTAAAATTTGCAATTAGTTATAAGAAAAATGTAAACTTTATTGGAAAAGATGCTCTATTAAAAATTAAAGACCAAAAATTAGATAAAAGGATGATGATGTTTACTCTCAAAGACAGTAAACCTGGTGAGCCACTTTTATTACATGAAGAACCTATTTATATGGATGATAAAATTATTGGAAGAACAACTTCAGGAAATTATTCTTTTTGTTATGATAAAAATCTTTCTTTTGGATATGTCAATTCTGGTAATACAGTTGAAACATTAAAAGACAAAAATATATATATTGAAATTGAAAAACAAAAATACCCAGTTGAGGTATTAGAAAAACCTTTAAACAGCAAGGATTTTAAGAACTAAGTTTTTTTTTTCTACTCTCGGCCTGAACAAATAAAACTCCAAAAACTATTATTCCAATAACTCCAAAAGTTTTATTAAAATCAAAAGGTACTCCAAATATATAAAAATTAATTAATGTTGACCAAATTAATTGTGAATATTGAAAATTAGTTACAAAAGATAAATTTGATAGCTGAATTGCAAATATAATTAAAAGGTGGCTAGTAAAACCTAATACACCTAGAAACACTAGCCAAATCCACAAACTTTTATTCTCAATTGGTGTCCAGTCAAACATTACATAAATAGAGAAAACAATGGCCCCTACAACAGCAGCATAAAATAACGCCACTAAAGGATCATTATTACCAGAAATAAATTTTGTAAAAAATTGATATAAAGCCCAACATACTGGTGGTACCAAAGGAAAAATTAAGTCTAAACTTAATACTTTCATACTAGGACTCATTGAATAAATTATACACCCGAAGCTTAATAACATTAAAATTATACCTTTAGATGAAAGAATATCTTTTAAAAACAATGCCGTTAAAATTGATACTATTAATGGAGCTGAGAAGAAAACTACATAGATGTCGACAAGGTCAAATTTTTGTAAAGAATGAATGAAAAAAAAAGTAGCAAAAACCATTAATATAGATCTAATAATATTAATTTTAAAATTACTTTTTAAGTTTAACTTAGGTTTTAATATTGCAAATAAAATTAAAATAATAACAAAGTGAAAAAAAAATCTGCCCCAAATTACTTGATTTAATGGCATTAATGTTCCCAGATATTTTGCAGTAGAGTCTTGGCAAACTAAAATAAAAAATCCTGATATAGATAAAATTATAACTTTAGTAATAGATTTATTTTTTAATAAATTCATAGTTTTGATTAAATTTTAGACTGAACTAAGATTGTCTAAAATTTTTTTTGAACACTGTTCTGTATTACTAGACCCTTGAAGATCTTTTGTTCGACTGTCTTTATCTTTAAGAGTTAATTCAATTGATTTTACTATTCTATCAGAAGCTTCTTTTTCACCTAAGTAATCTAACATCATTGCAGCTGACCAAATTTGACCCACTGGATTAGCTATCCCTTGTCCCGCAATATCTGGTGCCGATCCATGAACGGGTTCAAATAATGATGGATACTTATTAGTTGGATTTATATTTCCAGATGGTGCAATTCCAATAGTTCCAGTACAAGCTGGTCCTAGATCAGATAGAATATCCCCAAAAAGGTTCGATGCGACTATCACATCAAAACGTTCAGGACTTAGAACAAATCTAGCAGCTAATATATCAATATGGTACTGATCAGTTTCAACATCAGGATAATTTTTTTTATTCTCATTAAATCTTTCATCCCAATAAGGCATTGTAATAGATATTCCATTTGATTTAGTTGCACTTGTTATTTTTTTTCTTTTTCTTTTCTTAGCTAATTCAAATGCAAATTGTTGAACTCTATCTATTCCATATTTTGACATTATTGTTTCTTGGATAACTACCTCTCTATCAGTTCCCTGATACATTCTTCCACCGACTGATGAGTATTCACCTTCAGTATTTTCTCTTACAATTATCATGTCAATATCACCTGGCTTTTTATTAGCTAACGGAGCATTTACACCTTCAAAAAGTTTTACAGGTCTTAAATTAATAAATTGATCAAACTCTCTTCTGAATTTTAATAATGATCCCCAAAGTGTTATATGATCTGGAAATTTATCTGGCATACCAACTGCACCAAAGAAAATTGCATCGTGTTTAATTAATTTATCTTTCCAGTCATCTGGCATCATTTTTCCATGCTTTTCGTAATAATCACATGATGCAAAATCATAATCTTCTATATTCAATTTGAATTGATGTTGTTGAGAAATTTCTTTTAATATTTTTTGTGCTTCAGGCACAACTTCTTTACCAATGCCGTCACCAGCAATAGAAGCTATTGAATATTCTTTCATTTATTTAGTGAATGTATCGTTAAATTGCTTAGTAACTCTGACAAAAGTTGTGCACTTACTTAATTGTTTTAAAGAGGGTGCTCCAACATATGTACAACTACTTCTTACACCACCTAAAATATTTAAAATGGTATCATTAATTTTACCACGGTACTTCACTCTGACTGTTCTTCCTTCGCTACTTCTGTAGTCTGATAGTCCGCCGTAATGTTTATTGTTAGCTGTTTCAGAACTCGATCCATAAAATTCGACATATTTAGAACCATTAGATTTTACTAATTTTCCTTTACCTTCATCATGACCTGCAAACATTCCTCCAAGCATAACAAAATCAGCTCCACCACCAAATGCTTTAGCAACATCACCTGGACATGTACATCCGCCATCTGCAATGATATGTGCACCTAATCCATGAGCAGCATCAGCGCATTCTATCACTGCACTTAACTGTGGATATCCAACTCCAGTTTGTATTCGTGTCGTACAGACACTTCCGGGTCCAATTCCAACTTTAACAATATCTGCACCTGATAAAATTAATTCTTGAGTCATATCAGCAGTAACAACATTACCTGCTATGATTATTTTCGTTGGATATTTATCTCTAACAGATTTTAAGAATTTACTAAAATGCTCTGAATAACCGTTTGCAACATCAATACAAATAAATTTAATAAAACTAAATTCTTTTAAAACTTTATCTAAATTTTGAAAATCTTCTTTTTTTGTTCCAATACTTAAAGCTACATTTGGATATATTGATTTAATCTTTTTAAATTGTTTGATTTTTTTAACGTCATGCTGTTTTGTTAAGCATGTAATCATTCCGTATTCAGATAATTTTTCTGCAACACCAAGCACGCCTACACCGTCCATATTAGCAGCCATTATAGGAATTCCAGACCATTCGTTTTTACTGTATTTAAAACGATAGGTTCTCTTTAAATTAACATCTTTTCTACTTTTAAGAGTGCTTCTTTTAGGTCTAAAAAGTACGTCGGAATAATCTAGTTTTAGCTCTTCTTCAATTCTCACAAAAATGAAGGTATACATTCAATGAATGATAATTCAATTTAATAATTGACCTTATTAACGTTGTATTTGAACAATTTTAAAATTACTGATTGAATTATAAAAATATATTAAAGTAAATAAATGTTTGAAGGTTTTAAGAGCAGATACATAAAAGTTAAAAAAGGGAAAGTCTTTTGTAAAGTTAAAGGAGATGGACCACCTTTATTATTACTTCATGGCTATCCTCAAACTCATTTAATGTGGCATAAAACAGCTCCAGGGTTATCAAAAAGTTTTACTGTAGTTGCAGCAGACTTAAGAGGTTATGGAAACAGTTTAGCTCCACCATCTGATAATAAACATTTTAATTACTCAAAAAGAGAAATGGCAAACGACATGAAACAAATGATGGTAAAATTGGGGTATTCTAAATTTTTTGTTGCTGGCCATGATAGGGGCGGAAGAGTTGCTCATAGATTGGCAAGAGATCATAGAAAAAACGTGCTTGCTCTAAGTGTATTAGATATTTGTCCAACTTTAGATATGTATGAATTAACAACAAGAGATTTTGCAAAAGCTTACTTCCATTGGTTTTTCTTAATTCAACCAAAATGGTTACCAGAAAGAATGATAATGAGTGATCCAAGGAAATGGATGAAGAATTGCTTGGACAAATGGTCTGGCAATCATAAGTTTGGAAAAGTTGAAGAGGGCTATCTACAGTGCTTTAAGCAACCAAAGAGAATACATGGATCATGTGAGGATTATAGAGCATCTGCAACTATTGATCTTGATCATGACAGATACGATCGAAAGAATAAATTAAATATTCCTGTTCAAGTATTATGGGGAAAAAATGGTGTTATAGATAAACAATTTAAACCTATTAAAATTTGGCAAAAATATTCAAATAAAAAAGTTGTTGGAGTTGCTGTTAAATCTGGACATTTTATACCAGAGCAAAATCCCAAAGAAACTATTAAACAATTAAAAAGTTTCTTTTTAAAAAATGCTTAAAATTATTCCTAATAAAAAAAATATAGGTGCAGAATTAGTCTGTGATTTAAATAAAATTAATAATTCTGCATTAAAAAAAATAAAATCTGCCTTATCAAAATATGGCATGATTTATTTTAGAAACCAAAAATTAAATTCTGATCATTATGTAAAATTTGCAAAAAAATTTGGAAAACTTGCAAACTATCCAAGGTTAAAAGGATTGAATAAAAAATATCCTCAAATAACCGTTGTTCAAAGAAAATCTACAGATAAAGGACCTAGTTTTGGTGAACAATTTCATACAGATTCAATTTATACCAAAAAGCCACCTAGATTTACAATGTTACTATCTAAATTAGTTCCAAAAAAAGGTAAGGCAAACACTGATTTCTGTTCTCAATATTTAGCTTACGAAAAGCTACCAGCTAATTTTAAAAGAAAGTTTAAAAACGAAAAATGCATATTTTCATCAGAAGGACCTATTTCTGTAACGAGATTGGAAAGAGAGAAAGAAAAGGGGAAAAAAGCCAAAGAACTTATTTCAAAGCATAAATTAATAAGAAAAATAAACAGTAAATATACTTTATATTGTAGCCCAGGACACTTTATTCGTTTTAATAACAGTAAAATTGATAAAAAATTAAAAACTTATTTATTTAAACATCAATTAAAAAAAAGTTTTCAATATTCTTTAGAATGGGAAAAAAACCAATTAGCTATTTGGGATAATAGATCTATGCTTCATCAAGCAACAGCTTTTAAAGGTAATAGAATTATGCATAGAATTACTGTCCAATAATGTTTCAGGTCTTTCTAGGGTTAACACCATTTATAGGTATTACTCTTATTGGTTATCTTTTAGGATATATTAAGATATTTGATTTACAAAAGGCTAGAATATTTAATTTATTTTCATTTTATATCGCAGTTCCTGCTTTAATAATAAAACTAGTTGCGCAAAGTGATGTTGGAGAAATAGATGTATCTCAAATTTCATCATATTTTTTAATGCAGTTAACAAGTGGAATATTTGCTTTTTTATTAACTAAAAATACTTTCAAAAGATCAATACAAGAATCTATTATTTGGGCTTTAACGGTTGCTTTATCCAATCACGTAATTTTGGTTTTACCTATTGCTGAAATATTTTTTGCAGGAAGTACGATAACTCAAATATCAGGTATTATTTTAATGGATAGTGTAGTTTTATTATCCATAGTGAGTTTCTTTTTAGAACTTACTGTAAAAAAAAGAATTAAATTATTTCAGTTTTTAAGAAATTTAATATTAAATCCGATGATATTAGCAATATTGATTGGATTGATAATAAGAATTTCAAATATTAATATAGATGAAACCCCATTTGAGTATATTCTTCAAAGACTAGCAGCATGTGTGATGCCAGTTGGTTTATTTGCAATTGGTATTATTCTATCTTTTTACTCAAAAAAAGTTTTCAATAAATTAACAATTACTATTTCAATATTGAAACTTATTATTTCACCACTGATTTTGCTGATCTTAGGTTACACATTCTTTAGCTTATCAAATCCAATCAATTTTGCTGGAGCTTTGTTGGTTAGTGTTGGCCCATGTGGAGCTACCTCAATTGTTATGTGTTCTGCATATAATGTAAGTCCAGAAAATATTATTAAGGCAATATTTATTTCAACATTTGCTTCAATATTTACCTTTTTATTTACAATAAATTTATTAAATTAATAAAGTATGTTTAAAAAAATATTTAGTATTATTTTTATTTCTTTATTCTTATCATCGATTTCGACAGCTAAAGATAAAATAGATGAAACTATTGATAAAACAACTGATTTTTTGAAATCAATATCTAAGAAAAGTTTGAATAAATCTCAAACCGCAGAATTTTTAAATAATTATGCAATAACTCTTGAAGATGAGAGAAATCAAGGCGTTGTAACTTATATATTTGATGAAAAAAATTATAAAAGATACCAAGATGGAAATGTCATTTCAGAAGATGGATGGAGATTTACAAATTTAGGTAAATTAAGAGTTTTTTCTGGAGATATCAAATTAACTTGGAAATTTAAACTTGATAAGCAAAACGTAATAGTAATTAAGACTAAATTCCAACCACTTGGAAAAGAATATCCTTTTACCTATCAATTAAAAGATAAGTTTTTTGAACAATTAAATTAAATGTCAAAAAGATATAGTGGAAAATCATTTAAAGACTCTAGTGTAATGAAAAAAGCTAAACTATCTCTAAAGGAAAAAAGAAAAATTAAAAAAGATAAGAAAAAGAACAAGTGAAATCTTGTTTGCAACAAAAAATAAAAGTAGTATAAACCAACAATTATTTACGGCGGGGTAGCTCAGTTGGTTAGAGCGCGGGACTCATAAGCCCGAGGTCCATTGTTCAAGAGTGTTGATACACAATCATTATTTGCAATTAATAAAATATTGATCACAAATAGATCACAGTGGTAGAGTCTATTCGTTATGAAAAATAATTGGATCACAAAATTTATTGGATCTGCTCTTATCTTGATCTTCTGGAGTTCAACTTGTTTTTCAGCAAATTATTTAAATTTAAAATCATTTAATAATTTTATTTATGGAAAAGATATCATGTACTTAACCTGTTTCGAAAAGAGCGATAAACCACAAACAGGCCAAACTATAAAAATAAACTCAAATAACAAAACTATAAATGATATTATAAATTTTGATATATCATCTACTGATAATGTAATTAAATTTCATTACAAACATACTATTAGTTTAGCATTATACAGTATAAATCTTAAATCACTTGAATTTAAAGTAAGTGCAATTAGCAATATTAATTTTGAAGATGCTAATATAAATAATGCACTAGTTAAAAATAATGCATTTAGTCTACTAAAATCAAATAAATCAAATTCAAATTTTGTATTAAATTGTGCAATTGTTTGGTCATACAAGTTACATGATAATGAAGACAAATATTATAATGAATTTTTACAGGAAGCATCAATGTTAAGTCAAAAACCAAAATGTATTGGTATAGGTGGTTTGGGACCTAATGACCCAAGTTTAAATTGGAATAACTGCGTTGGAATAAAAAAAGGATCAGATTATGTTTATATCGGTGAGTTTGTAGATGGATATTATCAAGGACAAGGTATTCAAATGCGAGATGTTAATGAAATTCTTGTAGGTAATTTTAAAGATGATTATTTTCATGGACAAGGAACTGTTTTTGCTCAAGCTGAAACTTTATTTGAAGTAAGTGATTTAGGACAAAAAAAATCATGGATACTATCAGGAAAATTTACAGAGGATAGATGGTCAGAAGAAAATTCAAAGTCAATGCTTAATAGTTTTAAAGAGCTTAAATTTAAATGAGAGGTAAATTTTTCTAATGGCAATGTCTAAGTGTAAAGAATGTGGTAAATCTGTTTCTACATTAGCTAAAGTTTGCCCTAAATGCGGAGTTCCAAATCCAACTAAACGAACTAAAAGTTTAAAAAAGAAAAAAAATAAAAAAATAATTTCAAAAGCTGTAACTCCAAATATAAAAAATTATAAAAAAAATAATGATAAAATTTGGGTTCATTGCAGAAATTATAAATGCAGGGATTACACTCAAATGTACCAGATCTATGAAGATTACCTGAATATAGATTCGTGTAATCTTTGTAAATCAAAGTTTATTGAAGCCAAAATTGAAAATAATAAACCCATTATGCCAACTGACGGTGTTTATGGAAAATCTAATAATAAAACCTCAGTGTCCTCATCTTCTACAAGTTCATCAAATTACAAAAGTAGTTCTTCAAGCGAAAAAGGAGTATATGATAAATTTTATGACGGCAGTTTAGACTTAGCAACCGCTTTTTGGCTATTTGGTGTTGTCGGATCTTTTGCTGTTGGTTTTATTGGAGCTTTAATAGCAGAGTCAGTGAGTTTGATTTTTTATATTCCATCATTCGGAATTCAAATTGGAATTATTGCAGGTTTATATGAATGTGCGAATAACTATATAAAAGATAAAAACAAAAAAAAACAAGGAGCTGTCTGGGGTTATCTAACACAAGTTTATTGTGGTTTGGGAGCAATTGGATTAGTTGCAACAGGATACGATATAATTAAAACTTTATAATATGTGGCATGAATTACAAAATATAATTTCAAATATGTTTGGAGTTTCACCAGAGACAGCAACATTTATCATTTGTGTACCAGCATTGATACTCGCAATATACCTAATGAAAAAATAAGACGCGGGACAAAAACCAAATTTTATCTTTTAAAAAGTGATCACAATTAGATCACACTCAGATCAGAAATTACATAAATCTTGTTTGCAACAAAAAATAAAAGTAGTATAAACCAACAATTATTTAAGGCGGGGTAGCTCAGTTGGTTAGAGCGCGGGACTCATAAGCCCGAGGTCAGTGGTTCGATCCCACTTCCCGCTACCATCAGTGACCAGGAAAATCTAATAAATTTTCAACTTTATATCCCTTTTTCAGTAAACTATTAGTTCCACCTAAATCAAAAAGATTTATTACAAATATAAATCCAGCCACTTTACTTTTTGATATTTCAATTAATTTAGCTGCTGCTTCTGCAGTGCCACCAGTAGCAATTAAATCATCAATTATTAAAACTTTATCACCTTCAGCGAATGAATCTTTGTGAACTTCTATTGTCGCAGTTCCATATTCAAGTTCAAAGTCCACTGAATGAACATCAGCAGGTAATTTATTTTTCTTTCTCAACATTATGAATGGTTTACTTAGTATATAAGAAATAGCTGATGCAAAAACAAAGCCTCTAGACTCTACAGCTCCAATTTTATTAAATTGGAATTTTTTTGATCTTTCAACAATTTGGTTAATACATTCTTTGAATGCTTTTTCATTTTTAATAAGTGTTGTTATATCTCTGAAAAGAATTCCCTTTTTAGGATAGTCTTGAATTGATCTAATATGTTCTTTTAAATCCATAAAACTTAAATATAATCTTAAAAGTATTATGGCAAATAATAAATTGGCAATTATTGGTGGAAGTGGCCTATATGATGTTGAAGAGTTTAAAGATAGAGAAACACTAGATTTAAATACTCCATGGGGAAAACCTTCAGATTTAATATTAAAGGCCAAATATAATAATAAAGAAATTTATTTTCTACCAAGACATGGAAAAGGTCATTTTATTTCTCCATCAAAAATAAATTTTAGAGCAAATATTGATGCTCTTAAACAACTAGGTATCACAGACATAGTTTCTGTTTCAGCCGTTGGATCTTTAAAAGAAGATTTGCCTCCAGGTAAATTTGTTATCGTTGATCAATTCATAGATAGAACTTTTGCGAGAAATAAAACCTTTTTTGATGATGAAATTGTTGCGCATGTATCAATGGCATACCCAACCTCAAATGGGCTGATGAATGCTTGCGAAGATTCTATAAAAAAAGAAAATATACCTTATCAAAGAGGTGGAACTTATGTTGTAATGGAAGGTCCACAATTTTCTACATTAGCAGAGTCAAACCTATATAGGTCTTGGAAAGCAGATGTTATTGGAATGACAAATATGCCAGAAGCTAAGCTCGCAAGAGAAGCAGAAATAAGATATGCTTCAGTATCGATGGTAACAGATTATGATTGCTGGCATCCAGATCATGAAAATGTTGATGTTCAACAAGTTATTAAAGTACTTTTAGATAATGCAGCGAAAGCAAAAAACATGATTAAAAATTTAATAGATAACTTTGAAAATCACATTGATCCTAATGACCCAACTAATAATTGCTTAGATGTAGCTATAATTACAGCCCCAGAAAAAAGAACACAAAAAACAAAAAATAAACTTAAAACAGTAGCAGGAAGGATACTTTTAAAAAAATGAGAAAAATATTATTAATTATTACTTTTATATTATTTTCAACTCTAGTTTATGCAGGACCTAACGATAAGATTAATGAAAGCGGATTCATTAATAAAGAAGTTAGATTGATTAAGAATTTTGAAATTAAGGATCCTAAAAATAAAATTATTTTAATTTATAATCACGGACAAGACGAAAATGATACCTCACCAAATTGTACATGGGTATCAATGTTAAGAAATCATGCATCTTTGATAAACCAAGAGGTTAATGGAAAAAAAATAATGGTTTATAATTTATGCTCAACTCATCTTAGAGGAGATATGTCTAAAAATATGTCTAAAAAAAAGGATTGGTGGTGGTTAAAGCCTGTACCAAAAATTTATGAAGGTAAGCATATATTGGATAAAAGAGTAGAATTAAATTTAGAATTAATTGAAAAATTTGTAGATGCGGGAGTACCAAGAAAACAAGTTTTTGTTACTGGACGTTCTTGTGGCGGTTTAACCACGTTATTGTTTATGTCTAGGTACCCAGATAAGGCGGGTGGAGGCATATCTTATATGCAAGCATGTTTTGGAAAATTATCTTCTAAATATAAAGTAAAAAAAAATGGTGTAGAAAAAGCAATGGCTAAATTTAAAAAAAAATATCAAGGACCTCATGATTTGCGACAAAAGATGAATGACGAAATTAAAAATAATTTAAAAGTTCCTATATTAGCCTTCACACACCCAAAGGATAAATATGAAGGATTATTATCTGATTGGTTAGAAGAAATTCCTGGAATGAAAAGAATAATAATTTCAGAAAATTATAAAATTAATGGAAAGAAATGTAAGAGAAAAGGAGATGACTGGGAGGAACCAGTAAAAAAGGGTCATAATATGGATGTTGGACTTTGTTTTCAGTATTATAATCCGACAATTAAAGAATACATTGCTTCACGAATAAAATGAAAGAAATTATAACTCTAAATATTTCATTGATAATTTAAAATAATGAAAATTAATGGTGTTGAATATAAAACAATTTGGTTTGATGAAGAAAAACAAGTTGTAAAAATAATAGATCAGACAAAGCTACCACATAAATTTATAATAAAAGAATTAATTTCAGTTAAAGACGCTATAAACGCAATAAAAACAATGGAAGTCCGAGGTGCACCATTAATTGGAGGCACAGCTGCATTTGGATTGGTTTTAGCTATAAAAGAAAATAACAGTTTAGATTTTATTAAAAAAAGTTCAGAAGAATTAGTTGCATCTAGACCAACAGCAATAAATCTTCAATGGGCAGTTCACAGAATGAATAACAAATTGTCATTTGTTGAACCTGGAGATTTATTTAAAGTTGCACTCAATGAAGCTAAGGAAATTTGTAAAGAAGACGAGGGATTTTGTGAAAGTATTGGTAAAAATGGATTAAATATTATTGAAGATATATATAATAAAAAGAAAGATACAGTAAATATTCTCACACATTGTAATGCAGGTTGGTTAGCTACAATAGATTGGGGAACAGCAACTTCTCCTATTTATCATGCACATAAAAAAGGAATACCAATACATGTTTGGGTAGATGAAACTCGACCAAGAAATCAAGGAGCAAACCTTACATCATATGAACTTAATGAAGAAGAAATTCCAAATACAATTATAGCAGATAATACTGGTGGAATATTAATGCAAAGAGGACAGGTTGATATGTGTATTGTTGGAACAGATAGAACATTATCTAATGGAGATGTGTGCAATAAAATTGGCACATATTTAAAAGCTCTAGCAGCTCATGATAATAAGGTACCTTTTTATGTTGCTTTACCAAGTTCAACAATAGATTGGAATTTAAAAAACTCTAAAGATATCCCAATAGAGGAAAGAGACCCAAAAGAACTTTCTTATATGGATGGAATTAACAAAGATAATAAAGTTGATAAATTTTTAATTTATCCAGAAAAAAGTAAGTCATTAAATTTGGCTTTTGATGTAACACCAGCTAAGTATGTTACGGCATTTGTAACAGAAAAAGGTATATGTGAAGCCTCTACTGAAGGTTTAAATGGTCTCTTCAAAAACTAACAAAAAGAAAAATGATGTTATTAAGTTTTCCAAAATGCTTAATGATAAAAAATTATCAGCTTTAAGATCTGGAAATATATCAGTTAGACATAAAAATGGTTTTTTAATTACTCCATCAGGAAAAAAATATTCATCATTAAAAGTAAAAGACATAGTGTTTGTTAGTTTGAATGGAAAATATGAAAAAAAATATAAACCTTCATCAGAATGGAAATTTCATCAAGATATTTACGTTAAAAAGAAAGATGCTCAAGCAATAGTTCACTCACATTCAACTAATGCAACAGCTCTATCTGTCCACAAAAAACCTATTCCAGCTTTTCATTACATGGTTGCACTCGCAGGAGGTAAGGATATTAAATGTGCAAAATACGCAACTTATGGAACAAGAGAGCTTTCAAAAAACATTTTAAAAGCTTTGAATAATAGAAAAGCCTGTTTGATTGCAAATCACGGTCAGATTGCATTTGATAAAAATTTACCTGATGCTTTTGAATTGGCACAAGAAGTTGAAAATTTGAGTTTACAGTATATAACCGCTCTTAAGCTTGGAAAGCCAAAAATTCTTTCTATAAATGAAATGAATAAAGTTTTAAAAAAAGCTAAAAATTATAAAAGAGGTTAATAGGTGACAAAAGTTGGTGAACATATAACTCTAGATATCATTGGAACTAAAAAAGAATATGATCCCTCATTTTATGAAAAGTTAGTTTACAAAATTGCAAAATTAGCAAAAGTAACAGTTTTAAAGATCTCAAAATATAAATTTGAGCCTCAAGGTTTTACATTGGTAGCTCTGTTAGCAGAAAGCCATATAAGCTTTCACACTTTCCCGGAAAATGAAATTATAAGCTTTGATTTTTTTACTTGTGGTAAAGTTTCACCATCAGTTGCTCTTAAAGTAATTAAAGAAGAAATAGAACACAAACAAATCATTATTAAGGAATTTAACAGAGATACGATTGATCTATATCATGATAACTATAGTTCACCAGGATTAAAAAAATCTTATGTTGTAAATAAAGTATTAGAAAATTTTAAATCTAAAGCAGGACAATATATTGAAATATTAGATTTAGAACAGTTTGGAAAAGCTTTATTTATTGATAAAGAAATACAAGTTGCTGAGAGTGATGAACATTTATATAGCTCAACCTTTGTAAATTCTGGTCTTAATTTGAATTCAAATAAAGAGAAAGCTGCAATTATTGGTGGAGGTGACGGTGGTGTTGCAAGAGAATGTATTTCACAAAATTTTGGATTTATAGATTGGTATGAATTAGATCCTGAAGTTGTTGATGTATGTGATAAACATTTAAGCAAAATAGGAGAAAAGGCGACAGAAAAAAATTCAGTTAAATGTGTTTGGGGTGATGCATTTGAGAGTATTAAATCAGTCAAAGATAATACCTATGATCAAATTTTTGTTGATCTTAACGATGACCAATTTTGCATAGATTTAGCTGCAAAAAATATGTCATCTCTAGAAAGAATATTAAAACCTAAAGGTGTAATTACTGCTCAAGTTGGAAGCCAAGATAAAAAACCAAAACAAGTTGAAAATTGGTTAAATGTTTTTAACAAAAATTTTGGAAACACAAAACTTTCAAGAGTTTACATACCAAGTTTCGATTGTTCTTGGAATTTTTCCTCGTCAATAAATCATTAATTTTACTTTTTAAAACAATAATTTTATGAAATAATCTCCAAAATTTTGGAGGAAAAAATGAAAAAATTAAAAGTATTAGGACTTGGTATTTTAATATCATCATTCCTAACAATTTCTTCAATTGCAGATCAAATTAAAATTGGAACTGAAGGTGCATATCCACCTTGGAATTCTAAAGACTCAGCAGGAAATTTGATTGGCTTTGAAGTCGAATTAGCAAATGAATTATGCAAAATTATGAATCATGATTGTACTATTGTTGAGCAAGACTGGGATGGAATGATACCAGCTTTAGTCTCAAGAAAATTTGATGCCATCATGGCTGGAATGTCAATAACAGGTGAGAGAATGAAAACAATAAACTTTTCTCAAGGTTATGCTGATGAAGTTGCATCACTAGCTGTAATGAAAGGATCGAAAAACGAAGGCCTTAAAACAATGTCAGCTATAAATTTATCTGATGTAAGTGCTGATGAACAAGCAACACTAGATGTTTTGACCAAAGCATTTAAAGGTAAAACTATTGGTGTGCAAACTGCTACAATTCACCAGAATTTCTTAGAGTCTGGTTTGATGGGTAATGTAAAAATTAGAACATACAAAACTCAAGATGAAGTAAACTTAGATTTATCTGCTGGTAGAATAGATGCAGCCCTAGCTGCTGCAGTTGCTTTTACAGATTATGCAGAGAAATCTGGTAAAGGAGTTGTATTAACTGGACCAACATTTGCAGGTGGAGATTTTGGTAATGGTGTTGGAGTTGGTATTAGAAAAGGTGACTCGAAATTATTAAATGATTTTAATGCAGCAATTGATAAAGCTAGAGATGATGGCATTATTAGTAAGCTTGCTATAAAACATTTTGGTTTTGACGCTTCTATGTAATAAATTATTTATGGGTGGCTATAATTAGCCACCTATATTATGGAACTTCTATATTTTGGTGATAAAGGTTGGGGAGACGAATTATTCTTTGCAACCTTAATGACAATTGCAGTTTCAATAACTGCAATGATAATAGGCTTTTTATTTGCTGCTTTATTTACTCCATTAAAATTATCTAATAACAAAGTTCTTAATTCTATTGGCAATGCATACACCACTGTTATTAGAGGTGTACCCGAGCTTCTTGTAATTTATTTATTTTTCTTTGGCGGAAGCGGAGCAATTATGTTTGTTGCTTCAATATTTGGTTATAATGATTACATCGAAATTAATGCTTTTCTAACGGGTTCATTTTCAATAGGGATAATATCTGGAGCGTACTCAACTGAAGTATTTAGAGGAGCCATACAATCAATTGACAAAGGTCAGTTCGAAGCTGCAAAAGTTTTAGGTTTTAATAAATATATTTACTTCTTTAAAATTATTTTGCCTCAAATGCTAAGACTAGCAATACCAAACTTAAGCAATGTTTGGCAAATTACTTTGAAAGACACTTCTCTAATATCTGTAACTGGTTTAGTTGAAATAATGAGACAATCTTATATTGCAGCTGGCTCAACTAGAGATCCATTATTTTTTTACTCATTTGCAGCAGTTTTATATTTAATACTTACATTTTTAAGCATGCAACTATTAAATAGATTAGAAACAAAATATAGCAAAGGTTACTAATGGATATTGAATTAATGATTAGTAGTTTTCCAAAGTTGCTAAATGCAACTTTGATTACTCTTAAACTTTTGTCTGTATCTCTTATAGTCGGTCTTTTTATTGGATTAGGTTTTGCAATCTTGAGAATGAATAATAATAAGTTGATTAATAAATTTGCTTATGGATATTCATATATTTTTAGAGGTACACCTCTATTGGTTCAAATTTTCATAATATATTTTGGTTTAGGTCAAATTGAATATTTAAGAACAACCTTTTTATGGGTTGTTTTAAAAGAACCATATTGGTGTGCGATAATAGCATTTTCATTAAATACTGGCGCCTATACATCAGAAATATTGAGATCAGCTTTTCAAACTATAAAACCAGGATATTTAGAAGCTGGAAGAAGTTTAGGGATACCTTCAAAGATTATTTTTACAAAAATACAAATTCCTATTGCAATTAAACAATCTTTACCAGCTTATGGTAATGAAATTATATTAATGCTTAAAGGCACATCTTTGGCAAGCACAGTCACAATTATGGACTTAACCGGTGTTGCTAAATATATAATTTCAACAACATTTAAGCCTGTAGAGGTATTTATTGTGGCAGGAGGTATTTACTTGTTTATGACTTTTATAATCCATAATGTTATTAAATATTTAGAAAAAAAATACGGATTTCAAACATGAAAATAGCTTGCATACAATTATCTAGTGGAGAAAATTATCAAAATAATTTTAAAGATATTCTTAAATATGTAAATCAAGCTATAAAAAATAAATCTGATTTAATTATTACACCTGAGACTTCTTCTTTGATGTCTAGTAGTAGAGAAACACTTTTTAAATATTCATTTGAAATGAATAAAGATCCAATTTTAAAGAAAATTAAAGAAGTTTCAAAAAAATATAAGAAATGGATTTTGCTTGGCTCAATTTGCATTAAAGTTAAAAATAAACTCAGAAATAGATCAATATTAATTGGACCAAATGGAAAAATCGTCAAATATTACGATAAAATCAATATGTTTGATGTTAAAATTCCAAATAAAGAGCAACATAAAGAAAGTAAAACATTTAAAGCAGGAAACAAATTGGTATCAGCTAATTTACCTTGGGGTAAAATAGGTTTTACAATTTGTTTTGATTTAAGATTTCCTGAACTTTATAGAAATTTATCAAAAAAAAATTTAAGTTTTATAGCTGTTCCTTCAGCTTTCACAAAGTTTACAGGACAAAAACATTGGTTAGCACTTTTAAGAGCAAGAGCGATTGAAAATTTTTGTTATATTTTTGCACCAGCACAGACAGGAAAAAATACCTCTAAGAGAGAAACATTTGGACATACAGCAATTATATCTCCAGATGGAAAAATATTGGCATTAAAAAAATCTGGTAAAGGAGTAGTTTATTCTAATATAAAACCTAGATTAGCAATGAATTTGAGAAAAATTATTCCTAGTATGCTTTAATTTCCATAAGGTATTCCAACTAATTTTCCATTTTCATTATAAAAATAAAAATAATTAGGGCTTATAACTTTTGGCTTTTTAGAAAGCGTTTTAGATTTGTTTACTGATTTATTTTTTTTTAATTTTCGTTTCACAGCTCCTAATTACTAAATTAAATTAGGTAAACTATTGATAACTTTTCAACCCAGGTATGCATTTATTTTTAATTTATAAATTCAAATTAAGTATATCTATTCATTTTACTTATGAAATTATCTGTATTATTTGAGCAAAACGGCTTTGATTTAGGAAATCTAAAAGAATCCTTTGGACTAATAGATGGAATATCAGAGCACATAATAGCTGAAAGTGATGAAGTTTTAGCAAAGCAGCATCAAATTTCAGAAAACATTTATTTTTTAATTAAAGGCAAAGCTACATTTACTAAGTATTTTGAAACTAAATCCATAACCTTTGCAAAAATAACAAAGCCTGCAACACCATTAGGTATATCTGGACTTAATCAACCCAATAGATTTATGGGTGAAATATTTATTGAAGGTGGAACAGAATATATCTCGATAAAACTAGATGATTTAAGAGATTTACAACAAAAAAATAGTAAACTTATATCAACATTATACTCAGCGATTTCTTTTTTTTCTTTCCAACTGCTTGTCTCTTCAAGAAATTTAAACACTTTGTATAAAGATGATGAAATACAAATTTCTCCAGGCATCCCATCAGAAAAAAGTATTACAAATATATATAGAATTAAATCTGCTACTTTTTTTTCAACACTTACTGATGATGACTTAGAAAAGTTTATTAAATTAGGTAATATTAAAATGTATTCATCAAATCAATATATTGTTAAAGAGGGAGATGTTTCTAAAGGTTTAAAAATATTATTAAGTGGTAAAGTTGATGGCTTATTCCATAACTTTATTAATGGAAAAATAAGAAGAAATTTTAGAACTCTGACTAGAGCTGGTATTGCTTTAACTTTATCTTCTGGCAAAGGAGATTTCTTTAATCCATATACAATTAGATCTACAAGAGATACAAAAGTTTTGCATATTTCTAATGAAGCACTTGAAAATCTTATTATTTCTGATGCTGAATTATCGATAAAGATTTTCAAAAGACAATTGTGGCAGCTAGGACGTTTCCAACAAAGTGCAACTGGTCTAACAAAATATTCAGCGGAAAACGAATTAGAATTTGTTGATTTATTATTGAAAGATAATACCGCAAGAATACCTGCTAGTTCTAAGTTATATAGTATTCCACATTTATTGAAGAGTACCCATACTTATGCAATGGCATTTGATGTTGTTTACGAACTACTTATTAAAGGAAATGAAATAGAAAAATCATTATCCAGTTTAATAAAAGATACCTTAAATAATTTAGAAAGAGAGTCTCGTTTCCACAGCCAATTAAATATTATTTATAATAGGGTATCTAATTCTTCTGATAGTTCAGACAAAACAAAATTAAGAGAGTTAACTAATTCTAATTTCACAAAAGCTTTTGATAACGTTAAGTATGCAATAAAGGGTTGGGAAAATTTGCCAGACGAACCAACAAATATTTTTTTTTACAATCACTTAGCAGCTATAAACGACAATCAACTTGCAAATGGACATTCTTTTTCAATAGATAGTCATTTCATAAGTTCAAAAATTTTATATCCAAAATATAATGATGGAGGTCAACGTATAGTTAGAACAAGTCGGAACACAGAATTTTGGAGATATAATTACTATGAAAATTTAGATTATATTTTTGTTCATACACCAGAGTCTGATAAGTTGGACGAAAGTGAAGAAGAAAAGAAAGTTAGAAAACAAAAGCTTTTTGATGAAGCTCAAAAAGTATTTAATCAAAAACAACCGATTGTAATTGCTCCAGAAGGAACCTCAGAAACAGAAGATAATAAAACAATAACATCTCCTGGACCATTCAAAGCTGGTGCATTTAATCTTGCATTTAAGCTTAATCCAAAACCAAAACTTATTCCAATTGCTCTTGCTAATTTTGATTATCCAGTTTCTAAAACAATATATTCTGCGGTTATTAAGGAGCCAATAACTATAACTGATCATGTCAAAGATCCTGAAAATCAAGAGGAAATGAAAAACTTCTTAGATAATTACAGAACTAAATTTAGATCTTATGTAGAAGAGGCTATTGATTTAGCTAAAAATGTTCAAGACAACATAGATAAAATAGAAAATTTGAAAACTAATGTAAATTTAGTCAGTCCAATTGAAGAAGAGTTTGAATTAGATGTTAGAGAATTAGAACATAATTCTTTTCAACAGACGAAAACAAATAACAGTGTTGCCTTGTATGGAAGTTCAACTTTTAAAATGTGGGATAATGCCAAAAATGATTTATCAATAAGTAATCTTTATAATTTAGGTTTTGGTGGTTCAACTTTAGTATCTTGTAGAAGATATTTTGATAGATTGGTTGCTCCATTAAACCCATCTAATTTATTCTTTTATGCTGGAGATAATGATATTGGTTATGGAATGGATAGTGATGAATTGTTAAAAGAATTTTCATTATTTTCTAACCAAGTTGAAGAAAAATTGCCAAAAGCAAAGTGTTTTTTTATTTCAATTAAACCTAGTCCTTTTAGGAGAGATCTTATGACAACAATTTTAGATGCGAATTCAAAGATAAAAAAACATTTAACCAATTTAAAAATGTGGGATTATGTTGATATAACAACACCAATGATTAATGCTGGTTATGATAAGTTTTATGATGAAGATCCACTACATATGAACGAACTTGGATATAGTTTGTTAAGTAAGCTTGTAAGAGACAAAATTTACAATTAATATTTTTAATGAGTTTTAAAAAATATCTATGGAAATGTAGATTGCTAGTCCTCAATACGCCTAATTACAATCATTCAGAATATAAAAGATCAAAAGATTTGTATCAAAAAGAAATTAAAGCCTTTCACAAAAGATATATAAAATTAGTTACAAAATTAGATAAATCAAAAAAATTTAAAGTTACTTTAATTGGTTTTGATGGCACAATAAAAATTGAGTTAGATAAAATATATACAAAAAAAATCTTTGAAATAGTCGATAAAATGCCAATGAATAAACTAATCAAAGATAAAAACTTTAAACTATTAAATCTTTCTTTATTTTCAGATTATAAACCAGAGACAACCTTAAAAGGTTTAGGATTTAAAGATAAGGAAAAAGCATTGTTTACTGTTTCAGCCATAAAAAAAAGACCAATAAAATATCAAGTAAATGTTATTGCAACTATGTTAGGTAGAGCTAAAAATCATCCAAATAAAACAAAAGATATGAATGATGCAATAATTGTATTTAAAAAATGGATGGAAAATTATAAGAAAAATAAAAAAAATGATTGAATTTTTATTTAAAGTATCGCTTTTAATCCTTGGTTTAATAGTAATTAGGTTTGGTATAATTCAGATTAGAAAGTACAAAAATGGAGAAATTAGATCAAAGAATAATATTTTTAGTCAAATTTCATTTTTAATTTTCTTTGCTGCGATTATAGGGTTAGTTATTTATTCAATTTTAGGCTTACTTGAGTAAGCTAATTTATCTCATATATTAATTTTTAAATTCTAATAAAGACCTTGATTATGAAACAAATTATCATCGTTTTTCTCAGTATTTTATCTGTATTTAGTTATGCTAACGCTAAAGATTTTTTCTTAAATATAACTGATCAAATAGCAGAAAATGAATTTCGATTAAGCTATGGAGTTTCAGTAACTGATGTTAACAAAGATAACAAATATGATTTTGTGGTAACTGGCTTTGGTTTTAAAAATCTAGCTCTTTCTTATAAAGATGGAAAATTAATAAATATTGTAAATGAAAAAATATTTACAGATGAACAAAGAAGAACAATTGGTGTTGCTGCATGTGATATCGATCAAGATGGTTATGAAGAAATATATTTTTTAAATACTGATACATATAGTGGATCAAAAATTTATTCTGATCGATTAATAGATTTAAATAACAATAAATTTGAGGATTTATTTGAAAAAGAAATTAATCAAACTGAATTAAACTTAACAGCTGGAAGGTCAGTTGTTTGTGTAGATAGAAATGGTGATGGGGCATATGGTATTTATGTTGCAAATTATGGGGGTCCTACTCGATTTTACGAATTAATTAGAGATCGAATAAAAGATCAAGCTAAATCATTATCAATAGATAAAATTACTGGTGGCAGAGCCATTGTGTCTGGACACATTCTTTCAGATAGATCTGATATTTTTGCAGCAAATGAAAGAGGAGATAACTTTTTATATTATAATTCTAAAGGTTCATTCCAAGATGTAGCTAAAGAGTATGCAGTTCAAGATAGGTTTGAAAATGGTAGAGGAACAGCACTAAGCGATCTTTTATATAGAGGAAGATTAGATATTTTATCCTCAAATTGGGATGGAATGCATAGAGCATACGTTTTAGACGGAGATAAATTTAAAGATATATCAACATCTCCATACAACGATCCCACAAAAATCAGAACCGTTATTTCTGCTGACTTTGATAATGATGGGTATGATGAAATTTTTATGAATAATATTGGAGAACCAAATAAACTTTTCAAAGTTTTAGACGGTGGAGTATTCGAAGAAATAAAAATGGAAAATGGTTTAGAGACAGTTGGTCTTGGTACAGGTGCAGCCGTTGCAGATGTTGATGGCGATGGGATTTTAGAACTGTTAGTTTCACATGGTGAGTCAGGGTTTCAACCATTAACTTTATATAAAGCAGACATAAAAAAGTTTAATTATCTACGTATTAAACCACTTAATCAATTTGGAGCTCCTGCAAGAGGCGCAACAGTAACAATAAAGTCTAATAAAAGAATTCATTCAAAAACAATAGATGCAGGTTCAGGATATCTTTGTCAAATGGAACCCGTTGCTCATTATGGAATAAGACAAGGTGAAAAAGATTTTAAAGTTGAAATTAAATGGACTGATGGATCAATAGAATCATTTGATATCGATGAATTAAATAAAACTTACGAATTTAGACAAAAAATATAGGACAATACTACTCATTATATAGTGTTGAAAAATTATAAACCTTTTATATATCAAGTTTATGACTATTTGTTCTTTATCATTATTGGCATTATTTGTTTCAGGAATTGTAATGTATCTTTTCAGGGAACCATCTGAGGAAGAATTAAAAAAATTCAATAGCAAAACTCAAGACCGAAGTAACTGGTCAAATATGGGTTTTTAAATCATTAATTAATGTACAGTATTAAAAATATACTTAGTCTTATTATATTTGTTATTTTTTTTTCAATTCCAATAAACTCCGCAAATTCTCAAGAAAAAAACTATTATCAAGATATTGTTAATGACTGGAATAAAATTTTCCCAGACAGAAATAGAAATGCAGCAGGTCCTAAATTTTTTAAATATATAATTGATAAAGATATCTCTTATGAAGATTTTGTAGAATATAACAAACTATACTGTGCGGTATCAGGTTCTTTAATAAGTCCAAATGCTGTTCCAGAATATGTTTATTTAACTGAAAACAATACAGACAAAAAGATATGTGGTGAATATTATAGATGCTGCATACCGTGTTCCTGCGATTTAATGAAATATTCAAAAACTACTAAAATGAAACATAAATTTAAAGGCATAGAAAAAGAATTTTATGTTTTCACAATTGAAAATCCTTGTGGGAAAACAGATTTTCCTGAAAGGGTGAACAAAAAATATTTTTGTAACGGAAATGATTTAGATACGAAACAAGTTTCAGTAGTAGATGGAAAACTAGTCATTGGTTTATTACATAAAGCCAAAACCTGCAATCAATATAATGTTAATGCCATAGACAGGCACCAGGTGACAGGCAGATATTGCACTCTTCGAAACAATACTCCATTAGATCAGCTTCAGTCAGGCATGGGAGATATATTCATTAAACTTGCAAGATAATACCAAGATTATATATTCATCAAAATGGTATTGTATAACGAAAAAATTAAACACCTTAGTTGTTCTGATTTAAGGGTATTTTTGAAAAGATTGGTCAAGGATAAGATAGAAAAAGAATGGACCGAGGACTTCATTGATAATATGAACCTCGTAATAATCCCAAGAATGACAATAAAAAGACGTTATGAGAATAAGGGTATAGATATGTCAAGACTGATTGATAATCCTACCTACTATCAGCATGTCAAAAAGAGTGTTGACTCTAGAGGCAATCTTGAATTTAAAGATCGATAATTTTTTTCCGATACGCCAATTTAATCCCTAGCACTGCATCCATATTTTCTGTAAGCTGTTTTAAAAAAACAAACTTAAGAGGGAAATATGAACAAATATTTTAAAATAATTGTTGTTTTATTATCGTCTCTATTTTTAAGTTTCTCAGCAAATTCAACTGAAGTAAAATTTGGACACGTAGGAAAACCTGGATCTTTATTTTCTGCATCAGTTGATCATTTTGCTAAACTTGCAAATGAGAGATTAGGCAGCAAAGGAAAAGTAACTGTTTTTGGTTCTTCGCAACTTGGTAAAGACAAACAAGGAATGCAAAAACTAAAATTAGGTACAGTTAATATGTGGTTACCTTCATCGGTAATGGCATCTATTCATGATGAGTTTGGTGTATTTGATATGCCTTTCATTATTAAAGACAGAAAACACATGAATAAAGTTGAAAGCCAAGTTTTACCAGGAATGTTTAAAAATCTTGAAGATAAAACTGGATACAAAGTTATTGCTGTTTGGGAAAATGGATTTAGACATATCACAAACAACACTAGACCAATTAACACTCCAGGTGACTTAAAAGGAATTAAATTAAGAACACCCAAATCAAAATGGAGAGTTAAAATGTTCCAATCATATGGTGCAAACCCAACTCCAATGTCTTTCTCAGAAGTATTTACTGCTTTGAAAACAGGAACAATGGATGGACAAGAAAACCCATATGCTCAGATTGCTAGTGCTAAATTCCAAGAAGTTCAAAAATATTTATCAATTACAGGTCACGTTTACACTCCTGCTTATGTAACAGTACATAAAGACCACTGGAGCAAACTACCTGCAGATGTACAAAGTATTTTAGAGCAAGCTGCTAAAGATACACAAAAATTTGTGTACGCTGAAGCTGCTAATCTTGAAAAATCTTTATTGGGAGTTATCAAATCAGCTGGAGTTCAAGTAAACGAAGCTGACAAAGGTGCTTTCATTAGTGCAAGTAAAGGAATATACGATCAATTCGCGTCAGAAGTACCAACTGGTGGTGCGTTAATTGATAAAGTATCGTCTTTAGCAAATTAACATAATTTGTAACAGGCCCTCTACCAGAGGGCCTGAAAAAAAAATGACATTGCAAAAATTTATAAATTCTTACGAAAAAATATTAAAACTAATACTGTTTATAATGATGGTAGCATTAGCAGTAACAGTTTTACTTGGTGTTACCTTTCGTTTTGCTGGAAGTGCTTTAGTTTGGTATGATGAGGTTGCAGCTGTTCAGCTTGCTTGGATAACTTATTATGGTTCAGCTTACGCAGCTTTAAAAGGTTCTCATATAAGTGTTCCAAGTATTTTCAAAGCCTTTCCATTAGCGCTTAGAAAAATTTTCTTTGTAGTATCAAAATTAGTTGTTTATGGTTTTTTAATATTATTGGCTTACTATGGTTATTTAGTTTTAACTCTTATAACTGGGGAAACTTTAGTAACATTAGAATGGGTTCCGCAACCTTTTGTGCAATCAGTTATTCCAATTGCATCATGTTTATTTATTTTATCTGAAACCTTAAGAATTCCTGAAGACTATAAAAATTTAGTTCTTCAAACAACAGGTGACGAGCAAACAGGAGATATTTAATGATAATTCTTACAATGTTTGCAGTCCTTCTACTTCTTTTATCTATAAATGTACCTATCGCTATAGGCCTTGCAGTAACAACAATTATTGCAATGGTATTGAAGACGGGAACAAGTTTTTTAATTGATACTGCAATCGTAATGTTTGATGGATCAATGAAATTTCCATTGATTGCTATTCCATTATTTATCTTAGCTGGATCAATAATGAATAGTGCAGGTATTTCTAGAAGATTAATTGCTTTTGCTTCAGCGCTTGTTGGATTTATCAAGGGTGGTTTAAGTATGATTAACATTGCTACCTCTATGTTTTTTGCAGAAATCTCTGGCTCTGCAGTTGCAGATGTTGCTGCATTAGGATCTATTTTAATTCCAGCGATGAAGAAAAAAGGATACCCTGGTCCTTTCGCTGCTGCAGTAACTTCATCTTCAGCGTCTTTGGCGATAATTATTCCACCTTCAATACCAATGATTGTTTATGCGGTAATGGCTCAAAGTTCAGTTGTGCAATTGTTTGTAGCAGGAATAGTTCCAGGAGTAATAGGTGGCTTCTTCTTAATGTTAGCAGCATATATTACTGCAAGACGTAAAAATTTTCCTGTTGAGGAAACATTTAATATTCCAAATGTTAAGAAAACTGCAAAAGATGCAGCATTAGCATTTTTATTACCAATTATTATCTTAGGTGGAATTTTTGGAGGAGTTGTAACTGCAACTGAAGGAGCAGGTTTAGCGGTTGTAGCATCATTAGTTATTGGATTTATTTATAAAGAAATAGATTTTAAAAGATTATACGAGTCAGCTTGTGAAGGAGCAATTCAAACAGCTTCAGTAATGTTATTAGTAGCTGCATCTGTATTACTTGGTGAATTTTTAACAATTGAACAAATCCCACAAAAAGTTGCAGAGTCAATTATTGATTTTACAAATAATAAATATGCAGTCTTAGGAATACTTAATGTATTTCTTTTAGTAATAGGTTTCTTTTTACATTCAGTTGCCGCAATAATTTTAACAGTTCCAATTGTAATGCCATTAGTTAATGCGGTAGGTATTGATCCAGTTCACTTTGGTATAATTGTAACTCTAAATTTAGCAATTGGACAACAAACACCGCCAGTAGCAAGTGTACTCGTTACAGCTTGTTCCGTTGCAAAAGCAGACATATGGGATGTAACAAGATCGAACATATCCTTTATATGTGTATTATTAGTATTGTTAATGTTAGTAACTTATGTTCCAGCTATACCAATGACTTTAGTTGAATTTTTTTATAGGAGCTAAATGAGCAAATTAATTAAAGTAAATAAAAAAAATAAACATTTAGTTGAAGTTGTTATCAATAGACCAGAAAAACTAAATGCAATGACTAAACCAATGTGGATTGATCTTGGCAAAGTTTTTAAAAAGTTATCTAAAAATAAAAATTTAAGATGTATTATTATAAGAGGAGAGGGTGGTAAATCTTTTTCACCAGGAAATGATATTGGAGAATTTAAAAAACAAAGATCTTCATCCAAATTAGCAAAATCTTATGGTAAATTTTTACACGGAACACTTGGAGCAATTTTTGACTGTCCAATACCAACAATTGCTTTGATAGAAGGAATATGTGTTGGTGGTGGATTAGAAATAGCAGGATGTTGTGACATTAGAATTTGTGGCAAAAGCTCTAGGTTTGGAGTTCCAATTAAAAGATTAGGCTTAACAATGGCTGCAAAAGAACTTGAGGTACTTTTAAAAGTAACCAATTATACAATTGCAATGGAAATATTATTTGAAGGAAGAGTCTTTGGAGCTGATGAAGCATTTCAGAAGAGGTTAGTTAATAGAGTAGTTAATGATAAAGATGTTGAAAAAGAAGCTTATAAATCAGCTGAATTAATATGCGAAGGTGCTCCAAAAGTTGCAAGGTGGCACAAGCAATTTGCAAGAAACATTTTAAAAAATGGAAAAGTTACAGAAAAAATAAATAATCTTGGTTACAAATGCTATGATACACAAGACTTTAAAATTGGATATCAATCTTTCCTAAACAAAACAAAACCAAAATTCAAAAATAAGTAATAGATGACCGCATCATTAAAAGGCATTCGTGTACTTGAGATGGCACAAATAATGGCTGGTCCTACATGTGGATTACTATTAGCTGATCTTGGTGCGGAGGTAATTAAAATAGAAAAGACACCTGGCGGAGATGATACCAGAAACTTCTTGCCACCAGAAATTAATGGTGAATCTGCAGCTTTCATGATGATGAATAGAAATAAGAAAGGTATCGCATTAAATTTAAAAGACAAAGATGGAATAGAAATATTTAAAACTATGGTAAAAAATTCTGATGTAGTTTTGGAGAATTTTAGAAAAGGAACATTAGAAAAATTAGGCGTTGGATATGATGTTATGTCAGAAATTAATCCTAAAATCATTTTATGTGAAATATCTGGATACGGTAGAACTGGTCCTTATGCAGATAAAGGAGGATTTGATCTAGTCGCGCAAGGAATGAGTGGATTAATGAGTATTACTGGCGAAAGCAAAGATAAACCACCAATGAAAGTAGGTGCACCTATTACAGATATAACAGCTGGTTTACTTGCGGCTAGTGGAATTTTAGCAGCATTAGTTCATAGAGAAAAAACAGGTGAAGGACAAAAAGTTGATACTTCTTTATATGAAGCGGGTATTGTTCATACTTACTGGCAGTCTGCTATTGCAGGTGCAACTGGTGAGTCGCCTGGACCTTTAGGTTCAGCACATCCTTTAACAGCTCCTTATCAAGCATTTAAAACAAAAGATAAATGGATAACGGTAGGTGCTTCAAATCAAAATACTTGGCTTATGTTACTTAAAGCAATTGGTCGTGAAGATTTGCAAGAAAATGAAAAGTTTTCATCAAACTTAAACAGAAAACAAAATTTAAAAGAACTAGTTAATATTCTTAATGAAGAACTAATTAAAAAAACCTCTAGTGAATGGTTAAAAATCTTTGATGATAATGGTTTACCATGTGGACCTATTAACTCGATAACAGAAATGTTTAAAGATCCTCAAACAATTGAAAGAGAAATGGTTATAGAAGTAGATAATAAAAAAGCTGGTAAAAGTAAGGCTATTGGTATGCCAATTAAATTTTCAAAAAGTAAAACTGAAAAATCAAAAGGTGCTCCAAACTTAGGAGAACATACAAAAGAAGTTATGCAAATCTTTGGTTACAAAGATGATCAAATTGAAGATTTTTATAACAGAAAAGTAATTCTTTAATTAACAGTTTCAAAAATTTTAAATAATAATTCTGAGACATGCTTACCTTTTTTCTCAGATAAATCAGATATTTGATGTCTACAGCTTGTACCATTTGCAACAATAAAGTCTTTTTCACCACTATTATTGATTGCAGGTATCAAAGAAAGATTTGCCATTTTTTTTGATACTTCATAAGTCTTACTGTCATATCCAAATGAACCAGCCATACCACAACAACTAGAATCTATCATTTTATTATTAATATTTAATTCTGATAAAAGATTAGTTAGCCCTTTCATTCTATCCTGTGATTTTTGATGACAGTGTCCATGAATTAATACATTTTGATCAAACTTATTAGCTTTAATATTATTGTTATTTCTTATTTGTTCTAAAATAAATTCCTCAAGTAGATAAAATTTATTTTTAATTTGTTCTTTATTATTTACATTCTTTAAAGTCTGATACTCATCATTAAATGTTAATAAACAGGATGGTTCAATACCTACAACTGGTAAATCTACATAATTATTTTGTATAACGTAATCATTAAATCTATTTAGTTCTTCAGATGCTTTGTCTAATTGACCATAAGATATATAAGTTCTGCCACAGCAAAGGGGTCTCTTTAATTTATCTTTACCAAAACTTGGTATAATTGCCTGATAACCAAATTTATTTAGTACTTTAATTGCATAAACCAAATTTTCATTTTCAAAATTAATATTAAATGTATCTGCAAATAAAATTACTTTGTTTTCTGATACTGTCTGACTTTCATAAATCTCTCGTAACGCGTTCTGGTTTTGAACTTCAGGCATAGTCCTTGCAGTTGCAAAACCAAACTTTTCAACAATTGTTGAGATTAGCGGTATATTTTTGATCTTATTGAATATAGGAGCAACAATTTTTAATAACCAAATAAGTCTTGGCATATCTGAAATAACTCTATCTTTAATTCGCATACTAAATTTTTTATAGTAATGAGAAAGAAACTCAGATTTCATCTTAGCCATATCAACCGACATAGGACATTCTCTTTGACAAGCTTTACAGCTCACACATAATTCCATGGTTTCATACATTTCTTTTGATGCAAATGAACCCTCTGGAAGTTGATTAGATAAAGCTAATCTTAAAGTATTTGCTCTACCTCGGACTAAATCTTTTTCTTCTTTAGTTACTCTGTATGATGGACACATCACACCAGAGTCTAACTTTCTACAAGCTCCATTGTTATTACACATCTCAACAGCATCAGAGAATTGACCCCAATTAGACCAATCATAATGTGTATCTATATTTTCTGTTTGATAACCTGACTTGTATCTCATTAGAGATCTATCATTTGATTTAAACGGTCGAACAATTTTTCCAGGATTTAAAAGGTTTTTACTATCGAATGTATCTTTTATTTCTTCAAATGCATTTGTGATTTTTTTTCCAAACATCATCTCATGAAATTCTGATCTAACAATTCCATCACCATGCTCACCAGAATGAGAACCTTTATAATCTTTAACCATTTCAAAAGCCTCTTCAGATATAGATCTCATATTTTGTATATCTTTGTCAGATTTCATATTTAAAACTGGTCTTACGTGAAGAGTTCCAACAGATGCATGAGCATAAAACATTCCACTTGTCCCATATTTTTTAAATATTTCTTTTAATCTTGCTGTGTAATCAGCTAGGTGTTCTAAAGAAACTGCGCAATCTTCAATGAAGGCAACTGGTTTTCTATCACCTTTCATTGACATCAAAATATTTAATCCTGCTTTTCTTATTTCAAAAACTTCTTTCTGCTCTGATAGATCTGAATAATATGAAAACTGATTTTTTTTGTTTTGATTTAAAACTAAGTATTCTAGATCCTTTATTTTCTTTTCATATACACTTTTCTCTGTATCAATAAACTCAACCATCAAAACTGCTTCAGGATTTCCTTTGATGTATTTTTTTATACCTCCAGCATACATTGGGATTTCTTTTGCCAAATTTAATAAATTTTGGTCCATCAACTCAACACAAGTTGGTTTTAATTTTACAATCTCTTTTGATAATTCCATTGCTTGATGAAAATTATCAAAGTAGCAGACACCTAAAATTTTATTCTTTGGTATTTCGGATAACTTTAATTTTATTTTATTAAATAAAGACAATGTTCCTTCAGAGCCAACAAGAAGATTGGATGAGTTAAATCCTTCTGGATCAATTAAATCAATGTTATATCCTCCAACTCTTCTTTGTGTTGTTGGCCAATTAGCATCAATTTCGCTTCCAACTCTTTGTCTTACATCTATGAATTTATCTATGATTTTATAAAGTCTGTCTTGGTTGTTCTTTGTGGCTAAATAATTCTTATTTATTTGATCAAAATTAAATATAGAGCCATCATCTAATATTGCTTCAATAGCTAATACGTTATGAACCATGTTCCCATAATATAAAGATCTTGATCCACAGGAATTGTTAGCTGACATTCCTCCAATTGTTGCTCTACTACTCGTTGATACGTCTACTGGAAACCAAAGTCCATGAGGCTTCAAATAAGTATTTAGATGATCTAACACGACACCTGGTTGAACCCATACATATTTTTCTTCAACGTTAAGTTCTAAAATTTTATTTTGATGTTTGCTGTAATCGAGTACAACACTTTCGCCAACAGTTTGACCACATTGAGAACTTCCACCACCTCTAGCTAATAGAGGAACGGAATTCTTTTGCGAATATTCCATTAAACTTAATACATCATTGGTATCTTTTGGAAGAACTACACCAAGTGGTTTAATTTGATACACAGAAGCATCGGTACTGTATCTTCCTCGTGAGAATTCATCGAATAAAGTTTTTCCATCAACTTTACTACTAATTTCTTTACCAATCTTTTGTATCTGATCTGAATTAAACCGCATAAAACTTAATTAAAGGTTTATTTATTTTTGTAAACCAGTTTACCGAACTTTTTTAACGCGGCCTCTGAAATCTCTAAACCTAAACCAGGTTTTTCGTTTAAATGTATCCATCCATCACTCATTTTGTGTGAATTTTCAAATAATTGAGCTTGAAGAGGATCTCTTTCATCATCAAATGACTCAACAATTCTTCCTGCTGGAGTTGATGCTACTAATGGTGCATGAATATAACAATCATGATGTGGAGCTACATCTATATGATTTAATTCACACAGTGCAGAAAGTTTTTTTCCATTAGTAAAACCACCAAACATTGTACAATCAAATTGTAAAATTTGTATTGCCTCTTCTTCAATCATGGACCTACATCCATAAATAGTTATTTCACTTTCACCACCTGATAATGGAATTTTGGTTTGCTTTGATAAAAGTTTTAAAGTCCTTCTATCATCTTCCCATCTAACTGGTTCTTCAATCCATGTAGGATTAAATCTCTCAAATTCTTTTACACCTTCAATTGCAGTTTTTAGATCCCATGCTCTATTGACATCAATCATTAAACCTTTTTGATCTCCAATTTCATCTCTAATAATTTCTAATCTCTTAGCGTCTTCTTTGATACTAAGTCCTCCAACTTTAACTTTAAAACTTTGATGACCAATATTTACTAATTTTTTAATTTCATCTCTTAATTCTTTTTCATCTTTACCATCTCTGTAGTAAGCACATGTAACATAAACAGGAATTTTATTTCTGTATCCTCCAAATAATTTGTACAATGGGATGTTTGATGCCTTTCCTATTAAATCCCAACAAGCAATATCTAAAGCTGCTGAAATTCTGATTAATGCTTCTCTGCTCCAACCTTTTTCGCTACTGGTTCGAGTATCAGTTAATTTGAAAATTTTTTCATAAATTTTTTCAGGGCAAAACGGATCTTCACCAATTATTAAATCTTGTAAGCCATTTGAAAATGGTTTGATGATTGGAGTAATATCAGTGTAGCTTGTTGCTAAACCAAAGCCTGAATGACCATCTTTAGTTTTAATTTTAATTAATAGTTCATTAGCTGTTGGTACAATAAAGTGACTAACCCAATGTGGCTTTACTTCATTTGGATTATTAAGAACATAAACTTCTAAGCTATCAATTAAATTACTACTATTTGTCATACATTATAAATTTGCTTATATAATTTCTTTAGCATATACAGCGGTATGGCAATTTCAAATAATATAAGACCTGGTCGACATTTTTTACAAATTCCAGGACCAACAAACGTTCCAGATAGAGTTCTAAGAGCTATGGATTATCCTACTATAGATCATAGAGGACCTGACTTTGCCGAATTAGGATTGAGAGTTCTAGATCGAATAAAATTAATTTTTAAAACTTCTGAACCTGTAATAATTTTTCCAGCCTCAGGAACGGGTGCTTGGGAAGCTGCGCTTGTAAACACTTTAAGTGCTGGTGATAAAATTTTGATGTTTGAAACTGGACATTTCTCAACTCTTTGGTGGGATATTGCTCAAAAATTTAAAATTGAAGTAGACTTTGTTGAAGGTGATTGGAGAACAGGTGTAGATCCAAACATTGTTGAACAAAAATTAAAAGAAGACAAAGATAAAAAAATTAAAGCAGTTTGCGCTGTACATAATGAAACTTCTACTGGTGTTACAAGTAGAATTGGAGAAATTAGAAAAGCTATGGATAATGCGGAACATCCAGCTTTATTATTTGTTGATACGATATCTTCATTAGGTTCTATAGATTATAGACATGAAGAGTGGAAAGTTGATGTAACTGTTGGTGGCTCTCAAAAAGGATTACTATTACCACCAGGACTTTCTTTTAATGCAATAAGTTCTAAAGCTTTAGAGGCATACAAAACATCTGAATTACCAAAATCGTATTGGGATTGGGGACCGATGTTAGAAAATAATAAGAAAGGTTACTTTCCCTACACACCAGCCACAAACTTATTTTATGGTTTGGATGAAGCAATTAACATGCTTACAGAAGAAGGTTTGGATAATGTTTTCAAAAGACACAAAAGATTTGCAGAAGCTACAAGAGTTGCTGTCAATTCATGGGGATTAGAAATACTTTGTAAAAATCCAGAAGAATACTCAGACTCATTAACAGCTGTAATGGTTCCAGATGGTCATGATGCCGATTTTTTAAGAAAAACAATTTTAGATCACTATAATATGTCATTGGGAACAGGACTCGCAAAAGTTGCAGGTAAAATTTTTAGAATTGGCCACTTAGGTGATTTTAACGAACTAATGTTAGCCGGAACATTGGCAGGTGTTGAAATGGGTTTAATGAAATCTAAAATACCTTATAAAAAAGGTGGAATACTTAAGGCACTTGAGTATCTTTGTTAATCAGTCAAGTTACAAATCATGCTTGATTTTTGCATCATAGGATCAGGAATTTCTGGATCAACTATAGCAAATTTATTAAATAAAAAATATTCCATTGCAGTTTATGATAAAGCAAGAGGTTTTGGTGGAAGAAGTTCATTTAAAAAATATAAAGATAAAATTGGATTTGATCATGGACTTCAATATATCTCTCCAAAATCTAAAAAATTTAAAACATTTACTAATCAACTTATTAAGAAAAAAGTTTTAAAAAAGTGGGGTGGTAACCATTTATTTCTGCATAAAACAGTCAAGGAAATTAAAAATCATTTAAAATTAATTGGAACAAAAGGAAATAACTCTATTAGCAAACATTTATTAAAGAAAATTAAATGTAATTTTGAACACGAGCTAATAAATATAAATAAATTAAATGAACATTGGGAATTAACATTTAAAAATGATGTAAAACAAACTTGTAAAAATCTTATTTTGACTTGTCCATTTCCTCAAAGTAAGAAATTAGGACAAAAATATTTAAATAAATCCTATTTAAATCAAAAAGTTAAAATGGATGCTAATTTAACAGTCATGATTGTCACTAATAAGCTTAAACAATCAAATAGTAGTTATTTTTTTAATGATGATATGCTTGGTTGGGCAGCATACGAAAATAGTAAGAAAAGATTTAACTATAAGTATGATTTATGGACGCTTCAAAGCACTTACAAATACGGCAATAAATTCACGAAAGATTATAGAAATAAAAGAAAATACTATACAAATCAACTAGTTAAAAAATTTGAGAAATTAACAAATTTAAAAATCAAAAAAATTCATCACTCAAGAATTCATGGCTGGTTGTATTCATCAAATTCAAAGCCACTTAAACAATTATCTTTATGGAATAAGTCTTTAAAATTAGGTTTGTGTGGTGATTATTTTGGAGGACCAAGATTAGAAAACGGGTGGTTAAGTGCACAAGACTTGTTTAAAAAAATATAATAAGTTAAATTTATGAAACGAAATGGTTTTACTTTAATCGAGCTTTTAGTTGTTGTAGCAATAATTGGTATTTTAGCTGCAGTAGGTGTTGTTGCTTACAGCGGTTATACTAGTGGAGCAAAGAAAGCAGCTACAAAGTCTCAACACAGAACTATAGTTAAATTTCTTCAATCTGAATTAATGAAGTGTACATTAGGCGATAGTAGTTTAACATTGAAAAATTCATCTGGAGCAGCAATTTCTGTATCCTGCAATAAATCTTCAATAAATACAATTACACTTGGTGATAGGTTTGTTAATCATTTTAATGGTGATGGATTTATGAATCCATTTAATAATCCTGATAATAATGGTTCATTAAAAGCTTTAACAGGAAATAGCCCAGTATTAGGGCAGACTAGAATTGTTAACGCTGGCGGAAATAAAATTCAAATTGTAACAAAATTTGATGGTAGTACAGGTCAATGGTCTGGAAATAAAAATGAAGTTTTGATTAATGAAATATTAGATGAAAGATAATTAAATGAAAATATTTTTAATAATAGTGATCATGTTTTTTTTTAAATCTATTAGCTATTCAAAAAATACAGATATCATCCATGATTTTAAAATTACATTTGATTGTAAATTAGAAAAAATAATGATCAAAAATAAAGATTTTAATTATCAAACTTTTACTGCAGACAATATTGAAGTTGATAAAAACAAAGTTTTAAAAGTTGTAGCAGCACAACCAAGTAAACTTACTATTAATGGTTTATCAGAATTTATAGATACTTATTCAGAAATTAGTAAAGATGATGTTAGAATTGCTAAAAACGACACCATTTTATTTAAAAATATAGATAAAGAAAAAAAATACTCGGAATCAGTATTTTTAAATAGATCAACTGGTGAATTAATTCATGAAGTTACAAAAAATATGAATACTAAAGATAATGAAAAATATATTTCTTTCTTTGGTTGCACTAAAGAATTGTAAGATCTATTTTTTGATTACCTAATCTTTCATTACCTTTTTCAGTAACAAGATATGTTTCGCCTAAATTCATGGCTAATTGATTTTCAGAGTCCATTAATATCATGTGCATAAAGAATACATTTCCTGGTTGGATCTCATATGGATTTCCTGTGTATAACATTGGCCAATCCATCCAATTAGGAGAAAAGGTTGCACCTAAAGAATACCCACATGCATTCATTCTTGAATTCTTAAAACCATGATCATCAAAGGTTTTTGCATGAACATCAAAAACTTCTCCAATTTTATTTCCAGGCTTTAGTTTATTTTCACAATTTGTAAGAGCTTCAACGCATGCTTCATGCATTTTATAATGTTTTGGATCTGCTTTTCCTATGGGTAGTGTTCTAAACATTGCTGAATGATAGTGTCTGTAAGTTCCGGCCCATTCAATGGTTAACTGATCCTGATTGTTAAGTATTTGTTTTTCAGATTGATATCGACAGAGTAGTGCATTCTTTCCAGACCCTATGATAAATTCATTAGCAGGATAATCTCCACCTCCTTCAAATATAACTCTATTCATTTCAGCTAAAATCTTAGACTCACTTACTCCTGCTTTTGCATGTTTCCATACTTCATCTAAAGCCTTGTCAGCTAAAATTGCTGCTTTTTTTACATAACTAATTTCTTCATTAGATTTAATTACTCTTAGTTTCGTTATTAATTCTGACTTATCCTCAATTGAGCAATAGTTTTGTAAAACTGTATTAAGTCTTAATGCATTTCTTCCTGTAAGACCGTAGGCTTCATATTCAACACCAATTTTTTTTCCTTTTAATTTTAATTCATCTAAAATTATTTTAAGATCACCAGCTGGATTAGAACCATCTTTATCTACCCAAATTCTTATATCACTAATGTTTGAAGTGTTTTGAGCTTGCCTTAGATCAGGGGCTCTAGTTAATAATATTACATTACCTTTTTGATCTAAAACTAATGCTTGAAAAAAAACATATCCAAAAGTGTCGTAACCAGTGAGCCAATACATAGACTCTTGTCTAAACATAATAAGAGCATCTACACCCTCATTTTTCATAGAGTTAAGTGTTTTTTCTTTTCTATTTGAGAATTCTTCTTTACTAAAATGAAGACCCATTAACGAATGTTAACACTAACAGAACCAATTTTATCAACTGTTCCTTTGTATAATCCTTTTCCTTTAAATGGAACTACTCCCACAGTTGAGCCTGTGAAAACATAAAAATCTTTATCTAATTTAATCTTTTCTTTCTTAACTTTATTCAAAACAAATCTTAAGCAATTTAATGGGTTTATATATACAATATTCGTATTACCATTTACTTTTATTCCATTTTTCTTACTTACTAATGAAGTTTTTAAATTATTTAGGTTTAATTTTTTAAATTTTGTTTTTCTTCCAACAACAAATTTTATGTTAAACCCAAAATCTCCACAAATATCTCCCAAATATGTAAATTTTTTATTTCTTTGTCTGAAACCAACTATTTCAAAACAAGGTCCCATAAACTTAATAAATTTGGTTACATTTGATTTTGTAACCTTACCTTTAAAATCAAAGAAAGATTTTTTAATAAAATAATAAACTTCAACTTCTATACCTTTGGTGTGTTGATTTATTTTCACTGTTTTACCAGATTTAACAAATCTTTTTTTAAATACTTTTGCTGTAAAAGGTTCTTTTTCTTTTAATTTTTTTAAAGCTTGAATTCCAGTTCCACCTGCTTTTATTCCAATTGTTTCATCTTTAATTTGATCTTCACACAATTTTCTAAGTTTGTTAGCTAAATTAATATTTTTACAATATTTAACTGGAATAGGGTTGATGACTGTATTTGTGTTGAAGGCTCTAACTAACCTGTCAGCAATACGATTAATTTCATTTTTCATAGAGAGAACTTATTGAAGAATGCTCATAGGATCAAGTCTAGTTTGAAACCAATTTATCCTAAAATCTAAATGAGGTCCGGTTGATCTTCCAGTAGATCCAACTGTTCCAATAATTTCTCCTTGTTTAACTTCATCACCAACTTTAACCATTACATTTTCTAGATGCGAATATATTGTTGAAATACCATGCCCGTGGTCCATTATTACAGTACCACCCGTATAATAAAGATCATCTTCTGCCATAGTCACTATTCCAGTTCCAGATGATTTAATTTCAGTTCCTTGTTTAGCTGCAATATCAATTCCATAATGAGGCCATTTAGGTTTGCCGTTAAGAATTCTTTGGCTACCGTAAACTCCACTAATTATTCCTTTAACTGGCATAATAAATTGTTTAGTAAAGAAAGTTAAATCTGAATTGATTGCTCTTGCTTTTCCAATTCTTCCATTTTCTTCTTTAATTCTTTTATAAACAGACTCTGGTGGTGTAACTTTATTTTCAGGCAGACCATCTATTCTTTGAATATTATATTTTCGCTTAAAAACTTTTTTTATAATTTTGTTTTTTTTACCATTTTTTATTTCAGTAATGGCTACATCAAATTTTCGATCTCTATCAATACCAAATACAAAATATCCATCCTCAGATACTTTAACTTGCGTTTTATCTATAAATACCTTTGATCCAGCTTCTGTTTTACCTAAAATGAAATGTCCTTGTAAAAATTTACCTTGAAACTCTAAAGCATGAGAGTGTGTAGAAAATATAATTGCTAAAAAAAGCAACAATTTTTTCATTATTTTGCTGTCCAACCCCCATCAATTACAATTGATGTTCCAGTTATCATACTCGCTGCATCTGAAGCTAAAAAACATACTGCTGTAGCCACATCAGATTCTGTTGCAACTTTACCCATGGGTATATTACTTAAAGCTAGTTGTTTAAATTTTTTATTTTTAAAGAATTTTTTAACCATTGGAGT
This sequence comes from uncultured Pelagibacteraceae bacterium, assembly GCA_902617415.1. Taxonomy (GTDB): domain Bacteria; phylum Pseudomonadota; class Alphaproteobacteria; order Pelagibacterales; family Pelagibacteraceae; genus Pelagibacter. The sequence continues at coordinate 136,913 of CACMWQ010000003.1, read as the reverse complement.
TTCAACAAATGTAGGTGCAACTGTATTTACTCTTATATTTTTTGTTGCAAGTTCAACTCCCATTCCTTTTGTTAATCCCTCAATTCCAAATTTTGTCATGTTATAAATATTTCTACCTGACATACCAACATGCCCTAATTGTGAGGACATATTAATTATAGATCCACCTTTTTTTTTATTTTTTAACATTTTTAGGACTACTAATTGCGCAACATTGAATGCTGCTTTCATATTTAAATCTACAAGATAATTCATACTTGTTTGTTTTATTTTTTCAAAAGGTTCAGGAATGTTTGTACCAGCATTATTTACAAGTATATCTATTTTCTTAATTTTTTTTAATTTAGAAGAAAGATCTTCATAATCCATTATATCGCAAATTATTTTAGTTAATTTTCCTTTAACTTTTTTTATATCTTTTTGAAGTTTATCAAGATCAGAAGTGGTTCTGCTCACTCCAATTATATTTGCACCAGCTTCTGCAAGAGCAATAGAGCATGCTCTACCAATACCTTTTCCGGCGCCTGTTACTAAAGCAACTTTATTTTTTAAATTTATTTTTTTTAAATACATTTATAAAAATAGTTTTACGTCTGTATATATTAGCTCTATTGCAACAAATAATATTGCTAATAATCCAACCCATCCTATCCATTTATACTTTTTAATCCAGCCAGATATCAATGTTGCTGCAGTAGCCATTAAAACTATTGATAAAACTAAACCAAATATCAATAACATGTAATGATCTCTAGCCGCTCCCGCTACTCCAAGTACATTATCTAAACTCATTGTTACATCTGCTAGAATTACAGTTGTTATAGCTTTCATGAATGATGAGTTATCTACTTTTTTGATATTTTCTTCAGCATTACCACTCATTTTTATTACATCTTCATAAAGTCTGTAACATATATAAAGAAGTAATATTCCACCTATAAGTCTAAGTCCTGTGATTTGTAATAGATAAGCGGTGATTAGAGTAAATATAATTCTTAAAACTACCGCTGCTCCAATTCCCCAAAAAATAATTTTTTTTCTCTGCTCAGTTGGAAATTGAGATGCAACCATTCCAATTATAATTGCATTGTCTCCTGCTAAAACTAAATCGATAAAAACTATTTGAAAAAAAATTAATATTTGTTCGGTCATCTTCTATTATCCTCAATTATCATATCAGCTGCTTTTTCCGCAATCATTATTGTCGGTGCATTTGTATTTCCTGATGTGATATGAGGCATAACAGAGGCGTCTACAACCCTTAAATTTTCTAGTCCGTGAGCGACTAATCGATCGTTAACAACAGCATTTTCATCTTTACCCATTCTACATGTACTTACTGGATGGAAAATAGTATTCGCAAATTTTCCAGCTTCTGTTGCTAATTCTTCATTATCTGTAATATTGATTCCCGGTCTAAGCTCTTCAGGTTGATAATCTTTATAAGCTTTAGATTGCATCACAATTTTTCTTACAATCTTTAATGCTTTTCCAGCAATTTCACGATCTTCATCAGTTGATAAATAATTCATTTTTATTTTAGGTGAAATTCTGGTGTCTGGAGATTTTAATTCTATAGACCCTCTACTAGTTGGTCTTACATTTGTAATTGTTGGAGTGAACGCTGGAAATTTATGTAAAGCTGACTTTCCTAAAAGATCAGTGCTTGCTGGTGAAATATGAAATTGAAGATTTGGAGTTTCTAAATGTTCATCACTTTTAACAAAACCACAAACATAACTAGCTCCAACTGTTAAAGGTCCTTTTCTTAAGAGAAGAAACTTTAAACCAGATAACATTTTTTTAGTAAAGCTGTAGTAAATATCATTTAAAGTTTCTAAATTTTTAATTTTGTAAACAGGTCTTAGCATTAAATGATCAGTTAGATTTCTTCCAACTCCTTGATGATCTTTTAAAACATTAATATTGTTTTCTTTTAGAAGTTCTCCTGGTCCAATACCTGATGCTTGTAATATATGAGGCGAACCAATTGTACCTGCACTTAATATAATTTCTTTATTAGTCTCAACAGAAAACTCTTTTCCATCAATCCAATAATTTACTTTTTTTGCTTTTTTATTCTCAAATTCTATATTTTTAATATGCGCTTTAGTTATAATTTTTAAATTCTTTCTACTCTTAACTGGATTTAAATAACCTACAGCTGTACTACATCTAAATCCATTTTTAATTGTAAAGGGAAAATATCCCATTCCTTCATTATCGCCGTTGTTAAAATCATCAGTTCTTTTATAACCATGTTCTTCAGCAGCTTCTAAAAATAGATCAAGAACTTTAAATGTAGCTCTAATTTTCTCAACAGCGATAGGGCCTCCAGAACCATGAAACTCATTTTCCCCAAATTGAAAATCTTCAGATTTTTTAAAGTAGGGCAGAACATCATCCCATGACCAACCAACATTACCTAATTGTCTCCAATAATTATAATCATTCGATTGACCTCTAATATAGAGCATTCCATTAATAGAGGAGCTTCCACCTAATGTTTTACCTCTTGGATAAACCATTTGTCTGTTATCGCAGTTTGGTTCTTTCTCAGTATTAAAACACCAATCGGTATCTGGATTGTGCATAGTTTTAAAATAACCACCTGGAATATGGATCCATGGATTAGTGTCTTTACCACCAGCTTCAAGTAAAAGAACTTTAGTATCAGGATTTGCTGTTAATCTATTGGCTAAAACACAGCCAGCTGAACCAGCGCCAATAATTATGTAATCAAATTTATCCATATTTTTTATTAATAATTTTTAATGAATATTTAATGATTTTAAACATTTTTCTCATAAATACTTCGAAATGACGCTTGTATCTGCCTTAGATTTTTGAGAGGATCTTTACATTATAAATAAAAAGAGAGGGATATAATGAAAAAAATCGTTTCAGCGTTGTTTGCTGCTTTCTTAGTATTTGGATTTATTTCAAATGCGAATGCTGCAAAAACGTTAAAGTGTCAGACGGTTATTAGCGCTAAAGGTGATGAAGCGGTAATGTTAAAAGACTTTACTGACAACGTAACAAAACTAACAGGTGGATCTTTAAAATTTGAAATTATGCCAGCAGGAACAGTAGTTGGAGTTAAAGAAACTCTGGATGCTGTTGATAAAGGTTTGATTGATTGCGGATTTGCTTGGACACACTATTGGTCTGGAGAACATCCAGCTGCTATGTTATTTGGTTCGCCAGTAGCAGGTGGTGGTGTAGGAATTGATAACATCGCATTTTTATCATGGTTTTTATATGGTGGTGGAGAACAACTATATGACAGACTTTGGGGAGAAATGAAAAGAGACATTAAAGGTTTCATGCTTCAACCAGTTGGTCCAGAAGCTTTAGGATGGTTCCCAAGAAAAATCAAAGATATGGATGATTTCAGAACATTTAAGTTCAGAACTCCTCCAGGAATTCCAGGTCAAACTTATAAAGACATTGGAATAGCTTCAGTTGCAATGGGTGGTGGAGATATTCTTCCAGCATTGGAAGCAGGAACTATTGATGCTGCTGAGTGGTGTTGTCCTCAACCAGATAAAGTGTTTGGTATACATAAAGTATTAAAACACTACTATCTACAAGGTTTACACCAAGTAGTCGTAAATGCTGACTTTTACTTAAATAAAAGCACTTACGATAAGTTCACTGACCATGAGAAATTTTCAATGAAGATGGCTGCTGATGCATCGTTGATGAGAGCTTTAGCTTACAGAATCAACACTAATGGATTAGCACTTAAAGATCTAACTGAAAATCATGGTGTGATTCTTGAAGATACACCAGCAGATTATTTCCCAGCTTATATGGCTGCAGCGAAAGCAACTTTAGAGAAAAATGCAAAAGAAAACGCATTCTTTAAAGAAGTTTATGACTCAATGATAAGCTTTGCTAATACCGCAGTACCATTCTGGTCTGGTGCACAAACATCGAATGCTAAGCTAGGAATGGCTTATGCTAATTCGTTGAAGAAATAAATAAAGTTATTAAGCGGGCTTTTATAAGCCCGCTTTTTTTTTCTAAAATTTATATGTCGGATAATCCAAAGTTAGATATTTCAGATGAAATGATAGCCGAAAGGCGATCAGGATCTGGAAAGATGCCTGATGATATGCCAACTTGGATGGCTAATACTATAGTTAACATAGACAAATTTAGTAAATTAATAGGAAACATTGTTTGCTGGATTACGATCCCACTAATGCTTGGGATGGTTTATGAAGTTTTAGCAAGAAAATTATTTTTAGCTCCTACAATCTGGGCTTATGATATGAGCAGATTTTTTTATGGAGCATTATTTATGTTAGGAGCAGGATACGCTCTTTCAAAAGGTGTTCATATTAGAGCAGATTTTTTATATAGAAATTTTAAAGTAAAAACTCAAGGCAGAATAGATTTTTGGCTTTACTTATTATTCTATTTTCCAGGATTAATAGTCTTTTTGTATATGACAACAGGCTTTGTCCAAGAAAGTATAATGAGAAACGAAAGAGGGATGGATACAACATGGATGCCATATATGTGGCCGATTAAATCTTGTCTATGGATTGGAATAGTCTTCCTTCTTATCCAAGGTGTTTCAGAACTTTTTAAAAGTTATTACGCAGCCGTCAAAGGTAAATGGCCAGGTAGTTAATGCTTTCACATTTAATAGATCCAGCAATTTTAGGTTTCATACTAATTGGTGTGATGTTGTTTGCAATATTTATAGGATTTCCAATTTCATTTACTCTTATTTTTTTAGGATTTGTTTTTGGATACTTAGGTTTTGGAAAATTAGTTTTCTATTTAATGACACTGCAATTTTCTATGGTGATGACCGAACAAACTCTCGCCGCCGTCCCCTTATTTGTATTTATGGGAATAATGATGGAACAAGCAGGTTTAATGGAGAGATTATTCTCAGCTTTCCAAATGATGTTGGCAAGAGTTAGAGGCTCTTTATATTATGCAGTTTTATTTGTTTCAGTAATATTCGCAGCTGCAACTGGAATAGTTGGTGCATCAGTTACAATTCTTGGAATTATGGCTGCAAAATCAATGAATAGATCAAACTATGATGTAAAATTAGCCGCTGGTACTATCACTGCTGGTGGAACTTTGGGTATTTTAATTCCTCCAAGTATTATGCTTGTAGTTATGGGTCCAATTATGGAAATTCCCGTAACTGATTTATTCGCAGCAGCAATAGTTCCAGGAATATTGTTGGCATGCTTATATGCTGCATACACAACATTCAGATGTATGATGAACCCAAAATTAGGTCCACCCATACCAGAAGAATTAAGAACAACAGATTTAAAAAAATTATGGCTAGAATTTTTCTTAGGATTAGTGCCACCAGCAGCATTAGTATTTGCTGCATTAGGAAGTATTTTATTTGGATTTGCTACCCCAACTGAAGCTGCAGGATGTGGTGCAGGTGGTGCATTATTACTTTCATTAGCTTACAAAAAATTAACATTAAAAAAATTACAAGATGCTTTAGTTAAAACTTTAGAAATTTCTGCATTAATTATGGTTTTAGTAGCTGCTTCTAATTTCTTTGGAGCAGTGTTTGCAAGATTAGGAACCCCAATGGTTTTAACAGATTTTCTATTATCACTTGAGATGAATAAATATTTAATTTTAGGAATAATCATGATTATGATTTTTCTTTTAGGATGGCCATTAGAGTGGGTACCTATTGTTATGATAGTTGTTCCTATTATTTTACCATTAGTAGAAGCATTAGGATTTAATTTAACTTGGTTTGCAATTCTTGTTGCTGTTAATTTGCAAACCGCCTGGCTCTCACCCCCCGTAGCGTTATCCGCTTATTTTTTAAAAGGAGTAGTTCCAAGTTGGGATTTAAAAGATATTTATCTTGGAATGATGCAGTTCATGGTATTGCAGATAATTGGATTAATTATAATCATAGCGTATCCAAAAATAGTACTATGGTTGCCAACTCTCTTATATGGACAGCAGTAAATAATTGATTAATATCATTTAGGTGAATCAAAGCGAAAAATTTCAACTTAGGAATTGGGAACTAGTTTCAATAAATCCTAATAATAGAGACTGGAGTTGGAAAAATTACTTTAACTTTTGGGCTATAAATATTCAAACAATAGTTGGGTTCTCTTTAATATCAGCTTTATATTTATTTTATGATCTGAATTTTTTTGTTGTCCTAACAGGATCATTGCTAGCAGGATTATTAGTATTCTTTTTTGCTAACATCATTGGAAAAATTTCTCAAAGTAGCGGATTAAGTTTTCCAACAATTCTTAGGCTTTCAATGGGTTTTACTGGTGCCAGATATGTAGGGATGATCAGAGGATTAGTTGGTTTGTTCATGTTTGGTGTACAAACATTTTTTATATCAAAATCACTAGGTTATATTGCAAGGATAATCCTATTTAAAATAGATAATCAACTCTTACAGAATGAAATATTCCTATTATTCTTTTTTGGTTTGAATTTAATTGATTGGGTTTGTTTATTTTTAACTTTAATATTTCAATACATCCTTTTTACAAAAGGACAAAATTTTCTAAAATCATTTATTAATTTTTCAGGTCTTTCAATATATTTAGGACTATCTGTATTATTAATTATTATTTTATCTGAGTATTACAATGAACTCTTAAATGGAATAAAACTAAGCCTAGTCTTTAGCAATTTTGCAATTCAGTCTAATATTGCACCGATAATATCAATAACAGGAACTTTATTTGCATATTTTGCTATTGTTCTTCTCACTTTTGGAGATTTTTCTAGATACTCAATGAATTATAAAGAAATGACCAAAGGAAACTTAAGTATAATATTAAATTTAATATTCTTTTCTTTTTTCTCAGTATTAATCACATTAGGTTCAGATATCATTCTTACCAGTAAAGGTTTAAATGCTTCAAATCTACTTACCAATCCAAATGATATAATTGGTAAATTTAATAATAATTTTTTAACCTTCTTTTGTTTGATATTTATTATTATCTCTTCGTTATCAACTAATTTGATAGCAAATTACATCCCTTCGCAAAATACATTGATAAATTTTTTCCCGAACTCTTTAACGTTAAAAAAAACAGGAATTGTAATATCAATTATTGGATTAATTATTTCAACATTTTGGCTTTCAATTTTCAGTAAAGCTAATGTTCTAATATTTGTTGAAGCCGTAGCTACGACTTTTGGGCCAATTTTTGGTGTATTGGTTGCAGATTATTATTTGTTTAAAAAACAACAAATTAATCACAAAGAGCTTTTTTACCCTAAAGAACATACGGAATATATTTACAGTAACGGTTGGAACCTCAAAGCATTGTATGCTCTTTTAATAGGATCAATATTTTCTTTATCATCTCTGCTAAATGAAAATTTAATACAATATCAATCTTTTGGATGGATTATTGGAGCATTCGCATCTTATATAGTATATTATTTATTAAATAATAAGTAATAATGAAAGCCCTTGTCTACACTGGTGTTGAGGAAATGGAATTTAGGGAGGAAAAAGAACCTTCCGAAAAACCTGGAGAAAGTATTCTTAAAGTTCATGCATCAGGTATCTGTGGCTCAGATATGCATGCTTACCACGGAAAAGACGAGAGAAGAATTCCACCATTAATTTTAGGTCATGAAGTTAGCGGTCAAATAATTAACGGTAAGCTTAAAGATCAAATTTCAGTTCTTAATCCATTAATAACTTGTAGAAATTGTGAATACTGCAAGAATGGAAGAGAACATTTATGTCCAGATAGAGTTCTTCTAGGAATGAATAGACCTTACGAAAGGCAAGGTGCATTTGCTGAACTCATTACAGTTCCAGATCATAATATTTTTAAAGTTCCTAAAAAACTTGATGTAAAAGAGGCTGCAGTTGCAGAACCAACAGCAGTTTCATATCACGCAGTATTATTAGCAGTAGAAGCGTCAAAAAAACCATTAAATGAATGTAGAACGCTTGTTCAAGGTGGTGGAGCAATTGGCCTTTTGTGTGCTTTAATTTTATCCAAGATCCAAGGAAATACTAATCTGACAATTTCTGATCCTAATCAAAAAAGACTTAATGCATGCTCAAAATATGTAGATGCAAAAACAGTATCACCAGATCATAAAGATATTAAAGAGAGTAGCTTTGATTTAGTTTTTGATACAGTTGGACTTGAAGTTTCAAGACAACAGGCAATCAGTGTAGTAAAACCCGGTGGAATAATAGTTCATATCGGACTAACTCAGCCTGCAGGATCTTTTAATTTTAGAAAAGCAACCCTTCAAGAGGTTACTTTTATTGGAACTTATTGTTACACAAACAAAGAATTTGGAGAAACTATTGATATTTTAACCAATAACAAACTAGGCAAGATAGAGTGGATTGAGTACAGAAATCTTAAAGATGGATGGGGAGCTTTTAAAGAAATTCATGATGGAACCTGTTCGGCTCCAAAGATAGTGCTTCTGCCTTAAATTCTTGGTTTTTTAAGAGGTATTAATACCTTTTTTTCTCCAAATTTTTCTGAATTTTTTGAAATTACAGGTGCAGTTATAATTATAGACCAATAAATCATCAAACCAAAAAGAACTGTTAACTTCATATCATCAAAATAGAGAACAATAATGAATTATGCATGTTAAAATAATGTCAAAATTTTGAATTTGAAAATTATTTTATCTTTTATATAGAGAGGACATGTTTAGATTTTTATTTAAATTGATTTTGGTTACAGCGTTGTCTCAAACTGCTTTGTATGCAGAGGAGATAAAAGTATTTGAGTTTACAGACAAAGAATTATCAGAATTAACAGTTAGAAAAGTAAGAGGGGCAGATAATAAGACTACATATTCAGTTGGATCTAATGAGAATGGTAATTACTTAAAAGCTATTGCAGATAACGCCGCTTCTGGCTTAGGTAAGGAGATTAAAATTGATTTAAATAAAACACCTTTCATAAATATTACCTGGAAAATTGAGAAAGATATACCTGGGATAGATGAAACAACTAAAAAAGGTCATGACTTTGCAGGAAGAGTATTCGTCATTAAAAAAACTGGGGCAACACCTTTATCCAATAGAGCAATAAATTACGTTTTTTCGAGTAATCAAGAAGTTGGAAGCAACTTTCCAAGCCCATATACTAAAAAGTCCATAGATAATGTCCTTGCTACTACCAAAACAAATTTAAATGAATGGGTAACTGTCAAAGCAAACGTTAAAGAAGATTTCAAAAAATTCCATAATTTAGATGTTAATGAGCTAGATGGTATAGCGATCATGTCAGATACAGATAATTCAAAGCAAAAATCAATTACTTACTATCAAAATATCTATTTTTCTTCTCAATAAATTTTATTAATATCAATTGATGAAAGTATTTAAGTATAATTTAAAAGTATACTATGAGGATACTGATTTTGGTGGAATAGTTTACCACGCAAATTATTTAAAGTACTTTGAAAGAGCAAGATCTGAGCTTATTTATTCATTAGGATATTCAAATAAAAAGTTATTAGATAAATATAATGTTTTAATAGCTGTTAAAACTTGCAACGTAGATTTTAAAAAACCAGCAAAATTTGAGGATAAAATTACCGTTTTCACAAAAGTTAAATCTAATACTTTAACTACTATTACAATGTCACAAGTAATTAAAAGAAAATCAGATATTTTATGTGATGCAGAGATTAAATTAGTATCTCTAAATAATTTGGGAAAACCAGTAAAACTTCCAAAAGTATTTATTAACAAATTAAACTAGTTCTTTTACTTTTTTAAATAGTTTAGTCATTTGTTTTTCATTAATTCGTCCGGTATTTACATTTCTTGGACTTGGATGATAACACCCCATTAACAACACGTTGTTAGGTAATTTAAAATATGTTCCATGACCAAATTTTACTTTTTCAGTGTAATCAAAATTTTCTCTATAAAATTTTACACAAGTATCAAAAGCAATTTTCCCTAAAGCTACAATTATTTTAAGATTTTTAAGTATTTCAAATTCAGATTTAAAATAACTAAAGCAATTTTTTAACTCTTCATTTAATGGTTTATCTCCTGGAGGAACACACTTTAAAGCTGGAGTTATGAAAGTATTTTTTATTTTCAATCCATCATTTATATGATCCGAATTACTTTGATTGGCAATTTTTACATTGTGTAAACATTTGTATAAAAAGTCTGAGGATTTATCGCCTGTAAATACTCTGCCTGTTCTTGTTCCACCATGAGCAGCTGGTGCTAGACCAACAATCATTATTTTTCCATTTATATCTCCAAAACCTGTAACTGGTTTTCCCCAATAAGTTTGGTCCATATATTGTTTTCTTTTTTCCGTAGATATTTTTTTTCTAAACCTCACAAGTCTAGGGCATTTATTACATTTAATTATTGTTTTTTTTAATTTTTCAAATTTAACGTTCATTAAGTTTAGAGAAGCTTCTTTTTGTGTGTCCATGGACCTTTTTTTGTTTTAGGTAAAAACTTTCTAAGGTCAAAAAGGACTTTTTCAGACAATTTTCTGTAGGTGGTTAGTTTTCCTCCATATATATTCAATAAAGGTAATTTTTTTATAATTTTTAAATCAAAAACATAATCTCTTGTGACTTTTGAAGCTGTATTAAAATCTTCAATTAGAGGTCTTATCCCTGAATAAGTATCTACAATGTCCTTTGTTCTGATTTGTTTTTTTAAGTAATTATTTACTGAACGAATTAAATATGTAATTTCTTTTTTTGATATTCCTTTATTTTCTGGTGATTTAACCTCAACTTCTGTAGTTCCAATTAAAGAAAACTTCCCTTTATAAGGTATCACAAATATTATTCTTTTATCAGTATTTTGAAATGTGAATGCAACATTTTCTTTGTACAATTTTTTTGTAATAATATGACTTCCTTTAACTAATCTTATTTTTTTCTTAGATTTAATTTTTATATTTTTATTTAAGGTTTCGTTTATCCATGGTCCAGATGCATTAATTAAAATTTTTGATTTTACTTTTTCACCTTTTTCAAGACTAATAATCCATTCATTGCCAATAATTTCAGCTTTTTTAACTTTGTTATATTCTAGTATTTTAGCTTTATTTCTTTTTGCATCTTTAGCATTTAGTTTCGTTAATTTTTTATCGTCAATTTGTATGTCAAAATATTGAAAACCAGTTTTGTATTTTTGCTTAAGAATATTTGAAAATTTTTTTGTAAGATCAAACGTTTTTGATTTTGGTATATTGCTTTTGCCACCTAAATTATCATACAAAAATAAACCAATTTTAATTAACCAGGCTGGTCGAATTTTATCTGCATAAGGAATTATAAAAGGAATCGGTTTGGAAATATGTCTGGCAATTTTATAAACTATTTCTCTTTCTTTCAGAGATTCTCTAACTAGTTTGAATTCATAATTTTCTAAATAACGAAGACCACCATGTACTAATTTCGTCGACCAAGATGAGGTTGCTCCTCCAATCTCACCTTTGTCAGCTAAACAAACTGATAAACCTCTACCTGCAGCATCTCTTGCAATACCTGCACCGTTTATACCGCCACCTATTATGAATAAATCAAATTTTTTAGACATTTAAATTATGATTTGTTTTAAAATATACAACCTCTTTTAGAAATTTAAAATTTTTAAATGCAATTATTTACAATTTCATAATATCTTAACATTAATAAATTATTAATAAAAAATAAAATAAACTTAACAGAAGGATAGATATGAAAAAAATACTTAGTGTTTTAACAATTCTATTTACTTTCTCTTTTACATCACACAGTTATTCAAAAACAGAAATTCATTGGTGGTACGGAAACAGTGGTTTTCTTGGTGATGTAATTATTGAAATTGCAAATAGATTTAACGCTTCACAAGATCAATATACGGTCATTCCTACAGGAAAAGGAAGTTATGAAGATAACATGGCGGCAACTATTGCTGCATTTAGAGCAGGCGACCAACCACACTATTCACAGGTTTATGATGCTGGTGCTGCAATCATGGTAGCTCAAGTAAAAAATGGTGTTGTTATCGGTTTTGAAGAAATGGCTAAGAAATATGGCATTGATGTAGATGCTGACAACTATATTCCAGGCATTAAAAATTTCTATGCCGACTCTGATGGAAAAATGATTGGTGTACCTTTCAATAGTTCAACTTGTTTGATGTATGCAAACATGGACATTTTGAAAGAGGTTGGAATTGAATCTGTGCCAAAAACTTATGAAGAATTTGAGGCCATGGCTCCAAAAATCAAAGCTGCTGGATACATTCCTTTAGTTCAAAGTCATAGTCCATGGATTTGGACTGAAAATTTCTTTTCTAGACATAATTTATTAATGTTAGATGGAAATAATGGTTACGATGCTGTTCCTACAAAAACTTTATTCGCTGAAACTGATGCATTTGTCTATCATTGGAAGAAAGTTAAAGAATGGTATGATAAAGGTTTATATGGCTATAAAGGAAGAGCGTGGGGAGACAATCAAGCACCATTTATAGCAGGTGAAGCTGCATTTTGGTTTGGTTCTGCTGCATCATTTGGTGGAATGAAAGGTGTTGTTCCAAACTTTACAGTTAATCATATTCCTTACTGGGATTCAGTAACCAAAGGAAAAGAGTATCCAACTTTTATAGGTGGTGCTGCTAACTGGATCTTAAATGGTCATACTGAGGAAGAGTACAAAGGACTTGCTAAATTTATAGAATTTATGGGTTCTCCAGAAATGGATCTGTATTATCACAATATGACTGGTTACTCTGCAGTGACTAAAGGTGGTATAGAGTTAGCTGAAACTATAAATTTCTATAGAGCTTCTCCATATCATAAAGCAGTTGGTGAACAATTAAGCTTAGAAGGTTCAACTATTCCTGGTGGATATAGAGCTGGTAACTGGCCCCAAATTCGTGAAGTAATTTACGAAAATATTGAGCCAATGTTAAACGGCAAAATATCAATCGAAAAAGGATTGCAGAATATGGACAAAGGTGCAGCTAAATTGTTAAAGCAATTTGCTAAAACTTTGTAAGAATAATTAAAACAATAAGGAGGGTATTAATTTACCCTCCTTATTTATTTTTACAAAAGTATGAAAAAAGTCCAATTCAAATCTAGCTATTCACAATATCTTTTCTTAGCTCCGCAGCTAGGTATATTGTTAATTTTTTTATATTGGCCAATCATACAAACCTTTAGAGATGCATTTACAATGCAAGATGCTTTTGGATTTGGATCGAAGTTTGTATGGTTTGACAATTTTTTATTTATTTTTGATGATCCAGCTTATTTCATAGCTTTCAAATTTACTATTATTTATAGTTTTGTTATTACGTTAATTACAGGCTCAATTGGATTATTACTTGCCGTTCAGGCTAATAATGTAATGCATGGTAAAAGCACTTACAAAACACTTTTAATTTGGCCTTATGCAATTGCGCCTGCGGTAGTCGGTGTAATGGCAAATTATTTTTTTAGTGAAAGATTTGGTCTTCTTTATCATTTATTTCACGAACTGTGGGGATTTAATTGGTACGAAAGTGTGTTCGACTCTTATATTTACGTAATCATAGCTGGTTCTTGGAAGCAAATCAGTGCTAATTTTATTTTCTTCTTGGCTGGACTTCAAGCTATACAAAAATCTGTAATTGAAGCATCAATGATTGACTGTAAAAATAGTTTTAGAAGATTTTGGACAATTACATTCCCATTATTAATGCCAACTACATTCTTTTTAATAATTATTAATATAACGTATGCTTTCTTTGATACATTTGGAATTATTGATACCACAACAATAGGTGCTCCTTCTGGTGAAACAAGAACTCTAGTTTATAAAGCTTACATGGATGGATTTAGAGGACTGGATTTAGGAAGTGCAGGAGCTCAATCAATAATGATGATGTTGATTGTATTAGTAATTACGATTTTTCAATTTAGATATATCGAAGGGAAAATACATTATAATTAATGACTAGATTTATCACATCAAGTTTTTCACATTTAATTTTACTCATTGGAATACTAATCATGGTAGTTCCTGTATGGATGATTTTTGCTAGCTCGACGCACACGAGTTCAATGATTAATATGAATGGTCTCCAAATGTTTTTAGGAGATAGCTTTTATGAAAATTACTTACGAGTTTTATTATATCAGGGTGGTTTTTTTAAAGAGATAACAGCATTAAAAATGTTTTTTAATAGTTTTATCATGGCTACAGGAGTTGCAATATTATCCGTTGTTACATCTTTAATGGCTGCTTACGCGTTGGTTTATTACAGAATAAAATATGCAACATTATTGTTTTGGATTATATTTATTACAATTTTAGTACCATTAGAGTTAAGAATTTTCCCTACTTATTCAGTAATGGCTGAGCTTAATCTAGTGAATTCTTACTTTGGATTAATAGTTCCTATTTCAGCATCAGCTATAGCAACATTATTCTTTCGACAATTTTATAAAACCGTTCCAGATGAATTACTTGAATCCGCAAAACTTGATGGAGCAAATACCTGGAGATTTTTTGTTGATTTTTTAATTCCTTTGTCAAAAACAATGATTGTAGCGATGTTAATATTTATGTTTGTTTTTGGCTACAATCAGTATCTATGGCCATTATTGGTAACAACTTCAGAACAATATTGGACAGTGGTTATGGGATTAAAAATGATGTCGGGTTCAATTGTTCATCGTTTTGCTTTCGTGATGATGTCTATGGTGCCACCAATTTTAATTATAATTGTGTTGCAGAAATATTTTATTAAGGGGGTTTTTCAAGATAAATGAAAATTAAACCACTTCAAATAATTGCTCATATTATTTTAATACTAGGAGTCTTGTTAATGGTAGTTCCTATTTGGATATCTTTTGCAAGTTCTTCGCATGATTCTGTAACTATATTAACCGAAGGTATGAAGTTTCATATAGGTGATCAGCTAGCAAGAAACTATAACGAAGTTTTAAATGAAAAAGGTGGTTGGTCAGAAGAAGTGACTGCTGCAAAAATGTTTATTAATAGTTTTATAATGGCATTAGGAATTGCAACACTTAAGGTAGTTATTTCAGCAATGTCAGCATATGCTTTGGTTTATTATAGATTTAAATTAGCTGTACCAATTTTTTGGTTAATCTTTATTACTCTACTTGTTCCTTTGGAGGTAAGGATTTTTCCAAGCTATAAAATTGTATCTGATTTAGGTTTAACAAATTCATATACAGGCCTTATCCTTCCATTAGTTGCTTCAGCTACAGCAACATTTTTCTTCAGACAATTTTATAAAACAATTCCAGATGAACTCTTGGAGTCAGCAAAATTAGACGGAGCAAATGCTTGGAGTTTTTTCATAGATTTCTTGGTTCCATTATCTAAAACCATGATAGCAGCAATGTTTATCTTTATGTTTGTATATGGATACAGCCAATATTTATGGCCACTAATAATGACAACTGCAGAAGAATACTGGACTGTTGTAATGGGAATGAAGATTATTTACACAGAAAGCTATGAAGGAGTTGCTCTGCCAAGAACTGCAGAAAGATTTGCGTATATCATTTTGTCAATGATCCCACCAGTTTTAGTGGTAGTATTTTTACAAAAATGGTTCATAAAAGGATTAATTCAAACGGAGAAATAAATGAGCTTTTTAGATTTAAAAAATGTGACTAAGATTTACCCAAATGGAACTAAGGCTGTTCATGAAACTTCATTAAGTGTTGATGAAGGTGAGTTTATGGTTTTTGTAGGACCTAGTGGATGTGGAAAATCAACTTTATTAAGAATGGTTGCAGGCTTAGAGGATATTACAGAGGGTGATATTAATCTTGATGGAAAATTAATTAATGAGGTAGATCCGTCTGAAAGAGATGTAGCAATGGTGTTTCAGAACTATGCATTATACCCACATATGAATGTTTATAATAACTTGGCTTATGGTCTAAAAAACAGAGGAATTGACAAAGAAACAATTGAGCAAAAAGTAAATGATGCAGCTAAGCTGCTACAAATTTCAGATTATTTACAGAGAAAACCTTCAATGTTATCCGGAGGTCAAAGACAAAGAGTTGCAATGGGTAGAGCAATTGTTAGAAATCCTAAAATATTCTTATTTGATGAACCTCTTTCAAACTTAGATGCAAAATTAAGAATTCAGATGAGACTTGAAATCAAAAAACTTCAGCAGAAAGTTGGAGTAACAAGCATATTTGTTACGCATGATCAAGTAGAGGCCATGACACTTGCTGATAGATTAGCAGTTATTAACAATGGAATTATTGAACAGCTTGGAACTCCTATTGAGATATATGATAATCCAAAATCATTATTTGTTGCTGGTTTTATTGGCTCACCTCAAATGAATTTTTTAGATGGTAATATAAAAAATAAAACATTATCTGCAGAAGGTTTTGAAATTAAAGATATTGATAGTGACTTTGAGGGAGAAGTAAAATTAGGAATAAGACCTGAACATTTAAGTCAACGTGAAAATAGTTTAATTAATTTAAAAGTAGACTTAGTGGAACAACTTGGTTCGGATAATCTTGTTTATGGTCAATTAAAAGACAAAAAAGACTTTTGTTATAGGTGTCCGGGAAATCTAACTATTGAAAAAGGTGCTGATCTAAGTCTTAATATTGAGAACAATAAATATTATATTTTTGATAAAAGCACTGGCAAAAGAGTTAATTAATTTTGATTTTAAGCAAACCAAATCATATAAAAATTTATGGTCACCGAGGAGCAAGAGGAGATCTTCCCGAAAACACTCTAGAAAGTTTTAAATACTTATTTGAAAACAATATTAATGCATACGAAACTGATATTTTGATTTCAAAAGATTTTATTCCTGTGATTACTCACGACTTTAGATTAGATCCAAGTCTTACAAAAGATAACGAGGGAAATTGGATAGAGGATGAAAATATAAAAATATATGATTTAACTTATGAAGAACTTTTAAAATTTGATGTTGGATCTTTAAATAAGTTATCTAGATATGGAAGAAGATTTGTTAATCAAAAAACTTTAGAAAATCAAAAGATACCGAAACTTTCTGAATTATTAAATTTATCCTCAAAATACATATCTGAAAATCTATTAATAAATTTAGAAATTAAATCTACGCCTGATGAGGAAAATCTAACGCCGACTCCAGAAGAAATGGTTAAACTAGTTATGCAAGAGGTAAATAAGTCAACCTTACAAAATAAAATAA
This sequence comes from uncultured Pelagibacteraceae bacterium, assembly GCA_902617415.1. Lineage (GTDB taxonomy): Bacteria > Pseudomonadota > Alphaproteobacteria > Pelagibacterales > Pelagibacteraceae > Pelagibacter. The sequence continues at coordinate 119,701 of CACMWQ010000003.1, read as the reverse complement.
TTGTTTCATCATTTGATTGGCGAACACTGACAGAAATGAAAAAACTTTACCCTGAAATTTCAAGAGCTTATTTAACTTTTCAACAACAGGCTGGAATTAAAATTAAAAATACAATTTATAATAGATCTCCATGGATGAGTTACATGCCCTTTTTTGAAAATCATGAATTACCGAAAATTATAAAATCACAAGGCGGAGAAGCTTGGCATCCATACCATAAAGATATTACAAAAAAACTAGTAGATATTTCTCATCAAGAAAATTTGCCAGTGAACGTTTGGACAGTAAACAAAGATTACGACATGTTAAAAATGGTTGAGTATGGTGTAGATGGTATCATGACAGATTATCCATTGAAGCTTAAAGAACTTTGTGAGAAAGAAAATATAAACTGGTTTTAGTTTATTTTAATGGATTTAAATATAGTTAGTAATGAGGAAAAGTTTTTAGCTGGAAAACTTGAAGGATATACTTTAAAAGGTGCTGAAAATAAATTTGATGACAAAGGAAATCCTTTACCCTTTCCAGGTTGTGCAATAATTTGTAATATTCCTCTTAATACCAATTTATCCGATGAAATTAGTAGTTTTCAAAAAAAAATAAAAAATTTTAATCCAGAAAAAACTTATTTCTATTTACCTCAATCTAGTTTTCATATGACGTTATTTGATTGTTGTAATTTAAATACAAAAAATACAAATAATTGGCCATCAGATATAGATCTTGATATGGATCACAAAGATATAGCTTTTGAATTAAATAAAAGAATTAAAAACTATAATTTTCCAAAAGAATTTAATCTTAAACTAAAAACATTTTTTGGTGGTTATAGTATTATTTTAGAACCTTTTTCTAAAAAGGATGAAAAAATTCTTAGAAATTGTAGAGACGAACTAAGTAGCTTATTAAAAATTAAATTTGAAAACCATCAAAGATATACTTTTCATATTACTTTGGCATATATCTTAAGAGAGCTTAGTGAGATAGAAATAAGTAATTTAATTGAATTTAATAAAAAACTATTTTTAGACTTTAGTAAAAAATTTCCAAAAATTACTTTTTCAAAACCTGAAATGTGTACTTTTGAGAACATGTTAGAATTTAAAAGTGTTAATCCTTCCAGCTTGTATTAGTTTTTACTTTTAGAAAAAAAAATTTAGGTATAGACTTAAATTGTGAAAAAATTTCTTGTTGCTATTGACCAAGGCACAACATCAACTAGAGCAATTCTCTTTGATTTAGATGGTAATATAAAATTTACATCCCAGTTTGAATTTAATCAATATTTTCCAAAAAATGGATGGGTGGAGCATAATCCAAACGAAATTTGGCTTACAACTCTAAAAGCGTTGAAAAAAGTAATAAAAAAAGCATCACTATTAAGAGGAAAAATATTAAGTATAGGAATAACTAACCAGAGAGAGACAACTATTCTTTGGAATAAAAAAACAGGAAAACCAGTCTACAACGCAATTGTTTGGCAAGATAGAAGAACCCAAGACTATTGTGAAGAGTTAAAGAAAAAAAATTATGAAAAAATTTTTAGAAAAAAAACTGGATTATTTATTGACCCATATTTTTCTGCAACTAAAATTAAATGGATACTAGAAAACGTAAAAAATGTTAAGAAACTTTTAAAATCAAATAATTTATTATTTGGTACTGTTGATACTTTCCTTATTTGGAAACTTACTAATGGGCAACATCATTTAACAGAAGCAACTAATGCTTGTAGGACCATGTTATTTAACATTAATAATAATAAATGGGATAAAGAAATCTTAAAAAAACTTAAAATTTCTGAAAATATTTTGCCAAAAGTTAAAAATTCAGCTGATAATTTTGGTTTAACAAGTAAGAGAATTGTCGGCAGTGAAATACCAATATCAGCAGTTCTAGGAGACCAACAAGCAGCTGCAGTAGGACAGTCATGCTTTGAAAGAGGTTCAGTAAAAAGTACATATGGAACTGGTGCCTTTGTCATAATGAATACTGGTTCAAAAAAAATTTATTCTAAAAATAAATTATTAACAACAATATGTTACAGATTGAATGGAAAAAATACTTATGCTCTTGAAGGATCTATTTTTATTGCAGGTGCAGGTGTACAATGGTTAAGAGATAAATTAAAATTTATTAACAATGCTTTTGATACGGAAACAATTGCTCAATCAAAAAAAAATAATGAGGGTGTATACGTTGTGCCTGCCTTCAGTGGAATGGGAGCACCTTATTGGAGGCCTGATGCAAGAGGGGTAATAACAGGTTTAACAAGAAATAGTGATTGGAAAACCTTAGTTAGAGCAGTATTAGAGTCAGTTGCCTATCAAAGTAATGATTTATTTAATGCAATGAAAAAAGATGGTTTAAAACCAACTAAACTTAAGATTGATGGAGGCATGGTAAAAAACAACTGGTTTTCGCAATTTTTATCTGACATCATAAATATAAATACAGAAAGACCAAAGGTATTAGAAACAACTGGTTTAGGAGTAGCTTTACTAGCTGGATATCAAATTGGATTATTTAAATCATTATATCAAATCAAGAGGAAATGGAAAAAAGATAAAATTTTTAAGCCTAAAATAAACCGAAAAGTTAGGAACGATTTAATAAATGGTTGGAAATTATCAGTTCAGAAAGCTCTATTATAAAAAATACAGATAAAAATTTAATTGTAGTTTATGAAATATATAAATTTTATTCTTTTATTTTTGCTAAGTATTTTTAATTCAAATTATTCACAGGCTAATGATTTAGTAATAAGCGAACTGCAGAAGGGTGGAAAAATTGTATTTATAAGACACTCACTTGCACCAGGAAATGGAGATCCTGATAATATTGATTTAAAAAAATGTGATACTCAAAGAAATTTAAATCAAGAGGGCATAGAGCAATCAAAAAAAATTGGAATATTATTTAGTAATAATAATATTCAAATTGATAAAGTATTATCCAGTGAGTGGTGTAGATGTAAAGATACTGCAAGATTTGCCTTTAATAATTATGAAACCTTCAAAGGTTTAAACTCTTTTTATCAAGAAAAGTTTTATAAATATAAAGATGAACAAATTAAAAGTTTAAAAAAATATATATCTAATTGGAATAGTGATAAAAATCTTGTTTTAGTAACACATTTTGTAGTTATTTCTGAAATGTTAAATTTTGGTACTTCATCTGGTGAAATTGTTGTTATAGATAAAGATTATAAATTTATAGGAAATATTGAAACATTGAACTAACTTTTTTTACGTATAAAATTTTAGATTATTTAAATGAAAAAAACCTTAGGCACATTAGAAAAAGTTGAATTAAGAGAAGTTTGGGAAAGAGAGAATTCTGACTTCACTCCTTGGTTAGCTGGAGAAGAGAATATTAATATTTTAGGACAAAAAATTGGATTAGATTTAGAGGTCGAAGCTCAAGAAAAAAGTGTTGGTAAATTTAAAGCTGATATTCTTTGTAAGGATATAAATACTGATAATTGGGTGTTAATTGAAAACCAGTTGGAAAAAACAAATCATGGACATCTTGGTCAATTATTAACTTATGCCACTGGATTAGATGCAGTAACAATAGTATGGATCGCAGCTTCATTTAATGAAGAACATAAGGCAACCTTAGAGTGGTTAAATAAAATTACTGATGAAAATTATAATTTTTTTGGATTAGAAATTGAATTATATAAAATTGAAGATTCAAAAATAGCCCCAAACTTTAAAATTGTATGTCAGCCAGACAATTGGTCTCAAAGTATTTCAAGAGAAGCCAAAAGGATTGAGCAAGGCGAAGTTTCTGAAACTAAATTAAAACAATATAAGTTTTGGACAGAGCTAGGTAAAGAGTTGCAAACAGCAGATACTCCACTAAAGTTACAAAAAGCCCGCCCTCAACACTGGACAAATTTAGCTGTTGGAAAAACTGGTGTTCGTTTAGCAGCAACATTTAATACTCAAGAAGAAAGAGTAAGTGCTCAATTATATATCGTTCGTGACAAATCTATGTTTAAGGCTTTAGAAAATGACAAAGAGGCAATTGAAAAAGAATTAGGAGAAAAATTAAGTTGGCAACTTCTTCCCGAAAAAGCAGCTTCAAGAATTGCTTTATATAGATCCAACTCTGACATAGAAAACAATGATGACTGGAAAGAAATGTTATCATGGCTTGTTGAAAAACTTGAAAAACTCCGTTCAGTTTTTTCACCAAGATTAAAAAATCTTAGATTAGAAAGCGAGGAAGAAAATTAAATTTAATTATGAAAGTTGGATTTATAGGTGTTGGATGGATGGGATTTGGTATAGCAAATAACATCCTTAAAAATAATCATGAGTTATTTGTAATTGCTAACAAGAACAGAAAGCCAATTGATAGAATTGTTAAAGAGGGTGCAAAAGAAGTTAAATCCTATGAAGAACTTTGTAGTAGTGGATTAGATGCTTTGTTTTTATGCGTAACGAACTCTCCTATAGCACACGAAATTGGAAATAAAATAGTTTCATTACTGTCTGATAAAACAATCATAATTGATATTACCACTCATAATCAAAATGGATCTGTTGAAATGGAGCAAATATTAAACGCAAATAATATTCCTTATTTAGAGTGTCCTGTTATGGGAGGCCCTGTTCAAGCAGAAGAGGGAATATTGGGTGGAATAGTTGGTGGATCTGAGGAAAATTTAAAAAGATCAGAAGAACTTTTAAAATGTTTTTGTAAAAATTATTATCATTTTGGAGGAATTGGAAATGGTGCAAAAACGAAATTATTAAATAATTTTCTATCTTTAGGAACTGCCACATATGTAATTGAATTAATAAAAGCTGCAAAAAAATTAGATATTGATTTAGATAAACTCTATAAAGTTGCTCAATTAGGATCAGGTAATTCTAATGCTTTAAAAAGAATTTTTGATAAGGTTTTAGAGGATGATTACACAGGTTTTAAGTTTACAGCGACTAATACATTAAAAGATTTAACTTATATAACTGACTTATTAAAAGGTATGGATAATGCAGAAAAATTATCTGATCTATCAAAATCTTTTTATAAAAAAGCTGTTGATGATGGTGACGGTGAACTTTTTATAAGTGAATTAATAAAAAAAAATTAATCTTTTTTTTCTTCTTTTTCTTTTTCAGCGAAGAATAAAGCAATTGCAAATAAAGTTGTCCATGCAATTCCTAACAAAGCTTTTGGACTAGTTTCAGCACTCCATATATCTAAAAAGATTGCACCTAATGCAAGACCGACGAGATAAATAACAATTGCAATATTTGTTTTGCTCATATCAATTAAGCTAATGTTTTACACTATTATTCTAATTGGACAATTATAAACAATCATATATAAAGCACCAATAATTTGGGCGAGTGGCGGAATTGGTAGACGCGTTGGTCTTAGGAACCAATAGTGCAAACTGTGAAGGTTCGAGTCCTTTCTCGCCTACCATAATTTATGAAAGTAACAGTAGAAAATAAAAAAGGTTTAGAAAAAGATATAAAAGTTTTTATCGATAAAAAAACCATATCTGGATATCTCGAAGAAAAATATGAAGAGATTAAAAAAGATGTCGTTTTAAAAGGATTTAGACCAGGAAAAGTACCTACAGAAATTTTAAAAAGACAGTTTGGAAAAGCTGTATATGGAGAGGTAATTGATAAAGTATTGAAAGATACAACAACTAAAGCTCTTGAGGATAACAAAATTAAACCAGCGGGTCAGCCTAAAATTGATTTAAAGTCATTTGGTGAAGGAAAAGATCTAGAGTACACAATTTCAGTAACAGAATTACCAAATGTGGAAGTTGGATCATTAAAAGATCTTAAAGTAGATGAATACGTTGTTAAAATCGATTCTAAAGAAACAGATAAAAGAATTGATCAAATAGCAAAAACACAAAAAAACTTTAAAGATGCTGAAGAAAGTTACGCGGCTAAAGTAGGTGATTTAGTTGTTTTTGATTATAAGGCAACAGTTGATGGTAAGGATTTTAAAGGAAATGAAGGAAAAAATACACAACTAGAACTCGGAAAAGATTTATTTATTAAAGGATTTGATAAGCAATTAGAAGGTGTCAAAAATAAAGAAGATAAAAAAGTAGAAGTTAAACTACCAGAAAACTTTCCAGAAAAAGAAGTGGCTAATAAATCTGCAGTGTTTGATTGTAAAATTACAGCAGTAAAAAAACCAGAAGAAACAAAAATTGATGATAACTTTGCAAAAAACTTAGGAGCAAAAGACTTAAATAATTTAAAAGAATTAATATCTAAACAAATCAATGATGAATTTAAAAATTCATTAGAAATGATTTCAAAAAAACAAATTCTTGAACAAATTGAAAAACAAAAACTCGATCAGTTACCAGCAAATCTAATTGAACAAGAAGTAAATATATTAGCCCAAGGTATGAAGGAAGAAGAGAAGAAAAAAAATATGAAATACTTTGAGGAACAAGCAAAAAAAAGAATTAAAACTGGTCTAATTCTAAATGCATTTGGTGAAAAAAATAAAATTAAAGTTTCTCAAGAAGAGTTAAATGCAGAAATACAAAAACAATTTAGAATGATGCCTGGACAAGAAAAGATGGTCAAAGAGTATTATGAGAAAAACCCAGGAGCAATTGAAAGTTTAAGAGGTTCTGTCTATGAAGAAAAGATAATTGCTGAACTTAAAAAAATTGCGAAAGTAAATAAAAAAGAAATTAGCAAAGAAGAAGCTGAAAAAATCTTAAAAGAAGAGAATGAAAAAAATTTAAAAGAGCAAGAGAAATTAGCAAAACGATACGAAGACGCTGATGATAAAGTAAAAGAGAAAAAAGACGTTAAGTCAGAAGATAAAAAAGAAAAGAAAACAGCTAAACCAACTAAAGCTCCAAAAAAAGTAGCAAAAAAAACTAAATCAACAAAAAAAGTTAGCAAAAAGTAATCACAAGTTGTATAAGTAAATCGAATCACTTATGACAACAAAAATTCCAGAACATCTAAGTACTTTGATACCAATGGTAGTTGAGCAATCAAGCCGTGGTGAAAGAGCTTATGATATCTATTCAAGATTATTAAAAGAGAGAATTGTTTTTGTAGTTGGACCAATTAATGATGCAGTTGCATCTTTGGTTACTGCACAATTATTATTTTTAGAGTCTGAAGACCCAAAAAAAGAAATCTCATTATACATAAATAGTCCAGGTGGATTAGTGACGGCAGGACTAGGAATTTATGACACGATGCAATATATCAAACCTGAAGTTAGTACATTGTGTATTGGACAAGCTGCAAGCATGGGATCATTTTTGTTAGCTGCAGGATCAAAAGGAAAAAGATTATCTTTACCAAATTCAAGAATAATGGTTCATCAACCATCTGCAGGTTTTCAAGGTCAAGCAACTGATATAGAAATTCATGCTAATGAGGTTATGTCTTTGAAAAAAAGATTAAATGAAATTTATTCTAAACATACAGGTAAGTCTGTTGATCAAATCAAAGAAGCTTTAGAGAGAGACAATTTTATGACTCCAGATAACGCGAAAGATTTTGGTTTGATTGATAAAGTAGTGGAAAAAAGAGACTAAACAACAATATATAGTTTATTCACAACCTACACTTGATTAGGAAGCAATCTTTGTAATAAAGTATTCAAATTGATTCGTTATAAAAAACTATGAGCAACAATAATAAAAATATTCTTTACTGTTCTTTTTGTGGAAAGAGTCAACACGAAGTCAGAAAATTAATTGCTGGCCCAACTGTTTTTATTTGTGATGAGTGTGTTGAATTATGTATGGACATCATCAAAGAAGAAAGCAAAGATACTTTTGTAAAACATCAGGATGGATTACCATCACCAAAAGAGATCTGTGCAGTTCTAGATGATTATGTAATTGGACAAGATCATGCAAAAAAAGTTTTATCTGTTGCAGTTCACAATCATTACAAAAGATTAAATTACGAAAATAAAACTAGCAAAAATGTAGAACTTTCAAAATCAAATATTTTATTAGTTGGACCTACTGGATGTGGAAAAACTCTATTAGCACAAACTTTAGCAAGAATTTTAGATGTGCCTTTCACAATGGCAGATGCAACTACATTAACAGAAGCTGGTTATGTTGGTGAAGATGTTGAAAATATAATATTAAAACTATTACAAGCAGCGGATTATAATGTTGAAAAAGCACAAAGAGGAATTGTTTACATTGATGAGGTAGATAAAATTAGCAGAAAATCAGAAAATCCATCAATTACAAGAGATGTTTCGGGTGAAGGAGTACAACAAGCTTTATTAAAAATAATGGAAGGTACAGTTGCTAGTGTACCTCCTCAGGGTGGAAGAAAACATCCACAACAAGAATTTTTACAAGTAGATACTACTAACATTTTATTTATATGTGGTGGTGCATTTGCAGGTTTAGATAAAATTATTTCTCAAAGAGATAAAGGATCTTCAATTGGATTTGGAGCTGAGGTTAAAAGTCTTGAGGATAAAAAGGTTGGTGAGTGGATGAAAAATCTTGAGCCTGAAGACTTATTAAAATATGGACTGATACCAGAATTTATTGGAAGACTTCCAATAACAGCTACGTTAGATGATCTTGATGAAAAATCTTTAGTTAAAATTTTATTAGAGCCAAAAAATTCTTTAATCAAACAATATCAAGAGCTATTTAAATTAGAGGGAGTAAAACTTACCTTTAAAGATCAATCAGTAAAAGACATTGCTAATAAAGCTATATCTAAAAAAACTGGAGCAAGAGGACTTAGATCGATTCTGGAAAATATCTTATTAAAAACAATGTTTGATTTACCAAGTCAAGATAACATAGAAGAAGTTATTATTGATTCTGGTGCGGCTAAAGGTGTATCAGCGCCTGTAATTGTTCATTCGAAGAACAAAACTAAAACTGATAAGACTTCAGCGGCGTAATTTAACGTTAATAAACCATATTTTCCTATTGCATTATAAAATATAATATCCATATTTCTCTGATGGATATAAAAGTAACACTACCATTATTGCCATTAAGAGACATAGTTGTATTTCCGAGTATGGTAATCCCTTTATTTGTTGGAAGAGACAAGTCTATTACTGCTTTAAATGAAGTAATGAAGGGTGATAAAAAAATCGTTCTTGTTACACAAAAAAATTCTGAAGTTGATGACCCAAAGAAAAATGATGTTTTCACTTATGGTTGCGAGAGTAATATCTTGCAGTTACTTAAACTTCCAGATGGAACTGTTAAAGTACTAGTTGAGGGTACCAAAAGAGTAAAAATTGTTGACTTTAAAGATGATGAAAAATTTATCAAATGTTCATTTGAGTATCAAAAAGATATTTTATCAAAAGAAGATGATTTACTTCCTCTAAGCTTAACAGCTATAAAAAGATTGGAAAAGTTGACTAGTGTTAATAAAAAAATATCCTCAGAGACAATCAACAATATAAAGCAATTAAAAGATCCATCTAAAATTGCAGATAATATAATTTCTCATATCAATGCTAGTATTTCAGAAAAACAACAAATTTTTGAAATTTTAGATGTTAAGAAAAGATTAAATAGTGTGATTAAAATCATGGAAAATGAGGCAAGCATTATAGGTGTTGAAAAAAGAATAAGAGGAAGAGTTAAAACTCAAATGGAGAAAACTCAAAGAGAATATTATTTAAATGAGCAATTAAAAGCTATTCAAAAAGAACTAGGTGAAATTGAAGAAGGTAAAGACGAGACAACAAGTTTAAAAAAATCGATATTGAAAGCAAAGATGCCAAAAGAGGTCGAGAAGAAATGTATGTCTGAACTAAAAAAGTTAAAAAATATGAGTCCGATGTCTGCTGAGGCAACAGTTGTAAGAAACTACTTGGATTGGATGATAGATTTACCATGGTTTAAAAAAGATAAAGTAGACATAGATTTAAACAAAGCATTAAAAATTTTAGAAGAAGATCATTTTGGGTTAGAAAAAGTCAAAGAGAGAATTATAGAATTCTTAGCAGTACAAAAAAGAATGGAAAAAATAAAAGGTCCTATTCTATGTTTAGTAGGTCCACCAGGTGTAGGAAAAACTTCATTAGGTAAATCAATTGCTAAGGCAACTAACAGACAATTTGTAAGAATGTCTTTAGGAGGGGTAAGAGATGAAGCAGAAGTAAGAGGTCACAGAAGAACTTATATTGGTTCTCTACCTGGAAAAATTATTCAGATGATGAAAAAGGCAGGTACTAAAAATCCTTTATTTTTATTAGATGAAATTGATAAAGTTGGAAACGATTATAGAGGTGATCCATCATCAGCCTTATTAGAGGCTTTGGATCCTGAGCAGAATACAACATTTAATGATCATTACTTAGAAGTTGATTATGATTTATCAGACGTTATGTTTGTAACAACTGCAAATACATTAAATATTCTTCCTCCACTCTTAGATAGAATGGAAGTTATAAGAATTCCTGGTTATACAGAAGATGAAAAAATTAATATTGCTAACAAATATTTGCTCCCTAAACAAATCAAAGACAATGGTGTTAAAGAAGGTGAAATGAAGTTAGCTGACGACACAATTAAAGAAATTATAAGAAGCTATACAAGAGAAAGTGGTGTTAGAAACTTAGAAAGAGAAATATCAAAAGTAACAAGAAAAGTTGTTAAAAAAGTTGTAAATAATGAAGAAAAGAGTGTTGAGGTTAATGAAAAAAATATACCTGACTTTCTAGGAATTAAGAAATTCAAATTTGGTGAACTAGAGGCTGATGATAAAGTAGGTATAGTTATAGGTTTAGCTTGGACAGAGTTTGGTGGTGAGATATTAAAAGTTGAGACAGTTAATATGCCAGGTAAAGGTAGAATGCAAATAACTGGTAAGCTAGGTGATGTAATGCAAGAGTCTGTAAAAGCTGCAAAATCTTATGTTAGATCAAAATGTTTAGAATTTGGTGTAACACCACCACTATTTGAGAAAAAAGATTTTCATATACATGTTCCAGAAGGCGCAACACCAAAAGATGGCCCTTCAGCAGGTATAGCTATGGTTACATCCATAGTATCTTCAATTACCAAAGTTCCAGTCAAGAGAGAAATTGCTATGACTGGAGAGGTAACAATTACAGGTCAAGTTTTACCTATTGGTGGACTAAAAGAAAAATTATTAGCAGCTCATAGAGCTGGAGTTAAAAAAGTTTTGATACCTAAAGAGAATGAAAAAGATTTAGTTGATGTGCCAAAAAAAGTTAAAGATGATATTGAGATAGTACCAGTAGAAACTGCTGATGAGGTAATTAAAATAGCTTTAACTAAAGAATTGAAGCCTACTGAGTGGACTGAAGTCGATAAATTAACTGAAACTAAAAAAGACGATAAATCTCAAGCTAGTATTCAGTAATAAACAATTTACATTATAATAACCTTGATGTAATAGTACCATGTTTTGGGCGGTTAGCTCAGCTGGTAGAGCATCTCGTTTACACCGAGGGGGTCAAAGGTTCGAGTCCTTTACTGCCCACCAAAACACGGGGGTGTAGCTCAGTTGGTTAGAGCGATCGCCTGTCACGCGATAGGTCGAGGGTTCGAGTCCCTTCACTCCCGCCATCAAATAAATGAATAAAATAGAGCTTTAAAATGTGACCTATCTGCTCTTTTAGTTGACCTAAAAGGTGCTATATAGACTCATCATGCTTGCGGAATTTTTAAAAGATTATTTGCCAATAATTGTATTTTTACTAGTTGCACTTGTATTAAGTGTAGTATTTGTGGCGGTCAATTATTTAGCATCTCCAAAAAACCCTGATCCAGAAAAATTATCAGCATACGAGTGTGGATTTGAACCGTTTAATGACTCTAGAATGGAATTTGATGTTAGATTTTATCTTGTTGCAATACTATTTATTATTTTTGATTTAGAAATCGCTTTTCTATTTCCCTGGGCAATATCTTTAGGCAAAATTGGAATATTTGGATTTACATCAATGATGATTTTCTTATTTATTCTTACAATTGGGTTTATATATGAATGGAAAAAAGGAGCATTAGATTGGGAATAAAATGAATTTAGAAGAAAGAAAAAAAAATATTCCAGAAGAATTTAAGCAATTAGCACAAGATTTTAGTGATAATGGATTTATAACAACATCACTAGATAATCTAGTTAATTGGGCTAGAACTGGATCATTGCATTGGATGACTTTTGGTCTTGCATGTTGTGCAGTTGAAATGATGCAAACTTCAATGCCAAGATATGATTTAGAAAGATTTGGTGCTGCCCCAAGGGCATCACCTAGACAATCAGATGTTATGATTGTTGCTGGAACTCTTACAAATAAAATGGCTCCAGCACTAAGAAAAGTTTATGACCAAATGCCAGAACCAAGATATGTAATTTCCATGGGAAGTTGCGCAAATGGTGGAGGATATTATCATTACTCTTATTCTGTAGTAAGAGGATGTGATCGTATTGTACCGGTTGATGTATATGTCCCCGGGTGCCCTCCTTCTGCTGAAGCACTTCTATATGGAATAATGCAACTTCAAAAGAAAATCAGAAACAAAGGTTCTCTCGAAAGATAAAAAATGCAAAACATCCAGGATTTAGAAAAAATTTTGAATTCAGAACTAAATACTAAAATAAAAAGTTCTTTAATCAAGCATAATCAAATTTACTTAAAAATAGACGAAACGGACTTAACAGAAGTTATTTTATTCCTAAAAACAAATTCAAAAACTAAATTTAGACAACTGATAGATATTACAGCTGTAGATTTTCCCGAAAATGAAATTAGATTTAAATTAGTTTATTTATTATTAAGTCACGAATTTAATCAAAGAATTATCATAGAGATAGATGTAAAAGAAAAAGAAATTGTTGGTTCAATAACATCTATATTTCCTGCAGCAAATTGGATGGAAAGGGAAGTATTTGACATGTATGGAATTGATTTTAAAGATCATCCGGACTTGAGAAGAATACTTACAGATTATGGTTTTAAAGGACATCCATTAAGGAAAGATTTTCCTCTAACAGGTCATAATGAAGTTAGATACAGTCATGAAACAAAAAAAGTTATCTATGAACCAGTAAAATTAGAGCAAAATTATAGAAACTTTGATTATGAAAGTCCTTGGGAAGGAACCAAGTATATAAAAGAACAAACTAAAGAATAATGGCAAAAGAAACTAAAACTTTGAATCTAAATTTTGGACCTCAACATCCAGCAGCTCATGGAGTTTTACGATTAATATTGCAGTTAGATGGTGAAATTGTTGAAAAAGCAGATCCACACATTGGTTTATTGCATAGGGGTACAGAAAAATTAATTGAAAATAAAACTTATACCCAAGCTGTTCCGTATTTTGATCGATTAGATTATGTAGCACCAATGAACCAAGAACACGCTTTTGCTTTAGCAATTGAAAAAATTCTAAAAATAGAAGTTCCTATAAGAGCTCAATATATAAGAGTAATGTTTTGTGAGATTGGAAGAATACTTAGTCATATTTTAAATGTTACAACACAAGCAATGGATGTTGGTGCATTGACTCCTACTTTATGGGGGTTTGAAGAAAGAGAAATATTAATGGGTTTTTATGAAAAAGTTTCTGGTTCTAGATTGCATGCTAATTATTTTAGAGCTGGAGGAGTACACCAAGACCTACCAAAAGGATTAGATAAAGAGATCGGAAAATTTTGTGAAAGATTTCCAAAAATAATAAATGATTTAGAATTACTTTTAACTGATAACCGAATATTTAAGCAAAGGAACGTTGATATAGGAGTAGTATCAAAACAAGATGCTCTCGATTATTCTTTTTCTGGTGTTATGTTGAGAGGATCTGGCGTCCCTTGGGATTTAAGAAAATCACAGCCTTATGATTGTTATGAACAATTCGAATTCAAAATTCCAGTAGGAAAAAACGGAGATTGTTACGATAGATACCTATGCAGAATTGAAGAAATGAAAGAAAGTGTAAATATAATAAATCAATGCTTGGCAAATTTACCTGTTGGACCAATTAAAACTGATGATGGAAAAATCAGTCCACCACCAAAAAAAGAAATAAAACAATCTATGGAAGCATTGATCCATCATTTCAAGTTATATACTGAAGGTTATAGGGTTGATAAAGACGAAATATATACAGCTGTAGAGGCTCCTAAAGGAGAATTTGGTGTTTACTTAATTTCTGATGGTTCAAGCAAACCTTACAAATGCAAAATTAGAGCTCCAGGATTTTCTCATTTACAAGCAATGGATTACTTAATTAAAGGTCATATGTTAGCTGATGTTCCTGCAGTTTTAGGTTCAATGGATATTGTTTTTGGAGAGGTAGATAGATAATGGCTGTTAAAAAAATATCAAAAGTACAACCTGAAAAATTTGAGTTTAGTAAAAAAAACAAAGAAACTGCTGATAGTATTATTAAAAATTATCCTTCTGGAAAACAACAAAGTGCGGTTATGGCGTTACTGTACTTAGCACAAAAACAAAATGATAATTGGATACCTTTAAGTGCAATGAAATACATAGCTAAGTATTTAGATATGCCATACATAAAAGTATATGAGGTAGCTACATTTTATAGCATGTATAATTTAACTCCAGTTGGTAAATATTTCTTTCAAGTATGTACTACAACCCCATGTATGTTAAGGGGTGCGTATAATTTAGTAGATGTTTGTAAACGAAAAATTTCTGAGGAAGAAAATTGTTTATCAGAGGATGGAAAAACTTCTTGGTTAGAAGTAGAGTGTTTGGGTGCTTGTGTGAATGCTCCTATGCTTCAATTAAATGAAGATTATTATGAGGATTTAGATCCTACAAAACTTGAGCAAATAATTGATAAAATAAGTAATGATGAAGTTCCTCAACCAGGATCATATAGAGGCAGATTAAGTTCTGAACCAGAAAATACTAGAAAAACATTAATAGGTAATAAAAATGCTTGAAGATAAGGATAGAATTTTTCAAAATTTATACAATGATTTTGGTGCTGATTTAACATCTTCAAAACAAAGGGGAGACTGGAAGGATACAAAAGAAATTTGCGGCAAAGGAAGAGAATGGATAATTAATGAAATTAAAACATCAGAACTTAGAGGAAGAGGCGGTGCTGGATTTCCTACAGGATTAAAATGGTCTTTTGCCCCAAAAGAAGTTGGATCAAGACCACATTATTTAGTAATTAATGCCGATGAGTCTGAGCCTGGAACGTGCAAAGATAGAGATATTCTAAGATTTGAACCTCATAAATTAATAGAAGGCTGCTTAATTGCATCTTACGCAGTTAATGCTCATAAGTGTTATATTTATATAAGAGGAGAATATTTTAATGAAGGACAAAAGCTTCAAACAGCTATCGATGAAGCGTACAAGGATGGTCTCTTAGGAAAAAATTCTGCAGGGACTGATTGGGAATTAGATATATATATTCATTATGGTGCTGGCGCTTATATCTGTGGTGAGGAAACTGCTTTGCTCGAGAGTATTGAAGGAAAAAAAGGTCAACCAAGATTGAAACCTCCATTTCCGGCTTTAATAGGTCTTTATGGTTGCCCGACAATCATAAACAATGTTGAAACAATTTCAGTAGTACCAACTATACTTAGAAGAGGTGGAAAATGGTTTTCATCACTCGGTAGACCAAAAAATACTGGTTCTAAAATATATTGTATTTCAGGAAATGTAAATAATCCCTGCAACGTAGAAGAAGAAATGGGAATTCCATTAAAAGAATTAATTGAAAAACATGCAGGTGGAGTAATAGGTGGATGGGATAATCTAAAAGCAGTTATACCTGGTGGTTCATCAATGCCATTACTACCAAAAGAAACATGTGAAACAATTAAAATGGACTTTGATGCATGTGTTGAGAATAAAACTGGTTTAGGAACAGCTGGTATTGTTGTTATAAATAAAGATCAAGACATTATTAAGTGTATGGCTAGAATAGCAAGATTTTATAAACACGAGAGTTGTGGTCAATGTACACCATGCAGAGAAGGTTCTGGTTGGATGTGGAGAATGTTAGAGAGAATGGCAAAAGGTGAAGCCACAAGGGATGAAGTAGATATGTTATTAGATGTGACAAAACAAATTGAAGGTCATACAATTTGTGCTTTTGGAGAAGGATCTTCATGGCCAGTTCAAGGATTGATCAGAAATTTTAAAGATGAAATAATTGAAAGAAACAAGTTTGATCCAATTGTGAAAAAGCAAAAAGATATACCTTATTTAGTTGATCAACATTTATTAGAAAAAGAAAATGCTTAAACTTAAAGTAAATGATATTGATGTTGAGGTAGAAGAAGGAACTACAGTATTGCAAGCTTGCGAACAAGCGGGAGCAGAGATACCAAGGTTCTGTTATCACGAAAAATTGTCTATAGCTGGAAATTGTAGAATGTGTTTAGTTGAAATGGAAAAATCTCCTAAGCCAATAGCATCTTGTGCTATGCCTGCTGCAGAGGGGATGGTGCTTAAAACTAATACTGAAAAAGTGAAAAAAGCAAGAAAAGGTGTAATGGAATTTTTACTAGCAAACCATCCACTAGATTGTCCAGTATGTGATCAAGGTGGCGAATGTGATTTACAAGATCAATCTATGTATTATGGAATTGATAAATCAAGATTTAAAGAAAATAAAAGATATGTACCTGAAAAATATATGGGTCCTCTTATTAAAACTCAAATGACAAGATGCATTCATTGCACAAGATGTATAAGATTTGCAACTGAAGTTGCTGGAGTACCAGAACTTGGAGCAATTGGGAGAGGCGAGAATATGCAAATCACCACTTATTTAGAAAAAGCGATGGAGTCTGAACTCTCAGCTAATGTTATTGATTTATGTCCTGTCGGAGCACTTACATCAAAACCTTATGTCTTCGAAGCTAGACCATGGGAACTAAAAAAAACTGAGACAATTGATGTGATGGATGCTGTTGGATCAAATATAAGAGTAGATACATACGGATGGGAAGTTAAAAGAGTTCTTCCAAGAATTAACGAGGAAATAAATGAAGAATGGATATCTGATAAGACTAGATATGCATGTGACGGCTTAAAAAATCAAAGATTAGATACTCCTTATGTAAAGATTAATAATAAATTAAAGCCATCAAGTTGGGACGAAGCTTTTAAAGCTGTATCTGAAAGAATTGCAAAAACAAAGTCTGAAAAAATTGCTGGATTTATAGGTGATATGACAAATATGGAAACTATATATGTTGCAAAAGATTTTTTTGAAAAAACGATCAAGTCTGAAAATTTGGAATCCAGATATGAAAAATTATATATTAATACAAAGGTAAGAAGTAATTATCTATTTAACAGTTCAATTGAAGGAATAGAAAAAAGCGATTTAATAATTCTAATAGGTACAAATCCAAGATTTGAAGCAACAATACTAAACTCACGAATAAGAAAAAATTATTTAAAAAATAAGACCGAAATTATATCTTTAGGTGATGTTGGTGATTTAACTTACCCTTACCGAGTTATATCGAATAATACCGACACTATAAAAGATATTATTGATAATAAGCATGAAATTTCAGAAAAAATTAAAAAATCGAAATATCCAAGTATAATTTTTGGACAATCAGTTCTTAAACTTAAGTCGGCACCTTATATTTTTGAAGAATTCAAAAATTATCTATTAGAAAATGATAAAATTTCCGATGATTGGAATGCATTAAATATATTATCAAAAAATTCATCCACAGTAGGCTCATATGACCTAAATGTATTGTCAAAAAATTCTAACTACAAAATATTGGATAAATTAGAAAACAACGAATTTGAAATTTTAATTTTATTTGGTCAAGATAATTTGAATTTTGAGAAAAAAAGTGAATTTATAATATATATAGGTAGTCACGGTGATAAAGGTGCAAGTATTGCTGATGTAATTTTGCCTGGTGCTGCTTACACAGAACAAGATGGTTATTTTACAAACTTAGAAGGAAAATTACAAAAAGCCTACAAGGCATCATATCCACCAGGTGAAGCGAAAGAGGATTGGCAAATAATAAATGAATTGTCCTCATTCATTAAGAGAAAAAATTTATATAAAGATAAAAATCAACTTATCAGCTCATTAATTAATTATTTAAATCTTAATAATAAAAATGAAGCTGAATTTGAGGTGCCTGAATATAATTTTAAATCAGAAAAAATTATTACTGAAGAGATTGATTATTATCACTCAAATGTAATAGCGAGAGCATCAAAAACAATGTCAGAGTGTAAAAATATTAGAATGAGTTTACCAAAAACTGGAACCGATAATTAATGGCTGAACTATTTATATTTTTTGAACAAATTTATAGAATTCTGTTTCTATTGATCCCAGTTTTAGTATCTGTTGCGATGATTGTTTGGTTAGATAGAAGAGTATGGGCATTTGTTCAAAAAAGAAGAGGTCCTAACGTTGTTGGTCCATTCGGATTATTTCAAACATTAGCTGACGCATTAAAATACATTTTTAAAGAAATAATAATTCCAGCAAGCTCAAATAAAGTTATATTTATCTTAGCCCCAATAGTTACAATGACTTTGGCTTTAATTGCTTGGGCGGTAATTCCTTTTAGCGAAACATTTGTACTAGCAGATATCAATGTCGGTATTTTATATCTTTTTGCAGTTTCATCTTTAGGTGTTTATGGAATAATTATGGGTGGATGGGCATCTAATTCAAAGTATCCCTTTCTTGGAGCAATTAGATCAGCTGCTCAAATGGTTTCTTATGAAGTTTCCATAGGTGTAATAATTATAAATGTATTACTTTGTGTAGGTTCATTAAATCTAAGTGACATCGTTTTAGCTCAAAAAGATTTATGGTTTGTAATACCTCTATTCCCAATGTTTATAATATTTTTTATTTCAGCCTTAGCAGAAACGAACAGACCACCTTTTGATTTGCCTGAAGCTGAAGCAGAGTTAGTTGCAGGTTACCAGACAGAATACTCTGGAATGATGTATGCAATGTTTTGGTTAGGGGAGTATGCTAACATTTTACTTATGTGTGCAATGGGATCTATTTTATTTCTTGGTGGCTGGTTATCTCCTATAGATTTATTTCCATTTAACGTTATTCCGGCTCCAATATGGTTAATCTTAAAAATACTCTTTTTATTTATCTTATTTGCTTTGATAAAAGCAATAGTACCTAGATACAGGTATGATCAATTAATGAAACTTGGATGGAAAATTTTTCTACCATTTTCATTGATTTATGTAGTATTAACTGCAAGTTTTTTAATGTATTTTGATTTATTACCGAGTAATTAGAATGAGCTTAATAAGATTTTTAAAAACAATTTTTATGATTGATTTTTTAACAGGATTAATCATGGCAATAAAAGAGATATTTAAACCAAAAAAAACAATTAATTATCCATTTGAAAAAGGTTCAATTAGTCCTAGAGCAAGAGGAGAACATGCGCTAAGAAGATATCCAAATGGTGAGGAGAGATGTATTGCTTGTAAACTATGTGAAGCTGTTTGTCCTGCTCAGGCAATAACAATAGAGTCTAGCGAGAGAGAAGATGGAAGTAGAAAAACTACTCGTTATGATATTGATATGTTAAAATGTATTTATTGTGGTTTGTGCGAACAATCTTGTCCAGTTGATGCGATTGTGCAAGGTCCAAATTTTGAATTTGCTACAGAAACAAGAGAAGAACTTTACTATAACAAAGAAAAGTTGTTAGAAAATGGAGATAGATGGGAGAATATTTTAGCAGCAAATATTAATGCTGATAGCTCCCACAGATAATCAATGATTGCTCACGCAATAGTCTTTTATATATTTTCACTGATTGCAATTGTCTCTGCAATTATGGTAACAGTTTCGAAAAACACAGTTAATTCAGTTTTTTTTTTAATATTGGACTTTATTAGTATTTCTTGCCTATTCATCATGATTGGTGCCGAATTTTTAGGAATGATAATGCTTATTGTGTACGTTGGAGCAGTGGCAGTATTATTTTTATTTGTGGTTATGATGTTAAATGTGGCTCAACAAAAAAATGAATGGTTTAATTCTAGTGGAAGAAGTTCCCATATTCCAGTTGGTCTATTAGTAAGTATAATTATATTTTTTGAATTAATTGTTGTTATAGGTGGATGGAAATATAAACCAGATTTGATAGATTCAATCGCGATTGAAATAAATACTGACTTAACAAACACTCAATCTTTAGGAAGCGTTATATATACTGATTATATTCATTTGTTTCAATTATCTGGAATGGTTTTATTGGTAGCCATGATCGGAGCAATTGTATTGACCTTCAGACAAAGATCTGGAGTAAAAAGACAAAGTTATTTCAAACAAATATCTAGAGATAGAAAAGATGGTATTGAATTAGTTGATGTTGAAAATAATAAAGGAGTTAAAATAGATGCTTAGTATTGGTCTTGGACATTACTTAACTCTCGCTGCTATTATATTCACAATTGGTATTGTGGGTATTTTTCTAAATAGAAAAAATATTATTGTTATATTGATGAGTATTGAATTAATACTTTTAGCTGTAAATATAAATTTAGTATCTTTTTCTATTTTTATTAACGATCTGAGTGGCCAGGTTTTCACATTATTCATATTAACAGTGGCTGCAGCTGAGGCCGCAATAGGACTTGCAATTATTGTAGTTTACTACAGAAATTCTGGGACAATAAGAGTTGAAGAAATCGACAGATTGAAAGGGTAAATGGAATACTTAATATTATTTTTACCTTTGATAGGTTCAATCATATCGGGTTTCTTTGGTAAAACCATTGGTGATAGATTATCGCAATTAATCACGTGTATTTTGGTTTCTATTTCTGCATTATTATCTTTGTTAATATTTATTAAAGTTGTTTCATCAGGTTATGAGCATAATGCAATTATCGCAACTTGGATAAATTCAGGATCTTTAAATGTAAATTGGTCAATTAAAGTTGATGCTCTTTCTGCAGTAATGTTAGTTGTAGTAACTCTAATTTCATCCTTAGTTCATATCTATTCTGTTGGTTACATGTCTCATGATCCACATAAACCAAGATTTATGTCTTATCTATCATTATTTACATTTGCTATGTTAACCTTAGTAACATCAGATAATTTTTTGCAATTATTTTTTGGATGGGAAGGAGTTGGTCTTTGCTCGTACTTTTTAATTGGTTTTTGGTATAAAAAAGAAACTGCTAATGCTGCTGCTATTAAGGCTTTTATAGTAAATAGAGTTGGAGACTTTGGTTTTGCATTAGGTATTTTTTTAATATTTTATATTTTTGGCACAGTAAATTACGACGAAGTTTTTCTTAAAATACCTGAAATTATAGAACAAAAAATAAATTTTCTATCTTTTGAATTTAATACAATAGATTTAATTTGTTTACTGCTTTTTATTGGAGCAATGGGAAAGTCAGCTCAATTTTTACTTCATACATGGTTACCAGATGCTATGGAAGGTCCAACACCGGTATCCGCATTAATTCATGCAGCCACAATGGTAACAGCAGGAGTTTTTTTAGTAGTTAGATGTTCTCCAATTTATGAGTACTCAGAATTAGCTTTGTCTGTAATCACATTAGTTGGAATGACCACAGCTTTTTTCGCAGCTACAGTTGCATTAGTGCAAACAGATATAAAAAAAATTATCGCTTATTCAACTTGTAGTCAATTGGGATACATGTTTTTTGCAGCAGGTGTAGGTGCATATAATGTTGCAATGTTTCATTTATTTACACATGCTTTTTTTAAAGCTCTACTTTTCTTAGGCTCTGGATCAGTAATTCATTCATTTAAAGATGAACAAGATGTTACTAAGATGGGGGGAGTATTTAAAAAATTACCCTACACTTATGCATTAATGGTTGTTGGTACTTTAGCTTTAACAGGATTTCCTTTCTTATCAGGTTTTTATTCTAAAGATGCAATAATTGAATTTGCTTATATAAGTGAAACAAAATTTGGAATTTATGCTGCTGGTATAGGTGTATTAACTGCTGTAATGACTTCTATATACTCATGGAGATTAATATTTAAAACTTTTCATGGAGATTATAAAAATAAGGATCTTAGTATTGATACAATGCACGAATCTCCATTAAGCATGATGTTACCTTTAGTATTATTAGCCGTTGGTGCAATTTTTTCAGGATTTTTATTTAAAGAATTATTTATCGGTCATGATACGATGTATAATTTTTGGGGAGAGTCTATAAAATTTCTAGAACCTTTAGGAAAAGAACATCCTCCAACTTGGTTTTTGTTTTTAACTCCTACGTTAGTAGTACTAGCAATTCCATTGTCATATTATCTTTTTGTTAAAAATACTAAAATCGTAGATGAAATAGTTTCCATAAACATGCCAGTTTACATTTTTCTCCAAAAAAAATGGTATTTTGACGAATTGTATGATCAAATTTTTATTAAACCTTCAAAAAATTTCGGAATATTTCTTTGGAAAAAAATTGATGGATTAATAATCGATAAATTTGGACCAGATGGAATTTCAAATTTGGTAAAACTCTTTTCGTTTAAAGCAGTAAAGTTTCAATCAGGTTATATTTATCAGTATGCCTTTATTATGCTTCTAGGTTTTTCAATTCTATTAACTTTATTAATAGTAAAATAATATGAATTTTCCAATTCTATCATCATTAATTTTACTTCCAACAATAGGAGCTTTATTTATATTTTTTGTTAGATCGTCTAATTCTCAATATCAAAGTAGTAAATATGTTGCCCTTTTTATAACTTTAGCAAATTTTTTCTTGTCTTTATATCTATGGATTGTTTTTGATAAATCTATAATAGACTTTCAGTTTGTTGAGGAAAGAGAATGGATTTCAGGATTTGTTTATTATAAAGTAGGAGTTGACGGGATATCAATTTTATTTATTTTACTCACCACATTTATTACTCCAATTTGTGTAATAACTGTAAATGCAACTATTAAAAATAGATTAAAAGATTTTTTAATAGCAATCTTAATACTCGAAACATTTATGATTGGTGTCTTTTGCTCGTTGGACTTAGTTGTATTTTATTTATTTTTTGAAGCTGGTCTTATACCAATGTTTTTAATAATTGGTATATGGGGTGGAGAAAGAAGAGTTTATTCAGCATTTAAATTCTTTTTATATACTTTGCTAGGTTCGGTTTTAATGTTGGTTGCTATCATATCAATTTATTGGATAACTGGTACAACAGATGTCATTAAGTTATATGAATTGGGTATCGACGCTAAGTACCAAAATTTATTGTGGCTAGCATTTTTTAGTTCCTTTGCTGTTAAAACACCAATGTGGCCAGTGCATACATGGTTGCCAGATGCTCATGTAGAAGCACCAACTGCAGGTTCAGTTTTACTAGCTGCAATTCTTTTAAAAATGGCTGGATATGGATTTATAAGGTTTTCTCTAGGTTTGTTTCCAGATGCTTCATTATATTTTGTTCCTTTAGTTTACACACTTAGTTTGATAGCGATTATTTATACATCACTAGTAGCATTAATGCAGGAAGATATGAAGAAACTAATAGCTTATTCGTCTGTTGCTCATATGGGATTTGTAACACTAGGTATTTTCACAATGTCACAGCAAGGAATAGAAGGAAGTATCTTCCAAATGATAAGTCATGGTTTAGTATCTGCAGCACTATTTTTATGTGTTGGTGTTGTTTACGATAGACTTCATACAAGACTTATAAATAGATATGGAGGCTTAGTTTCTATAATGCCAAAGTACGCAATAGTTTTTATGGTTTTTACTTTAGGAGCTCTTGGATTACCTGGAACAAGTGGTTTTATTGGTGAATTTTTAGTTTTAATGGGTGCATTTAAAAAGAATATACTAGTAGCAACGATTGCAAGTCTAGGAGTGATCTTGGGGGCTGCATATATGCTATGGTTATATAAGAGAATTATCTTTGGAAAATTAATTAATGAAGATGTAAAAAAAATGGTTGATTTAAAAAGATTTGAAATTGTTACATTGTGGCTTTTAGTATTACCGATTATATTTTTTGGTTTTTATCCAGAACCTTTGATTAACTCAATAGAAGTATCAGTTGCAAATATGATAGATATGAATGATTTAGATAAGATCAACAAATTAGCGTTAGGCGAATAATGGAAAATCTACAACTTATAATTCCAGAGTTATTTATATCTATAATAATAATGTTTTTATTAATATTTGGAGTATTTAAGAAAAATAGTTCTCAACTAGTTTATAATTTAACAACAGTAAGTTTAGTTGCTGCTTTAGCATTAATAATTAACTTAGACACGCAAATTCAATCATCATTATTTAATAATAGTTACAATATAGATAGTTTAGCTAGATTTATGAAAATTCTTTTAATTTTGTCTGGGATTTTTGTAATGCTGTCATCATCAAAATACATCCAGATTAATAAAATTAGCAAAATAGAATATCCAATTCTTATTTTATGCTCAATCTTAGGTATGATGGTGATGATTAGCTCAAACGATCTTATTGTTTTTTACATGGGTTTAGAATTGCAATCACTAGCATTATATGTGTTAGCATCATTTAATAGAGATAATTTACTATCAACAGAGTCTGGATTAAAATATTTTGTTTTAAGTGCTCTTTCATCTGGACTTTTATTATATGGATGTTCACTAATTTATGGTTTTTCAGAAACGACTAATTTTAATCAAATTATGGTTAATACAAAAGAAATAGAATACGGTTTAACTTTTGGAATAGTATTTATTTTAGTTGGATTAGCTTTTAAAATTTCTGCCGTTCCTTTCCATATGTGGGCACCAGATGTTTATCAAGGCTCACCAACATCTGTAACAGTCTTTTTCGCATTACTACCAAAAATTGCTGCATTAACAGTATTTATTAGGTTTCTATATATTCCTTTTTATGAGTTAGGTGATCAGTGGCAAATGATAATTATATTTTTGTCCATTGCATCAATGGTATTCGGAGCGGTAGCAGCAATTGGTCAAAAAAATCTAAAAAGACTAATAGCCTACAGTTCAATTAGTCATATGGGATATGCTCTTGCAGGCTTATCTACAGGTACAACACAAGGTGTCCAGAGTTCTATTATATATATAACAATTTATCTTGTCATGAATTTAGCATTTTTTAGTTGTTTGTTTATGCTTAAGCGAAACGATGAATATTATGAGAATATTGAAGATTTATCGGGTCTTTCAAAAAATCATCCGTTACTGTCGTTATCATTGCTTGTTGTGTTATTCTCTTTAGCAGGAATACCACCACTAGCTGGCTTTTTTGCAAAATTTTATATTTTTGTGGCTGTAATAAATGAAAAAATGTATTTTTTAGCAATAGTTGGACTGCTAGCAACAGTAATCGCTGCTTTTTATTATCTAAGAATAATCAAAATTATATATTTCGATCCAGAAAAAGAAAAATTTGAATCGAAACATAATTTAGGTTTAAAATTTACACTAGTAGCATCAACTTTTTTCATTCTCGTTTACTTTATATATCCAAGTGGGATAGTAGATATAATTTCACAAATAAACATTAATTAATGAAACTCAAAATATATTCTTACAAGGGTGTCAAAAGCACTAATGATACAGCAATAAGATTAATCAAAAAAAATATAAAACAAGGCATAGTTACTAGCGATATCCAGACTAATGGAAAAGGACAAAGGGGAAAAAAATGGGTTTCTAGAAGAGGAAATCTTTTTATTTCAATTTTTTTTCCTATTGGTAAAAGTTTAAATTTAAAAAAAATTACATTTTCAAATCTTAGAATAATAAAAAATATTTTAAAAAATATTGTTCCACATAAAATCAATATTAAACTACCAAATGATTTAAAAATAATGAATAAAAAGGTATGCGGAATTCTTCAAGAAATAATTTATTACAATGAAATTAAATTTCTAATTATTGGAGTAGGTATTAATATAAAAAGTAGTCCAACAATAAAAGAATATGAAACTACTTATATAAATAAATATAATAATAAAATTAATAAATCTAAAATTATAAATTTTATAAAAAATAACTTTGAAAAAAAATACTCTTATTATGCTTAATTTTTACATTATTGGAGATATTGGAAATACTGATATAAAAATCTGCTTATACAAAAATAAAAATATTGTCAAAAAAATCAGACTTTCTACAAATAAAGTGAATTTAAAATATTTAAAAAAAAATTTAAATGTTCTGAGAAAATATGATAAAAAATTAAATCAAATTTTATTCTGCTCTGTTGTTCCTAATTGTTACAAGAAAATTAAAAATTATTTTAAATTATATTTTAATACAAATTGTGATGAGTTAAAAAATCTTAATTTAAGTAAATTATTAAGCATAAAAGTTAATAGAAAACAAATTGGTTCTGACAGGTTAGCTAATGCAATATCAGTAATTGACAATAAAAATAATTATATTGTAGTAGATTTTGGAACAGCAACTAATTTTGATGTAATCTCAGCAAATAGTTATAATGGAGGGGTAATTGCTCCAGGAATAAATCTATCATTAGAAAATTTATCAAGAAAAGCATCTTTAATACCTAATGTAAAATTTAAAAAATCAAACAATGTTGTGGGTAAAAATACTATAAGCGCAATTAATTCAGGATTTTTCTTCGGTTATACTGGTCTGATTGACAATATAATTCATTCCATTATTAAACAAACCAAAAAAAAATATAAAATAATATTTACTGGTGGACTAGCAAAAATGTTTAAAAATTCTTTAAAACTAAAAGTAAAAATAAAATCTGATTTAACTACTGATGGAGTTTTAAGGGCTGCTATGTATTTAAATAAATGAAAGAAGAACTAATTTTTTGCCCTTTAGGGGGATCTGGAGAAATTGGGATGAATATGAATTTATTCGCCTATGGAAAATCAGATAATAGAAAATGGATAATTGTAGATATAGGAGTTACTTTTGCTGATGATGCAATTCCAGGTGTTGATTTAATATATCCTGACCCTGGATTTATTGTTGATAAAAAAGATGACTTATTAGGTATTGTTCTAACTCATGCACATGAAGATCATATTGGTGCAATTGCTCATATATGGCCAAAACTAAAATGCAAAATATTTGCTACTCCATTTACATCAGTATTAATTTCAGAAAAATTTAAGGAAAAAAAAATTGATGTAACAGGATATCTAGAAGTTGTTCAATTAAATAGCATTGTAGATTTAAGTCCTTTTAAAATAGAATTTGTTACATTAACACATTCTATATTAGAGCCTAATGGACTAAAAATTGAAACACCTGTTGGGAATATATTGCACACTGGTGATTGGAAGTGTGATCCAGACCCATTAACTGGAGACAATATGAATTCAAAAAGATTAAAGGAAATTGGCGATGAAGGTGTTTTGACAATGATATGTGACTCAACAAATGTATTTAGTGAGGGAAGAGCAGGATCTGAGCTTGATGTAAGAAAAAATATGCTAAATATAATGGAAAGATTAAAGAAAAGAATAATTATTACATCTTTCGCTTCAAATGTAGCAAGAATGGAGTCAGCTTTTTATTGTGCTGAAAAAACAGGTAGGCAAATTGCTTTGGTCGGCCGTTCAATGCATAGAATTTATAAAGCTGCTAGGCAATGTGGGTACTTGCAAAATGTTATTGAACCAATTGATGCAAGAGATGCGAAAAATATCTCAAGGGAAAAAATTGTATACTTGTGTACTGGTAGCCAAGGAGAGCCTATGGGTGCAATGAACCGTATTTCAAATTATACACATCCAGATGTTTTTGTTGAGAGAGGGGATGCAGTTATATTTTCTTCAAAAATCATTCCAGGTAATGAAAAAAAATTATACAAACTTCATAATCAATTAGTTAGAGAAGGTATAGAAGTAATTTCAGAAGATAGTGAATTTATTCATGTATCTGGACATCCAAATAGAGAAGATTTAAAGGATATGTATGACTGGATAAAGCCAAGATCTGTTATACCTGTTCATGGTGAACACAGACATATGATTGAACACATAAATTTTGCTAAAGAAATGCAAGTCCCATATCCAGTTAGAGTAGAAAATGGTGATATAGTAAGAATTTATCCAGGTGAAAAACCTGAAGTCTATGATAAAGCACCAAGTGGAAGACTTTATGTAGATGGTTCCATAAGTGTTGAAGAAGACGCTCAATCTATTAAAGAACGAAAGAATTTGTCTACTAACGGATTAATAGAAGCAACACTAGTAATAACTCCAAATGGTAATATACACAACAAACCTTTATTAACTTTTAGAGGTCTGCCAATATACGAAAAAGATGAATTCACATTTAATCTTGAAGAAGAAATTGAAAAAACGGCAAAAACTTTTTCTTTAAATAACAAAAGACAAGAATCAAATTTAATTGATGCGCTTAAAATAACTTGCAGGAAGTATACAAAAGAAAAATTAGGAAAAAGACCTTACACAAATATAAATTTAGTGAGGATTTAATTGAGTATAACAGGCTCAATAGTTGTATATGTCTGCTTGTGGTGGATAGTTTTCTTTGCCATTCTTCCAATAGATGTAAATCGTGAAAAAAAGGGAAATATAGAGGGTGTTGATCCTGGGGCTCCAGAAAATCCTAAAATAACTAAAAAAATAATTTATTGTACTTTAATTACATCTGGTATTTTTATAGTTATATATCTATTAGTAATTTATGAAATTTTAAATTTACGTAACTTTTTAAATTAATGTTTTTTTCAAAATCATTTATCCCAATACTAAAAAATAATCCATCTGAAGCTAAAATTAAATCTCATCAATTAATGTTGAGAGTAGGTATGATTAAACAGTCCTCTGCTGGAATTTATTCTTGGTTACCGCTTGGATTTAAAGTCATGAAAAAAATAGAACAAATAGTTAGAGAAGAACAAGACCGCGTCGGTGTTCAAGAAATATTAATGCCCACAATTCAATCGTCTGAAATTTGGAAAGAAAGTGGACGATACGAAGATTATGGTGAAGAAATGTTAAGAATTAAGGATCGTCAAAATAGAGAAATGCTTTACGGCCCAACTAATGAAGAACTTGTGACAGAAATTTTCAGATCTTCATTTAAATCATATAAATCTTTACCTCAATTATTATATCATATTCAATGGAAATTTAGGGACGAGTTAAGGCCAAGATTTGGCATTATGAGATGTAGAGAATTTTATATGAAGGATGCTTACTCTTTTGATTTAACAGATGATGAAGCAATCTTTTCTTATAATAAATTTTTCCTTTCATATTTAAAAACTTTTATGAGATTAAATTTATCAGCAATACCTATGGCTGCTGATACTGGACCCATAGGAGGAAACTTATCACATGAATTTATTATTCTTGCTGATACAGGTGAAAGTAAAATATATACAGATAAAAGAATATTTGATGTAGATAGCTCCAAAACAATTCTTAACAAAGACTCCTTAAGTATATTGAGAAAACAATATGAAAAATTTTATTCTGTAACAGATGAAAAATTTAATAATGATGAATTTGAAAAATCAGTTCCAAAAGAATTTAGAGTGAATACCAAAGGTATTGAAGTTGGTCACATATTTTACTTTGGAGATAAATACTCAAAACCAATGAATGCCGCTGTTGATTTTAATGGAAAAAAAGAATTTGTTAAAATGGGATCATACGGAATAGGTGTTTCCAGACTCGTTGGTGCCATAATTGAGGCAAAATATAACGATAAAGACGGTATTATGAAGTGGCCTATGTCAGTAACACCTTATGATTGTGCAATTATTCCAATGATAAATAAAAATGATAAATCTAATTTAGAAAAGTCTATTAAAGTATATGAATTTCTAAAATCAAGAAATATAGAAACAATCATAGATGATACAGACGAAAATATCTCAGCAAAAATAAAAAAATTTAATTTAATTGGAATTCCATATCAATTGATAATTGGAAGCAAATCTGAAGGAAATTTATATGAGTTTAAGGAAGTCGATGGAGAAACTCAAAAGTTGAAAGTTGAAGATATAGCTTCACAAATAATAAAAGCTAAGCAAAATTGATTTCACAACTAGAAAAAGAGATTATATTTAGGTTTTTAAAAGCTAGAAAAAAAGATGGCTTTTTAAATGTAATCTCTATTTTTTCCTTTATTGGTATTGGCTTGGGTGTGGCTGTATTAATAATTGTTATGTCAGTAATGAATGGTTTTAGAACAGAGTTAATAAATAAAATTGTAGGTTTTAATGCCCATGCTGTTGTAAAACCATATGAAAAACCTTTAGCTATTATAACTGATAAAGATTTTGCAAAAGGCATTGTTTCAAATGATGGAGAAGCAGTAATTCTCTCAAAACAAAACACAAAAGGTATTCTTTTAAAAGGATATTTAAAAAATGATTTTAAGAAACTAGAAATATCAAATAATCAAAAATATTTTGGAACAACAGATCTAAAAAATAATTCAATATCAATTGGAAAGGATTTAAGCTTTTTACTTAACATTGATATTGGTGATGAAATAACAATAATGTCACCATCTGGTGTTCAAACAATCGTTGGGTCTTTTCCTAGACAAGATAAATTTAAAATAATTTCAATATTTGACAGTGGTATAGGTGAATTTAATGAAAATGTAGCATATATCAATCTTAACACATTAGAAGATTTTTTTGATAAAAATAAAGACAAAAGATTTACCGAGTACTATTTTAAAGATCCAAAAAAAATCGAATATCACAAAAAAAATTTATTAGATTATTTTCCTGGTGCATATGTTTACACATGGGCAGATTTAAACGAGTCATTATTTTCAGCCTTAAAAGTCGAAAGAAATGTGATGTTTATAATTTTATCTTTAATAATAATTGTAGCGGCATTTAATATTATTTCTGGTTTGACTATATTAGTTAAAAACAAAACGAGAGATATAGGAATTTTAAAATCCATTGGGGTAACAAATACATCTATTAAAAAAATTTTCTTCTTTGTTGGATTTATTATTGGCACTACAGCAACTTTATTTGGTGTTTTATTAGGGACTTTATTTTCATACTATATTGAAGATATTAGGAAATTTATTTCTAATACATTCGACATAATGTTATTTCCAGAAGAAATTTACTTTTTAAGTACACTTCCATCAGAAATAAACGTTAATTCAATTATCTTAATTTCATTATGTTCAATAATAACAACTTCTATAGTATCAATTTATCCAGCATCTAGAGCGGCAAAATTAGATACAATACAAACTTTAAAATATGAATAATTATTTAAAATTAAATAATTTATCAAAGAAATATGAAAAAAATAAATCTCTTAAAGTTTTAAATAATATAAATTTTAAATTTGAGGCAGGAAAGGTATATTCTATTATAGGACCTTCAGGATCTGGTAAATCAACATTATTAAATTTATTGTCATTTATTGACATCCCTTCGTCAGGTTTTATTGAATTTAACAAAAAAAAAATTGATACTAATAGCTCAATTGAGAATGATCATGTAAGATCAAAAAATATTGGCATAATTTATCAAGAAAAAAATTTATTACCCGACTTTACAGCACTTGAAAATGTAATACTGCCAAATTTGTTAATTTCTAATAATAAATCTAAATCAACGGAATTAGCAAAAAAATTGATTAAAAAATTTGATTTAACCTCAAGATTAAATCATTATCCATCAGAACTCTCTGGTGGCGAAAATCAAAGAATAGCAATTGCTAGAGCACTAATTAATGAACCAAATATTATTTTAGCTGATGAACCTACTGGAAGTTTAGATTTTGATAATGCTAAACAAATATTTAAAATCCTCTTTAATCTAAAAGAAAAAAATAGAATTATAATTTTTGCAACCCACAATAGATATTTTGCAAATATGGCAGATTGTAAAATTAAAATGATTGGTGGTAAGATGAGCATCACCAATGAAAGAATCAGTTAATAAAACATTCAATCAATTTAAAATACATACTCAATATTCTATTTGTGAGGGAGCTGTAAAAATTGATCAATTAAAAGATTTCTGTAAAAAAAATAAAATAAAATCAATAGGTTTGTCAGATACATACAATTTGTCAGGTGCATTAGAATTTTCAGAAAATTTATCGTCTGTAGGTACGCAGCCTATCATCGGAACACAGATATTATTTAAATATAAAGAATTTAGAGGTCTGATACCTATAATAGCTAAAAATTATCATGGATATAAAAATATTATAAAACTTTCATCAAAATCTTATTTGGAAAATTCAGAAATTACTGCTCCACATTGTGAAATAGAGGATTTAATAATCAACTCAGATGGTATTATAGTTTTAACAGGATCAATTAGATGTTTCTTTGGTTCACTTTTTAACAAAGGTTTATTTAATGAAATTGAAGAATTATTAATTAAGTTAAAAGAAAAATTTGAAGATAATATCTACATAGAAATTCAAAGACATAATGATATTAACGAGAAAGACTTCGAAAAATTCAATCTTAAAATTTCAGAAAAGTTAGAATTGCCAATTATTGCTTCAAATGAAGTTTATTATTTAGATAAAGATATGTTCGAAGCACATGATGCGCTAATGTGTATTGGTGAAAAAACTTATGTGAATGATTCAAATAGAACAAAACTCACCAATCAACATTATTTTAAATCATCCGAAGAGATGATTAAGCTTTTTAGTGATTTACCTGAGGCATTAGAAAATAATTTTAATTTACCATATAAATGTTCTTTTAAGCCAAATTTTTCTAAGCCTATTTTGCCAAGTATTTTATCGTCCGAAGAAGATTCAAATGATACGTTGAGAAATTTGTCTATTGAAGGGCTTAAAGAAAAATTTAAATTAATTTTTGATATCGATCACTCATATATTGATAAAGATGAAAAATATTTAGAATATAAAAAAAGACTAGATCATGAAATAGGAATAATAGTTGAAATGAATTATTCTGGTTATTTCTTAATTGTTTCAGATTATATCAAGTGGGCAAAAAAAAATAAAATTCCTGTCGGACCAGGTAGAGGATCTGGCGCAGGTTCTTTAGTTGCTTGGTGTTTATCCATAACCGATATAGATCCAATTAAGTTCAATCTTATTTTTGAAAGATTTCTTAATCCTGATAGAATTTCAATGCCTGATTTTGATATAGATTTTTGTGAGGAAAAAAGAGATTTAGTTTTTGAATACTTAACTACAAAATATAAAGATAGTGTAGCTCATATTATTACTTTTGGTAAGCTCAAAGCAAGAATGGTAATTCGAGATGTTGGTAGAGTTCTAGGCTTACCATATGGTTTTGTTGATAGTATTTGTAAAATGATCCCATTCGATCCATCTAGACCAATGTCTTTACAAGAGTGTATAAATGTTGAGCCCAGACTCCAAAAATTAATTAAAGAGGATAAAAGAGTTGATCGTTTAATTAACCTATCTCTTAAATTAGAGGGTTTAAATCGAAACGTTGCCACTCATGCAGCTGGAGTAGTTATCGCAGATAAAAAGTTAACCGACACAGTACCATTATACAAAGATAATTCTGCAGATTTATTACTACCTTCAACTCAATTTGATATGTATTCAGCAGAAAACGCTGGTCTAATTAAGTTTGATTTTCTAGGGTTAAAGACATTAACAGTTATCGATAAAGCCCAAAAATTAATTAAAAAAAATAAACCTGAATTTAATATTGAAAAAATTAATTATGAAGACCAAAAAGTATATGAATTATTATCAAGCGGTAAAACCGTTGGCCTGTTTCAACTTGAAAGTTCTGGGATGAAAGATGCTCTCTTAAACATGAAACCTAATAGATTGGAAGATATTATTGCTCTAGTAGCTTTATATAGACCAGGTCCAATGAGCAATATTCCAATTTATAATGAATGTAAACATGGAAAAAGAGAACCCGATTATTTGCATCCAAAGCTAGAGCAAATATTAAAACCAACATATGGTGTAATTATTTATCAAGAACAAGTAATGCAAATAGCGCAGACTCTTTCTGGATTTACAGCAGGAGAGGCAGATATTTTGAGAAGAGCTATGGGAAAGAAAAAGAGAGCAGAACTTGAAAAACAAAAGCAAAGATTTGTGGATGGAGCATATAAAAATGGAATTAGCAAAGATATAGCCGTAGGTATATTTTTAAAAATCGAACCTTTCGCAGAATATGGATTTAATAAAAGTCACGCAGCAGCATATGCTGTTATTGCTTATCAAACCGCGTTCCTAAAAACCTATTATCCTCATGAATTTTTTGTAGCATCTATGTCAATGGAATTATCTAATCAAAAAAAATTGAGTGAGTTTTATGAAGAATTAAAAAGACTTAAAATTAAAATCATTAGACCTGACTTGAATAAATCTTTTGCAGATTTCTCGTCTGATGGTGAGAATTTTTATTATGCATTAGGTGCTATTAAAAATGTTGGATTTGAAGCTATTTCAAATATAGTTAAAGAAAGAGTTTCTAATGGAGTATTTAAAAATCTTTCGGATTTTATAAATAGAATAAATCCAAAGGATATAAATAAATTACAATTAGAAGGCTTGGTTCAAGCAGGATGTTTTGATGAATTCAACAATAATAGACAATCATTATTTAATTCAATTCCAAATTTAATACTAAAGTCAAAAAATATACATGAAAATAAATTGTTAAATCAAAATAATCTCTTTGAAGAGTACGAAAACGATAATATTAATATTATAGAAAATGTAGATGATTGGGAATTAGATATCAAACTTACTAAAGAATTTGAAACTTTAGGATTTTATATTTCTGACCATCCATTAAATCAATACAAATCAATTTATAAACATTATAATATTGTTAATTATGATGATTTTGATAACAATATTGACATTTTAAGCTCAAATATTGCTTGTACCGTATTAAAAGTGCAAGAAAAAAAAACTCAAAAGGGTAACTCCTATGCGATAGTAAAGTTTTCAGATATATCAAATGTATTTGAGTTATTTATCTTTTCAGATATTTTTGAATCAAATAGAGAAAGTTTATTTGAAGGAAATTCTCTAATGATTACTTTAATAAAAAATTATGTTGATGATGATAAATCTCAAAGAAGAATTAATGTAAAAAAAATGATTTCATTAAAAGAATTAACAAATAAACAACTGACAAATATCACTTTTAAATTTAACAATATTGAAGAATTTAAAAAAATAAAAAATCTTAATGTAAAAGATGGAAAAACTGATGTTGATATTCTATTAGATAAAGATAATAAAATTCATAAATTTCAGCTCAAAGATAAAAGAAAAGTTAATAATCAGGTACTAAATTCGCTAAATTTGCTTGAAAATGTAGTAATTGATTAAAAAAAGGTTGTTTTTTATTATTTTTTTTGTATTTATCTTTCAAATTAACACGCACACAATTAGTGGTTTTATACCTCCGGTCCCTTTTGGGCAATAATTGTGGTGGTAGAACCGGGAAAGAAAAATGAAAATACCTAAATTAACAATTGAACAGTTATTAGAAGCAGGAGTTCATCTTGGTCATAAAACCTTAAGATGGAATCCTAAAATGAAGAAATATATTTTTGGTAAAAGAGACTCCATTCATATAATTGACCTTACTCAAACTTTAGAATTGACTAGTTCAGCATTAGAAAAAGTCCATAAAACCATATCAGAAGGTGGAAAAATATTATTTATATCTACAAAAAAACAAGCCTCTGAAGCAATTGCACAGCTTGCTAAAGATACAGATCAATATTTTGTTAATTATAGATGGTTAGGTGGTATGTTGACTAATTGGGGCACAATCTCAAATTCAATAAAAAAATTAAATAAAATTAATCAAGACTTATCTTCTGAAAATAGGGGTTTTACAAAAAAAGAATTACTTAAAATGAGTGGTCTAAGAGACAAATTACAAAGATCCTTAGGAGGTATTATGAATATGAAAAAAGTTCCAGATTTAGTATTTATTATTGACACAAATTATGAATCTTTAGCTATTAAAGAGTCTATTAAATTAGGCATACCTATAATTGCAATATTAGATACAAATTCTGATCCAGAGGGTATCGATTTTCCTATACCAGGAAATGATGACGCAAGAAGGTCTATAGATCTATATTGCAGTCTTATGAAAGACACTATAAACGATGCAAAAACTTATATATCAACAAATAATTTAGATGCTCAAAATATCGAAAAAAAGTCAGCAAATAAAAATCTAACTGAAAAAAAATCCGATAATAAATTAAATTAGAAATAAATATACTGATGACGGATATAGATAAAGTTAAAAAGCTAAGACAATCCACTGGCGCAGGTTTTAAAGATTGTAATGCGGCATTAAAGGAATCAAATGGTAATCTTGATAAAGCTTCTGAAATTTTGAGAATTAAAGGCATTGCTAAAGCATCAAAGAAAATGTCTAGGAATGCAAGCGAAGGAGTTATTGTAATAAGTGGAGATGTTAATAAAACGTCTTTAGTCGAAGTTAATTGTGAAACAGATTTTGTTGCAAAAAATAGCGAATTTATAAATTTTGTAAAAGAGTTAAGCGTACTAAACAATAATTGTTCTTCAAATTTAGAAGAATTAAATAACTCAGTAATGCAAAATAATAAAAGTGTTCATGATAATCTTGTTGATTTAATATCAAAGATTGGGGAAAAAATCACAATTGGTAATGCAAAAACAATCGAACATAAAAACTCTAAGAATTTTATATATCAACATTCTGTTATAACTGACAATGTTTCAAAGTTAGGAGTAGTAGTTTCTTTAGAAACAAGTGAAAAAAGTGATCAACTTAATTCATTTGGTAAACAATTATCAATGCATATCGCGGCATCTAATCCTTTAGCACTTAATACTGATGAAATTAAAAAAGAAATTATTGAGAAAGAACAAGAATTAATATCAGAAGAATTAAAAAACTCTGGCAAACCAGAAGAAATTGCAAAAAAAATTAGTTTAGGAAAAATAAATAAGTTTAAAGAAGATAATAGCTTGATGACTCAGGACTGGGTCATGGAACCAAAAAAAAAAGTAAAGGAAATTATATCAGAAATGAATATACCAGATTTAAAGATTAAAGAGTTTATAAGATTAAAAATAGGTGATTAATGTTTAAAGAAGGCTTCTATAATGAGAAAATGACTAAATCTCTTGAAGTGTTTTCAAAAGAATTAGCATCTCTACGAACTGGTAGGGCAAATGCAAATATGTTGGATTTGGTTAAAGTAGATGTTTATGGCCAAAAGATGCCAATAAATCAACTTGGAACAATAACTACTCCTGAACCAAGAACTATTAACGTTCAAGTTTGGGATATAAGTAATGTAAATTTAATAGACTCTGCATTAAAAAAATCTGAATTAGGACTTAACCCGCAGATTGATGGTCAATTAATAAGATTGCCTATTCCAGATTTAAGTGAAGAGCGGAGAAATGAAATTAAGAAAATTGTAAAATCCATGGGTGAAAAATGCAAAGTTTCTATAAGAAATATTAGAAGAGATGCTAATGATGACTTGAAAAAACTTTTAAAAAATAAGGATATTTCTGAAGATGAAGAAAAAAATTACGAAAAAATTATTCAAAATTTTACAGATAAAAATATAAAAAATATTGACGAAAAAGTTTTATCAAAAGAAAAAGAAATAATGACTATATGACCTCACCAAAACACATAGCCATAATAATGGATGGCAATGGTAGATGGGGAATTGCAAAAAAAAATTCTAGAAATTACGGTCACAAAAAAGGTTTATTGGCAGTTGAAAAAGTCATAGATGCCGCAATTGAACAAAAAGTAAAATATTTAACATTATACGTTTTTTCTACAGAGAATTGGAAAAGACCGATAAATGAAATTAATTATTTATTAAAACTATTAAGTTCATACATAAGTAAAGAAATAAAAAATCTTTTAAAGCGAGACATTAAGATTAAAGTTATAGGAAATTTAAAACAATTTCCCAAAGAACTTAAGTTAAAACTTAATAATGTAGAAAAGTTAACAAAAAATAATAAGACAATACAAATTAATATGGCTTTAAATTATGGGTCGAAACAAGAAATAATAGGATCAGTAAAAAAATTAATTCAAAAAGAATTAAATATTAATGAAAAGAATATAGAAAAAAATTTATATACTTATGGCGTTCCTGATCCCGAAATTTTAATAAGAACTGGTAATACAAATAGAATAAGTAATTTTTTAATATGGCAAATGATTTATACTGAAATCTTTTTCATTAAAAAAATGTGGCCCGATTTTACAAAAAAAGATTTCACTAAAATCATAAATAAATTTAAAAAAATAAATAGAAACTTTGGTGGATTAAATGTCAGAATTAATTAAAAGATTATTTACATCAATAGTATTGATTTCTTTGCTTTTCTTATCCATAATAAATATTTACGTATTAGCTATTTTTCTAATTATATGTTTCTTCCAAATAATTTATGAGTGTTATTTTCTATTAAAAAGAAACTTTAAAAAGAACAAAAAATTCAAATTATATTTATTAACTTTGCTATCGATAATATACATAGCATATTTTAATATCCAAATTTTTGTTACATTTTTGAATAATAATTCATCAGAATTAATATTATTATATTTTATATTAACAACCTGTGTTTTTACAGATATTGGTGGATATATTTTTGGTAAAATTTTTAGAGGAAAAAAATTAACAAAAATAAGTCCAAATAAAACCTATTCAGGTCTAATAGGCTCTTTTATTTTGTCTTTAATATTTACAATTATTTTTTTTATAAATTATTTAGACATTGAAAAGATTATTTTAATGTCGTTAATTATTTCTAGTGTGTCACAATTAGGAGATATTTTTATTTCATATATAAAAAGAAATGCTAAGGTTAAGGATACAGGTGACATATTGCCAGGACATGGTGGTATCTTAGACAGATTCGATGGTTTAATATTTGCCTTACCTTTTGGTTTTTTTATATTTAAAATTATATGAATAAAGAAATAATAATCTTAGGCTCGACAGGGTCTATAGGTACAACAACTTTATCTGTAATTAAAAAACAAAATTTTAAAATAAGTCTGCTAACAACTGATAAAAATGCAAAAAAATTACTTAATCAGGCTATTTCATTTAAAGTAAAAAATGTAATTATTGAAGATGAAGTTCAATACAAAAAATATAAGTCATCATTTAATAAAAATAAAATAAAGATATATTTAGGGTTAATTAATCTAAAGAAAATTTTAAAAAAAAAAGTCAACTATTGTGTTAATTCAATATCAGGTATCGATGGTCTATTACCTACTCTAGATGTAATACCATTTACACAAAATATTTTAATTGCTAATAAAGAGTCAATTATTTGTGGCTGGCATTTAATAAAAAAAAAACTTATTAAACATAAAGTTAATTTTATACCAATTGATTCTGAACATTTTTCTATATGGAAATTAATTAAAAATGAAAATTATAGTGAAATAAATAAAATTATATTAACTGCCTCAGGTGGACCTTTTTTAAAAAAAAAAACTAAAGAAATAAAAAATATAAAACCAAAATATGCTTTAAACCACCCAAATTGGAAAATGGGAAAAAAAATATCAATTGATTCTGCTACAATGATGAATAAAGTTTTTGAATTTATTGAAGCTATTAAAATTTTTAATTTAAAAAAGCAAAATTTGAAAATTTTGATACATCCCAAATCATTTGTTCATGCTATAGTTTTCTACCAAGGAAATTTAATTAAGTTATTAGCACATGATCCCAAAATGTCTATACCAATAGCAAATGCTTTAGATATTAAAAATAAAAAAAAAAATATTTTAAATAAAAGTAATTATTTGAAATTAAATAAACTGAATTTCGAAAAACCAAATATAAAAAAATTCCCAGTGCTCTCTATTATGAATTTAATACCTGAGAGAACATCTTATTTTGAGACTATATTAATAACTATAAATGATACTTTAGTTAACAAGTATTTAAATAGTGAAATTAATTACATTTCTATCCAAAAAAATCTTATAAATATTATTAAAAACCCTTATTTTAAGAAATATTATAAATTAAAACCTAAAAATATTTATGATATAAAAAATATGATTATTCTTACTAAGAATTATCTTAATAAAAATATTATATATTATGAAAAATAAATTTTTTTATGTAAAAAAAATATCAATTATTTTTATTCTAAAATTAATTTTTACACAAACTTCTATAGCTGACGTAATTAAAGATTTTAAAGTTGAGGGTAATAATAGAGTTTCTAATCAAACAATAATTATGTTTTCCAATTTAAATATTGGTGATGATGCAAATAATGATATTTTAAATGAAGCTTTGAAAAATCTTTATTATACAGATTATTTTAAAGAAATTTCGATCTCATTTGATAGTGGTTTATTGAATATTAAGGTTGAAGAAAATCCAATAATTCAATCCGTAACAATAAATGGTATAAAAAGTAGTAGAATTAACGAAAAAATAAAAGAAGTTACTTTAAAAATCGAAAAATACCCTTTTGTAGAAAATAAAATTAATGATCAAGTTTTACTAATAAAAAATATTTTAAAATCCAACGGTTATTATTTTGTTGATATTAAAACATCAATAAAAGATAATACAAATAATACTGTAAATTTAACCTATGACGTTGAATTAGGAGAAATTGCCAAAATAAAAAAAATTAATTTCATCGGTGATAAAAAATTTCGCGATAATAGTCTTAGGAATGTTATTATATCAGAAGAGAGTAAATTTTGGAAATTCTTAACCAATAATAAGTTTTTAGATACAAACAGAATATCAGCAGATGTATCTAGGCTAGAAAATTATTACTTAAATAGAGGTTATTATAATGCTGTTGTCAAATCTACAACTGGAATTATTACAGATGAAAAACAATTTGAACTTACTTTTAATATAAAAGCAGGAAATAAATTTTTTTTTAATAATTTTGAAATAATAAATAATAATGATTATCCAATCGAAAGCGTTTCTAAGTTTCAAGATAAATTCAATGATTTAAAGGGTAAAAAATATTCAAAAAAAGTTGTAAATAATTTAGTCAATGAATTAAATGAATTTATATTAAGAAATGAATTTACATTTGTTAATGCTACTTATGAAGAAAAGACAATTGATGATAGTAAAATTGATATTATAATTAATTTTGATGACCTTGATAAAACATTTGTTGAAAGGATCAACATTTTTGGAAATTTTATCACTGATGAAAAAGTTATAAGAAATTCTCTTATTGTTGACGAAGGTGATGCATTTAATGAAGTGTTATTTAATAAGTCTATTCAAAAAGTTAAAGCTAAAAACATATTTAAAACAGTTGAATATAAAACTCAAAATAAAGATAATTTAAATAAAATTATTGATATAACTGTTGAAGAAAAAGCCACAGGAGAAATTTTTGCCGGAGCAGGTACAGGTACTACTGGCTCATCATTAACTGCTGGACTTAAAGAAAATAATTATCTAGGGCTTGGTATAAAACTTGATACAAATTTAAATTTAACTGAAGACTCTATTAAAGGTAAGTTTTCTATTTTAAATCCGAATTATAATAATAGTGATAAGTCTATTAAAACATCACTAGAAAGTTCTACAGATGATTTTATGTCAACATCAGGATATAAAACTAATAGAACTGGATTTTCAATTGGTACTGAATTTGAGCAAATGGATAATTTGTTTATAAACTTAGATATCTCCAATTTTTACGAAGATTTAGTAACAACTGACTCGGCTACAAGTATTGTAAAAAAACAAGAAGGAAATTATATTGAAAATT
The DNA here is from genome assembly GCA_902617415.1 of uncultured Pelagibacteraceae bacterium. GTDB lineage: Bacteria > Pseudomonadota > Alphaproteobacteria > Pelagibacterales > Pelagibacteraceae > Pelagibacter. Next base: position 77,943 of record CACMWQ010000003.1, on the reverse strand, counting down.
TATTAAAGTATTCAATTAAACTAAACAAATTAAACCAAGATTTTCAACCTACCGACGGATATATAAATAATTTTTCTCAAACATTACCTATATATTCAGATGATTTAGCGATAGAAAATAGTCTAACTGGCTCAATATATCATTCGCTTGGAGATAACATGGTATTCTCAGCAAGTTATTTTCTCAAAACTATAAACTCATTAGAAGATAATGTGAGAATATCAAAAAGAGTTTTTGTACCAAGTAGGCGTCTAAGAGGTTTTGAATCAGGTAAAATTGGACCTAAGGATGGTACACAATATATAGGTGGAAATTACGCTACTGCATTAAATTTAAGTTCCACATTCCCAAATGTAATTTTTGAAAAAGAAAATATAGATCTTAATTTTTTTATAGATATGGCAAACGTTTGGGAAGTTGACTATAATAGTAGTCTAGATTCTAGTAAAATTAGATCCTCAACAGGAATAGCAATCAATTGGTTCAGTGGAATAGGTCCCTTGAGTTTTTCTTATGCAATACCATTGAGTGAGGCTGACTCAGATGTTACAGAAAAATTCCGATTTCAAATTGGCACTTCTTTTTAAATGAAAAAAATATTAATCTTTTTAATATTGAATTTATTTTTTTCGAATATATCACATTCCAATATTAATATAGCTTATTTAGATGTTCAGTATATAATTGATAAGTCTAATCTAGGTGTGCAGTATAAAAAAAAAATTGACCAAAAATTAAAAGAAATAAAGTCAAAATTAAGCAATTCTGAAACTAATATTAAAGAAAAAGAAATTGAAATTAAAAATAAAAAAAATATTTTAAAAAAAGAAGAAATCAATCAAATGGTAAATGAACTAAATAATGATGTTAAAGAATATCAAATTTTAAGAAAAGCATTAAATGAAGATTTGATAAAAGAAAAAAGAATTTATTCAAAGAAAATTTTAGAAATTTTAAACCCTCTACTGACTAATTATGTTGAAATTAATAATATTAAATTAGTAATTGAAAAAAAAAATATTTTGGTTGGAGTGAAAACTTTAGATATAACAGCACAAATATTAGAAATCTTTAACAAAGAAACAAAAAAATCTAATTAATGAAAAACAAAAACACATTTTTTTTAAAACAAAAATATATATATTTATCTGATATATTGAAAATATTAGGAAAAAAAAACATAAAAAAAAAAATAAAAATTAATAGTATAGCCGATCTAACAACGGCTTCAGTAAATGATATTTCTTTTATAAATAATTTAAAATATTTAGAAGTTTTAAAGAAATCTAAAGCTAAGTACATAATTTCAAATAAAATGCATTTTGACAAAATTAAAGATTTTTGTATTCCAATAATTGTTAATAATGTTCTTAAATCAGTTTATGCAGTTACTAAACTTTTCTATCCTGACTCACTTAATGATGCTGTGGATTATAATGTTACATTTCCTGACAAAAAAAAATTTAAAAAAATTAAATTTGGTCAAAATGTTCTTATTGGAAAAAATGTTAAGATTGGAAAAAATACTCTTATTGGGCATAATTCTATTATAGAATCTAATGTAATTATTGGATCAAAATGTATAATTGGAAATAATGTGATTATAAAAAATACTATTATTGGTGATAATGTAAGAGTTTTAGATGGAGCAGTAATAGGAAAAAAAGGATTTGGTTTTTTTCCTGAAAAAAATAAAAATACGAGATATCCACACATTGGCATGGTTATAATTGATGATAATGTGGAAATAGGTTGCAATAATACCATCGATAGAGGTTCTTTATCAAATACTATTATTGGTAAAAATACATTTATTGATAATCAGGTACATATTGCCCACAATGTAAATATTGGTAGTAATTGTATTATAACGGGACAAGTAGGTTTTGCAGGTAGTTCTACAATTGGAAATAAAGTCTTAATTGGAGGACAGGCTGGTATATCAGGACATTTAAAAATTGGAAATAATGTTCAAATAGGTGGTGGTAGTGGAGTTGTAAAAAATATTCCAGACAATTCTAAAGTCATGGGATATCCTGCTAAGGATATAAGAAATTTTTTAAAAGAAAATAAATGACAGATAATTTAAATAAAAATCAGATTAAAGATCTACTTCCCCATAGAGAACCTATGTTGTTAATAGATGAATTAATCAATATTAAAAAACTTAAATCAGCCACTGCAATAATTAACGTAAAAAAAAATAGTTTTTTTGTACAAGGCCATTTTCCGGGCGAACCAGTTATGCCGGGTGTGCTAATTGTTGAAGCATTTGGCCAAGCAGCTGCAGCTCTCACTGCTGCAGGAATTGATAAAAAAACTTATGAAAATAAATTAGTATTTTTAATGACTGTCGATAAAGCACGATTTAGAAATCCAGTAATACCTGATTGCAAATTAGAATTAAATATTGAGGCAGTAAGATCTCATGGAAGAGTATGGAAATATAAAGGTGAAGCTATAGTTGATGGAAAAAAAATGGCCGATGCTCAGTGGGCAGCAACTATCGTTGATAGAAAGAAATAATCAGTAGCAATTCTTGATAAGAATTTAGAAAATAATTTGTTATTATTTAAATGTGATACATCCATCATCAATAATAGATCCAAATGCTAAAATTTCTAATAATGTTGTAATCGGCCCACATTGTGTAATAGGTTCAGGAGTTGAATTAGGTTCAAATACAAAATTACATTCTCACATAAATATTAAAGGTAATACAAAAATTGGAAAAAATAATGAGATTTTCCCTTTTGTGTCAATAGGTACGCCTCCACAAGATTTAAAATATAAGGGTGAAAAAAATTCTATTATTATTGGCGATAATAATAAACTTAGAGAATATGTGAACATTAATCCAGGCACATCTCAAGGAGGCACAATTACTAAATTGGGTAATAATAATTTATTAATGGTTTATTGTCATGTGGCACATGATTGTAATCTTGGAGATAATATAGTTTTAGCAAATAATGTTCAAGTTGGTGGTCATGTTACAATAGAAAATAATGCAATAGTTGGAGGTAGTTGCGCTATACATCAATTTTCAAGAATTGGTAACTTAGCAATGGTAGGTGGAATGACTGGTGTTCTAAGTGATGTAATTCCATATGGTTTATCATTAGGAAATAGAAACAATTTAGTTGGACTTAATCTTATAGGACTTAGAAGAGCAAAAATTTCAAATGAAGATATTAAAATATTACAAAAATTTTATGATATTGTATTTTGTAATCAAAATTTTAGATCTAATATCGAAAATTTAAATGCTGAGATAAAAGAAAATAAATATGTCAAAATCATAATTAATTTTATAAATTCGGATAAAAAAAGACCGATATCTCTTCCAGAAAATATTAAATGATCGGATTATTTTTAGGGGAAAAAAAACTACCATTAGAAATTTTAAAAAGTTTAAAAAAAAAGAATATTAAATATTTTATTATAGATTTATCAAAAAATAATAAATTTAAAAAAGATAGGAACAGTTATTTTATTAATATTGGAAAATTTGGTAAAATTTTAGAATTAATTAAATCAAAAAAATGTAATAAAGTTTTATTTGCAGGCAATATTATTAAACCTAGAATTTCTAAATTAAAATTAGATCTCAAAGGTTTTTACTACATCCCTAGAATTATAAAGGCATCTAAATTAGGAGATGCGGCAATATTAAAAGAATTGATTAAAATTTTATCAGAAAATAAAATAAAAGTTATTAAATTAAACACATTTAACCCAGAATTAACACTGAGCAAAGGATGTTACACAAAATTGAAACCTAGTATGACTGATAAATTAATAATGAAAAAAGGTATTGAAATATTAAATAGATCAAATTCATTTAATCATGTTCAAGCATTGGTAATCAATAATCAGAAGATTATTTCTATTGAAAAAAGAAAAGGTACAAAGGATATGTTAAAATCGATTAGAAACAATAATCTAAAGAATAAACTCTTAATAAAGATGCCTAAATCAAAGCAAGACTTGCGTGTTGATTTACCAACCTTTGGTCTAGATACACTAAAAGATTGTAAAAAAGCAAATATTAAAGGAATTGTAGTTAAAGCAGGTCAAAATATATTTTTAGATAAACGCAAAGGACTTCAATTCGCTAATAAAAACAATATTTTTGTAATGGCTAAATGAAAAAGATTTTTATTTTAACTGGCGAACCATCAGGCGATAAATTAGCTGCTGAAGTTATTAAAGAATTAAATAAATCTGAAATAGATGTTGAATATTTATCTGTTGGAGGTCAACATTTAAATTCTATAGGTATTAAGTCAATATATGATCAAAAGGATATTACTTACATAGCCTTTACAGACATATTATTTAATATTTTTAAAATAAAAAGTAAAATAAACGAAACAGTAAAAAAAATTATAGATTTCAGTCCTGATATTTTATTTAGTGTTGATAGTCCCGATTTTACTCTTCGCGTTTCAAAAATAATTAAATTAAAAAAACCAGATATCAAAACTATTCATTTTATTGCACCTAAAGTTTGGGCATGGAGAGAAGGTAGGGTTAAAAAAATGAAAAGGTTCTTAGATCACATTCTTTTATTATTTGATTTTGAAAAGAAATATTTCGATAGGGAAAAACTAAAAAATACATTTGTTGGTCACCCAATATTAGATAACATAAATCACGAAAAGATTGAAATTAATGAATTGTTAAAGGGAAAAATTATTTCAATTTTTCCCGGCAGCAGATTGTCGGAATTGAAATCACATGTGCCTATACTTATTGGGTTTATTAAAAAAATGAATGAGAAAAAAAATAATTATAATTTTATTTTTCATGCTACCGATGGTTCTAAAGAATATTTATCACAAATTATTAAAAAAAATAATTTAGAAAATGTTGATCTTATTTCAAATGAAAATATAAAAATTGCTACAATTAAAAAATCTATTTTTGCAATTGTTAAATCTGGAACAGTTTCACTTGAGGTTTGTAAATACGGTGTACCATCAATAATAATTTATAAAATGAATTTTTTAAATTTCTTTATTGCTAAGTTATTTTTAAAAATAAAATATGCAAACATGATAAATATTATTAATAATAAAGAAATTATCCCTGAACTTTTACAAAAGGAATGTAACTCACATGAAATATATAAAACAGTTAATTATTTATTAAAAAAACCTGAACTTATAAATGAACAATTAAAACAAGTTAATAAAACTATTAACGAATTAAGATCGAAAACATCATCAAGCAATGAAGCTTCCAATGTTTTGTTATCTTATTTGAGATAATCTTTTAGAAACTTCCTTTTTACCAAGTGCACACAATATATCATATATACCTGGTCCAAACTTTGATCCTGTAAGGCATATTCTAAGTGGTTGTCCAACTCCTTTAAAATTTGTGTTATTATTTTTTATTAAGTCATTAATTATTGGTTCTAGTGTTTCTCTAGTAAAATCTGATAGTTTATTAATATCATCACTAAATAATTTAATAATTTTAATAGCTGTTTCGTCTAAAAGTTTTTTATCGTCTTTTCCTATTTGAACCTTGTCATTTATTAAAAACTTTGAATTTTTGTAAATATCTTCCAAAGTTTTTGCTTTATTTTTTAAAAAATGTAACGAATTTTTAATTTTTTTTTGTGCTAAATCAGGTATCTTTTCTTGAAAAGTTTCACAATAAGTTATTAAAAAATCAAATAAATCATTTTCATCTATATTTTTTATATAATATTCATTCATTGAATAAATTCTGCTAATATCTAATTTTGAGGGTGATTTCCCAATTCCTTCTAAATTAAAGTATTTAATACTTTCCTCTAAATCAAAAATTTCCTTATCTTTGTATGACCATCCTAATCTCAGAAGATAGTTTCTAAGAGCATTAGGCATTATTCCAATTTTTGAATAATCATCTAATGTTGATGCATTATCTCTTTTTGATAGTTTTTTTCCGTCAATAGTATGAATTAGCGGTATGTGAGCAAAAGATGGCACATTCCAATTCATAGCATCATAAATTTGTATTTGTTTGAATGTATTTATTTTATGATCATCACCTCTAATTATATGTGTCATTCCCATTAAATGATCATCCACTGATGCTGATAAATTATATGTAGGTGATCCATCTGCTCTTAATATAACAAAGTCTTCAATAGTATTATTATCAATTTCTATATTTCCCTGGACCAAATCCTTTAAGATAGATTTCCCTTCAACTTTACTTTTAAATCTTATTACAGGTTTAACTTCTTTTGGAGCATCAGTTTCACTCTTATCTCTCCATTTTCTGTTATAAATATATGGTATTTTTTTTTGTTTTGCCCTTTTTTTTTGCTCTTCAATTTCTTCACTAGAACAATAACATTTATAAGCCAAACCTTTTTTTAACAATTCATTAGCTACATTTATATGATCATCTATTTTATCTGATTGAATATATTCATTATCTTCGTAATAAATTCCTATCCATTTTAATGAATTAATTATTTGATTCTTGAATTCGTCTTTAGACCTCTCTTTATCTGTATCCTCTATTCTTAGATAAAATTTACCACCTTTATTTTTTGAATAAAGCCAATTGAATAATGCTGTTCTCACACCTCCAATGTGTAAAGGACCTGTCGGCGACGGAGCAAATCTAGTTGCTACAGTTTTCATCAGATTTATTTAGACTATTTTAGGAAAAGTTTCTATATAAAGATACTAGAATTCCCTGAACTTTTACTCTATCAGGACCAAATATTTTAGTTTCGTAATTTCTATTTGCACTTTCTAAAGCTACGGTCTTACCTTTTCTTCTTATTCTTTTTAGCATTGCTTCATGATCATCAATTAACGCAACAACTATTTTTCCATTTTCAGCGGTATCAGCTTTTTTCACAATTACTGTATCACCATCATTTATTCCAGCCTCGATCATTGAATCTCCTTGCACTTTTAGTCCAAAGAATTCTCCATTTTTCTCTATATTGGAAGGCAAAGGTATTCTAGAAACTTCATTTTGAATTGCTTCAACAGGTGTACCAGCAGCAATTTTACCTAATACAGGTATTTCATTTTCATCTGAATTATTTCGATTTGGACTTTCATCAAGTCCACCTTTAATTACACTTGGTGAAAAACTATTGTAAATATCATTCGCTGAAGCTGTTTCAGGTAACTTAATGACTTCCAAAGCTCTTGCTTTATGAGCCAATCTTTTAATAAAGCCTCTTTCTTCTAAAGCACTAATTAATCTATGAATTCCTGATTTAGACTTTAGATTTAAGGATTCCTTCATTTCCTCATAAGAGGGAGATACGCCACTGGATCTCAACTTCTTGTTGATAAATAAAAGCAGGTTTTTTTGTTTTTTAGTTAACATAGAACAAATTGTGTACATAAATGTTCTATAAAAGTTCTATCAATTAAACAAGAGTTAAAACTCCAATAAATTCAACACTTTTTTTATAAAATAGAAAAAATATTATTATTTTCTAAATTTTTTAAAATTGATTCACCTATGAGAAATGTTTTTATTTTAGTTTCTGAGGCTATTTTCAAAACGTCTTCTTTGTTTTTTATTCCGCTCTCTGAAATTAATGGTCCATCATGATTAATTAAAATATTATGAATATCATAAGTTGTATTTATATCTGTTTTTAATGTTTTTAAATTCCTATTGTTTATACCTATTAGTGCATCTTTGTACTTTAAAGATTTTTTGGCCTCTTCAACAGTGTGAACTTCAACAATTACAGACATTTTAAGCTTTACAGCTTCTTCATACAATTCATCTGCAGTTTTTTCATCAACCCCAGCTAAAATTATTAAAATAGCATCAGCACCGTAACTCCTAGAAAGATGGACTTGAAATTTATCAACAAAAAAATCTTTACATAAAATAGGTAAATTTATTTTTTGTTTAATTTTACTAATATGAATTAAGTTTCCTAAAAAAAAATCCTCTTCAGTTAAAACTGACAGACAAGTAACATTATTTTTTAAGTATATATTGGCAATTTCAACAGGGTTATAATTTTCAATAATTATACCAGCTGAGGGGCTGGCTTTTTTAATCTCTGCAATAATAGAGATTTTATCCTGATTTATATTATTTAGTATTTTTTCTTTAAAATTTATATAATTTTTTAGATTTGTAATTTTGTCATTTAGAGAATTTATTGAAATATCTTTTTTTAAAATTTGAATTTTATTTTTTTTTTTATTAATTATTTTTTCTAATATATTCTCAGACATCTCTCAATTTTTCTAAATGTGAATATGTTTTTCCTGATAATAAATGATCTCTTGTTTTTTCATAAGCATGTTTAAAATTATCTTCTTTTTCGGATATAATTAAACCAGCTGCAGCATTTAATGATACAGCTTTTGAAAAATCATCATCATTACCTTTAAATATATCTATAATTTTTTGTGAATTAAATTTTGCGTCATTACCAACTATCTTATCGAAACCTTCAGCATTTACTTTCAGTTCTTTAGGATCAATAATCATTTCGTTAATTTCCCCATTTCTTAATTGTTTAACGATAGTTTTATCATATGGTGATATTTCATCTAAACCATCATTGCTATTAACAATCCAAGCAAATTTAATATTTAAATCTTTCAAAGCATTAGCAAATATATCTAGAAGTTTTTTATCAAAAACTCCTACAACTTGTTTTTCAACATTTGCTGGACTACTCAAAGGACCAATCATATTAAAAATTGTTCTCTTCCCAATTTTTTTTCTGGTTGGGCCAACATATTTCATTGCGCTATGATAATTTGGAGCAAACATAAATCCAAAATGATTTTTTTTAATTTGATTTTCAATATCTTTAGGCTCCAAGTTGATATTTATATTTAATGCTTCCAAAACATCTGCAGATCCACATTTTGAAGAAACTGCTTTATTACCATGTTTTGCTACGTTAATGCTCATACTCGAAAGTAATAATGCGGAAGCAGTAGATATGTTTAGTGTATCCTTGCCATCACCACCTGTTCCACAGGTATCTATGCAGTCATCTACATTAACTTTTTTCGCTTTATTTCTAAGCACAGAGACACCACCTGCTATTTCTGTTGAAACTTCACCCTTTTTAGAGAGCAGAGTTAAAAAATTATAAATTTCATTATCATTAGCTTTTCCATTCATCAAAATCTCAAAAGCTTCAATACTTTCCTCTAATGTTAAATTTTCACTTAATTCAAGTTTTTTTAAATATTTTTCCATTTATTTAATAAAATTTTTTAAAATTTTTAAACCATCCTTAGTCTTTATACTTTCAGGATGAAATTGTACTCCATGAACATCATAAATTCTATGTTTAACACCCATAATTATTCCATCTAAAGTCATGGCTGTAATTTCTAAATCTTTAGAGAGAGTTTTCCTATCGATCATTAAACTATGGTATCTAGTTGCCTCAAATATTTTTGGTATTCCTTTTAAAATCCCTATATTTTTTGAAATGATTTTACTTGTTTTACCATGAACCAATTCTTTAGCTTGAATAATTTTAGATCCAAATATTTGACCTATAATTTGATGACCTAAACAAACTCCAAGTATTGGAATTTTATTATACAATTCATTTACTATTGATAGACAGTTTCCAGCTTGATCAGGATTACCTGGACCAGGTGATATCACAATTTTATTATATTTTTTCTTTAATATTTCTTTTGAATTAATTTTATCATTTCTTACAACGTCTACATTTTGACAAAACTTAGATATGTAATGATACAAATTAAATGTAAAACTATCATAGTTATCAATTAAAATTATTTTCATAATTATTCAATTGCTTTTAATAGAGCCTTTGCTTTGTTAACTGTTTCAAGATATTCGTTTTGTGGATTACTATCTGCAACTATTCCTGCACCAGATTGCACATAAAATTTCTTATTTTTAGCTACTGCGGTTCTAAGTGCAATACATGTATCAAATTCACCATTTGCTGAAAAATATCCAATTCCACCTGCATAAACTTTTCTTTTAGTTGTCTCTAGCTCATCTATTATCTCCATAGCTCTAATTTTTGGAGCCCCAGATACTGTTCCTGCTGGAAATCCAGACAACATAGTTTCAAATTTTGAGTATTTATTATTAAATACTCCTTCAACATTTGATACAATATGCATGACATGTGAGTATCTTTCTATTGAAAAACTTTCAGTCACTTTTACAGTATTAATCTTTGATACTTTTCCAGTGTCGTTTCTTCCTAAATCAAGAAGCATTAAATGTTCGGACAGCTCTTTTTTGTCATTAAGTAAATCTTTTTCAAAAAATAAATCTTGTTTTTTATTTCTCCCCCTTGGTCTTGTTCCAGCGATAGGTCTAATCGTGACTTTATTATTTCTTAACCTAACAAGTATTTCTGGACTTGCGCCAATAATCTGAAAATCTTTAAAATTAAAAAAATACATAAAAGGGGATGGGTTTGTTATCCTTAATTTTTTATAAATTTCTATTGGGTTTTTACTTAACTTGGTTTCAAATCTTTGACTTAGAACAACCTGAAATATATCTCCAATTTTAATATATTTTTTAGCCTTCTTTACATTTGATAAAAATTTTTCTTTAGAAATATTTGATTTTACTTTTGTTTTAACTTTTTTATTAATTTTATCTTGATACGAATTATTATAATTAGACAAAAAAATTAAATTCTCAATTTGATTAATTATTTTTTCGTATCTTATTTTATAATTATTTATTTTTTCATCACAAAAAACATTAATTATAAAATATAATTTCTTTTTTATATTATCATGTATTATTAGTTCTCTTGGTCTGATAATTCTAGCATCAGGTAATTTTAAATCGTCTCTATTTTTATTAGGAATATTCTCTAGATATCTAATAATGTCATATGAAAAGTATCCTGATATTATGGAGCTAATTGAAGGTAATTCTCTAGGAATTTTAAATTTAAAACTTTCAATAACATTTTCTATATTTTTTTTTGCAGTACCTTTCAAAATTTTAACTTTGTTATCGAAGTATATTTTACTTACATTATTATTAAATTCCCAAATTTTATCAGGATTTTTTCCAAAAATTGTATATCTACCTTTAATAAATCCTTTTTCTACTGACTCAAATACAAAAGCATTTTTTTCGGTAAAAAAATTATTTATTAAATTTATTATTTCTTTAGAACCATCACTATCCAAAGATAAATAGAGTATTTGGTTTATTTTTTTTTTATGATTAATCTTAAATTGTTTAAGGCTTATATTAAGCATTATTTAAAATAATCTTTTATTCGATCTATATTGTTATTAAAAATTTTAACTTCATACTTGGTGTTAAGTGATGTATCGTAGGAACTATAAATATCATCAATCAAATTAATATTTGTTTTAGCTAAATATTCTTGAATATTTTCATTTGTGCTTTTTAAATTTTCATAAGTAATTTGATTAATCTTTGCTAGAAATATATTATTAGCTCTATTTGAAACCATAACAAAACTATTTTTTGGCAATTCATAAATAAGTTTTAAAGATGTCTCATCAAATAAACTAACATCATTAATTGAATTAATTATCCCTGAATTTATATTTTCTTTATTTTTTACTAGATTTTCAAAATCAGAGTCATTGAAATCTTTATTTTGAATTTTTTCAAATAAATTTTTATTAAGATCAAATTTTTTCTTTAATAAAATTCTATTTTTAACTTTATCTCTGAAGGATGTATCATTTTTATTTGGCAGTAAATTATTTATTTTTGTAATTTGATATAGCAAAAAGTAATTGTCTTTATCTATTAAAACAATTTCTTTTTTATCTTTATTTTCGTAAATTTCTTTAAATACATCATCCTCATTTACAAACTTAAAATTGTTCCTTTTTTGTAATTTTATTTCATTTTTTCTACCGATATCTTCTAAAGAAACATCATTTAATATATCATTTTCGATTTCATCAATTTTTTTGTAAAAATCTTCATTAAATTCATTGATTTCAATTAAATTTGAGGGTTCAACTTTAGCATAACTGAAATCAATGTATGCTTCTTTTAGGTTTTCTTCATTTTCGATTATATAATTATTAATTTCAACTTCTGAAATATTTTTATCGTAAGCATTTTCAAGATCATAGTATTGAATATTTATTTTTTTATTTTCATTTATGTAAATCTTATTTTGTAAGTAATATGGTGATTTAATGCCACCACCAATATAATCAAATAGTCTTTTTCTTAACTGAGAATTTTTTAGTCTATTTTCAAATTCAGCTGCGATAATATTATTCTCTAAAAGAAATTTTTCATACTTTAATCTTGAAAAATTTTTGTCATCATCAAGAAAATTTATGTCGTTTTGTAAATTTAATTTTAGTGATCTATCTGAAACTTTTACATTTAAATCTTTATACTCCATTGACATTAAATCTTTTGATATAAGGTCACTTAAAATTCTTTCTAAGATATTGTTATCTAAATTTTCTTTTATATAATCAGGATTAATTCTTGATTGGTTTATATGATCAATGAAGTCTTTCGTTGAAATTGAATTATTATTTATCTTAGCAATATTATTTGTATTCCCGCCACTAAATACACTTCCCATTCCCCAAAAAACAAAAGGAACAATTATTATAGCCACGAGGACACCTGCAAATTTACTATTTGTAAAACCTCTTAATTTTCCCAACATGAGTAATTCTTTATATATTGATTATAAAAAACAAACCTATAAATTAAATTATCTAAGATGACAAATAATAATATGATCTTTATAGCTAATTGGAAGATGAATGGAGAAAAAAGTCATATCTCTGGCATTAATAAAACCATAAAATTTTTAAAACAATCAAAAAATAAAAAAAATCAAATAATTTACTGCCCACCATTTACCCTGATTTCATCGGTTAAAAATAAAGTAAAAAACACTAAAATTAAAGTAGGTGCTCAGAACCTTTCTCAATTAAATGATTATGGAGCATTTACAGGATCTGTAAACTCTAAATTAATTAAGTCGGCAGGAGGTGACTATGTTATTGTTGGTCATTCTGAAATTAGAAATCAGGAAAATGATATAATAATAAATAAAAAAATTCACTCAGCACTAAAAGAAAAATTAAAAGTAATTCTTTGCATTGGAGAAACATATAAAGAAAAAAAAAATAATAAAACTTTCTCAGTTCTTAAAAGACAAATAACAATTGGATTAAAGAATATAAAAAAAATTAATAATATAATTTTTGCATATGAACCTAGATGGGCAATCGGAACTGGAAGAATACCAAAATCATCTGAACTAAGAAAAAACTTTAAAGACATAAATAATATAATTAATAAATTAAAAAAAAATCAAAAATATAAAATTATCTATGGCGGATCTGTTAACTCAAAAAATGTATTAGATTTAAAAAAAATTAATGATTTAAATGGATTTTTAATAGGAAGCGCTTCTTTGAGAGCAAAAAATTTTATTGATATAATTAAAAAATCATCTAATTAAACCTCGTGGAAAATATACTTTTAATAATTAATATAATTCTTGCAGCTATTCTAGTTGTCTTAGTTTTATTTCAAAAATCTGAGGGCGGTGCATTGGGTATTGGAGTGTCCCAAGATAACTTTATGCTTTCTAGATCAGCAGGAAATTTTTTAACCAAAGCTACAGCAATAATTGCTACTTTATTTATAATATGCAGTCTGTGTTTAACGATTCTTTCAAGGGGTGAATTAACTCCCACAACATCAGTTTTAGATAAAATAGAGGAAACCGATGATGCTCCAAAGGTTCCAGATAGTAATAATTAATACTTTGAATTTTTAAGTTTTAGGTCTATAAGATACTTCCATGGCGCGATATATCTTTGTCACTGGCGGCGTGGTATCATCTCTTGGAAAAGGATTATCATCAGCATCACTTGCATATTTATTAAAGTCACAAGGTTATAAAGTTAGGATACGTAAAATGGATCCATATTTAAATGTTGATCCGGGAACAATGAGTCCTTTTCAGCACGGAGAGGTATTTGTTACTGATGATGGTGCAGAAACAGACTTAGATTTAGGACATTACGAAAGATTTACAAATATTTCATCAAAGCAATCGGATAATATTACTACAGGTAAAATTTATAGCGATGTAATCAAAAAAGAGAGACAAGGGGGCTATCTAGGTAAGACAGTTCAGGTTATACCTCACATAACAGATAGAATTAAAAAATTTATTAGCAAAGACATTAGTAACGAAGATTTTGTAATTTGTGAAATTGGTGGAACTGTTGGTGACATAGAAAGTTTACCATTTCTAGAAGCTATAAGACAGTTCTCAAACGATCATGGAAGGTCTAGAACATTATTTGTTCACTTGACATTAGTTCCTTTCATGAAATCTTCTGATGAGATAAAAACTAAACCTACACAACATAGTGTTAAAGAATTAAGAAGTATCGGTATACAACCAGATATTGTTATATGCAGATCAGAACAGCATATACCTCTAGAGCAAAGAAAAAAAATATCTTTATTTTGTAATGTTGATATTGAAAATGTTATTGAGACTGTTGATGTTCGAACAATTTATGAGGCTCCAATTAGTTTTTATAACCAAAAATTAGATAAACAAGTTTTAAAATATTTTAAAATAAAATCAAAAAAGAAACCTAATTTAAATCCATGGAAAAATATTACCTCTACTGTTCTAAAAAATAATAAAGTAATTAACATTGGAATAATCGGTAAATATGTAAACTTAAAAGATGCATATAAATCTTTAGATGAAGCATTAACACACGGTGGTATAGCAAATAATGTTAAAGTTAATTTGGTAAGAATTGAATCTGATAAATTAAAAAAAAATGAAATAACCAAAAAACTTAAGAGTATTTCTGGAATATTAATACCAGGTGGATTTGGTAAAAGAGGAACAGAGGGGAAGATTGCAGCAATTAAATATGCAAGAGAAAAAAAAATACCCTTTTTTGGTATTTGTTTTGGAATGCAAATGGCAATTATTGAATTTGCCAGAAATATATTAAATATTAAAAATGCCAGTTCTACAGAGTTTGATAAAAAATGCTTTCCTGTAATTGGATTAATCCATGAATGGAACAGAAATGGAAAAGTTTTTAAGGGCACAGAAAAAAACCTTGGTGGAACAATGAGATTAGGTCTTTACACAGCTAAATTACAAAATAATTCTGCCATAAAGAAGATTTATAAATCTAATATAATAAAAGAAAGACATAGACATAGATATGAAGTTAATAATAATCAGAGATCAAAATTTGAGAAAAAAGGATTAATATTTTCAGGAATGTCACCAGATAATAAATTGCCTGAAATAATAGAGTTAAAAAATCATCCTTGGTTTATAGGTGTTCAATTTCATCCAGAGTTCAAATCAAGACCATTATCACCACATCCGTTATTTAAATCATTTATAAAGGCTGCAAAGAACTATCATGGAAAATAGAATTGTTAAGTGTCAGGATTTAAATATATCTAACTCAAATAAAATTTGTTTAATAGCAGGACCCTGCCAATTAGAAACTGAGCAACATGCGCTAGATATGGCAGGAGAAATAAAAAAAATTGCAGACAAATATAATATTGGATTTATATACAAAACATCATTTGATAAAGCTAATAGAACAAGTCTTAAAGGTAAAAGAGGAGCTGGATTAGAAAAATCTTTACCAGTTTTTGATAAAATAAAAAATCAAATAAAAGTCCCTGTCCTTACTGATATTCACAATGAGGAGCAATGCTCAATTGTTGCGCCACATGTTGACGTTTTACAAATTCCTGCATTCTTATGTCGACAAACAGATTTATTAGTTGCTGCTGCAAAAACAAAAAAAATTATCAATGTGAAAAAGGGTCAGTTTTTAGCTCCATGGGACATGGTAAATGTAACAAAAAAAATATCTGAGTCAGGAAATAATAATATTCTTGTAACAGAGAGAGGGGCTAGTTTTGGATATAATACTTTAGTAACAGATATGAGATCAATACCCATAATGACAAAAAATGGTTATCCGATTGTTTTTGATGCCACTCATTCAGTTCAGCAACCAGGTGGTCAAGGAGACAAAAGTGGAGGACAAAGAGAATTTGTTGAACATTTATCTAGAGCAGCTGTTGCAGTGGGTGTTGCTGCTATTTTTATAGAGACACATCAAGATCCTGATAATGCTCCTTCTGATGGGCCAAATATGGTTCCGCTTAATAAATTAGATAATCTTATTAATCAGATTGTAGAAATAGATAATCTAATAAAAAAAAATAATGTCTAAAATTTCTAAAGTTATTGCAAGACAAGTTTTTGATAGTAGAGGAAATCCAACTATAGAAACTGAAGTATTTGTAAAAGACATTAGTGCCTCAGCGATTTGTCCCTCGGGTGCATCTACAGGAACTTATGAAGCTTTTGAAAAAAGAGATATAAATAATAAAAAATACCTTGGAAAAAGCGTTTTAAAACCTGTTGAATTTATAAATAAGGTAATATCAAAAAAGTTAAAAAATTTTAATATCCATCAACAAGAAAAAATAGATAATTTATTAATTAGGCTTGATGGAACAAAACAAAAAAAAAGAGTTGGAGCTAATGTAATTCTTTCAGTTTCTATAGCTGTCAAAAAATTATCTTCTAAAATTAAAAAAATTCCAATTTATAAAAATTTACTTGTAAATAAAAACTTCAAATTACCATATCCAATGATGAATATAATTAATGGAGGTGCACATGCAAATAATGGTCTTAGAATACAAGAGTTTATGATAAGACCAGATAAAGCTAAATCTTTTTCTGAAGGTGTTAGAATGTGTTTTATTGTTATTAATAGATTAAGAGATTTAATCAAGAAAATGGGCCATTCTACTTCTGTAGGAGATGAGGGTGGGTTTGCTCCAATGATAAATGATAATGAAAGCGCGCTTAAACTTATAGTAAAAGCTATAAATTTATCAGGTTTTAAAAATGGAAAAGACATAGTTATATGTCTGGACGTTGCAGCAAATGAGTTGCTTAAAAATAAAAAATATTCAATTCACTCTAAAAAGTACACCAGTGTAGATGAATCCATAGAAAATTATCTTAGACTTGTGCAAAAATATAAAATTATGTCTATTGAAGACCCATTTGGTGAAAATGATTGGTCAGCTTGGACAAAGCTTTTAAATAAAACAAAAAATAAATTACAAATTGTTGGGGATGATCTGTTTGTTACAAATTTAGAAAGATTGAAAATTGGTTTTTTGAATATTTCAGCTAATTCAATATTAATTAAATTAAATCAAATTGGTACTGTCACAGAAACACTTGAGGTTATAAAATTTGCAAAATTAATTGGTTATAAAACCATAATTTCACATAGATCCGGTGATAGTGAGGATACATTTATTGCAGATTTTGCTGTAGGAACTGATTCTAATCAGATTAAAACTGGGTCATTAGCAAGATCGGAGAGAGTTTCAAAATATAACCAATTGTTAAGAATTGAACAAGAACTTGGAAAAAAATCAAAAATGCATATTCTTAATTAATGTTTGAAAAAATAAAAAAAAATTATTTTATTTTAATTATAACATTTCTATTTATTTACTTTTTTTTTAATTTATTAGGTGGTGATAGAGGTCTAATCTCTTATTTAAAAAAAAAAGAAATTTATGAAGAATTGAAGATTAAACAAACAGATTTGAATTTTAAAATTCAAGAATTGGAGCACAAAAACTCTTTATTAACTAAAGATATAGACCTTGATTTTATTGAAGTTTTGATACGAGACAAATTTTTATTTGGAAAAGATGGAGAGACTACTTATATAATAAATGATGATGGACAAAATTAGACCAAGACACCCTGAAAAAGTTAAAAATCCAGTTAATCCAATTAAAAAGAAACCAACCTGGATTAGATCCAAACTATCAGATAGTAAGGAATTTTTTTTAACCAAAACTGTAGTTAATCAAAACAATTTAGTCACTGTTTGCCAGGAAGCAAACTGTCCAAATATCACTGAATGTTGGAGTAAAAGACATGCAACATTTATGATAATGGGTGATACCTGCACTAGAGCTTGTGCGTTTTGTGATGTTAAAACCGGGAAACCTGAAAAATTGGATCAATTTGAACCAATAAAAATTGCAAATGCAGTTAAAAAACTAAATTTAAGACATGTTGTAATTACATCTGTTGATAGAGATGATTTACCAGATGGTGGATCTACTCATTTTAAAGAAGTTGTAGAAATTACTAGAAAAAAAAATCCAAATACTACAATAGAAGTCCTAACGCCGGATTTTCTTAGAAAAGGCGACTCTTATAAAATTATTTTAAGTGCAAACCCTGACGTTTTTAATCATAATATTGAAACAGTTCCAAGATTATACGTAAAGGTAAGACCTGGTGCTAGATATTTTTCATCTTTAGAACTTCTTAAAAATGCAAAAAAAGATAATAAACAAGTTTTTACTAAGTCAGGCATAATGGTTGGTTTGGGTGAAGAAAAGGATGAAGTGATCCAAGTAATGGATGATCTAAGATCTGCAAATGTTGATTTTTTAACAATTGGTCAATACCTTCAACCAACGACAAAACATCATCCTTTAGATAGATATTATCATCCAGATGAATTTAAAGATCTAGAAATAATAGCAAAGTCAAAGGGTTTTTTATTAGTTTCATCTTCACCATTAACTAGATCTTCATATCACGCTGATGAAGATTTTGCCAAATTAAAAAAAAACAGACATAATTAATTGAATGCCAAAAGCATCAGTAACGCGATTAATAGAACGCGATAAAAAAACACTTATTAATTTTGTTTTAGATATTGAAAAGTATCCTGAATTTATTCCATTTTGTATAGATTCTAAGGTTTATGAGAAAAAAGAAGTTGAAGATTGTATAAAAATTATCGCAGATTTAACTATTGGTAAAAAACCTTTTACTGACACTTATAAAAGTGATGTTATGTATGATAAAAAAAATGATCATATTCACGTGACTAATATTGATGGTCCTTTGAATTATTTAGAAAATAATTGGAGATTTGTTGAGAAAGATAATTTTACCGAAGTACATTTTGATATCGATTTTGAAATTAAGAATAAATTTCTTAATATTATAATGTCTAAATCTTTTCAATACGGGCTTAATAAAATAGCTGATGCATTTCAAAAAAGGGCTGAAAGTTTGTAATTTATAACTAAATAATTTTTATCAATAAATTAATACATTTTTTAACTGTATAATTTTGTATAATTGATCTTTTCTTTTTTCCAAATAAATTTTTGATAATAAAAATTTTATTTCCTTTTTTAATACCAATAAATACAAGACCTACAGGTTTATTTATTGTACCACCTTTAGGGCCAGCAACACCCGTAATTGATACGTTAATTTTACTTTTTGATAATTTTGATAAATTTTCTACCATTGATCTACAGCATTCTTGACTCACAGCTCCATATCTATCAATTAGTTTTTTTTTAACATTCAGAATATTAATTTTTGCATTATTTGAGTAAGTAATTAAACCCATTTTAAAATATTTTGATGAACCACTTAATGAAGTTAATTTACTTGATAACAAACCACCAGTACAAGATTCTGCTATAGATATAGTGGTTTTTGTCTTTATCAATTTTTTGTGTAATTTATCAATACTCATTAAAATTTTAATGAAATAAGATATATTATTAACATTGTATACAATCCAGCCATTATATCATCCATAATTATACCAAAAAAATTTTTATGTTGTTTATCAAAATAACTTACCGGGAAAGGTTTAAAGATATCAAAAAATCTAAAAAGAATAAAAGATAACAAATAATATATTTCAACAGGAATATTTATTAGATTTTTAGATGATAAATATACTATAAGGATTAGAGGCATTGCTTGACCCAACACTTCATCAATCACAATTTGTCTGGGATCTTTATTTTCAAATTCAGTTTCAGAATCCATCACAGCATAAAAGGAATAAAAAAAAGTTATAGAAAATAATATCAAAATATAATTTAGATTTTTAAATTGAAATACCTCAAACAATATATAAAGGATTATTAATGTACTTAGGGATGTGAAGGTTCCAGGAATTTTTGAAATATATCCATTTCCAAAAAAAGTTGATATTAATACATTTATTTTTTTCATTTTGATAATGAACAAATAACTTCACACGCAATTGCTTGTTCTTTTCCAATTATACCTAATTTTTCTACAGTTTTCCCTTTTAAATTTATTAAATTTCTATTTATAGATAATAATTCTGATAATGATTTTATTATTCTATTTCTAATTTTTGAAACTTTTGGATTTTCGCATATTAAATTTATATCAATATTATTTATTGAAAAGTCATTATCATTTAATAGTTCAACAACTGGCTTAAGCATATTTTTAGATCTGATATTTTTAAATTTACTTGAATTACTTGGATAATAAGTTCCAATATCACCTTTTTTCATTGCTCCCAAAAAGCTGTCAATTATTGCGTGAATGATTACATCTCCATCAGAATGTCCTTGAAGACCTGAGTGAAAAGGAATTTTTATACCTCCAAGAAAGAGTTTTTTATTTTTAATTAATCTATGAATATCAAAACCAATACCATAATAAGTATTTGATTTCAGATAATTAAGATCTTCTATAGTTGTAATCTTAAAATTTTTTTTATCTCCAAGAATAAACTTAATTTTCCTATTTTTTCTTAAGTATAAACTAGCTTCATCAGTAATTTTTTCTTTGTTTGATTTATATAAATTAAAAAGTTCTTGAAAATTAAAACACTGCGGAGTTTGTGTAAGAAAAATTTTATTGCGATCTAAATTGTTTATTTTATTTTTAATTTTATATTTTACAGAATTTTCAGACTTTAAATATGGAACAACTGCGTTATTTTTTTTTAATTCTTTTTTTAATCTATGTAATAATTTAATTGATAAATTTGGTCTAGCAGCATCATGGATAAATACATTTTTTATTTTTTTATTTTTTAAATAATTAAGTGCATTTTGAGTTGAATTATGTCTTTCTGTTCCACCTTTTATTACATCTATATTTTTATAACTAACATTTTTAATTTTTTTATTTGAAACTATTAAAACTTTTTTAAAAATTTTTGAGTCTAATGCTGTTTTTAATGAATGCTCAAATAAAGGCTTATTTTTATAGGTTAAAAATTGCTTATTTAATTTTGATTTAAATCTCTTACTTTTTCCTGCACTTAATAATATAAAACAATCACTCATGTATTTATTTATAAATTTTTATATATATTCATAGTTTATGTTATCTTTCATAAAAAGAAATTTGTTTATTATAATAATATTTCTCCTAACTATATTTCTATCTTTTATTACATTTTTAACATTTATTAATAAAAGTTTTATTGAATTGAATGAACAAAACCTACAACTAGTATTAATTGTTAACATTATTTTTTTGCTATTATTTTTTGTTTTAATTTTTATTGATATTAAAAATTCAATTAGAAATAATATAAATGTAAGAGGATCTGTTGCAAACAGAAAATATATTATATCATTTGGACTTTTTACTTTAATTCCATCTTTATTAATTGCAATATTCTCTCTTTTTATTTTCTCTTTTGCTCTTGAAAAATATTTTGATAAAAAAATTACAACAGCTGTTAATAATTCTTACGAAATTGCAAAAAATTATGTTGATGAAAAAAGAAATAAAATTCAATCAGAAATAGTCTTGATCGCATTCGATCTAAATAAATACTATAATATTTATAAATCTGATCCAGAAAGATTTAAAGCATTCTTAAATACTCAAAATTTAATCAGAGATATTGATCAACTTTATTTAATTAATTCAGCTGGTGAATTAATTATTTCAGCAAATGATTTTAAATACATTAAGATTGAGGATAAGGCTATTCAAATGGTAAAATCTGATGATAGACCTCTAAAAATTATAAATGCTCCTGAAAATAGATCTGCAGCCGTAATAAGACTACAAAATTTTGAAGATACTTTTCTTTATGTTGTAAAAAGTCTAGATAAGAACATATCAAATTACCTATTAGAATCAGAAGAGGCAGTAAATTTTTATTATACTGTTGAGAATCAAAGTTTAGGAATAAGAATATCTTTTGCAATTATATATATATCTTTAGTAACACTTTTGTTATTTTTATCGATCACAATAGCAATCAGATTTTCTTCGAGATTTTTTATATCAATAAATAACTTGATTACAGCATCTGAAAAAATTGGAGAGGGAAATTTAGATGCTAAAGTTCCCGAACTTAAAGCTGACAGAGAAATGGAGTTATTAAATAAAAATTTTAATTCAATGATAGAAAAATTAAAAAATCAGCAAGATAAATTACTTTCAAATGAAAGACATGAAGCATGGGAGACAGTTGCAAGAAAAATGGCTCACGAAATTAAAAATCCATTAACTCCAATTCAATTAACTATAGATAATCTTAATTCTAAATATTTACCTGATATAAGTGGTGAAAAAAAAATCAAATACCAAAATAATTTAAAAACTATTTTAAAGCAAATAAAACAAATTGAAAATTTAGTTAACGAATTTTCAGATTTTGCAAGAATGCCTAAACCTCATTTTAAAAACAATGATTTAATTAAAGTCCTAGATGAAAATATTGATCTGTTAAAAAAAATTGATAATTCAATTAATTTTAAAATTAATAATAAAACTGGAAAAAAAGTTATAATTAACTTTGATAATGAACAATTTAATAGATTATTTTTTAATTTGATTAAAAATTCAATCGAGAGCATTAAGGAAAAAGTTAAAAAAGCCAATAATTCATTGAAAAATATTGATATAGAAATTAATCAAAGAAGAGATTATATAACTGTTAACTTAACAGATACAGGTGAAGGTTTTAGGGATAAAAAAACCAAAGATATTATAAAACCATATTATACAACTAAAGAAAAAGGTACTGGCTTAGGATTGTCTATAGTAGATAAAATAATTAATGACCATAATGGATCAATTAAATTTTTAAATACAAATAATGGAGCTAAAGTTCAAATAATAATTCCAAAGTAAATTATGGCAACAGAAATATTAATTATCGATGATAATGCGGATATTAGAAACATTCTTGAAGAATTAATTAAAGATGCTGGTTACAAAACAAGATTAGCAGCAAATTTTAATCAAGGACTTTCAGAAATAGACAAAAAATTACCAGACGTAGCTATCATTGATGTAAAATTGGATAAAGGGGATAACGATGGTATTCAGTTATTAGAGCATATCAAGACTAAAAATACTGACATACCTGTAATTATAATTTCTGGACATGCAAATATTGAAATGGCTATAAATTCACTTAGATCTGGAGCTTTTGAGTTTATACAAAAACCTTTTGATAAAGAAAGATTATTAAACTTCGTAAAGAGAGCTGTTGAAAACATCAATCTAAAAAAAGAAAATAAGTCTTTATCAAATAAGTTATTCCATTCGTTTGAAATTATAGGAAAGAGTACAAATATAAGCTCGATAAAAGATCAGATACAAAAACTTTCACAATCTGAAAGTAGAGTTTTTATTAGTGGACCAACTGGTTCTGGTAAAGAGTTAATATCAAGAAAAATTTACAAAAATTCTAAACGTTCTAAAGGACCATTTATAATTATTAACGGCGCTTTGTTAGATTCGAAAAAATATGAGCTAGAACTGTTTGGTGAGGAAAAAAAAGATGGCTCAATTGTTTATGGAGCTTTGGAGAAAGCATCTGGTGGAGTATTGTTAATTGATGAAGTGACTGAAATTCCATTAGAAACGCAATCAAAAATATTAAGAGTTGTAATAGATCAAAAATTTAAAAGAATAAATAGTAATCACGATATAAAAGTTGATGTAAGAATTATATGTACATCCAGCAAGCAAATTAACAACGAAATAAAAAATGGAAATTTTCGTGAAGATTTATTTCACAGATTGAATGTATTTAATATAGAAATAGATCCATTAAATAAAAGAATAGAAGATATTCCATTACTTGTTAATTACTTTATTGAAAATATTTGTAATACTTACAATTATAAAAAATTCAAAATCAAAGATGATAACTATCTTCTAAATTATGATTGGCCAGGAAATGTGAGAGAATTGCGTAATCTTATTGAAAGAATTGCAATACTTTCTCCAGGAAATGATGAAAAAAAAATATTGGATATTATTAAAGAGTCTCTATCTAAATCATCAAATGAATCTTTCTCAGTTGCTGAAAATTTGTCTATACCATTAAGAGAAGCAAGAGAAAACTTTGAAAAAGAATATCTAATTTCTCAAATAAAAAAATTTGGTGGAAATATATCTAAAACAGCAAAATTTGTAGGTATGGAAAGATCTGCTCTTCATAGAAAGCTGAAATTATTGGGTGTTAAGGATTTAAATTAATGAATATTATTATTTGTGGAGCTGGTAGAGTTGGTTTTACTATTGCTAAATTGCTAACGGAACAAAATCATTCTATAACGGTCATCGATCAATCAAGTGAAGATATTCAAAAAATTAATGAATCTCTTGATGTAAAAGCAATAGTAGGAAAAGCCACTTCTCCAGAGATTTTAGATCGCGCTAATACAGTAGACGCTGATATGTTGATTGCTGTAACAAGAAATGATGAAATCAATATGCTCATATGTCAAATTGCATATTCATTATTTAAAGTACCAAAAAAAATTGCCAGAATAAGGTCTCAAGAATATCTAGATCCAAAATTTTCAACCCTTTTTAACAAAGAAAATTTACCAATAGACTATGTTATTTCACCTGAAATAGAAATTGCAAAATCATTACAAAGAAAATTAGAGGCTCCTGGAGCTCTTGATAATGTACCTTTTGCAGAAAATAAACTTAGATTGTTAGAAATTTTAATTGATGAAAAATGTCCAATTCATGAGATAAAATTAAAAGATTTAACTAATAAATTTCCTAATTTAAATGCTTATATATTGGGTGTTATCAGGGAAGATGGTTTTAAAATATTAAAGAAAAACGATAAACTTCAACATAACGATAAAGCTTATGTAATTGTAAATTCAAATCAGATGAAGGAGACACTTAAAGTTTTTGGACATAATGAAAAAATTGCAAACAAAATTCTTATTATAGGTGGGGGTAATATAGGTTTTAATCTTGCATCAAATATAGAAAAAAATTTTGATGAAGCTAGGGTGAAGATTATTGAAAAAGATAAAAATAGAGCAGAACTAATTGCAAATTTTTTAAATGACACAATTGTTATAAATGGAAATGGTTTAGATGAGGATGTATTGAATGAAGCTAATTTAGATGAGGTGGAAACAGTACTGGCTTTAACAAATGATGATGAAGACAATCTTATGGTTAGTGTACTTGTTGAAAAATTCTCAAAAAATAAAAGAACCATGGCTTTAGTAAATAAACCTAATTATTCACTCCTCCAGTCATCTCTAAAGATTGATGATTTAATAGATCCAAGAATGAGTACAGTTTCAAGTATATTAAAACATGTTCACAAAGGAACAATAGAAAATGCTTACACAATTTTAAATGGTGAATATGAAGTTATCGAAGCTGATATTTTGGAGACATCAGAATTGGTTAATAAAGAATTAAAAACTGCTGATTTACCAGATGAAATTAGAGTTGGAGCAATATTAAGAAATAATAATTTTATGTTACCTTCGTCTAAATATATTTTTCAAAAAGATGATACAGTTATATTATTAGCTAAGAGAGACCAATTACCTCTAGTAGAAAATTTGTTTAGAATTAGTTCAATATAATTAATGAATATATTTGGCTTAAGGTATTTTGGTATATTTTTTTTAATTATTAGTTTTTTCTCATTTTTTAATATTATCTATTCTTATTATTTTAATTTATTAAGTAATCTTGATAATTATATTCTAACTTTTATTTTAACTCTTATTAGTGGTGTTTTTTTAATAATATTCAAAAAATACAAGTATGAGAAAATAAATTTATTTGAAAGAATTCTAATTGTTTTTATTGGTTATTTAATTTTACCTGTTTTAATCTCCATACCATATTATCTTAGTTTAGAAGATATTGGATTAATTAATTGTTATTTTGAAGCTATATCTGGTTTTACATCTACAGGATTTACAATCTTTCAAGAAATACAAGAATTAGACCAAACATTGATTTTATGGAGATCAAGTTCTCAATGGATAGGAGGTTTATATTTTTTATTTTCAATATTGCTACTTATTGATTTATTTGATGAAAATTTAAAAAGATCATTAACAAATTATATATCTCTAAATTCTTCAGAGATATTCAAACAAGTTTTTAAAATCATAATAATTTACATATCAATGACAATTTTAATATTTATAATGTTAAAATTGGTTAATTTGAGATCTTACGATGCCTATAACTATTCTCTTACAATAATATCTTCTGGTGGTTTTTTACCTAATAACAATTTTGATATAACTTTTGGTTCAGACTTAAGTAAATTTATATTGTCAGTAACAATGTTATTTTCTTTTTTTAGTCTTTTTTTTATATTTAATTTAATTTTCTTTAAAAGAAAAAATATTAACTACTTAAGCGAAGATATTAATATTTTATTATATTTATTAATAGTTATTGGTTTATCTTTTATATTTTTTAATTATGAAAATAATTTTTTAAATATATTAGTATCTATAAGTAGTAGCGTTTCAAATATAGGTATATCTTTTGAAAATATTCCTAAAAATCTTGTTTTTGTGTTTCTATTATTAGTTATATTGGGTGGATCTTTTTTTTCTACTAGCTCTGGTTTAAGAGTTATAAAGGTAATAACTTTAATAAAGTTTTCAATTAATAATTTATTATCTCATTCAAAACCAAATCAAATTTATTCAAATAAATTATCTTTAAATAAAATTAGTGCTAATATAACTGACATAAATAAATATTTCTTTGCTATAATAATTTTCATAATTTCATTATTTTTAATTTCCACATTACTAACAATCTCAGATTTAGATTTTGAGTCATCATTCAAATTAGGAATTCTAACAATAATGAATACTGTTAACTCAGAAATGTATGATTTAGCTAATCTAGATTTTTATAATTTAAATATTTTTGGTAAAATTTCATTAATAACATTTATGATAATTGGTAGAATTGAACTGTTATCAGTGATAATTTTGTTAAAAAAATTTCTTTTCAAAAATTAAATTAGTATTATAAAACAGACTTGTGCGCTCTTAGCTCAGCTGGATAGAGCAACGGTTTTCTAAACCGTAGGTCGAAGGTTCGAATCCTTCAGAGCGCGCCATTATCAAATAAAGCATAAATTTTGCGATTAATTTATTATTGATGAGCTTCTTTGTTTCTGCTTTACTTGGACAATTCAAAAATTACTTTGAATTATTTGTTAACAAATAAATAAACAAGAGGAATATATAATGTTTAAATTAGTAAAACGATTGACTTCAGTTGTTGCTATGTTCGCTGTTTTGTTCACTTTTACAACAGAGACTATGGCTGCAAAAAAGTCAAAAACTCTTAAAAACACTCAGAAAAAAGGTTTTGTGAGATGTGGTGTTTCACAAGGTCTACCAGGATTTTCTAATGCTGATGCAGCAGGAAATTGGACTGGTGTTGACGTTGATGTATGTAGAGCAGTAGCTGCTGCAGTGTTAGGTGATGCAAGTAAAGTTAAATTTACTCCACTTAGTGCTAAAGAAAGATTTACTGCATTAACATCTAACGAGATAGATATTCTATCTAGAAATACTACTTGGACTCTTTCAAGGGATGCGGATATCGGTCTTACTTTCGTAGGAGTAAACTTCTATGATGGTCAAGGTTTTATGGTTAGAAAAAATTCAGGAATATCATCAGTTAATGATTTTAAAGCTGGTGTTTCTGCTTGTACTAACCTTGGAACTACTACAGAGCTTAATATGAGAGATTTCTTTAATTCAAAAGGAATTAAATATGAGCCAGTCACTTTTGAAAAAGCTGACGAAGTTGTAGCCGCATATGATGCTGGTAGATGTGATACATATACTACAGATAAATCTGGTTTAGCTGCTCAAAGAATTAAATTGAGCAACCCAGATGACCACATGGTATTACCTGAAACTATTTCAAAAGAGCCATTAGGCCCAGTTGTTAGACAAGGTGATTCTGTCTGGGAAGATATCGTAAGATGGTCACTAAACACTATGATCGAAGCTGAAGAGTATGGTGTAACATCAGCAAATGCTGATTCTATGAAAACTTCGGATAATCCAGCTGTGAAAAGATTAGTTGGTGCTGAAGGTGAGTTAGGAGCTGCCCTAGGTTTAGATAATGAGTGGAGTTTAAGAATAATCAAGCAAGTTGGTAACTACGGTGAAAGCTATAAAAGAAATATAGCTGATACTGGAATTCTACCTGACAGAGGTCCAAATCAGTTATGGACAAAAGGTGGAATACTTTACGTACCACCAGCAAGATAATTCTTTTTAAAAGAATATAAAGAGGGCTAGATTTTTCTAGCCCTTTTTTTTATAAACCATACTAACAGTGAATTTTAAGAAAATATTACCCCAGTTACTTACTCTAGTTGTTGTTATCCTAGTATTTGGTTTCTTTTCATATAACGCTCAAGTTAATATGGAAAATAGGGGTATCACATTTGGTTATGGATTTTTGTCTCAAGAGTCGTCATTTGACGTGCAGTTTTCTCTTATAGAATATGATGGCTCACATTCTTATTTTAGAGCATATCTTGTTGGTTTATTAAATACTATTTTAGTATCAGTTATTGGAATTATTTTTGCGACGATAATTGGAGTTGTTGTAGGTATAGCTAGATTGTCAAGTAATTATCTTATTGAACGAACTGCAGCAATTTATGTAGAATTTTTTAGAAATATTCCACTATTATTACAAATATTTTTTTGGTATTTCGCTGCATTAAGAGCATTACCTTTGCCAGAAAAAGCTGAACCAATGTTTGGAGTTTTCTTTTTAACAATTAAAGGTTTTTTTGTTCCTGCTTTTGTTTGGAATAATTTAGATATTTTTGTTTATTCAGTAATTGCAGCAATAATTGCAATTGTTTTTCTTAGAATATACGCAAAAAAAAAGCAGGAAAATCAAGGCATTCAAACACCAGTTTTATCAATATCTATTGGTCTTTTAATTATTTTGCCATTGCTAAGTTTTTTTCTGGGCGGCGTAGATGCAACTGTAGAAATACCTGTTATTAAACAATTATCTCAAACGTCATTTACATACGAAGGTGGTCTAAAATTACCACCTGAATTAATTTCTTTAGCATTAGCTTTATCTTTGTATACAGCAACTTTTATAGCAGAATGTGTAAGAGCTGGAGTTCAAGGTGTTAGCAAAGGTCAAAAAGAAGCTGCAGCTTCAATTGGTTTAACTCCTAATCAAGTTCTGAAATTAGTTGTTATGCCACAAGCTTTGAGGATCATAATTCCTCCAACAACTAATCAATATTTGAATTTAACTAAAAATTCTTCACTCGCAGCTGCTATTGCGTATCCAGACTTAGTACTTGTTTTTGCAGGAACTGCTTTGATGCAAACAGGAAGAGCAATAGAGATTGTTTCAATTACAATGTTAACTTATTTAACTTTAAGCATAACAATTTCAATATTTATGAATTGGTATAATAAAAAAATAGCTATTAAAGAAAAATAATGAATAAATTAAATTTTTTATCACCAGACAAAAATAATCTATATGCATATTTGTATTCAGGTATTAGTTTATTTTCTATTAGTATTTTACTTGTATTCTTGAACTCTTTTTTCAGTTTAGATTTAACTAGTTTTTTACCGGGAACAATAAGTTACTTTTTGCCTCTAATATTAGGTTTTATTGGTTTACATTTAATAAGAATTGAATACTCAGGCATAAAAATTTTAGACATAATTAATAAAAATATTAATACAAATAAATTTAATGCTCTTTTATCTTTAATAATTATTTTTGCGGTTATAAAATCAATACCACCTCTTTTAAGTTGGTTCATAATTGATGCAAATTTTGCTGGTGACTCAAAAGATGCTTGTTCTGGATCTGGAGCATGTTGGGCTTATATAAAAACTTGGTTTAATAGATTTATGTATGGAATGTATCCAAATGCAGAACAGTGGAGAATAAATTTATCATTTATCGCTCTTGCTTTTCTTGGTGGAGTAGGGTTTTTTGCAACAGAAAAATTCAAAAAATATTTAACATTGTATTATGTTGTTGTTTATCCAGTAATTGCATTTTTATTTATATTCTTTTTTATTTCTGGTGGTCCAATATTTTTTGATTTTTCATATGGAATTATTGCAGCAGTGATATCTATTATAATAGGTTTTTTTATTCCATCTAAATTTAAAATGTATTATTTTTTAATAATACCAATCACGATTTATATATTATTAAAGTATGTCTTTTTTTATGAAGAACTAATCGAATTAGGAAAGATACAAGCTTTCGAATGGGTTGAAACTGGGGCCTGGGGTGGATTATCACTAACTTTTATAGTTTCATTTTTCTGTTTAATATTCTGTTTTCCAGTAGGTTTATTCTTATCATTAGGGAGAAGATCTGACCTACCAATAATTAAATATATTTCTATAGGATTTATAGAATTTTGGAGAGGAGTGCCTTTAATAACAGTTTTATTTATGTCTTCAGTTATGTTTCCAATGTTTCTTCCAGAGGACATGTTTATTGATAAACTTGTAAGAGTTATAATTGCAATATCATTATTTGAAGCCGCATATGTAGCAGAGGTAATTCGAGGTGGTTTACAGGCTTTACCTAGAGGACAATATGATGCTGCAAAATCTTTAGGAATGGGTTACTGGAAAATGCATATATTTGTGATTTTACCACAAGCTCTTAAATTAGTAATTCCAGGTATAGCAAATACTTTCTTGGCACTTGTAAAAGATACACCTCTAATTTTTGTTGTTGGTCTTTTGGAAATTGTAGGAATGCTTAATCTTGCGAAAACAAATCCTGAATGGTTAGGTTTTGCAATGGAAGGCTATGTATTTGCTTCAATAGTATTTTTTATTATTTGCTATGCAATGAGTAAATATAGTTATAATTTAGAGCAAAAATATAAAACTGAGAGATAATGTCAGATAAAATAATTCAAATAAAAGAGATGAATAAATGGTTTGGAGATTTCCAAGTCTTAAAAAACATTAATTTAGACGTAGAGAAGAATAAAAAAATTGTTGTTTGTGGTCCCTCTGGTTCAGGTAAATCTACATTAATTAGATGTATTAATAGACTTGAAGAACACCAGGAAGGATCAATTGTCGTTGATGGAACTGAATTAACTGAAGAGACAAAAAATATAGAGCAAATAAGAGCTGAGGTTGGAATGGTATTTCAACAATTTAATTTATTTCCTCATTTATCAATTTTGGATAATTGTACATTGGCACCAATATGGGTAAAAAAAATGCCAAAAAAAGATGCAGAAGCATTAGCTTTAAAACATTTAGAAAAAGTTCAAATTGCTGATCAAGCATACAAATATCCTGGTCAATTATCTGGTGGTCAACAACAAAGATGTGCAATAGCAAGAGCATTATGTATGGAGCCAAAAATAATGCTTTTTGATGAGCCAACGTCAGCGTTAGATCCTGAAATGATTAAAGAAGTTTTAGATGCAATGGTTAATTTAGCTAAGGCTGGTATGACTATGATTGTTGTGACACATGAAATGGGGTTTGCTAAAGAAGTTGCAGATGAAGTTATTTTTATGGATGAAGGTATGATTGTAGAACAGGCAGAAACAAAAGAGTTTTTTGCTAACCCAAAAAGCGATAGAACAAAGCTTTTTTTGAGCCAAATATTATAAAAATTATAACTAAATTGCTAAAAAGTCGCTTGACAGCTTTATAAAATCTTAAAAATTATTATTCTTTTTAAAATTATTTTACTTGAAATAACTTTTTGATTTCTATTAACTCAACTTATTATTTTTAATTAAAGAGGGGTCTTTGTGGAAGAAAATTTCAATAAACATCTAGGTAATAAATTAAAACTTAGACGTTTGGCTTTAGGTTTAACTCAAACTAAAGTCGCAAAAGCAATAAATGTTACATTTCAACAAATACAAAAATATGAGAAAGGAACAAATGGTGTAAGTTCGATTAGATTACTACAACTATCTAACTATCTTAAAGTGCCAATAAACTATTTTTTTGAAGATTTTTCAGAATATTTAATAAACTTAGAAAAATCCAAAGAAGGTCATATGAATGTTAACTATAATTTTTTAGTTAAAGTTTATTCTGAACTTACTCAAGATCAAAAAATTAAGTTTAGTAAAAACATACAGATCAACCAAGCAACTATTTCAAAAACAGGATAACTAATTTTAAATTGGCTCCTCGGGCAGGACTCGAACCTGCGACCAATTGATTAACAGTCAACTGCTCTACCAACTGAGCTACCGAGGAATGTAAAATCACAACTTACTTTTTTTTTATATTATCTCAACAAAAATAATTTGTGGAGGCAACGCCCGGAATCGAACCGGGATACAAGGATTTGCAATCCTCTGCGTAACCATTCCGCCACGTTGCCATGAATTAAATATTCAATGAGGACATATATAATTAATTTTATAATTTAGTCTATAAATTTAACGGATAATTTCATTGTTGTTTATTGATATGATTAATTTATAAAATAATTATCCATGAGTTCAGACAAATATATTCACGAAAATGTTGAAAATAAGATTTATTCTTATTGGGAAGAAAAAAATTTATTTAAACCAAAATCTAACAAAAAACAATTTTCGATAGTTATCCCACCACCGAATGTAACTGGTAGTCTTCATATGGGTCATGCATTAAATAATTCTATTCAAGACCTTTTAACTCGATATCATCGAATGAATAATTTTGAAACTTTATGGCAACCTGGAACCGACCATGCGGGTATTGCTACACAAGCATTAGTAGAGAAAAAGCTTAAATCTGAAGGTATCGATAAAAATGATTTAGGAAGAGAAAAGTTTATTGAAAAAGTTTGGGAATGGAAAGGTCAATATGGTGACATAATAATTAATCAATTAAAAAAATTAGGCTGTTCATGTGACTGGTCTAGAAATGCCTTTACCATGGACGATAATCTATCAAAATCTGTATTAAAAGTTTTTGTTGAAATGTACAAAAATGGATTAATTTACAAATCAAAAAAATTAGTAAATTGGGACACTGTGTTAAAAACAGCAATATCAGATTTAGAAGTAGACCAAAGAGAGGTTAATTCAAAGTTATACCACATCAATTATCCAATAGAAGGGACAGATAAATTTATAACAATTGCAACTACTAGACCAGAAACCATGTTAGGAGATACAGCGGTTGCAGTTAATCCATCAGATGAAAGATATAAATCATTAGTAAATAAAAATGTAATAGTTCCAATAGTTGATAGAAAAATAAAAATTATTGAAGATGATTACGCAGATCCTGAACAAGGTACTGGAGCTGTTAAAATTACTCCAGCACATGATTTTAATGATTATGAAGTAGGGGAGAGAAATAATTTAGAGGTCATAAATGTTTTTACACCAGATGGAAAAATTAATGAAAATGCTCCTGATAATTATGTTGGACTTGATAGATTTGAAGCTAGAAAAAGAATTCTAAAAGAACTTACTGATAAAAACTTTTTTGTTAAAGAAGAAAAAATTAAAAATAAAGTTCCTTATGGTGATAGATCTAATTCAATAATTGAACCTTATTTAACAGAGCAATGGTTTGCAGATGCTAAGAAACTTTCAATAAAAGCTAAAGAAATAGTAAATAATAAAACAACTAATTTCTTTCCTGTTAATTGGAAGAAAACATATTTTCAATGGATGGATAATATAGAACCTTGGTGTATTTCAAGACAGCTTTGGTGGGGTCATCAAATACCTGCATGGTATGGACCTGATGGAGAAATATTTGTAGATGAAACAGAAGAAGGTGCAAATAAATTAGCTAAAGAACACTATAAAAAAGATGTTGAATTAATTAGAGATCCAGACGTTCTTGATACATGGTTTTCCTCAGGCCTATGGCCTTTTGCAACATTAGGATGGCCAGAAAAAAATGAATATTTAGAAAAATTTTATCCAACCTCAGTATTGGTAACAGGATTTGATATCATTTTCTTTTGGGTTGCAAGAATGATTATGTTTGGAATGGAATTTCAAAATAAAGAACCATTTAAAAATATTTATGTTCATGCATTAGTTAGAGATGAAAAGGGTCAGAAAATGTCAAAGTCTAAAGGTAATGTAATTGATCCATTAGAGTTAATTGAAAAATATAGTGCTGATGCATTAAGATTTACACTTTTATCAATGGCATCTCCTGGACGAGATGTAAAGTTATCAGAGGATAGAGTTAAAGGTTATAGAAATTTTTTAAATAAAATATGGAATGCTAATAACTTTCTAATTCAAAATGATTGTAAATTTGAAAATATAGAAACGCCTAAAGATTTAAAACTAAATATCAATAAATGGATATTTGTTGAATTCACTAACACTAATGAAAAGATTAAAAAATCAATAGATAGCTATCGATTTGATGAGGCTGCAAGAATTGCATATCAATTTGTATGGCATTCGTTCTGCGATTGGTACTTAGAATTATCTAAAACTATTTTTTATTCAGAAAATAATGAAAATATAGAAGAAACAAGAAATGTAGCTAGCTTCATATTTACTCAAATTCTAGTTATTTTACACCCATTCATACCATTTCTAACCGAGGAAATATGGTTGAAAAATAAATTAGATAAAGATGGAAAAGATTTTCTTATGTTAAAAAACTGGTCTGAGGCCAGTTTTAATAAAGATAAAGACTCTGATGAAGTAAATGAAATAATCGAATTTGTCTCATCTATTAGGTCTTTTAAAAATGAAATAGAAATAAGCCCTGGATCATTTGTTAAAATCCTAGTGAACAAAATAAATCCTGAAATTAAGAAATTTATTGAAAATAACTCTAATACATTAAAAAAAATTGGCAGAATTAATGAATTTGTAAGCGAAGATATTAATAAACCTTCAGCAAACTTGGTTATTAAAGGCGAAATATTTAAAATTTACTTTGATGAAGATGTAGATTTGTCAAAAATTAAAGAAACACTATTAAATAAAAAGAATAAAATTGAGAAAGAAATGGAAAAAATTAATACAAGGCTAAATAATAAAAGTTTTATTGAAAGAGCTCCAAATGATATTGTTGAGCAGGAAAAGTCTAACTTTATTAATTTAGAAAAAGATGTTAATAAATTAAATTATACTTTAGAAAGTCTATAATGCGGAAATTTAATAAAAAAAAACTACCAAGTAGATATACAACTGTAGGACCTGACAGAGCTCCTCAAAGATCCTTTTATTATGCAATGGATTTAACGGAAAAAGATGTAGCAAAACCTTTTGTAGGAGTTGTTTCAACATGGAATGAGGCCGCACCATGCAACATTAATTTAATGAAACAAGCTCAATTTGTAAAACAAGGTGTAAATTCATCAGGAGGTACTCCTAGAGAATTTTGTACAATAACTGTTACCGATGGTATTGCTATGGGTCATGAAGGAATGAAATCCTCATTGATTTCAAGAGATGTAATTGCAGACTCTACTGAATTAACCGTAAGAGGTCATTGTTATGATGCTTTAGTTGGTTTGGCAGGATGTGATAAATCTTTACCAGGCCTTATGATGTCTATGGTGAGATTAAATATTCCTAGTGTATTTATTTATGGTGGATCAATACTTCCAGGAAGATTTGAAGGTAAAGATGTAACTGTTGTTGATGTTTTTGAAGGTGTTGGAAAATATACATCAAAAAAAATGACAGCTCATGCTCTTAGAAAATTAGAATTAAAAGCTTGTCCAAGTGCTGGTGCTTGTGGTGGTCAATTCACTGCAAATACAATGGCGTGTGTTTCAGAAGCAATTGGATTAGCTCTACCTTATTCAGCAGGAACTCCTGCACCTTATAAAGAAAGACATAAGTACGCAATTAATAGCGGTAAAGCGGTAATGAAACTTTTAGAAAAAAATATCAGACCAAGAGATATTGTTACAAGAAAAGCATTAGAAAATGCTGCTACAGTTGTTGCTGCAACAGGAGGATCTACTAATGCAGGTTTACACTTACCAGCTATTGCAAATGAAATTGGAATTAAATTTGATTTAATGGATGTTGCAAAAATTTTTAAGAGAACTCCTTATCTTGCTGATTTAAAACCTGGTGGAAAATATGTTGCAAAAGATATGTGGGAAGCAGGTGGAGTTCCAATGCTTTTAAAAACTCTTTACGATGGTGGATATATTCATGGTGATTGTATGACCGTTACAGGAAAGACAATGAAAGAGAATTTAAAAAATGTGAAATTTAATCCAAAACAAAAAGTAATGAGAAGTTATAAAAATCCAATTACACCAACTGGTGGGGTTGTTGGATTAAGAGGTAATTTAGCTCCTGAGGGTGGAATTGTTAAAATTGCAGGTTTAAAAAAATTACAATTTACTGGAAGAGCAAGATGTTTTGACTCTGAAGAAAAAGCTTACAAAGCTGTAAAAGAAAGAAAATACAAAGACGGTGATATAATTATAATTAGATACGAAGGTCCAAGGGGTGGTCCAGGAATGAGAGAAATGTTGCAGACAACAGCTGCAATTTATGGACAAGGAAAAGGGGAGAAAGTAGCCCTTATAACTGATGGTAGGTTCTCTGGGGCTACCAGAGGCTTCTGTATCGGTCATGTGGGTCCTGAGGCCTCTATAGGCGGCCCAATAGCCCTTTTAAGGAACGGAGACATAATTGATATAGATGCAAAAAAGGGAACTATTAATGTTAGATTAAGTAAAAAAGAGCTTAGTTTGAGAAAAAAGAAATGGAAACAAAGAAAAATGAACTTTGGAAACGGAACTCTTTGGAAATATGCTCAAACAGTAGGACCCGCTTATTTGGGTGCACCTACACATCCAGGTGGTAAAAACGAGGTTAAAACTTACGCAGATATTTGATGAAAATTAGACCTGTAATACTTTGTGGTGGTGCAGGAACACGACTTTGGCCCAATTTAAAAAATACTGAAGCAAAACAATTTATTGATTTTGGCGGTTGGAATTTATTACAAAAAGCATTTGAAAGAATAAATAATAATTCTTACGATTTTCCAATAATCAGTACAAATCTGAAATATTTAAAAGATGTTAAGAAAACATTAAAAAAATCTAAAATAAAAAAATATAAAATAATATTAGAACCGGCCAAAAAAAATACAGCACCAGCAATTTTAGTGAGTGCTCTAATTAAAGAAATTCTACCTGATCAACCAATAATGTTTTTTACTTCAGATCATTTGATTGAAAACCCAAGTATTTTAACAAGATCTTTAAAAACTAATGTTAAAAATTTAAGTGATGAAAATATATTTATATTTGGAATTAAACCTACAAGACCATCCAATGAGTACGGATATCTTAAAACAAAAAGTATAAATAGGTTAAACAAAGTTACTAAATTTATTGAAAAACCAACAGAGCAAAAAGCCAAAAAGATAATTAAATCTGGAGGCTATTGGAACTCTGGTATGTTTTACTTAAAAAAAACATCAATAATCAATAACTTTAAAAAATATCAGCCTAGTATTTATAAAGCATGTCTAAAATCTTTAGAAAAATCTAAGGTTAGAAATAATACATATTTTTTGAATAAAAAATTCTTTGATAAATGTAAAAAAATTTCTTTTGATTATGCAATTCTTGAAAAATCAAAGAATATAAATGCAATAAAACTTAGTATTCAATGGTCAGATCTTGGAAATTGGTTTGAAATATCAAAAATATATAAAAAAAACAAAAACAAATACTTTAAGAAAAAAAATGTTTTTCATAGACCATGGGGCAGATATACCAATCTATATGAAGGTAAAAACTTTCTAGTGAAGGAATTAGTAGTTAATTCTAAGTCTAAATTAAGCTTACAAAAGCATTTTCATCGATCTGAATATTGGACCATTACTGATGGAAAACCTCTAATTACATTAAACAAGAAAAATTTCTTAAAAAAACCAGGAGAAAAAATATTCATACCAAGAGAAGCAATTCATCGAATAGAAAATAAATTTAAGAAAAAAGTAAAAATTATTGAAATACAAACTGGACCTATTTTAAAAGAGACAGATATAGTTAGATATCAAGATATTTACGGTAGAGTGAATTAATACTCTTTATGGATACATTAGTATTTTCTGTCGTTTTATTGGCAGCACTACTTCATGCCACTTGGAATGGCATGGTCAAAAAACACTCGGATAAAGCAGTTGCTCTAGCAGGTATAATTTTAGGTCATATACCTTTTTCAATTGTTGCAATCATCTTGTTACCCGCACCCTCAATAGAAAGTATACCTTATATCTTCGCAAGTATTGTTGTTCACATCGGCTATCAATGGTTCTTGCTTAGATCTTATGAAATTGGAGACTTAACAAAAGTCTATCCTATAGCAAGAGGCACAGGCCCCTTATTTGTAACTGTAGTCTCAATTTTATTTTTAAGCGTTGTTTTAAATAAGTTTATTTTGATCTCTATTTTCTTAATATGTTTTGGTATTTTTTTTCTTGGTATTTCCGATTATAAAAACAGTAGCTTAAATGTAATTAAATTTTCTTTTACAACAGGTTTGTTTATTGGCTCATACTCTCTCGTAGATGGATATGGAGCAAGAGTGAGTAATTCTGCAATATCTTTTGTCAGCTGGTCTTTCATATTAAACGCTATGATTTTCCCATTTATTCTTAGTTTAAGAGGTCAAAAGGATATTATTAAAAGGGTTTATAGAGAGGGTAAAATGATATTTTTTTACGGTGTAACATTATCATATGCTAGTTATGCCTTGGCTGTATGGGCATTTACAAAAGCTCCAATACCAGTTGTTACATCTTTAAGAGAAACAAGTATTTTATTATCAATATTTATTGGATATTTTTTATTAAAAGAAAGTATCAATTTAAAAAAAATCATATCAATTTTATTTATTTTAATAGGTGTGATTGGGATTAAATTATTTTAATTAAATTGTAACAATCTATAAATATTTTTGTCATTAAAGTTTATTAAAAATAATTAACAAAAATTTTAAATAATAAAACATCTTCATTTCCTCTTTGTTTAAAATTTTGTTGATTAACTACCTTCCCCTTTTTGTTATAAAAAAGGGGAGGGACAATTTTTATACATTAATTATTT
The DNA here is from genome assembly GCA_902617415.1 of uncultured Pelagibacteraceae bacterium. Classification (GTDB taxonomy): domain Bacteria; phylum Pseudomonadota; class Alphaproteobacteria; order Pelagibacterales; family Pelagibacteraceae; genus Pelagibacter. Next base: position 38,681 of record CACMWQ010000003.1, on the reverse strand, counting down.
ACAGACGCAGGACTCTCACTGGTTTTCTTTTTAGCTAATTTTTTTGCTTTTTTTTCGGCAACTTTTTTTTCAATACCTGCAATTTTTATATTAATTTTAGCTAGTTTTTTTTCCTTTAAATTAATCTTATTTTTAAGTTTATCTATTGATTTGATAAACTTTTTTTTTCTTTTTTCATTTTTCTTTAACTTCTTACCCATCATCACCTCCTATGAAAATTTAAATTATTATATTTAATTTAAATTTCTAAGTAAAATAATTTGTCTAAAATTTTGTTATTAAAATTATAGTAAAAAATTTACTTTTTTTTGTGAAAATTCAATATCAATCTTATTGTGACATCCAAAATTATCTCCATCAACCTGAACGGGAATTTCAAAATTATTGCAATTAATTTGGATACTTTTTGAATAGGTGGTTATAACAGATTTGTTTCTTGATAAATCTCCATAAATAATTATCAAGATAATATAATACATTAATTTTAGCCTACTTAAATCTTTAAAAACATAAGTTATTAATCTATCATCAAAAATGTTTGACTTATTTATCTTATGATGACCAGCATAATATTTGGTATTAGAACTTAATACCCAATCAGCTTGATATTTTTGACCATCAAAGAAAACATCAAGTTTATTATTTTTCATAAATAAAAAATGCTGAAAACCTTTTAAACCAAATATTATCTTACCAAGTATTTTTTTTATACGTGTATCAATAGAGTGAACAATTTTAGCATCCCAACCAATACCAGCCATTAAAAAAAAATAATTTTTATTTATTTTTATAAGATTAGATTGTTTATAATTATTTGATGTTAAAATATTACAAATATCGTCTACTTTTTTATTTATCGATAACTCTGCTTGAAGTAAATTGGCTGTTCCAGCCGGTATGTACCCAATTGCAAATTTATCATTAAAATCAAAGTCATTTTTTATCAATTCATTGATAGCAAATGATACTGATCCATCTCCACCAGCAACTATCAATCTATCATAATTTTTATTTTTAAATTCCAAAAATATTTCTTTCGCCTCTTTTTCAGATTTGGTTTTGAAATAATCTACAGAATTGTTAATTTTTAATTTTTCATAAATCTTATTTACAAATTTTATTTTTTTCCCTGTTGAAGAATTAAGGTTATAAATCAAACAATAATGCATAATTTTTTCGTAACTAATTTTTAATAAATCTTTAACATTTCAATGACATAAGAATTAAATGATTCGAGTTACAGTTGTGTTACAAAATAGGTTTTTTTAATGCCTCCGTTATTAAAATATAAGAGTATATTTATATCTGATGTGCATCTTGGCACCAAAGGTTGTCAAGCTAACAAGCTTTTAGAATTTTTTAAGAATTCAAGATCCGAGAACCTTTATTTAGTTGGAGATATAATCGATGTTTGGGCAATGCAAAAGAGTTTCTATTGGCCTCAAGAGCATAATGATGTCATACAAAAAATATTGAGAAAAGCCAGGCACGGGACAAAAGTATTTTACATAATTGGAAATCATGATGAGGTATTTAGAAAATTTATTCCAATGCATTTAGGTGATATTAAAATAGTAAATAGAGTTATTCATGAAACGCAGTTAGGAAAAAAATATTTAGTTGTTCATGGTGATGCTTGGGACGGAGTAATGAAATATGCTAAATGGCTTTCTAAATTAGGAGCTATTGCCTATGAATTATTACTTAAAATTAATGTTATTATAAATTTTTTTAGAAAATTGAGAGGTAAAGACTATTGGTCATTGGCAAAATTTTTAAAATATAAGGTAAAAAATGCTGTAAAATTTATAGGTGAATATGAAAACACACTTTCTTCATATGCAAAAAGGAAAAAATTTGATGGAATAATTTGTGGACACATACATCATGCTGAAAATTTAAATCTTGATGGTGTTAATTATTTAAATTGTGGCGATTGGGTTGAGTCATGTACAGCCTTGGCAGAAAAATATGATGGAACTTTTGAGATAATTTATTGGGATAAAAAAAGAAACGAATATATTTCAGAAAATATTGATAATAACAGGATCGGTTCATTCAAAAAAGCATCTTAAAGAATGAAAATATTAATTGTTACCGATGCTTATTACCCTCAAGTTAATGGTGTTGTAAGAACTCTCCACGAAACTGGTGAAATTCTTAAATCACAAGGTCAAACTATTGAATATATTACTCCTCAACAATTTCTTACCATGCCCATGCCAAAATATAATGAAATTAGATTGTCCTTAAATGTTTGGCCCCGTGTAAGTAACTTAATTAATTCAATTAAACCTGATGCAATACATATTGCAACAGAAGGACCCTTAGGGTTTATGGCACGAAGACATTGCATTAAAAATGGCTTAAAATTTACCACAAGTTTTCACACAAGATTTGATAAATACATGAAACTTTATATGCCTATCATTCCAGCTAAATGGTCAGAAAAATTTTTATGCAATTTTCATAATAAAGCTGAAAGAATTTTAGTAACAACAGAATCTATGCGTGAAGAATTAATTTCTTTAGGTATTGATAACAATAAAATGGTTACATGGACCAGAGGAGGTAATCATGGTGCATTTAAAAACCCCATTAAGAAAGACTTACCTTATAAAAGACCTATATGGATATATGTTGGAAGAGTTGCTGTTGAAAAAAATATCAAAGCATTTTTAGATTTAGATCTTGAAGGTACTAAAATTATAATTGGTAAAGGTCCTGATTTAAACAATTTAAAAAAAAAGTTTCCAAAAGACATTTTTTTAGGTGAGAAAACAAATGGAGAATTAGCTTCTCATTTTGCATCATCTGATGTTTTTGTATTTCCAAGTAAAACAGATACGTTTGGTATAGTTGTCTTAGAGTCTTTAAATTGTGGCACACCAGTCGCAGCTTACCCTGTACCGGGACCTAAAGATATATTAGGGGGTACTAATATTGATACTTTAGATAATGATTTGAAAACCTCTGCTTTAAAAGCTTTGAAGGTAAGTCGTCAAGATTGTCTTGATTTTGCAAAAAAATATTCTTGGGAGGAAACGGCAAAAATATTTTTTGAAAATATTTCACCTAATAATTAAAGACAATATACATTACATTTGTTAAAACATATCCATGTTTTGGGCAGAGTTGATACTTATAGTTATAATAATCATTTTATTATATTTTTTATTTAAAAAAAATATTAAGCCAGAAAACACAGCACCAGTTGTAAACAAGACTAATAAGGATGATTTAGGAAAAAGAGTAATTATTGAAGAATTAGAAGATCAATTCTTTGCTTTAGATAAATATAATTTAATCAAATATCTAAACAAAAGTGCAAAACAACGTTTTGGAGAAAACCTAATTGATAAAAATATTTCAAGTGTAATTAGAGATACAAAATTATTAGAAACGATTGAAGAGGCTATCAAAGATCAAACTACAAAAAATGTCAATGTAGAAATAAATTTACCATCTTATCAACTTTACAAAATCTATGTTATTCCTGGTCCGACCCATTTGTTTCCAGAAATAAACTCTGTCGTATTGTTTCTAAAAGATTTTACAGAAATAACAAAAGCACAAAAACTAAAAACTGATTTTGTTGCAAATGTGAGTCATGAATTAAGAACACCTTTAGTTTCGATTAAAGGTTCGTTAGAAACTATTCTTGGACCAGCTTCAAAAGACCAAGAGGCGCAAAAAAAATTTATGTCTATCATGTCTGATCAAGTATTAAGAATGGAAAACCTAATCAATGATTTATTGATTTTAAGTAGAATAGAATTGGAAGAACACATCAAGCCTAATAAAATTGTGAGCTTAAATGATCTTTTTACAAATATTAAAAGTAACTTTGAATTAATTCTTAAAAAAAAGAAAATCAATTTACATATTGAACTTATGGAACCAACCTTAGTTTTTGGTGATAATGATAAATTGTTAACTGTATTTTCAAATTTAATTGATAATTCAATTAAATATTCACAAGATGGAAAAAATATATACGTAAAAAGTCAAATCAGTGAAGGTAAATTAATTGATAAAAATATTGCCATTATCATTAAAGATGAAGGTGTTGGAATACCTCACCAGCTAATTCCAAGAATAACTGAAAGATTTTTTAGAGTAGATACAGAAAAAAGTAAAAAGGTTGGTGGTACAGGTTTAGGTTTAGCTATAATGAAACATATTATATCTCAACACAGAGGTGACTATGAGATTCTCAGTAAAGTTAATGAAGGTACTGAAATTAAGATATATCTTCCAACAAAATAATTAATTTAAAAAATTGTTTAAAATTAACTCTTATTCAACCAAGATTTAACAAATCTTTTGTTGATTCGTATCTTAGTTTATTTAAAATTAATTTATGATTAAGATATTACATAGTATTTTAATTATTATTTTTTTTTTAATGTCGATCATTACTAAAAGTAATGCATCAGATATTTCTACAATTTTAAGAAACCAGCAATTAACTGTTTTTGATATTGGTATCTTTAGATTACAGGAAGACTTAAAAAGTTCATATCCTGAAATAAAAAAACATAAAGATGTACCGTATGAAGATATATATATAGATGTTCTCAGTTCCTATTGGAGAAATACAGTAGATTTAATTGTTTCAATTCCAGTAAATGAAAATTTAAAAAAAGAGAACTACATGTCAGATTCATTGAGATGTCGAAACATATTTAATTCTGTTAGAGATCATTTACTGAGAAATGAAAATATGAGTAATTATAGGTTTACTATGGCGACAAGCTATTTAACATCTATTTTTTCTACTCCTACTAGTTGGCCAAAATGGCGTTATGACCAAAGTATTCTTGAGGAATTAGTTAATTTGGTAAAACTGGAAGTTGTCTTAAGACCAACCCCAGATCTTGCTTTTAAGGATAACGTAAATCCAGTTTCATGCAAAGGTGGTCTAGAAACTGAAAATAGTGAGATTATTGTCTCAATGAAATACAACTAAAAAGTTAGGTTTTTAACAAAACTGTAATAATTCTGTAATATTAAAGTTTCAATAAATTTATACGAGTCAGGCATCTTTTAATTAATAAATAACGAAAGGATTAAAGATAATGAAAAAACTAACTATAGTGATTGCTTCTTTAGTTGCTCTATCAATAGCAACTGTTGCTCAAGCAAGAGATCAAATTAAGATAGTTGGTTCGTCTACAGTATTCCCTTACGCGACTGTTGTTGCTGAAAGATTTGGTGGTTCAGGATTCAAAACTCCTGTAATCGAGTCGACTGGTACTGGTGGAGGAGCTAAACTATTCTGTGCTGGTGTTGGTGAGCAACATCCAGATATTACAAATGCATCAAGAGCTATGAAAGACAAAGAGAAAGCCCTATGTAAGAAAAATGGTGTAAATGATATTGTTGAGATCGTAATTGGTAACGATGGTATTACATTAGCTTACAGCAAAGATGCAAAACCAGTAAACTTTACTAAAGAACAATTATATTTAGCATTAGCTGCTCATACTGTAGTTGATGGTAAGTTAGTTCCAAATATTTATAAAACTTGGGACCAAATTGACCCTAGCTTACCAAAACAAAAAATTTCAGTAATGATCCCACCAGGAACATCAGGAACTAGAGATGCTTGGAATTCTTTAGTAATGAAAAAAGGTATGACTAAAGAAGCTAAAGCTCTTTATAAAGCTGGTTATGAGGCTGGAAATAAAAAATACAAAAAACCACAAAAACTTTACAGAGAAGATGGAGCTGCTATTGAAGTAGGAGAAAACGATAGTTTAATCATCCAAAAGTTAACTCAAGATAAAGATATGTTTGGTTTCTTTGGTTTCAGCTATTTCTTAGCTGCTAAAGATAAATTACAAGCTGCTAGCATAGATGGTGGACAACCCTCTCTAGCGAGTATTCAAGACTACAGTTATGCAGTTGCAAGACCATTATTTTTCTATGTGAAAAAAGCTCACGTTGGAGTAATCCCAGGATTACATGAGTTTGTGAAAGAATTCACAACTAAGAAAGCTATTGGAAAAGGTGGTTACTTAGCAGATATTGGTTTAGTTCCATTAGATTCTAAGTTGTATAAAACAACTAGAACTAATGCTACGAAGCTAGTTGCTATGGGTAATTAATTATTACTCTGTTAACAAATAATTATAAAAGGGGTCTTTTTAGACCCCTTTTTTTTGAAATAAGAGTAAAGTCCTTAATAAAGGAGATTCTTTGAACTTAATATTGTTTACATTTATTGTTCTTCTGGGTTTCACAAGTTATTATTTTGGACGTAGAAAAGCATATACAATTCAATCTACAAATAAAAGATTAACTGCATTACCACAATTTTATGGTTATTATCTTGCAATTTGGTGTGCAATACCAGCCTTTATAATTTTTTCTTTATGGGCAATTTTTGAGCCCACAATTGTAAAATTATTAATCTTAAGTGATTATTCAAATCAAGGCTATCTTGATGATGAATTAAATTTAATTTACGAAAAAACAAAAGCATTGTCTCGAGGACAATTTACCGGAGAAATTACACCTTTTATTGAGGCTTCAGCTGAAAAATATTTAAGTCTTCGATCAATAGCTCAAAGTTCAAAAGCTGTTATAGTATTATCTATAATTATTGCCTCTGTTGCTTACGCTTATAAAAAAATTTCATCTAATTCTAGAACAAGAGAACCAGTTGAAAAATTTTTGAAAGCAGTTTTATTTACAGCTTCTTTAGCTGCAATATTAACTACTGTTGGAATAGTATTTTCACTTATATTTCAAACTATAGATTTTTTTAAAGTAATTCCATTATTTGATTTTGTCTTTGGAACTCATTGGTATCCTGCAAAAGCTTTTGTTAGAGATTCTTCAGAGGCTTTAGATCCGACAATGTACTCCGATACTTTTGGAGCAGTCCCTATTTTTGCTGGTACTTTTTTTATTGCTTTCATAGCTATGTGTGTTGCTATTCCTATTGGACTAATGAGTGGAATTTATTTGGCTGAGTATGCATCAGTTAAAGTTAGACAATACGCAAAACCTTTAATTGAAATTTTAGCTGGTATACCAACAGTTGTTTATGGATTTTTTGCTGCTCTAACAGTTGGACCTTTTTTAAAGGAAATAGGTAATAGCATGGGTTTAGACGTTTCAGCTGAAAGCGCTTTAGCGGCAGGCGGAGTAATGGGCATTATGATTATACCATTCATTTCAAGTTTAAGTGACGATGTGATTACAAGTGTACCTCAAAGTTTAAGAGATGGAAGTTATGCCATGGGAGCAACCAAATCAGAAACAATAAAAAAAGTTATTTTTCCTGCAGCATTGCCTGGTATAGTTGGATCTATTTTGCTTGGTGTTTCAAGAGCAATTGGAGAAACAATGATAGTTGTTATGGCCTCTGGTTTAGCTGCTAATTTAACTTTAAATCCATTAGAATCTACTTCAACAATTACAGCGCAAATTGTTGTAATATTAATTGGAGATCAAGCTTTTGGCGACCCAAAAACGCAAGCTGCATTTGCTTTAGGTATGTCATTATTTTTAGTAACGCTCTGTTTGAATATTGTGGCCTTAAGAGTAGTTAAAAAATATAGAGAAAAATATGAATAAAAATAAAGAACAATTATTAAATAAAAGATATAAAGCTGAAAAGAGATTTCGATTATACGGTCAAAGTGCAATTTTTATGGCACTTTTATTTTTAACAATCTTTATTTTTAAAATTTTTTCGACAGGCTATTCAGCCTTTCAAAAAACTTGGCTTATTGTTCCAGTTACTTTTGATGCTGAATTAATGATGTTAGAGCAAAATCCTTCTAAAGAGGATTTAAAAGATGCTGATTATTACGATATAGCATTAAAATCAATGGCTGATTTGGATCCAAATGCTAATGAGGATCAAGAAAATGAGCTGAAGAGAATGGTCTCTTACTTTTTCGAAAGAGAGATTAAAAGGGAACTTTTAAACGACCCTTCATTAATTGGAAAAACTAAAGATGTTTATTTAACTGCCTCAGATGATTTAGATCAAGTATTTAAAGGCAATTATCCAAGAGATTTACCTGAAGATCAAAGAAGAGTTACGGATTATCAGTTAAAGATTTTTGATCAACTTGTAGAACTAGGAAAAGTTGAAAGTAAATTCAATTTAAGTTTTTTTACATATCCTGATTCAAGAGAAGCTGAATTAGCTGGTATAGCAAGTTCATTTATGGGATCAATATTTTCTATACTTGTTTGTTTAATGATAGCTTTTCCTGTAGCAGTTCTAGCAGCTATTTATTTAGAGGAATTTGCTCCTAAAAACAGATTCACTGATTTTATTGAGGTAAATATAAATAATTTAGCAGCAGTACCTTCAATTGTTTTTGGTCTTTTGGGACTGGGTATTTTACTTGCTGTATTTCAATTACCTAGGTCAACACCTCTAGTCGGTGGAATAACTTTATCGTTGATGACTTTACCAACAATTATTATTGCTTGTAGAGCATCTTTAAAAGCAGTTCCTCCAAGTATAAGAGAGGCAGCACTTGCAATGGGTGCTAGTAAAATGCAAACTACAATGCATCATACAGTTCCGTTATCTATGCCAGGGACTTTGTCCGGTACAATAATTGGTTTGGCCCAAGCTTTAGGCGAAACCGCACCTTTGATATTGATTGGCATGGTGGCTTTTGTAAATACAATACCAGGATCTCCTTTAGATCCAGCTGCAAGTTTGCCAGTGCAAATTTATATTTGGGCAGAGAGCGCCGAAAGAGGTTTTGTCGAGAAAGTTTCTGCCTGTATTATGGTTCTATTAGGATTTTTAATTATAATGAACTTATTTGCACAAATAATTAGACATAAATTTGAAAAAAAATGGAGTTAAGATGATAAAGATAAATTCAAAAAATGTAGATGTCTTCTATGGAAAAAAACAAGCTCTATTCAATATAAATTTAGATATTGAAGAAAATCAAGTTACAGCACTGATTGGGCCTTCAGGTTGTGGTAAATCTACTTTTTTAAGATGTCTAAACCGAATGAATGACGTTATTGATATATGTAGAGTAAAAGGGCAGATTATAATTAATGATTTTGATATCAATGATAAAAGTTGTGATGTTGTTAGATTAAGAGAAAAAATTGGTATGGTTTTTCAAAAACCAAATCCTTTTCCTAAAACTATTTATGAAAATATTTCTTATGGTCCAACAATTCATGGTATGGCTCAATCAAAGAATGAAATGGATGAAATAGTTGAAACTAGCTTAAAAAAGGCAGCATTATGGGAAGAGGTGAAAGATAGACTTCATGAACCAGGTACTGGTTTGTCTGGTGGTCAACAACAAAGATTATGTATAGCAAGGGCAATTTCAGTTAAACCTGAAGTTATTCTAATGGACGAGCCTTGTTCTGCTTTAGATCCTATTGCTACAGCTCAAATAGAAGAACTAATTGATGAGTTAAAAAAAGACCATACTATTATAATAGTCACTCACTCAATGGCACAAGCTGCAAGAGTTTCTCAAAATACAGGTTTTTTTCACCTTGGAGAATTGATAGAACATGGTTCTACTGATAAAATATTTAAGAATCCAGAAAACAAAAAAACTCAGGATTATATCACAGGGAGGTTTGGATAATGACCGAAGCACCACATACAGTAAAGTCTTACGAAGAAGAACTTAAAAATTTAAATAGCAATATAATTAAAATGGGTGGATTTTGTGAAGAAGCTTTGGGTAAAGCTATTCAAGCAATTACTACAAGAAATAGTGATAATGCTGAGGCAGTAATTAAAGATGATGAAAAAATTGATAAATTTGAGACTTTAATTGAACAGCAAGTAGTAAATTTAATTGCTTTAAGACAACCTATGGCCATAGATCTTAGAGAAACAGTCACTGCTTTAAAGATATCTTCTGACCTTGAGAGAATAGGTGATTTAGCAAAAAATATTTCTAAAAGAACTCTTTTGTTAAATGAAAATTTACCAAAAAATTTAGTAGATGCTATTATAAGAGTATCTTCGGATGCTCAAAAACAATTGAAATCAATATTAGATGCATATTTAGAAAGATCTTCGAGTATGGCAATTAATGTATGGGAAAGCGACGAACAAATTGATGATTTAACAAATTTATGCATGCAAGAAGTGATTAGATATTTAAAAGATAATGAAAATAACTTAAGTGATGGAACCCACTTATTATTTGTAACTAAAAACATAGAGAGAATAGGTGATCATACAACCAACATTGCTGAGCAAGTATATTATTTAGTTAAGGGAGAATATCTAGAGGGTGATCGACCAAAAGGCACAGAACCTATTGTTACTGGAGAAAAGTAAAATATGTCGGCTCACATTTTTATAGCTGAGGACGAGGCTGCTATAATAACTCTACTAAAGTATAACCTTGAAAAAGAAGGTTACAAAGTAAGTTTCTGTGAAAATGGTGAAGATGCGCTTAAACAAATTAAAGATAAGCTTCCTGACTTAATATTAATGGATTGGATGTTGCCCGATTTGTCAGGCGTTGAAATATGTAAAAATTTAAAAAAAAACAAAAAGCATAATGACATACCAGTAATAATGTTAACAGCAAAAGGCGAGGAGGAGGACAAATTAAGAGCTTTTGATACAGGTGCAGATGATTATGTAACAAAACCATTTAGTCAAAAAGAACTTAATGCAAGAATTAAATCTTTACTCAGAAGATCAAAACCACAATCCACCGTTGATGTTGTTGAGTTTACAGATCTAAAAATAGATAGAATAACAAAAAGAGTTTATAGAAATAACATTGAAATATCTCTAGGACCTACAGAATTTAAATTATTAGATTTTTTTATCAAAAATCCAAAAAGGGTATATTCAAGAGAACAACTCTTAAACAATGTTTGGGGAGAAAATATTTACGTTGAAACTAGAACTGTCGATGTGCATATCAGAAGATTAAGACAGGCTATTAATATAGATAATACTAAGCCTTTAATTAGAACTGTAAGATCAGCAGGTTATTCTTTAGAATCTTGAAGGTCTTTAGGTCTAGTAAATTCTTTAATTAAACCATTTCCATCTAATTTATTCCATTCATTAAAATCAAAATAAATTTTTGCAAATGCCGATGTCGGAAATTTGTAGTTTAATAATTTAAAATGGTTGTTGTTGTGATTTTTTGTCAGTGATCGTATTAGATTTCTAACAGTAGGTTCATGGTTAATTAAAAGCACTGATTTATATTTTTTTGGTATTTTTTTTATTATATCTATAATTTTATCTTCACTTGATAAGTATAATTTTTTTGAAGAAATAATTTTTTTTGGTTTATCTATTTTTTTTAATAAAATTTTTAGGGTTTTCTTTGTTCTTTTTGATGATGAAAGCAATATGTAATCAAACTTATAATTTTTTTTAACAAAAAATTCACAAATCTTTTTTGCATTTTTCTCGCCACGCTTACTTAATGGTCTTTCATGATCATCAAGATTTGGGTGGTCCCAGCTAGATTTTGCATGACGCATAACGTATAATTTAAGCATAAATTTTAAATATATGACTGCATTAAAAAAACAAGATAAAGAAACACTAAAATCTAAATACATAAATAGAGAGCTGTCTTGGCTAAAATTCAACGACAGAGTTCTTCTTGAGGCCCAAAATTTTGAAAATCCTCTTTATGAAAGAATTAAATTTTTATCTATAGCTGGATCAAATTTAGATGAATTTTTCATGGTTCGTGTTGCAGGTTTATATAGTCAAATCAAACAAGATGTAGATTCACTTAGTTCTGATGGTCTTACTCCTGATGAACAAATGAGTGAAGTTATTTTGGAAACAAATAATCTTCTTAATAAACAAAATAAAATATTTAGAGATTTAATTCTTCAATTAAAAAAAGCAAATATAAGTATAGTTAAACCTGAAAATTTAAGTAAAACTGAACAAAAAAGATTATTTAAAATTTTTAATGAAGAAATTTACCCTCTGCTAACCCCATCAGCAATAGACCCAGCTCATCCCTTTCCATTTATTGCAAATCAAGGAAGAGCATTAGTTATGAGATTAAATAAGAAAAATAAAAAAAGGACTTTAAATGCAATAATAGTAATTCCAAAAGCTTTATCAAGATTTATTGAAATAGATGGAAATAAAAGTTTTAAAAAATTTTTAATTATAGATGATGTTATAAGTTTTTTTGCCTCTGAAATATTTCCTGATCATGATTTAGATAAAAAAATGTTATTTAGAGTTATAAGAGATAGTGATGTAGAAATTCAAGAGGAGGCCGAAGATTTAGTAAGATCTTTTGAATTGGCTTTAAAAAGAAGAAGAACAGGTGACATAGTACGTTTAGAAATTTTAAAAAATAGTAATAATGACTTAATTAAGTTTATAACCAATAAGTTAAACGTAAAATCTGAATACATCTATGAAATTGAAGGCATTGTTGGAATTCAAGATATAGACCAAGTTTGTAAAATTAAAAATTCTAAATTAAGATTTAAAAATTTTAATCCCAGGGAGGTTGAGAGATTAAAGGAGTTTAATAATAATTTTTTTGATACTATAAAAAAAAAAGATTTAATAGTTCATCACCCTTTTGAAACATTTGATGCTGTCGTTGAGTTTTTAAATCAAGCTGCATATGATAAAAAAGTTATAGCAATTAAACAAACTCTATACAGAACAACGCTAGATTCTCCAATTGTTAAAGCCTTAATAACAGCAGCTGAAAATGGAAAGACAGTAACCGCTTTAATAGAGATCAAAGCAAGATTTGATGAAGAAGCAAACATTCAACTTTCAAGAAGTTTAGAAAATGCAGGAATTCAAATAGTTTATGGTTTTGCAAAATATAAAACACATGCAAAATCATCTTTAATATTAAGAAAAGAGCAGGGAAAAATTCAAACTTATATACATCTGGGAACTGGTAATTATCACCCAGTTAATGCAAAAATTTATACTGACTTATCTTTATTTAGCTCTGATAAAAAAATAGCAACTGATGTGGAAAAATTTTTTAATTATGTAACTGGTTATTCAAAACCACGAAATCTTAGTAAAATATCTATATCACCAATTAATCTTAGGGAAACCTTGAACAAATGTATTGCTAACGAAATAACAAATGTCAAAAAAGGTAAAAAAGGTGAAATATGGGCCAAAATGAATTCCTTGGTAGATCCAGCGATAATTGATAAATTTTACGAAGCTTCAAATGCTGGAGTAAAGATATTTTTATTTGTAAGAGGTGTTTGTTGTTTAAGACCTGGAGTTAAAGATAAATCTGAAAATATAATAGTTAAAAGCATGATTGGAAGATTTTTGGAACACTCAAGAATTTATTGTTTTGCAAATGGAAAAACAATGCCTAGTAGAGATGCAAAAGTTTTTATTTCATCAGCAGATTTAATGCCAAGAAATTTAAATCGAAGAGTAGAACTTCTAGTTCCAATTGAAAACCAAACAGTCCACGAACAAGTTCTTGATCAAATTATGTTAGCTAATTATTTAGATAAAAAACAAAGTTGGGAACTTGATGCTAGTGGAAATTATAAAAAAATTAAATATAGTGAAAATGATTCTTTTTCAGCCCATGATTATTTTATGAATAATCCTAGTTTATCTGGAAGAGGTAAAGCTAAATTAAAAATGAAACCGAAAAAATTAAACTTAAGACTTATTAAAAGTGGAAATTAAAGTTTTTAAAAATAAACAAAATTTAAAATTAAAACCTGCTAAATTAGCAGTTATTGATATAGGCTCTAATTCTATTAGGATGCTAATTTATGAAGATTTTAGCTCTTCTCGTGTGCCTTTTTTCAATGAAAAAGCTGTTTGTGAACTTGGTAAAAATTTAGATAAATCAAGAAAACTTCATAAGTCTGGTGTTGATTATGCTCAAAAAGTATTGAAGAGATTTTCAGAGATTTTAAATGTTTCTAAAATTTCTAATTTAAAAATAATAGCAACTGCAGTTTTAAGAGAAGCAACTGATGCAAAACCATTTGTTGAATACGTAGAAAATCTTTTTAAGAAAAAAATAGAAATCTTAAGTGGAGAGGAAGAAGCAATTTGTTCAGCTGAAGGTGTTAAAATTGGATTTGATAATGTAGATGGGTTAGTTGCTGATCTTGGTGGAGGTAGTTTAGAATTAGCTCGAGTTGAAAATGGTTTGATCACTAATAAAACATCTTTACCCTTAGGTGTTTTAAGATTAATTAATAATCCAATTGTAAAAAAGAGAAACCTTTCTAAATATATAAAAAAACTTTTGAGAGATGAAAAATGGTTATCTAAAAAAAAATTTGAAAATCTTTATTTAGTTGGCGGAACATGGAGAGCTTTATTTAAACTTCATCTTTTTCAAAATAAACACCCTGTCCACATAATCCATCAGTATTCAGTAAATTATGAAACTTTATCAACATTTATAGAAAAAATAGCATCGTTCAATAAAGCAAAACTAAAAACAGTTGAATATATATCTAAATCTAGAACACCTTATCTACCATATAGCTCTATAATTTTAGATGAGATCATGAGAGCAACAAATCCAAAAAACATAATATGTTCCATAAGCGGTATTAGGGAGGGATCTTTGACGAAAGATTACTTTAAAAATATTGATAACTCTAAAGTTTTTGAAAAATCATTAGAATATATTTCTAAGAAGAGAGGTGATTTGGGATTAACCTACAAAAAGTATTATGAATTTATCAAACCTGTATTTGATGGTAATGAACATTTTGATGAAAAATTGCTTAATTTAGCTTGTGTTTTAAGTCATATGGATTGGGGACTTGGTGCTTTTCAAAAAGCAGAATTAGTTTTTCAAGAAACATTAAATACTCCATTATTGAGACTTTCACATAAAGAAAGAATTCAAATAGCTCTTTCATGTTATTGGAGGTACTGCAGCATTAAATACAACCCTAAAATAGAATATTTAACTTTTTTAAATAATAATGAAATTTTTTCTAGTAAACAAGTTGGTGCAGCCTTAAGATTTGCACATTCACTTACATCTATTTCAACTATCTTCTTAGAGGAATTTAAATTGTATAAAAGAGGTAACTCTGTATTTTTAAAAATTCCAGCACAACACCAAGAAATAATTTCTAAACAAGTTACAAAAAGATTTAAAGCTCTGGCGAGAGAATTATTTTTAGAACCAAGAGTAATTTATTCAAATAATTAATATATAATTTAATTTATTACAACTTACAGGTTAGTGATTTTTCTTCTTTAATATATTTTTAATTTTATTGAAACATATCTTTAATCCAAATGTAATATTCTTCTGTGATTAAATTGTAAACATTAAACCCCTGAAATACGCTCGGTATTATTATTGAGCGTATTTCTTTTTATAAAACAAATACATTCCTATATGAGATGCATTGTTAAATTTACCATTCTCAATTAATTTAATTATTTGATGATCTGAAACTATGTGGATTTTAATTCCTTTTTCAGGCTTTGAAATTTTAATAAGATTATTACAAAAAAAACCAGTAATTTTAGTGGTGAGTCGACCTGGTTCAGAATAAAATGAAGTAATTTTTCTTAATTTATTTCTTGATTTATATCCTGTTTCTTCAATTAATTCTTTTTTAGCAGATATTAAAGCTGTTTCATGTTTTTCAATTATACCAGATGGAAACTCAAAATTAATTTGATTTATAGGAATTCTTTTTTGTGAAACCAAAATATACTTGTTCTTAATTTTGGGTATTACTATTGAAAGGTTTGAGGTTTTTAAAAAATGATAAAATTCTTTTTTTTTAAATTTTTTATTAATTAATTTAATATTGTTTGTTAGTTTTAAATTTTTCAATCTTTTTCTAAGAATAATTTTTTTGCGATATAAACAGCAATTAACATACCAATTAATTCTGCAATTATATAAAAAGGAGTGTTTAAATAACTTATACCAGTAAACGACTCTGTGAATGTTCTTGCTATTGTTACAGCAGGATTTGCAAAAGAAGTTGACGAGGTAAACCAATAACCAGCAGTGATATATAAACCAACTGATCCAGCAACAGCTATTTTACCTGATTTCATTGAACCAAAAATAATTAAAATAAGACCCAACGTAGCAACTATTTCAGAAATAAAAATATAAATCCCACTCCTTGACTTTGTTGATAATTCAAAAACCTGATGTTCAAAAAAGAAATTAGCTAATGCTACACCTAGCAAACATCCAAGTATCTGAGCAGAAATATAAAAGGGTAGAAGGTTTTTTTTTAACTTTCCTGTAATTGTCATAGCAATACTTACAAATGGATTGAAATGAGCCCCAGATACATCAGCAAATACTGTTATTAGCACAAACAATCCAGCTCCGGTTGCCAATGTGTTTGCTATTAGCATTACTGCTATATCATTAGTTAGATTTTCTGCCATTAAACCTGATCCAACTATGATCATGACCAGAAAGCAACTTCCAATGAACTCTGAAAGAAAATATCTATTTTTATTTTTCATCTATCCAATCTTTAATTTTATTACTTATAATATTGAAAGTTTTTCTAATGATTATTTGCTTTTCTTCGTCATTTGCATTTTGAAGTTTAGCTACCGGATCTTCTATATCCCAATGTATAATTTGGTTTTTATCAGGCCAAATAGGACATACCTCATTATTTGCGTTGTTGCATACTGTTATTACATGATCCATTTTTAATTCTTTATTGATAAATTCTTCAAAGTTTTTAGAACTGTAATTAGTTAGATCATAACTTTTATTTTTTTCTAAAAAACTTTTAACATCTTCATTGATTTTTCCAGATGGATTACTACCAGCACTAAAAGCATTAAATTTATTTGAGTATTCGTTATTAATAATACTCTCAGCGATAATGCTTCTCGCTGAATTTCCTGTGCATACAAATAAAATATTTTTCATTAAAAAATAATTTTATAAATACCAATTACAAACAAAGGAATTTGTAATCCAAAATTAGTTAATATGGCCTTATCTTTTAATAAAAAACCCGATATTGTCCATCCAACTACACCAAGACCATGAAAATATATATTAATTGGATATATATTTAAATTTGTAAGCAATATTCCTGTTAAGACTAAAAACGTGCTTATCCATTTGAGATATTTTTTTAAAAACATAAAACTCCTTTCTCTATACTTATGACAGTTATGTTAAAGATTTATTAAAATTATTATTTTATATTAAATTGATTATGTATCTATGGATAAAATATCCTCCGATTAGCAATATTAAACCTGTAATATAAATTATGAAAAAATTCATATTAAAAGATTTTGCAAAAAAGAAGGGTACAAAGAATAAATAACTTGCTGGTACTGCAATAAATATACTTTTTGTAAACATTACTGTTTTTTCTGTATCATTATGCTCATAATACGAAAACAGTATCGCTATTAGTGATACCAAGGGTAATGCAATAATAAATCCAGCGAGCTTAGGATTTTGACCAGCCAACCAACTAGAAAATGCGATAATTAAACCCCCAGCAATAATTTTATAAAGAAAGAATAACATTGTTGTAAATATTTATAGTTATATACAAATTATTTAACAGAACATTTTTTGCAAAGCCCAAAGAATTCAAGATTATATTTATTGAATTTCATACCCGCTTTGTCTTGAAAATTTTTTAAATATTTTGAAAGTTTGCTGTCACTAATTTCACTTACTTCTTCACAGCTTTCACATATTGAAAATGCTGTTGCCTTAGAAATCTGACAATTTGAATTTTTGCATGCAACGAAAGCATTTCTACTTTCAATTTTGTGAATTTTTCCAATTTCAACCAATTTATCAAGCGCTCTATAAACTTGAAGAGGGGCTTTAATACCTTTTTTTTGTAAATTATGTAAAATTGAATAAGCTTTTATGGGCTCATTTACTTTTTCAATGTAATCAAGAACTATTTGTTGATTTTTTGATAGTGTTTCCTGTTTAAGCATAGTTTTTCTTTTATCAATTTCCCATTAGTTTTTCAATTGTATCGTCTGTTTAACTTTAAATAGAGATATTACAAATAATAATAACGCTGCAGCAATGATAGATGGACCCGAAGGAGTATTGAATTGCAATGAAGAAAATAAACCCATGATTACTGATAATAATCCTCCACATATAGAAAAAATTACCATCTTTTTGGGAGTATCTGATATGTTACGAGCCATAGCCGTTGGTATAATTAACATCCCAGTTATTAATAAAAGTCCTACAATTTTTATAGAAATTGCAATTATTGCTGCCATTAAAATAGTAAATATTGCTTTTGCTCTATCAGGATTTAATCCTTCTGCTTCTGCAAGTTCATAATTTACTGTTGAAGCAAATAAAGGTTTCCAAATTATTTTTAATACAATTAAAATTATTGCTCCTCCTCCCCATATAATTATCAAATCATCAACATTAACAGCTAATATGTCTCCAAATAATAGTCCCATGACATCAAATCTTATAAATGAGAGAAAACCAATTACCACTAAGCCAACTGCTAATGCTGAGTGAGCTAAAAGACCAAGTAAAGCATCACCGGGCAAATTAGTATTTTTTTCAAGTTTAACTAATATGATTGCTATTACTGATGAAATGATAAATATCGAAATTGCTATATTAATTTCGAATGCCAATGCCATTGTAACACCAAGTAATGCTGAATGTGCTAATGTATCTCCGAAATAAGATAATCTTCTCCAAACTACAAAGCAGCCCAAAGGACCTGTTACAAAAGCAACACCTATACCAGCAATTAAAGCTCTTATAAAAAAATCATCAAACATTTAATTTTTTTTTATATCTCCATCATTTGAATGAACATGATCATGCTTATGTTCATATATAGAAAGAGTTTGTGAAGCTTGTTCGCCAAATAACAGTTTATACTCATTATTCATTGCAACGTCTTTTGGTGTTCCTGAACAACACACGTGGCCATTTAAACAAATAACATGATCTGTTGCTGTCATAACAGTATGTAAATCATGAGAAATTAATAAAATTCCACAATTTAATTTATCTGCTATTTCTTTTATTAATTTATACAATGCAATCTCCCCAGTAAAATCAACTCCTTGAACCGGCTCATCCAATACTAAAAGATCAGGTTTTTTTGAAACTGCTCTTGCAAGAAGCACTCTTTGAAATTCTCCACCAGATAAATTTCCTAAATTCTGGTTTTTAAGATGATCTGCACCCGTTAATTTTAAAGCTTCATTTATTTTTTCTTCATCGAGTTCATCTGTTAAAACCATAAAATCACTCACTTTAAGTGGCAATGTCCAGTCAATTGAAATCTTTTGAGGAACATATCCAATTTTATCAGTAAATTTTTCTACATTGCCTTCTATATTCTTATGAAGTCCTATCGCAATTTTTGCAGTTGTGCTTTTGCCAGAACCATTTGGCCCAATTAATGTTACTATCTTTCCTCTTTCAACAATTAAAGAAACGCCTTTTACAAGCCATTTATTCCGTTGTTTTAATCCAACTTCAGTTAATTTTACTAATACATTGTTCTCAATTGTCATTTATTACCTTGACTTATTAATGTTATATTATTACACAATGTTATATTATAACAATTAACACTAAATTAAATTATGAAAAACTTAAAAAAATCAACATTAATAATTACAATATTATCTTTTTTAGCTCTTTTTACATCAGCAAAAGCAGAAATAAAAGTTGTAGCTTCAATTAAGCCTATACACTCTTTAGCTAGCTATCTGATGGATGGAGTTGCTAAACCAGACCTAATAGTCGATGGATATTCTTCACCACATGGATTTCCGTTAAAACCATCTCATGCAAAGATGTTACAAGAAGCTGATCTTATTTTTTGGGTAGGTGAAGATCTAGAAAACTTCATGGAAAAACCATTAGATTCAATTGCAAAAAAAGCTGAAAAAATTGAATTAATGGAAATTAAAGGTCTTAATAAATTAAAATTCAGAGAACGAAATATTTTTGGTGATCATGATGATCATGACGATCACGGACATAAAGAAGATGGCCATAAAGAAGATGATCACGATGATCATGACCATAAAAAGAAAGATGGACATGACGACCACGATGATCACGACCACAAAAAAAAAGACGGTCATAAAGAAGACGACCACGATGATCATGACCATAAAAAGAAAGATGGGCATGACGATCATGATGACCATGGACATAAAAAGAAAGATGACCATGATGACCACGATGATCATGCAGGACATGAAGGTCACCACCACGGTGAGCATGACCCACATATTTGGTTAGATCCAATGAATGCTAAAGTTATATTAAATGAAATGGCAGAGCATTTAATTGAAAATGATGCTAAGAACGCATCAAAATATAAAAGCAATTTAAAGAAAGCACTAAAAGATATTGATAAACTTGTTAGTGACGTCTCTTCTGAATTAAATCAGAGTGTTGCATCAATTGTTTTCCATGATGCTTACCAATATTTTGAGAAAAGATTTAATGTTAATATATTGGGTGCTTTTACAGTAAATACTGATGTAATGCCAGGAGCAGAACAATTGGCTGAAATTAGAGAAATAATTGAGCATGATAAAGTAGCTTGTGTATTTTCTGAACCACAGTTTAATCCAAATATCATTAAAGCTGTAGCAAAAGATATGAATATTAAAACTGGTGTTGTAGACCCATTAGGAGCTACTTTGGATCCTGGAAAAGACTTATATTTTGATTTAATCAGAAATATGTCTAAATCTTTTAAAGGTTGTTAATTAAAAATTGAACTTTTGCCGTAAATAATATCTAATATTATTTATGGCAACCGTTCCTTTAAGTTTAGAAGAAATTTTTCATTTAGCTAAAAAAACATTAATAGCTAACGGATGCGATGAAGAAACAGCAGATACTTTATCTACTTTAATCAAAAATGCTGAAAGAGATGGATCATTATCTCATGGTCTATTTAGATTACCCGCTTATGTATCTGGTTTAAAAAGCGGAAAAATTAATGGTAAGGCTAGACCAGTGATTTCAAAATTAACCCCAAGTGTTGTTAAAGCAGATGGGAAAAATAGTCTTGCCCCAATGGTTTTAAAATATGGAATACCAGAGCTCGTAAAAGCTGCAAAAGAAAATGGAGTTGCAGTTTTAGCAATTACTAATTCTCATCATATGGCTGCTATGTGGCCTGAGACAGAAGCAATAGCAGAGCAAGGGCTTGTTGCTTTTGCTTGTACATCATACAAGCCAGCAGTTGCACCAGCAGGAGCAATTAAACCTTTATTTGGAACAAACCCAATTTCATTTGCTTGGCCAAGAAAAAATAAACCACCTGTAGTTTATGATATGGCTACTGCATCGATGGCCATGGGAGAGGTTCAAGTTGCAAAAAGAGAAGGGCACAAGGTCCCAATAGGAACTGGTTTAACTAAAGATGGAAAAGAAACAACAGATCCTGGTGAAATAGCAGATGGTGGAGTTTTGTTGCCATTTGGCGGCTATAAAGGCTCAGGAATAGCAATGATGGTCGAATTACTTGCTGGAGCCTTAGTTGGAGATAATTTTAGTTATGAGACGGCTGAGAAGGATACAGATGATGGTGGACCACCAAGTGGTGGAGAGTTTATTTTAGCTATATCTCCTGAAAAATTAACAAATTCTGATTGGGATAGTCATTCAAATAAATTCTTTGAGAAAATGAAATCAATGGGAGAGGTTAGGTTGCCTGGTGAAAGACGTCACAAAAACAGATTAGATACTGGACCTAGAAATATTAATGAGGAACTTGTTAATAAAATAAAATCTTTAAGTTAATTCAATTTCAATTGGTGTGTGATCTGAAGGTTTTTGTCTTCCACGAGGAAATTTGTTAATTTTAACATCTTTCACAAGATTTATAATTGAGTTTGAAACTAAGAAATGATCAATTCTCATGCCATTATTTTTTTGCCATGCACCACTTGTGTAATCCCAAAAAGTATATCCTTCTTTATCAGGGTGGATATATCTATATGCATCATGAAAACCTAAACTTAATAATTCTCTTAATTTTTTTCTTATCTCAAGTCTAAATAATGCATCATTTTCATATCCTTTAGGATTATGAACATCTTCTGCAGATGGAATTATATTAAAATCACCACCAATAATTATATTTTCTTTTTTTTTTAAATAACCTTTTAACTTCTTAATTAAACTTTCTAGCCAATATAATTTGTAAGTATATTTTTCTGTATCAACAGGATTTCCATTGGGTGTGTATATGTTTATTAATTTAATAGTTTTTGATTTATGTTTTAGATCTGCAGTAATAATTCTAGATTGTTTATTTTTGTCTTTAAAAATATCTTTTTCAATTTTGTCTAATTTTTTTTTAGAAATTATCGCAACTCCATTATATGATTTTTGACCAAATACATAATTCTGGTAATTTGATTTTTCAAAGTCTTCGTAAGGATAGTTGTCATCTTGAGCTTTGATCTCTTGCATCATTAAAATATCTGGTGAATATTTTTTTAGATACTCTTTAATATTTTCAATTCTTGCTCTTACAGAGTTAACATTCCAGGAACTAATTATCATTAAAGCGAGAAAGATACGCCACAACCACAAGAAGATTTACTTTGTGGGTTGTTTATTTTAAATGAATCTCCGATCAATTCTTTTACAAAATCAACTTCAGATCCTTTTAGTAAATCAGCCGATGTTTTGTCGATAAGAATATTGTCTTGTTGTAGATCATCATCATTAGCAGAGTTATCAAATGAGAAATCATATTGAAATCCAGAGCATCCACCACCTTTAATGGCGATTCTAAAAAATGACCCTTTATCTTTTGATGATAGAAGATGGTTTATCTGCTTTATAGCATTATCTGTAAATTTAATTTCTTTAATCATAATTAAACATTGATAAAAACAATATAATAATATTTTGCCATTTTTAAAGAATGAAAAATTACTCAAAATTAGGAACATTTGCTTCAAAAGGTAGACTGTTCAAAGAAGCGAGCAATCCTTTCAGATCACCTTTTCAAAGAGATAGAGATAGAATAATTCATTCTACCTCTTTTAGAAGATTGAAGCACAAAACTCAGGTATTTGTGAATACTGAAGGAGATCATTATAGAACCAGAATCACGCATTCCATTGAAGTTTCACAAATTGCTAGAACAATTGCTAAATACTTAGGTTTAAATGATGATTTAGCTGAAACATTAAGTTTAGCTCATGATTTAGGTCATACCCCATTTGGTCATGCGGGAGAAGAGTCCCTAAATGAATGTATGTATGAATATGGGGGATTTGACCACAACCTTCAAACACTTAGGATAGTAATGTTCATTGAAAATAAATATTTTAAATTTGAAGGTCTTAATTTAACATTAGAAACATTAGATGGACTTATTAAACATAATGGTCCGATAACAAAGCTAGTCAAAATAAATAATTTAATTGGTTTGAAAAATTTAAAAAATAAAATTAATTTTTCAAAAAACTCCTCACTGGAGGCTCAAATTGCATCTATATCTGATGACGTTGCATACAATAACCATGATATTCAAGATGGAATAAAAGCTAAATTATTTACTTTAAACGATCTTAAACAAATCTCTTTTTTTGATGAAATTTTAAAATCATATAAAAACAAATTAAAAAGTGAAAATAATGATATTCTCGTATATCAAACTATAAGAGACTCTATAAATTTAATGGTTCAAGACTTAATAAAAACAACGACAAGAAATATTTTAATAAATAAAATATCTACAAAAAAAGATGTATCAAATAAAAAAAATCAAATTGTTGATTTTTCCAACAAATTAAAAATAACTATAAATGAGATTAGAGATTTCCTTAGAATAACTATGTATAATAATAAAGATGTATTAAAAAAAAATAACGAAGGAAAAAAGATAATTAAAAAGCTTTTTAGTGTAATTAACAAAAATCCAAAAAAGTATATTAAAACTAAATATTTAAAAACTAACAAAGAAAGAGCTATATCTGATTATATTTCTGGCATGACAGATAGGTACGCCATACAATTATATAGAGCATCAAAATGAATATATTTGAGGAATACTTAAATAAAATTTTAAATAAAATTAAATTAGCAAGTGAAGAAAAGCTAATTTTATTACCTGAAAGTTTATCTGGTATAAATGTAGATATACCTCCTAAAAAATTTAAGTGCGATCTGTCAACTAATGTTGCAATGGTTTTATCTAAAACAAATAATGAACCACCAATTAAAATTGCCGAAAAATTGAAAGATATTATTTTTAAAGACGATAATAATATTGAGAAGATAGAAATAGCAAATCCTGGATTTATAAATATTATTTTAAAAAAAGAGTTTTGGACTTCATTTCTTTTAAATATAAATAATCTTAATAATTTTGGCGCAGCACTTAATGGCTCTAAAAAGAAACATTTAATTGAATTCGTGTCAGCAAATCCCACTGGACCATTACATGTTGGTCATTGTAGAGGTGCTATTCTAGGTGATGTTATCTCTAATTTGTTAAAATTTAACAATCAAGAAGTTGTAAAAGAATATTACGTAAATGATCATGGTAATCAAATTTTACATTTTACTAGATCTGTATATTTGAGAATAAAAGAAAAATTAGATAATCAAACCTTTCCACTAAATGAGGATGATTTATATCCAGGAGAATACATCAAGGATATAGCCCAACATATTATAGATAATAATAAAGATTTACAATTTGATGATTATGAAAAAATTAAGTTAACACTTACTAAACTAGCAATTACAGAGTCACTTAAACTCATTAAGACTAATTTAAATAATTTGGGAATTATTCATGATAATTTTGCGAGTGAGACTGAAATAGTTGAAAATAAAGAGGTTGATAAGGTTATTGAGAAACTTAAAAAAGATAAATTTGTATATATAGGAAAAATCAAAGCTCCCGAAGGAGAAGACACAACTAATTGGGTTGAAAGAGATCAATTACTTTTTAGATCAACAGATTTTGGGGATGATAAAGATAGGGCATTACAAAAATCTGACAACACATGGACTTATTTTGCTGGAGATGTTGCGTATCATAATACAAAACTAAACAGAAAATTTGATAAATTAATAAATATTTTAGGAGCGGATCATGCGGGTTATATAAAAAGAATTACATCTGTTGTTGAAGCATTATCTGGAGAAAAAAATAAATTAATTTGTAAAGTAAGCCAACTTGTTAAGTTAATAAAAGATGGCAAACCTTTTAAAATGTCTAAAAGAAAAGGTGATTACATTACCGTTGAAGATTTAATTTCTGAGGTTGGAAAAGATGCAACAAGATTTATTATGCTAAGCAGAAGCAATGATGCTGAATTAGATTTTGATTTTACAAAAGTAAAAGAAAAATCTAAAGACAATCCACTTTATTATGTTCAATATTGTTATGCTAGAATTTCATCGGTTTTTAGAAATATAAATAAAAATATTGATGACAAGATTGATAATGAAAATAATAATATTCAATTTAATGATGAAGAAATTGAAATTTTTAAAAAAATATCTGAATGGCCTAAATGTGTAGAAATTTCCACTAAAAAACTAGAACCTCATAGGATCCCTGTATATTTATATGAGTTATCATCTCAATTTCATTCCTATTGGAATATGGGAAAAGATGATGTTGAAAAAAGATTTATCAATGATGATAAAACAATAAATATAGAAAAACTAATATTTTTAAAATCTATTGCAAAAACAATTAAAACTGGAATGGATATTGTAGGTGTTGATACACCTGAAAAAATGTAATGCTAAAAGAGCTTAAATATCTATTTTATTTAATAATTATATTTTTCTTTCTATTTTTTACTCTAAGATATTATTTTTCAGACGATAATTACAAGAAATCATATAGAGCAGTTTCAAGTATTGATGAAAAAATATCATCTAACGAAAATAATCTATTTATTCTTAAAAATGACACGGACAACATTATTGAATATGTAGAATACAAAAATAAAAACACAAAAAAATATTCTTTTTGGGAATTGTTATATAATGATTAAAAGAACTAGAGCTTTTATATGTGGCATTAGTGGACATAATTTAAAAAAAAGTGAAGTAAGTTTTTTAAAAAAATATAAGCCATGGGGAATAATCCTTTTTTCTAGAAATATAAAATCTATCAATCAAGTTCAAAAATTAACTGGTTCGATTAAAAAAATATTTAAAAACTCTAATTATCCAATTCTAATTGATGAAGAAGGTGGAAGAGTAAGTAGATTAAGAAAATTCATAGATAATTCCATTTTTAGTGCAAAATATTTTGGTGATTTATATTCAAAAGATAGAAAAAAATTTGATATTTATTTCAATGTTTATGTTAAGCAAATATCCTATTTGTTAAGACTTATTGGTATTAATATTAATACAGTCCCCGTATTGGATTTAAGACGAAAAAAGTCTCATAAAATTATAGGTGATCGATCCTATTCAAATGATAAAAAAACTCTGTCTAAAATTGGCGATATATCTATCGAAAAATTTCACGAAAATAGGGTTGGTACAGTAATTAAACATCTTCCAGGTCATGGTTTAGCTAAAGTTGATAGTCATTATAAATTACCAGTTATAGACAAAGATATAAAGTATCTTAAAAAATATGATTTTTTTCCATTTACTAAAAAAAAATCTGTTTTAGGCATGACCGGTCACTTGTTGTTTAAGAAACTTGATCCGATAAATAACGTTTCACATTCTAAAAAAATCATAAAAATGATTAGAAGAGAAATATTATTCAAGGGAATATTAATGTCAGATGATATTTCTATGGGCGCTCTTAAAGGTAATTTAAAAAAAAACGTTATTAAATCTTTTCGTGCAGGTTGTAATTTGGTGCTTCATTGCAATGGAAAAATGAGAGAAATGAATGTGGTAGGTCAAAATTCACCTTATATAGATGATTTTATTGTAAAAAAAACCTCTAAATTAATTCAAATAATAAGTTAAATTTAAATCCATGAGTGATTCTTTAGAATTTAATGTTGATCTTAGTAATTACTCTGGATCATTAGAAATACTTTTAGATTTAGCAAAATCACAAAAAGTTGATTTGGAAAATATATCAATCACTAAATTAGCAGATCAATTTCATGATTTTATAACAAAAACTGAAAATTTAAATTTAGAATTAGCCTCAGAATATTTGCTTATGGCTACTTGGTTAACTTATCTTAAATCTAAACTACTATTACCAGAAACAGAAGAAGAGGAATTTAAAGCTCTTGAAGTAGCAGAGAAATTAAAGCTCCAACTTAAAAAACTAGAATTAATAAGATTATTGTCTTCTCAGATGTTGAGCAGAAAAAGATTAGGCAAAGATATTTTTATGAGAGGTTCAAAAAGTGGAATGAGATCAATTTATAATTCTCAATATTCATTAACATTGTTTGAATTATTAAAAACGTATTCAAATATCGTAATGACAAAAGATTTTCAGAGAATGAATATTCCGAAACTCCCAGTATTTACTACTGAAGAAGGTATTAAAGTTATAAAAGAGTTTTACAATAATTTAAATGATTGGAAAAATATGACTGATCTAATACCAAAAAATTTTAGAAATTCTAAAACTTTAAGTAAGACAGGTAATGCAGGAATTTTTGCTGGATCTTTAGAGCTTGCAAAAGAAGGCAATATATCTATTAAACAAGATAATTTATTTGAGGATATATATATTAAAAAAATCTAATGAATAAATTAAAAAAAAATAATGTTGTATCATTTCCATCTAAATTAAGTGATGTTGATAAAGAAATAGAAGCTATTGTTTTTGCAGCAGCAGAGCCTTTAAATATTGAAACTATCGAAAATAAAATTTCAAAAAAGACAGATGTTGAAAAATCTTTACTAAAACTTCAGAATTTTTATTCTGATCGTGGAATAAATTTAGTCTGTATTTCCAATAAGTGGTCTTTTAGAACTTCACCAAATTTATCCTCATTAATGTCTCAACAAAAAACCGTTGAAAAAAAATTATCAAAGGCCGCGATAGAAACACTTGCAATTATTGTTTATCATCAACCAGTCACTAGAGCTGAAATAGAAGAAATTCGTGGAGTTGCTTTCGGGAATAATACACTTGAGATTTTGATGGAATTGAACTGGGTTAGACCTCAAGGTCGAAAAGATGCCCCTGGTAAACCTATTCAATATGGAACAACAGATGACTTTTTAAGTCATTTCAATCTCCAAAAATTGTCAGATCTTCCAACCGTTGATGAATTAGGAACTGCAGGTCTTATTGATACATCTAGTGTAGATGCATCTATATTTGGAACAGGCAAATTCTATAAAGAAAAACAAGAGGATAAAAAGGAAAATATATACTCTGATATAGATGAGATGCTTAATAGCACTCTTAATACTGATAACGATAAATAAAAAAATAGTTTTAAAACTAAAATTATAAGGTTATAAGTAATCATGAGTATAGGATTTTGGCAAATTGCAATTGTAGTAATTTTAGTAGTATTACTTTTTGGTAGAGGTAAAATCTCTAGTCTAATGGGTGATGTTGCTAAAGGAATTAAAAGTTTTAAAAAAGGTATGGCTACAGATGCTACAGAAGATAGCCAACCAAAAAATATATCTGAAAATCAAGACTCAGACAAAAAAGAGTAATCAATGCCACAGATCGGCTGGTTTGAAATATTAATAATAGTATCTATTGCAATAATAGTTGTAGGACCAAAAGACTTTCCTGTAATGTTAAAAAAAGTTGGATCATGGATAGGTTCAGCCAAAAGATATTTTTCAGATGTTCAAAATCAAGTTACAGAAATAACTGATGTTTCAATTAAAGAAGAATTAAAAAAAAATACTGAAATTATGAAAGAGGATAAACCTAAAGATGACAGCTAAAAAAAAAGAAACAGGTTTTATAAGTCATCTTACTGAATTAAGACAAAGACTAATAAATTCATTTATCTTCTTAGCAGTATTATTTGTGGTTTGTTACTATTTTTCTGAATACATATATGGATTTTTAGTTGAACCTTACGCTAATGCTGTAAAGGATGATAATGTTGATAGAAGATTAATCTTTACCGCTCTTCAAGAAACATTTTTAACATATCTTAAAGTTTCTTTTTTTGCTGCTTTCTTTGTGACCAGTCCATATATCCTTATTCAAATTTGGAAATTTATTGCACCAGGATTATACACCCATGAAAAGAAAGCAATTATGCCTTACTTAGTAATTACACCAATACTTTTTTTACTAGGAGGTATGCTTGTTTATTATCTAATTATGCCACTAGCATTTAAATTCTTTTTATCATTTGAAAGTGCGGGACTTGGGACTAGCTTACCGATTCAATTAGAAGCTAAAGTAAATGAATACTTATCTCTTGTGATGAAGTTAATTTTTGCATTTGGATTAAGTTTTCAGCTACCAGTTGTATTAAGTTTGCTTGCAAGAATAGGAGTTGTAAATTCAACTTATTTAAGAGAAAGAAGAAAATATTTTGTTGTAATAATATTTGCTGCTGCTGCAATATTAACTCCACCAGATCCAATTACACAAATAGGTTTAGCAATACCTTTGTTAATTTTATATGAATTATCAATTTTTTCTGTAAATATTATCGAAAAGAAAGCTCAAGAGAGAAATGCACAATATTAAGGATATTAGAAAAGATATCGATAATTTTAAAAATACAATTAAAAATCGAAACGTTGATGTAGACTTTGATCAAATATTAAATCTTGATGAAGAAAATAGAAAATTAATTCAAGAAAAAGAAAAATTAGAAATGAAAAAAAAATCTATTTCTAAATCTAAAGATGAAACCCTTTTTGAAAAGTCTAAAGAAATTTCAAATAAAATAGATGATTTAAGTAAAAATCAAAAAAGTGTTAAAGACCAACTTGATCAGATATTAAGTAGTATTCCTAATTTACCATTGAATGATGTCCCCGTAGGTAAGGATGAAAATAGCAATAAAGAGGTTGTAAAATCTGGTGAAATTAAAGAAATGAGTTTTAAACCAAAATCTCATTATGAAATTGGTGAAAAACTGAATATGTTAGATTTTGATTTAGCAACAAAAACAACTGGATCAAGATTTGTTTTTGTTAAAGACAAATTAGCATCATTAGAAAGAGCAATTTCTAATTTTATGATTGATACACATGTCATTAATAATGGCTACACTGAAATCTCTCCACCTTTAATGGCTACAGACAACACTATGTTTGGAACTGGCCAATTGCCCAAATTTGAAAATGATCAATTCGAAATTAAGTTTGATGATAAAAATGATAGAAAGTTTTTAATCCCTACCGCTGAAGTGATCTTAACTAATATGGTTAAAAATCAGATATTAAATCTAAAATCTTTGCCAATGAGATTAGTTGCATCAACACCTTGTTTTAGAAAAGAAGCAGGAAGTTATGGTAAAGATACAAAGGGCATGATTAGACAACATCAATTTTATAAAGTTGAACTAGTCAGTATTGTAGAAAATAATAAGTGCATTGAAGAACTAGAGAGAATGACTAATTGTGCAACTAAAATTTTAGATGATTTACAATTACCTTACAGAAAAATTATTTTAAGTACCGGTGATATGGGTTTTAGTGCAGAAAAAACTTATGATATAGAGGTTTGGCTTCCATCTGAAAATAAATATAGAGAAATATCAAGCTGTTCTTCATGTGGAACATTTCAGGCTAAAAGAATGAAAGCTAGATATAAAAATAATAAAAACGAAAACGAATTTGTTGGTACTTTAAATGGGAGCGGACTTGCCGTTGGTAGAACCTTAATTGCGATATTAGAAAATTATCAAACTGAGGATGGTTCAATAATTATTCCTGAAAAACTAAGACCATATATGAACAATATGGAGAAAATAGGTATCAATTAAGAGTTGTCTTCTAAAAGTATATAGTATAAAAAATTGTTATCTTTTTAAGGACTTAACATGGACGCAGGAATTGGACAATTTATACCCCTAGTTTTAATATTCGTAATATTTTACTTTTTCTTAATTAGACCCCAGCAAAAGAAAGTTAAAGAACATAAGGCTATGGTTGAAGCTTTAAAGCGTGGAGATAAAGTTATTACTTCTGGTGGTATCGTTGGCACTGTAGAACGAGTTATCGATAATGAAAAAGTAGAAGTTATGATAGCTGATAATGTTAAAGTTGAAATTGTTCGAGCTACTGGAATACAAGGACTAGTAACTAAAGCTGAACCAAAAAAATAATAACTTCCAAAAGTGTTATATTTTTCTAAATTAAGAGTTTTTAGTGTTTTAATTTTTACACTTATTATTTCATATTTTACTATTTCCAACTTTACAAAAGTTGATGATGAATTTTTCTCAAAAAATATAAAATTAGGATTAGATCTACAAGGTGGTTCTTATTTATTATTAGAAATAGATAACGAACCAGTCATTACTCAAAGATTGCAAAGTAAAGTCTTAGAGTTTAAAAAATTTTTCAAAGATAAAGATATTAAGGTTAGAAATTTTGTAATTGAGAATAAGTCAATTATATTTGACGTTGAAAATTCTAAAATTGAGGAAGTTAAATCTCTGTTAGATGATGATAAAAGTGAAATAAATCCATATTTTCAACAATACAAATCGCATCAATTTAACATTGAAAACATGGATACATCATTCAAATTAGAATTTTCTGACTATGGATTGGTATTGTTAAAAAATTCTTCATTAGATCAAGCAATTGAAATTGTAAGAAGAAGAGTTGATGAAGTAGGCACTAATGAGCCAAATATTTTAAAAAGAGGTAATGATCGAATTCTTGTTGAGTTACCAGGACTAGATGATCCTGGTAGAATTAAATCTTTATTAGGTAAAACTGCAAACTTAACATTCCAATTTATATCCAGTAGTTCTGAAGAATCATTTGGAACAGAAAAACTTTCTTTTGAGGATGGCTCTAGTGAAGCCATTGTTAGTAAACGAATTGTTTTAAGTGGTGATAATCTTATGGATGCCAAGCCAACAATGAATAATCAAACTAATGAGACAGTTGTTTCATTTAGTTTAGATAGGGTAGGAGCAAAAAAGTTTGGTAAAGCGACTTCAAATGGTGTTGGAAAAAGGTTAGCAATTGTTTTGGATGGAAAAATTATTAGTGCTCCTGAAGTCAGAGAACCAATTATTGGAGGAAATGGACAGATATCTGGTAATTTTACCTTTCAATCAGCAACAGATTTAGCTTTACTTTTAAGATCAGGTGCTTTACCGGCTCCACTTAATATTATCGAAGAAAGAACTGTAGGTCCTGACCTTGGAAAAGACTCAATTAATGCAGGAATTATGTCATTGATAATAGGATTTATCTTAGTCGTTGCCTTTATGTTTTATAAATATAGATTTTTCGGCTTAATTGCTAACTTAGCCTTAATATCAAATTTATTTTTATTAGTTGGAATTTTAACATTATTTGAAGCAACTCTTACACTCCCTGGAATTGCAGGTATTATTTTAACAGTAGGTATGGCTGTTGATGCAAATGTTTTAATTTTTGAGAGAATTAAAGAAGAATTAAAAAATGAAAATAATTCAATTGTAGCTTTTGATTCTGGTTATACAAAATCACGAACAACAATTTTAGATGCCAATATTACAACTCTAATCGCTGCAGTAATCCTATTTTTCATGGGCTCAGGTCCAATTAAAGGATTTTCTATAACGCTTGGAGTTGGAATACTTACAACACTATTTTCAGTATATTTCATTGCTCGTTTGATTACTGCTTATTATGTCATCAAAAATAAACACAAGGAAAAACTAATATAATGAAAACAATCTATTTTAATAAGTTTTATAAAAGTTTTAATATACTTTCAGGTATATTAATTATTGCTTCCTTAGTTTTCTT
The DNA here is from genome assembly GCA_902617415.1 of uncultured Pelagibacteraceae bacterium. Taxonomy (GTDB): domain Bacteria; phylum Pseudomonadota; class Alphaproteobacteria; order Pelagibacterales; family Pelagibacteraceae; genus Pelagibacter. The sequence goes on along the minus strand of CACMWQ010000003.1, from coordinate 5,820 downwards.
AGTTTTTAAAGGATTGAATTTTGGTGTTGATTTTAAAGGGGGTACTTTAATAGAGCTAAGGACTGACAAATCTTCTGCTAATATCACACAAATAAGAGATAGTTTTAATCAAATGAATCTTGGTGATGTTTCTGTGAAAAATTTTGGTAATGAAACAGATTTTGTGGTTAAATTTGAAAAACAAAATTCAAATGACCCACAATTTATAGAGGAGATAAAAACTAAGCTATCAAATTCTATAGGTTCGGTAGATTTTAGAAGAGTAGAAAATGTTGGGCCAAAAGTTAGTGCAGAACTTTTGAGATCAGGTGTAATAGCGATAGCTTTATCTTTGGCTGCTATGCTTTTATATATATGGATCAGATTTGAGTGGCAATTTAGTCTTGGAGCTATTTTAGCTTTATTTCATGACGTTATAATTACATTAGGAGTATTTTCTGTATTTTCACTAGAAATCAATCTTTCTATTGTTGCAGCTGTATTAACAATAGTTGGATACTCAATGAATGATACCGTTGTAATATTTGATAGAGTTAGAGAAAATTTGCGTAAATATGCAGATGTTAAAATATTTGAACTAACAAATATCTCAATAAACGAAACATTATCCCGAACAATAATAACTTCAGTTACTACATTGTTGGCTCTTTTATCTATATTTATTTTTGGTGGAGAAATATTAAAAGGATTTTCTTTAGCAATGATATTAGGAGTAATTTTTGGAACTTACTCATCAATTTATATTGCAAACCCAGTACTAGTATCTTTAAAAGTTAGCCAAAGAACGATTGTTAAGGAAGAAAAAGAATAATTAATAAAGATTTTGTGCCGCTACCATTGTTAACAACATTGGTAATGATAAAAGTGTGTTTGTTCTAGAAAACAGCATTGCAGTCTTTGCTGACTTAGCTTTAACTTCAGGTTCACACTCAACCATACCTAAAGCTCTTTTTTGATTTGGCCATATAACAAACCAAACGTTGAATGCCATTATTAATCCTAACCACATTCCAATTCCTATTGCAGTATTTTTTCCGCCACCTGATCCAATTCCTAATGTCATCGCTTGATGAACGTACCCATTAAAATAGGCTAATAATAATCCTGATATGATTGTAAATAGCGCTGCCCATCTAAACCAAAATAATGCTGCAGGAGCTATAACTTTGCCTATTGCTGGTTTTTGTTCGTCTGGAATTTTAGCCATGTTAGGAATTTGAACAAAATTGAAATACCATAGTAAACCAATCCACATAATACTTACAGTTACATGTACATATCTTAATAACCAGCTCCAAAATAAAACATCAAAATCAAATCCACCATTGCCTATGTAAAGACCAATGAATAGTAATATTGCAATAGCCAGCGATAAATGCACAGTTTTTGATAATGATTGTAATATCGAAGTCATCTATAAGATGATTTTATATTATTTTTCTATAAAGATTAAGCGGTTTTTTTAAATTTTGTATCTAATAAAGGCTTTAAAAATTTACCTGTATAGCTATCTTTCACTTTTGCAACTTCCTCGGGTTTGCCTTCTGCAATAATATTTCCACCTTTAACACCACCCTCGGGTCCCATATCAACAATATAATCAGCAGTTTTAATAACATCTAAATTATGCTCAATAACTACAACTGAATTACCCGTTGCAACAAATGTGTGTAAAATTTCCAAAAGTTTTTTTATATCATGTTGATGCAATCCTGTAGTTGGTTCATCTAATATATACATTGTTCTTCCTGTAGATCTTTTAGATAATTCTTTAGCAAGTTTTATACGCTGAGCCTCTCCACCAGAAAGAGTTGTAGCTTGCTGACCAATTTTTATGTAGCCAAGACCAACTTTCTTTAACGTTAGAAGTTTAGTTTTGATGTTTGAAATATTTTCAAAATACTCACATCCTTCATCAACAGTCATATTTAAAACATCTGCAATACTCTTATCTTTGAATTTAATCTCTAATGTTTCTCTATTGTATCTAGTACCTTTGCATTCATCGCATGTTATGTAAACATCAGGAAGAAAGTGCATTTCGTAAGTAATTACACCATCTCCTTCACATGCTTCACATCTTCCACCCTTTACATTGAAAGAAAATCTTCCAGGTTTATAGCCTCTACTTTTTGCTTCAGGTAAATTGGTAAACCAGTCTCTTATAGGACCAAAAGCTCCAGTATATGTAGCAGGATTTGATCTAGGAGTTCTACCAATAGGTGATTGATCAATATCTATAACTTTATCAATTAATTCTATTCCTTTAAATCCTCTAAATGGCTGAGGAATTTTTCTAGACTTATTATTATTCAAAGTAAGATTTAATGCATTGTATAAAGTTTGAAGTATCAAAGTAGATTTACCACTTCCAGATACACCAGTAACACAAGTGAAACTACCTAAAGGTATTTTTAAATTTACGTTATTTAAATTATTTCCAGATGCACCATTGATTTCTAAAAATCTACCATTTTTTGCAAGTCTTCTATTTTTTGGAATAGGTATGAAACTCTTATTTGATAAATATCTTCCAGTAATACTTTTGTCATTCTTTAAAATTTGCTCATATGTACCTTCAGCAACAATTTCTCCACCTTTATTTCCAGCTTCAGGTCCTAAATCTACTATATGATCTGCATTCTCCATTGTTTCTGTATCGTGCTCAACAACAATAACAGTATTACCTAAGTCTCTTAATCTTTTTAATGCATCTATAAGCTTAACATTATCTTTTTGATGTAAACCAATTGATGGTTCATCTAAAACGTATAGAACTCCAGTTAAACCTGATCCTATTTGTGAAGCTAGTCTAATCCTTTGTGCTTCACCACCAGATAATGTTCCAGACTCTCTAGATAAAGTTAAATAATCAAGACCAACATTTAAAAGAAAATCTAAACGTTCATTAATTTCTTTTAATATATGTTGTGCAATTTTAATTTGTCTTTTGTCTAATTTAACTTCTAAAGATCTAAACCATTCCTTAGCATCAAAAATTGATTTTTCTGTAACTTGGCTAATGTTTAATTCATTTATTTTAACACACAGAGCTTCATCTTTTAATCGATAACCATTGCATCTTTCACATTTTGTATCAGATTGATACTGAGCAATTTCTTCTCTTTTCCAATCACTATCTGTCTCTAAATATCTTCTCTCTAGATTATTGACCACACCTTCAAAGGTTTTTTTATGCGAATACTTCTCATAGCCATCGTCATAGGTAAATTTAATTTCCTCATCATCAGATCCATACAAAATTACATCCTTAATTTTTTTTGGTAGTTTTGACCATTTATCATCTAATGAAAAACCATAATGTTTAGATAAAGATGCCAATGTTTGAGCGTAATACATTGATGTAGATTTTGCCCAAGGTTCAATAGCACCATCTGCGATAGATTTTTTTTCATTTGGAACAACTAAATTTGGATCAACATTTAATTTCATTCCAATACCTTCACATTCTTCACAGGCTCCATAAGGACTGTTGAATGAAAAAAGTCTTGGTTCAATCTCTTCAATAGTAAAACCACTTTCAGGACAAGCAAATTTGGTTGAGAAAATTATTTTTTCAATTTTTCTGTATTTTTTTGGAAGTGTTTCATTTTCATATTCAACAAAAAGCAAACCATTTGCTAAATTAACAGCTGTTTCAACACTTTCGGCTAATCTGTTTCCTAATGATGAATTTATTACAATTCTATCAACTAAGATTGAAATATCGTGTTTAAGTTTTTTATTTAATTCTGGAACACTATCAATTTCATACAATTGGTCATCAACTTTGATTTTTCTAAATCCTCTTTTTTTGTATCCTAATATATCTTTTTTGTATTCACCCTTACGTCCTCGTACAACTGGAGCATATAAATATATTGTAGATTTTTTTGGTAATTCTTTAATCTTATCAACAATTTGACTAATAGTTTGTGAAGTAATTGGTTTACCAGTGAATGGAGAGTAGGGTATTCCTGCTCTTGCATAAAGTACTCTCATGTAATCGTATATTTCGGTTACAGTTGCAACTGTTGATCTTGGATTTTTAGAAGTATTTTTTTGTTCTATTGAAATTGCTGGACTCAAACCTTCTATTAAATCTACATTTGGTTTTTTCATTTTGTCTAAAAACTGTCTTGCATATGCAGATAAACTCTCAACATATCGTCTTTGACCTTCTGCATAGACAGTATCAAATGCTAATGATGATTTTCCTGATCCAGATAGACCTGTTATTACAACAAATTTGTCTTTAGGAATCTCTAGTGAAATATTCTTTAAATTGTGCTCTTTTGCGCCCTTAATAAGTATCTTTTTAAGCATAATTTTAGTTGCTTTAGATTAATAAAATTAATATTCAAGCCTATTAATGTTATAAATAACATTTCAAATATATAAATATTATGGCAGGAAGCTTAAATAAAGTACTTTTAATCGGTCGATTAGGCGCAGATCCAGAAGTTAAACAAATGGTTAACGGTAAAAGTGTAGCAAGATTAAGCTTAGCTACTAGTCAATCATGGAAAGATAAAAATACTGGTGAAAAAAAGGAAAAAACTGAATGGCATAGAGTAGTTGTTTTCAATGAAGGACTAGTAAATGTAGTTCAACAATATTTAAAAAAGGGAGCACAAGTATACGTTGAAGGACAACTGACTACTAGAAAATGGAAAGATGAACAATCAGGTCAGGATAAATATTCTACTGAAATTTTAATTCAAGGATACAATTCATCATTAACAATGTTAGGTGGAGGAAATCAAAATTCAATTCCATCACAAGATAACAAACAAAGTTTTGATGATAGTTCTATGGCTCAAAACGAGCTAGATGATGATATTCCTTTCTAAATAAATGCAAAAAAACGAAGTAACTAAAGATTTAAATATCAAACCAATCTCAATGTATGATGAAATGAGTTCATCATATTTATCTTACGCAATGAGCGTAATAATTAGTAGGGCATTACCCGATATTAGAGATGGACTTAAACCTGTTCACAGAAGAATTTTATATGCAATGCACAAAGGTGGTTTTGATTGGTCAAAACAATTTAGAAAATCTGCAAGAATTGTTGGAGACGTAATTGGTAAATATCATCCGCATGGTGATCAAGCAGTGTATGATGCTTTAGTTAGAATGGTTCAAGATTTTTCAATGAGTGTTCCTTTAATTGATGGTCAAGGCAATTTTGGTTCAATCGATGGTGATCCACCTGCAGCAATGAGGTATACAGAAACAAAACTTGCAAAAATTTCTCAGTTTTTAATTGACGATATAGAAAAAAACACTGTCTCATTTAAAAGTAACTACGACGAAACTGAGCAAGAGCCTACAGTATTGCCAGCTCAATATCCAAATCTTTTGGTAAATGGAGCTGGAGGTATCGCTGTTGGTATGGCAACTAGTATTCCACCACATAATCTTGGTGAAATTATTGATGGAACTTTAGCGCTTATAAAAAATAAAGACATTAAAGTTAAAGAGTTAATGAAGCATATACCTGGCCCTGATTTTCCAACAGGAGGAGTGATTATTGGTAAAGATATTATTCGAGAAGGATACAAAACAGGCAGAGGCTCTTTTAAAATTAGAGGTGAAATAAATGTTGAAAATCTTAAAAATGGTAAAGATAGATTGGTAATTACCTCAATACCTTATCAAGTAAATAAATCTAATTTAAACGAAAAAATTGCAGAATTAGTTAGAGACAAAAAAATTGAGGGTATAAGTGATATAAGGGATGAATCTAATAGAGAAGGTATAAGAGTTGCCATAGACTTAAGAAGAAGTGTTGAACCAGAGACAATCAAAAGA
>CACMWQ010000002.1:0-271843 GCA_902617415.1 uncultured Pelagibacteraceae bacterium | reverse complement strand
AAGAAACGAAAATTAGAGAAAATATTATTCTTTTAAAGATTTTCATGTTATTTCCCTCTTTTTTGTTAAATGAGACTATTTAAGTCGACTTTAAAATTAAATACAATATTAATAATCATCAATGAATTGGATAATTGTAGCTATTTCTGGGGCTTTTTTTCAAAATCTTAGATCAACTTTACAGAAAAAACTTAATCAAAAAGTATCAACTATTGCATCTACCTATGTAAGATTTGCTTTTGCATTACCATTTGGGACAATTTTATTTTTTTTGTATTTTCAAGACTTAAATGTAATTCCTGAAATCCTTAGTCAAAAAAAATTTATATTTAACGTATTATTAGGTTCAATTTTCCAAATAATTTTTACATTTGTTTTACTCTATTTATTTAGATTTGCTAATTTTGTAGTTGGAACTTCATTAAGTAAGACTGAAGTTATTCAGGTTGCGATTTTTGAATATTTGATAATAGGGGACAAATTAAATAAATTTGGAATAACAGGAATTATTGTATCTACAATTGGAGTAATTATACTATCGATTAAAGATTTAAGTTTATTTCTAAAAAACTTATTTTCAAAAACAACTTTAATTGGTTTATCCGCAGGACTATTCCTAGGTTTAAGCGTTGTATATTTTAGAGCAGCAGCATTAACATTGGAAAATTTTAGTAATAACTTTGAAAAAGCTATAGCAACACTATTTTTTGGTCTAGTTATACAAACAACATTAGTTACTATTTATTTAATTATATTTGAAAAGTCACAGTTTAAAAAATTATATGAAAACAAGTATGAATGCTTGACAGCTGGGTTAGCTGGATTTCTCGCAACATTATCTTGGTTTTATGCTTTTACCTTAATACAGTCTTCATTTGTTAGAGCTATCGGCCAAATAGAATTATTATTTAGCTATGTGTCTTCAAAGTATATGTTTAAAGAAAAAGTTAAAATTACAGAAATTTTAGGGATAATTATATTTGTAATAGGTGTACTAATTTTATTACTTAATAAGAGCTAATTAATTCTTCCAAGATAATTAACCATTACAACACCAATAATAATTAAAAAAATTCCAATTAAACCGTATATATTTGGTATCTGATTATATTTAATCATCCCGAAGACTAAAATAGCAGCCACTGTTATCCCACTATAAGTGGCATAAGTAAAACCTACTGGTATCATAGACATAGCTTTTGCAAGTCCATACATAGTTATACACATAAAAGCTATTGATAATATCGTTGGAGTTAATTTTGAAAATCCATCTGAAATTTTAGCAAAACTATTTGCGGCAATTCCTGTTGATATAGCTAATACTAAATAAATGTAACCAGATAACGGTTTCACTTATTTGTTCCTAATAAGTTAACTATTAAGACACCCGAGATAATTAAAATCAATCCAATTATTGTATAAAAATTTGGTACTTGATTAAATTTTATAACACCAACGGCAGCTGTTGCAATTATACATAAGCCTGCAAAAGAGGCATATGTTATTCCAACTGGTATACTTTTCATAACTAAAGATAAAGTATACATGCATCCAACAATTGTTACTGCTGTGATTATACTAGGTATTAATAATGTAAAACCTTGAGCACTTTTAGCAAAACTGTTAGATGCTGTTCCAAGAATTACTGCGATTAATAAAATTATATAAGCAGTTATATTATTCATTCGCCTTCGACCATTTGATTGCATCTTCCATTCTATCATCTCCCCAGAATATTTCATTTTTTACAACAAATGACGGACTTCCAAATATTTTATTTTTTCTAGCTTTTTCTGTATTTGATAAATAAATATTATTTATTTCCTCAGAGCTTGCCTCTGAAACAATCTTTTCTTTATCTAAGCTTAGTTTTTCGCAGATTTCACTCAAGTTTGGTTCAACAGCAGGCTCTTTTCCTTCTTGAAACCATCGTTTATACGTAAGCTGAACGTAATCTACACCCCAATTATTTTTTAAACCTAATATTGCAATTTTATTAGCTAAATCAAATTCTGTTAAAGGGTAAGGGACTGGTGTTTTAGCAAAAAATCCATAATTTTTTGCTCGTCTTTCTATGTCTCTCCACATGTAATCTACTTTATTTTTTTTTTCTTTAGGAAAGGGAACATTGTTCATTTCTTTCATTATTGCTCTCACACTAAAAGGAGTCCAGTTAAACTTAATTTGATGTTGTTTTTCTGCTTCTAGTGCTCGAGTAACCGAAAGATAAGTATAAGTACTTCCAATAGAAAAATAAAAATCTATGTTGTTCACTTATTTTGGCATTGGCGTTGCGCCAGTTTCTAAACTAATCATTTTGCCATCTTTGTATTTGTAGACTGCCATAACTGCTTCTACATTACCATCATCAAATGTTACGAACGCATGGTGAACACCAACTTCATCATTTTCATAAACAATTCTAGTTTTATCTTGCTTAATGTCACCACTCATTGCCCATTTGATAACATCACTTTTAGTTAAAACACTCCCTGATTTATGCATTGTGAATTTAAAATCATCATGCAAAAGTTCATTCATTGCTGCTTCATCTTTATTTTTAATTGCAGCACTATATTTTTCTAATATTGACATTTTTTTCTCCTTTATGCTCCTTTAATTATTAATGTATTTGATACTGTATTATCTAATCTAATTTGTCTGATAGGTTTATATATTTCTGAATTGTACCACTCAAAAACTTTTTCATAAGATGGGAATTTAATTACAACAGTTCTTGGATATTTCCACTCACCTTCAATGACTTCATTTTCGCCACCTCTTATTATGTACTCGCCGCCAAACATTTGAGCAGTTGGAGGAGCTTTTTCCAAATACTCTTTGTAATTTTCAGGATTTAACACATTAATATTTAATATGATATATCCTGAAGGCATTACAAACCTTATTACAAAAATTATTACATATCTACTTTATTTAATTCGTAGACACTGTAACTTTCCATAACTTCTTTCATAACTGGAGCTGATACTGGATTGCTTCCATCTATAAAAGCTTTAAGAGCAGCTTTATCGGTCACAAAAATTTTAAACATTACTGTTTTTTTGTCAGGTGCAACTGTTCCAATTGTTTTTGATACATTTGCAACTTTCGATCTTTCTGCCATACCAGCATCTGATTGCATAAAGCCCATAAATTTTTCTAACATACCTTCTTTTAAATGAGCTACTACTAGTGTTTCTGTTTCCATATTTTATCCTTTCTTTATATTGATTGTTTATCCACTAAAATTTTCCATAAAATCTTCATGCATCGGTGTAACCTTTGCTGAATCTAAATCCACGCCTGCTTCAGCTCTTGCTGCATGAAGTTCTTTGTCATTTTTAAATGCTTCAAAACCTTCCATGGTTGCATACTTAACGATTACAGTAAATTTTGTAGGGTCTTCTTTTGATACACCTGCAAAAATAATCGTAGCACCAAATCCTTTAATTTTTTCAGCATTCGCCTTTACCATATTCATCCAAGATGAAAATGATTTTATATTTTCTTCTATTTTTATGATCATTTCTTTTTCCTTTTTATTTTATCGGTGTCATAATTTTCTGTCCTTCGACACCAATTGCAACTACAATCGCTTTAACTGGAACATTTCCAATATTTTTCGACTCGTGTACAATTCCAACATCTTCAACAAATGCATCACCAGCTTTGAATACTTGGGTTTTTCCTTCATGAATTAATTCAATTTCACCTTGCTGAATCATAATTAGAACTGGAAATGAGTGCGTATGAGGAGTTACTGGAGCTCCTACAGGTACAGTAAATTCAAAAGCTGTTATTTTTGCTTTTCCTGTAGGGTATACAATATCATTTCCCATTCCTGTTTGACTTGTTGATAAAATTCTCTTTACATGGCTATCTGCGTAAACATTAGCTGTAAATAAACTTAAAATTAATACTAAAATTGTTTTTTTCATTTTTTTCTTTCAGTTAGTTCAAATTATAAGTACCAACGATTTGATTGTAAGATTGTACAACTCCATCTTTAGCTGAATCAATTTGCGCATAAGATGTTGTTCCACCTCCAGAAATATTCTCATATTTCTCTGTTCCACTTACAAACTTCCATCTTAATATTTTTCCCATTACGCCTTCGTAATGTGTTGTTGTAGTACTACCATCTTCAAATTTGTTTATACAAACGCCTGTCTCAAAACCTTTTCCTTTAAGTCCAACAATTGATCCAACACAATATGATGAAGATCTGTCACCAAAAGTTGTTCCCTCAATAGCTTTATTACCAATAGTTCCTTCATATATTATCGAAAAATTGCCTTTATCATCACCTATAACTTTAGAAGTGCCAGAGAAAAAACCAGTTTGTTTAATTTGTCCTTGCTCAGCAAAAGCTGTACTCGACATAAATACGAAAATTAAAATAAAATATAATTTTTTCATAAACTCTTACTTCTTAATTGCATTGAACATGCTTAGTGTGTCATCAAACGCAATAAATAATGTCAGTTTACCATCATCGCCTACTTCAAAATAATGACCAAAAATAGTATCCATGCCATCAGCCTTAGCAGTTGCTTTAACAAACACTTTATTCCCCTCACTAATCATCATATCAGGGGTTACTGAAAAATTACTCCAAAGATTTGGAACTTGCATCATGGTTTTCATATATGCCTCTTTGCCTTTATGAGTTCCTGACATTGGATGCTTATCCCCAGGATAAATCCAAGTGATATCATCATGTACCATTTCCATAAATCCCTCCATATCTCCTTTGCCAAAAAGTTCATATCCTTTTTTAACTACTTCTTTTGCGTCCATAAAATTACCTTAATTTTTTAATTATTATTATTTATTGTAAGTTAAAAATGTAATGGTTTTATTACAGTGCTGATATGCGTTATTATATCCAATCGGGATAAGGTAAACCTTTTTCAATTAAAAAAGGTTTATTAAACATCTTTGAGTTGTATCTGTCTGATTTGTCGCAAAGAATAGTGACAATAGTTTTTCCTGGTCCTAATTTTTTACCCAATCTTATTGCGCCTGCAATATTTACTCCACAACTTGTTCCAAGACTTAAACCTTCATTTTTGATTAAATCATATAGTATTGGCAAAGACTCTTTATCTTCAATTGAAAAGGCTCCATCTATTTTTGCTTCTGCAAAATTAGCAGTTACTCTGCTGGATCCAATGCCTTCAGTTATTGATCCACCTTCAGCTTTTAACTCACCGTTTTCAATGTGATTGTAAAGAGAGGATCCCTTTGGATCTGATAGATAAATTTTTATATCTTTATTTTTTTTTTTTAAAAAACTACTTACTCCACCAATTGTTCCTCCAGTTCCAGAAGAACATACAAATCCATCAACTTTACCTTCAGTTTGTTCCCATATCTCAGGACCCGTTGTATTATAGTGACCTTTTGAGTTTGCTGTATTATCAAATTGATTTGCCCAAACAACTCCGTGATTATTTGAACTTTTTAGGTCTTCAGCCATTCTAGCAGCAACTTTAACAAAGTTATTTTCATCTTTATAAGGTTTTGGTGGAACTAATTTTAAATCTGCACCAATATTTCTTAATGTATCTTTTTTTTCTTGAGTTTGATTATCATTCATTACAATAATCGTTTTGTAACCAAGTGAATTTCCAATAAGGCATAAACCAATGCCAGTGTTTCCTGCAGTTCCTTCTACAATTATTCCACCTTTAGATATTAATTTTTTTTGTTCAGCATCCCTTATTAAAGCAAGTGCTGCTCTGTCTTTTACAGATCCTCCTGGATTTAAATATTCGGCTTTACCATAAATGTTACAGCCAGTTATTTCAGATGCAGCTTTCAGTTTTATTAAAGGAGTATTTCCAATTGATTGGATAAAATCATCCTTGTAATTTTTCATTATTCTTTTTCCTCATTGCCATTTGTAACAGCATAAGGTTTAAATTCTTCAGTTGCTGTTCCAACATTCTTAGCAGGTATTCCTACCATAACGGCATTTTCAGGAACATTTTTTGTTACAACTGCATTAGCACCAATTCTTGCATTTTTCCCTACAACTACAGGCCCCAAAATTTGTGCCCCTGAACCAACAACAACATTATCATGAAGAGTAGGGTGTCTTTTAATTTCTCTTTGATCATTGGAATTTATGCTTGGAGATATTCCACCTAAAGTAACCATATGATAAATTGTTACGTTATCTGCAATGTCAGATGTTTCACCTATAACGACGCCCATACCGTGATCAATAAATAAATTTTTACCTATCTTAGCTCTTGGATGAATTTCAATACCAGTTAAAAATCTTGAAAATTGAGAAATTATTCTTGCGATAAGATCGAATTTTGCAGTAGCAAAAAAATTTGCAATTCTGTGAAAAAATACAGCCTTAACGCCAGGGTACGTTAATATTACACTTAACTTAGATCTTGCCGCTGGATCCCTATCAATAATTGATTGCAAATAGTCATTCATAGACTGCCTATATAGTTATTAATGTTGGAATTTAAAGTTAATTAATATTGTCTAAAGTAAGCCCTTTTACATTAGCTGGCACTGCGACATCCATCATTTTTGGATTTGCAAGATTTAGATTATTCATTATATCCGCGTATTCTTCCTTTGAACTCACTTGTAATCTTGGATTATTATTTTTTTCATTTTCAATAGTGGAAAATTTCTTGCCATTATAATCATGAGCTGGAAATACGAGAGTTTTTTCGGGTAATTTTAATAATTTATTAAATATAGAATCATAAGCATCGTAAGCATTACCATTTTGAAAATCTGTTCTACCACTTCCATTTATTAAAAGTGTATCTCCAGTAAAAACTCTATCATTCATCAAAAAACTATAAGAGCAGTCAGTATGACCAGGAGTATAAATTGCTTGAAGTTCAACTTCTTCAACTTTAATTTTTTCACCATCTTTAATTCTTAGATCTATCACTTCTGATTTAGATTTTTCTCCCATAACTCTTATACAGTTTGTTCTTTTATTTAATTCATTTAATGCTGAGATGTGATCAGCATGAATGTGAGTATCAATTACTTTTACAAGTTTAAGATCTAAATTATTTAATATAGTTGAATACTCATCAGAATGTTCAATGACTGGATCAATTATTAATGCTTCTCTACCTTCACCACTTGCAATTATATAAGTGTATGTAGAAGATTTTTGATCGAAAAGTTGTTCAAATATCATAAATACTTAACTTTATAAAAGTTTGCTTAGTAAAACAATCTTTCATATAATATTTTTTTTTTATAAGGAGGAGACAATGTTAAAAATAAATAGTATGTGTCCTGATTTTCAAGCTAAAACAACTGAAGGAGATATTTCTTTTCACGAATGGTTAGGTGATAGTTGGGGAGTTATTTTTTCACACCCTAAAGATTTTACACCAGTTTGTACTACAGAACTTGGTGCTTTAGGATTAATGAAAGATGAATTCGATAAAAGAAATGTCAAAGTAATTGGTTTAAGCGTTGATGGGGTAGAGGATCATAAAAAATGGCTAGATGATATTAAAGATGTATCTGGTACAAAACCAAATTATCCAATTATTGCTGATGAAGATTTAAAAGTAGCAAAATTGTTTAATATGTTGGAAGCAGATGCTGGAACAACCTCAATGGGTAGAACTGCAGTTGATAATGAAACTGTAAGAACTATTTTTGTAATCAGGCCTGATAAGAGAATTGGATTATATCTTACATATCCTATGGCAACAGGAAGAAACTTTTTAGAGATTTTGCGTGCAATAGACTCTATGCAGCTAACAGCTAAACATAAAGTAGCTACTCCTGCTAATTGGAAAAAGGGAGAGGATGTTGTTATTTTGCCAGCGATTAAAGATGATGAAGCTAAAAAAATATATCCAGATGGATGGGAAACTGTAAAACCTTATCTAAGAAAGGTTCCAGATCCTTCTAAGTAAATTGGATAAAAATATTTTAAACCGACAATCTCAGCATTGGGAAACTAATTTCTCAAATAAGCCTGAGATGTTTGGTTTAGAACCAAGTTTACCTGCAAAAAAAGCTTTAAATATTTTCAAAGAAAATAATTATTCTAAAATTGTTGAGCTAGGAGCAGGTCTAGGAAGAGATAGCATTTACTTTGGAAAGAATTCGATAAATGTGACAGCATTAGACTATAGTGAAAATGGAATTAAAATTATCAATGAAAAAATAAAAAAAGAAAATTTAACATCTTCAATTTCAACATTAAAATTTGACATAAGAGAAGACTTACCATTTGAAACTAATTCAGTTGACGCTTGTTATTCACATATGCTTTATTGCATGGCTTTAACCCAGAAAGATTTGGACAAACTTAATAGCGAAATTCATAGAATTTTAAAACCTGGAGGATTAAATATTTACACAGTCAGAAATACTGATGATGGAGACTATAAAAAAGGAATTCATATAGGAGAAGATCTATACGAAATAGATGGTTTTATTATTCATTTTTTTTCTAAAGATAAAATACTGAATTTAACAAATGGATTTAAAAACTTAAATATTGAGTATTTTGAAGAAGGATCATTTCCAAGAAAATTATATTTTATTTGTAATAAAAAAAATTGAATTTACTTTAAATTTTTGTATTTTTTCATGCAAACTTGAGCTAACAAAAGATTTGGGTCTATAAATAATTTTGAATCTTTTGCTTTTTTAAAAGATTTGTATGAAAAAATAGCTATTGGTAGTTCTGTACAACCAAGAATTATTTTTTTACATTTTTTTTTCATTAAAAATTTAACTGCTGGTCTTAAAGCTTTTTCAGCATCTTTTACTTTACCTTTTTTCACATATTTAATTGCAGTATTTACTGAACTCTTTTGTAACCTTTCACTCGGACTTATCAAATTATAATTTTTTTCAAAATACTTATGGTAGATTTTTGTGTCTAAAGTAGCTTCAGTACATAATAATCCTATAGTTGAATTTTTCTTAAATTTTTTTTTTGTGTTTAAATATACCTCTTTTGGCATACTAAGAAATGGCACTGATATTTTTTTTTGAATATCTTCATGCCAGTAATGTGCTGTGTTACAAGGCATTACAATAAACTTGCATTTATTTTTTTCAAGCATTCGACAACCAGCAATTAATTCTTTTAAAACATTTTTGTATTGCTTTAAATTCTCTGCTCTTCGTGGTGTATTTGATTTATTATAGAGGACAAACATCGGATATTTTTGATCTAATTTTCCTCTGTTTAATTTTGCAAGCTTATCACAAAAGTCTAAGCCCGCTTGAGTTCCCATGCCACCTAATATTCCAATCATAATTTAAATAATATCTTCTATATTAAAATTCAAAACATCTATATAGATATTTAAATAACAGCAGAAATATATTATCGCTAAATATGAACAGAAATTTATCCTTACTTACGTTAAGTCAGATATTTGGTTTTACCACTGCAACAATAACAGTATTTCTAAGTGGAATAGTTGGTTCCCAAATTAGCTCAAATCAATCTTTATCTACCTTACCAACTGCTTTATTCGTAGTTGGAACTGCAAGTTTTACTGTCTTAGCGGCAAATATTATGAGTAAAATTGGAAGAAGAAATGGTTTTGTATTTGCGGCTATCGGAAGTTCTTGTTCAGCACTACTTGCTGCTTTTGCAATTAGTCAGAAAAGTTTTAATTTATTTTGTCTATCTTGCTTAATTCTTGGAATGGGCGCTGCATTTAACCATCAATATAGATTTGCAGCAGCTGAAAGTGTTGAAAAAGACAAAATACCAAAAGCAGTTTCTACTCTCTTGTTAGCAGGAATTGTTTCTGCATTTTTAGGTATAACTCTTGCAAATTACACTAAAGATTTAATTCAAGATCAATTGTATGTTGGTTCTTATCTTTTGCTATCTTTCCTATCTTTTATGCCTGGAGTTTTTTTATTTTTTTTTAAAAATGTAGAAAATGTTCAGGAGGATAGTCTAAAGGAAGGAAATGTAAGAAATCTAAAATCTATAGTATTACAACCAAGATTTTTACAAGCAATTACTGCAGCTGCTTTTGCTTATGCAGTAATGTCATTTTTAATGACAGCAACACCTTTAAGTATGCATGTTATGGAAAATATGAGCTTAAAAGAAACTGGGTTAGTATTACAATTTCATGTAGTTGCAATGTTTTTACCGTCGTTAATAACAGGTAATTTAATAAAAAAATATGGACACAGTGTAATAATTTATGGTGGAGTTTTATTTTTTTTTATTACAGTTCTTTTAAGTTTATTTGAACAGACATATCTTAATTATATGCTCTCATTAATTTTTTTAGGTCTCGGTTGGAATTTTTTGTTTATATCAGGTACCAGCTTAGTAGTTTTGACTTATAACAAAGAAGAAAAATTTAAAGTACAAGGGATAAATGATTTAATTGTTTTTTCAACTATGGCTTTGGCCAGTTTATCTGCTGGAATTTTACTAAATTCTATTGGATGGAAAATGATGAATTTTATTTGTATACCTTTTTTAATATTAATTATTTTAGTAAGTTTTGTTGCTGATAAAAAATCAGTTTCTTAAACATGTCTTTCCTTTTTTTAGGTTTTTTGACGGGCTTAACATTAATTTTTGCAATAGGACCTCAAAATGTTTTTGTAATAGAGCAAGGACTAAAGAAACAATATATATTTTTAGTTTGCTTAGTCTGTGCATTATCTGATTTGATTTTAATTTTCTTAGGTATCTTTTTATTTAATTATTTTTCTAATTATTTTAATAATGTAGTCGAGCTGATTTTGAATATCCTTTTAATTATTTTTTTATCTTTTTTTATTTATGGAAAAATTAAAGAAATATTTAAATTTAGATCTTTAGAATTTAAAAATAATGTCATAGCACAGAGCTCATTTAATATCTTTATTAAGACCTTAGGTTTTACATATTTAAATCCTCACGTATATTCTGATACCGTATTTTTTTTAGGAAATTTCTCAAAATCCTTTAATATTGAAAACAAAATTTACTTTGGAATAGGCGCTTCTATAGCTTCTTTTTTATTTTTCTTTTCTTTAGGATACTTATCTAAGATTTTTTCAAACAAATTAAATAATAGAAGCTTTTGGAAATACATAAATATTTTTATTATAATATTTATGTCAGGTATAGTTTTTTACATTATTAGAGATATTATTTACTAAAGATTTTTTTTGATAATTTATTAACCTTTAAATGGTTCCCATCAAATCCGTATTGAGTGTGATATTTTCCAGGAAATGCAACACATTTTATGTCTGCACTTAAAGCAGAATTTAAACTTTCTTCTGTATCTTCAATTGCCACACATTCGTCTGAGTTAATATTCAAGTATTTTAAAGCATAATTATAAATATCGGGATATGGTTTTTCTCTTAATATGAATTCATTATTGCCGATAAAATCAAAATCTTTTTTTTCAATTCTTCCTCTTAACGAGTTAAAAATAGAATTGATATTGTTACTCGTTGTTGAGCTAGCAAGCCCAATTTTTATTTTGTTCTTTTTGCAAAATTGAATTATTTCTTTTACACCGTCTCTAGGTTCAACTTTGTGTTTGTTTAAATATTCATTAAAAATTTTTGTTTTTAAATTTCTTATTTTTTTTCCGTCTATTTCAACACTAGTATCTTTTGCGTAATCATTGATTCTCGTAGTTCCACCAGATTTTGACAATAGTTTTCTGTATATATCTTCATCCCAAAACCAGTCTAATCCACTTATTTTAAAAGCTTCATTAAATGCATCTCTTTGAAGATCTGATGTCTCAGCTAAAGTTCCAATAGAACCAAATAAAACAGCTTTGTAACTCATTATCCCTTCACAGCACCAGCTGTTAATCCACTGATTACTTGTCTTTGGAAAAACATAACTAACATAAATAAAGGAGCAGTAGCTGAAACAACTGCTGAAACGGCCCACATCAAATTACCTTCATGTTGATTTGTTCCAAGATAACTTTGGATTTTAGGTACCATAGTATGATTTTCCTGATTTAATAAAAGAGCTGTCACTGTAAAATCATTATACGCAAGCATTAAACTAAATAATCCAGCTGTTATTACTCCAGGCCACATAACTGGCATAATGATATGTCTAAATGCTTGAAAATAAGAGCAGCCATCAATTAAAGCACTTTCATCAAGTTCTTTAGGAACAGTTTTAAAAAATGAATACAATAACCACAGAGTAAATGGTTGATTTATTGCAACAAGAACAACGATGGTCGTCGGTAGTATTCCCCAAATTTGTAATTGAAAAAAAGGAAATAAATAACCAGAGACTAATGTAATATGAGGCATTGCTCTAAAAATTAATGCTGCAATTAAAATCCAAAATGCATAATTTCTTGTAGACCTAGATAAAGCGTAAGCTCCTAAGGTCCCGAGGAACAATGAAATGGTTACAACAAAAAATGTAACTATAACTGTATTCCTAGATGCTTTCCAAAACTCTCCTTCAGTCCATGCTTGACTATAAGCATCTGTTGTAAACTTTCCTCCAGTTTCTAACAACGTATTGAATGCTGTAATAGCATACCACCAGTCAGCTCTTGAAAAAAAGTCAGCTCTTACTTTAAATGATCCCCAGAAAGTCCAAATAAAGGGAAAGCATGCAACCAACAACCAAACTATTATAAAGGTTGTATTAAAAATTTTTAAAGCATTTGATCTTTTATCAAGTCCGTATTCCATTTATCTCGCTGTCCTAAATTCCTTCCATGTTCTTATTAAAACTGGTGCTAAAAGTATGGCTATCCCAACAATTGTCATCATTGAGGTTGCTGCGGCCGAACCAAATAATATTACTTCCTCATTAACGAGGTTATCATAAATTAACCAAGACAAAGATTGAGCACTTCCTTCAGCACTGAAACCAATTATAGGCTCAAAAACTCTAAAATTATCCATCAATGAAATGAGAGCAACAAATGTAACTACAGGATAAATATGAGGCAAAACAATATGTCTTACTCTCTGCCATCTTGATGCTCCATCAATAATAGCTGCTTCAACAGGTTCTTGGGGAACAGTTTGTAAAGCTGCATAAAATACCACAAAAGCAAATGGTGAATGGTGCCAAATTCCATATATTATTATAGTTATCCAAGTAAGAGTTTTTGAGGATTTTAAAGATAAATAGGGATCATCCATTAACATTTGCAAATTCGCGCCAATAATTCCTTCTGCATCTATCATCCAAAATAAAACCAAAGAACCCACCAATGGAGTTACAATCATAGGCAATATGGTTCCAAATATTAATGGTCCTCTAATTCTTCTAGTTACTGCATTAAGACTTAAAGCAATTATAAAACCTAAAAGTAAGACGTTAGGCGTTACAAACAAGCAATAGGTTAAAGTAAAAATTAGAGCCTTGTAAAAGGGCAGGTTGGTAACTTGATCTACAAATTCCCCAAAACTATTTGTTTCATTCCAAAATTTTGCAATTTCTTCTATTGCAAGATGATTTCTATCTACATAAGTCCCAAACCCATTGAATTTTCCTAAAGGCTTTTCTTCTCGAATTTTGGAGGTTTTCTCTTGGTCAACAACTATAGAAACTGTGCATCCAAAAGGATCACATTTTTTTACTTCCTTAACAACTTGGTCGTGCTGCGCATAAAATGATTGTATCCCTGTTGAAAGAATAGGAAGACCTATAAATAAAATCATTGCCAATCCAGTTGGCAAGAAAAACCAAAAAAAAGTTTTGTTAGGCATTAATGTAATAAGTGGGGATTTTCATCCCCACTTAAAATTTATTGATTATAGAAAGCCTTGTTCTTTTGCTTTACTCATGTAAGCTGCTTCCACATCTTTTAAAGCTTGTTCTGCTGACTCTTTACCTTGTAAAAATTCAACAATCTCACTTCCTAATGCACCATGCATTAAACCCATTTGTGGTAACATTGGATATGGTTTAGCTTTCATTTTAACAGCTTCGATAACTCCAATTGATTTTGGTCCAGGCTTAAAACCTTCAATTAACCAAACAGCTTGATCCGCTGCATCTGCAACCATCTTTTTGTTAGCAGCTGCGTGTGCCAAAGCTCTAAATGTTGCTTCAGCATCAGCGTCAGATCTATTTTTTGCTAATGTGAAACCGTCCCACCATAAAGTCGCCGCTGGTATGTTTCCTCCAGCAACTGTTGCTGGTCCAGTTAATTTAGTTGCAGCTGTAATTTTTGCATCACCATCATCATCAAGCAATGTTCCTGATCTTGATGCCCAAAGAGTCATTAATGCAACATTTCCAGATTCCCATTCAACTTTAATAGCTTCACTATCGTGAGTTAAATAATCTGGGTTACTTAAACCTGCTAATTTTTTTAGCATATTTAATGTTGCTACACCTTTTGCATTGTTAATGCTTGGTTGAGCAGTTCCTGCTTTAAAGAATTCTCCTCCATGTCCAATGTACATGTTAACGAATTCTTCTGCTAAATTCCAACCAGCTTTGTATGCTGCTGCGTAAGGATATTGCATTTTACCAGATGCTCTTATTTTTTCTGATGCCGCTACTACTTCCTCATATGTTTTAGGAACAGCGATACCCAATTCTTTTAAAACATCTTCTCTGTAATATAAGTGCTGAGTGTTTGCCATAAAAGCAACTGCCATTATTTTTCCATCAATTGTTATCAATTGAGAGTCTTGTATTCCTTTTCCATATTTCTTAACAAGATCATCAAGTGGTCTAATTAAATCTTGGTTCATTAAAGGAACTATAGAGCTATTTGCTGCAATTCTTGCAGAAAACTCTGATGGATTTGCAGTTAGAGCTGGCACAGCAATTTTATTGTGCTCAGATGAGTGTGTGACTTTAAAATCCGCACTTCCTTTACATCCTTTAGCTGTTTCCACGAAAGTTCTTAAAGCTGGAAAATCATTAGCTAAAATATTTATTGATCCACTCTTAATGTTACAATCTGCGTAAGCAGAAGTTCCAAAAAGAAGAAACAATAATGATATTAATATTTTTTTCATATTTGTTTCCCTCATTAAATTTAAATTTATGGATGAAAGGATATATATTCCTTAGGGAATTTAAAAGTAGTTTTTAAATCGCATTTGACGCAAGCTCTGCACCTGCGACCAAAGACTCAAATTTCTTGTAAACAATATTTTCATCAACATTTCCAAAGCCTGCAAAAGTACTAAATCCACAATCACTTCCAGCCATCAATTGATCTTTATCAATTACTTTTGAATACTGAATTATTCTATTTTTTACTAACTCTTCATGCTCTATGAAGTTTGAGGTTGAGTCTATTACACCAGGAGCTATTACTTTATCATTAGGAAGTCTAATATTCTCAAAAACCTGCCATTCATGAGCATGTCTTGGGTTCGAGGCTTCAATTAAATAAGTTTGGATATTTGCTTTTAAAGCAATAGGTAATATTTTTTCTAATCCAATATCGTGAATATGAGGTCCTTCATAATTTCCCCAGCAGATATGCATTCTCAACTTAGAGGCATCGATATCTTTGATTGCTTCATTAAGACATTCGATTTGTTTTTCAGCTCTTACTAAAAATTCTTCATCTGATACATTTTTAAAAGTCATATGTCTTGCTAGCGCTAGATCTGGGCAATCAATTTGTAAAAATAAATCATTCTTTGTTATTTCATCATATTCAGTTTTCATCATTTTTGATAATGCTTCTAAATAATCATCGTCATTCTTATAGAATTTGTTTGGAAGGAAATTTGAAATTACTCCTGGTGATGCAGAGTTTATAAATCCTTGAGAATGGTTATTTTTTTTTAATGCAGATTTTAAATTACTGATATCTTTAGTTAAAGATTTAGTATCTTTAATTTTTAAATCAGCAGTACAACATGGTCTTGTATAAGTAGGTGTGCCTCCTGATTTTGCAATTTTTTCTTTATATGATGGAAAATCATCTAAGTCTTTAGGAGCTCTTCTCTCGCTTTCACCACTAAATCCATGTAATCGATCCTTGACATAAGTAGCATAACTGATTTTTGACATTTCACCATCACTTACAATGTCAATTCCGATATTAATTTGTTTTTTTACAATTTTGTTTACATCTTCTTCAATTATCTTATCAAGCTCTCCTTGATCAAATAATTCATTTTTATCTTTTTTAAATAGTATCTCAGATAGCTTTTTTGATCTTGGCAGACTTCCAACATGTGTGGTTTTAATTTTATCCATAGTTTTTACATTAATATTTGTTTCCAAATAGCCACTTCATCAAACAATACCCATTCTCTTATTATTTTATCATCTCTTAATTCTGCATGATTTATACCCATTATAAATAAATCTTTGTCAGTCTTTTTCCCGAATTCTTCACTGTCTTTAGAGTGCTTACCACTTAAAAACCATCTGATTGTAGCTTTTTGATTGTTATTTTTTTCATCTAATGATGCAACATGTTCGATTGTAAACTTTATTTCAGAAAATATATTTTTTAAAGAGCTCCAATATTTAATTATATCTTCACTGCCATTTCCAACTTTATTACTTGGCCAAAATAGACTGGCTGCTCTATCATAATCTTCAAAATCATAATTATTATTAAATATTTTCTTTAAAATATTGGAATATATATAACCTGATGAAACTTCATTAACTTTAACTGGAGTATAATCTGACTTTTTATCAGAAGATCTATTAAAAACTTTGATAGCTTTAGATACCCCACCTTCTTTATCAATTAAATGCCTTGCAAATTGCTCAGGTGTATAACCCAGCTGTCGAACCATTGCACCTTGATCTCTCACAATCCACTCATCATAAACCTGATTATTTTTACATGCACAGTCGGCTATAACTCTATAAACAATTTTGTTTCCTGTTTTTTTTCCGTAATACCCGTCATTTAAATGTGTAGCTTTGCTAAGAATTCTGTGAGATGAATGATATCCTTCATCATCATTTCCACTCCAAATTACATCTTCACCTAATAATTGTCTGTCAGGAAATTCGTCTAAAGTTTTATAGGTTGCATCAATAACAGGTTTAAAACCATAGGTTACTCCAAAAGGTGATCTTACAGGGATATTCTCTGAATAATATTTGGATATTGACTCGACATCTTTCCCTTCCCAAATTTGTTTAGTAATTTTTAAAATGTAATCAGTTAAATTTTTATAATTACTATCAAATCCTTTCATTAGATCTGACTAACAAAATTTAAAATACTATTTTCTGAATTATTACAAGAGATATCTATTTTGCTACTCAAAGGAACTGAAAAAGTATCTCCTTTTTCTAATTTTATATTTGAGTTTCCTATTACTATTTTCCAATTACCCTCTTGAGCAAAAAGAACGGTAGGCTTTATACATTCAATATCTTTAATTTCACCAGATATAGAATTTAAAGTTGTTAAATTAAATCCAGTATCTTGTTTGATTGAAGGTTCATAAGTTTTTATATTAAATTTGTTTCCTAATACTTGATATAATTTAATACCATTAACTTCATCACTGACATTCTTTTGTTTATTTCTATAAATATTTTTTTCTAATTCTTCTGGCAAATAATTATCAAATCTTTCTAATTCATCTTGAGTGATAGGCTCTATCATCTTTCTACCGTTAGGTACTTCAACCTTTTTTAAATCTATTAACGAATTATCATCAAGCAATGCCATACCAGTCTCTTTTGCTTTTTTTAAAATTTCTGGTACCCATGTTATTATACCAGGATCATCTCCGCCTAATACAACGAACATTAAACTTTCTTTATCTCCAACATTTTCAAATGCTCTGAACATATTTGTAGGCATTGAAATTATATCGCCAGCTTCTAATATTGTTTCTTGTTTTCCATCAGCACCCCAATAAAATCTCCATTTACCTGAGTAAATTACAAATACTTCAGCCGTAGTATGACTATGAAGACCAGATCCATTTTTTGGCATAGCACTCACTGCTCCTAAATTATACCCATGTAAAGACTGTATTTTTATTAGTTGTTTGGTATCTTCAGCAACTCCACGTCCAATAATTGTATAATTTTTTCTTTCTTTATGACCTTCTAATCTACCCTCTACAAAAGGAAGGCTACTCGGAACGAGCTCATTAAATTTTGCTAATCTATCAATCATATTCTTGTTATTTATCTCTATTTAAATATAAATTGCAATTTATGCAAATAGAACAATTTGATACAGGACTTAAAAATCAAAATAATTTTCAAGAATTAAAAATCACAGCTGAAGAAAATAAACAAAATAAACAAATAGTTAGAAATTATTTGAACAATATTTACAAGCTTGGACCATCTAAAATAGAAGAAAATTTAAGCAAATATTTTAGCGAAGATGTAAACATTAAATGTTTTTTTCCATTAAATGAATTTAAAGGTTTGTCTAATTTTAGGGATAAATTTTGGACCCCACTTTTTGATGCGTTTCCTGATTTAGAGAGAAGAGAACAACTCGTTATAGGCGGAGCCTTTAGAGATAAATTTCAAGTTGGAACAATATCTACCTTATCAGGAATTTTTAAAAAGAAATGGCTAAATGTAGAGCCAAATTTTAAAATGGTAAATTTAAGATCCTGTGAGATACACGAATTAAAAAACGATAAAATTATTGAAAGTCACATTTTAATCGACACAATAAATTTTCTAAATCAAGTAGGGAAGTTTCCAATAAATCCTTCAAGAGGGTATGAGGGCATTTGGATGACACCAATAAATACAGATGGTGTAAATTTTTACGAAAACAATTTAGATGTTTCAAAAGCCACTCTAGATCAATCTCTTACTATGCAAAGAAGTTTAAATATTAAACCAGAATTAGAAGCATCATCTGACTCTGATTTAAAAGAAAAACTTCTTAATCACCCACAAAAAGATTTTTGGCATGAAAAAATGATTTGGTATGGACCTAGCGGTATAGGAACAGCACGCTCTTTGGAAGGTTTCATTGATCATCATCAACTTCCTTTTAGAAAAACATTTAAAGAAAGAAATTACTGGGAATTAGGACATTATTGTGAATTAGGAGATGGTAAATTTTCACTTACTGCTGGATGGCACAGTATACAAGCAGTGTATGATTCAAATGATTGGCTAGGATATAATTCAAATAAAAATAAAGTAACTATGAGAGTTATGGATTTTTATCATCATGATGAGGGAAAAATCAGAGAAAATTGGGTACCGATAGATCTAGCGCATATATTAAGTCAGATCGGAATTGATATTTTTAAATCTTGAAAACTAAAGTTCTCTAATTTGAAAAACCATATTTTCGAAGTCTTACATCACCAGTTCTAGCATGAGCTTCCATACCTTCGTATCTAGAAATTCTAGCTGCTGCAGCACCAACTTCTTTGTTAGATTCTTTATTCATCTTTTGGTAAGTAACTGTTTTTATAAATTTTCCAACGTATAAGCCTCCAGTATATTTTCCTGCACCTTTTGTTGGTAGAATATGATTTGGTCCAGAGCATTTATCTCCATATGCAACTGTTGTTTCTTCACCTAAAAATAAAGAACCATAATTTTTTAAATTTTTTAAATACCAGTCTAAGTTTTCAGCTTGAACCTCTAAATGTTCAGGTGCATATTCATCACTCACTTTCATCATTTCTTCTTTGGTATCACACATAATTACTTCTCCATAATCTCTCCATGCTGCATCAGCATTATTTCTGTTATGTTCAGGTAGTTCTTGAATAATTTCTGGAACTCTTTTCATAACATAATCACATAAAGATTTATCAGTAGTATAAAGCCAAGCTGGAGAGTCAGGACCATGTTCAGCCTGTCCAACTAAATCATAAGCGATTATTTCTTTGTCAGCTGTATGATCTGCAATAATGCCTATTTCGGTTGGTCCTGCAAATAAATCAATTCCAACTTTTCCAAATAAAATCCTTTTAGACTCTGCTACAAATTTATTTCCAGGTCCAACAATCATATCTACTTCTGGATTACCAAAGCAACCATATGCAAGCGCACCAATTGCTCCTATACCGCCAATGTTCATAATTACATCTGCACCACAAAGGTTAGCTGTATAAATTATAATTGGGTTAGCACCATTTGAATCTTTCGGCGGACTTGTTGCAATTACATTTTTTACTCCAGCAACTTTTGCAGTTGTCACACTCATTATAGCAGAGGCGATATTGTTATATCTTCCACCGGGCACGTAACACCCAACGGTATTTACAGGTATTAATTTTTGCCCTGCTATTAAACCTGGCGATAATTCAACTTCTGAGTCTTTTCCAAGATTTTCAAGCTGATGTTCTGCAAACTTCCTTACTCTTTCATGAGAGAACTGAATATCATCTTTAATCTTCTGATCTAAAGTTTTATTTATTTCCTCAATTTTTTCTTTGCTAACAATTATATCACCTTCATAATTATCAAATTTTTTTAAAATATCTTTAACACCTTGATCTTTAGTTTTTTCTAAATCTTTTAAAATAGAACTTACCTTAGTTCTTGTTTCATCTTCTCCTGTAAATGCAGTTTTTTCAGCTTTTTTTATATAAGTAATTGCCATTATTTTTCCTCAAATTTTACAAATGTTTAAATTATATAAGATGTTTATTCAATAAAAGTTTAATCTAAAGAAACAACAGCTGCAGCTATAGAAGCAAGTCTTGCTGTCGCATCATCTGACCTACTTGTTATAACAACAGGCACTTTACCTCCAACAACTACGCCAGCTGCACATGCTCCCATAAAATAAATCATCATTTTTACAAGCGCATTTCCAGTTTCGACATTTGGAACTAATAATACATCAGCTTCCCCAGCAACTATATTCTCAATTCCCTTAATAGAAGCAGATTTTTTTGAAATGCTATTGTCAAATGCTAAGGGTCCAAAAATATCAGCATTAAAATTTTCTTTACTTGCCAATTCAGTTAATTCTTTAGCTTCAACAGAACTCTGTACACTATCAATTACTTCTTCTGTTGCTGAAAGGACAGAAATCTTTGGTCTTGGAATATTAATTCTATGGCTAAAATCTATAACATTTCTTAAAATATGCATTTTAGTTTTTAGGTTAGGAGAAACATTCAATGCTCCGTCGGTTATTATTAATGGTTTATCATCTTTTTGTAATGTCATATGCCAAATATGACTTAGTCTTGTTTTTCCGATTAATTTATACTCTCTCTTAAGAACTTCTTTCATTAATATATCAGTATGGATATGTCCTTTTACAATAATTTTTACTTTATCTTCTGATGCAAGTTTTGTTGCAATTCCTGCTGTATTATTTTCAACTGGCTCATTAATTATTTCAAAATTTGATATGTCAAATTTAAGCTCATCTGCGCATTCTTGTATTTTTTGTTTGTCACCTATTAATATTGGGGTGATCAGTTTTTCTGAAACAGCGTCCATTACTGACATCATCGGTAATTTTTTACCTGCATTTACAATGGCTGCTTTTACACCTCTTTTTTGATGGGCTATATTTAGTAGATTAACAGGGCAAACTGTAGATTTATCAGATAACATATGAGTTTAAATATTTGTTATGGTTCTAAATATCAATATTTTTTATTACGTTCGATATAAAAATAGTTTAAAATTGAATAAACGATGGAGATAGTTACAAAAATTGCACCTATTGCGTTAGCCTTTATAATGTTAGGTCTGGGATTGGGCTTATCAACTAGAGATTTTTTAAGAGTTATAAATAATCCAAAAGATTTTACAGTCGGAATGATTTGTCAATTAATCCTTCTCCCAATCGTCGCTTATATTTTACTTTTAATATTAAGATTACCAGTTGAATTAGCTTTAGGATTAATGATTATTGCTGCTGCTCCTGGAGGAGTAACATCAAATGTCTTAACAAAATTTGCAAATGGAGATGTTGCATTATCTATTTCGTTAACAGCAGTAGGTAGTTTAATTAGTATTTTTTCTGTTCCATTTATTGTTTTTTCTTCAGCAAAATTATTAGGTGTAACTAATTTATCCTCAGATATTACGATGACTGGTATTGCTCTTAAAATGGCACTTGTTGTAACTGTGCCAGTAATTCTAGGAATGATAATTAGAAAATTCGCTGAAAACTTTATTTCCTCTAATATTAATGTTGTAAATAGAATTACAGGCATTTTATTTATTGTTGTATTTGCAGCAATATGGATTGAGGAAAGAGAAAATATAATATCATACTTAGGTCAAGCGGGTTTAGCTGTTTTAATATTAAACTTAGTCATGATGACTTTGGCATTTTACATTGCAAAAGGTTTTGCAACTGGAATACCACAGAGAAAATGTATTTCTTTAGAATGTGGATTACAAAATGGAACTTTAGCTGTATTTGTAGCAACACAAATTTTCAATGATGTCGCTTACATGGTTCCCACAGCTGCTTATGCATTAATAATGTATATAACTGGATTTATATTTATATATATTCTTAAAAATTCTAATTAAGATTTATTTGATTATAGGTTCTTTTTATAAAAACATTTATTGATTTTAAATTTTCATCTTGGATTATCGACATATCTTTAAAATTTTGTTTGCTGACATCAAAATTTATCAATTTATTTTTATCTAAAGAAATAAATTTATTTTTTGTTAATTTCTTGATTTTTCTTACTACCGTTGGTCTTGGAATCCCTGTTATTTCAGAAATAGACATTGCATTAATTCCTTTTATTTTTTTATTAATAATTTTATCTCTCCATTTATCTAAATAACTATCAACTCCTTTAAGTTGCCTTCCAATTTTTGAATTATTATTCAAAATTATAGTTGCTAAAATAGTAAATATTTCCATATCACCAAAATAATTTTTCCACCTTAAGCAGTAAGGGAATAAAAATTTATAAAATTGATACCAGCAAAATGAGAAATTATGTTTTATTAAGTTATTAATTTCATTACTGGACATTTCGTTTTTTATAACTTTTTCTTCTTTTAAAATTTGACTAAAAACAGATAAAAGCATGCATATATTTTTTAATGTATCATTTGGCTGTGTTGAATTGTAAGCACTTCTATCTATAGTAATGTTCTTGCCTTTTTTTTTAATTATTCCTTTTTTTTCTAGTGATATAACTTTTCTTCTGACACTTTCTTTTGGTATTTGAAGATCCTTTGATATTCTTATAAGGTTAATTTTCTCAATCTCTAATGTTTTATTCTTATAAAAATTATTGAAAGTAATATTTAAATTATTTCGTCTGTAAAAATCAAACTGCTTACTAATCAAATAAATTAAAATTGTGTAAGTATCTATATCTTTAAACACTTTATAAGCACCGATTGTCCAATCAGACATAAGTTTTAAAAAAAAAGGACTTAAAATATCAAAATGATTTTTGAAAATTTTATCAATCAGTTCATCATCTAGTTCGGAATTTACACTTGGTAGCTGCTTCATAATGTATCAAAACCCAATTTGAACAATTTTAAAACTTGAGTCAACCCATTTTGAACAGTTATATTCTATAAAATTTTTCTACTATATGATTTAATAATTTTATGAGTACTGAAAGCTTAAACAGAACATCTAATATTGAAATACCCGAAAAAAAATCGAGAGTAATTCGAATGTCCCCTCGTAAAGTAAATATAGATGTTCTAAAGAAACGAGTAATCACTGAAAAGAAAAAAGAGGCACTTCAGTCAAAAATAATAATACTTTCAGTCTGTCTATCTATCGGAATACTAGGTTATTTTGCAGGTTAATTAGCTAAGAGAATATCTAAATCCTTTTTAATATTTATTGGAATTTTTATAGATTTTTTAGAGTTTGTTTTTGTTCTTAAAAACTTTTGCTCGCCAGGATAAAAGATTTTTTGTCCTTTTAAATTAGGTATTTTTTTTATTCTTTTAATATTTTTTTTTATCTCTTTTTTATAATCTTTAACAAATAGATTGTCTTTAAATGCTAAAAATAAGTGACCGATATTTTGTGGCCCAGAGAAATCATCAAATGGGTCTTTTACTTTGCCACCATGATTACTTCCAACAAATACTCCAGTTAAAATATCTACCATCCAAGCTAATCCAGATCCTCTAAATCCAGCTATTGGAAGTTGTACTCCAGCTAGAGCTTCTTTTGCATTTGTAGTTGGTTTACCTAGTTTGTTTAAAGCAACCCCATATGGTATTTTTTTACCTAATTTTTCTGCAATCCTTATTTTACCTCTATTTATCATAGACATTGATGTATCCAGTATAAAAGGAACATTGCTATTTGTTTGAGTTCCAAAACATATTGGATTAGTTCCAAAGACTGATTTTTTTCCTCCAAAAGGTGCAATTGCTGGAGGTGCATTTGTAAATGCGAATGTTATTAAATTTTTTTTAACTGCTTGCTCAACGTAGTATCCAGATAGACCATAGTGTCCGCTGTTTTTTACAGCAACTAACCCAATTCCTGTTTTTTTTGCATTTTGTATAGTTTTTTTAATTGCTTCATCTGCTGCAACAAAGCCAATAGAATTATCAGCATCAATTATTGATATAGATTTTGATATATTTTTTATAGTTATTTTAGGTCTAGGATTAATTACTTTTTTTGAGATTCTTTCACAATACATTTTTAAACGAGACAATCCATGTGAAGGCGCACCCACAAGTTCCGCATTGATAATTGCATTTGCACAAATAATAGCATGATTTGTTTTCAACCCTCTTTTTATAAAAATTTTTTTAATAATAGATTTAATTTTTGTATTATTTACAGACATTGATAGAATGAAATTAACCTTTACCTCTCCACGGTATAGTCTTATCTATAATTTTTCTCAAAGTTACGTCAAAAAGAAGACCCAACATACCCATTATAAAAATTGTGATCCAAATTACTTCATATTGAAAATACTTTTTGGCAACATTTTCAACAAATCCAATTCCAGTTGTACCTGCTAAAAATTCTGCTGCAACTAAAGTTCCCCAGCACATACCAACAGCTACTCTAATACCTGTTAAAATTTCAGGTAAAGAATTTGGAAAAATAACATATCTAAGTATCTGTCTTTTAGAAGCACCAAGAGAATGCGCTGCATGTATTTTAGATAACTGTGTACCTGATGCTCCGGCTCTAGCTGAAATGATCATTATAGATAATGAAACCATAAATAATAAAAATACTTTTCCAGTATTATCAATCCCTAAAACCGAGATTATTAAAGGAGCCCACGCAAGAGGGGGTACTGGTCTATACAGTTCAATTAATGGATCAAAGAAACCTTTAGCAAATCTATTTAAACCCATAAAAAGTCCTAATGGTACACCAATCAATATTCCAAAAACTAATCCTAGAAAAACTCTTAAAAATGAATCCCAAATATGACCATAAGGAACAGGAATTTTAAATAATTTAAAATCACCAGTAACAATTTTTAAAACTTTACCTTTAAAATTTTGCTTAACCACACCGTCTTTAGTGTGAACCGGATATTCTCCAGGCAAAACATCGGCTATCCAATCCGGCAATATAAAGCCAATTATCTGACTTACATCCATCATATCAATCCAAAGAAGTGGGATATTTTTGTAACCTACACTTGGCTTAGACATTAAAATAAATTTATTAAGTGTATCCGAGGGTTTTGGTAACCATCTACCTGAACCTTGCTCAGAACAACTAGGACCACTTGCAACTATAGTTCCAGCAGGGAATAAAAGAATGTCAATTAATCTTAAACCTCCTTGCTCAGTTTTTTGAAGATTATCAAATTCAATAATTGCATTTTGCATTTCATTAAGAGCATTTGGTGGATAAATACTTGCAAATTCAATTCTTCTTGCAATTTTTACAATGTTTTTTGCGTAAGTAGATGCCACTTCCTCAGTGTCATCTAAATTTTTTCTATATAATTTTATCTCTGATTTAAGTTCTTTTATTGCATTTTTGAATTGAGGATTATGGTTTCTTAATTTAAAAAATTTATCATTAATTTTTTTTAATTGTTCAGCTGCAGCGTGAAATTTCAACCCTCTATCTGTTTCAGGCACTAAAGGCACTTCAATAGTATTTTCTATTGATCCTGTTCCGGCACTTACAGTTACTATGCCCCAGCTTCCTTGCTCAGCAATTGCTTTTTGTCTTTCATTTTTTTGCTCTGGTGTTTCAAATGGATAATCTTTCTTTTGAAAATTAGTACTTAATAATCTAATTTCATCAGTCATCTCATCTATTTTAATTTTTGTGTTAATCTCCATTAGATTATCGTTAGTAAGTAATGGAATTAATTTGTTTGTTTTATTAATAAAACCAACTAATGCAGTTTTCTGTATGTTGCTTAAATCTGGCGAATTTTGAATTTCTAAACTTATTTTTTTAAGATTTTTATTTTCTATTTTTATTATTGAAGTACTTTTGAATTCTCTTTCTTCAATTGGAAATTGATATTTTAATCCTAATAAAGACTCATTTATTTTTGCGACCTGACATAATTCATTTGCTGATTTTGGATAAAATCCTTTTGCAATATCCCAAGAATAATAAAGCCAAACTAACAATATTGCACTACTTCCGACAATTATCCAATGAGTTCCACCTTTTGCTCTTTCTGGATTTCCAAAAACTGCATCAACTTTTTCAGTTTTTATTAAACGTCTTCCATAAAGTATGCACCCGATAATTGATACGAGAATTAATATTGTTATTATTTGAGTAAACATTTAATTTTCTTTTCCCATAATTTCTTCCTCCATGTTCCAAATCATGGATAAAATTTCTTCTCTTTTTGATGAAAAATCTTTATTTTTTTTTATTTCTCTTAAATCTTCTTTTAATCCCATCTCTGCAAATGGAAGATTATATTCTTTATGTATCCTACCTGGTCTTGGTGCCATTACGTACAATCTTTCACCAAGCAGTAGTGCTTCCTCAACTGAGTGCGTAATTAAAATAATTGTTTTTCCAGTTTCTTTCCAAATTTTCAAAACTAAAGATTGCATTTTTTCTCTTGTTAGAGCATCAAGAGCACCTAAAGGCTCATCCATTAAAATCAAATCAGGATCATTGATTAAACACCTTGCGAGAGCTACTCTTTGCTGCATTCCTCCAGACAATTGATATGTTGGGGTATTTCCAAATCCTTTTAAGCCAACAATCTCCAGCCACTCATCAACTTTTTTTGAAGTTTCTATAGGATCTTTTTTTTTCATTCTAAGACCAAAGTTTACGTTCTCCGCAACAGTTAACCATTCAAATAATGCACCTTGTTGAAAAACCATGCCTCTTTCAACTCCAGGTCCATCAATTTCTTTACCATTCAACGTTATATTTCCAGATGTTGGTCTTAAGAAACCAGCTGCAATATTTAACAAAGTTGTTTTTCCACAACCAGAAGGCCCAAGAACTGTTAGAAGTTCTCCTTTTTTTAATTTGAAATTTAAATCTTTTAGAGCATGAACAGTCTCTCCTTTTGGAGTTTTGAAAATCATGTTTAGATTTTGAGATATCAAATCACTCATTAGCTGACTTTATATAAAATATTTACTTAAAAAAATAGGCACCAATAAAATTGGCGCCTATTTAATTATTCTAATCTTTAAATTATAAAGGTAAGAAACTAGTGTCTACTGCTCCACCTGGAGTTCCCATTCCTTTTAAGAATGCATCTAAGTTTCCGCTTTCCATAGATTTTTTAGTTTCTTCTGGAGTTAAGAATTTGAAACCACTTAAAGTTTCTTTCATATCAGCAATTTTCATCTCTGAAGCTTTTGACATAGAATTCATATCACTTTTTCCATTTCTATATCTTTCATTTGCTTCATGAGTTACTTCAATAAAAGTTCTCAACATTCCAGGATTTTCCTTCATAAACTTGTCAGTTACAGAAGTAATATCTATTCCTAAAATACCTGCATCTCTTGCTTCTTGAACAGTTAAAAGTCTTGATCCTACAGCAACTGCAGCTTTGATAGAATTACCACCAAATAGACATGCCATTACTACATCTCCACTTACTAATGCAGCCGCACCTTCTTCAGGATCCATTTGAATAATATCCATTTTGCTTCTGTCAGCTCCTACAACTTTCATACTTTCGTCGAAAACGTACTCAGCCATAGTACCTAACGGAACAGCAACTTTTTTACCTTCTAATTCTGTTGCATTCGCTTTTGTTATTCCCGAAGCATTAGATGTTACACAAGTTGTTCCACCCATCCCGTATTCCATTGCAATATCAACTAATTTGATAGGTGCATTTGATTTTACAGCATTAATAAATGGTACCAAACCTTGTGAGTAAGAAATATCAATATCTCCTGCTAACATTGCATCTGTCATTGCTCCACCATTTGTGAAGTTTGTCCATTTTACTGGAACTCCTAAAGCTTTAGCAAAATTCTTTTTTTGCATGTCCTCTAAATTTGGACTTGGCCACTCTAGAAAGTATGCAACTCTAACTTCGTTCGCAGCAGAGTTTGCTGCTGTGATTGTTAAGTTTAGAGCAAATAAACTTCCTAAAATGAAACTAATTATTTTTTTCATTTCATCTCCTGTTAATTAAATTTAATTATCGATATTTAAGTTTAAATTTTCTTTTAAGTAAATGATGAATAAATTACACAGGCTTCAAAAGTCATTAGTTACAACCTATAGTTGCGGTCATTTAACATAGCAAGTATGACTAAAATTTACTGGTTAATTTATATAATTAGTCTATGAATCGAAACATAATTATGAGTTCAGAAAAACCTCAAATACCAAATTCTTTAAATGAACATTGGATGCCATTTACATCTAATAGAGATTTTAAAGAGTCTCCAAGATTAATTGTAGAAGCAAAAGGCGTTTATTTAAAAAATCATCAAGGTCAAACTCAGATAGATGCAAGCTCGGGATTATTTTGTAATCCTTTAGGTCATGGAAGAGAAGAAATTATTAATGCAATTACAAATCAATTAAAAAAATTAGACTATGCTCAACCATTTCAACAAGGTTTTGGTGGTTCATTTGAACTTGCAACAAAAATTTCTAAGCATACACCAGGAAATTTAAATAGAATTTTTTATACAATTTGTGGATCTACTGCTGTTGAAACAGCAATTAAAATTGCAGTTGCATATCATAAAGCAAGAGGTGAAGGACATAGATTTAGGTTTGTTGGAAGAGAAAGAGGCTATCATGGAATGAATATCGGAGCTACTTCTGTTGGCGGAATGATTAACAACGTGAAAACATTTGCCAATGTTTTGATGCCAGGTGTTCTTCACATGAGACATACACATTTACCAGAACATAAATTTGTTTCAGGTCAACCCGAAACTGGTGCGGAAATGGCTGAAGACCTTGAGAGAATTTGTACAAATTTTGGTTCAGAAAATATTGCAGCTTGCATTGTTGAACCAATTGCTGGATCAACAGGAACTTTAGTTCCACCAAAAGGATATTTACAAAGACTAAGAGAAATTTGCGATAAGCATGGTATTTTATTAGTTTTTGACGAAGTTATTACAGGTTGGGGAAGAACAGGTTCGCCTTTTGCATCTCAAGAATACGGAGTTACACCTGATATTATAACAATGGCTAAAGCTACAACAAATGGAATAAGTCCTTTAGGTGCAGTAGCGTGTAAAGAAGAAATTTACGATACGGTTATGGACGGATCTCCAAAAGGAACAATTGAACTGTTTCATGGTTATACTTACTCAGGAATTCCAGTGTCAGTAGCTGCAGGCTTAGCGGTACAAGATATTTTTGAAAAAGATGACATCTTTAATAGAGCAAAAAATTTATCTCCATATTTCCAAGAAGGTCTAATGTCTTTAAAAGATATTGATGTTGTTGATAACATAAGAGGTTATGGAATGATGGGTGGTATTGATATTAAAATGCATAAAAAACCTGGCGCAGCAGGATTTACATGTTTCAAACACTGCTATGATGCAGGAGTTAACTTTAAAGCGACTGGAGATTGTTTAATTATTGCTCCAATGTTTATCTGTGAAAAAAAACATATTGATGAAATAATCGAGAAACTAAGAACTGGTATAACCAACTACTCAAAAAGCAAAAAAAATTAATTTAATTCTATGAAAATAGGGGTTCCAAAAGAAATAAAGCCTCAGGAAAATAGAATTGGACTCACTCCCGAAAGTGTAAAGATATTGACTTCAAACGGCCACGAAGTTTTAATTGAAAACAATGGAGGGTTTGAAGCAGGATTTGAAAACGATCATTATGTATCAAGTGGAGCAAAAATAGTTAATACAGCTGAAGATATATTTAACGACTCTGACATCATTGTTAAAGTTAAAGAGCCACAATCTAGCGAAGTAAAAATGATAAGAGAAAATCAAGTTGTCTTTACGTATCTTCATCTTGCTGCTGCTAAGAAACTGACACAAGGTTTAATAGACAGCAAATCAATATGTATCGCTTATGAAACAGTTACAGATAATAATGGAAGACTTCCTTTGTTAGCACCAATGAGTGCAGTAGCTGGAAGAATGTCAGTACAAGCAGGTGCACATTGTTTAGAAAAAAATCAAAAAGGTCGTGGTCTTTTGTTAGGAGGAGCACCTGGCGTAGAGCCTGGAAATGTAGTTATACTTGGAGGTGGAGTAGTAGGAGAAAATGCT
This sequence comes from uncultured Pelagibacteraceae bacterium, assembly GCA_902617415.1. GTDB lineage: Bacteria > Pseudomonadota > Alphaproteobacteria > Pelagibacterales > Pelagibacteraceae > Pelagibacter. The sequence continues at coordinate 241,308 of CACMWQ010000002.1, read as the reverse complement.
GCTATAATTGCAACAGGCATGAAAGCTAAGGTTAATATTGTAGATAAATCTGAAAAAAGATTAAACGAACTTACCCAAATGTTTGGAGATAAAATAATTCCCAATTTAAGTGATAAAACTGATTTAGAAAAATTAATTTCTGAATGTGACTTGTTAGTAGGTGGAGTTTTGATACCAGGTGCTGAGGCACCAAAATTAGTTACAAAGAATATGTTAAAAAAAATGAAAAGGGGATCAGTAATTGTAGATGTTGCAATTGATCAAGGAGGATGTGTTGAAACCAGCAAACCGACTACTTTTGCAGAACCAACTTTTATAATAGATGATATAATTCATTATTGCGTTGCAAACATGCCTGGTGGTGTTCCTAGAACATCAACAATTGCTTTAAATAAAGCAACACTTCCTTTTTTATCTAAATTAGCAAAAGATGGTTACTTAAAAGCTTTAAATGATGATCAAAATTTTCAAGCAGGATTAAATGTATTTAAAGGAGGCGTTACTCATAAAGCTGTTGCTGATGTATTTGGCCACGATTATTTACCAGCTCACAAAGCTTTGCTTAATTAAAATCCCTATTTTCTCTTACTTTTTCGTAAATTGACAAAAAAAAAATTAATTCTATATAGCAGTTATAATTTAAAAAATTATTCCTGAATTTAACATTCATTTATTTCTCTCTTTTTTGTTGAATTCACCTCCTCGAAAGGGGAGGTAAAAAGGAATTATATCCCTTTGTTTATTAAATTATATATTTGATCTTTGTCAGTTAAACCAATTTCTCTTGCTACTTCTTTTTCACCTTTAAAAACTACTATTGTGGTCCAATAATTAACAGCTAAAGCTTTAGCAATATCTTCATGTTCTGTTTGCTCATAAAATAAAAACTCAACATCTTTAAAGTCTTTCATTGCTTGATCGAAAACTTTTGTTTGTGCTGCACATGTTGAACAATATTCGTTCCAAGAATTAATAACAATTGTTTTACCAGATTTTTGAATTTCTAATAATTTTTTCAGATCAAAATTTGTAGTTTTTTCAAAACCAAATGAGATATTTGGTATCAAGAATAAAATAAAAAAGACAAAATATTTTTTCATGAGCTTTATTTAATTATCTGGTCATTCTTTTCAAGATGTTTTCTTTCAAAAATATTTGATGAAACAAAACTGCTAAAATATGCAATGAGATTAAAACTATTAATGTATAATTTGAAATAACATGAACATTGTAAAATTGATCTGCTAAATCAAAGTTATCTTCAATCCTTAATTTAAAAATAAAAAAATTTAGTTTTTCACCATTAAATAGCTTTTTTAAAATTCCTGATGTTGTTATTGTTAAAAGTGCGACATAAAGAGCGAAATGATTCAATTTCGCAATCAAGTTTTGTCCAAAGAATGCCTCAGGCATTAGTTTTGGGGACTTGCTAAAAAATTTATAAATTAACCTAAATAAGGTTATGTAAAATATGGATATTCCTACAATTACATGTACATTTTCAATAGTTATTCTTAAATCCGAAAAATCTAATCTGACCAAAATAAACCCCATTGGTATCTGAGCAATTAGAAGGAGCAAAGTGAACCAATGGAAAAATTTAGCTAACCAACTATATTGTAATGTTATACTGTCAGACATGAGCTATTTTATAAAAATAAATAATATTTTCAAAATAATGTTTATTGTAGCACTTTCTTTTTCATTTAATTCTAATGTTTTATCAGAAGAAAGCGCAAAAGACATTATAAAGAAAAGAAAGTCTTTATTCAGTCAAAATTATAAACTAGCAAAAAGAATTAGTATTTTACTTAACGAAGTTGAAATTGAGGACTCAAAAAAACTGATGATTAGAATGAGTGATAATTATTTAGAATTACTAAATTTATTTCCAGAAAATACAAAAGAGGGACACGGAACAGAGGCTTTACCAATTATTTGGGAAGAAAAAGATGAATTTAATGCTCTAATGAAAAAATCATCTGATCAAATGATAAAGCTAGCTTCAATTATCGAAGACCAAGATGATTTTAGAGCAGCTTTGAAACAATATATGTGGTCGAGCTGTAAAGCTTGTCATAGCAGATATAGGGCTCCACACTAATGAAAAAGTATTTTTTTATTTTTATTGTTTTATTTTATGCAGATACTGCTTTCTCTCATTCGCACTACCCCATAACTAGAGATTCATTAGAAGCAATTAAAAATGGCAAGATATTATACAATCAATATTGTGTTTCTTGTCACCAAGCAAATTTAGCTGGAGCCACAAATTGGCAAGGTTTAGATGAAGATGGGCATAGAAAAGCACCGCCTTTAAATGGAACTGGTCATACTTGGCATCATACAGATGAGTTACTACATAGAATGATAAAGTATGGATTTGCTAAATTGATAAAAAATTATGAAGGCAAGATGATGGGTTTTGGTGATAAAATAAGTGATGAAGGTATTGATAACATTCTTTCGTATATTAAATCTTATTGGAAAGATGATATTTATGAATATCATTTAGAAATGAGCAAACAATGAGTTCAGAAGCAATTAATTTTAATTGGTCATGCAAACATACTTGGAAAAGAAGCGCAAAAAATACCGCTTGGTGTTTACTAGGCTGTGCAATTGGTGACTTTGGAACTATATTGTATTTTCAGATAACAGGAATTCCCTGGCCTGTTTTAGCCATCATGACATTAGCAATTATAAATGGTTTGATTACAAGTATTATTTTAGAAACTATAATTTTACTAAGACAAAAACTTGATTTTTCCAAAGCATTAAAGACTGCACTTGGTATGAGCTTTATATCAATGGTCAGTATGGAAATAGCCATGAACCTCACAGATGTAATTTTAACAGGTGGAGCTATTTTAAATTGGTGGGTAGTACCAATAATGCTTTTAGTTGGATTTTTAACTCCATGGCCTTACAATTACTGGAGATTAAAAAAATATAATATTGCTTGTCACTAAAAACATCTCTATATCAAATTAAGACCTCAGATAATGACTAAAGATTTAATAACAATTGATGGCCTTTCAAAGGTATACGACAATGGATTTAACGCTTTAAAAACTGTTAATCTAAATATAAAGCAAGGAGAAATTATTGCTATGCTTGGACCAAATGGAGCTGGCAAAACTACACTGATAAGTATTGTATGTGGTATAGTTAAACCAACTTCTGGAGTAATTACAGTAGATGGTTTTGATATTATAAAAGATTATAGAGAAACAAGATCAAGAATAGGACTGGTCCCCCAAGAAATTTCACTAGAACAATTTGAAACGGTTTTTAACAATGTTTCATATTCAAGAGGCTTATATGGAAAAAAGCCAAACCCCCAACATATAGAAAAAGTTCTAAAAGATTTTAGTTTATGGGATAAAAAAGATTTAAGGTTAAATCAACTTTCAGGAGGAATGAAAAGACGTGTAATGATAGCAAAAGCATTATCTCATGAACCTTCGATATTATTTCTTGATGAACCAACGGCAGGCGTAGATGTAGAATTGAGAAAAGATATGTGGAAAGTTGTAGAGGGATTAAGAAAAACTGGAGTAACCATAATTTTAACAACACACTATATTGAAGAAGCAGAGGCAATCGCAGACCGAGTTGCTGTAATTAATCAAGGAGAAATTATTGTTGTTGATAATAAAATAGATTTATTAAAAAAAATGGGTCATAAAAAATTAACTATTGAGTTGCAGGATAAAGTCGAAAAAATTCCTTCAGAACTTGATGAATATAATCTATCAATCTCTAATGATAATTATTCATTAATTTACAACTATAACTTACATGCTGAAAGAACAGGCATTACAAAGATGCTTCAAGATTTAAAAAATGCAGGTTTGAGGATGAGAGATTTAAAAACAGAGCAAAATAATCTTGAAAAGATTTTTGTGACATTGGTAAAGGAAAATAATGAGGATTAATTTTTACGCATTAAGAGCAATTTATTTTCATGAGATGGACAGATTTAGAAGGACATTAATACAATCTCTTCTTTCTCCAGTTTTATCTACTTCATTATACTTTATAGTATTCGGCTCGGTAATCGGGGATTATGTACAAAAAATTGATGGCATTAGTTATGGCTCTTATATAGTTCCAGGATTATTGATGTTAACATTATTAACGCAATCTATCAGTAACACTTCTTTTGGAATTTTTTTTCCTAAATTTAATGGAACAATTTATGAAATTTTAGCAGCTCCAATTTCTACTGTAGAAATTGTAATTGCTTATGTTGGAGCAGGTGCAACTAAAACCTTAATTGTTGCTGCAGTAATTTTCTGCACTTCACTTTTCTTTGCAGAAGTAAATGTAAAGTTTCCTTTACTAATGATTTTCTTATTAATTCTAGTTGCTTTTACTTTTGCTTTGTTTGGGTTTTTAATTGGACTTCTTAGTAAAAATTTCGAGCAAATGTCTATAATACCAACAATTGTCATAACACCAATGGTATTCTTAGGTGGAAGTTTGTATTCGCTAGATATGCTCCCAAGTTTCTGGCAAACAGTCACTTATTTTAATCCTGTTGTATATTTAATTAATGGGCTGAGGTTTGCATTTTATGGAGTTTCTGATTTTGATATTTGGATAAGTATTTCTACAATGTTTATATTTTTAATTGTATGTGTAACTCTTGTCTCAATTATACTTAAAAAAGGTTATAATATAAAAAATTAATTTGACTGTTGACCAGATAATTCCTGCAATATTTTTAATATTAGTCTTAATATTAGTTCTACCTAATTTTCTCAGATCAAACTCAAATATTAAACAATTGATATCTAATTTTTCAATTTGGATAATAATTATACTTGTTATATTTGGATTGATGTATTTTTTGATGTAAATAGATTTATGATTAAATTTATTCTTCCAGCAGTACTATTAATTTTAATTATTATTTTCTGGGAAAAAATTAATGAATTTTTATTAAGCAAATTTAAAATTAAACTCAATTACATAGCTGTCATCATATTAGTTTTAATATTAGTGGTTTTATCTTTATTACTATATTTCTAATTTATAATGGAGATAAATTTATTATTCTTTGTTAGCGTTGTTCCAGCTATCGTATTATATGGAATTGCTAAATCAGGTTTAGGTGGATCAATATCATTAATTTCAGTTCCATTAATGACAGTAGTAATGCCATTAAATCAAGCACTTGCAATTATTTTACCAATATTAATTTTTTCAGACATTATTGCAGTTTATAGATTTAGAAGAGAGTTTGATTTTGGGACACTTAAATTAATAGTTCCATTTGCAGCTATTGGAATAATAATTGGCTCATTTACATTTACTTATTTTTCTGAGGATTTGCTTAAGTTAATTGTTGGAATAATGGGTTTTTTATTTTCTGGTCATTATTTTCTATTTAAAAAAGAAAAAACTATACCGGCAAAAAAAAACTTTTTTAAAGGGGCTATTTGTTCATCCATTGCTGGTTTTTCAAGTTTTTGTGTTCATGCGGGAGGAACCCCAACAAGTCTTTATTTGCTTCCACTAAGAATGAAAAAAGAAATTTATGTTGGCACAAGAATTATTTTTTTTAGTTGTGTTAATCTAATTAAGCTTCCTCTGTATGTTTATTTATCTATGATGAATTTTGATACTTTATATCAATCAGTTACTCTCTTTCCCCTAGCGCTTATTGGAATTTTTATAGGTTACAAATTACTTAAAATAATTGAGGAAAATTTATTTTATAATATCATTTACGCTTTAATTCTTGTTAGTAGCGCTAAGTTAATAATTGATTTCATTTAATCTTTGAAATAAGTTGCAAATGGGGTGCCAGAAGGCTGAGAAATACCCTTAGAACCTGTCCGGTAATTCAGAAAGGGAAAATGAATAATTTAAATATAATCAATCAATCATCAGCAATAATATTAATTACTTTAATATCTTTAATATTTGTTTTTGTTGGAATTTATTTTTCAAAAAAATTTCAAGGACTTAATAATTATTTAGTTGCAAACCGTTCGATTGGATCTTTATCTTTAACAACAAGTCTTGTTGCTTCAGCACTTGGTGCATGGATTTTATTTGGACCCGCATCAGCAGCAACATGGGGAGGAATTGGTGCAGTGATTGGTTATTCACTAGGAACTGCATTTCCGCTTTTTATTTTAATTTATCTTGGTAAAAAATTTAGAACTAGTTATCCACAAGGCAAAAGTATTATTGAAATAATAAGATTAAGATTTGGACCAAATCTTTATAAACTTATTTTAGTTTTTTCCATTTTTTATATGACAATCTTCTTAATTGCTGAAGTTACTGCTGTAGCTTTTTTAATTAATTACATATCTGGTACTGAATTGTGGATTACCTCTTTAATTGTAATATCATGTTCGTTACTTTACACATTATATGGTGGGTTAAGAGCATCTTTAATCACAGATAACATTCAATTTTTTGTATTTACAGCACTTTTAATAATCAGTTTAATTTTTATTACCTCAATTGAAACAAACGAATTTAACTTTGAAATTATTAAAAATAATAATCCGCATTTGTTAAGTTTTAGTTATCTTCCAAATTATACTGCCGGTTTAACTTTCTTTATAGCTGTTGCTGCAACTAATCTTTTTCATCAAGGTAATTGGCAGAGAGTTTATGCTGCAAAAAATTACGAAGTTTTAAAAAAAAGTTTAATATTTTCGTTTTTAATAATAATACCAATAGTCTTTTTTATGGGATTTAGTGGTTTAGTAGCTGTCTCTCAAGACGCTAATGTGATACCTGATCTTGCTTTTTTCTCAATTTTGTTAAAAGAAAATTTAATAATATTTTCAGTCATTGTAATAATTTTAGCTATCTCTTTAACAATAAGCAGTATTGATACTTTAATAAATGCTATTTCAAGTTTGGTAATAGTAGATGTAGATAAAGTATTAAATTTAAAAAATAATCATTTAAATATTTCAAAACAATTTGTTATTTTTCTTTCGGTCATAGCTTTTTTTGTTGCATCAAAAGGATTTAGTATTCTTTATTTATTTTTAATTGCAGATTTATTTTGTTGTGCGGCTGTTCTAAGTGTTTTTTATACTTTTTATTCTAAATCTTATGATGAAAAAAATGCATATGTTTCTATATTAATAGGATTAATTGCAGGGCTATTATTTTTTCCAAGTCCAGATTTTTCTAAATCAATACTATTTGGCGTAATTTTGCCAATTAATTTAGCACCATCGTATGTTTCTCAATCTCTTTTATTTTGTTCATTTATTGCGGCAACTTTATCACCAATAATTGCATGGAAATTGAAATAATTGATGTTTATTAAAAACCTAATTATTGTATAATTTAATAAATGCTCAATTTTATATTACCATTTATTGTATTAATCGTTGTTGTTGTTTTCATTCATGAATATGGACATTATTATTTTGCAAAAAGATATGGTGTTGGTGTAACAGATTTTTCGATAGGTTTTGGTCGAGAATTATTTGGATGGAACGATAAATCAGGGACAAGATGGAAAGTTTGTTGGATACCACTAGGCGGTTATGTAAAATTTTTCGGAGATAGGAATGTATTTTCACAAGCAGATCAAGAGGAACTACTAAAAAAATATAGCAAAGAAGACCAACACAAATTGTTTGTAACAAAACCTCTTTACCAAAGAGCCTTAATTGTTGCTGGAGGACCATTGGCTAATTTTATTTTAGCTTTAGTCATTTTTACTTTCATATACATGTTTGCAGGTAAAGATTTTACACCAGCTGTAATTGATGAAGTATTAAAAGATAGTCCAGCAGAAGTTGCCGGTATGCAAAAAAATGATGTTATTATTGAAATAGATAATACAAAAGTAGAGAGTATTCTTGATGTTTCTAAATTAATAGCAATGTCAACATCAGAATTTATCGATTTTAAAGTTTCAAGATATGACCAGGAGATAATATTAAAAGTAAAGCCAAATTTTGTTGATAGCGTTGATGAATTAGGAAACAAATTAAAGAAAAGGATGGTAGGCATTAAACTTAGTCCTTATAACAATCAAATAACACACAAAAAACTTGGACCTGCACAAGCTTTACTTCAATCATTTAATGAAGTTTATTTTGTAACAACTTCATCACTTAAATATCTTGGATCAATGTTTACAGGAGCAGGGGACAGTTCTCAATTGGGTGGTCCAATTAGAATTGCTAAAATTTCTGGCCAAGTAGCAGAATTTGGAATTATACCCTTTGTCAGTATGATGGCTTATATCTCAATAAGTTTAGGATTAATTAACTTATTTCCAATACCTTTATTAGACGGAGGACATCTCATGTTTTACGCATTTGAAAAAGTTTTAGGTCGTCCTTTAAGTCAAAAAACACAGGAAGGTTTTTTTCGAATCGGAATGTTTTTGTTGCTATCTTTGATGTTTTTCGCCACATTTAACGACCTTAAAGATTTAGGCTTATTTTAAGGCTTTTTTAATAGCTAAAAAAACGTTGTAATTACTGACTTTTTTAACCACTACATATTGTTGTTCAATAATAAATATATACTAAAAAAAAGCTTGAATTATCAATGATTTTGTTAAGTATAGTTTCATAAACCTTTAAAACCGGAGCTAAAATGAACAAAAAACAATTAGTAGCAAAGCTAGCTGGTTCGTTAAATCAAAGTAAAGCTGATGCAGAGCGTACTTTTGATACTATTACGAATACTATACTAGATGCGTTGAAAAACGATGATTCTGTAAAGATTGCAGGTTTTGGTACATATAAAGTGGCTAAAAGAAAAGCCCGAATTGGACGTAATCCAAGAACTGGAGAGCAAATCCAAATCGCTGCTTCTCAAAAGGTAAAGTTTTTGCCTGCTAAAGCACTTAAAGAAGTTTTTAACAAGTAAATCTTATTTAACAGCCTTTATTAGGAAAGCTAAAATTCTTAATAAAGGCTGTTTCTACATGCAAAAACTGCATATCTATTTTTAACAACAATCATTAGTTTTTATTTATTTTAAAATTATAAGAACCTCTTTTTAACAATGGAGGTTAAATGACTAAACATTTAAAAAAACTTGTCGGTCCTTTAGTAAGTTTGTTTTTCTTACTGAATATGACAAGTGTAGGTTATGCCGAATCTACAGTCTCTGCAGAAGTTGGTTTTATTTTTAATACATTTCTATTTTTAGTTTGTGGTTTTCTTGTCATGTTTATGGCTTGCGGATTTGCGATGCTAGAATCAGGAATGGTAACTTCAAAAAGTGTATCTGTAATTTGTGCAAAAAATATAGGATTATTTTCTATCGCTGGAATTATGTTCTGGATGGTTGGTTATAATCTAGCATATGGAATTCCAGAAGGTGGCTATATAGGAACATTCACTCCGTGGTCTGATGCAAGTGCTGTTGATACAGGATATGCAGATGGTTCGGATTGGTATTTCCAAATGGTATTCTGTGCAACAACAGTATCAATTGTATCTGGTACGTTAGCAGAAAGAATTAAATTATGGCCTTTCTTCTTATTTGCAGCAATTTTATCAGGAATCATTTATCCAATTGTCATGGGATGGCAGTGGGGTGGTGGCTGGTTAGCCGCTTTAGGTTTCTCTGATTTTGCTGGTTCAACTCTTGTACACTCAACTGGTGGTGCTGCAGCTTTAGCAGGTGCTATGTTGTTAGGTGCAAGAACAGGAAGATTTGATAAATCAGGTGCAGCTAAGCCAATGAGACCATTTGCTGCTTCTTCTATACCTTTGGTAACAGTTGGAGTATTTATTTTGTGGTTAGGTTGGTTCGGTTTCAACGGTGGTTCACAGCTTGCTATGGGAACTTTCGATGATGCAGTAGCAGTATCTAATATATTTATTAATACAAACTTAGCAGCGTGTGGTGGTGTTTTAGCAGCAGCAGTAATTACTAGATTAATGTATGGTAAAACTGATGTAGTTCAAATGCTTAACGGTGCGATTGGTGGATTAGTTGCAATAACAGCTGAACCATTAGCGCCAGCACCTATAGCAGCAATATTCATCGGTGCAATCGGTGGATTGATAGTGGTGTTTGGAACAAAAATATTATTCTCATTTAAGATTGATGATGTTGTTGGTGCAATACCAGCTCACTTATTTGCTGGAGTTTGGGGAACATTAGCTGTTCCATTAACAAACTCTGACGCAAATTTTAGCGCACAGTTAATCGGTGTAATCTCGATCAACGCATTTGTTTTTGTAGTATCATACATTGTATGGGCAATTATGAAAAACACTATGGGTATCAGATTAAGTAAAGAGGCTGAACTGAAAGGTACAGACGTAACTGAAACTGGTGTAATAGCTTACGCTATAAGAGACTAAATTTAACTCCCTCCCTTAAGTTAAACTAAAAAGGCCCCGTAAATGGGGCCTTTTTTTATTAAACTGTTTTTAAAAATTCTAACACTTCTTTTGCGTGGTCTTTAACTTTTACTGAACGCCACTCTTTAATAATTTTGTCATCTTTTAATAAAAATGTACTTCTTATTAATCCCATAAATTCTCTACCCATGAATTTTTTTTTACCCCAAACTTTGTATGCTTTAATTGCTTCTTTTTTTACGTCTGCTACCAAATCAAACTTAATTTTAAATTTATCTCTAAATTTTTCATGACTTTCCATACTATCTTTAGAAATACCAATAACTTCACAGTCTAATTTTTTAAATTGTGAAAGTAGAGAATTGAAGTCTTTTGTCTCAACTGTGCAGCCTGGTGTATTATCTTTTGGATAGAAATATAAAACTTTATATTTACTTTTGATTTTCTTTAACTCTAAAAGTTTTGAATTGGTTGATGGAATTTTGAAATTAGGAGCTTTATTTGGCATATTTTTTCGTAGATTAAAATTTATAATGATGTATTAAACCTTTATGAGCATTAAATCAGCACAAACATTGGTCGCAGAAGCTTTGACAGAAATCAAGACACTTTCCCCAGCGGAAGCATTAGAGATGGTAAACAGTGATAAATGCAATTTAATTGATATAAGAGATATTCGAGAACTTGAGAAAATGGGAAGAATAGAAAATTCTCATCACATTCCTAGAGGAATGTTAGAGTTTTGGATGGATCCAGATAGTCCATATTTTAAAGAAGGCAAGATAGATATGAACAAAGAAATGGTTTTATTTTGTGCAGGTGGACTAAGATCTGCACTAGCTACAAAATCATTGAAAGATATGGGGTTTGAAAAAATTTCGCATATAGATGGTGGCTTTTCTCAAATGAAGAGCAGTGGCTTTAAAGTAGAGAAATAAAAATTAATCAAATAAACTTATTCTCTTTGCGAAAAAAATTCTTATCACCCAGTATATAAATAATCCTAAAGGACCAATAAAATATGTGATTATTAAAGGAAAAAAGACTAGAATTTTTGACATGTAAAACCTCTGGCTATCTCTAACAATCCAAGATCCACAAAACAAATTTATAGCTAAGAAGTGCGTCCAAAATAAAATTAAAAACTCATTATTCTCAAAAAGCTCAGCAAGATCATAAAAGCTTAAATATAAAATAAAGTTTTTATCAAAATCATATCCTGCAAAAAAGAATATATATAATAGATAAACATAAACACTTGCCAAAATAAATGTTGGAATTATTGATGTAACAAATAAACCACAAACTTTAGTTTGTGGAAAAAAAATAAGCATTAACCAAAAAGGTATTACACCTATATTCAGCCACATATAGATCATTTCTAATGTAAAAAATGCAGATATTTGTTCAATCATCAAGGTTATATTATATTAAATGCAATAATGATTCCTATAAAAAATAAAAAAAAAAACTTAGAAGCGACAATTGATGAAATGCGCAACTTTGCACTTAATTATGTAGAAAAATTTGCACCATCAAAACAACAGCTAAAAACATATCTTTTAAAGAAATATTTAAGATCTAAAGTTGATAATGTTAAAAGAAGCAATATTTCAGATCTAATCGAGATTGTAGCTGAAGATTTAGAAAAATCTAAATTTATAAATGATAAATTTTATTCAGAAACAAAAGCGAAAAGTCTAATCCAAAGAGGTTCATCAATAAATAAGATTAGAAATTATTTAATAAGCAAAGGAGTTGGAGAAAAATACATAAAAAATACAATTGAACAAATTAATGAAAATAATGAAGATCAAGATTTTTTTTCAGCCATAAAAGTTTGTAAAAAAAAAAGAATTGGTCCTTCAAGAACTGAAGATAATAGACCTTTATTCTATAAAAAAGATATTGGTATATTAGCAAGATCTGGATTTGATTTTGAAGTTTCCAGAAGAGTAATGGAACTAGATAAAGAGGAATATTTGAAAATTATAAATCTTCTTTAGACTTTTTATTCTTTTCTTCTAAATAATACTGAATTTTGTTTTTGATATAGTTTTTTACCATCACAAATACTATTAATCCAAAAATTGATACAGAAACTATTATAATTAATATTATTCTTAATTGTTCACTCATTAAATATTTTTATTTCTTTTCAAAATTATACTAGGATTTTTAAAATTTTCTTTTCCGTAAAGTATTTCATTTCCCTCAAAATCTGTAACTATACCCCCTGCATTTTCAAGAATAGCATGCCCAGCTGCTATATCCCATTCACATGCTCTAGGCTCTGCAACATAACCATCGTATTCATTTGAAGCTATTACACAAAATTTTAAAGAACTTTTCATCCTTTTAAATTCGCTAACATTCATTGATTTATAAATTATGTTAATTTCAGGTTTTAGTTTATTTGAATATGATACAAATTTGAGTTTATTATTTGAAATTTTTGAACAGTCTAATTTTACACTTTTATTATTAATTATTTCAAATGAGCAACCTTTGTCATAAGAATAAAATAATCTGTTTTTAGCAGGTGCATATATTATACCTGCTACTGCTCGATTATTAACTATTAAACCAGCGTTTAAAGTAAATTCATCAAGATCATTAATGTAATCATAAGTTCCATCAATTGGATCTATTAGCCAAAAATTTTTTAAATCTTTCTTGGATTTATTATGACTAGTTTCTTCTGACACAATAGGTATTTGAGGAGTTAAATCATTTATTTTTTCAGTTAAAATTCTATTGACTTCGAGATCACCATTGCTAACAGGTGTGTTATCTTCCTTAATTTTTTTTATTAAGCCTTTTTTTCTTAATTCTATTGAAACTTTTCCTGCGTATAAAAAAGTGTCAATGAGATTTTCAATAGCTGCCTTTACTTCGATTTGTTTCATTTATTCTAACTTTTCTAATTCTATATTTTTAGCATTGATAACTTTTTTTCCCACATTTTCGAAATTCACAGTTACTTTTTCCTTAATAATAGATTGAACTTGTCCTATTCCCCAATCTTTATTATTAGGATTTATAACCTTATCACCTGGTTCAAAATCTAAAATCATTTGATTTTACTTATAATGGAAATGAGTATAAATACCACCACATGAATTTAGAGTTAAACTCAATTGGATTAAACAAGAAACCGTCTGATACAAAAGTAATTGTAGCTATGTCTGGTGGTGTAGACTCATCTACAGTTGCAGGTTTGATGAAAATGCAAGGATATAATGTTACTGGCATAACGTTAAAACTATACAACGATAGTAAAGAAGTTGTTAAATCAAAAGTATGTTGCTCAGGCCAAGATGTTATAGATGCTAAAAGAGTTGCTCATAAATTAGATATTGATCATAAAATTCTTTATTACCAAGATAAATTTAAGCAAGGTGTTATTGATAATTTTGTAGAAAGTTACTTAAAAGGAGAAACTCCAATACCATGCGTACAGTGTAATCAAACTGTCAAATTTAAAGATTTGTATAAAGTTGCTAAAGATTTAAATGCCGATGCTTTGATTACAGGTCATTATGTAAAAAATATAACAATAAATGAAAAAAATAATATGTATAGAGCAGTAGATGAAAATAGAGATCAAAGTTATTTTCTATTTAATACTACAAGAGAGCAATTAAATTATTTACGATTTCCATTAGGTGGAATGTTGAAAAATGAAACTAGAGAAATTGCAAAAAAACTAAATTTAAATGTTGCAGATAAGCCAGATAGTCAAGATATATGTTTTGTTCCTAACGGAGACTATTCATCAGTAATAAAAAAGTTTAAGCCAGACTCTTTAAAAAAAGGTAACATTAAAAATCTAAATGGTGAAGTAATAGGTGTTCATGATGGAATTATAAATTTTACTATTGGTCAAAGAAAAGGAATTAAAGTAGCTGACAAAGAAGCATTATATGTAATTAAAATTGATGCAGAAAATAATGAAATAATTGTTGGAGGAAGAGAACATCTGGGAAAAAAGAAAATTAATTTAAAAAATATTAATTTATTATCCGATAAAAACGAATTAAACGAAAATATATTAGTCAAAGTTAGGTCTACAGGAAAGTTATTAAGCGCCAATGTAAATTTTATAAACGAGAATGATGCTGAGGTAAATTTAGATAATTCTGAAGATGGTATTTCACCTGGACAAGCATGTGTCTTTTATAAAAAAGACCAATATGGTCACAAAGTTCTTGGTGGTGGTTGGATTAAAGAATAATTAATTTTACTTTTTCTTATTCTTTTTTCTTGCTCTTCTTTTTTTAGAGCCCATTTTTCTTCGGCCTCTATGCTTTTTAGGGTATCCCATAATCTCCTTAGTTTTACAATTTTATTGACTTATTTGAGGGATATAGCATTGTCAATATAACTAATCAATTTTTTTATGGGTAATTCAGATAAAACTTTTTTAAAACAAGTAGGAAAAGATTATCAAAATCAGTCAGTTAATCCGCCAGTAGTAAGAGCTTCAACAATAATATTTAAAACTCTTCAAGATATAAAGAAAACACAAAGTAATTATAAAAAAAATCCCTTAAGCAAAAATTTTGATTATGGTAGAAAAGGAACATCAACAACTTTTGCACTACAAGAACTATTAAGAAAAATTGAAAATGCTTATCAAGTGTATTTAACTCCAACAGGATTTGGTGCAGTTTTTCTTGGAGTGATTAGTGTTGTAAGACCTGGTGATGAAATCATTATTACGGACTCAGTTTACTCTCCCACAAGATTTTTAACCGAAGACTATTTAAAAAAATTCAATATTAAAGCAGTTTTTTATGATCCAAAAAACTTAGATGACTTAAAAAAAAAAATTACAAATAAGACTAAACTTATTTTTGTTGAAAACCCAGGAAGTAATACATTTGAATTTCAAGATTTAAAAAAAATATTATCTTTTGCTAAGAATAAGAATATTTATACAGCTATTGATAACACCTGGGGAACACCGTATTTAATTAAACCTTTAGACTTAGGCTTTGATATGTCTATAGTTTCAGCAACAAAATATTATTCTGGTCATTCAGATGTTATGGGTGGCAGTTTAGCTATAAAAAAAAGACTTTTTAAACAAGTGGAATTAAGTCAAAAAGCAGTTGGTTTAAGACTAAGTCCTGATGATGCCTATTTAATTATGAGAGGACTAAGAACGTTGGATATTAGGTTAGACAAACATCAAGAAAACACCATCAAGGTAGCTAATTTTTTGAGCAAACAAAAAAAAGTTAAAGAGGTTTTTTACCCAATTAAAAAAAATATTAAACAATACAAAATGTGGAAAAAGTATTATTCAGGATCATCTGGGTTAATGGGTGTAAAAATTATTTCTAAAAATAAAAACTCTGTAATAAAATTTTTAAATAAACTAAAATTATTTGCCCATGGTTACAGTTGGGGAGGATTTGAAAGTCTTGCTTTATATCAAGACAAATTGGCACTGGGTAATAGGAGCTACACAAAGCTGAGTAATAACGAACATATTATAAGATTGCATATTGGTTTAGAAGACCCAAATGATTTGATTACTGATATTAAACAGGCTATTAAATCTGTAAGATGAATGACACCAAATTTTTTCCAACAAAAAAAGCATTAGTTACTGTAATAGCTGCATCTGCTGTTGTTATTATTGCATTAGGAATAAGACAAACTTTTGGAATGTTTTATTTTGATTTTGCAACTGATTTAGATATCACCATAACACAGTTCGGCTTTACAATGGGATTACAGCTCTTATTGTGGGGTGTTTTCAGTCCTATGTTTGGAATTATTACGGATAAGTATGGTGGCAATATTGCAATCTTTATTGGTTTTGTTTTTTATTTGTTAGCAATTTTATTGTTTTATTCAGGTTTTAATACTGGTTATTATTTTACTATAACAATTGGAATATTAGTTGGTGTTGGACTGGGATCAACAGCTATCAGTATACCTGTTTCAGTTGTTGCAAAACATTTTCCAGTATCAAGCAGAACAATAGCAACAGGCATTGTAACATCAGCAGGATCTTTTGGATATTTTATATCACCACTAATTACTAGATACTCACTTGTTGAACATGGATGGGAAAATACAATGTTATTTTTCTGTTTCTTTTTAGGTTTAGGATTAATTGTTGCATTATTTGTTTCAACACCAAAAATACCTGTTGGCACAAATCAAAATAACAATCAAACAGCTAGAGAAGCATTAAAAGAGGCTTTTTCAAATAAAAGTTATATCTATCTTACATTAGGTTTCTTTGTATGTGGTTGGCACATTGCTTTGGTCGCAACTCATATACCCACTTACATGATTGATAAAGGATTACCAGATTGGTCTGCAGCTATGGTATTGGCTTTAATTGGACTTTTTAATATGGTTGGAACAATTACAAGTGGATATCTTGCAACTAGATACAGTCAAAAAATTTTATTAAGTGCAATTTATCTACTAAGAGGAGTATCAATTATCTATTTCATATTTCTACCACCAAGTGTTTTTAATTCAGTAATCTTTGGAATAACATTTGGAATGTTGTGGCTATCAACAGTTCCACCAACAAATGGAATAATAGGCAAGGTATTTGGAACTAAGTATATCGGATTATTATATGGAATTGTTTTTGTAAGTCATCAAATTGGATCTTTTTTAGGAGCTTATTTGAGTGGAGTTTTCTACGAACTTAACGGCAATTTTGATTTTGCTTGGTACATATCTATCGCATTATCTATTTTTGCTGGTTTGATACATTTACCTATAAAAGAGAAGCCAATTGAAAGACCGCAAATCGCATAAACTTAAATTTAACCCGTATTTAGAAAAACTTTATCAGTCGGATAAGCCATTGATAATCTATAAGGTCGATAATGGTTATGACATTTATACAGATTTTTCAAAAAAAATTAATTTATCAAAAAAAAATATACATAAATTTTTAAACTCTTTTGAAAGAATGAAATATAAAAAAGAAACTGATCAATATGTTGGTTTTTTTGGATATGAAATTTTAAATTATTTACTTGGTATTAAAATAAGTAAACAGTCTAAAAATGGTTTTTATAAAGGAGTTTTTTACAAACCAGAAACAATTATTAAAATTAGAGATAATATTTCAATATTTTCAAATAAAAAAAAGTACGAATTTAATAATTATTTTAAACCAACTAAAATTTTATCACCCTTTAAATTAAATATTAAATATCAAAAATACAAAAAAATATTTGATATCTTTTCAAAAAAAATAAGACAAGGAGAAACATATCAAATAAAAGTTTGTACAAAATATCGCAATAAATCTTCAATAAATCCAATTAATTTTTTCTGGAGATTAATGAAGTCAAATGCTTCACCAGAATCTTTTATGATAAGAGATAAAAACTATTCTATTGTAAGCTGCTCACCTGAAACTCTATTATTAAAAAAAGGAAATAAAATTATTACCAAGCCTATTGCTGGCACATTAAGAAAAAGTAAAAAAACAAACAGATCCAGTGCCTTAAAGTTTTTTAGAAATAACATTAAAGAGACTAAAGAACATAATATGATTGTTGATATGGAAAGAAGTGATTTATCCAGAGTTTGTATTCCAGGAACAGTAAAAATTGATAAAGAAAAGTATGTTGAGGAATACAGGCACTTATTTCATTATGTTACAACTATATCTGGAAGCCTATTAAAAGGTATGACTATAAAAAATATTATCAAATCTATGATGCCTGGGGGGTCAGTTATAGGCTGTCCTAAAGTACGAACTTTGGAATTATTAAATCAACAAGAAAAAGATAATAGAAATATTTTTACAGGTAGTTTTGGCTATATAAAATTTAATAAAGATATGAGATTTAACATAATAATAAGATCTATATTAAATTATAAAAATACATCAGAAATATCTGCAGCGTCTGGAGTTGTATTAGATAGTGCGGCAAAAAAAGAATTTAATGAAAACTTTATAAAAGCAAAGTCATTACTAGAATTATTTAAATGATTTATATAATAGATCACCAGGATTCATTCACATGGAATGTAGTTCATCAATTCTCTCAGTTTGATAAAGTTTATTGTTCAAATTATTTTGAAATAAATAACACTTTATTAAATAAATCTAATACAATTGTATTATCTCCTGGACCCGGTTCACCAAAAGATTATCCAAATACTTCAAAAATTTATAATAAATTTAAAGGAAGAAAAAAAATCATAGGAATTTGCTTAGGGTATCAGCAAATATTATATTGTGAAAATGCCAAAATTATTCAACAAAGGAGAATATTCCATGGTTATCAATCTGAAGTAAAAGTTGTTTCGAATAAATCCATCTTTAGAAAGAATTCTAAATTCAAAGTCGGAAGATATCATTCACTTAAGCTTCAAGAGCCATTTATCAAAGAAAATTTTGATATTACCATGAGATGCGCTAAAACTAATATTGCTATGGCTTTTGAAAACAAAATAGATGATGTATATGGTTTTCAATTTCATCCAGAGTCTTTTTTAACAACAAATGGTAAAATTCTTATTAAAAAAATCTTACAGTCGAAAAGATCTTAAAGAAAAAGAATTTAAAGATCTATGGAATGCCCATGGGGTTTTCACAACTATGTGGATCTATGGAAAGCCTCAAAAGATTTTATTTTTTAAAGAACACATAACAAATCTTATTAAGTCTACTAAAAATTATAAAATTTATGATCAAAATTTAAAAAGAAATATATTTAAAATAATTAAATCTAATTTAAATAAACAAAAAAATTATAATCATTTATTGCGAATTGCAGTAACCAAAAGTTTAATTTCTATTTCTTTGAGAGATAAATTAAAAATAAAAAAAAATCTTCAGTTAAAGTTAGTCAATTACAATAGAATTAAGCCTGAGCATAAAAATCTAAAGTATAAATTTATTTTAAAAAATTTATCTAAAATGGATAACACAAAATCTGATATTGCTCTTTGCTCAAATGGAAAAATTCTAGAAACAGGAACTTCAAATATTATTTTCATTAAAGATAATAAATACTATTCACCTATAAGAAAATTTTATCGAGGAGTTAATCTAAAGTTTTTTGAAAAGCAATTTAAGATAAAAAAAACCAATATTAATATAAATAAATTAAATCAATACGAGGAGATTCTTCTAATCGGATCTGGAAAGGGAGTTTCTACTGTTTCATCTATAAAAGAGAAAAACTGGAATAGAAAAAAATATAAATCCTATGAAACTTTTGTAAGCAAATATCAAACTAAAATACTAAAACAAAAAAAATTGAGTAATTATTTATGAGAAATCCTAATAACCCTTGCATATTCTGTTTTACAAAGAAAAAGGAATATCTTTTTGAAAACGAACTAGCTTATGCAACTACTGACACTTACCCTGTATCAAAATTTCATTCACTTATAATACCAAAGCGGTGTGTTAAAAATTATTTTGATCTAACCTCAAAAGAAATCTTAGCCTGCAATAAATTAATAAAGAAACTAAAAAAAAAAATTGAAATGAACGATAAATCTGTAAAAGGTTTTAATATTGGTACCAATTCGGGCAAGGTTGCTGGACAATCTATTAATCATTGTCACATTCATCTGATTCCAAGACGAAAAAATGATGTTAAAAATCCACAAGGCGGTGTTCGAGCTGTAATTTCTGCTAAACAGCATTATGTAAGGAAAAAGTAAACTTTATTAACATTTTTTTCTTCAGATGAGATTATTAGTCAGTTGAACTAATATTTTTTATAGATTATGAGCTTAGTTTAGTATTATATTTAGCGGAGATAATAATATGTTCACAACAAATCCATTTGCTGTCCTTTCTTCAACAGTCCCCTCAATTGCTTTGCAAGCATTTGTTTTATTGATGTTGGCATTAGTGGTGATTGGAACACTGATGGATATTATTCATAAGAAGAATGTAAAATATTTTTTTAATAATGCTAAAAAAGCAAAAAAAGCAGCAAGTAGAGAATTAAGTCTTGGAGAGAAAACAGCGATAATTTCTAAAACAGTAGTGCATGATATTGGAACTACATCTGAATTAGGATTGGGTAAAAGAAGGTTTGCACATGTATTAGGAATGTATGGAACAATATTATTTTGGATCGGGTCAGGTGTTATGATATTTGGATATTCTTCTCCTAATGCTGTAACCCCATCTATATGGCCAATCATTTGGCATGCTGGTGCAATTTTAACTTGCCTTGGAGCTTATTGGTTTTGGTTTTTTTTAAGAGTAGATGTATCTGCTGAAGCTCACTCGGTTTTTAGAATCATAAAAGCAGATTTATTTGTTTTAGCTTTAGTATTATCTTCTACGTTTGGTTTAGCTTGGTCGTATTTCCAATATTCAGGATCTACTGGTTTAAGTATTTTATTTTTAATTTTGTTTGCTGTAGCTAATATAGTCTTATTTGGAGGAGTTTACTGGTCTAAATTTGCACATATGTTTTACAAACCAGGTGCTGCAATCCAAAAAAATTTAGCAGAAGCAGATGGATCTAGAGATAATTTACCTCCACCTGCAGATGCTCCGGAGCAATTTGGACTTGGAATTAAACGTGAGGCACCAAAGCACTATTAATATGATTGATAAAATTTTAAAGAAAGGTAATAAGTAGATATGTCAACTTTTGTATACATGACAAGATGTGATGGTTGCGGTCATTGCGTAGATATATGTCCATCAGATATCATGCACATAGACGAAACTATTAGAAGAGCAAAAAATATAGAACCAAATTTTTGTTGGGAATGCTATTCATGCGTAAAGGCATGTCCTAATCATGCAATTGATGTAAGAGGATATGCTGACTTTGCTCCAATGGGTCATAGTGTTAGAGTTAGAAGAGAAGAAGAAAAAGGAACTATTTCTTGGAGAATTAAATTTAGAAACGGCACAGAGAAGAATTTTGTATCACCAATAACAACAAAACCTTGGGGAAAATTTATACCAAAATTAGCTGAAGCAGATACTCCTAATCAAGGAGAGATTAATTCACAAATTTTATATAATGAGCCACATGGTTTAAATACTGAAAAAGATTTACCAACTTTAGACAAAAATTCATTCAAGCAAGGCGTTTATTATTAATGGCTAAGCACAAAACTATCATCGAAGAATGTGACGTACTAGTTGTCGGTGGAGGTATGGCTGGAACAGGTGCTACCTTTGAAGCAAGGCATTGGGGAAGAGATTTAAAAATAATCTGTGTTGAAAAAGCAAATATAGATAGAAGCGGTGCCGTTGCACAAGGTCTTTACGCTATTAACTGTTACATGGGAATGCAGTGGGGTGAGAATATGCCTGAGGATCATGTACGGTACGCAAGAAATGATTTGATGGGTCTAGTTAGAGAAGATTTAGGTTATGACATGGCACGTCATGTAGACTCAACTGTTCACATGTTTGATGAATGGGGTCTTCCAATGATGAAAAATAAAGAAACTGGAAGATATCAAAGAGAAGGTAAGTGGCAAATAATGATACACGGCGAAAGTTACAAACCAATTGTAGCCGAAGCTGCAAAAAAATCTGCTGATAAAATTTATAACAGAATAATGATTACTCATCTTTTAAAAGATGAAAAAAATCCAAACCGAATAGCTGGTGCAGTTGGCTTTAATGTTAGAACTGGAAATTTTCACGTATTTAAATCTAGAACAGTAGTTGTTTCTGCTGGAGGAGCATCACACATATTTAAACCAAGAGCAGTTGGTGAAGGTATGGGTAGAACATGGTATGCACCTTGGAGTAATGGATCTGCTTATGCATTACCGATTCAAGCAGGGGCAAAAATGACTCAAATGGAAAATAGAATTGTACTTTGTAGATTTAAAGATGGTTATGGTCCAGTTGGAGCATATTTCTTACATTTAAAAACTTATACGCAAAACGCCAATGGCGAAAATTATGAGAAGAAATGGTATGAAGCTACTAAAGAATTAGTAGGTGAATATATAGACCACCATCCAACACCAACTTGTTTAAGAAATCATGCATTCATTCAAGAAACAGCTGCAGGTGGTGGACCAATTCACATGGTTACAAAAGAAGCATTCCAAGACCCACACTTAGAAACAGTTGGATGGGAAAATTTCTTAGGAATGACGGTTGGACAAGCGGTTGTATGGGCTTCTCAAAATATTGATCCAAAATACACAAATCCTGAATTAACAACTTCAGAGCCATATGTAATGGGATCTCATGCTACATGTTCAGGGGCATGGGTTAGTGGACCAGAAGATATAGCACCTGATGAATATTTCTGGGGATACAATAGAATGATGACTATCGATGGATTATTTGGAGCAGGAGATGCAGTTGGTGGAAGTGCTCATAAGTTTTCATCTGGTTCATTCACAGAAGGAAGGTTAGCGTCTAAAGCTGCTGTTAAATATATTCAAGATAAAAAAGCTGATGATATCGAAGTTTCTGATGCACAATTAGAGAAGCTTAAAGAAGAAATATTTAAGCCAATTGAGAACTATACGGTGGGAAGAAATGAAATTACTGGAGGAACTGTTTCTCCAAGCTATATTTTACCTATACAAGGATTACAAAGACTACAAAAAATTATGGATGAATATTGTGGTGGATTAACAAATAATTACATGACAAACGATAATCTGCTTAAAAAAGGCTTAGAACAGCTACAATTACTTCAAGAAGACTTAGATCATGTCGGAGCTGAAGATTATCACCAATTGATGAGAGCATGGGAACTTAAGCATAGAGCTGTAACATCAGAATGTGTTGCTCATCACACGTTATTTAGAGAAGAAACGCGTTGGCCAGGCTATTATTATAGAGGCGATCATATGAAACTTGATGATGAAAACTGGCATTGTTTAACTGTTTCTAGAAGAGATCCTGAAACTGGAAAATTTGAAATGGAGAAAAAGCCTGTTTATCATATAGTTGATGATAAAGAGAAGAAGCAAGCTTCCTAACCATTTTAGATGAGTATTGTCGATAAATCAGACGAAGAAATCATTAAAATTGCTGATCCTATCTGGGATAACATGGTTAGATGTTCCAACATGAAAGATTACGGTGGTTTTACAAGAGATTTATCATCACAAATGCTTTACGGGGCTAACGAAGTAGAGCTTGGTAAGCAATGGGCAAGCAATAAGCTGATCTCAAGCCTTAAAGAGGGGTGTAAGGCTATAGGCTGTCTAAGAAGAGGCTTGTACGTAACTGTTATCTATAAACAAAACAGTACAGAGATACCAGGAGACTTTTTAGGTCGACTTGTCCTTGGAGAAGAGGGAGATGAGGTCAAAGTCTTCGGGGCAACTATTTTTTAAATTTAATTAATTATTATTTGCATTTAATAAAACTTGTGGTATTTCGCGGGTATGCTTCAAGCTTTTAATCAAAATATTAAGAAAATCCCTTTATTAGTTTCAAATCAGCTTTCTAAAATAATTAAATCTTTTCTTTATCTTTTTATATTTTTTACTTGGGCGATTATAATCCTAGGAACATTTCAAAATTTTATTTAATTTATTCTTATAATCATTGACTTTAGATTATGAGAGGAATAGTTAGATTGTATGGAATATTTTCTTCCAATAGCTCAAGTCGAGATTAACATACTCTTCATATTTGGTTTAAGTTTAGCAGTTGGTGTTCTTTCAGGGTTGTTTGGTGTAGGCGGAGGATTTTTAATGACACCATTTTTAATTTTTTTAGGTATTCCACCAGCTTATGCAGTGCCAAATGAAGCAAGTAACATTTTAGGAACATCGGTTTCAGGTTCAACAACTCATTATTTAAAAGGTACATTAGATTATAAAATGGGATTGATGATTGTCGTTGGTGGAACTATAGGAACTTTACTTGGGATCTTAACTTTTTCTTATTTTCAGGATATTGGAAAAATAAACATCGTTATCTCTTTAGCCTACATGTATATCTTAGCTATACTTGGAACTTTAATGCTTATTCAAGGAGTATCTGAAATTGATAAGGCTAGAAAGAAAATTGTTGTTAGAAAAAAATTACACACTCATTATTGGATACATGGACTACCTTTTCGAATGCGTTTTAAAAAATCAAAGGTTTATGAGAGTGCATTTACTCCAATTATTATTGGTTTAATTGTTGGATATATTGCAGCAATTATGGGAGTGGGTGGTGCATTTATATTGGTTCCTGCAATGATTTATATTATTGGAATGCCAACCAAACTAATTCCTGGCACATCATTGTTTGTTACAATATTTGTAAGTGCAATCGTAACAGTTCTTCATGCTTTTAATTATGGAACAATTGATCTTGTTTTAGTTTTTGTACTTATACTTGGCTCAATAATTGGCGTTCAGTTTGGTCAAAAAATTGGTGAAAAAGTTGATAGCTCAGAATTTAAAACAATCTTAGCAATACTTTTATTATTAGTTGGAATTGCAATTGCTTATGACACTTTTATTAAAGAAAATGTAATTGTTGAAACTGTAGTAAATGGAACTAAAAACCTTGGTAACATTGCGCAGTTTATTTTAGATTATTCTAAAGACCTTCCAGTTTTTTACGGACTTACATCAGTTGTATTAGCAGTAGTTCTTGGAATTGGAGCTGCAATTTTAAGAAATTATATTTCTAAGTGGAACAAAGCAAGAGAAGCTAAGCTTAAAGCTTAGGCACTTCTGTATAATTTAGTCATAACAAATTCTCTATGACCAAGTGCTTCAGCACAAGTTAATCTTCCATTTGCAACTCTTATCGTAGCTTTAATTAATTCATCACCCGCTTCATCTAAATTCATTTCTCTTGATAAGATTTTAGAAACATCAACATCAATATGTTCACTCATGGTTCTAGCTGTTAAAGGATTAGCAGTTAGTTTTACTACTGGTTCAATTGGGTTTCCAATTATATTTCCTTGTCCAGTTGGAAATAGGTGGAGATTAAATCCTCCTGCAGCTTGTAAAGTAACACATTCAGCAGCAGCTGATGAGGTATCCATAAAGTATAAACCCGGACCTTTACTTGGTTCTTCTGCTGGCTCTAGTACATCAATAAATTTACATCCACCAATTTTTTGAAAGTTTCCAAATGCTTTTTCTTCAATTGTAGTAAGTCCACCAGCTATGTTTCCAGCTGTTGGTTGACTTTCGGAAAGATCGTCTGTTGCTTCTTTTAAAATGAAATCATTATAAGAACTCCAAGTTTTTCTAAACTTTTCTTGAGCCTCAGGAGTTTTTCCTCTTTTTTCACAAACAGTTTCAGCTCCCGTTAATTCAGATGTTTCACCAAAACATAAATGAACGCCAAGGGGCTCTAATTTATCCATTAAATTTCCAACTGTAGGATTTGATGCTAATCCAGATGTTGTATCAGACTCTCCACATTTAACTGATATCCATAAATCACTTATAGGACGTTCTTCTCTTTGTTTTTCAGATGCCCAAATTGAAAATTCTTGAGCTTTTTTTGAAACTCTTGCGATAGTGTCTATATCTCCTACACCTTCTATACTAAAACCTTCAACTGGTTTTCCAGTCGTTGCAATTGCATCAACAATTCTTTTTGTCCATTTAGGCTCAATACCAATTACTATAACTGCTGCTACATTTGGATTTTTTCCTGTTCCAATCATTGTTCTAAAATGAAGCTCTAGGTCTGCTCCAAATTGTAATCTTCCATAAGAATGTGGAAGTGCAATCGTACCTTTAATATTATTAGCTACAGCTTCAGCACAAGCATTTGAAATATCATCAACAGGTAGAATTATTACGTGATTTCTTGTACCTGTTCTTCCATCTTCTCTTTTATATCCTAAAAACGTTTTTGGAATTTCCATTTTACCACTTTTTAGTTTTTACGTTGTGAACATGTACATGCTCACCTTTTTTAATTGATTTTACGACTTTGCCAATATCATGCCCGTACTTTAATATTGTATCTCCTTCGTTAAGATCAGTCATAGCAATTTTATGACCCAAAGGTATTTCATCCATCGATTGAATTTTTACTGATTTATCATTTTCCATAATCCAGCAATCACAGTCTTGTTTAGGAGTAATTTTTTCAATAACTACAACACCTACATTGTCTTTTTCATCGTGGATTATAATATCTGTGCCAGCCATTGTGACGATTTCTTTGTTTGAAATTCGATCCAATTTATATATGAATTGGGCACTTTGACAATTAAAAAATAGAATTAAGAAGGATTTGATATGGCTAAAATGACAACCGAAGAAGCTTTTGTAAAAGTTTTACAAATGCATGGTATCGAACATTCGTTTGGTATTATTGGTTCTGCATTCATGCCTATTTCTGATCTTTTCCCAGAAGCTGGAATAACTTTTTGGGACGTTGCTCATGAAACAAATGGTGGATTGATTGCTGATGGTTATACGAGAGCAACTGGAAAAATGTCAATGGTGATTGCTCAAAATGGTCCAGGTATTACAGGACTTGTTACACCAATAAAAACTGCTTACTGGAATCATACTCCGTTACTATTAGTTACACCACAAGCAGCAAACAAAACTATGGGCCAAGGTGGTTTTCAAGAAGTAGAGCAAATGAATTTATTTAAAGACATGGTGTGTTATCAAGAAGAAGTTAGAGACCCATCAAGAATGGCTGAAGTTTTAAACAGAGTAATAGAAAAAGCTTTTAGAGGGTCAGCGCCTGCACAAATAAATGTACCAAGAGATTTTTGGACACAAGTGATAGATATAGAATTACCTCCAATTGTCAGATTTGAAAGACAAGGTGGTGGAAAAGATGCTGTTGATAGAGCTGCGAAATTATTATCAGAAGCAAAATTCCCAGTAATTTTATCTGGAGCAGGAGTTGTTATAGGTGATGCGATTGATGATTGTAAAAAATTAGCAGAAAAGCTTGATGCACCTGTGTGCAATGGATATCAACATAACGATAGCTTTCCAGGAAGCCATCCATTAGCCGTTGGTCCATTAGGTTACAACGGATCTAAAGCTGCAATGGAGTTAATTTCAAAAGCTGATGTAGTTTTAGCATTAGGAACAAGATTAAATCCATTTTCAACATTACCAGGATATGGAATTGATTACTGGCCAAAAGATGCAACAATTATTCAAGTAGATATGAACCCTGATCGTATTGGTTTAACTAAGAAAGTTACAGTTGGTATTTCTGGTGATGCTAAAATGGTAGCTCAACAGATATTAGAAAAACTTTCATCAAATGCTGGAGATAATGGTAGAGAAGATAGAAAAAATCTAATTCATCAAACAAAATCTGCATGGTTGCAAACTCTTACAAGTTTAGATCATGAGGATGATGATCCGGGAACTGTTTGGAATAAAGAGGCAAGAGAAAGAGATAAAGACAGAATGTCTCCAAGACAAGCATGGAGAGCTATTCAAGCTGGGATGCCAGAAGATGTTATAATTTCAAGTGATATTGGAAATAATTGTGCAATTGGTAACGCTTACCCAACATTTGAAAAACCAAGAAAATATTTGGCACCAGGTTTATTTGGACCATGTGGATATGGATTTCCATCTATTCTTGGAGCAAAAATTGGATGCCCAGATACTCCAGTTATAGGTTTTGCTGGTGATGGAGCATTTGGAATAAGCATGAATGAAATGAGTTCGTGTGCAAGAGAAGAGTGGCCTGCAATAACAATGGTAATTTTTAGAAATTATCAATGGGGTGCTGAAAAAAGAAATTCAATTTTATGGTTCGATGATAATTTTGTTGGAACAGAGTTAGACCCAGAATTAAGTTATGCAAAAGTTGCTAATGCATGTGGTTTAAAAGGTGTTATTGCAAATACAATGGAAGAAACCACTAAAGCTATTAAACAATCATGTGAAGATCAAAAAAAAGGTATTACTACATTTATCGAAATAATTTTAAATCAAGAATTAGGTGAGCCATTCAGAAGAGATGCTATGAAAAAACCAGTTAAAGTAGCTGGTATAAGCAAGAGTGATATGAAGCCTCAAAAGTCTCTTGTTAGTTGAGATTAGTAAAATTTCATTATAAAAATTTAATTTACCGATGAGTAATAATTTAAAAGTTTCAATAATTATAATACTTGGAGTTATAGCATTGTATATATCAACTCAGTATTATTCAGGTTTTAATAAAAGCAAAACTATTAAAGCGTGTATTATTGGAAAAGCTGAGTTAGATTCGAACAAACCTGAAAGTGAGAGGCTCTCTGCTGATGAAGTTAAAAAATTTTGTGAAGATCAAATAAAATGATGAAAAAGTCAAAAAGATCAGATGTTGATCCATTTATAGTAATGGATGTAATGGAATCAGCAAGAATTGCAGAGGAAAAAGGTAAAGATATAATTCATATGGAGGTAGGGCAGCCAGGAACACCAGCACCTAAGATTGCAAAAGACTATATTACTAATGAGATAAATAAAAACAATCTAGGCTATACAGTATCACTTGGTCTACCAGCTCTAAGATCAAAAATTTCAAAGTTATATGGTGATTGGTACAATTTAGATCTTAATCCAAATAGAATAGTAGTTACAACAGGCTCTTCTGGAGCTTTTATATTATCCTTTTCTGCACTGTTTGATAGTGGAGATAGAGTTGGAATTGGATCTCCAAGTTATCCTAGCTATAGACAAATACTTAAATCACTAAGTTTGGAAACTGTAGATATTCAAACCAAACTTCAAAATAGATTTCAACCTGTTCCAGAAGATATTACAAATAATAATTTAAATGGAATTCTTGTTGCATCACCCGCAAATCCAACTGGGTCTATGTTAGATAAACAATCGCTAGAGAATTTAATTAATACTGCAAATGAGAACAATGTAAGTTTTATTAGTGATGAAATTTACCACGGAATTCAATATGAAAATAATCCAACTTCAGCTTTAGAGATTACAGATAATTGTTATGTAATTAATTCTTTTTCAAAATACTTCTCCATGACTGGTTGGCGAATAGGTTGGATGGTTGTACCAGATGATCATGTTAGACAAGTAGAAAGACTTTCACAAAATTTGTTTGTTTGTCCTCCACACGCAAGTCAAGTTACAGCTCTTGCTTCTTTAGATGCAAATGAAGAGTTACAATCGAATGTTGAGGTATATAAAAAAAATAGAGAGATACTTTTAGAAGAACTACCAAAGGCAGGATTAAAAAAGTTTTCACCACCTGATGGTGCTTTTTACATTTATGTTGATATATCTGAATATTCAAATGATAGCCTAGCTTTTTGTAAAAAAGTTTTAGATGAAGCAAATGTTGCGATAACGCCAGGAATTGATTTTGATCAAAAAAGAGGAAATTCTACTATCCGATTCTCATATGCCAGAAGTACAAAAGATATAATTGAAGGTGCTAAGAGAATTAAAGATTTTATGTCTAAAAATTATTAAAAGGGGTCAGCTCAATTGGTTATTACCAAAAGAGCTCCCCTTTTTTATGCCATTTTGGCCAAATCCATCAAATGGATTTAGTTTGTGTTATTTTTAATATGTGATATCTCACCAGCTAAGTGTCAGGTGGCGTTATTCTAAGCATTTGCACCTCCTTCACTTATAAAAATAAGTTTTAGGTAGGTTGTATTCAACAAATTTATTTCTATTTTTTATAAATATATTATTTGAATACAACCTATCTCTTTAGTAGATTCTCGATATCAAAATAATCAAAATATTCCCAAACTCTTAAATGAAACTTATGTCACAGAGACAGACAATAAATATATTTGTAATTAAAATCCCATGAAAACGATATTTGTTATAGGTTCAAAAAAACATACTCTGAAGTACACAAGAAAAATGCCAGAAGGTGAAGTTAAGAAAATGAAATCTTTTGTTACAAACAAAGGACAGAAGCTTGAAAAAACTTCAAAATTTAAAATTTTAAAAATCTCAGACGATAAAACTTCAAGAACTTTCAAAATCAGTCTTTAATTATTAAAATGAACAAAATCGTATGGTTTAGGAACGATCTACGTACATCTAATAATGATGCATTTAATGAGGCTGCAAAATCAGGAAAGATTTTACCAATTTACATATTTGATAGAGAATATCACAAATTACCCACATCAAGCTCATTCCATTTAGATTTTTTAAAATCATCATTAGACGATTTATCAAAAACACTCAGTGAAAAATTTAATGCTAAACTTAACATTTATTATGGAGAGACGTTAGAAATTTTAAGTCATTTAACTGATAAATTTAAAATAAATGAGGTTTATTCAAATATAATATTCAAAAACATGTATATAACTAACTTAGATAAAAAAGTTAGTTTTTTATTTAAAGAAAAAAATATTAATTGGAAAATATCAAATCAATTTGGTGTTCAACTAAATCATAGAATTAGAAATAAATGGTCATATAATTGGAATAAATTTATAGATAGTGAAAGCGTAAATTCAAATTTAAATTGCGATTTTATTTCAGATAATTATGTAGAGGATTTATCGAAAGTAGAAACAAACAATTTAGAAAATGGAAAAATTCAAATTGGTGGAAGAAAAAACGCACTTCAACTTTTAGATTCTTTCCTCAATGACAGATCAGAAAATTACCAAAAAGAAATGTCTTCGCCGATAACAGGAGAAACTTCTTGTTCTAGATTAAGCCCTCATATTGCATTTGGAAATATTTCTATTAAAGAAATTTTTAAAAAAACTAACGATAAGTTAAAATCTAATTTATCTTTTTCAAAAAAGAAATCCTTAATTGCTTTTAAAAGTCGATTAGCCTGGCACTGTCATTTTATTCAAAAGTTATATGATGAACCAGAAATTGAATTTAGAAACATGAATAGCGCTTATAATGGAATAAGAGAAAATGATTTTAATGAAGATTATCATTTAGCATGGAAAAATGGAACTACTGGTTATCCGTTTATTGATGCTTGCATGAGGTATCTTAGAACTAATGGATGGATTAATTTTAGAATGAGAGCAATGTTAGTTTCATTTGCGTCTTATCAATTATGGCTTGATTGGAAAAAAACATCAAAACATTTAGCAAAATTATTTACAGATTATGAGCCAGGCATTCATTATTCACAATTTCAAATGCAATCAGGAACAACAGGAATAAATTCAATAAGAATTTACAATCCAATTAAACAATCAATTGATCAAGATCCTAGAGGAAATTTTATCAAAAAATGGGTTCCAGAATTAAAAAATGTTCCAGGAAAATTAGTTCATGAACCATGGAAATTAACATTCATTGAACAAAAGGGAATAAATTTAAAAATTTGCAAAGATTATCCATCACCAATAGTTGATAATAAAATATCAACTAAAATTGCTAAGGAAAAAATCTGGAGTGTTAAGAAAACAACAGAAGCAAAAATTATTTCAGCTGAAGTATTAAATAAACACGCTAGCTTATCTCAAAGAAGATAGTATTCAATTTTTACTGTCTACAATTAATGTATCTTTAGAACCTCCTCCTTGTGAACTATTTACGATTGTACTACCTTTTTTTAGTGCAACTCTAGTAAGTCCACCAGTTGTTACATAAGTTGATTTACCTGTTAAAATAAAAGGTCTTAAATCTAAATGTCTAGGTTCAATATTATCTGTAGTGATTGTAGGTACAGTGGATAAAATTTCCAAGGGTTGTGCTATGTAATTTCTTGGATTTTTTTTTATATTTTTTATCATTTCATCTTTTTCATTTTTTGAGGCTTTTGGACCAATCATGATTCCATAACCACCCGAAGCATTCGATGGTTTGACTACATATTTTGATATATTATCTATAACGTGGTCTCTGTTTTTTTTATCACCACAGAGAAGAGTTTCCACCTGATCAATAATGGGTTGTTCACCTAGATAGTAAATTATCATTTTATTAACATAAGAGTAAACAGCTTTATCATCAGCGACCCCTGTTCCTAACGCGTTTATAATTCCAACATTTCCTTTCCTCCAAGACTTAAAAACGCCAGGAACACCTAAAAGTGAACCTTTAAAAAAAACTTTAGGATCCATAAAATTATCATCTATACGACGATATATGCAATCTACCTTTAAAGGGCCTTTAACTGTTTTCATGTATACGTAATCATTTTCTACAAATAAATCTTTTCCTTCCACAAGCGCTATTCCCATTTGTTCTGCTAAAAAAGAATGTTCAAAATATGCAGAATTATAGATACCAGGTGTTAACAAAACCATGTGTGGGTTGTTTGTTTTCTTAGGAATACATTCTGTCATACAATTATATAATTTATTGGCATATTGATGTACTGAAGAAACTTTATATCTTGTAAATAATTCTGGAAAAATATCTCTCATTACCATCCTGTTTTCCAGCATATATGAAACACCTGATGGAACTCTTAAATTATCTTCAAGAACTAAAAAATCTCCATCTATATTTTTAATAAGATCTATGCCAGATATATTTGACCAAGCTTTATGCTTGGGGGAAAAACCTTCACATTCTTTTAAATATAAAGGAGAATTAAAAATCAAATCTTTAGGTATTACTTTATCCTTAAATATTTTTTTTCCATTATAAACATCGTCAATAAATAAATTTAGTGCCTTAACTCTTTGAGCAAGACCTTTTGCAACTTTTAACCATTGACTTTTTGGAATAATCCTTGGGATAATATCCAAAGGCCATTTTTTTTCTTCAGCTCTATTATTTGCTGCGTAAACTCTGAAGTTAATACCCCTAGCACTTATTGTACTTTGGCAATTTTTCTCAATTTCTTGTAATTTTTTTTTTCCATATTTTTCGAGTATCCCTGCAATTATTTTAGCGTGGCTTCGCAACTTCTTTTCTTTGCTAATATATCCATCAAAAGTTGACTTAGAGTCATAGTTTTTCCAGAAATCTGACATATCATTTTAATTTTTTTACATAAGAGATAAATAAGCAAATGATTAAATTAGATATCTGATATGAAATAAATGGGTTTTATTGTGGTCACATATAATTTAAATAGTTAATTTCATTATGACTTATTGTATTGGTATTAAAACTGAGACAGGACTAGTTTTTGCATCTGATTCTAGAACAAATGCTGGATTAGATAATGTAAATATATATTCCAAAATGCTAACACATGATGTTGGAGATAGAACAATTGTAATTGTTACCTCAGGTAATCTTGGAACCTCCCAAGCAGTTTATAATTCAATAAAAAAAGATTTAAAAAGTCAGACTGGTATTATGAATTTAAATACTTGCAGTGATTTTGAGCAAATTGCGTCATATATTGGTTCTCTAAATATTGAACACTCATCTCCACAAGGAATTAATACTGACAGTGTTTTGCTAGGCTCTACCTTTATTGTTGGCGGTCAAATAAAAAATCAGTCACCAGAATTGTATTTGGTTTATCCTCAAGGGAACTATATTCGTCCAGCAGATAGCAAGCCATATTTGGTTATTGGAGAAGTTAAATATGGAAAACCTATTTTGGATAGAGTAATCACTCCAAAAGTCTCAATTGGGGACGCATCGAGATGTGCTCTAATTTCAATGGACTCAACTTTAAAAAGTGATTTAACAGTTGGTCCACCTATAGATTTTGCTGTTATTAAAAAAAACGAAATTAAAATTGCATCTCTTAAATGTTTAAATATGAATGACCCTGAATTCTCTAAAGTTTGTGATCAATGGTCACAAGGTATTTTTAAGATATTTGATTCTTTTCAAAGGTTTGACTGGGAATAAATTAATACTTTGTGTATTCTTTAATTTCTCTAATTTTAGAGCCAGTTTTATTATTTATTTCTAATTTTATTTTTGACCTTTCGTCATTAAGAAAGTGAACATCCCTAGATAATTTTATAAATTTTTCACCAAAGTCAGAATTTTTCTCACAAAGTCTTTTATCATCCTCTATTGACCAAAGTTTTAAATTAATTTCCTTTAGCGCATTATATAAACTTTCAATTTCACTATAATCTTTGATATTTGTATTTAATTGATCTTTCAAAATTTTATACTCATCATTTATGAAATTTAGTTTATCAGGATCTTTAATTTTATTAGATTTAATTTCTAAAATCGAAATTTTATCTAGCAATTCTCCAACTGAAACTTCTACTAAAATTTTATTCATATAAATTTATATTATGTTAAGTTGTTAAAATTATGTCTAATATACTTATTATAAAACATGGGTCTTTAGGTGATATAGCCCAAGCAAGTGGTGCAATTCAAGATATATCTGATAACCATTCAAATGATAATATTTATATACTTTCGACCAAACCTTATTATGATTTATTAAAAAAAAATCCAAATATAACTGATGTCATTTTAGATAAACGGCTCTCTAGATTTAACTTAATTTATTTATATTTATTAATGAGAAAAATAAAAAAATATAAATTCATTAAAGTTTATGATCTTCAAAACTCTAAAAGAACTAGTTTTTATAAAAAAGTTCTCTTCCCAAAAGCCACATCAGAAGTTTGGTCTTCTACAGAAACGACATTACCTGAGGGAACTAATAAGATTGATTTTGATAGAGATTCTGTACTTAATCGTTTTGAACATCAATTAAAAGTTTCTGGTATTAAAACTGATAAAGTGATCAAACCAGATTTTTCATGGAGTTGTGAAGATATTTCAGAAATCAAAAAAAAATATAATTTAAACAAATATATAATCTTATTCCCTTTTTCATCATCTCATTTAACAATTAAAAGATGGCCATATTACAATGAATTGATTAAAAAAATTAAGTCTACTTTTAAAGATGAGATCCAAATTTTAACAGCTCCTGGGCCAAATGAAATAAAATTAGCAAAAGATATTGATGCTAATATTATTTTAAATAATAATAAGGTACTTAATATTTCCCAACTTTCATCTTTAATAAAAGACAGTTATTTTGTTATATCTAATGATACAGGTCCAGCTCACATGGCGGCACATTTAAACGCTAAAGGTTTAGTTTTATTTGGATCACACACTACTGCTCAAAAGGTAAGTATTGAAAGAGAATATTTTAAAGCAATACAAGTTACAGATTTGACTAAACTTTCAGCAGACAAAGTATTTCAAAGAATGCAAGAAGCCTTTAATTAGTTTTCCTAAATTTTGATAATAAAAAAGGCAAAAATAAAACTATTATAAAAATTCTTAAAAAATGATGGTAGCTTACAAAGATTGGATCAATATTGTAAGCAACACTAATAACTACCATTTCATGAATTCCTCCAGGAGCAAAACTTAAAAAAGTTGGGATAAATTCAAACCCTATATAAGTGAGCAAATAAGCAGTTATCATTGCAACAATAACTAAAATTGAACTAACAATTATTCCATGAAATATAAAAAATAATAATTCTTTAATTTTTAATCCATTTAATCTTGTGCCCAAAGCTGTTCCAAGAAATATAAATGCAATATTTATAAATGCATCTGGGAATCTGGCATTAATTATTTCAAAGGTATAAAAAGCACCAGATAATGCCATCGCACCAACTAAAGTAGGTGATGGAATTTTATAATTTTTTAAGATGTTTGCAAAAATGAAACAGATTATTAATAAAAATAATATTTCTAAAAAATATCTTTCATTATAGATATTTTCATAATTGTAACCGGTCATTTCTGAGAAACCTAAATTATTAATAAAAAAAATCGGAACAAAACTTACAATAAATATCACCCTAGTAGCCTGAGGGATCAAAACACCTTTATCATTTTTTGATTTACCAAATTCTAATAAAGCTGCAGATATTGGAACAAATGCACCTGGAAGAGCTGCTAAAACTGAAATGAATTTACTAAATTTACAAACTTTAAAAAAATAATAACCAGCAAGAATAGTACTTACTATTGTGCAGATTAACATCGCTAATGACGAAAAAATCCATAGATGAATTTTATACAATAATGTTACATTTAAAGTTCCACCAAGAATTATACCAACAATTAAAAATATAGGGTTTAATAATTTAGTTGGAAAAACTATTTTAAAATTTGTAAATGCGAAACATAAATTTAAACCTAGAGATCCTAATAACCAGGGCAAAGGTAGATTAATTAAAGTACCTAAGTATCCACCAACAAGTCCTATAAATAGAGCTTTATAACTACCTACTAAAGCTAAAATATATTCCTTTATGTTTTTGGAAAAATTATATTTGAGCATTGACTAAAATTTATAACTTATGTTTAATGATGGTTTCATAAATATAATAAGAGAGGAAATAATGAAACTAATTAAAACTTTTATTTCAGTTTTATTCTCTGCTTTCCTTCTATTTTCATCAACAAGTTCATTTGCAGTTGAAAAATTACATTTTTTAATTGGCGGTGGTGCTGGTGGTGGTTGGGATGGAACTGCTAGAGGTACTGGAGAAGCATTAACAAAAGCTGGTTTTTTGAAAAGTGCGTCATTTGAAAATATGTCAGGTGGTGGGGGTGGTAAAGCTTTAGCTTACCTAATCAATAACGCTCCAAAAGATACAGTTTTAGTTCAGTCAACACCATTGGTGTTAAGATCTATTACAAGACACAAAGGTTATGTTAAAGGAACTGGTACATTGTCTTATAAAGATGTTAAACCAATTGCAGGTGTAATTGGAGATTATGGTGCAATAGTTGTTGCAAAAAATTCACCTATCAAAAATTTCAAAGATGCAGTTGATCAATATCAAAAAGATCCAAAGTCAATTAAAATGGCTGGAGGATCTGTAAGAGGAAGCATGGACCACTTAATTGGTGCGTTAGCTTTCCAAGCAGCTGGAGCAAATCCAAACGATGTGATCTATGTTCCATATGATGCTGGTGGAAAAGCGCTTGCTGGACTTTTATCTGGAGAAACTCAAATACTTTCAACAGGCTTAGGTGAAGTAATGGGTGCTAGAGATCAAGTAAGAATAATTGGTATCACAGCTCCTGAAAGAGTAGGTGATGCACCAGAAGCTCCAACATTAAAAGAGCAAGGATATGATGTTCAGTTTGTTAACTGGAGAGGTTTCTTCGCACCAAAAAGCATGAGTATGAGTGACTATAACAAAATCTCTAAAATGCTTGGCGATGTTCAAAAGACACCAGAGTGGGAAGCTGTTAGAAAAAGAAATGCATGGGTAAATATTTATAACCCGGGTTCTAAATTTGATGCGTTCTTAGAAAAACAAACAGTTGAAATGACAGCTCTGATGAAAAAACTTGGAGTAATATAATCTTTATAGATTATTAAAGAATGTAAAGCAGTGAGAATAAGTCCTACAAAATTTATCTCACTGCTTTTTTTAGTTTTATCAGTATTTTATCTATACACTGCATATAACATTCAAGTATTTGCATTTGATGAGAACGCACCATTCAATGCTAGGACTTTCCCAATATATTTAGGTTGGGCAGGAATAATTTTATCGAGTTTAAAAATAATTTTACCTGAAAAAGTTACTACAGAGGTAAATCATAAACACTTAGATTACAAAAGTATAATTTATCTAATAATTATCTCACTAATATATGCTGCTGTAATTTTAAAAATTGGATATTTTATATCAACTTCTTTATTTCTTTTTGCATCTTACTATTTCTTAGGTGAAAGAAGATGGGGACTGATGTTTATTTTATCTTTCCCATTTGTTGCTGCATTTATGTATTTGTTACACGGATTATTAAACATTTATCTTCGTGATCCTTTTTTAAAATACATTGGAGTTATGGGATGATCGAAGGAATACTTATCGGATTATCAACTGCTTTATCTCTAACAAATATTTTAATGGTGATGGTTGGATGTTTTGCAGGAACAATAATTGGAATGTTACCTGGACTTGGACCAATGACTGCAATAGCATTAATGATACCAATTACTTACGGCTTTGATCCATCAACAGGTTTAATTTTAATGGCGGGTGTTTATTATGGAGCAGTATTTGGAGGATCCACATCTTCTATTTTATTAAATGCTCCTGGAATACCAGGAACTGTTGCTACTGCATTTGATGGTTATCCAATGGCACAACAAGGAAAAGCTGGTAAGGCTTTAGCGATAGCAGCCTATAGTTCATTTGCTGGAGGAACAATTTCTGCAATATTTTTATTAGTTGCAGCCCCTAGTTTGTCAAAATTAAGTTTAGCTTTTAGGTCACCTGACTATTTTGCACTAATGATTTTAGGTTTAACCGCCATTTCTGCATTCTCATCTAAAGGACAGTTTTTAAAAGCAATGATGATGGTAGTTTTAGGATTAATGTTAGCAACTGTAGGACAAGACTCTTTGTCAGATATAACAAGATTTACTTTTAACAATATGAATTTAACTGATGGAATAAGCTTTGTATTAATTGTCATGGCTACATTTGCAATGAGTGAAGCTCTGACGATTATTTTTAGAGGGAAAGATCCAAACAGAGCAGCAAAACAAATCTCATTAACAGAATTAGGTTCAATTAAAGTAAATAAAGAAGAAACTATTAAAATGGCTAAGACGATACCTAGGTCATCTATATTGGGTTTTTTGATAGGTGTTTTACCTGGAGCAGGCGCAACTATAGCATCTTTCTTAGCCTATGGAATGGAAAGAAATTACGTGAATGAAGAAGAAAAACAAAAATTTGGAAAAGGTAGTGTTCATGGTTTATCCGCACCAGAAACTGCTAACAATGCAGCTTGCTCTGGATCATTTGTTCCATTACTAACATTAGGAATTCCTGGAAGTGGCACAACAGCTGTAATGCTTGGAGCTCTTTTAGGATTTGGTATTCAGCCAGGACCAAGACTTTATCAGACAAACCCTGAAATTTTTTGGTCAGTTATTATGTCAATGTATATTGGTATGGTTGTACTTTTAATTTTAAATTTGCCATTAATTCCCTATATCGCTAGAATTTTAGCGGTACCTAGAAATTACTTAATACCTTTAATTTTATTTTTCTCAGTGACAGGAATTTATTTAATGTCATTTAATAATTTTGATATTTTTTTAATGATAGGTATTGCAGTGGTTGCAACTTTTTTAAGGCTCTACGATTTTCCCATGCCACCTCTAATATTAGCTTTTGTACTTGGAGGACTAATGGAGGAAACATTGAGAAGATCACTTTTAATAAGTGATGGGTCACCTAATTTTTTATGGGATAGACCAATAACTATAATAATATTATTGATCACAATCACAATTGTTGGGTGGCAAATATTTTCAACTTTTAGAAAAAAAAATTAAATATAAATTTTATCAGCTAGACCGTAACAAAGAATCCCACTTAAAACTGTCAAAATTCCTGAGGCAATTACCCCTTCGCTATTTGTTTTTTCGTTATGTCCAAGCTTATTGATATAAATTGTATATATCCCAATTAAAAAATATAAAACGTTTTGAGCAAAAATTAATGTAAAGAAACCCCATGTTCCTGCCAAACCATCTGCTTTAATTAACATTATGTATAGTGCAACTAAAACTGATGCAATAAACGGTGCTCCAAAAAATCTAACCATCACAGCTGCAGAGTGATCTATATTGTATTGATCTAAAAATGACTTTGTTGCAACAACTGTTCTGAAAGCATAAACGGCGTATACAATAAAATGTAAAATAAAAATACTTAAATAAATTATTCCATTAAATTTATCTAACATATTTTAACTTTATAAGATTCTTTTATAGTTTTCAATTATCTTATCCCATAGAAAATTTTCAGAATGACTTTTGCACTCTTTTCCAAACTCAATATATTTATTACCTTCAAATAAACTATCTATACTTGAATAAATTTCATCTAGACTATTACCATCACAAATCAATCCCGTTTTATTATGAACAATTGCATCTGAAGCACCACCATCTTTACCACCTATAGATGGAATCCCGTATTGTGCAGCTTCAATAAAAGAAATTCCAAAACCCTCGACTGAAGTTTTGTGAATTATTGATGGCATTATAAAAATATTTGATTTTACAATTAGTGCATTTTTTAATTCATTAGATATATCGCTTAAAAAATTTACATATTTATCAAGTTTTAATTCTATCACTAATTTTTTTAAATTTTCTTCTTCATCTCCGTATCCTATGCAGGTGTAAGTAATATCAGGATATTTCTCTTTTAAATTCCTAATAGCCATTATAACTTTTTCATGATTTTTTCTTTTATCAAACCTTGAGACAGTAATTAGCCTTTGTTTTTTTCCTTTTAACATTTCTTCTGCTTGTTTAAGATCATCTTTTGGAATTTCTTCAACGGGATCTACACCTGGATTTATGACTGTTAATCTTTTTTCTTCAATTCCAAGACTAACCGCTAAATTTTTCGTAAAGTTTGAGTTTGCCACCACATGGTCAACATTATTTAAAACTTCTAGAACTTTTTTGTTAAGTCTAGATCCTTTAGGGTGATTAATTTCTTTAGAATGTATTAAACATATTTTCTTTTTTGGGGATTTTATAAGTTCTAAACTTTTCCAGTGATCAGCAATAATACAACTTATATTTTTATTTTCTTTTAAATATTCATTTATAAGTAAAGATTTTCTATATTTTCTTAATAATTTTACTCCACTAACTCTTTCAATTGTAAATGAAACTTTATCATCAAATTTTTTATGATCTTCGTGATAATCGGCAAAAACTTTAACCATATCAAATTTTGATAAAGATCTTGCTAACCCCCACATTAGATTTTGCATACCACCAACTTCAGGAGGGAAAGTTCTAGTTATTATTAAATACATTAATTAGATGACCACTTAATACCACAACCCATACTTGGGAATTGTTCTTCAGGACCTTTACCTGTTTCTGAAACTTGTTTCATAGCAATAAATAAATCACTGTCTCCTGATCTAACAGGTTTTAGTTCCCTTAATTCTCTTATTCTTCCTCTATATTGAAGACCAAAATCTTTATCATAACCAAAAAAATCTGGAGTACATACAGCATCATATTTTTTTGCAATGTATTGTGTTTCATCAATCAGGTAAGGAAAATTAAACTTATGTTTAATTGCAAACTCTATCATTTTTTCAAAAGAATCTTCTGGATAATTAATTGGATCATTAGAGCATATTGCAACTGAATTTATTCCTAAATCACTAAGCTTAGTACAGTCCTCCACCACATCTCTGATAATTGCTTTTACATATGGACAATGATTACAAATAAACATTACCAAAGTTCCATTTTCACCTTTTATATCATTTAAAGATATTAATTTGTTCTCTGTAGATTTTAATTCAAAGTTTTCTGCTTTTTTTCCAAAATCACATACTGGTGTTTTAATAGGCATAATGTAATAATATATAAATTATGTTTTACGATTTGGAAGATAAAAAACCAAAAAACTCTGGCGAAAATTGGGTAGCGCCAAATGCAACTATTATTGGAGATGTCACATTAGAAAAAAACTCCAGTGTTTGGTTTAATGCTGTAATTAGAGGAGATAATGAAAACATTCATGTTGGAGAAGGTTCAAATGTTCAAGACGGAAGCGTTTTACATACTGATCCAGGTTGCCCTTTAAGAATTGGTAAAGACGTAACTATCGGTCATATCGTTATGCTTCATGGATGTACAATTGGAGACAATAGTTTAATAGGTATTGGAGCTGTCATTTTAAATAATGCTAGAATTGGTAAAAACTGCATAATTGGTGCTAAAGCACTAATAACTGAAAACAAAGAAATTCCAGACAACTCATTAGTAGTTGGAGCACCTGGTAAAATAGTAAGAAAACTTACTGACGAAGAAATAGGTAAAATTACTGAGAACGCAAAACATTACCAAGATAATTGGAAAAGATACATAAAAACTGTTTTTTAATATGCCAGCTGGGTATGTAATTGCACAATTAAGAGTAACTAATCCAGAAAATTATAAAGAGTATATTGAAAAAGTTAATCCAATTGTAAAAAAATTTGATGGAGAGTTTTTGGTAAGAAATGGTGAGTATCAAATATTTGATGGTGAAACTAAATTTCCAAGAATAATAGTTTTAAAATTTCCAAGTTATGAGAGGGCGCTAGAGTGGTATAATTCTGAGGAATATAAACCAATAAAACAAATAAGGTTGGATAATGCTGAGGGGACAAACATAATAATTAAAGGACTTTAAAAGATTAATCTTTTAGCGACAAAATTTTAAAATTTATTTTCAACTCTGGGAATTTTCTATCTATAATTAATTTAATTTTTTTAAAAGAATCCTTGTGAATTTTCTTTTCTATAGTTGAATTAAATTCTTTCTTTCCATTAACTATTTTAGCTGCACCACAATCTTCGTGATTAATTACTATTAATTTACTTATATTATGTAACTTTATTGAAGTTGATAAATTATCCATAAAGGTTGATTGCCATTTTTTAAATTTTTTAGAAGTTACTCCGATGGCAGCTCCAGCAATAGTAAATGAGCTATATTTTCCAGTTAATTTTTTTTTCTTTAAATAATTAAAAACTTTTGGCTGAAACCTTGGATCCATACACGATAAAACCATAGCTTCATACTTTTTCATTATGGTACCAACCAAGTATCTTTACTATTATCAATGTCGAATCTAGCTCTTCGATGACCTTTTGCAGCTAAATATAACCACTCAATAGATTTAATTTTACACTGTATAACAGTAAAGTTTTTATATCCTTCTTCGCTTTGTTTTTTTGTGTAATCAAAATTATCTAATTCAGGTTTTAAACCAGATGTTGGAATATCCGACTCTGTACCTGGTCCATTGTCTACTAAATAACATTTACGACTTATATGTTGAGTTTTTTCCCAAGATTGTTTTGTTATATCATTATTGTGGTTTACAATTGCTTCAACTTTTAATCTAACCTGAATTTTTTCATCTTTATCATAAAATAACATCGATGAATTTGGGTTTTTTTCTAAGATTTTAATTTTATCAGATCTAATATCACTGTGAAATTGAACTAAATTATTTTGTTCATCTGATTTTCTAAGAACAACAATTCTACTTTCAATATTGCCTTCACTTCCACATGAAAAAACAGGTATTCTAAAAGGTGAAGATCTATTAGTAACTGCATCAGTTAGCATTAACCAAATTTTCTTTTTTATTTCGGAAAAATCCTCGTAGTAAGGAACAGTGGTAGACACAATTATTTTTTCTTTTTTAATCTAGCTATTAAGCTAGAGCTATCCCAACGGTTT
Source organism: uncultured Pelagibacteraceae bacterium (assembly GCA_902617415.1). Taxonomy (GTDB): domain Bacteria; phylum Pseudomonadota; class Alphaproteobacteria; order Pelagibacterales; family Pelagibacteraceae; genus Pelagibacter. The sequence continues at coordinate 197,909 of CACMWQ010000002.1, read as the reverse complement.
CCACCCATTTTTTGAACTTCTGCATAATAACCATCAACAATTTCAGTTACTGGTACAGGTGAACCATTTCTTTTAGCTTCTTCAATACAAATTTTTAAATCTTTTCTCATCCAATCTACAGCAAATCCATAATCAAATTTATCAGCAACCATAGTTTTATATCTATTTTCCATTTGCCAAGATTGAGCTGCTCCTTTTGAAATAGTTTCCATAACTTTATCCATATCTAAGCCTGCATTAATTCCAAAATTTACTGCTTCAGATAAACCTTGAACCAAACCTCCTATACACATTTGATTAACCATCTTAGTTAATTGTCCACTACCTGATGGTCCGATTAAAGTTACTTTTTTACTATAACAATCAATTATTGGCTCTGCTTTTTTAAAATCATTTTCATCTCCACCAACCATGACAGTTAATATCCCACCTTCAGCGCCTGATTGTCCTCCAGATATAGGAGCATCTAAAAAACCAAATCCTTTATCTTTTGCGGCTTTATAAAGTTCTCTAGAAATTTCAGCAGACACTGTTGAATTATCAACGTATACGCATCCTTCTTTAGCATTATGAAATAATCCATTATCGCCTAAAGAGACTTGTCTTAAATCATCGTCATTTCCAACACAGGAAAAAATAAAATCAGCATCTTTAGCAGCTTCAGATGGTGTATCAGCCATATTACCTTTGTATTCACCAATCCACTTTTCTGCTTTTGATTTTGTTCTGTTAAAAACAGTTACATTATGTCCTGCTTTTGATATATATCCTGCCATTGGATAACCCATTACACCAAGACCTATGAAAGCAACTTTAGAAGTCATATTTTTTTATGTTTAAAAATTTAAGTTTAAAAGTAATTGTATTTGGATTTATATTTACATTTTTTTCAAGCTTTGGACAGAGTTTTTTTCTTGGAATATTCAATACAAGTATAAGAGAGACACTCTCGATAACTCATGGACAATTTGGCTCAATATATGCATCAGCAACATTGTGCAGTAGTTTATTACTTATTTGGGTTGGAAAGAAAATTGATGATATAAATATTTTCCGATTTGCAATCTATGTAACATTACTTTTATCATTTTCATGTTTTTTCTTTTCAAAAGTTTCATCTATAGTTTTTTTATTCATAGCAATTTTCTTAATGAGGTTTTCAGGACAAGGAATGATGTCTCATACTGCAACAACAACAGTTTCAAGATATTTCACAAAATCAAGGGGTAGGGCATTAAGTATTTGTTGGTTTGGTTTATCTAGTGCTGAATTTATTTTACCTGTTTTAATGGTATTTTTGTTGTCATTAACAACCTGGCAAAATATTTGGACAGTAATTGCTTTGTTGATTTTAATATCTTTACCAATTGCATCGTTCTTTTTAGTTCGAACTGTTGAACTTGATACGAGAGAAAGCACCGAAGGAGAAGAATTTAAAGAGGAAAATATTAAGCAATGGAAAAGAATTGAAGTAATAAAAGACTATAAATTTTATATTGTAAGTATGAATATGCTGGCCATGCCCTGGATTGCAACTGGTGTATTTGTTTACCAATCATTTATTACCGAGTCAAAAAACTGGGGACCATTTGTAATTGCTCAATCTTTTATGTCATATTCAGTATTTTCAGTAATTACACTTTTAATATCTGGTTTCTTAATTGATAAATTTACAAGTCGAAAACTTTTAATTTTTATGAATATTCCTTTATTTCTGTCGACTTTTGTAATTATTTATTTTGATGCACAATTTACTGCATTTATATTTCTAGGTTTAATTGGAATATCAAATGGTTTGGCAAACGTTTTGGGATCTTCCACTTGGGCTGAGGTTTATGGTGTAAAGCATATTGGATCTATTAAAGCTTTGACCACTGCACTTATGGTTTTTTCAACAGCTTTTGGAACAGCTCTTTTTGGAATTTTAATTGATATTGGATTTTCAATTGAGAATATTGCTATAATATCTGCACTTTATATACTTATTTCTTTTATTCTTCTTTTTTTAGTTAGAAAAAAATTAAATCCAATTTTAGTATAAAAATACTTGATTTTGTTGATCTTGGAGTATATTTAATCGCCCATGGCAAGAGTTACCGTTGAAGACTGCATAGATAAAGTAGATAGCCCTTATGAATTAGTTTTGGTTGCTAAAGAAAGAGCTACTCAACTTAATTCAGGAATTGAACCTACATTAGATAGAGATAACGATAAACACACAGTTATTGCTTTAAGAGAAATAGCTGAAGAAACAATTAAAGTTCCAGATTTAACCGAAGCTGCAGTTTACAAACTAAGAAAACATGTAGAACAAATTGACGATACTGCTGAAGAAGACGAAGATATTGGTGATGATTTTGAGAATTTGTACAAAGGTGAAATTTCAAAGAGTGGTGTACCAATTCTTCCTTCTAAAAGAGCTAGAAAAATTCCTGAAAAAATTCAAGTTTCAAAAGAAGATCTTGCTGAATTATCACCATCAGCTCAAACTGATGTTAATGTAGAAGCTCCAAGTGAAGCTGAAAAAAATGATGACGTTTCACTAGATCAGGTTTCAGAAGCAGAAGAACAAGTTTCAGATAACGTAAGCGACGAAGAAAATAATTCTTAATTAAGAAAACTCTTTTAATATTTGTTCCCTGTGTTCATCAAGATCAGGAATGTCCCCTCTAGTACTTTTATCTTCGTATGAAGACATTTTTATAGGATTGCCTGCTAATCTAAAATCACCAACTACTTTGTGATAAGCATTAACAATCATGTTTCTTGCTTCGACTTGAGGATTTTCTACCGCTTCTTTAATATTAAATATCGGTCCACAAGGTATCTTTAATTTTTCCATTTCATTTACCCATTCAGAAGTATTTTTTAAAGAAAGTTTATCTTCAAAAATTGATTTTAGTTCATTCATATTTTCACATCTGAGTGAATTGGTATTAAATCTTTTATCACTCACCATCTCAGGTATTCCTAATACTTCACAAAGTTTTTCATATAATTTATCGTTACCTGCAGCAATGATTATATAACTATCTTTTGTTTTAAATGCCTCAAAAGGAGCGATTGATGGATGTCTAGATCCCATCGGTTTAGGAATTTCATTTTTAGATAAATATCTTGCAATTGCATTTTCTAAAATCGCAATCTGGCAGTCTAACATTGAAACATCTATAAACATTCCTTTACCTGTTTTTTGTCTATCATACAAAGCTGCATTAATTCCAATTGCAGTAAAAAGGCCTGCTGTAATATCACCAATTGATGTTCCAACTCTTGTTGGTTCACTATTTGGATGACCTGTAACACTCATCAGTCCACCCATTCCCTGAACGACCATGTCATAAGCTGGTAATTCTTTTAAAGGTCCGGTTTGACCAAAACCAGATGCAGATGCATATATTAATTTTGGATATTTTTTGCTTACATCTTTCCAACCATATCCCCATTTTTCTAAAGTACCTGGTTTAAAATTTTCTACTAAAATATCTGCTTTTGCTAAAATTTTATCAAAGATTTTTTTATCATCTTCATTTTTTAAATTAAGAGCAATACTTTCTTTTCCTCTATTCAGTGACATAAAATATGCTGAATAGTCTTTTACAAAAGGTCCAAACTTTCTTGAATCGTCACCAATTTCTGGTGCTTCTACTTTAATTACACGTGCACCGAGATCAGATAAAATCATTGTACAATATGGACCTACTAAAACCCTAGTAAGATCAACAACTAATAAATTTTTTAAAGGACCATCCATAATAAGTACGTCATTTCCTTATATTGACTCTTCTGCTCAAGTTCAATTTAATATCATCATTATAAATAAAAAGGGGAAAACTATGTTAAGAAAAATAACATTATATTTGTCTTCAATAATTATAGCTTTTTCAATAGTAGGATCTGCATACGCAGTTACATTAAAAGCAAGTCACCAATGGCCAGGTACACCAAGAGCTGATGGCTCTTTTGACCCACGTCATGAAATGGTACAAATTATTGCTGATGAAGTAAAAAAAGCAAACGTTGATTTAGAAATTAGAATTTATCCAGCTAAGTCACTTTACAAGCCAAAAGAACAGTGGAAACCTATGACTACAGGTCAATTAGATATTTCTGCTTTCCCATTAGCTTATGCATCAAAATTCCATCCGGAGTTTGATGCTACATTAATGCCAGGAACTGTAAAAAATCATGAGCATGCATTGAGATTTAATAAAGGTCCAATGATGACTGAGATTAAAAAAATAATCAGTGACGCTGGTGTTGTAGTACTATCTGATGCATGGTTAGGTGGTGGTTTCGCATCAAAAACTAAATGTATCAAAAATCCAAGTGACGCTAAAGGACAAGTGATGAGAGCTGCAGGAAAAGCTTTCAACCAAATGTTAGAAGCTGCTGGTGCAGGTATTCAAAGTATGCCATCATCTGAAATTTATACTGGATTACAAACTGGTGTGTTAACAGGTGCAAATACTAGTTCAGGAAGTTTTGTGAGTTACAAAATATATGAACAAGTAAAATGTGCAACTCCTCCAGGAAAATTTGGTTTATGGTTTATGTATGAGCCAATTTTAATGTCTAAGAAAAGCTACAATGCATTAAATTCAAGCCAACAAGTGGCTTTAATGAAAGCAGGAAAAGTTGCTGAGAAATATATGACAGCTCAAGTAGAAAACTTAGATAAAAAGTTTGAGGAAGCATACAAAGCTGCAGGTGTTAAATTAGTGTATATGGATGCTGATGATCATGCTGCATGGGTTGATATTGCAATAAAATCATCTCATAAAGCTTTTGCTGAAAAAGTTCCAGGTGGCGATAAGCTAATGGAAATGGCTTTAGCAGTTAAATAAAATAATATATAAAGAACCCCTATTTATTCTCTGTAAGTAGGGGTTTTTTTTATGAAAGAAAAATACTTAAAATTTTGTGATTATGTTGCAAGAGCTTGTGGGGCTTTTGCAGTTCTAGCTTTACTGTTATCAATTCTTGTAATTGTAGAATTAGTTTTTGAAAGATACTTTTTTCAAAGAGCAATAACATGGCAAACTGAGCTAGTTACAATGCTTCTAGTTGCTTCAACATTTATTGGAAGTGCATATGTTTTAAGTGAGAAAGCTCATGTGAGTATGGAGTGGATTTATGATTTCTTATCAAAAAAAAATATATTAAGACTTAAAATTTTTACCTCATTAGTCAGTTTATTATTCTTCTTAATTTTATTCTATTTTGGTTTTTTAATGGTTGAGGAAGCGTTTACTAAAAATTACTCAACAGGAACGGTTTGGGATCCTCCATTGTGGGTTCCATATTCTTCAATGATGATAGGTGCTGCATTAATGATTTTACAATATATAGCAGAAATTATTAAGCTTACAGACCAAAAGGATACTAACTAATGGATCCATTAATAATTGCAATAATCGTTGCTGTTTTTACTTTGATAGTATTATTTTCCGGAATACCAATTGCTTTTGGTTTAAGCTTTGTATCAATTTCTCTTTTAGTTGCCTTCGAAGGTTTCCAAATGCTTGATGTTTTTGCTGAAACTTTCTATGCGGGATTAAATTCGTTTGTCCTACTTTCAATACCAATGTTTATATTAATGGGGATGGCAGTTGCTAATTCTCCAGCAGGAAAAGATTTATATACAGGATTAGACAGATGGTTATGGAGAGTACCTGGAGGACTAGTTATCTCTAATATAGGAGCTTGCTCAATTTTTGCTGCACTTAGTGGATCAAGTCCTGCAACATGTGCTGCAATTGGTACCATGGGAATTCCTGAAATGAGAAAAAGAGGATACTCAGACCAAATTGCAACAGGCACTATAGCAGCGGGAGGAACATTAGGAGTTTTAATTCCTCCAAGCATCGTATTAATTGTTTATGGTATTGCAACTGGAACATCGATTGGAAGATTATTTTTAAGCGGATTAATACCAGGATTTATGCTTGCAGGTATGTTCGCTATCTGGGCACTGATACACAGTTACTTTATTGACAAAGATTCAGCTAAAGCTCTAAAGAATAGAACACCTCCAACTTTCAAAGAAAAAATTGAAGTGTTACCAAGGATACTTCCTTTCTTAGCAATCATTGCTGGTGTTTTATATGTTTTATATGGTGGTGTTGCTACTCCATCAGAAGCTTCAGGAGTTGGAGCTTTTTTAGTATTTGTTTTGATTGCTGTTGTCTACAAAATTTATCAGCCAAAAAAAATATGGAACATTGTTAAAGTTTCCATGAAAGAAAGTGTGATGATAATGTTTATCATCGCAGCCTCTTATCTTTTTGCTTTCACATTATCACAACTTTATGTAACTCAATCCTTAGCTCAAAGCATGGTAGAGATGAGCTCCAATAAATGGGTGGTATTTATTTTAATAAATATATTTCTTTTGATTGCGGGTTTCTTTTTACCACCAGTTGCTGTTATTGTTATGACTTCAGCAATATTATTACCAGTTATAACTCAACTGGGATTTGATCCGTATTGGTTTGCAATTGTATTTACAATTAATATGGAAATTGGTCTTATTACTCCACCCGTTGGACTAAACCTTTATATAATTAAAGGCATTACACCAGATGTAAGTTTGTCAGAAATTTTAAAAGGATCTATACCATTTATGATAATTATGGCTTTAGCTATACTTATTTTGTGTATTTTTCCTGAGATTGTGACTTGGTTACCTGACAAAATAATGGGTAAAAGTTTAGGTTTTTAATATATAAAAACGCCATGTTAAATATAAAAAGAATATTTGAGACGATTGCAGATGCTGGTCAAAAAATTTTAGAGAAAAAATCACTAAAAAAATTCTCTAAAAAAAGGGATTTGATTGAGCTATGTGATGATTTGTTATCATCTAAAGGAGCAGCATTTGGAATCACATTAGCTAGAGATATTCTTTTTAGATATCATAACTTATCTTATGAAGATAAATTAAGATTCTTGCTTCAAGTAAATGAAAAATATAAACCCGATACAGCAAATATTGACAATGCAATTAAAGACTATACAGAAAATAAAAATAGTAGATCAATTTTAAATTTATCAAGAATTACATCAGGAACTAGAAAAGAATTGTTTGTTAGATTAAACATGGCTCCTAATGGAACAGCTGAGATTGTTTCTTTAAGAGAAGATCTACAAATGTTTTTATTAAAAAACCCTGAATTAAAAGAATTAGATTACGATTTGATTGATATATTTAAAAATTGGTTCAATCCTGGATTTTTAAAATTAAGAAAAATTACTTGGGATACAAAAGCAGCAATATTAGAAAAATTATTAAAATATGAAAAAGTTCATTCAATGAAAGACATGAACGAATTGAAAATTAGATTAGGAGAAAATAGAAGATTTTTTGCTTATTTTCATCCAGCATTAGAAGATGAACCAATAATTTTTGTTGAGATTGCACTAACGAAAGGTTTGGCAAAATCTATTCAAGAATTGACAAGACCTAATGATGGAAAAAATGAAAATTATGATACAGCTACATTTTATTCAATTAGCAACTGTCAAGAGGGTCTTTCAAGAGTTACGCTTGGTAACTTCTTAATCAAGAGAGTGGTATATGAGTTACAAGAAGAGTTACCTGATGTTAAAAATTTTGGCACCTTATCACCCATGCAAGGTTTTGCAGATTGGGTAAAATCTTCAGAAAATGAGAAAATTAGTGAAATAGTACAAAAAGATAATTTTGTAAAAGTTGAGTTTTTAAAATCATTAGATCTTAAAATTGGAGATAGAAAATTTATTGATAATAAAGATTTACTTACAAAACTTGCTTTAAATTACTTAGCTGTACAAAAAAATGATCTAGGTTTTCCTATAAATGATGTATGCAGGTTTCATTTAAAAAATGGAGCTGAAATTGACGATATCGTAGTTAATGCTAACGTTTCTGATGTAGGATTTAAAAGGTCATTTGGAATAATGGTTAATTACAAATATGAACTTGGGAAAATTGAACAAAATCATCAAGAGTATGTAAACGAAAAAAAAATTAATATATCAAGCAAACTCAAAAAATATGTCTAGTTTAAATAGAACTGTTTCTGTTGCTCCAATGATGGACTGCACAGACAAACATGAAAGATTTTTCTTAAGACTAATTAGTAAAAACGTTCTTCTCTATACTGAAATGATTGTATCAGAAGCTATTGATAGAGGAGATAAAAAGAAACTATTAGAATTTGATATGAGAGAAAAACCTGTTGCTCTGCAACTTGGTGGTTCTTCTCCAAAACTATTAGGAAATGCAGCATATTTAGGTGAAGAATTTGGTTATGATGAAATAAATTTGAATTTAGGCTGTCCAAGTAAAAAAGTTCAGAAAAATAGATTTGGAGCTTGTTTAATTCAAGAACCTAATCTTGTAGCTGATTGCTTAAGTTCCATGATATCAAAAACTTCACTTCCCGTGACTGTCAAAACTAGAATTGGATACGACAATGTTGATCAATATGAAAATTTATATAATTTTATAAATATTTTGAAAGATACAGGTGTTAAAACTTTTATAATCCATGCCAGAAAGGCAATGCTAGGAAAATTTACACCTAAACAAAATTTAAATATCCCACCATTAAAATATGAATATGTAAATAAATTAAAGAAAGATTTTCAAAATTTAGAAATAATTATAAATGGTGGCATAACTTCTACTGATCAAATTAAAGAACATTTAAATAATGTTGATGGTGTTATGATTGGAAGATCTATTTATCATTCTCCTTACATGTTAGCAGATATTGAAAATAAAATTTTTAACAATAGTGAAGTTTTGACAAGACAAGAAGTTGTTGAGAAACTAATTGAGTATGTAAAAGAAGAGATAAAAAAGGGTACAAGATTAAACCAAATTATGAGACATACCCTTGGTCTATTTCATGGCCAAACTGGTTCAAGTTTTTGGAAAAGATATTTAAGTGAAAATATGTGTGTAAGAGATGCCGATGTTAAGAAAATTGATCACATAATGGATAAAGTAAAGTTTAATCCACAAAGTATATCGGCAGGGCAAATTGAATAATACTCTTTTAGAGATTAATAATATTTATTTTATTTTTTTAATGATGGCAGCCGCTGTTCCGGTTGGTTTTTTTGCAGGTTTTTTTGGTATCGGTGGAGGATTAATCTCAGTTCCATTTTTATTTTTTGTATTTGAAGCATTTAACGTGGATAAAGATTATTTAATGCATTTATCTGTAGGTACAGCTTTCTCAATAACAATTTTAACTGCTACAGCTTCAGTATTAACTCATAGAAAATATAATGCTGTAGATTTTAATATAATTAAAAATTATGGGACATTTGTAATTATTGGTGTTTTCTCTGGAACATTGATGGCAGCATTGATGAATACCAAAACATTATTATTCTTTTTTTCTGCTGTTGTTTTCTTTTTTGGAGCTTACTTGCTATTACAAAGTGAAAAGAAAAAAAAAATTAAGAAAAAATTTAATATTTTCCCAAGAATAATATTTGGATTTTTGTCAGGATTAATATCTGCTCCTATGGGCATAACAGGAGCTATGATGAATGTTCCTATCTTAAGATACTTTGGTTACCCTATTAACTTAGCAATAGGAAGCTCTGCAGCTATTGGATTTATAATAGCTTTATTTGGATCAATTGGATTTTTTACATCTGGTTTGATGTTAAAAGCTGATATCCCACTCAGTATTGGATTTATTAATATACCTGCATTTATAATTTTTGTTCCAATAACCACATTCATGGCAAGGATTGGAGCAAAAACAGTTCAAGACCTAGATAGAGTTAAAACTCAAAGATTATTTGGTGTTTTTTTATATGTTATTGGCACTTTATTTTTATATAGATTTTTAGTGACCTAGGAGACGAGGTGGTTTCAGTCTCCCTCCGCCACCTCAATTACATATTAATCGATTCTCTAAAACTTTCTTAACTCTTTATAGTTGAATTTTAAATTTTTTGATCGTAATCCCCAACTTTACCGGTTTTTTGAATTAAATTATCAATAAATTCAAAGATTTTTATCTTTCTTTTTTCAGAAGTTGCGCTTTCAATTACTATTACTAACGAGGGTTTATTAGAAGATGCTCTTATTAATCCCCAGGATCCATCTTTAAAAGAAAATCTTATTCCATTTACTGTTAGTATTTCATTAATTTCCTGATCATCAATTTTAATTTTATCTTCTTTAATTTTCTTAATCTCCTCAACCAATTTATCAATAACCTCATATTTTTCACTATCTTTACAATATGGACCCATTGTAGGACTTTGATAAGTTATTGGTATTTCTTTGAGAATTTCGCTAATCCTTTTTTCACTTTTATTTAGTAATTTACAAACTTGGATTGCAGAATTTATTCCATCGTCATATCCGTAACCTAGAGGTTCATTAAAAAAGAAATGTCCACTTTTTTCAAATCCAGCTAAAGCTTTTTCAGCATTTACCTTTCTTTTGATATGAGAGTGTCCTGTTTTCCAATAAATTGTTTCACAATTATTTTCTTTTAATACTTTATCATTTGAATATAGACCTGTAGATTTTACATCAACAATAAATTTACTATTTTTATGATCTTTTGAGAGATTTCTAGAAATTAAAAGCCCTATTTTATCTGAAAATATTTCGTTACCTTTATCATCAATAACCCCAACTCTATCTCCATCTCCATCAAAACCAAATCCAATATCAGCATTATTTTCTTTAACAGCTGATGAAATTGCATGTAACATTTCTAAATCTTCAGGATTTGGATTATATTTTGGAAAAGTCCAATCAAGGTTGCAATCAAGTTCAATAACCTCACATCCAATACCTCTTAAAATTTCAGGTGCGAATATTCCAGCTGTTCCGTTACCACACGCAACAACTGCTTTAATTTTTTTATTTAATCTGTTTTTTGTTATCAAATCATTTTTATATATATCCTGAAAACCATCGATTTTTTTTACATTGCCTTCTCCATTAATAAATTTTTGATTGAGTGTAATATCTTTTAATTCTTTCATTTCTTCAGGTGCATGAGTAAGTCCTTTTTTGATACCCATTTTTACACCCGTCCAACCATTTTCATTATGACTAGCTGTAACCATTGCAATTGCATCTGAGTCTAGATTAAATTGTGCGAAGTAAACCATAGGGGATAAAGATAATCCTACATCTTCTATATTGCATCCAGTTGAAACCAAACCTTCTTTTAATTTTTCCTTTATGTGTTCGCTGTAAGATCTGTAATCTTGACCAACTATAATTCTAGGATTGTTTTTTTTTGTATGATTGATTATTTGAGTTCCAAGACCTTTACCGAGTAGAACGATTCCATCATCATCTATGTCTTTTTCGTATACCCATCGTGCGTCATATTCCCGAAAGCCATAGGGATCTATTTTTCCTGAATTATTCATGTGGATATATGTACATTTTTTTAAAATTTTTATTGATAAATATTTAATAAGTTCTATAAATGTTCTATTGATTTACAATTTATATAGTATATCAGGTAAATCTACACACTATATCTAGTTATTTGCTAGATTTTTTAGTATAAAGATAAAAAGGGAGTTTAATGAACAAAATATTGTCTCAGGCAATCAGGAAGGCTGTCTCTGATTATAAACCAGCCGAAAAAATCAGCAATAATGACAAAAGACCAGACTTATTTTCACTAAATAACAACACAGAGTTGTTTCAAAATTCTAAAGGGATAACTATTAAAATAGATAGATCTAGAGATAATAATTTAACAGATTTTGGAAGAGCAACACTAAGCGACAGATACCTTGGAGAAAACGAGTCTTTCCAAGATTTATTTGCAAGAGTTGCGAGTCATTACGCAGATGACAACTTACACGCGCAAAGACTTTACAACTACATAAGTAATTTATGGTTCATGCCAGCAACACCAGTTTTATCAAATGGTGGAACTAAAAGAGGATTACCAATTTCTTGTTTCTTAAATGAAGCAGGTGATAGCTTAACAGGAATATTAGATCTTTGGAGTGAAAATGTTTGGTTAGCTGCTAAAGGTGGAGGTATTGGAAGTTACTGGGGTAACTTAAGATCTATTGGAGAAAAAATTGGAAGAGTTGGAAAAACTTCAGGAATAATTCCCTTCATCAAAGTTATGGACTCATTAACAATGGCAATCAGTCAAGGTTCTTTAAGAAGAGGATCGGCAGCTTGTTATCTTCCAATTGATCATCCGGAGATAGAAGAATTTATTGAAATGAGAAGACCAACAGGTGGTGATCCAAACAGAAGATCGTTAAATTTACACCATGGTGTTTTAGTTTCAGACGCATTTATGAGAGCTGTTGAGTTAGACGAACAATGGGCACTAAAAAGTCCAAAAGATCAATCGGTGCAAGCTACTGTTTCTGCACGAAATTTATGGATTAGATTATTAACTGCAAGAATTGAAACTGGAGAACCTTATATTGTTTTCATTGATACAGTTAATAGAATGATACCTCAACATCATAAACTGGCTGGTTTAACTGTTAAGACATCTAACTTGTGCAGTGAAATAACTTTACCAACTGGAATTGATAAAGAGGGTAGAGATAGAACGGCAGTATGTTGTTTATCATCTTTAAATTTAGAAACTTATGATGAATGGAAAGACGATGAAAACTTTGTTCCAGATGTAATGAGATTTTTAGATAATGTATTAACTGACTTTACTGAAAAAGCCCCTGAGTCATTTAGTGATGCAGTTTATTCAGCATTGAAAGAAAGAAGTGTTGGTCTAGGTGTTATGGGACTTCATTCATTCTTCCAACAAAAAATGATTCCTTTTGAGTCAGTGATGAGTAAAGTTTGGAATAAAAAAATATTTGAAAGTATCCAAAAACAAGTTGATCAAGCTTCAAAAGATTTGGCTGATGAAAGAGGTGCATGTCCAGATGCTGCTGATTATGGTATTAATGAAAGATTTTCAAATAAAACTGCAATAGCTCCAACTGCTTCAATTTCAATTATTTGTGGTGGAACATCTCCAGGTGTCGAACCAATTGCAGCAAATAGTTATACACATAAAACTTTGTCTGGATCATTTAATGTTAGAAATAAATATCTAAGTAAATTATTAGAGAAACATGGTAAAAATGATGATGAAACATGGTCAAGTATAACAACTAATCAAGGCTCAGTTTCTCATCTTGATTTTTTAACACAACAAGAAAAAGACGTATTTAAAACAGCTTTTGAACTAGACCAGAAATGGATCGTGGAGTTAGGTGCAGATAGAACTCCTCATATTTCTCAAGCACAATCAATAAATATATTTATACCTGCAGACATTCATAAAAGGGACTTACACCAAATTCATTTCCAAGCTTGGAAAAAAGGATTGAAGAGCCTTTATTACTGCAGATCTAAATCAATACAAAGAGCGGAAAACGTAAACGATGCAAATTCTACAGATGTAACTGCAAATGTTTACAAATCTAAGAAACAAGAAAATCAACAACCAGAATATGAGGAGTGTTTATCATGTCAGTAGAAAGTCTAAATGATACAAAACAAAAAATTATAGAACCAAAAAAAATGGGTTTATTAGTTGAGAACCCAGTTTATAAACCATTCAGATACCCATGGTGTTATGATGCTTGGTTAACTCAACAAAGAATTCATTGGTTACCAGAGGAAGTTCCACTTGGTGATGATGTTAGAGATTGGCAAAAAAATCTTTCTGAATCAGAAAAAAATTTATTAACTCAAATTTTTAGATTTTTTACTCAAGCAGATGTTGAAGTTAACAACTGTTACTTAAGACATTACACAACTGTATTTAAGCCAACAGAAGTTTTAATGATGATGACAGCATTTGCTTCTATGGAGACAGTCCATGTAGCAGCTTATTCACACTTATTAGATACTATTGGAATGCCAGAGTCTGAATATTCTGCATTCATGAAATACAAAGAGATGAAAGATAAATATGATTACATGCAAAACTTTAATGTAAATTCAAAAGAAGACATTGCAAAAACTGTTGCAGTATTTAGTGCCTTTACAGAAGGTCTTCAATTGTTTGCAAGTTTTGCAATTTTATTAAACTTTCCAAGACACAACAAACTTAAAGGAATGGGTCAAATAGTTACTTGGTCGGTAAGAGATGAAACTCTTCATTGTAATTCTATGATTAGAATTTTTAAAGAGTTCATTAAAGAAAATCCTGAGATTTGGACACCAAAACTTAAAAAAGAACTTTATGAAGCTTGCAGAACTATAATTGAACATGAAGATGCATTTATTGATCTAGCTTTTGAAATGGGGCCAATGCAAGGTTTAACTGCTCAAGAAGTTAAAGATTATATAAGGTTCATTGGAAACAGAAGATTAACTCAGTTAGGTCTTGAACCAATATATGATGTTCATAAAAATCCATTAACATGGTTAGATACGATGTTAAATGCAGTAGAGCATATGAACTTCTTTGAAGGTAGAGCCACTGAATATTCAAAAGCATCTACACAAGGTAATTGGATAGACGCTTTTTCCTAGGATTAAGTGATAGTAAGTCCCTGTATAAGTATTTGTAAAACTGATCCAGTATCAGGTCTATGTTATGGATGTGGAAGATCTGATGAAGAGAAAAAAATCTGGAAGGATCCCGATACAACAGATAATTGGAAAAATAACAATTTGAAAGAAATTGAGAATAGACTTTCAGGCTGGCAATTAGAAGGTTTTAAGAAATCATATAAGAATAAGGTCGAAAAGGGTATCTCATTATATAAAGAGAAACTAAAATCAAATATTTAGTTACTTTTATTTAATAATCGTATTTGGGTGTGGTCAAATGGTCCTTGTATTAGCAATTTCACTTTGATTATATAAATTTTAACTTTACGAGAGGAAAACAATGAAAAAAACGTTAAATTTGTTACTTAGCGCTATTTTAGTAGTTACATCATTCATTGGTTTGGGAAATGTTGCCGTTGCTGACGGTCACGGTTTTCCATCTAAACCAATTGAAGTTGTTACTCACGCCGGTTTAGGTGGAGGAACTGATACAACTGCAAGAATGTTGTTAATTAGAACAAGAAAAAATCTTAAAAATAACGCTTACATCACTCCAAAAAGAGGTGATGCAGGTAATAAGGCAATGGCTTACGTAAAATCGAAGCCTAGAGATGGTCATACAGTACTAGCTATTACGCCAACTCATTTATTTAGAATGGCTAGAGGACAAGCGGAGCTGACAATTGATGATTTTGTTGGTGTTGCAAGAACTACAGTTGACCCAATTGTAATATTTGTAAATGCAAAAAGTCCTTACAAAACAATTGAAGATTTAATTAAAGCTGGTCAAAAAAAACCAATTAAATATGGTGGTACTAACGTAGGAAGTGTTGATCATATTTCAGGATTAATATTCGCAAGGGAAGCAAAAACAAAAATTGCTTTTGTACCATTCGAAGGTGGTGGAGCGATAATGACTAGTTTAGTAGGAAATCAAATCGAAGCTGCTGGATTAAACCTAGATGAAGGTAAAGATCAATTAGATGCAGGTGAATTGAGAGTACTAGCAGTAATGGCAGATGAAAGAATGTCTGCATTACCAGATACACCAACTTTAAAAGAAAAAGGTATTAATGCATCTTTTGCTACAGTTAGAGGTGTTGTTGTGCTTAAAGGTACACCACAAAAAACTATTGATACTCTTGAAAAAGGATTCCTTAAAGCAATGAAACATCCAGTTTACCAAAACTATTTACAAGGTGCTGGTTTGGATGCATCAAGTGTTGCTGGAGCTAAAGCTTGGGATGCTGAAATTAAATCTATTTACAAAGAAGCAAGAGCTGCTTTAGTAAGTTTAGGTTTAGCTAAATAATTTCAATTACTTAATGGGGGTTATACAACCCCCATTTAAATCAAAATGATAAAAGATATAAAAATTCTAAGTATTATTATAATTATATCAGTCGCATTATTTGCATACACATTCACATTTGATGAAGTTCCTGAAATTTTAGCTCAGGGAATGCAACCTACAATGATGCCAAGATTAATTTTTTCTTTAATAATTTTTTTATCTATATTTCAGTTAATTCAGAATAAAAATTTAAAGTCTGATAAAAAAGAATTAATTCGAAGAAATGCTTTTGTAACATTTGCTTATACATTGTTTATAGTTTTAATAGCAGATAAACTTGGATTTTTAATTTCTATATTTTTGTTCACTTTAGTTACACCTATGTTATGGCAAAGGAAAGATTATATAAAAATCTTTTTTTATTCTTTAACTATATCAGTATTTGTTTTTGTTTTTTTTACACTTGTGCTTCAATTAAAATTTCCTCAAGGGATATTAGAGGAATTTATAATTAGGAATTTTTATTAATGGAAATTTTATCAAATATCTCTTTAATTTTAAATCCAACAACATTTGGTTTAATACTAGGATCTACAATTGTTGGAGTATTGATAGGTGCTCTTCCTGGATTAAGTTCAGGAATGGCTATTGCATTGTTATTACCGTTCACAATATATTTAGAACCCAGTCAAGCGATTGCAGCTATGGCTGCATTATATTGTGGTGGTACATTTGGAGGATCAATCACAGCTATATTAATTAATGCACCTGGCGCCCCACCTGCTGCTGCAACAGCTTTTGATGGTTTTCCAATGGCTCAGAAGGGCCAGGCAGGTAAAGCTTTAGGCATGGCTGCAGTATCTAGCGTAGTTGGTGGAATTATTTCTTTGATAGTCCTAATTATTTTTGCACCAACACTAGCAAGAATTGCATATAAATTTGGACCTCCAGAATATTTTGCATTGGCAATATTTGGATTATCAATGTTAGCCTCTATAAGCTCAAAATCTCCTGTTAAAAATCTTATTGGAGGTTTGATAGGTTTATTTGTTGCAACAATCGGAGTTCACCTTACAACTGGTATTTCAAGATTTACATTTGGGGTTGCTGAACTTTTTGAAGGGATAAGCTTTGTTCCTGTATTAATTGGTTTATTTGCAATGTCTGAGATATTAGTCCAAGCATCAAAAAGTGAATTACTTTTAGAAAGAATTAAGTTTTCAGCAATAAAACTTCCTTCAATTTCAGAATTTAAGAGTTGTGTTAAAACAATTTTAAGATCATCGGGTATAGGAACTTTTATAGGCATTCTTCCAGCTGAAGGCGGAACAGTTAGCGCAATGATTGGTTATAACGAGGCAAGAAGATGGTCAAAAAATAAAGATAACTTTGGAAAAGGAGAAATAGAAGGTGTTGCAGCTCCAGAGTCAGCTAATAATGCTGCTACCGGTGGTGCAATGATACCAACTCTTGCTTTAGGTATTCCAGGTTCAGCAACTACAGCAGTAATTCTTGGAGGATTTCAAATTCATGGATTAAGAGCTGGACCATATTTGTTTGAACAGCAACCTGATCTGCTTTACACAATTTTTTATGGCATGCTTTTAGCAAACTTTATCTTTTTAATTTTTGGTTTACTTGGAGCTAAAATATTCTCAAGAATTTCTTTAATACCAAGAGGCTATTTATGGCCATCTGTATTTGTATTTTGTCTTGTTGGATCTTATGGATTATCTCAATCTATGGTAGATGTTTACATAATGCTAATTTCAGGTGTTGTTGGATTTTTCTTAAGACGGTCAGGATTTTCTCCAGCACCAATTATTATGGGAATTGTATTAGGCGAATTAGTAGAAAATTCATTAGCTCAATCAATCATAATATTTGACCAAAATATATTTATGTTTTTCACAAGGCCAATTGTACTTGTATTTTTTACATTAACTTTTTTAAGTTTATTCTACAGACCTATTAAAAATCTAATAATGAAAGGAAAATAATGACTAAAGCTTTTACACCAAATATTAAATCTAAAAGAGGAAAGGACTTAACAAAATATGTTGCTAATTTTGTTCACAAAACAAAATTTAAAAATATTCCAAAAGAAGTAGTTGAGTTAGCAAAAAAACATATTTTGGATGGTTTTGGTTTAGCACTATCAGGTTCTGTTGCAAGAACAGGTAATTACTTATTTGCGCATATCAAAAAAAGTTCAGCAAAAGGGAAGGCAACAGTTATTGGTTCAAAAATGAAGGTTCCAACGCACTTTGCAGCTTTGGCAAATGGTGTAGGAATACATTCTGACGATTACGATGATACACAATTAGCTGTAGCAAAAGATAGGGTTTATGGGTTATTAACACACCCTACAGCACCTTGTTTGCCTAGCGCTTTCGCAGAAGGTGAAGTTAATAAAATTAATGGAAAAGATTTCTTAAACTCATATTTAATTGGAGTAGATGTAGAATGTAAAATATCTGAAGCAATGTCTCCACGTCATTATCAACATGGTTTTCATTCAACAGCAACCTGTGGAACATTTGCTTCAGCTTCTGCAGCAGCTAAAATTAGAAAATATGACCATAACAAAATTTTAAGATCTTTAGGGATTGCGGCCTCTCTTAGCGCTGGATTAAGAGAAAATTTTGGAACAATGACAAAACCACTGCACGCTGGTAGAGCGGCAGAGAGTGGAGTGATAGCTTGTGATTTAGTAAGATATGGGTGGTCTTCAACTGATAAAATTTTAGAATCTCCTAGAGGTTTCTTTCAAGCTCATGGAGGTGGATACGATATAAACGCATTAAAAGGTAAACTTGGAAGACCATGGACATTTAAATCTCCAGGTATTTCTATTAAACCTCACCCTTGTGGTTCTTTAACCCATCCTGGGATGACAAAGATGTTAGAGTTAATTAACAAGTATGACATTAAGCCTGAACAAGTAGTTAAAGTTGATGTTGGCACAAACCATAATATGCAAAATGCTTTGATACATCATCGACCAAAAAATGAGTTTCAAGCTAAATTTAGTATGGAGTATTCTATGGCAATACTTTTAATTGATAGAAGAGCTTACATTCCTGAATATCAAGATAAAAGAATCAATAAATCTGATGTTCAACAAATGCTTAAAAAAGTGAACTTTTATAAAAACAAAATAGCTGAAGCTGCAGGCTACGATAAAATGACAACTATAATAGACATCTATTTAAAAAATGGAAAAAAAATATCTGGAAGAGGTGATTTTGGAAAAGGTAGTCCCGCAATACCAATGACTTACGATGAAGTTGCAGATAAGTTTCTTGGTTGTACAGAATTTGCTAAATGGCCTTTATCTAAATCAAAAAAAATTATTGAAACAGTAAGGAACTTAGAAAAAGTTAAGGATATTAGAGTATTAGGAAAGTTATTATCTAAATAGTTATCTTTGATTTAAAAGCATAACTTTTCGATATTTGCTACCTTTGTATTTAGCTAATGGTCTAATTAATTTATTAGATGAATGTTGTTCCATTATATGAGCTGACCAACCAGTAATCCTTGAAATTACAAATATTGGTGTAAAGAAATCTGTATCAAAACCCATTAGATGATAAGTCGGTCCTGTTGGGTAATCTACATTTGGATGAATATTCTTTTTACTAATCATTACTCTTTCAACAATATCGTAAATCTTTAAAAACTTTTTATCTTTTTTAATTTTAGCAACTTTTTTGAAATACTCTTTCATGGTTGGAACTCTAGAGTCTCCACTCTTATAAACTCTGTGACCAAAACCCATCACTACCTCTTTTTTCTTTAATGCATTATTGATCCATTTCAAAGCATTCTCAGGTTTTTTGATTTTATTCATCATATGCATAACTTCTTCATTAGCTCCACCATGTAATGGCCCTTTTAAACTAGCAATTGCGCCTGTTATAGCACCATGAATATCAGATAAACTACTTGTAATAGTTCTAGCTGTAAAAGTTGATACATTAAAACTGTGTTCTGCGTATAAAATTAAAGATACATCAAACGCTTTTACAATTTCCTTTTGAGGTACTTTTCCAAAACACATATAGAAAAAGTTTTCTGCAAAAGTTAGCTCTTTTTTTGGTTTAATAATTTTTTTACCTTTTCGAATTCTATAAAAAGCCGCTAAAGCAGTTGGAGTTTTAGCTAAAATTCTTAAAGCTTTTCTTGTGTTTGCTTCCTGAGAATTATCTGTAGTTTCTTTATCTTCTAATCCCATAACACTTACTGCTGTTCTAGCGACATCCATAGGATGAGATTTCTTTGGCATGTGTTTAATTATTTCGTAAAGATTTTTCGATAAATCCCTATGTCCTCGTTCAATTTTTTCAAATTGTCTTAACTCTATACTGTTTGGTAAATCACCCTTTAAAATAAGATATGCAGCTTCTTCAAATCTACAAAATTCACACAGATCTTGAACAGCATAACCCCTATAGGTTAATGAGTTAATTTCAGGCATAACTTTAGAAACTTCTGTTTCATCAACAACAATTCCTAATAAACCTTTTTTTACTTCTTCACTCATTATTCATGTCCCTCTGTACTAAAATTATATATTTTCTCATCTAAAGAGTTGTATTTTTCATACTCAACTAGATCATATAATCTTTTTCTGGTCTGCATCTTATCTATAATATTATTTTGATGTCCATCCGCAAAAATGGCACGTAGACCATCCTCAACACTTTTCATCGCTAATCTTTGTGTAGTAACTGGATAAATAACAATATTATAACCAAGCTCTTCTAATTGTTTAAAATCTAGCAACTTCGATTTACCAAACTCAGTCATATTAGCTAGAAGATAACAATTTAATGATTTTCTAACTTTTTCAAACTCAGCTTCGTCTTTTAATGCTTCTGGAAAAACAACTTCTGCACCAGCATCAATATAGGATTTGCAACGATCGATCATTTTATCAATACCTTCTACGCTTTTAGCATCAGAACGTGCAATGATTTTAAATTGTTTGTCTGATCTTGCTTCTACGCATTCTTTAATTTTTTTTGTCATATCCTCTTTTGATATCAACTCTTTATTGTCTAGATGGCCACATCTTTTTTGCTCTATCTGATCTTCTAAATGAATTGCTGAAATACCAAAATTTTCAAATGTTTGAACAGTTTCTTTACAAGATTTAAAACCTGTATCGACATCAACAATGGTCGGAAGATTTGTAACACGTGCAATTTGTTTCGATCTGTTACTGACATCATTAAGAGTTGTTAATCCTATATCTGGATAACCTAAATCATTAGACATAACACCTCCAGATACATAAACTCCATCATATCCAATTTCTTCAATAACTTTTGCTGTTAATGGATTATATGCACCTGGTATTCTTAAAATTTTATTTGATTTTAGTTTATTATCTAAATCAATTCTTTTCTCTTCAGGTTTTTTTTCAACAAAGTGCACTAGAATATTCCTTTTTTATTATTAGATTTTAAGTATTTTTTACTCACTTCTATATTTAGTTTTGTAAGCTGATTATTTTTTAATTTTTTTAAATTTTGAACATCTTTTAAAAATCTATCACTTTCTTTTTTAGAAATAATATTTTCTGTTAAAATTTTAAATTTATTTATATAATCTTTTCTTTGAAAAGGTCTTTTGCCGTAAGGATGAGCATCTGCTCTTTCTAATTCCTCAATAATTTTTTTCCCATTATTAAATGTTACTATAACCTTTGCACCAAAAGATTTCTTTTTTGGATCAGGATCATGATATTTCTTAGTCCACTTCTTATCCTCATGAGTTTTAATGCATCTCCATATTTTAATTGTACTTTTTTTGTTAGCTCTTTTTTTAGTATATGACTTTACATGATGCCAATCTGCATCTTCTAAAGCTACTGCAAAAATATACATTATTGAGTGATCTAAAGTTTCTCTACTAGCATTTGGATCCATTTTTTGTGGATCATTAGCTCCAGTCCCTATTACATAATGCGTATGATGACTTGTATATATATCTATTTTTTTAATTGTATTTAAATTATCAATTTTTTTATTAAGTGCTTTTGCAATATCAATTAATGCTTGAGCTTGATATTCTGCAGAATATTCTTTTGTATATGTTTCGAGAATGGCTTTCTTTTCTTCGTTTTTTTTAGGCAAAGGAACAAAATATTTAGCATTTTTTCCATCTAATATTCTTGCAATTACACTGTCTTCACCTTCATAAATAGGACTCGGAGCTCCTTCACCTCTCATCGTTCTATCTACAGCTTCAATTGCCAATTTTCCTGCATGAGCTGGAGCATAAGCCTTCCAACTTGAAATCTCACCTTTTCTTGATTGTCTTGTTGAAACACTCACATGTAATGCTTGTTGAACACCTTGATAAATAGTTTCTGTATTTAATTTTAACATAGATCCAATACCAGCAGCAACACTTGGTCCCAAGTGAGCGATATGATCAACTTTGTGTTTATGAAGACAAATAGCTTTTACAAGATTAACTTGAACTTCATAAGCAGTTATAACTCCTCTTAATAAATCATTTCCATTTTTTTTTAATTGTTGTGCCACTGCTAAAAGAGCAGGAATATTATCACCAGGATGGCTGTAATCAGCCGCTAGAAATGTATCATGAAAATCTAATTCTCTAACAGCAGTTCCATTTGCCCACGCAGCCCATTCACAATCAAATTTAATTTTTGAATTTATGCCAAAAAGATTAGCTCCATTTTTTCTAACATGTTTTTTTGCCATTTCTCTTGCAGATATTACAGGTCTTCTATTTAAGGAAGCTATAGCAACAGAAGCGTTATCAATAATTCTATTAATAACCATTTCTATTGAATTTTTATTTAATTTAGCATTATCACTTGCTATCTCTGCTATTTTCCAAGCAAGCTGTTTCTTCTTTGGAAGATTTATTTTTGATGGATATACTTTAATTGTATGCAATAACAAAATAACTCCTAATTTGTGATTTTGTTTTAATAGTTAAATTAAATTAATCAATATTAAAGATATTGAGATACAATTTTTTCAATACCTACAAAGTCTTTTATTAAGTGATTATGATAAATTTCATCAATATTTTTTTCAGTATATCCATCCTCTAATAAAATCATTGGAATATCTGCTGCTTTAGCTGCATTTGCATCCGACTCACTATCGCCAATCATAATTGATTTATTTTTACTACCATCTAAAATTTCTATGATTGTTGTTATATGTCTTGGATCAGGTTTACAATAATCAAAAGTATTATAACCCGCAACATACTCGAAGTAATCATATATCCCAATTTTTTTTAAAAGATCTACTGCAAGATGTTCCGTTTTATTCGTACATACAGCCATTGATATATTTTTTTTTTTACACCAATTTAGAAAATCTTTTACACCAGGCATCAGGGTACTTTCATTTAAAATATTTTTTCCATAATAAGAAATAAATTCATCTGTCATTTTATTTTTAATTTTTTCATTAATCGAAGTTAATTCTTTTTTAGCCTGGCTCCATATAGATCTACCAATCATTGCTCCAGCTCCTTGACCAACAGTATTTTTAAGTTCATCAAGAGATTTTGTGGGGTATCCAAATTTCTTCATAACATGGTTATGAGCAAGCATTAGATCAGGTGCTGTGTCTACTAACGTACCATCTAAATCAAAAAGAACTGTGAATTTTTGTGTCATTTAAAAAGTATTAATAAGAAATAAATTGTGAATTAATTAAATTAATACCCAGTTATATACAACTATCTAATGAATAGTCAAAATTTACAAAATAAACTTAGAGATAAATTTTTAAAAAAAGGTGTCAAAATGAAGGGACCGGAGACAGTTTTTTTTTCTAAAGATACAAAAATTGGAAAGAATGTAGAGATAGAACCTTATGTTGTCCTTGCTGACAAAGTTCAAATAGGAAACAATGTAAAAATTTTATCGTTCTCTCATCTTGAGGGTGTTAAAATAGATAATGATGTGAGTATAGGTCCATATGCCCGTTTAAGACCTGGAACAAAAATTAAATCCGGATCAAAAATTGGAAATTTTGTTGAGGTAAAAAAAACTATAATAAATAAAAATTCTAAAGTTAATCATTTATCATATATTGGCGATGCACTAGTGGGGAAGGACGTTAATATTGGAGCTGGGACAATAACTTGTAATTATGATGGAAGAAAAAAAAGTAAAACAAATATTAAAGATAAAGTATTTGTTGGTTCAAATACATCTTTAGTGGCACCGGTTACTTTAAATGAAAAAAGTGTTATAGGCGCAGGTTCAGTAATTACTAAAAATGTAAGCAGAGGCTCATTGGCATTAACTAGATCAAATCAAAAAGAAAAGAAAAATTACAAAAGGAAATAATAAGTAATGTGTGGAATAGTTGGAATTACAAGCTCCAAAGAGGTTACTCCAAGAATTATAAGTTCGTTAAAAAAACTTGAGTATAGAGGCTACGACTCCGCAGGTTTAGCAACTCTTTCAAATGGAAATATAAATGAGGTCAAATGTGAGGGTAGAGTAGACGCTTTAGAGAAAAACATAATACGAACTAAAATATCTGGCTCTATTGGTATCGGACACGTTAGATGGGCCACACATGGTAAACCTAGTTCAATAAATGCACATCCTCATTCTTCAGAAGATGTATCTGTAGTTCACAATGGTATAATTGAAAATTCAACTATTCTAAAAAAGTTATTAGAAAATAAAGGCTATAAGTTTAAATCCCAAACAGATACAGAAGTAATTGTTCATTTGGTAACTGATTATTTAAAAAAAAATAACCTTAAAAATACAATTATAAAAGTTTTAAAAAAATTACATGGTAGTTTTGCATTAGGAATAATATTTAAAGATCAACCAGATTTAATAGTTGGGGCAAGAAGAGGCTCTCCTCTTGCAGTTGGTTATGGTCCAAATGAACACTATCTTGGTTCAGACTCTTATGCATTAAAGTCAATGACTAATAAAATTTCATATTTAAATGATGGAGAATTTTGCATACTAAAAAAAGATCAAGTCGAATTTTTTGATGCTGATGGAACCAAAGTAAATAAAAAAATTTTAAATCTTTCTAAAGATGATCAAAATTATGAAAAAGGAGATTACAAATATTATATGGCTAAAGAAATAGATGAGCAGCCGATTACCTTAAAAAATTGTGTAAATGAGTACATCGACAAACATAACAAAGAAATAAATATTTATAATTTTCCTTGGAAAATCAATGAAATTTCATCAGTAATTTTAATTGGATGTGGAACAGCATATCACTCATGTCTTGTTGCAAAGTATTGGTTTGAGCAAAATACAAGTTTAGATGTGAGTGTTGATATAGCTTCTGAATTTAGATATCGAAAAATTAAATTTAAAAAAGATTGTCTTTATGTTTTTGTTTCTCAATCTGGAGAGACTGCGGATACATTTGCTGCATTAGATTTGTGTAAAAAGAATAATGTTAAAACTTGTGCAGTAGTAAATGTTGTTGAAAGTTCAATTGCAAGAGATGCAGATCTAGTTTTACCTATTCATTGTGGCCCAGAAGTAGGTGTTGCATCGACAAAGGCTTTTTTAGGACAAATGTTAGTACTTTATTTATTATGTACTAAGCTTTCTTATGAACAAAAATCAATTAATAAGAAGGACTATCAAAAGAAAATAAAAGATTTACTGTCTTTATCTAAATCTGCAAAAAATACATTGAATATTGAAGATAAAATTCAAATACTCGGAAAAGATTTTGCTAATTCTAAAGGATCAATGTTTTTAGGCAGAGGTTATTCATATCCAATTGCACTTGAAGGTGCTTTAAAACTAAAAGAGCTTGCTTATGTTCATGCCGAAGGTTATCCGGCAGGGGAAATGAAGCATGGACCTCTTGCGCTCATAGAAGAAGGTATGCCTGTAGTGGTAATTGCTCCAAGAGATGAGCATTACAAAAAAACTATTTCAAATATGCAAGAAGTTATATCTAGAGGTGCAAAAGTTTTACTAATAACAAATAAAAGTACTGATGAAATTTATTCAGAAAATATTTGGGAGCAGATTGAAGTCGATACCATATCTGATGAACTTATTCCCTTTTTGACCACTATACCTTTGCAAAAGCTAGCTTATTACTCTGCGTTAGATAAAGGATACGATATTGATAAACCAAGAAACTTAGCTAAATCTGTCACTGTTGAATAAATAATAAAGTCTGTTAAAACAATTCTGAGTTGAAATGAAAAATTGGAAAATAAATAGCTGGAGAAAATACCCTGTAAAACATATTCCTCAATATGAAGATGAGAAGGAATTGGAGGTGGTTTTAAATAAATTAAAAACCTTTCCTCCGTTAGTTTTTGCAGGTGAAACGAGACATTTAAAAGATCAGTTAGCAATGGTAAATGATGGAAAAGCTTTTCTATTACAAGGTGGTGATTGTGCAGAAAGTTTTGCGGAATTTCATCCTGACAATATAAGAGATACCTTTAAGGTTATTCTTCAAATGGCTTTAGTGATGACTTACTCAGCTTCTTTACCTATTGTAAAACTTGGAAGAATTGCTGGACAATTTTCAAAACCAAGAAGCGCACCAACTGAAAAACAAGGTGATAAAGAATTACCAAGTTATTTGGGAGACAATATAAATGCAATAGATTTTAATGAAAAAGCTAGAAGACCTGATCCAAAGAGAATGTTTAAGGCTTATTCTCAATCTGCATCAACTTTAAACCTTTTAAGAGCATTTTCAAAAGGTGGTTTTGCTGACCTAAACAAAGTTCACTTATGGAATTTAGATTATATTAAGAAAAGTCCCCAAGCTAAGAAATTTAAAGAATTAGAAGATAAAATAGCAGATGCATTAGCTTTTATGGAAGCTTGTGGAATTACATCTGATTTTAATAATAGATTGTACACAGTTAATTTTTGGACTTCCCATGAAGCTTTACACTTACCATTTGAGGAAAGTATGACTAGAGTAGACTCAACTACTGGTGAATATCATGATACTTCGGCTCACTTTGTCTGGATAGGAGATAGAACAAGACAATTAGATGGAGGACATGTAGAGTTTTGTAAAGGAATAGAAAATCCAATTGGTATAAAATGTGGTCCAACTTCTAAACCTGATGAGATTGCAAAAATATGTGAGGCTATAAATCCTAAAAACGAAAAAGGAAAAATAACTCTAATTTCAAGATTTGGTCATCAGAACGTTGAAAAATTCTTACCAAAATTAATTAGAGGAATTAAAAAGGAAGGTTTAAATGTTGTTTGGTCATGTGATCCAATGCATGGCAATACAATTAAATCAACTACTGGTTTTAAAACAAGACCGTTTAATGATGTTGTTAGTGAAGTTAAAAATGTATTTGCAGTTCATCAAGCAGAAGGTTCTTATGCAGGAGGTCTTCATGTTGAAATGACAGGACAAGATGTGACAGAGTGTACAGGTGGGGCAAAAAAAATATCAGATGCAGATTTATCAAGCAGATATCATACACACTGTGATCCAAGATTGAATTCGGATCAAGCTATAGAATTAGCATTTTTAATTTCAGATGAGATAAAAAAGAATAGTTTGTATTCTAAAACTGCAATTAAAGCGGCATCTTAACAGTTTAAAAATAAATTTTTTTTCTTATATTTAAATTATGACACCTAAAGACAAAGTAAATCACATTAAAAATTGGATTTCAGAATATGTGAATTCTATGCCAAAAAAAGCTCAATCTTTAGTGATTGGTATTTCTGGTGGAATAGACTCTTCTGTCTCAAGCACATTAAGTGCAATGACTGGTTTAAAAACAATTGTTTTATCAATGCCTATTAAACAAAAATCTGCACAACATGATCTAAGTTTGGCACATCAAGAATGGTTAAAGAAAAATTTTAGCAATGTAGAGGGACACACATTAGAATTAGATAGTTTATTCAAAACATTTGAAGGAACACTAAACAATTTTGGTAGTGAACACGGGATGGCAAACTCTAGAGCAAGATTAAGAATGACAACACTTTATCAAGTAGCTGCTGCAAATAATGGAATAGTTGTCGGAACAGGAAATAAAGTAGAAGATTTTGGAGTTGGTTTTTATACAAAATATGGTGATGGTGGAGTAGATATTTCTCCAATTGCAGATTGCAATAAAACTGAGGTTTGGGAACTTGGTAAAGAACTTGGTATTTTAAAAGAAATTATTGATGCTCCTCCTACAGACGGATTGTGGGATGATGGGCGAACTGATGAAGGCCAGCTTGGTTTGTCATATAAAGAATTAGAAGAAGCAATGGATAATGAAAATTCTGTAAATAGAGATAAATATAATTCAATTCGAAGTGCAAATTTGCATAAAATGGAACCTATTCCAGTATGCAAAATTCCTAATTAATCAAATAGATTCACAAATCTATAATTTAAGTATATTCCTAGTTGTATGGCTAAAGATATATTTTTAACTAATAGTCTAGGTGGTAAGAAAGAAAAATTTACTCCAAAAAATGAAAAATCCATAGGCATGTATGTTTGTGGTCCTACAGTTTATGATGATCCACATATTGGTAATGCTAGACCATTAGTCGTTTTTGATATTCTGTATAAAATTTTAAAAAATAGATATGGATCAACATCTGTAAAATATATAAGAAATATAACAGACATAGATGACAAAATAATCAAAGCATCTAATGATCAAAATATTTCTATAAACGACTTAACTTCAAAAATTACTGAAAATTTTCATAAGGATTGTAATTATTTAAAATGTGAAACACCAACCAATGAACCAAAGGCAACAGAAAATATAAAACAAATGATTGAAATGATTACAGAACTAGAGAAAAAAGGGTTTGCATATTCAAAGGATAAGCATGTTTATTTTGAAGTTAAAAAATTTAGTGATTATGGAAAACTATCTAATAAAAAATTAGATGAATTAGTAGCTGGTTCACGAGTAGAAGTTTCAGAAATAAAAAAAAATCCTGAAGATTTTGTTTTATGGAAACCGTCAACAGATAAAGAGCCTTCATGGGATTCTCCTTGGGGTAAAGGTAGACCAGGTTGGCATTTAGAATGTTCGGTTATGTCAAAAAGATATTTAGGGGAAGAATTTGATATTCATGGAGGTGGTAGAGACTTGATTTTTCCTCATCATGAAAACGAGATTGCGCAATCAAGATGTGCAAATGAAACAAATTCATTTGCAAATTATTGGGTTCATAACGGATTTATAACTCTTTCTAATGAAAAAATGGCAAAATCTCAGGGAAACATATTAAAAATAAAAGATTTTAAAAAAAAATATAATGGTCAAGTTTTAAGATTAGCATTAATTAGTGCTCACTATAGACAAGGATTAGATTGGAATGAAAAACTTATATCAGAATGTGAAAAGACTTTAAGCAAATGGTATTCAGCCTATTCCGATGTTCGTATAAATACAATATTACCAGATGAATTATTAGATCCTTTATACGACGATTTAAACACTCCAGGCTATATTGCTAATTTACATTCTTTATATAGTAAAGCTTCAACTGGAACGAATGAGGACAAAGCAACTTTTGTAAAAGCTTGCAATTTTATTGGTCTATTAACTGATACTTCAGAAGAGTGGCTACAAACAAAAAAAAATATAATTTCTCTTTCAGAGGATGAAATTAATTCAAAAATAGCTGAGAGAAATAAAGCAAGAGACGAAAAAAATTATGAATTAGCTGACAAAATTAGAAAAGATCTTTTAGATAAGGGTATTTTAATTGAAGATAAAGATGGTACAACTTCGTGGAAATTAAAATGAGTAAAGAAAAAATCTATATATTTGATACAACACTTAGAGATGGGGCACAAACTCAAGGCGTTGACTTTTCATTAAATGAAAAGGAAAAAATCGCTAAATCTTTAGATAACCTGGGAGTAGATTATATAGAAGGCGGTTGGCCAGGAGCAAATCCAACTGATACAGAATTTTTTAATAAGGATCAAAACTTTAAAAATGCAAACCTTACAGCTTTTGGTATGACCAAAAAATCAGAGCATAGTGCAAAAAATGACCCCATGTTATCATCTTTGATTAATTCAAAGAGTTCATCAGTTTGTTTATTTGGCAAAAGTTGGGATTTTCATGTTGATGTGGCTTTAGGCATTTCAAATGATCAAAATTTAGTAAATATAAGCGAGAGTGCAAAGCATATAGTTAATTCAGGTAAAGAATTTATGTTTGACGCTGAACATTTTTTTGATGGTTATAAATCTAATCCTGAATATGCAATATCATGTTTAAAAGCTGCATATGATAATGGTGCAAGATGGATTGTTTTATGTGATACCAATGGAGGAACATTACCACACGAAATTTCTAAAATTGTTGAAGAAGTAACAAAGCATATACCTGGAAAAAACTTAGGAATTCATGCCCACAACGATACAGAAAATGCAGTTGCCAATAGTTTAGTAGCTGTACAAGCAGGAGTTAGACAGGTTCAGGGTACAATAAATGGACTAGGTGAAAGGTGTGGTAATGCAAATTTAATGTCTTTGATCCCAACTTTTTTTTTAAAAAAAGACTTTTCAGACAAATATGAAATTAATATCAAACCAGAAAACATTAAAAATTTAACTCAATGTTCAAGATTATTAGATGAAATATTGAATAGAAAACCAAATAAACATTTACCTTATGTGGGTGCATCTGCATTTTCACACAAAGGTGGAATGCATGTATCAGCTGTACAAAAAGATCCAAAAACCTATGAACATATTAATCCTGATGAAGTAGGCAATGCTAGGAATATTGTTGTTTCTGATCAGTCAGGACAATCTAATATAATGTCTAGATTAAATGCAATTGGTATTAATATTAAAAAAGACGATCCAAAAATAAAAAAACTTCTTCATGAAGTAAAAGACAGAGAGTTCATAGGATATAGTTACGATGGTGCTGATGCATCTTTTGAACTTTTAGCGAGAAGATTGATGGGGGAAATACCAAGATATATATCAATTAATGAATATGATGTTTCTGTTAAGAAAGATTCTACCGGAGAAGTAATATCATTTGCAAAAGCAAAACTAGAAGTAGATGGTCATGAAATATTATGTGAAGGCGAGGGCAATGGACCAGTTAATGCTTTAGACAATGCAATTAGAAAAAATGTAAATAAACTTGAAAAGTACTCAGAATACTTAAAAGATCTAAAATTAGTTGATTATAAAGTTAGAATATTAAACACAGGAACTGGAGCCGTTACCAGAGTTTCAATAGAAAGCGCAGACTCAAAACATGGTAATTGGTTTACTATAGGAGTTTCTCCAAATATTATTGATGCATCTTTTAAAGCTTTAGTTGATAGTTTGGATTATAAGCTTTTCAAGGATAATGCTCCCGCAAGTACTTGATGTCATTAAGAAATATAACTTTCATTTTACATAAACCTCAGTTGTCAGAAAATATAGGAGCCTGTGCTAGAGCTTTAAAAAACTTTAATTTTACCAATCTATCAGTTGTTAATCCAAAACCATCATTTCCAAATGACAAAATCATCGCAACATCTGTAGGTGCAAAAGATGTTATTAAAAAAGCAAAAGTATATGAAAATATAGAGACATCATTAAGTAATTTGGATATATTGGTTGCAACATCTGCAAGATTTAGAAATAAAAATATTAAACATATATCAATAACCGATCTTAATAAGATTAATTATAAAAAAAAAGTTGGTTTTCTTTTTGGGTCAGAAGCATCTGGATTATCAAATAATGAGGTTAGTTATGCTGATTATACTTTACAAATTCCAAGTAATAAGAATTTTAGATCTTTAAATTTGTCTCATAGTCTAATTATAGTAGCTCAGATAGTAAGTGGCCTAATTTCAAATAAAAAGTTTACTTTTGAAAAGTCGAAAAAAATCAAAAGTGCAAATAAGAATGATATTCAAAGAATGTTGAATTTGTGCATTAATAATTTAGAAAATAAGAATTTTTTTCATCCACCTGAAAAAAAACCAATCATGATGGAAAATTTAAGAAGTATTTTCTATAAACTCAATCTTTCAGAAAAAGAAACTCGTATTTTATCAAGTGTATTTGCTGGTTTAAGTAAGGAAAAGGTTGATTGACAAAACATAACTTAGGCTTATAAGACCTCATACTAATGACAAAAAGATTAAACTCTAAACATAAAGTAGATAGAAGATTAAAAGTAAATTTATGGGGGAGACCCAAAAGTCCTTTTAATTCGAGAGCTTATCCTCCAGGACAACATGGTCAAACAAAAGCTGGAAAACCTTCAGATTATGGAATTCAACTTCAGGCAAAACAAAAATTAAAGTCTTATTATGGAAATATGAATGAAAGACAGTTTAGAAATGTCTATAAGAAAGCAATCATGAAAAAAGGTGATACTGCTGAAAATTTAATTGGATTATTAGAGAGAAGATTAGATGCTGTAATTTATAGATCAAAGTTATCAAACACTATATTTTCATCAAGACAGCTTGTTAATCATGGTCATGTTAAAGTGAATGGAAAAAAAGTAAATATTGCTAGTTATCAGGTAAAAGAAGAAGATACGATTGAAATTAGAGATAAATCTAAACAACTTGCTTTGATAGATATTGCACTTGCTAACAAGGAAAGAGAAGTTCCAGAATACCTACAATTAGATGAAAAGAATAAAAAAGTTAAATTTGTAAGAGTTCCATCTTTTGAAGAAGTTCCTTACCCAGTTGTTATGGAGCCTAATTTAGTAATTGAATATTACTCAAGATAATTAAATTTATTTCTTACAATTTTAAACTAATAATTATTTGTGAAAGAAAAAGCAAAAATAAATTCAAATAAAAGTTTTGGCTTAGTTTTTTTTGTAGTATTTTTTTTAATAGCTTTATATCCTTTAGTAAACAATCAAAATATTGGTTTTTGGTCACTTTCAATATCATTTGTATTTTTAATATTAGGTTTGATGAATTCTAAGATTTTAACTCCATTAAACAAATTATGGTTCAAATTAGGAATTTTTTTAGGAAAAATAATTTCACCATTCATAATGGGTATGATTTTTTTTTTAGTCGTGACACCGATAGGCTTTATTATGAGGATCTTAGGAAAAGATTTATTAAATTTGAAGTATAACAATAACAAATCTTATTGGATTGAAAAAAATGAACCAAAAAGTAAAATGAAAAATCAATTTTGATATGAGTTTTATAAAAGAATTTTGGGAATTTTTAAAAATAAGAAAAAAATATTGGCTTTTGCCAATTATTTTAGTTCTTATTATTTTTGGTGGATTAATAGTTTTAACACAAGGTTCAGCAGTAGCTCCATTTATTTATACTATTTTTTAAAGTGAATTTTATATTAGGTATATCTGCATTTTATCACGATAGTGCAGCCTGTATCTTGAATGATGGAAAAATAATTGCTGCAGCTCAAGAAGAAAGATTTACCAGAAAGAAACATGATTCAAGCTATCCTTATAACTCTGTCGAATTTGTTTTAAAACAGGCAAAAATAAAATTAAGTGATGTAAATAATGTAGTTTTTTTTGAAAAACCTTTCCTTAAATTTGAAAGATTATTAGAAACCTACGTTGCATTTGCACCAAAAGGTTTTATTTCCTTCACAAAAGCAATGCCTTTGTGGATAAAGGAAAAACTTTTTCAAAAAAATTATTTATTTGAAAAACTTAAAGAGCACGATAAAAATTATAAGTCAGATAAAAATATTTTTTTTTCTGATCATCACTTGAGCCATGCAGCAAGTGCTTATTTTCCATCTCCTTTTGAAGAAGCGGTTGTATTGACAGCAGATGGAGTGGGAGAATGGGCAACAACAACCATTGCAATAGGAAAAGAAAATAATTTAGAAATTAAAAAAGAAATCCATTTTCCACATTCACTAGGATTACTTTACTCATCATTTACTTACTATGCTGGATTTAAAGTAAATAGTGGTGAATATAAATTAATGGGATTGGCACCATATGGCAAACCAATTTATGAAGATAAGATAAAACAATTAATAGATATAAAAGAAGATGGAACATTTAGGTTAGATCAAAAATTTTTTAATTATGCAACTGGACTCACTATGACAAATGAGAAATTCAATAATTTATTTGGACAGAAACCTCGTAATCCAAATAAAGAAAAAATAGGTCAATTTCATATGGATATAGCTTCATCTATTCAAAAAGTTACAGAGGAAATTATGATTAAATTAACAAAATCAATTCGTGAAGAATATAATATAAAAAATTTATGTCTTGCCGGAGGTGTAGCGCTAAATTGCGTTGCAAATGGAAGAATTCTTAAAGAGAAAATCTTTGATAATATTTGGATACAACCTGCAGCAGGTGATGCAGGTGGATCTTTAGGTGCAGCATTAGCACTTTGGCATATTGAAAATAAAAATAAAAGAATTGTTAATATCCACGATGATATGAAAGGCTCTTATTTAGGAAATGAATTTAGCCAAGATGAAATTGAAAAAGAATTAAAATTAATTGGAGCTAATTTTGAAACATTAAAATACGAAGAACTAATCGAAACGACAGCTGATTTATTATCAAAAGAAAATGCAATTGGATGGTTTCAAGGAAGAATGGAATTTGGTCCAAGGGCATTGGGAGGTAGATCAATTTTAGCAGATCCAAGATCGCATAAGATGCAAAAAAATTTAAATTTAAAAATTAAATATAGAGAAAGTTTTAGACCTTTTGCGCCATCAATTTTAAAAGAGGATTTATCAGATTGGTTTGATATCGATTCAGAGAGTCCATATATGTTACTAGTAGCAAGTATTAAAGAAGATAAAAAAATTGAACTTAGTGATGAGCAAGAAAAATTTGTTGGTTTAGATAAATTAAATGTGAAAAGGTCTAAAATCCCAGCAGTAACACATGTTGATTACACGGCAAGAGTTCAGACAGTTACAAAGAATTTAAATAAACGCTATTACGACTTAATCTCAAAATTTAAAGAAAAAACTGGCTGTCCTGTCATAGTAAATACCTCATTTAATGTAAGAGGTGAACCAATTGTGAATACTCCTTCAGATGCTTTTAACTGTTTTATGGGAACAGAATTAGATTACCTTGTTATAGGAAACTGTATATTAAACAAATTAAAACAAAACTCTCGTTTAAAAAAAGACTATAAAAAAGGATTTACTCTAGATTAAAAAATTATGTTTTGAAAAAATTATTAATATTTTATTTAATCAAAATGTTTTGTAATTAGATTTGCAATAGCCTGATTACCTTTTTTATTAAAGTGAACGTCATTTTTAATAAAATACTTATTATTTACTTCTAAGAATGATGTTTCATTTAATTTTTCAAAAAAATAAGGAAATGAATTTATGAATTGTTTGCATTTAAAATAACAAAATTTTTCCCAGATTTTTACTTGCATCGATAATTCTTTGTCAAAAGCTAATTGTGGAGGCAAAGGATATATAACAATAGATAAAGATATATTTTTCGAAATTAAAGTTTCATATAATTGATTCATCTGATTTATTGACATCTTAATAGATTCTTTAACCGGTATTTCTCCATAATTTATATTTTTATCATATGTCCAAGCCAATCGTCTTAAATCTATATTTTTAAATTCTTTTTCATATTTTGGTAATTTTATTTTTAAAGTATTTTTACCTTCGTTACCTAAATTTTTTATATTACTTTTATCATTTAGCTCTATATGATTTAAATTTTTTTTGTTAAAATTAAATTTTTTTTTAAATAAGATTAAAAATTCATATGTCATTGGAAATGTTTTTTTTACTAAATATTTAGTCTTATCAATATAAAAATTATAAAAACTTATCTTTCTATTTTTGCTTATAACAGTATTTCCAGAAACTTTATAAATTTCTGTGTCATCTTGAATATCACTTGGATCAATTAAAACAAATACCTCATTAAAAGTATATCCATTTTTTAATAAGAATTTAATTTTATTATTATAAATGTGTGTCGAATAACTTGAGGCCGCAAGATTGGCAATTTTTTTATCTTTCAAATTTTTATTAATAATACCCACAATTGTGTCTTCATAATCTAATCCAACACCTTCAGTTACTGAATCTCCAATAAAAACTATATCAAAATTTTTTTCTCTTACTTTAACAGCGCTACATGAATTTCTAAAACCATGGTTGTCTGTACAAAAGTTATACTCAAGTCCTGCCCAATACAAAATCTTATTTACTTTTGGCAAAAAGGTATGATGATAGTTAGGATGAATAGTTCCATGATTATTTGCATATTTAATTGAATTTAATAGATTACGACCAAAAAAAAAGTCACTAACCGTCCATATTAAAATTGTTATAAAAAAAATTAGAAAGTAAGATTTTAAATTTTTTAACACAATAAATCTTTATATAATGTATTGGACAATAAAATTTAATAATCTATGAAGAAATTTAATTTTTACTTTTAAATTTAATATTTTTATCTTCAAAAAGTTTTGCTAACTCTCCATTTTCATACATTTCTTTTACAATGTCACATCCACCAATGAATTCATTTTTAACATATAATTGAGGAATGGTTGGCCAGTCACTAAATACTTTTATTCCCTCTCTCAACTTTTGATCAGCTAAAACGTTTACACCTTTAAAATTGACTTCAAGAACTTTTAAAATGTTTGAAGTTGCCATTGAAAATCCACACTGAGGTGCATCAGGTGTACCTTTCATAAAAAGACATACATCATTATTTTCAATTTCACTTTTTATTAAATCATTTGTTTCTTGTTCCATTTAAATTTCCTTTGTTTTAATTGCTAAAGCGTGAAGCTCATTTCCCATTTTACCTTTTAAAGAATTATACACCATTTTATGTTGTTCTATTTTACTTTTACCTGAAAATTCAGACGATGTCACTGTAGCAGAGTAGTGATTTCCATCACCCGCTAAATCTTGAATTTCAACTTTTGCGTCAGGTAATCCTTCTTTAATTAAACTCTCAATTTCTTTTAAATCCATTGCCATTAGCTATCCATATACTTCTTTAACCAATATTTATGTGCATCTGCTAATTCTTCAATAGGCAAATTGATATCATCTTTATATTCGATTGATTTTCCATTAATTGTCCCTAATTCATCAAAATGTACTGAATATTTGTTTAAAATCTCTTGTACTTTCTTCAAACTAGCTTCAGGTATTTCTAAAATATATCTAGCCTGATCTTCACCAAAGAAATATTCATATTTATTTGTTAATCCTTTAAGTGAATTAATTTTTATTCCTTTTTTTCCTTTAATACACATTTTTGATACTGCTGTTAAAATTCCACCTAATGATACATCATGGCAACTCACAATAAGATTTTTTCTTGATAAATCTAATACAGTCTCTCCGATATTTTTTTCATTAAATAAATTAACAGTTGGCGGAGGACCTTTTTTTTCATTTAAAAGCTCTCTTGCAAAAATACTTTGATCTAAATGCCCATCGGTTTTACCAATTACATAAACTAAGTTTCCTTCAGTTTTAAAATCCATAGTAAGCATTTGTTGATAGTCAGAAATTAGACCAACACCTCCAATTGTTGGCGTAGGCTTTATGCCTTTATCTTTTGTTTCGTTATAAAACGAAACATTTCCAGATACGACTGGAAAATCTAGATACTTACTTGCTTCTGTAATTCCATCAACACATTCAACGAATTCACCCATATTTTTTTCTTTTTCTGGATTTCCAAAGTTTAAACAATTTGTAATAGCAATAGGTTTAGCTCCTACCGAAATAAGATTTCTATAACTCTCGCAAACTATTTGTTTTCCTCCAGTCAATGGATGTGAGAAACAATATAATGCAGAAGAATCTACTGATGCTGCTACTGCTTTATTGGTCCCATGAACTCTAACAACGCCAGCATCACCTCCAGGTTTTTGAATTGTGTCACCCATTACAGTATGATCATATTGATCCCATATCCACTTTTTATCTGAAATGTTTGAATTACTTAAAATCTTCTTCAAGCAATCTGATAATTTTAGAGATTTAAATTCATCTTTATCAAATTTTAATTTTTGAGGTAATTTAGTTTTTTTCCAAGGACGATCATAAATTGGAGCATTTTCAGCAAGAAGATCAATTGGTATTTCAGCAACTTTTTTATTATCAAAAATTAATTCTATTTTTTTTGAGTCCGTTGTTTTACCTATAACTGCAAAATCTAGGTTCCATTTATCAAATATTTTCTTCGCATGTTCTTCTTTTCCTTTTTCAAGAACAATAAGCATTCTCTCTTGACTTTCAGACAACATAATTTCATATGGTGTCATTTTTTCTTCCCTACAAGGAACCTCGCTAAGGTTTAATTCAATTCCAAGATTTCCTTTTGATGCCATTTCCACACTCGAAGATGTTAATCCTGCTGCACCCATATCTTGAATTGCAATAATTGAATTATCAGCCATTAATTCTAGACAAGCTTCAAGTAATAATTTTTCAGTAAATGGGTCTCCAACTTGAACTGTTGGTTTTTTTTCCTCAATTTTGTCATCGAAAGTTGCTGAAGCCATACTGGCACCATGAATTCCATCTCTTCCAGTTTTTGAACCTACGTATATTACTGGTTTATCTAATCCAGCTGCTTTTGAATAAAAAATCTTATTTTTATTTACTAAGCCAAGAGTCATAGCATTTACTAATATATTTCCATTGTAAGACTCATCAAAAGTAGTTTGGCCAGCAATTGTTGGAACTCCAATACAATTACCATATCCACCTATACCCTTAACAACTCCTCTTAATAAATTTCTTGTTTTTTTATGTTGTGGTGAACCAAAATGAATTGAATTTAGATTTGCTATTGGTCTTGCTCCCATTGTGAATACATCCCTCATAATTCCACCAACACCAGTCGCTGCTCCTTGATAAGGTTCAATAAACGAAGGGTGATTATGGCTTTCAATTTTAAATACAATTGCATCATCATCTCCAATATCAATGACACCCGCATTTTCTCCAGGTCCTTGAATAACCTGTTTTCCTTTGGTGTGCATTTTTTTTAAATGTTTTCTTGAGGACTTATAGGAGCAATGTTCGTTCCACATTGCAGAAAATATCGCAAGCTCGGTTAAATTAGGTGTTCTCTTAAGAAGTTCACATATTTTAGAAAACTCCTCTTTTTTCAATCCGTGATCTATCGCAACTGCTTCTGTAACTTCCATTATTTAAAATTATCTAAAATATTTTTGAAAAATAATGAACCATCTTCACCTGATAAATATTTATCTATCATTCTCTCAGGATGAGGCATCATTCCCAGTACATTTTTATTTTTATTAAATATTCCGGCTATATTTTTAATTGCTCCGTTTGGATTAGTTGCTTCGTTTTCTGCACCATCTTCTCCACAATACGTTACAGCTATTTGATTATTATCTTCCAATGATTTTAATTCATCATCACTACAAAAGTAATTTCCCTCATTATGAGCAATATGAAGTTCTAAAATATCTTTTTTTAAATCTTTGAAATATTTATTTTGTTTATCTTTAACTTTTACATAAACATTGCTGCATATAAAATTAAGAAACTTATTTTGTTGCAAAATTCCATTAAGCAAGCCTGTTTCAGTTAAAATTTGAAAACCATTACAAATTCCCAGAACTAATCCGCCTGAATTAGCAAAATCAATCACTGATTTTATAATTTTTGATTTAGAGGCTATGCTACCACATCTCAGATAATCACCATAAGAAAAGCCACCAGGTAGTACTATTAAATCTGATTTTGGAATAGATTGATCATTGTGCCAAACCATTTGATTTTTAAAACCAAATTTTTTTAGAGCTACATCCATGTCTCTGTCACAATTTGATCCTGGAAATATAATGACTGATGATCTCATTAATTAAACTATTTTGTAATCCTCAATCACAAGATTGGCCAATAGCTTTTTACACATATCATCTACTAAAGACTTTGCTTTCTTTTCATCTTTCTCTTTAACCTCAATTTCAAAATATTTACCTTGTCTTACATCCTCAACATTACCAAAGTTCATTCCGTTAAGAGTTTGCTGAATTGCCTTTCCTTGAGGATCTAAAACTCCATTTTTAAGAGTTACAATTACTTTAATTTTCATTACTTCTTTTTAATCTTTACTGCTTGTGGTTTAGTGTATTTTAACGGTCTTATATTTGATTGTTCATGAAGAATATCCAATCTTCTTGCAACTTCTTGATAAGCTTCAATTAGATTACCAAGACCTTTTCTAAATCTATCTTTATCTAATTTTTTATCACTATTTACATCCCATAATCTGCATGTATCTGGACTTATTTCATCAGCAAGCATGATCTCTTTTTTTCCATTTTTTTCATATCTTCCAAATTCCACCTTAAAATCTACAAGTTTAATTCCAACACCTCTGAACATCCCTTGAAGAAAATCGTTAATTCTATTTAATTCTTTATTAATTAATTTTAGTTCATCCTTCTCCATCCATTTAAAAGCTAAGATATGTTCAGTGCTTACTAAAGGATCACCCAAGTCATCATCTTTCAAGCAATACTCTATTAAAGGATTATCTAAAACTGTTCCGTCTTCAATGCCTAATCTTTTAGTTAATGATCCAGTTGCAATGTTTCTTACAATAAATTCAATAGGTATAATTTCAACATGCTGAACTAGTTGTTCTCTCATATTTAAACGTTTTACTAAATGATTTTTGATACCAACATGGTTTAATTGAGTTAATATGTGTTCAGAAATCCTATTATTTAAAATTCCTTTTCCATCCATAACTGCTTTTTTTTGATTATTAAATGCAGTTGCGTCATCTTTAAAATGTTGGATAACATATTTTTTATCATTACTTGCAAAAATTATTTTTGCTTTACCTTCGTACAATTTTTTTCCTTTTTTCATTATTTGAATACTCTTTTAAATATATAATTTACATTTTTTAAGTGCTTGTCATAAGTAAAGATTTTATCTAATCTTTTTTCACTTATTTTACTAGTGATTGATTTATCACTTTTTAAAAGTGTTAATAGGTTTGTATTCTTTGCAAAACTAGCTTTAGCATGAGACTGAACCAATCTATAAGCTTTCTCTCTAGCAATACCTGATTTAGTAAGTTCTAACATTACCTCTTGAGAAAAAACAAGACCCCTTGTTAAGTTTAAATTTTTTATCATCGTTTTTGGATAAACAATCATTTTCTCTAAAATTCCTGACAGTCTAACTAATGCAAAATCTAAAGTTATATTTGCATCTGGGCCAATATTTCTTTCAACACTGGAGTGAGAAATGTCTCTTTCATGCCACAAAGAAATATTTTCTAAAGCTGGTATTACATAACTTCTCACCATTCTTGCAAGTCCTGTAAGATTTTCACTTAATATTGGATTTTTTTTATGAGGCATAGCAGATGAGCCTTTTTGATCTTTTGAAAAATATTCTTGTAATTCATAAACTTCAGATCTTTGTAAATGCCTTATTTCTGTTGCAACTCTTTCAACAGATCCAGCAATAATCCCAAGCACTGAAAAATAATGCGCATGTCTATCTCTTGGAATTATTTGAGTTGAAATTGGCTCAGCTTTTAATTTTAATTTTTTTGCAACATAAGTTTCGACTTTAGGATTTATATTTGCAAACGTTCCTACTGCTCCTGAAATTGCGCATGTTGATACATTTTCTATTGCATCTTTTAATCTTAATTTATTTCTTTTAAATTCATCATAAAATGAAGCTAATTTTAGTCCAAAAGTAATTGGTTCCGCATGAATTCCATGACTTCTTCCAATACATGGAGTTAATTTATATTTTTTTGCTTGTTTTTTTAGAACAGATAAAATTTTATCAATGTCTCTTAATAAAATGTTTCCTGATTGAACCAATTGAACATTTAAAGTTGTATCTAAAACGTCAGATGAGGTCATTCCTTGATGAAGGTATCTTGCTTTAAGACCCGCTTGTTCCGTAATTGATGTCAAAAAAGCAATAACATCATGCTTAACTTTTGCCTCTATATCATGAATTCTTTTAACTTTGATTTTACCTTTTTTTTTTACTAATGAAGCAACTCCTTTAGGAATAATTTTATATTTTTCCATTGCCTCAGCTGCAGCAACTTCTACATCTAACCAAATTTTATATTTGTTTTCTTCAGACCAAATACTGACAAGTTCTTTTCTAGAATATCTTGATATCATTAATTATATGGGGGCCTCGTATAACCTTTAACAGATTCTGTGAAAATTTCATATGAATCTTCTGTGATACCAACAGTATGCTCAAATTGTGCTGATAATGATTTATCTTTAGTTACTGCAGTCCACCCATCATTTAAAACTTTTGTATCATATTTTCCATAATTTATCATTGGTTCAATAGTAAAAGTCATACCTGGAATTAATTCTTTACCAGTATTTTTTGATCCATAATGGAGAATATTAGGAGGTTCATGAAATACATTACTTATTCCGTGACCACAAAAATCTCTTACAACTGAATAACCTTTGTTTTCAACATAAGATTGAATTTCAAACCCTATATCACCAAGTTTTTTACCTGGTTGTAAAATT
The DNA here is from genome assembly GCA_902617415.1 of uncultured Pelagibacteraceae bacterium. GTDB lineage: Bacteria > Pseudomonadota > Alphaproteobacteria > Pelagibacterales > Pelagibacteraceae > Pelagibacter. Next base: position 155,534 of record CACMWQ010000002.1, on the reverse strand, counting down.
GATATTGCTTTCATTAATGAGTCATAAGTTGCTTCGATTAAATTTTTTGCCTTAACAGGTACATTTCCAATTTCATACATTCTGCTTGTATCCCCATAATGATTATCAATGACCGCTGTCACATCAACATTAACTGCATCACCATCTTCTAAAATTCTCTCAGAGGGTATTCCATGACAAACTACATGATTCAATGATGTGCAGAGTGATTTTTCAAAACCTCTGTAAAATAACGGAGCTGAATAGCCACCATTATCTTTTATAAATTCATAACCCAATTTATCAATCTTATCTGTCGATACTCCTGGTTTAATATAATCTGTAAGCATGTCTAAAGTTTTGGATGCAAGCTTCCCAGCAACTCTCATCTTTTCAAATTTTTCTTTATAATCAGTCATCTAAAATATTAATTTTTTTTTCAATTTTAATCTCTTTAGAACTCAGTTTGCATCTATAAGCGAGAAATTTTACTCCAGCTTTTTTTGCTTTTTTGTAATTTTCAAAATAAATGTGGTCAATATCTTTTGCAATTCTAAAATTATTTATATTTTGAATTTGCGTTAAAAATAAGACATATGGCTTATATCCTTTTTTAATTGATTTAATTAGCATATTTAGATGTTTTGTTCCTCTTGATGTTACTGCATCAGGAAATTCCGCAATATCATTTTCTCTAAATAATGTTACATTCTTTACTTCTATTAAATAATTATCACATAAAAAATCAAATCTTGTATCATCACTAAATTTAAATTCTGGTTTAATATTGTTGATAGTTTTAAACTCAGATATTAATTTATTTTCTAATCCATGATTAACAATTTTGTTAGCTCTATGAGTATTTACACCAACGTATCTTTTATTTGCTTTAATAATTTCTAATGTAAATTTCAGTTTTCTCTTTGGATCATTGTGTTCTGTAACTAGAACTTCATTACCCTCGTCCAAGAGACCCTGCATAGATCCAGTGTTAGGACAATGTGCCGTTATAATCTTGCTATTTACTTTTATATCGGCGAAAAATCTTTTATATCTTTTTAATAATTTTCCTTTAATAAGGCTATTTGTAAATTTCATATAAATTTACTTATATTTACATATGAAAAATAAAAAAGAGATAAATGCTGGTATTTTAATTATCGGTAACGAAGTTCTATCAGGTAGAACACAAGATGTTAATACAAGCACTTTAGCTATTTGGTTAAATTCATTAGGTATACCTGTAGCAGAAGTTAGAGTAATTCCTGATGATGAAAATATTATTATAAATACTATTAACGAGCTGAGAGAAAAATATTCATATATATTTACCACGGGAGGAATAGGACCAACTCATGATGATATTACTGCAGAATCTGTTTCTAAAGCATTTAATATTGAATACGGTTTTCATAAAGATGCTTTTTCAATACTAGAAAATTATTATAAGCCAGGAGAATTTAATGAAGGTAGACAAAAGATGGCTAAAATGCCTGTTAGTGCTAATTTAATTTTAAACCCCTCTAGTGGTGCTCCAGGCTTTTATGTTGAAAATGTATTTTGTCTTCCAGGAGTTCCATCTATTATGAAAGCCATGCTTGGAAGTTTAAATAACCTTTTGATTGGTGGAGAGCCAATACTAAGTGAAACAATTAATTTAAGAACTGTTGAGAGTGAAATAGCTAAATCTTTAACAGAGGTTCAAAATAATAATTCTGAAGTTGAAATCGGAAGTTATCCTTTTTTTAAAGCTGGAAAATTAGGGGTATCAATCGTTGTGAGATCAGTAGATAAAACAAAAATTGATAAATGCAATTCAGAAATACTTAAGTTTGTTAAAGATAAACAAATTGAAATAGTTGAGCGTTAATATGCTTTATTTCGCTTACGGAAGTAATCTAAATCATTTTCAAATGAAAAGAAGATGTAAAGATTCTAAATTTATTAAAAAGATAAATTTAAAAGGATATACACTTAATTTCAGAAGCAAGTATCGTGCAGCAGATATAGAAAAGAAAAATAATTCAATTGTGCCTGGTGGTTTGTACGAGATATCAAAAAGTGATGAAAAAAAACTTGATATTTATGAAGATTATCCAATTCTTTATAAAAAAATGTATTTTAAGTATTACAACAATACTGTGATGACTTACATAATGCCTAAAAAAACAATTTTTAGATATCCCACAGAAAGATATCTAAATGTTGTTAGGCAGGGCTATAAAGATTGTAAATTAGATAAAAAATATCTCAAAAAAGCTTTAGTAAATTTTTAATTAATGCTTTCAAAATCAAAAATATTTTTTAAAGGTATAGTTGCTGTTTTACCTCATATGTTATCAGTAATTCCTTTTGGAATTATAACTGGAGCTATTGGTGTTGAATTAGGTTTTGATCCAATTTTAGTTTACGCAACTTCCTTGATTATTTTTGGTGGCGCTTCACAGATAATATTTATGCAACTCTTGTCAGGTGGAGCCTCATCTTTAGTAGCCATTACATCAGTCGGAGTAATTAATTCTAGACATTTATTATATGGAGCTGTTTTATCTGAGTATCTTGAAAAACTAAGTTTTATAAAAAAATTATTTATATCTTATTTTATTGTAGACCAAGGTTTTGCAGAATCTAATAAGTATTTAAGACAGAATAAAAATTTATCCAATCCACATTATTATGTACTTGGTACAGGGATAACACTTTGGTTTTTTTGGCAATTATCTACAATTAGTGGAATAATATTGGGCTCATTTATTCCTGAAGAATTGGGTTTAAAATTTGCGATCCCTCTCACTTTTTTAGCGATTATTGTAAATGATTTAAGAAAATTAGATCATGTTTTTGTGATGTTGGTATCTGGATTTGCTTCACTAATATTATTTGATGCTCCATTCAAATCTTACATAATATTATCTCCAATTGTTGCTTTAATTTCAGCTTTTATAATGCTGAGGCTGAAAAAATGACCTGGTTTTCAATTATAGTATCTGGAATTGTAACTTATTTTTCTAGGATGGCTATGGTAGCTTTAATTGATAGAGAAATGCTTGGAACCAAAGTCAAAGAGGTTCTTAATTACGTCCCTGCAGCTGTATTTCCAGCAATAATATTTCCAGGAGTTTTTTTTAATGATTTTGGTTCATTGGTTGAAATCACGGATCCAAAAATTTATGGTGCAATTGTTGCTTTAGTTGTTGGATTTTACTCAAGAAATATAATTGCTACTATTATTTCTGGACTATTATCTTATTGGTTTATTATTTTTTTTTTATTAAAATAGATATGTGTATTTATATTCTAAACTTCAAAATTTAGATAAACCTATCAGCATTGCCTTTATTGGTTGTGGCAAATTTGTTTCAATGTTCCTTGCTCAATATAATCAATTAAACAAAATTATTTTAGACACAATAGTTGAACTTGATATTGATAGAGCTAAAAAAAATTGTCTAAAAAGTGGATTATCTAATGAAACTATAGACAAAATTAATTTTACAGACAATTTAGACGAAGTTTTTAACAGAGAAATTGATGTATTTATTGAAGCTACAGGCAACCCTATAGCAGGCACATTACATGCAAAGAAAATTATAGAAAATAAAAAGCATGTAATAATGGTTAATGTTGAGGCAGACGTTTTATGTGGAAAGTATTTATCTGATTTAGCAAAGAAAAATAATGTGATCTGTTCAATGGCTTATGGTGATCAGCCATCATTGATTTTAGAACAAATTGAATGGGCAAAATTAAATGGTTTTGAAGTTATATGTGCAGGAAAAGGCACAAAATATCATCCATCTTTTGAATATTCAACTCCAGAAACTGTTTGGGGACACTATGGTTTAACTAAAGAAAGAGCTGAAAATGAATCTGGCATGAATCCTAAAATGTTTAATAGTTTTTTATGTGGGGATAAATCATCAATTGAAATGTGTGCTGTCAGTAATGCTACAGACTTAAAATGCCCAAATAGTGGACTAACTTATCCTCCAATAGGAGTTTACGATATTGCAAAAAAATTAATTCCAAAATCTGAGGGAGGTTTATTAGATTATTCTGGCCAGGTTGAGGTTATTTCAAGTATTGATACAGATAAAAAAGATATTCCTAATGACCTTAGATGGGGAGTATACATTGTTATTAAAGCTCAAAATGATTACGTAAAAAATTGCTTCAAAGATTATGGGATGGTAACAGATTCTTCAGGAAGTTATTCAGCCATTTGGAGACCTTATCATTATATTGGATTAGAATTAGCTCAATCAATTTATTCTATAGCGCTTGATAAAAAGGCGACAGGTTATACAAAAAATTATAATGCTGAGATAGCTAGCATTGCAAAGAAGGATTTAAAAGCTGGACAAAAACTTGATGGAGAGGGTGGTTATTGTGCAAGAGGAAGATTAATTTCTTCAGCTAAATCAAAACGAGAAAGGATTTTACCCATGGGTTATACTGATAATGCTATTTTAAAAAAGGATATTATGAAAGATCAGTTTATAACTCTAGATGATGTTGAACTAAATTTACAAGAAGAAATAATCAAAGCAAGAGAATATCAATATAATTTATGAAAAAGAAAAGGTTGTTATTTATAATAATATTTTTTTTTTTAGGATTATGCAGTTACTTATTCATATATCATAATATTAATATTAAGGAGAGTAATGAAAGATCTAAAATATATAATTGGATTGAAAAAAAAATTGATAAAAAAAAAGGAGGCTACCTAAAAAAAATTTTTTTCCCATGGGCAATAATTAAAGATCAAAATTTAAACATTAAAATTTTAGAAAAGGAAAATACCTCTTTAAAACGGTTGTCTCTTGAAAAATATGATCGAAACAAATATCTTGATAAAATTCTAACTGATCTAGATATAAATTACAAAGAATCTTATGAAAAATATTTAAAAAAGTCCCTGAAATATACTTCGAATAACTCACAAAATATTATTAAAGAAATAAAAAATAATTTTATAATAAAAGAAGAATTAACAAGCAAACAAACAATTAAGAATAAATTAATAGTAAGTTATGAAACGATTAAACACGAGTCTTTAATTGTTGAAAAAAAAAATAATAAAAATCTTATTATATTTATATCTGGCCATGAACCAACAAGTCCTGAAGAAAAAAAGTCAATCAAATTATTAACAAATGAACTAAATAATTACGACGTTCTGTATTTATCCATATTTAATCGTGGCTTAAACAAAAAATTTAGAAATGAAATTTCATTTAAAGGATTAAACCAAAATAAAGATTATGACATGAATAACAATAATATTTTAAAATTATATGATAATCATGCTAATAATATAAATCCACTAGGCTTATTCTTATCTGGTAATTATTATCTGATAAAAAATGCTCTCCAAAAAAAAAAATATGATCAGGTAACAATAGCTGGTTTATCTGGTGGTTCAATATCTGCACTTTTTTATGGTGTCTTGTTTGATGAAATTAATAATGTTCTTACTTTTGATGGGGTTTTACCATTAAGAAGTTATTTTTTTTCATCAAAGATGACAACATATTTTTATTATAACGATAATATGTTTTTAGATAAGTATGATTTTGATACATTATATTTTATTATAGTAAATAGTAAAAAAAATCTAAATATGTATTATTCAGATTTATACTGGGATAAAAACTATGAAATCTCCAAAAATTTACTTGATAAATTTATGTTTAAGAACTTAATAATAAAAAAAAATCTTGAATTCCATGATTTTGATAAAAATATAATTTTAAATTTTCTAAATTGGAATAGACTAGAACCCGAGGGGATAAAATAAAAAAAATTAATTATTAAACTTGTTCAATCATAAATATTAGAATAAATACTCATGAAAATAACTCATGCCCTCGTGGTGAAATTGGTAGACACAAAGGACTTAAAAACTATCGACACATTCTACGCCTCCGATAAATCTACACTAGCGTAGTAGAATACCTTACATTACTAGCGAATTAAACTGTTGCGAACATTAAATGTGTTCGTTACGCTGGCGTAGTAGACGTGCACATGCGTGCACAGAAACTACGAACAAAAAATAAACATTAATGAGGTACTATGGAAATAGATAAGTCAATACTAGAGAAATTTGGCATACTTAAAAATGACAAGAGTGTGCACGACAAGCCTTCAACTCTACACAATAAAATAGAGGCTGAAAAACAACTGGAACTTAACAACATCAAACGTGGCATAAAAAGGTTCCATAAAAATATATACAAATCCAGAGCAAAAATTGCAGAGAAAACTGGTAAGCCAAGAGAGACCAATGAAAGTACAACTATCTATGGTCAGGCACTAATGCAGTCAGGATTAGAGCCTATGTGTGAAGCTATAAATAAATATTTTATAGAAGCATTTGATGGTCATACTAAAAGATTTGCAAGCGAAGCTAAGTTATTAACTAAGTGTATTCCTATTCAGGAAGTAGATAAGGATAATTCAGAGAGGTGGTCAGGTATAGCATTCATAACATTAAAAGCTGTGCTTGATAGTATCACTGTTTCATCCACACAAACAAAAGCTGTGCTTAAAATAGCATCAGCAATTGAAGATGAGGCTAGATTATTATATTTCAAAGAGACAGATAATCGAACTTATTCCCAAACAAAAGAATGGTTAAAGACTAAGAATAACTACAGACATAAACGTAGAGTATTTAATTATGCTATGAATAAACATAGCCTGGAATACTCAGGTTGGTCTAAAGAAGAAAAGGTTAAACTTGGTAAACTACTTCTTGAACTATTAGCCAAGTCCACTGGCTTTATAAAACTCACAAAACAATATGCAGTAAAAGGCAAGTCAATTGTCTATGTCCAGGCTACACAAAAAACTATTGACTGGATTGAGAAGAAAAAAATTCATGCAGAAATTTTAAAACCTTTTAGAGAACCTATGGTTGTTAAACCGAAAGAATGGGAACTGAACCCATATTCTGGTGGTTATTATATCAAGGATTTAAGACCTGCTGAATTAGGTGCCACTTTAGGAGAACCTACTAAACAATCAACACAAACAAATGAGGTAAATAATGAACTATCCAATAGTCAAAAGAGCAACTAGGGCTTACCTAGAAGAAATGGCAAACAGAGCACACGAAATGCCAGAGTATTATAAGTGTATTAATACATTACAGAATACTCCATTTAAAATAAATACAAGAACGCTACAGGTAATGAAGACTTTGTATCATAAGAAGTTACCTATTGCAGGGTTGCCGCCATACAAGCTGGAGCTCCCAATTAAACCACACGATATTGCTACTAATGAAGAAGCAAGAAAACAATACAGTCATAGAAAAAGGTCAGTCCATGATTACAACTCTACAATTGACAGTAAGTTTTTACATATAGAAAAAATATTTTCTGTTGCAGATACTTATGAAAATTTTTTAGAGTTTTATTTTCCATTACAGTATGACAATAGACAAAGAATATATTGTGTACCTGAAGGACTTAACTATCAAGAATGTGATTTAGCAAAAGGTTTATTATTATTTGCTAATGGTAAACCAATTGAAGGTTATGGAGCTGTAAGAAAGTTATCTATTCATGGAGCTAATATGTATGGCCATGATAAAGATACATTAGATAATAGAGTTAAATGGGTTGTAGATAATGAAGAAGCTATATGTGCAACAGCAGAAGACCCACATAGTCATTATGAATTTTGGGCTAATTGTTCTGAACCAGTACAGTTTCTTGCATTCTGTTTTGAATGGAACGACTTCTGTAAATCAGGCAAGTCTCTTAATTTTGTAACTAATGTTATTTGTTATTCTGATTGTACTAACTCAGGCCTACAAATATTCTCTGGTTTATTAAGAGATGAAGTAGGTGGTAATGCAGTTAATCTTGTACCAGGTAATAGAGTTGCTGATGTGTATGGTGAAGTTGCAGTAGAAACTGAAAACCTATTAAAAGAACAAGAAGATAGTTTGTTAAAAGAGATATGGTTAGACTATGGTATTACTAGAAAAACCTGTAAGAAAGTTACAATGTGTATTGTATATGGTCTTACACAATTCTCTTGTAGAAAATATATCCAGGAACACTTAGAAGAAATGGAAGAAGAAGGTGTTGATATACCTTTTTCTACTGACAGAAATCCTAAGCCTGGAGTTCCTAATATATTTAAAGGTACTGCATACTTATCTAAGTTAGTATGGAAAGCTTTAGATAGAGTTATTAAATCTGCAAAGGTTGCAATGAAATGGTTGCAAGATGTATCTAAATTAATTTCTGAAAATGGTTTACCTGTTGTGTGGACAACACCAACAAATGCTATAGTGCAAATGGTATGTCCAGTATTAGAAACTAAAAGAGTTAATACTTATATGGGTGAAAAAATATTTAGACCTAAGACTGGTAAGTGGACACCTGATATAAGAAAAACATCTATAGCTGTTGAGACAAATAAAATAGATAAACGTAGAGTAGCAAATAGTATTGCACCAAACTTTGTGCATTCACTTGATGGTGCTTTATTACAAAAGGCTGTGTGCAAAGCTAGTGATTACAATATAGAAAACTTTGCTTGTGTGCATGATAGCTTTGGATGTTTAGCAACAGATGTTTCAACAATGAACATTGCATTGCGTGAAGCATTTGTAGAAATATTTGATGGAAAAAATTTACTTGAGGATTTTCTTAAGGAAGTTGAATATCAGATACCTAAACATTTAAGACATAAAATACCTGCATTACCTGAGCAAGGAAGCCTGGAGTTGAAGAATGTCCTTGGTAGTTATTATTTTTGTAGCTAATTGACTACGCTAGCGTAGATACTAGGACACTATAGATGAACAGAAGCGTCATCAAATCAATTAACCAAGACCTAGGAGGGTCAATGCAAAAAGCACAAACATATACTTCTCCTTTTGGTAAAGCCATATATCCACACTTGTCTAAGTGTGATGTACGTTTCAAGCCTGAAGGTGAGTACAAAGTTAATTTGAGTTTAAAAGATACTCAAGCTCAAGACTTAATTAAATTGGTAAAAAAATTCCAATTAAAAGCAGTCAAAGAAGCAGAGGAGAAAACTAATAAGAAAATTAAGTTAGCTCCATTACCTCATTCTGCGGATGAAGAAGGTAATGTTATCTTTAAATTTAAAATGAAGGCCAGTGGTACCAATGGTAAAACTGGTGATACCTTCAAACAAAGACCAGCATTATTCGATAATGAATTAAAACCTATTAGTCCAGATATAACTATCTGGGGTGGTTCTATTCTTCGAGTAAGCTTTCAACCACATCCTTGGTATACACCTGCTCTAGGAGCTGGAGTATCACTAAGACTTAAATCTGTTCAGGTTAAAGATTTAGTAGAGGGTGGTGGTCAGACTGCGGAAGCAAATGGATTTGATAAAGTCCATGGAGATAGCAGTTCAAAAAATAATGGGTCGGATGAAACAGAGATTTCGGAAGAAGTTTCCAAAGAAACCGACTTCTAAATTTAAGTCTAAGCTTGAGGAGGACTTTAATAATTTTTTAATTAAACAGAAGATACAGTTTGGTTATGAAGATTATAAAGTTTCCTACCTCAAGCCAGAAAAATTATCTAAGTATACTCCAGACTTTAATTGTCCAGCGATAGATACTTTTAAAATTATATTTGAAACTAAAGGTCAGTTCTTAACATCAGATAGGAAGAAGCATTTATTAATAAAAGCACAACATCCTAAGTTAGATATTAGATTTGTATTTAGTAATTCAAAAACAAAGATAGGAAAAAAATCAAAAACAACTTACGCAAAGTGGTGTGAACTAAAAGGATTTAAATATCACTGCGTATACACAACAGGAAAAATGTTACCTGATGAATGGGTAAAAGAATTACATCAACAACAGAAAAAATTATGAGCAGAAAATCAACAGACTATTTTATAATACATTGTTCAGCAACTAAGCCTTCTATGGATATAGGTTTTGAAGAAATAAATAGATGGCACAGAGAACGTGGGTTTTTATCTTGCGGCTACCATTTTATAATTAGAAGAAATGGTGTCATAGAAGATGGAAGAACAACTGATGCTGTTGGTGCACATTGTAGAGGTAAGAACCATAACAGTATTGGTATATGTATGGTAGGTGGAGTTACACAAGAAGACCATACAAAAGCAGAAGATAATTTTGAACCAGCACAATGGGAAAGCTTAAAGAAATTATGTGACGAGTTACATGAGACGTATCCAGAGGCACAAGTAAAAGGTCACTATCATTTTTCAGATAAGTTCTGTCCATCATTTGATGTAGACGATTGGGCTAAAGCAGATTTACTCTGGGTGGAAGGAGACTTACTACCAGGTGATGAAGGATACACAGAGTAATTTTGTAAGACACGAACCTTGTCCAAGTTGCAATTCAAGAGATAACCTAGCCAGGTACTCTGATGGACATGCATATTGTTTTGGTTGTGAGTACAGAGAACCAGCAGTTGGTGAAGTAAATGAATTTAATAACAATAAAGAAAAATCAGATATGATAGAAGGTCAAGTGCAGGCGTTATCAAAACGACAAATAGATTTTGATACTTGCAAATTTTATAACTATCAGGTTGGTGAATACAATGGTTCACCAGTACAGATAGCTCCATATTACAATACAAACTACCTCCTTGTTGCCCAACACATTCGGTTTCCTAACAAAGATTTTATCTGGTTAGGAGACATGAATGAGGTGGGTTTATTTGGTAAACATAAATGGAAGGGTAATCAAAAGATGATTACTATTACTGAAGGTGAGATAGATGCAATGTCTGTTTCTAAAGTACAAGGTAACAAGTGGCCAGTAGTATCAGTACCATCAGGTGCTAAGTCAGCAAAAAAATTTATAAAAAAAGAATTAGAATATTTAGAAAGTTTTCAAAACGTAGTTCTTATGTTCGATAATGATGAAGCTGGTAATCAAGCTTCAATCGAATGTGCACAATTATTCAGTCCAAAAAAAGCTCTTATCTCTAAGTTACCTATGAAGGATGCCAACGATATGTTGGTGTCCAACAGAGGTAAAGATATTATTCATTATATATGGAATGCAAAACCATATACTCCTGAAGGTATTATCGCTGGAGCTGATACTTGGGATTTAGTTATTCAAGATGATAGTAAAGAATGTACTCCATATATCTGGGAAGGATTAAATAAAAAAACAAAAGGTATTCGTAAAGGTGAAATAGTTTTATTCACAGCAGGTTCAGGTACAGGTAAGTCACAAGTATGTAGAGAGATTGCTTATGATTTAATTACTAAAGGTAAGAATGTTGGTTACATAGCATTAGAAGAAAGTGTAGCTAGAAGTGTTAGAGGTTTGATGAGTATAGATTTAAACTCTAAGATACACGAAGAAGATATAAGAAAACAATTTGATGAAGAAACTTTAAAAAGTTCTTGGAATAAAATCCAAGGTAAAACATATTTTCATAAACACTTTGGTTCTACTGATAGTGAAAACCTAATGTCAAAGATTAGATTTTTAGTTAGAGGATGTGATTGTGATTATGTAGTATTAGACCATATCAATATGGTTGTCTCTGGAATTGAAGGAGACGAAAGAAAATTGATAGATTATACAATGACTAAGTTAAGAAGTTTAGTTGAAGAATTAAACTTTGGCTTAATACTTGTATGCCATCTTAGACGATTGCCAGATAAAACTGGACATGAAGAAGGAGCTATAACTTCACTAAGTCATCTTAGGGGAAGTCATGGACTTGCACAGCTTACTGATATTTGTTGCGGCTTAGAGAGGTCACAACAGGATGAAGAAACAAAAGATATACTAACAATAAGAGTTCTAAAAAATAGATACACAGGAGATACAGGTGTCGCTTGCTCGCTTCACTACAACAGGGAAACTGGGAGATTGTCTGAAGGTGATTTTTCAGATGACCAAGAGTGATAAAAGATTAGACGCTGTACTTCGTGAGTACCTGGAGGAGTGCCAGGACTTTGAGCACTTACAGGATGACGATAAAATATTTATTTATTCATCACTAAAAAAATTATTAAATTTATTACACTTGGTTATTAAGTATCCAAATGTAAATCCTATTCTTTTTGTTCATAGTAAAAGAGCAAAAGATATTATTGAGGAAGCACTGTTAGCAGTAGCTCCTGTAATACCAACAATCTTAAACATAAAAATAATTGTAATGCATTAATATGAAACTTGTATTTGATATAGAAACTAATGGTTTCTTATCAGATGCTACTGTAGTTCATTCAATTGTAATCAAAAACATAGAGACTAATCAGGTCTATTCTTATCATGGAGATAAAATAGGTAGAGGTCTTATGTTGTTAAATGGTGCTAGCTTATTAGTTGGCCATAATATTTTAAAATTTGATTTACCAGTTTTAGAAAAATTGTTTCCAAGACAATATGATATTAAAGCTGAAGTATTTGATACGCTATTAGTAAGCAGACTGATATGGACTAATAGAAAAGAATTAGATTACCAACGTAAAGACTTGCCGCTACAGCTCGCAGGAAGACATTCACTTGAAGCCTGGGGTTATAGATTAGGATTAAGAAAAGGTGATTTTATAAAGACAGGTGACTTCTCACAATGGTCTCCTGAAATGCAAAAGTATTGTGAACAAGATGTAGAAGTTACACACGAGTTCTACAAATTAATACAAAAACAAAATTATTCTCCAGATGCAATAAAGCTAGAGCACGACTTTGCCAGATGTATATATCTGCAAGAAGCACATGGGTTTACATTTGATGTGGCTTCTGCAAAGAAGCTGTATGCCTCACTTGCAAACAGAAGGTTGGAGCTAGAGAAATCTCTAGTTTCGACCTTCCCAAATTGGAAACAATATGTAGGTACATTTATTCCTAAGAGAGATAATAAAAGTAAAGGTTATAAAAAAGGTGTACCTGTAAAAAAATATAAAGAAGTACAATTCAATCCTAACTCAAGAGACCACATTAGTAATAGGTTGATGAACAAAGGATGGAAACCAAAAGACTTTACTCCTGATGGTAAACCTAAAGTAGATGAAAGTATATTATCTACATTAGAATATCCTGAAGCAAAATTATTATCAGAACATTTTTTAATAGCTAAAAGAATAGGCATGTTAGCAGAAGGAAATAATGCCTGGTTAAAATTACAACAAGATGGAAAAATTTATGGAAGCGTTATCACGAATGGTGCAAACACTGGAAGGTGTACTCACCAAAGACCAAATGTTGCACAAACTCCCAGTGTTGGTGTTCCTTATGGTAAAGAATGTCGTTCTCTTTTTACTGTTCCTGATGGTTTTGTTCTTATTGGCTGTGACGCTAGTGGTCTTGAACTTCGTTGTCTTGCTCATTATCTCGGTGCATTCGATAAAGGTAATTTTGCGAGGGAACTTCTTGATGGTGATGTTCATTCCAAAAATCAGAAACAGATTGGTTTACCAACGAGAGATTTGGCAAAGAGGGTCATTTATGGTGTCATCTATGGTATCGGAGATACAAGGCTTGGTGCAATTGTTGATAAAACCTCCTACGAGGGGAGAAGAATAAAAACAAAATTATTTGAAACAATACCAGCACTAAAATTATTAAGAGATAATGTTTTAGTAAAAGCAAAAAATCAAAAATATTTATTAGGTTTAGACAAAAGAAAATTAATACCAAGGTCTGAACATTCAAGTTTAAATTTATTAATACAAAGTAGTGGAGCACTTATTATAAAGATGGCTACTGTAATTCTACATAACAAACTTAAGGAAAAAAATTATGATAAAAATATCTGTTCTATGGTTGCTCATGTGCATGATGAGTTACAGCTTCAGTGTAAATCTGATTATGCTGATGAGGTAGGTAAGATTGCAGTTCAATCAATAAAAGATGCAGGTGCTTATTTTAATTTTAGATGTCCTTTAGATGCAGAATATAAAATAGGAAAGACCTGGGCTGACACTCACTAAGCGTTGGTGCCCTTGGCCAGACTCGAACTGGCACTCCCAAAAGGGCTTGGATTTTAAGTCCAATGTGTCTACCGATTTCACCACAAGGGCTCACCAACAGTAGGTTTCTAATACACAAATCAATGATTAACAATACAAAAGATTTCGATTTTGATTTGGCTAGAGGAGTACATTCCGAAAAGTCTATAAGCAAAATACTAGGATTAGATGCAGATAAATTTGAAGTTAAATCAGAATTTGGTTTTTGGCAAAAGTCAGGAAACCTTTGTATTGAGCTAGCATATAAAGGAAGACCATCAGGTTTAAGAGCAACAAAAGCAAAGTACTGGATACATAGATTTATGTTCAACCAGGATGTTTGTATTGGTCAATGGATAACAGAAGTCAAAGTTCTTAAACAAATAGTTAGAAGATTTATTAAAGAAAATAAAAAAAGAAAATCAACAATTATCAGAATGCTTGGAGACAACTTTCAGTCAAGGTGTGTCCTAATTCCAATGACAGATTTTGTAAACTTATGGAGAGAAATTGAAATCAAAAATAAAACTACCGCAACTAAATAAAAAAGACTGGCCATACAAATTTTATTTAGCTCATTGGTATGACACTAACTCTACATGCAGTTGGGAGAGTATTAAGACAATAAAAAATTATAAGCCATCAATCTGTATTTCTACAGGTTGGCTTGTTTCTACAAACAACAATTCACATACATTCGTTAGTGATGTGAATTTTAATGATGATGGAACTATAGGTGATTGTGGAAACACTACAACAATACCATCAATAAACATAATCAAACTAACGAAGATTAGGATATAAAATGTTACCAAAGATAAACGCTAAGAAAAGAACCTTAGTAGTAGATGGTTCTATATTAGTTTATAGAATTGCATCAGCATTAGAAGAAGCCACACAATGGGAAGATGATATGTGGACATTACATGCTGATTTAAAATTAGGTAAAAAAGTATTAGATACAACTCTAAGAAATTACCAAGATAAATTAAACTGTGATAAAATTATAGTAGCACAAGACCATAAAGATAATTTTAGAATTAAGTTATATTCACATTACAAGTCACACAGAAAAAAGATTAGAAAACCAATAATAGTAAAACCTCTTAAGGAATATATGTTTGATAATTATGAAAGTATTTCTTTTCCTGCATGTGAAGGTGATGATGCTTGTGGAATATTTGCAACGCAATCACTTAATAAAGACAAAGTAGTAATATTATCAGGTGATAAAGATTTAAGAACTATACCAGGCATACATCATTTCATACATGATGAGAGTACAGAAATAGTTGATGAGAAGTCAGCAGATTATAACTGGATGTATCAAACACTAACTGGTGACATGACTGATGGATTTGGAGGATGTCCAGGAGTTGGTGGTGTCAAAGCATCAAGAGTATTAGCAAATAAAAAAGACTTACCTGAAATGTGGGAAGCTGTTGTTGCAGAGTACAAAAGACAAGAACTTAGTGAAAGCTATGCATTAACTCAAGCTAGATTAGCTAGAATATTAAGAGCATCAGACTGGGATAGTAAGAAAAATAAACCAATACTATGGAGGCCTAATGCCTAACAAAGAAATGTTTGATGTACTTAAATACCAAGAAGGTGGAGACCATTATAAAAAGATGAAGGTACAGCCTGCATATTTTATTAATGAAAACAAACTACCATTCGCTGAAGGTAACGCAATTAAGTACATTTGTAGGCATCCATACAAAGGTAAAGAACAAGATATTAAAAAAGCAATTCACTATCTGAATATGATTTTAGAAAGAGACTATTCATAACATAACAAAAGGACACTTTAGATATATGAACGAAAAATCAATGAAAGTTGCTGGTTTAACTAAAGAGTTACTAGCAGATTTAGACAAATTATTTCCTGAAAAAACTCCAGAAGTAAACATGGATATGAAGGAAATATATTTTCGTATTGGCCAGAGAAGTGTTGTTCGCTTCCTGCACCAACAAAAGAAAGAACAAGATAATAATATCATGGAGGATAAAACGTAATGTGTATACCTACACCTAAGCCGCCAGCTCCGCCACCAATGCCAGACCCAGCTCCAATGGCTCCGCCACCTGTAACACAAACAACTCAGGGAAGTGCAAGACCTGCTGGATATTCTGAAAGCGGTGGTAGAAGTACAACTGCTTCTGGATTTGACAGAAGAAGAACTGGTAGTTCAAATTTAAGAATACCTATTATTGGCGGTCTATAATAAATGGCAACTTATAATGACACTGGGATGAACTCAGAACAGTCATTAGAGAGTAGATATAATAACAAAGCAATGGAACGTGAACTCTATTTAGAGAGGGCTCGTTCTTGTTCTGAATTAACTATTCCTACACTCATACCACAAGATGGTTACACAGGTGCAGAAGATTTTGAAACTACCTATCAAGGTATTGGAGCTAGAGGTGTAAACAACTTAGCATCTAAATTATTATTATCACTGTTACCACCCAATGCTCCATTTTTTAGATTAGCAATTGATAACTTTGCAGTTAAAGAAATAGAAGAAGACCAGAATTTAAAAACAGAAATAGATAGTGGTTTAGTACAAATAGAAAAAGCTGTCATGGATGACATAGAAATGTCTAATGATAGAGTAGTAGTATTTGAAGCATTAAAACATCTTATTGTTGCAGGTAATGCTTTATTATTTGTAGATAAAACTGGATTAAGAGTTTTCCCATTATCACAGTTTGTAATTGAAAGAGACCCAATGGGTAATGTCTTAGAAATAATTACAAAAGAAAGTATTCATTATAATGCTTTACCTGATTACATCAGAGAAGCTGTATTATCACAACAAGGTGAAACTAAAGAAGATAGTGTTTGTGATTTATATACTTGTATAAAAAGAAAGCCAGACCACTTTATGGTTCACCAAGAAGTAAAAGGTATCAAGCTTGAGGAAAGCTTTGGTAAATATAAGTTAGACCAGTCACCATACATACCATTAAGAATGGTTAGAATATCAGCAGAAAATTATGGAAGAAGTTATGTTGAAGAATATCTAGGTGATTTAATTAGTTTAGAAGGTTTAACAAAAGCTATTGTAGAAGGTTCTTCTGCATCAGCTAAGACATTATTTATGGTAGCTCCTAATGGAACTACTAGAGCAAAAGCATTAGCAGAAAGCGAAAATGGTGCAATCATTGAAGGTTCAGCTAATGATGTATCAGTATTACAAGTAGGTAAGTTTCCTGATTTTAGAGTTGCACAAGAAACAATGTCTAAAATCGAACAAAGATTATCATACGCATTTTTATTAAATGCATCAGTAATTAGAGATAGTGAAAGAACTACAGCAGAAGAAGTAAGAATGACTGCACAAGAATTACAAGATAGTCTTGGTGGTATCTATGGAGTTCTATCACAAGAGTTTCAGTTACCATTAGTAAATAGAAAATTAGCTTTATTAAATAAAACTAAAAAATTACCACAACTTCCTAAAGGTATTGTATTTCCAAAAGTTATTACAGGTATCGAAGCATTAGGAAGAACTACAGATAGAAATAAATTAATACAATTTTTACAGACACTCGCTGGTACGTTAGGCGGTGAAAGTATAGCTCAATACGTCAATGTAACTGAAGCAATAAAAAGATTAGCTACAGCAGATGGTATTGAAACTAAAGGTCTAATCAGAACTGAAGAAGACCTACAAGCAGAAGCTCAGGCACAACAAGAGCAGATGCAACAACAAGCTCAACAACAATCATTGTTGAACGCAGGTGAGAAAATTGCAGGGAACATACCTCCTAAGACTTTAGGAGAAACAATAATCAATAACCAATAATAGGAGTAATACAAAATGGTTGATAAAGTAGAAATCACCCAAGAGCAGGAGAATGCTCCAACTCTTGAGGAACAAGCAAAACAACAGGAAGAAAAACCAGAAGCTCAGACACAGGAGACTTCTAATGAAGAAAGACCTTCATGGCTTCCAGATAAATTTTCTAATGCAGAAGAATTAGCAAAAGCTTATGGAGCACTAGAAAATAAATTATCACAAAAAGCAGAAGTAAAAGAAGAAGTAACTGATATGAAAATTCAGGAACCAAAAGAACCTGAAAATAAACCAGGTCAGTTAGATAAATTTTATGATGAGTATGCTAAAGAAGGAAAACTTACTGATACAAGTTATGGTGAATTAGAAAAGCTTGGCTTGAACAGAGAAGTAGTAGACGCTTACATAGATGGTCAAACTGCTTTAGCAGACAGGAGAGCAAACTCAGTCATGGCTACTGTTGGAGGTAAAGAACAGTATGCTGAAATGTTAGACTGGGCTTCAAAGAATTTATCTTCAGATGAAATAAAGGCTTTTAATAGCACTATTGATACAGGTACTTTAGAACAGGCACAGTTAGCAATAGCTGGTGTCCAGGCTAAGTATTCATCTAATAATGCAGAGCCTAATTTATTCTCTGGAAATAATGCAGATAGCAACGTGGGATACAGGTCTGTTGGTGAAATGTTACGAGACATCAACGACCCAAGATACTCTACTGATAGTGCATTCAGACAAGATGTAGAGAACAAAGTTAAATTAAGTAACGCAATCTAAATAACACCTACTCAGGTGGGAAGGAGTAAATATGCCATCACATTATGGAAAAATGAAAAAGAAAAAACCTTTAACGAAGAAGCAAAAGACTTTGCCAGCTTCATTAAAGAGAAAAATCAAAAAAGCTAGAGGTATGAAATAATGGCTAAAAGAGGATTATACGCTAATATTCATGCTAAGAGAAAAAGAATAAAAGCAGGCTCTAAAGAGAGAATGAGAAAGCCAGGGAGCAAAGGAGCTCCTACTGCGGCTAACTTTAGACGAGCCGCTAAAACAGCTAGAAAAAGATAATGTTAAACTTTCTTTTGCCTCTAATGAAAAATCCACTCACTAGGATTATCGCTGACAAAACAGTATCAGCAATTAATCATTCTATTGAGAAGAAGAAAGTCATTAGAGCAAAGGAGATAGAAGCAGAAGCTAATGTAAGTATAGAACAAATACGAAGTTCTAAAGGTTCTATTAAGGATGAAGTATTAACTATAAAAATTACATTAATATTTTTAGCAATATTTTGGCCACATACACAGCCATGGATGGAGAAGGGTTTTGAGATATTAAAGAATGCACCACAAGAATTTTGGTGGGCTGTTCTAATTGTATACTCAGGAAGCTTTGGTTTATCTACAGTCAATAAGATTAGAGGTAAAAAATAATGGTAGCTAAAAAGTATCAAAATCCATCAGGTGGATTGAATGCGGCTGGAAGAAGATATTTTAAAAGAAAGACTGGTGCTAATCTAAAAGCACCTAGTAAAAAAGTAGGTAACAAAAGACGTGCCTCATTCTGTGCTAGAATGAAGGGCATGAAGAAGAAACTTACTTCAGCAAAAACAGCAAGAGACCCAAACAGTAGAATTAATAAAGCACTACGAGCTTGGAATTGCTAAACTCACACACACTTCATTAAGAGGTGTGAGCCTTCACAAAGATATATTGCCTGTTAGTTATACTTGCGAGTAATAACGAAACAGATAACGATTGATGTATGTGTTGGTATTAACAATCTAATAGGAGAGATAACTATGGCAAACGCTACAGTCTCTCGTTTAGGTCAAGTAAACACTTCAGGTGACGTTAATGCACTCTTTCTGAAAGTATTTTCAGGAGAAGTATTAGCAACTTTCCAAAGAGAAAATCAAATGCTAGGAATGACTAGCGTTAGACAAATCGCTTCTGGTAAGTCTGCACAGTTCCCAGTGATTGGTACTACAACAAGTGGTTATCATACACCAGGAAATGAAATCACAGGAAGTTCGATTAAGCATGCAGAGAAAACAATCAATATAGATGACTTGTTATTATCATCAGCATTCTTAAGTAATTTAGATGAAGCTAAAAACCACTATGATGTAAGAAGTACATATACATCAGAAATGGGTAGAGCATTAGCTAACACAGTAGACCAAAATCTACTTCAATTATCAGTGTTAGCGGCTAGAGCATCAGCTACAATTACTGGAGGAAATGGTGGTTTTGTAGTCACAGATGCAGACGCAGATACAAATGCGGCTTCATTAATTGAGAGTATCTTCTCTTGTGCTCAAAATCTTGATGAAAAGGATGTACCTTCAACAGATAGGTTCTGCATTGTTAAACCAGCAGTTTACTACAAACTTGTTCAGAATGATAAAATTCTTAACAGGGATTTCGGTGGACAAAATGGTGTATTCAGTGATGGAACTGTAATCAAAGTTGCAGGTATTAATATAGTAAAAGCTAATACAGCAGTTGCGGCTTTTGCAAATATTTCACAGACATCAGGTACTAATAATACTTATCATGGTAACTTTAGTACTACAGTTGCTACTGTGTTCCACAAATCTGCTATCGGCACTGTCAAGCTTATGGATTTAGGCATGGAGAGTGAATACGACATCAGAAGACAAGGTAACTTAATGGTTGCTAAAATGGCATTAGGACATGGCATTTTAAGACCAGAGAGTGCTTGCGAAATCAAGAAATCGTAAGACTTAAAACGAGAAGTGTACGCCTGGTATTTACTGGGCGTGCACACAACACAAAATTATTATGGCTACAATAACTACAAGAACAACTCACCTCGAAGCAATAAATACAATGCTTTCGACTATCGGAGAAAGTCCAGTCAATTCTTTAACTGGTTCTTTACCTACTGATGCATCAATGGCAAAAAATATTTTAGATGAAGTAAATAGAGAAGTACAATCAGGTGGTTGGAAATTTAATACATCTTACAAAGCAACATTATCAAGAGATACTAATAACAAAATTCCAGTTGCAAATGATGTAATGCATATAGAATTAAATCCTTTATTAGAAAGTAAATCATCTAATGACCCAGTAATAAGAGGTTCCTTTTTATATAACTTAGCAAAAGAAAGTTTTATTTTTGATAAAAACTTTGAGAACGTACAGATAGTTCACTTATTAGATTTTGAACAAATACCAGAGCAAGCAAGAAGATATATAACTATAAGAGCATCAAGAATATTCCATGACAGAACTCTAGGAGCTAATGCTTTGCATAGATTTAGCAGACAAGATGAACTTGTTGCTTTGAGTATATTAAAACAATCAGAAGCTTCAGTAGCAGACCATTCTATATTTAATAGTTACGACCAATACAACACTGTAACTAGAAATAGGTCTTATAAAATAATTGATTAAGGAGGAACTATGAAATTTATAAAAGATAAATTCATGCATTATTGGACTGACCACAAAGTCGAAATGATAGTTGTAGTCGGTATAATAATTATTTGTGCAGTAAATATGTAAGATGCCTTTAATAACTAGAAGTATACCAAACTTAATTGGTGGTGTCTCACAACAACCAGAAGTATTGAGATTACAAAACCAAGGCTCAGAACAAGAGAATGGTTTTTCTGGTGTTGTCGAAGGTCTGAAAAAAAGACCACCTACTAATCATGTAGCAAAGATTTCTAGTTCTGCATTAGGCAATGCATTTATTCATACAATCAATAGAGATGTAAATGAACGATACGTTGTGGTTATTACTAATGGTAGTATTGCTGTTAATACTGTTAATGGAGTTTCTAAAACAGTTGTAAACGCTACTAATGCTACAAATTATTTAGCCTCTACAAATCCTCAAAATGATTTTAAATGTCTAACTGTTAATGATTTTACATTTATAGTTAATAAAACAAAGACTGTTGCTATGGCTTCGACTACAAGTCCAGCCGCAGTACAACAGGCTGTTTATACTGTAAATCAAGGTGTTAATAATACACCATATTCAATAACAATAGATGGAACTACTACGACTTTTACATCATCTAATACAAACACAAAAAGTATTAGGGATGGATTAAAAAGTGCTATTGGTTCACCATCTAATATTACATTAGCAAATATTGGTGATAGTAGTTTTTCTATAATTAAATCTACAGGTACACTTACTGTATCTGCATCAGATGGATTTGGTAATCAAGCTTCACAGGTAATAAAAGATGAAGTACAAAACTTTTCTGATTTACCTAAAGATGGTATCAATAATATGGTTGTTGAGGTTAAAGGTGATGCTTCTAACAGCTTTGATAATTATTATGTAAAATATTCTTCTTCTACAAAAGTATGGGAAGAAACAGTTGCTCCTGGTATTACAACAACACTAGATGCTGATACCATGCCTCATGTTCTCATAAGAACAGCAGATGGTAATTTTCGTTTTACACAGGTAGATGGGTCTACTTATACTATATCAAGTACAAGCTTTGATGTTCCTGCGTATGGAAAAAGAGACGTAGGTGATTTAGATAGTTCACCTAATCCTAGTTTTGTAGATAGAAAAATCAGAGACATATTTTTTCATAGAAATAGATTAGGATTTTTGTCAGATGAAAATGTTATTATGTCTAGGTCTGGAGAAACATTTGAGTTTTTTAATGAAACAGTAACAGATGCATTAGATACAGACCCAATAGATATAAACGTAGCTCATACAAAAGTATCTATATTAAAACACGCAATATCTTTTGATGAAAAACTTTTATTATTTTCTGACCAAACACAATTTATTTTAACTGGTGGTACAAACCTAACACCTAGTAACACATCAGTAAACGTAACTACAGAATATGAAACCTTAGATACAGTAAGTCCTGTAGGTTCAGGTAACAATGTATTCTTTGGTTTTAACAAAGGACAGTTTACTGGTGTAAGAGAAATGTATGTAGAAGCTGATGGTGAAACAAACCAAGGTGAAGATATTACTGCTAATATTCCTAAATATATTCCATCAGAAGTTTTTAAATTTGCTAATGCATCTAATGAAAATATTTTAGTTGTATTAAGTAAAAAGACTGGAGAGAAAAATAATTTATATATTTATCAATGGTTCTTTGCACAAAGTAGAAGATTGCAAAGTGCTTGGCATAAATGGAAAATAGGTAACAGTGCTAACACTACAGTCTTAAATGTAGATTTTATTGGAACTACTTTATACCTAGTAGTCCAAAGAAGTGATGGTGTTTATATAGAAACAATGGACTGTGCTCCAGCCGCAGTAGACAGTGGTGCAACTTATCTTACTTATTTAGATAGAAAGTTGGACAATACACAGGTCACTGAAAGCTATAGCAGTGCTACTAATTTAACTACCATCACTTTACCTTATACAATTGACAGCACTATGAAGCTTGTAGGTAGGTCTGGTGCTAGTAATAAAGCAGGTAGAGATATAACTATTGCTTCTCAATCAGGTACATCAATTACAGTATCAGGAGATATAACTGCATTTAATTACTTTATTGGTGAACAATATACCTTTTTATATACCTTCTCACAGCAGTTCTTGGCACTAGGTCAAAACGAAGGTGGCTCAAGAACTAGAATAAGAGAGGGTAGGTTACAGATAAGAAACTGGACTGTTTCATTTAATGATACAGGATTTTTTCAGTCAGCAGTTACACCTGTTGCTAGGTCTACATCTAATGCAACATTTACAGGTACAATTGTTGGTACTGGACTTGCAGGTACAGTAAACCTGGAAGATGGAGATTTTACATTTGCAGTGCAAAGTAGAAATGAAAACTTAACAATAAGTTTAACTAATAATAGTCACTTACCATCTAACTTTGTAAATGCTGAATGGGAAGGATACTATGTATCGCAAGCTTCCTCATCTTAGATTAGCTAGCGAAGTAGACTGTATTTATTTATCTGAACATTTAAGAAAAGAAGATATTCAAGAAATAAAAGCAGTTACAGGTAACTTACCACCATTACTATCTTTATTAATAGGACACAAAATAAGTAGTGTACCTTTAGTAATATGTGATGCTGAAAGTAAACCAGTTGCTATGCTTGGAGTTGTACCTAATGGACTTATAGGTTCTATATGGATGGTAGGTACAAATGATTTAAAGAAAATTAGTTTATCATTTTTAAGAAATTCAAAAGATGTATGTGAGGTACTAAAAGATAAACACCAAATTCTACATAACTATGTAGATAAAAGAAATACACTCCATGTTAATTGGTTGAAGTGGATGGGTTTTACTATCATCAACGAAGTTACCTATGGAGTAGAAAATAGAAAATTTTACGAGTTTGTTAAAATATAATGTGTAATCCACAATTAGCTATCGCTGGTGCGTCTGCGGCATTGCAATTTCAAGTTGCTAATGCACAGCAGAAGGCCATACAAGAACAACAAAAAAGACAAAATGAAATAGCTATGCGTAATAGGGAACTAGCAATAGTTTCTAAAACAAGAGGACTAATACAAAAGACAAAAGGAAGATTAGAAAAAATTGGTGAAGCAGAAAAGATTTCAAGAAGAAAAAGAGCAACATTTAAAGTTAATAGAGAAAACGTAACTGGTAACACTTATGATTTCTTATTAGCTAATTACTACGATACAGAAGCAGGATACAGAAACAGAGTACTTGGAAATATAGAAAGTAGTAAGTTTCAATATCTACGAGACATGAAAGCTGTAGATTTACGTTATGAAGGTCAAAGTACTTACATAACTCCAGTAGATAGAAAAATGAATTTCTTTAATTCAGCAATTGGTTTTGGAAAAGCTTATTACGATTACAAAGCAAAAGCTAATAGGTATGGCGTTAATAGTGAAAAATTATCTTATGATGATTACGCACAATTTGATGAAGGAGATACATTATAATGGCATCAAAAGACCCAAACTTTGAATTTAGCACAATGCCTGAAAGAGTTGTAGATAGTGTTGATTATAACTTATTCTATAAACCTGACAGACAAAATGTAAGCCAGGGATTAGTTCAATTATCTAAATCATTACAAAGCTTGGTTCCATCACTAACAAACTACGCAATAACAGAAGATATTAAAGATAAAGAAAAAGAAGAAGCTAGAGCAATGGAAGACTTTTTTAAAAATAAAAAGGCTTTTGCTCAATTAGTTAAGAATGGTGAGATACCTGAAGGTGCTAATCCATATTATTTTAATAAAATGATGTCTTTAGATTTAACGCAAAAAGCAAGAAAATTTAAAGCAGAGTTTCAAGACTATGAAATAAACAATACACTTTCTCAATCTTTAGATGGTGATGCATGGAATGAAGCTTACGAGACACAAATAAAAGCTTTCTATGAAAAAGAAGGTTTAGATAGATACGACCCAGTAGCACTAAGTAATAGTTTTTTTAATGTAACTTCTTCATTTAGAGACGAAAGAGAACAACAACATAATGCCGCTAGGATGTCGTTTATTAAAAAACAAACTGAAGATGGACAGATTAAAAATTATCAAGGTATGTTTATTGAAGCTCAATCTGATGGTTTAGATACATCAGCATTGTTTACTAAAATAAAAGATGAAACTAAATCTATGATGGACTTAGGAGTATCAGGTCAAAAGTCTAATGATTTATTTTTAGTTGGTTTCAAAAGATATTTAAATTCTATTAATGATGCTGATGGTTATGATTATGCTAGACAAGTTTTAGATGACATGCCTAACTTAAAATTAGGCACAGGATATTTTACAGGTAAAGAAGGTAAAAATAGAAATGCCGCTATAGTTGCAGAATTAAGAAATGAACTTAATGCAAAAGAATTAGCATTCTTAGAAGGTCAAAAGAAAAGATTTACAGTTGAAGAAGATATTAAAAAGCAAGAATTAGGTCAGGCATTTTTTGTAGAATATAATAAAGCAGATTTTGATTTATCTAAATTTTTAGATGAAACAGTAGAAACAGAAAATGGTAACACAATTAATAGATTTTCAAATAAAGATAAAGCCTACATACAAGGTTTAAAAATTGCTCTTGATAAAACATTACAAGTTACAACAAGTAGTATTGATGCATTAGAAATTTTAACTAATTTAGAAGAAACTAATCCTTATTTAGTAAAACAAAAAGCTTTAGAGTTAAGTAGGGATGGCCAGTTAAGTAATGCAGATTTTAAATTTTATTTTAATTCTACAAATAGAAAACAAATATCTAAAAAGAATGAGTTTTTTATTTTAAGTACACCATATCAACAATATCAAAAAATGTTTAGTTCACAGGAGATAACATCTATTCCTGGATTTAAATTAGAGTCAGCTTTACTTAGAAATAAATTTGAAGAAGACATGATAGCTTGGCATAAAGAAAATGTTAATGATGTTAAATTTGAAGGTAAACCTTATGAGTATCAAAAAGCATTTAATGGTCAGGTTAAATTATTAATGGGAGATATATTGGCTGATAGTTTATTTATTCAGTCTGTATACGACACAATCGGTAAAGACATATCAAAAACATTTGGAATATTTATAGAGGATAGAAGACAATAATGGCACAAGTAGTAAATGGAATTACGTTTCCTGATAGTTTCACTCAAGCACAAATAGACGAATATTTTAAAACTTTAAATGAAACTCAGGCTACACAAGAAACAAAACCTGAAGAAACAGAAGAAGAAGATAAAAGAGGTTTGTTATTAGATATACCTACTCAAGCTGTTGGTGGTGTTGTAGATGCAGGTAAATCAGCATTAAGATTAATCGAAGGTATTGGCCAGGATGCAAAAAGATTGACTGGTGTAGGTGGTTTTACATTTGGTGACAACGCATCTAATGGAATAATACAGTACCATTCTTATGATGATGTCATAAATAATAATATTAAATTACCTGTATCAGGAGACCCAACTAAAATTGGTGATAGTGCATTTGAAGATGTACTTCCTGATGTAGACGAAGCAGATACAGCAACAGGAGCAGTTACAAGAAGTATATCTCAATTCTTATCTGGTTGGTATTTAACAGCTCCAGTAAAACCTTTACAATTAGTGAAAGGTGCAAAGGTCTCTACACAATTAGCAAAGACTACAACAAGAGGAGCAGTTGCAGACTTTGTAGCTTTTGATGAAGAAACAGGAAGATTTATGGACATGGTAAACACACAGTTTCCATCATTACAAAATCCATTGTTTGAGTATCTATCATCAGAAGGTAAAGAAGAAAGTTTTTATGAAGCAAGATTTAAGAATGCAGTTGAAGGTGCATTACTTGGAAATGTATTAGAAGGTACAGTTAGAGTTACAGCTCCATTCCTAAAAAATCAATTAACAGGAATGGGTCAATGGATTAAATTAAAAAGAAAAGCTTTAGCTGGTGAAAAAGTAGACAGTGCTAAGTTAGCTAAAATACAAGATGAATTAGTTAGGTCAGCAGAAGAAAATATGACTGCTTCAGGTAGAGGTAGTACAGAAAAAATAATTCAAAGCATAACTGAAGAAGCAACTACGTCAGGAAAAGTATCGGAGACATTAGCAGATATTAAAAAGACTGTAAGTGATGAAACAATAAGTAAAAGAATTGCAGATAATTTTAGTGGTTATTTAGAAAGAGTAAGAGCAGGAGAAAAATCTATACGTTCAAAAGATGGCACACTTAATTGGAGAGATATTGATGAAAGTTTAGATTTAGGTTTATCACCAAGAGCATACGCAGATACAGATTTTGGTATTATTGCTCTTAATTCTATTAGAAAAGTAATCAATGCTGAGAAGAAGTTTGATGTTATGTCTACTGAAATAATAGAAAGACAGGCAACTAAACAAGGTTATGACATAGTACAGACTACAAAAATGTTAGGCCAACTTGGAAACAAATTAGAAGAAGGTCTAAAATTTATGTATGCATCACAATCAATACAACAAAACTTGGCTGATGCTTTATATAAAATGTCTGTAAGTTTAGCTAAAGGAACTAAAGAATATACAGAGAATGAAGCTAAAATTACTACAGCTTTATTAATGAGACTTATGAGGTTTGATGACAAGGTAGCATCTAATCTTGGTAGAGGTTTAAATTTAAGAGGAATATTAAAAGACCAAAATGTAGACCTTGGTAGCCAACAAATTCTTAACATGGTTAGAGGCATGGATAGTTGGAATGGAAATTTCAAAGCATTCTATGAAGGTATAGCTATGGTTAAAGATAAGAATATGCTTACTAGAATTGTTGATTTTGTATTTAGAAATAGATTTTGGAATAGAGCAAATGAAGTATGGATGTCAGCCGCATTATCTAATCCTAAAACACAGATAATAAACGTAGTATCTACAGCTAATAATATGTTCTTAAGACCTGCTCAGTCATGGGTAGGAAGTAAATTAACCTGGGGTATGGATGATTTCACTAAAGCTCAAATGAAAGAACATGGAGAGGATATAGCCGCTACTGTTGCTGGATATAGAAGTTATTTACATGATGCACTTAGATTTACTAAGAAAGCATTTAATGATGAAGATAGTATTTTATTTGCAGGTAGTACAAAATTTGACACAAATACAAAAGCATTAGGTACAAGTAAACTAGCTAGAGCAGTAAGAATACCTTTAAGAGGATTAACTGCTATGGATGAATTTTTTAAGCAAATATCTTACAGAGCAAGATTAAGTTCTATAGCAACAAGAGAAGCAATAGAAAAAGGTGCTAGTCAAGATAAGATAGTTAGAGTTTTACCTGATGGTACAAAAGTATCTGAGTTTGATGAAGTAGTTGCAAAAAGATATGCGGCTGGTTTTGATGAAACAGGTTTAATTGCATTAGATAAAGAAGCATCAAGATATGCAAAAGAAGTTACATTTACAAAAGAACTAGATGGAGTTCTAGGTTATATACAAAGAATTACAAATGAAGTTCCAATTATGAAACAGATTTTACCATTTGTAAAAACTCCTGCAAACTTAGCAATACAAGCAATAGAAATGACACCATTAGGAATTGTAGGTAAGAACTGGGATAACTTTACTGGTAAATCAAGAAATGCTGTAAAGATTGCAGAAGTAAGAGGTAGAGTTGCAGTTGGTACAGCAATATTAGGAACTGTATCTATGTTAAATCTAACTGGTGTATTAACAGGTGGTTTCCATCCAGATAGAAATATTAGAAAGCAACAACAGTCACAAGGTTTTCAACCATATTCTATAAAAATACCTGGTACAGATACTTACATTGAATATGGAAGATTAGACCCAATAGGTATGTTAATAGGTTTAGTTGCTGACTATACAACTATCTATCCTGATTTAAATGAAGCTGACAGATTAAAAGTAGAAAATAATTTATTATCATTTTTAGTAAATCAACAAACAGGTGCAGAAGAAGATTTAGATTTACCACAAAAAATGTCTAACATGGCAATTGCTACTTACAAAGCTGGATTTAAAAATATTGCATCTAAAACTTATCTTAAAGGATTAGTAGACTTTGTATCTTCTTTTGATGGTAAAGCTGTAGATAAAAAAGGTTTATGGTGGTTAGAGAATAAAGCTGGTTCTTATGTTCCTAACATTTTATCAAAAGTTATGAATGACCCATTCCTAAGAGACACAGATGGTTTCATACAATCAATACAAAAGAAAATGGGTGATAGAGATTTACCTAAATCATACAATGTATTAGGTGAACCAATCATGTCAGGCCAAGGTAATGCCGCTAGACTATTTAATAATTTATTCAATCCATTTACTGTTAAATCACAAAAGGATGACATTGTTTTAAAAGAAATGATTGAGAATGAAATAAGTATACCTGAACTAAACAAAGTACAAAAAGGTATAGACCTAACTCAATTTGTTAATACTAAGACAGGTAAAACTGCTTATGAAGAATATAATGATTTAGTTGCTAAATCATCATTAAGAAAGAATTTAGAGAGATTAATTAAAAGTAAGAGATACCAGGATGCTGACGACAGAATAACATTAGATGAGAACAATAAGTTTGGTGGTAAGCATTTAATGATTTATGACGAAATAAAGAGAAGCAGAGACCTAGCTTTCTTAAATATTCAGTTTTCTAGTAAATATGTATCTAAATTTAATAAAGATATAACTCTTAATCAAGCTTACATAAATAAAGATATAATTAAGAAAGTTGGTGTAGCCACAGGTAAATTTCCTTCAGGTCAGAAGAAGGGTATCTATGACTTCATAGACCAAACTAAGTAATCAGAACAGGACACTTTAGATATAAGAAATGTCGTTTAATGCTCGTGTGACGTATACTGCTAATGGTAGTACGAATACGTTTTCGTTTTCATTCCCATACATTTTACAAAGCCATGTAAAAGCTTTTGTAAATGGTACAGAAGATACTAACATTACATTTCCTTCGGCATCTTCAGTTCAATTGTCATCAACGCCAGCAAATGGAGCTGTAGTACTCATACAGAGAACTACACCTTCAAATGCTAGGTTAGTTGATTTCCAGGATGGTAGTGTATTAACATCATCAGACTTAGACCAGTCAGCAGACCAGAACTTTTTCTTAGCTCAAGAAACAGCAGATAATGTTGATGGCAAAATGGGCTTGGATACTTCTGATAGATTTGATGCACTAAACAAAAGAATAGTAAATGTTGCAGACCCAGTAGATAATAAAGATGCAGTCAATAAACAATTCATATCTACAAACTTACCAAACATAAATACTGTTGCAGGTATAGCCGCTAACATTACTACAGTTGCAAATAATTTAAGCAATATTAATTCAGTAAATAGTAACTCTACTAACATAAATACAGTAGCTACAAATATAGCTAATGTTAATACAGTTGCTACAAACATTGCAGACGTACAAAAAGTTGCTGATGATTTAAATGAAGCAGTATCAGAAATAGAAACTGTTGCTGATGATTTAAATGAAGCAAGTTCTGAAATTGATGTAGTTGCAGGAAGCATTGCTAATGTAAATACAGTTGGAACTAATATATCTGATATAAATACAGTAGCAGGAATATCTTCTGCAATTACAGCAGTAAATAATAATTCAACTAATATTAATGCAGTTAATGCCAACTCTACAAATATAAATGCAGTTGCAGGTAACTCTACAAATATAAATGCTGTCAATTCTAATAGCTCAAATATTAATACTGTTGCTGGTATATCTTCAAACATAACTACAGTAGCAGGTATGAACACTGCTATTACAACTGTAAATAATAATTCAACAAACATAAATAATGTTGCTGGAGCTATTACAAATATAAATTCAGTAGCAGGTGGATTAACAAATATTAATACAGTTGCTACAAATTTATCTGGAGTAAATAGTTTTGCTGAAAGATACAGAGTTCAATCAGGAGTACCTTCATCAAGTAATGATGTCGGAGATTTGGTATTCGATACAAATGCTCAGAAACTAAAAGTCTTTGATGGAAGCTCGTACCAGTTGGCAGGGAGCAGTGTGAATGGTACCAGCCAGAGGTTTAAATTTACTGCAACAGCAGGTCAGACAACATTCTCAGGAAGTGATGCTAATGGTAATACATTAACTTATGATGTTGCTGGCGGAACTGCATTTGCTGATATTTATTTAAATGGTGTAAAATTAGATACTTCAGATTTTACAGCAACAAATGGTACAAGCATAGTCCTGGGTTCTGGAGCTACGCTTAACGATATTTTACAAGTGGTTAGCTATGGCACCTTCCAGTTATCTAGTTTTAGTGCCGCTAATATTACATCAGGTACAATTAATAATGACAGACTGCCTTCACCAGTATTAGAAGTAAAAGGTGATGGGTCTTCTGCTGATGGTGAAATCAGGTTGCGGTGTTCTCAAAACTCGCATTATGCGGCTATAAAAAGTCCTAGCCATGCAAGCTACGCAGGTAACTTAACATTTACATTACCTACAAATACAGGAACAAATGGACAGGTATTGGCAACTAATGGTTCTGGTGTATTAAGTTTTATAGATGCAACAGAAACAAAACCAACAGTAGCTAATGTATCGCAAACTATTGCACCTGCAACAGCTACGACAATAAATATTACAGGAACTAATTTTGTATCAATACCACAAGTAGATTTTATAAAAACAGATGGTTCTGTTACAAGAGCAAATACAGTCTCATTTACTAATGCTACAACTTTATCAGTCAATGTAACATTAGCATCAGGTAACTATCATGTAAGAGTAGAAAATCCTGATGGTAACGCAGGAAGAAGTACTAATAATATTATTACTGCATCAACAGCTCCATCCTTTAGTACAGCCGCAGGTTCATTAGGAACTTTTGCAGGAAATTTTTCTGGTACTTTATTTACAATTCAAGGTTCTTCAGACAGTGCAATTACATTTTCAGAAGTAACCTCTAATTTAAGTGGAGCTAATGTAACATTAACTTCAGCAGGAGCATTAACAACAACAGATTTCGGTGGCTCATCAACAACAGCTACCACTTATAACTTTACAGTAAGAATAACTGATGCCGAAGGTCAAACAGCAGATAGAGCATTTAGCTTAACATCTAGCTTCGGTGCGTCAGGAGGAGGACAATTTAACTAATGGCTGGTACAAGATTATTAAAAACTTTAGGAACACCAACAGACGGAAAAAAATTTACTTGGAGTGCTTGGGTAAAAAGAGCAAAACTTGGTGGTGACCAAGTATTATTTAATGCAAATAATGCAGGTTCAGTAAATGTAACTTTTAGATTTAATAGTAATAATAAACTTTATTTCTTTTATTTAAATAGTGGCTCTATGATATGGCAGTATGAAACAAGTGCTGTTTATAGAGATAGTAATGCGTGGATGCACATTGTTTTCGCTTATGATAGCACCTTAGGCACAAATTCAGATAGGATTAAAATTTATGTAAATGGCACAAGAGTTACAAATTTTGATACTGCAACTCATGCTTCACAAGATGTAACAAATTCTATGAACAGTGCAGTTGCTCACTACATTGGTGATAATGGAGGTGGTAATCAATTTGATGGATGTATGAGCCATATACACTTTACAGATGGTTATACTTATCAAGCATCATCATTTGGTTCTACTGATGCAACAACTGGTGAGTGGAAAATAAATGCTAGTCCTAGTGTTACCTATGGAAACAATGGTTTTTTCATTTTAAAAGATAGCAATTCATTAACAGACCAATCACCTAATACAAATAACTGGGCAGTTGATACAGGTACACTTACATCAACAAAAGATAATCCTTCTAATAATTTTGCAACTATAAATCCTTTGCAAAGTTTTGGCAGTGGAACTCTTGATATAGATTACGCTAATACTAGAGTAAGAGGCAATGGTTCTGCTTGGATGAGAGCAAATGCAGGTTTAGCGGCTAAAAGTGGTAAATGGTATTATGAGGCTTATATTCAAGCTACTACATCTGGTAGACCCATAAGACTAGGTTGGGATAGTGCTGATAATCCTAGAAATGGTGCTGATACTTATTATAGTGGATTTAATATTTCAACAGATGGATATATAAGAGGTGGTGTTAATGGTGTTAACGCATACGACCCTAATGCTACTGCGTTAGGTACAACTTTTACAACTGGTGACTATATAGGTATGGCCATAGATATTGATGGTGATACTGTTACAGCTTATAAAAATGGAACAGTTATATCTAATGTAAATGCTTTAAGTTTATCAGGCTTTACAAATTGTAGTGTTAAAAAATCAAGAGGTCATTGGATAACACCTTCAGTAAATTGGTATTCAGTAAGTAATAATGATAACAGAACAGAATTTAATTTTGGTAATGGTGCATTTGCAAACACGCAATTAACAGGCACTACTTACACAGACAGTGAAGGTTTTGGAACTTTCAAATATCAACCACCAACTGGTTATTTAGCTTGGTGTACTAAAAATCTAAATCAATAATAGGAATAAAAAATGGCTTATACAACAATTAACAAATCTACAGATTATTTTAATACTGTTACTTATTCAGGTTCTAACTCATCCCAGTCTGTTACTGGAGTTGGATTTCAACCAGATTGGGTATGGATGAAACAAAGAGGTGGCACAACAGACCACAAACTAGCTGATGCTGTAAGAGGTTATAACAAAAATATAACAAGCAATAGCACTGCGGCTGAAACAACTCACACTTATTTTACATCATTTGATAGTGATGGTTTTACTTTAGATGGAAATGTATCTGACTATAATAAAAGTGGTTTAACATACGTTTCATGGAATTGGAAAGCAAATGGTCAAGGTTCTTCAAATACTGATGGAGCTGTAAATACGACATACACATCAGCAAATACAACATCAGGTTTTTCAATATCCTTAGTAAGTAATTTAAATTCTAATACTTTTGGTCATGGTCTTGGAGTAGAGCCTGATGTAATTTTTAACAAACGTACAGATGATGTAGCAAACTGGAGAATTTATTATAAAGGAATTACATCTGGAAACTCTTTATTTTTAAACTCAACTTCAGGCTCATCTTCAGAAGGCTCAAGAATTTCATCAGCAGATGCAACAACAGTTACAGTTACTGGTTCAGGACATGGCGGAAGTGCTGGAACTGGCACAGCAGTTTTTTATTGTTTTGCAAACAAAACTGGTTTTAGTAGTTCAGGCACTTATCAAGGTAATGGTAATGCTGATGGAGCATTTATTTATACAGGTTTTAAACCTGCATGGATTTTAAATAAAAGAGTTGATAGTACTGGAAATTGGATGCTTATTGATAACAAAAGACTTGGTTACAATCCTGCTCAAAGAGATTTAAGACCAAACTTAAATAACGCTGAAGGTAGTGATGAGACTTTTGATATTTTATCAAATGGTTTTAAAGTAAGAACAACTTCAAATGATTTTGGCGGTGGCTCTGGTGCAACATATTTTTACCTAGCATTTGCCGAAGCACCATTAGTAGGAACTAACAATATACCAACAACAGCGAGATAAATATGAGTAGAAATAGAGATTTAGCGAATATAATTAGTACAGGTGTACCTAACAGTTTAATAACTTTAGATGCGGCTGAAATTCCAAATTTAGATGCAGGTAAAATTACATCAGGAACTTT
This sequence comes from uncultured Pelagibacteraceae bacterium, assembly GCA_902617415.1. GTDB lineage: Bacteria > Pseudomonadota > Alphaproteobacteria > Pelagibacterales > Pelagibacteraceae > Pelagibacter. Next base: position 120,703 of record CACMWQ010000002.1, on the reverse strand, counting down.
TGCAGATGCAAGAATAGCGGCATCAAATGTTTCACAACACGCAACATCTTTTGATGATAATAAAATCGTCAATGATATTTCTACATTAGGATTAAGAGTTCATACTCAGGAAAATCTTAATGCATCTAATACTAATTCAGCTTCCTTTGATGTATTCCAAGATAGTTCTGGAATTACGAATTTAACTAATACCGCAAGAAATAGTGGAGAATTTGTTAGCTCAGTTACAACTGGTGCTGATACTAATGCTGTATCTATATTTAGACCAAATACCACAGACCATAGTTCATCAACAACTTCTGTTAGTTCTCTTGTGTCTGGTGATAGTGCAACATTATCAAAAGTAAATACTTCCTATGGTGGAAATAATTTACAATCTCTTGCTCCTTTTTCTGGTGGTATGTCATTCACAGGAACAAATGCTAATGATGGTGGTTGGAAAATTAATCCAACTTCTGCGTATGACTTTGGTACAAATGATTGGACAATAGAAAGTTGGTTAAGAAGATTTGGAAGTGACGCAAGTGGTGTTCACGAATATACAATAGATTGGGCAGGAACAAATAGCTACGATAGATATTCTTTAGCATTTATGGATGGTAATAATGCTTATTTAGGAGAAGCATTAAATGCAGAGGGATATGCAATTGATTTAGAAAGTTCTGGTTATTTTACACCTCAAAACACTTGGATACACTGGGCATTTGTAAAAAATAGTGGTCAATCAACTCTCTATATAAATGGTGCAAGGAAAGCATACACAAATAATGCGTCAGCTTGTAATTGGAACAGTCAAAGAAGTGGTGTTCTAGCTTTTCAACAAAGACATGGTTCAGACAGTAATGGATGGAATGATTTTAGTTATACCTCTGAAATAAGAATTTCAAATATTGCGAGATATAGTGGTGCGAGTTATACAGTTCCTACTGCGTCATTTCCAGTAAATGTAGAAACTACTTCTGCAACTGGCTCGTTTGAAGGAAATGCAATTACAGCATCATCAACAAACAAGATGGGTGCAGTAATAACTTATCAAGATAATGCTGGAACTAACGCATTGAATACAGATATTATTTTAAAATTATCAGCAGACAATGGTAGTAACTACTCAACAGCTACACTTACAGCTTTACCTGACTTTGCTACTGGTATTAAGATGGCAAAAGTAAATGACTTGAGTGTAACTTCTGGTACACAATTAAAATACAAAATAGAATTTGCTAATCAATCAGCAGGTTCAAAAGAAGCTAGAATAAGAGGGGTTAGCCTACAATATTAATGGCAAGAAAAGCCTCTAAGAAAGTATCAGCAAAACAATATGCTGATATTGCTACAGGTATAAGACTGTCATCACATGAAAAGTTATGTGCAGAAAGAATGAAGACACTTAATGACAGTATTAATGAATTAAAAAGAGAAGTTAAAAGTTTAAGAAATGATGTATCTAAAGGTAAAGGTATTGTTCAAGTATTAGTATTCTTAGGTACATTTGTTGCAGGTGTCATAGGCTATTTTCAATGGCGTGGCTAAAAAGAAATCGTTCTTAAATAAAGAACCACACGAAACTAGAAGCAGATACAAAAAAACTAGCATTGGTAAATCTCCAAGATTGTCATTTGCTATGATGAATAAATCTAAGAGACGAGCTCATAAAAAATGAAATATATCCTAATACTTTATATGTGTAGCATGGTGACAGGCCAATGTCCTACAAGCACTGTATCAGGTTGGCAATTTGATAATTATGTAGATTGCGTTGATAGTGGTTATGGAGTTTCACAAAAGACCTTCAGAAATTTAGAAGTAATAGAAGAATGGGATAGAGAATATTTAGAGAAAAATAAAATAGCAGTCAGATTTGAATGTAAACAAATTGGTAGTTCAGTATGAAGATAAATTCTGAAACAAACCTCAGTTTACCTATTAGGAACTTAGTCGCTTTGGTTTTTGCAATTTGTTCAGGTTTGTGGGCTTATTTCGGTATTGTTGAAAGACTTAATAATTTAGAAACTTCAAAGCAATTAATGGAAGCTGACTTATTAAAGAAAGCTGAACAGACACCTCGAAATTTAGAAATGCTGATGTTGATTGAACATAATGCAGGCATTTTAGAGAAACATCAAATGATGTTAGATGAAAACATACACACAAAAGTTTTGTTAAATGAAGCAACTAAAAAAATAGAAAAACTACAAGAAGATGTAGAGAAACTTATTCGTAATGGAACAAATCACTAATGGTAGAAATAATGGCGTTACTTATGTTTGTTGGTGCAGACCAAAAACTTATAGAAATGACTTATATGCCATCAGTAAAAGTCTGTTTAGAGAAGCGTAGAATTTCTACGAGGAATAGCAACGCTACCTTTATGTGTTCTAAGGTAATGGCAGAATTAGATGCAGACAATAAAATTTTAAGAATTGAGAAACTAAAATGATAGATAAAAAACTAAAAGACTTACACGCAGTATTAACTGATGAACTTTTAAAAAGAATTAGAGACCCAGAATGTAAAGCTTCTGATTTAAATGTTGCAAGACAATTTTTAAAAGACAATGGTATAGAAGCAATTCCAGTAGATAACTCACCATTAAAATCTTTAGTAGACGAACTACCTTTTGAAACTGAAGATGACATAGTTTTACATGGAAACAAAAATACCAACTAAGTTAAAAGATTTTAGAAATTTTTTATATTTAGTCTGGAAACATTTAGCACTACCAAGGCCAACGCCAATACAATACGATATTGCTAATTACTTACAGTCTAAAGATAAACGATTAATTATTAATGCATTCAGAGGAGTAGGTAAAAGTTGGATTACATCAGCTTATGTATGTCACCAACTGTTATTAAATCCTCAGTTAAATATATTAGTAGTATCTGCATCTAAAAATAGAGCAGATGATTTTTCTACATTTACGCTACGATTAATTAATGAGATTGATGTTTTAGCTCATCTTAGGCCTAGGGAAGACCAAAGACAGTCTAAGGTAAGCTTTGACGTAAAACCTGCTCGTGCATCACATGCACCAAGTGTGAAGTCTCTGGGAATTACAGGGCAATTAACAGGTAGTCGTAGCGACCTTGTTATTGCAGATGATGTCGAAAGTGCAAATAATTCTGCAACCATGGGTATGAGAGATAAACTTTCTGAACAAGTAAAAGAGTTCGAGAGTATCTTGAAACCGCAAGGTCGCATAATATTTTTAGGCACAATGCAGACTGAAATGTCTTTATATAACTTATTACCTACAAGAGGTTATAAGCAAAGAATATGGACAGCCAGGTATCCTAACGAAAAACAATTAAATAACTTCGGTAAAACTTTAGCTCCATTTATTAGAAATACATGGAGTAAAGATATTATTGGAAAACCTACAGATGCAGAAAGATTTGATGAAGAAGACCTAGCTAAAAGACATTTAAGTTATGGAGCTTCTGGTTTTAATCTACAATTTATGTTGGATACATCAATTAGTGATGAGGACAAATATCCACTTAAATTATCTGATTTAGTTGTAATGTCACTAAATCCTAGTACTGCTCCTGAGAAAGTAATATGGGCTTCTAGTCCAGAACTTAAACATGAGGAGTTACCTTGTGTAGGTTTACATTCGGATGCTTATTATCGGCCAATGCAAATTCAAGGTGATTGGTTAGATTATCAAGGCTCTGTATTAGCTATTGACCCTAGTGGGAGAGGTGAAAACGAAACCAGTTATTGCTGTGCAAAAATGCTGAATGGTAATGTCTACATCACAGATGCAGGCGGACTTATTGGCGGTTACACTGATAAGACACTTCAGACTATTGCTAACATAGCTAAACAACAGGAAGCTAACTTAATCCTCGTAGAGGAAAACTATGGTGGTGGTATGTTTACAAAACTACTATTACCTTTTGTAACAAAAACATATCCAGTCACCATTGAAGAAATAAGACATCAAGAAGCAAAAGAGAAAAGAATTATTGATACCTTAGAACCTTTGATGCAACAGCATAGATTAATTATTGATACTAATGTTGTGCACAAAGACTACAACAGCAGTAATGAAATGTATTCTGTTGAAAAAGCTTTGAGGTTTCAATTGTTTTACCAGATGAGTAGAATAGGTAGAATAAAAGGTTCTTTAGCTATAGATGACCGCTTAGACGTTCTATCAATGGCTTGTAGGTATTGGGTAGAGCAACTATCACAAGACCAACACAATGCCGCTAAAAAGAGACGTGAGGAGCTTCTGAAGGATGAATTAGAGAACTTTATGGACACTCAACCATTCTTTCCAAGACCAAGTAATAAATGGATGTAATACATGGACACTATAGATAGAGGGGTGCAACACTAGCTATACCTATAGGTTAAACTACAAGAGAGCATTAGCTTTCCTATTAATGATTATGAATATAGATAATATAATATACCTAGTGAGAATTATGGACACCGACAGTCGTAATGAGCTACCTAAGCCTCAAGAACAGGTATATTTAAAATTAATGAAGCCTAAGTTAGCCTTAGTGGTAGACAATACTAAACAAAAGAAACCTAAAAGATTATCTTATGATAGTTATTTACAGAGAAACCTTGGGAGTTTCTTTGAGTTCTTGTTTGAAAAATCTAACATAGAATAATTTGGTATAAATTTCTGTTGGGGTCACGCAATATGCCCTGGAAAAAATACCCCCAATGCCAGGCGTATTTGCAAAAATAATGCCAGGGGGTGCACAAATGCACAAAATATTTATTTATAATGGCCTAGAAATATTGATTTATCTAGCTTTGTCGGTAGACTTTATATCCTTCTACAACAAAAAACCTTGTTTATTGTCCTGAAAGCTACAAATTTTTTTACAGTCGTTTGTTTGCTCTTATCTGTTTTAAACATTTTAAAAATTATATGTTATTACTAATTATGAAAACACCACAAGACAAAGCAAGGACAATTCAAAAGCTTGAGGAAATCCTGGACAGCCTTTGCAGGCATGTAAATAGAAATATTACTGTTATATATCCAGAAGATGGTCAGGAAATAATTCCATATTTAAAAAAAGAAATAATCAAAACACTTGACCAAGTAGAATAGAAAGCTACGCCAGCGTTCACAGTTTAGAATGATTATAAATTAATAGTAATACATCTATTAATTTACCTATAGAAAAAAATAATTATTTTATATATTGACTACGCTAGCGTTCTTATGCTATTGCTACGCTAGCGTTCTTAAATACGCTAGAAAGAGGCATAACAATGACAACAACGACAACGCAGGCTATTGTCAAAGATGACAAAGGCCAAGAAGTAGACAAGCCATCAATTTGGGTTGCTTGTTTATCTGCGTATAATTCAGGCTATCTGCATGGTGCTTGGATTGTACCTAAATCAACAAAGGAAGAACTAGAAGAACAAATACAAGAAGTTCTAAAAGGTTCACCAGTTGGAGACCCAGAAGAATGGGCAATTCACGACTATAACAACTTTCCAGACTTGGGAGAGTATCCAGACCTGGAGAAGGTTTGCGAGGTTGCAAGAACTCTTGAAGACTTTGAGCCATCAATAGTTCATGGTTATCTTGAGAACTTTACAGACTTTGAAGCAGACAACCTGAAAGAAAGCATTGAGGAAGCTTTTGTAGGTACCTTTGACAACTTCAGAGAATACGCAGACCAGACAGCAGACGAAACAATGGAAATTCCAGACCATATAGCAAGCTATTTTGATTATGAAGGCTTTGCTAGAGATTTGGAAATGGACTACTGGACAGCAGACGCACCAGGCTATCAAACACACATTTTTAGGAATTATTAAAAAATGTTTATTTGTTTATTTATATCTGGACTTGCTATCATTGGAATAATTGCAATTCTTGGAATGAAAGCAACAGGAGCACTTTAAAAAGAATTTAAAAGGCCTAGGGGTTCATCTCTTAGGCCTTTTTTATATCTACCAATTACAAGGTAGATTTTTTTATTTTAGTTATTCTCTTACATTTTTATTTTTAAATTGTTATATCTCTTACATGGCTAAGAAAAAGAAAACGCTAGCTGAAGAAATAAACGAACCTTTTAAAGATATATTTGATGATTTCTTTAGTGATAAAAAGAAGCGAAAAAAGAATGAAGCATACAAAACAGTTCTAAATGAAAAAGAAAGAGAACTAAAAAGAAGTTCATTCAATTTAAAAAAAGAATTAGAAAGTCATAACCTGGCACTGCAAGACATATTAAAAAGCGTTAAAATAAATCAAAATCAATTTGATAATATTTCAAAAGCTATGATGCAGGTGCGAAAAAATACAGCTCCACTTCAAGAGACAATGCAAGTATTGCGGCACCAAAAATCAGTAACTCTTACAGGTGGTGCAGTAAGAAAACAAAAATTTAGACCTGACAAAACTATGGCAATAGTTCCACAAATAGGTCTAAGAAAATCTGTAAAGCTAAATCAAAATCACATGGTGAGAAATATGTCAGATAAATTTATAGATTATATGGCAAGTAATAATCTTAAGTTCGTACACGACATAATAAAAGCTCATGGTAAGCAACAGAAAAAATTTGAAGTTGGAGATGATTTTAATGATGAACAAGCCTGGAATGAAGTGGTGCAGGTGTTGCGGTCTATAAATATGACACCGCAGGAAGCTTTAGATTACTCAATAGGTTCAGTGCAAACTAAAAAAAGATTTCTGGAACTGAGGATATTTAGAGAGTACAGAAACAATGCTAAATACACTGTAAATGAGTTTATAAAAATATGGAGAAAACATTCTAAAAGTAAAAAGCCTCTTAAAGTTTTTGCAGTTAGTGATGATTTCAGAAAGTGGTCTGTTGATAATGACATCTATTTTAAATCAGATGAGAATTTAAGACAGAATATTATTCTTATGATTGAAGCTTGGAATGAAGATAATCCTAATGACAAGCTACCAACTAAATTAAAATAACATCACCACGAAGCAGTGGAATAAACAGGTACACCACCATGCAACTGTGGAATGTATAAATTGATAAATCAGCCAGGGCTCTTATAATTATAGGTATCTTTGCTCTTGCTGGGTTTTTCTATTGAACGAGAGTGGACTAAAGGCCTATTGCTTCAATAGCATTCTTTCTACCACAAGAGCAGGGATTTAACAAAGTGAGGTAAATTATGACAGATACAAGCAAATACGCAAACGTATCATTAAAAAGAGAAACATATAATAAACTGAAAGACCTATCAGCTATTAATGAAACACCAATAAGTAAATCAGCAATGATAACTTATATAGTTGATAAAGAATGGAAGCGTAAGATTAACTCTTATGTTTATGTTACACCAGCTCAAAGGAAGCATGGGAGGTTCACCAGATGGTGGGTCACAACAAAAGCTATTCTTTCTAGGTCTTCAAGTGAAGGTAAATCAAATGACAATTGATACAAAAAAAGTCCTCGTATCAGATAGAGGATTAAAGCACCAGGTGTTCGTTGAAAGTCCACCTGTTGTAGCAGGTAGTATTAGAAGCTACATCAATTCATTTAAAAGAATAAAGAATGCAGTAAGAGCAACATATCCTACTGCTAAGTTTTATTTTAAAGAAGTAGATGAATTGTCAATGCAACTGAAACAGTAAGTAAACCTGCATGTCTGATTATAACAAAAACTTATACACTGGGATTACCGCCATGCACAGTAGTCTACCAATTACTATCTGCAAGCGTAATTATTTTTTCTCTGTTCTCTTGACAAAGGTAATCCAAATCACATATTTAGTAGATAGGTTCTTGTCAGAACTTTTTTTAACTCAGAGGGTGCTAAAAAAAGTGTTTGCTAGCTGTTCTACAGATGTTCAGTTGGTAAATAAATTTAATACTGTAGGAGTTAAGTAATGAAATATAAAAATATAGATTGTACTATTGAAGACGTTTCATTATTTGTTCCAGCGAAAGAACTTTATAAGCAGACTTTCAAGTCTCCTATTGAGTTCAACAGCTACAAGAACAACTACGAAAGAGTTATTATGTTTAGGCTCTTTAAGTGGCGTTTGGTTGTAAGCATCAACAGGCTAGTAGAATTAGCTGATGCAGGGCTGTATGACCTGGATACAAATATCAGAGAAAAATCAGAAAATAGTAAAAAAGTAACAAATTTGAAGTAATTACGCTAGTTAAATAAGTAGACTAGCGTAGTCATTTCTGATACAGATTTATTAATGCAAGTGATAAACATAAAAAATAATGGGTTAGCCTCTTTTGGTGGTAGAGGCGTTTATAATAACAACACCTGTATATTCTTGCCTAACATTAACAAGGAGCACAATATGAGTAACTTCGGAGAAGTTGCGTCAAGGTTCTATAAGTTGGGTAAAAATAAGAATATGGACAATGGGTTATACCTACATACCTTGATGTTATTTCACTGCATGTGTCATCTGAAAGAGGGAACATTAACAGTAGAAAATACAAATAAAAAATTTTATGAATTGTATGGCAAGCTGTTAAATTCTGCGTCTCTATCGAGAAACAATGCAGTATTAGTAAACTTAGGTCTCATTAAATTATCTGAAAGCAGTGAAGATAGAAGACAAAAAGATATTATTCTTACTACTGTTGGACATAAATTTAAGAGCCTATTCAATGACATACCTAAAGCAAAGGAGGCTATATAAAATGGGTATACAAAAGACAAGTAATGGTAAGTTCAGAGTTCAGATACAAGTAAAAGGCAGAGGCAGAAAAGGTTGCACTGTTAATACTTATGATGAAGCTGTTCTTGCTGAAGACAAACTAAAGAAAGCACTTATTGATGGTAAAGAAATTGGTCTTACTATCAGTAGGTCAGAAGTAACTTTACAACAAGCTTGTGAAGCTACATGGAACGACCCAGAAAGTGGTTGGTTAGATACAGACCATGGTAAAAAACAAAAGTATTATTTTACTATGTTCTACAATTTCTGGGGTAAAGATAAGTTGCTTAGAGAAATAGATAAAGCTGAGTGGTATAAGTTTGCGGCTCAGTTTGAGGATACAGCAACTAACAACAGAAGGGCTTGTTGCTTAAACAAGGTGTTTAGATATGCTCTTGGAATGGGTTTAGCTCCAAAGCATTTACTTAAAATACCTAGAAAAAAAGAAAAGCTAACAAGACTGTTTACATATAGTTACGAACAAGAGGAAGCTATTTATCAACAGTGCAGAACCTATGGGTTTAACGACTTAGAAGATTTTGTAACTGTACTAATAGATACTGGTGCTCGTGCTAACGAGTTAATTAAACTTGCACCTAAAGACATGCTGAAGTCTCAGTATGGTTGGACTAGCTATGTGTATAGAAGTAAAACAGACACAACTTCATCAGTTGGTATTACTGCAAGAACTAAAGAAATACTTATGAGAAGAAGTAACATGAAGACTTACTTTGACACTAGCTACAGAAAGATAACCTACAAATGGGATATGGTTAGGCATGCTCTTGGTCAGTCAGAAAATAAAGACTTCATCTTTCATTCATGTAGACATACTTGTGCATCAAGACTTGCTGAAGCTGGTGCAACGTATATGGAAGTTTGCGATTGGATGGGTTGGTCTTACAATTCACCAATGGCAAAAAGATATATTCATTTCTTTCCTAAAGCTAAGATTGATTTAGCTAAGAAGTTGGATAACCTTCATAACAATTTAAAAGTTGTTTCTGGAGGTAAAAGTTAGTAATTTGAGTGTGCATAAATTGTGCATTGTGTGTGCAATTGTGCAGACAGGAACCAGGAGGCGTAGTAAAAGTGAGCTATAGCTTAACTTTAATTTTGTCGGTAGACTTAAAATCCTTGCCCTTTTGGGAGTGCCAGTTCGAGTCTGGCCGAGGGCACCACTAATTAATTTATTTAATGGAAAAACTTAATAAATTGAGTTTTTTAAAAAATAAAATAATTTTATTTTTTATTTTATCTTTAGGGATTTTATCTGCATTCTACGCTTTATATATAGCAAATACTTATGGAAGTATGGATTTTCAATACAGCCCAACGTTGCTTTTCAAAGAAAAAGTTAATCCGTATGAATATTTTTTATACAACAATAATTTAGACAGAATTATTGGAGCTCAATACCCTGTTTACTCGCACGCAACCTACATCTTTTTTTATTTTTTTAGTTTTTTTGATTATGAAATATCACGATTAATCTGGAGTTTAATAAATCTTTCAATTGGAACAATTGTAGGGATAATCATAGGCAGTTATTGTAAAATAGATAAAAAATACATTCTTATAATTATTTCACTATTTTTTCTTTCAACTCCATTTAGAAATTGCATAGGAAATGGACAGACAAGTTTATTAATCTTGCTTTGTTTTTGTTCAGTTTTTATTAAACATAAATATCTTCGAAACTTTTTTTATGGATTTTCTTATATGAAATATAGCTTTATGCCTTTGTTGGCTTTTGCTATTTTTTTTAAAGATGGGTTTAAAAGTCTAATTATTTCTGGACTATTCTGTACCATCGGTTGGATCATATTTTCGATTTATTTAGATCAAAATATAATCACAACAATATTTCAACCTCTATATGCTGGATTAAAAGGTTTTGATGATACTTTGACTAGGGGAGATTTATATTCAATATTAAGTAATTTTAATTTTTTTAAAGCAAGTAAAAATCATACTTATTTTTTGATTTTAATTGTAATTTTAGTTTCCTTATTTTTTGGAAAAAAAATTTCAAAAATAACCGATCCAATATTATTTTTAAATTTAATGTGCATCTCAAATCTGATGATATTCGGCCATCTTATTTATGATTATATAGTTCTATTACCTACATTAATCTATAATTTTAAAAATTTAAATTTTAAAAGATCAATTATCTCAATATTAATAATTTTTTATTTTTGGTATGGAATAAGGTTTATTGAATATTTAAAGATGATCTATTTTAAGCAAGAAGTAATTGTTCCATCAAGTATAGATTTATTAATTAATTTTATAATGTTGATTTATTTATTTTTATTAAATTCAAAAATACAATCACCAAATCTTTTAAAAACTAGTCTTTAAATTTTATTATAAATAAGTTTAATATTGTTCTAAAAATTTCAATTTTAGGTATTTTAGATTTCCCTTTTTTCCTTTGGTGAAATTTAATAGGTATTTCTTTGATATTGTAATTATTCTTTTCTAATAAATAAACTGTATTCATAAAAAAACTATATCCCTTTGCTTTTACCTTTTTTAGATTAAAATTTTTTAATTTTTTTAGATCAAAACATCTATAAGAAGTTGTAAATTCATTTAGTTTAGAATTTAAAATTTTTTTAATTATTAAATTTCCATATTTACTAATTAAAAACCTCCAACCTGTTAATTCATTTTTTCCACCTTTAATGTATCTAGATCCTAATACAGTGTCATAATTTTTTATTTTTTTTAAAAAAACTTTTATCAATCCTGGATCATGAGAAAGATCAGCATCTAGCGTTATTAAATACCTATATTTATTATGATTTGCATACTTAAAAATTAATTTATGAGCTGTATCTAAACCAGTTTTATTTTTTCTCTTGATTAGAATTATATTTGAGAATTTTGTTTTTAATTCTTTTATTTTTTTGCTGGTACCGTCAGGTGAACTATCATCAACTATAATAATGTCTAAATTTAATTCAAGATTATTTATTTTATTGATTAGTATTTCTATATTAGTTACTTCATTATAAGTAGCAGTTCCTATCAAAATTTTTTTCATTATTTTTATTTAATGTTATATAGATTATTAATAATGAGAAAATATTTAAAAGCCCTCGTGGTGAAATTGGTAGACACAAAGGACTTAAAATCCTTGCCCTTTTGGGAGTGCCGGTTCGAGTCTGGCCGAGGGCACCATTAATGGTTAATCCTTTTATAGTATTTGATAAAAATTCTAAATCATTAAAAATAAAAAATAAAATTTTAAAAAGAATAAAATTAAATTCATTAACAAAATGTAATCTAATTATTGTTATAGGTGGAGATGGTTTTATGCTTGAGACGTTGAAAAAGTATAATAAATACAGAAAACCTTTTTATGGAATAAATTCTGGCAACTATGGTTTCTTAATGAATAAATTTTCAGAAAAAACAAATTATGATAATTTAATTAAAGGTAGATTAGTCTCAATTTCACCACTTGAGATGCGTGTAAAAAATAAATCTAATGTTATTAAAAAATCAATAGCAATTAATGAAATATCAGTTCTAAGACAAAGCAGACAAACTGCATCATTATCTATCTCAAATGGAAAAAAACAAATTATTAAACATTTAATTTCTGATGGTGTATTAGTTTCAACACCGGCTGGAAGTACAGCATATAATCTATCAGTCCATGGTCCAATTTTAAGTATGGATTCGAATAAGTTATCTATAAGCCCTATAAGTGCATTTAGACCTAGAAGATGGAAAGGAAAAATCGTTAGTGATAAATCTAAAATAATAATTAGGAATCTAAATCCTATGAAAAGACCTATAAGTGCTGTCGCTGATAATATTGAAGTTAGAAATGCGAAATCAATATCAATCAAAACCAATAAAAAAATACAATTTAATTTGTTGTTTGATAAAAATAGAAGTTTACAAAAAAAAATTAAAATTGAACAATTGAGAAATGAAATTAATTAATGGTGCCCCCGCACGGACTCGAACCGCGGACCTATTGATTACAAATCAATTGCTCTACCAGCTGAGCTACAAGGGCATGTAGAGTTTTGTATTATGATTTTTAATATTATCAAGTTAAATTTTTATATTGTTTTATATGATGAAAAACTATTGCCGCGCTGTTAGATATATTTAAACTTTCAATATTTTTATTTATTTCAATTTTTACTGAAAAATCTATATATTTTTTTGTGTGCTCTCTCATACCAAATCCTTCTGAGCCAAAAAGTAAAATATTATTTCCATCCCATTTTAAATCGTTAAATTTTTTATTGCTTTTTGCTTCAAAACCATAAACCCAAAAATTTTTTTCTCTTAAAAACTTAAGAGCCGTGTTTATATTGGATACTTCAAATATATTTATATATTCCATGCTTCCGCTGGCAGATTTATACATAAGTTTACTTTCTGATGGAAAATGTCTTTCTTTAATAATTATTCCATCTATTTCAAATGATACGGCACTTCTTATTAATGAACCTATATTTCTAGGATCTGTTACTTCATCCAAACATGCAATTGTTAAATTTTTTTTTGATTTGATAAATTCTTTCAAATTAATTTTTTCTAAATGCTCAATTTCAGCAACATAACCTTGATGAGTAATTCCGTCTTTTGAGCAATACTTATCTAGTTCTTTTCTTGTTTTGTAATAAATTTTTAAGTCTTTTAGTAAATTTTTTCTTGAACTTATTCTATGTATATTTTTTTTGCTCTCTTCTGTGAGAAAAATTTTTAATACTTTTCTACATGGATTTTTTAAAGCTTCTATAACTGCATGTTTTCCAACTATAAAAAAAGATGTTTCGTTCATGATAATTGTTGAATTTACACTATTTTTAATGCTATTTTCCTATATTTCACATATTGCATTTGTACAATAAAAATATATAAAACGCATGTTGTTTAAAGCTTTATTGAACAAGGGGTGCTCTCACATATACTATGTTATGGAGGGGTACCAAAGCGGTCAAATGGGGCGGGCTGTAAACCCGTTGACTTCGGTCTTCGAAGGTTCGAATCCTTCCCCCTCCACCATTCAATAATTTTTTTTATAACACGGAGTGTACTTGGGTGTTGCGGGTGTAGTTCAATGGTAGAACGCTAGCCTTCCAAGCTGGATGTAAGGGTTCGATTCCCTTTACCCGCTCCAAAAATTAAATTAAGAAAAAAAAGAGGTAAACAAGTAATGTCAAAAGAAAAGTTCGTAAGAAATAAACCGCACTGTAATATTGGAACTATTGGTCACGTTGATCATGGTAAAACAACATTAACTGCTGCGATCACAAAAGTATTAGCAGAGTCTGGCGGTGCACAATTTACTGCTTATGATCAAATAGATAAAGCTCCGGAAGAAAAAGAAAGAGGAATTACAATTTCAACTGCTCACGTAGAATATGAAACTGAGAAAAGACACTATGCACACGTAGATTGTCCTGGTCATGCTGATTATGTAAAAAACATGATTACAGGTGCAGCTCAAATGGATGGTGCAATTTTAGTTGTTAATGCAGCTGATGGACCAATGCCACAAACGAGAGAGCATATTCTTCTAGCAAGACAAGTTGGAGTTCCAGCTATTGTTGTTTACTTAAATAAAGTCGATCAAGTTGATGATAAAGAAATGATAGAACTTGTTGAAGAAGAAATAAAAGATTTACTTACGTCATATAAATTTCCTGGTGACAAAACTCCTATTATAAAAGGCTCAGCATTAGCAGCAGTTGAAGGTAGAGATGATGAAATAGGAAAAAATTCTATAATGGAGCTTATGAAATCTGTAGATGAATTTATTCCGCAGCCAGATAGACCAAAGGATAAAGATTTCTTGATGCCTGTTGAGGATGTTTTTTCAATCTCAGGAAGAGGTACAGTTGTAACTGGTAGAGTAGAGTCAGGAGTAATTAAAACTGGTGATGAAATAGAAATTGTTGGAATAAGAGAAACTAAAAAAACAGTGTGTACAGGAGTTGAAATGTTTAGAAAACTTTTAGACTCAGGTGAAGCTGGAGATAATATTGGTGCTCTTTTAAGAGGAATTGAAAGAACTGATGTAGAAAGAGGTCAAGTATTATGCAAACCTGGATCAATCACTCCACATACTAAATTTGAAGCTCAAGCATATGTATTAAAAAAAGAAGAGGGTGGCAGACATACTCCATTCTTTACAAAATACAGACCTCAGTTTTATTTTAGAACAACTGATGTTACTGGTGAAGTTGAGTTGCCGGCTGGAACTGAAATGGTAATGCCGGGCGATGATGCTAAATTTACAGTTAAATTAATTACACCAATTGCAATGGCAGAAAAGTTAAACTTTGCTATTCGAGAAGGTGGAAGAACAGTAGGAGCTGGAGTAGTAACTAAAATTATAGAGTAAACTCCATAGGAGTGTAGCTCAATTGGTAGAGCGCCGGTCTCCAAAACCGGAGGTTGGGGGTTCGATTCCCTCCGCTCCTGCCATAAAAAATTATGAAAAACCCTTTAAAATTTATTCAGGACGTAAAGCAAGAAGCTTTTAAAGTCACCTGGCCTACTGGTAAAGAAGTTATACAGGGGTCTTTGATGGTAGTTGCAATGGCTATTGTTGCAGCTCTATTTTTTCTTTTATTGGATCAAGTCCTTCAATTTTTTTTAGAGCTAGTTTTAAAGGTTAACCTGTAATGAAAAATTGGTATATAGTACAATCTCACTCGAGTTTTGAAAATAAAGTTGCACAAGAGATAAAAGATGAAGCCGCTAAAGCAAATCTTATGCATAGAATTGAAGAAATTATTGTACCTACGCACGATATTACTGAGGTTAAAAGAGGAAAAAGAGTTCAAAGAAAGAAAAAATACTTTCCTGGATATATTTTATTAAAGAGTGAAATGGATAATACTATTTACCACATGATTAAAAGTTTGAAAAAAGTAAGTGGCTTTTTAGGAACGAAAGGTACACCAATACCTGTATCCGAAAAAGAAATTGAAAAAATACTTGGTCAAATTAAAGATGGTGTAGTACAACCAAAATCAGGTATTGAATACAACGTGGGTGAAAAAGTTCAAGTTATAGACGGACCTTTTGCATCATTTAGTGGTTTGGTTGAAGATATAGACGAAGAAAAATTGAGATTGAAAGTATCAGTATCAATATTTGGAAGACCAACACCAGTGGATTTAGAATATAGTCAAGTAGAAAAGGCAAGTTAATGGCAAAAAAAGAAATAAGTGGATATATAAAATTACAAATCAATGGAGGTCAAGCTAATCCAGCGCCTCCTGTGGGTCCAGCATTAGGTCAAAGAGGAATAAATATAATGGAATTTTGTAAAGCATTTAACGAAAAAACAAAATCATTTGCAGGCAAACCTGTTCC
The DNA here is from genome assembly GCA_902617415.1 of uncultured Pelagibacteraceae bacterium. GTDB lineage: Bacteria > Pseudomonadota > Alphaproteobacteria > Pelagibacterales > Pelagibacteraceae > Pelagibacter. The sequence goes on along the minus strand of CACMWQ010000002.1, from coordinate 104,673 downwards.
TGTAATTATAACTGTATATAAAGATAAAAAATTTGACTTTATTATTAAATCACCACCAGCTTCTCATTTTATTAAAGAAGCAGTAAAATTAAAAAGTGGTTCTAAAGAACCAGGTAGAAACATAGTTGCTAAAATTTCTAAAAAACAATTAAAGGAAATAGCTGAAAAAAAAATGTCTGATTTAAATGCACATGATGTTGAAGAAGCAGCAAAGATTATCGCAGGATCAGCTAGATCTATGGGTATTGAGGTGGTTGAATAATGTCTTCAAAAAGATTTAAAAAATTACCAGAAAAAACTAGAGATTTGCAATCTGAAGAAGTAGAAAAATTAATTCCTATTTTAAAACAAAATTGTACAACAAAATTTGATGAGTCATTAGATTTGAGCGTACAAATTAACAACAAACAAAAGAAAAGTGAGATTAATATTAGAACAGTTGTTAATTTACCAGGTGGAAGTTCGAAAAAAGTTAAAGTCGGAGTTGTTTGTGAAGATAATAAATCTCAAGAAGCAAAAGATGCAGGTGCTGAAATTGTTGGCGGAGATGAACTTATAGAGGAAATAAAAGCGGGAAATATAAATTTTGAAAAATTAATTTGTACACCAGGAATGATGATTAAACTTTCAAAACTAGGAAAAGTTCTTGGTCCAAAAGGATTAATGCCTAATCCAAAATTAGGATCAGTAACCAATGATGTAAAAAAAGCTATAACTGAGGCAAAATCTGGACAAGTTGAAATAAGAAATGATAAAGAGGGAAATATAGGTCTAAGTATAGGGAATAAATCTTTTCCAGATGATAAATTAATAATGAATTTTAATGCGGTATTAGATGCATTAGAAAAAGAAAAATCAAATAATACGATTAAAGGCGATTTAATTAAGCAAGCCTTTATAACTTCAACAATGGGCGTTTCATATAAAATTAAATTAGGTAGAAGTATTTAGTTATGATGAATAAAGAGCAAAAAAAACAGTATATATCTGATATGACAAATCAGTTCGAAAAATCGGAAGCTGTAATAGTAACTCATTACCAAGGTTTAACGATGAATCAACTTGACGAATTAAGAGCTAAAATGAGAGAGCATGGCATAAAATTTAAAATTACGAATAATAGAATAACAAAATTAGCTCTAGAAAAAACAAGATGCAAAGATCTTTCAAACTTATTTTCAGGTCCTACAGCTGTAGCTTTGTCTGAAGATGCAATAACTTCTGCGAAAATATTAACTAATTTTTCAAAAGAAAATGAAAATTTGAAAATTCTAGGTGGAATCATGGGTTCGGATATTTTAGACGTTGCTGGCGTCAAAAATGTAGCAACCTTGCCTTCGTTGGATGAAGCTAGGGCTAAAATAGTAGGAATATTGAGGTCTCCAGCACAAAAAATAGCAAGTATTTTACTTGCGCCAGCGTCAAAAATCGCTATTTTAGCGCTCGAAAAATCAAAAAAATAACCAGGGACAAGATTTACTATGGCTGACTTAAATAAAATTATAGATGACTTATCAAGTTTAACTGTTGTAGAAGCAGCTGAACTTTCAAAACAACTTGAAGAAAAATGGGGAGTTACTGCAGCAGCAGCTGTAGCAGCAGCACCAGCAGCAGCAGGTGGAGCAGCACCATCGGAAGAAAAAGATGAATTTACAATTATGCTTACTGCAGCTGGAGATAAAAAAATTAATGTTATAAAAGAAGTTAGAGCTATTACTGCTTTAGGACTTAAAGAAGCAAAAGATTTAGTTGAAGGTGCACCAAAAGAAGTCAAAACAGGTGTTAATAAAAAAGAAGCAGAAGAGATTAAGCAAAAACTCGAAGCAGCGGGCGCAAAAGTAGAACTAAAATAAATTAGATAGGATTATTTACTGGTTATATTTTTAATCAGTAGTTTAGATGCAATTATCTTTTACAGAAAAGAAAAATATAAGAAAAAGTTTTGGTAAACTTAAGGAAAGCTTGTCTATACCAAATCTTATAGAAGTACAAAAAAATTCTTATAAAGAACTCACTGAATTCAAACAAGATATTGAACAACACCTTGTTAAAGGTTTCGATAGAGTTTTTAAAAGTATTTTTCCAATAGAAGACTTAAATGATAAAGCAACTTTAGAATATGTATCTTATAAATTAGAAAAACCTAAATTTGATGTTGAGGAATGTATAGCTAGAGGACTAACTTATTCTGCGGCACTCAAATGTACTCTTAGACTAGTTGTTTATGAGATTGATCAAGAAAATAACACAAAAGATATTTTATCTGCAAAAGAACAAGAAGTTTATATGGGGGAAGTTCCAATGATGACAAATAGTGGAACTTTTATAACCAATGGAGTTCAAAGAGTTGTTGTTAATCAAATGCATAGAAGTCCTGGTGTATTCTTTGATCATGATAAGGGTAAATCACATGCAAGTGGAAAACTATTATTTAATTGCCGTGTTATTCCTAATCGTGGATCTTGGTTAGATTTTGAATTTGATGTTAAAGATTTGTTATATTTTAGAATTGACAGAAAAAAGAAAATATTAGTATCTACTTTATTACAAGCTTTAGGATTTTCAAAAAATGATATTGTTGATGAATTTTATCAAAAAGAAACATTAAATTATGATAAAAATTTAAATAAGTGGAAAACAAAATTTGATCCAGAAAATTACAAAGCCAAAAATTTTTCAGAGGAAGTGATTGATGCAAAAAATAATAAAGTAGTTGTAAAATTAGGAGAAAAGATAAATTTTTTAACCGCTAAAAAACTTTCAAATGATGGCTTGAAAGAAATTTTTGTTTCAAACGAGTCTTTATATGGTAAATTTTTACATAGAGATATTAAAGTTGGTGAAGATTTATTTAAAATTGGAACAGAAATAAACGAGACTTTACTTAATAAAATAATTGAAGCTGATATTAAATCTTTAGATATTTCTAGAACTAATTCAATAAATAAAGGTCCATATTTGTTATTAAGTATTTTCAACGATAAAAATGAAAATAAAAATGATGCAATTACAGAAATTTATAAGGTTTTAAGACCTGGAGAACCTCCAACGATAGAGATAGCAACGCAGATATTCAATAACCTATTTTTTAGTTCTGATAGATATGATTTATCAGATGTTGGAAGAGTAAAAATGAATTCACGATTAGAACTAAATTGTTCAGATAAAATTACAATTTTAAGAAATGATGACATATTAGCAATAATTCAGAAAATGTTAGACTTAAGAGATGGCAAAGATGAGGTCGATGATATAGATCACTTAGGAAATAGAAGAGTGAGGTCAGTTGGTGAACTTGTGGAAAATCAGGCAAGAATAGGTGTCTACAGAATGGAGAGGGCTATAAAAGAGAAAATGACTACTTTAGATGTTGAATCAGCAATGCCTCAAGATTTGATTAATGCAAAACCTTTGACTATTTCTCTCAAAGATTTCTTTGCTACCTCACAACTCTCTCAATTTATGGATCAAACTAATCCACTTTCCGAAATCACTCATAAAAGAAGAGTATCGGCTTTAGGACCAGGTGGTTTAACAAGAGAAAGAGCTGGATTTGAAGTCCGAGACGTTCATCCAACACATTACGGAAGAATTTGTCCAATTGAAACTCCCGAGGGACCAAACATAGGACTAATTAATAGTTTATCAACATATTCAAAAATAAATAAATATGGTTTCATTGAAAGTCCATATAAAAAAGTAAAGGATGGTAAGGTTCAAAGTAATATAGAATATTTATCAGCGATGGAGGAAACAAAGTTTACTATTGCTCAGGCTAATTCATTAATTGACAAAAATGGAAAATTTACTGAAGAACTGGTTTCTTGTAGGCAGAATTTAAATTTTATTTTAGCTAAACCTGAAAATATTGATTATATAGATGTATCACCAAAACAACTCGTATCAGTTGCTGCCTCATTAATTCCTTTTCTTGAAAACGATGATGCTAATAGAGCATTAATGGGTTCAAACATGATGAGACAAGCAGTTCCTTTGTTAAAACCAGAGGCTCCCCTTGTTGGAACAGGTATTGAAAGTGATGTAGCACTTGACTCAGGTGTAACAATTGTTGCAAGACGTGACGGTGTAGTTGATAAAATTGATGGTAAGAGAATAGTTATAAAAGCTTCAGGAGAAAAAGATTATTCTAAATCGGGTGTTGATATTTACAATTTACAGAAATTCAAAAGATCTAATCAAAATACATGTATAAATCAAAAACCTTTAGTAAGGGTCGGTGATATTGTTAAGTCAGGAGATATTATTGCTGATGGTCCATCTACTAAAGTTGGTGAATTAGCTTTAGGCAAAAATGTGACTGTAGCTTTTATGCCTTGGCAAGGTTACAACTTTGAAGACTCAATATTAATTTCAGAGAGATGTGTAACAGACGATGTATTTACATCTATACACATAGAAGAATATGAAGTAATGGCTAGAGATACAAAGTTGGGTGAGGAAGACATTACGAGAGATATTCCAAATGTTAACGAGGAATCATTAAAAAATTTAGATGAGTCAGGAATAGTTTATATTGGTGCTGAAGTTAAACCAGGAGATATTTTGGTAGGTAAAGTTACTCCAAAAGGAGATACCGCATCAGGCCCTGAAGAAAAATTATTAAGATCAATATTTGGCGAAAAAGCAATTGATGTTACTGATACATCACTAAAAATGCCAAGTGGAAGTGGTGGTATAGTAGTTGATGTAAGAGTATTTAATAGACATGGTATTGATAAAGATGAAAGATCAATAACTATTGAGAGAGCAGAAATCGAGAGTGTTCAAGAAGACAAAAAGGTTGAAGAAGAAATTTTAGAAAGAAGTATAAAACAGAGATTGTCATCAATATTAAATGGAACAAAAATTAATAAAAAAGTTAAAGATGTTGAGGCAAATAGTGTTTTATCTGAGGAGATAATCAATAATTTACCTGTTTCTGATTTATTTAAAATATCAGTAGATGAGCAAGATAAAGTATCTTCTCTTTCCCAAATTAAAGATCAGTACAATAGTGCCAAACAAGATATTCAAGAAAGATTTGAAGATAAAGTTTTAAAAATTAGACAAGGTGATGATTTATTACCAAGTGTAATGAAAATGGTTAAAGTTTTTGTTGCTATAAAAAGAAGGCTAAGACCAGGAGATAAAATGTCAGGAAGGCATGGAAATAAAGGTGTTGTAAGTAAAATAGTTCCAGTTGAAGATATGCCCTATAGAGAAAATGGTAAACCAGTTGACATTGTTCTTAACCCATTAGGAGTTCCGAGTAGGATGAATGTTGGTCAAATATTAGAGACACACCTAGGATGGTCCTGTACAGAATTAGGTGAAAAGTTAAATCACTTAGTAAATGAAAACCAAAAGAAAATTGAAAAGACAGAGAAGATTAAATCTTTTTTGAAGAATGTGTATGGTAAAGAAATATATGATGAAGAAATTGAAAAATTAAATCAATCTGAATTTGAGGATTTATGTTCAAATATAAGACATGGTGTTCCGATAGCTACACCAGTTTTTGATGGTGCTAAAGAAAATGATGTTACCAAAATGTTAGAGTTAGCAGAATTACCAAATTCTGGTCAAACCACTCTTTGGGATGGAAGAACAGGTGAGAAATTTGATAGACCTGTTACAGTAGGTACGATTTATATGTTAAAACTTCATCACTTAGTTGAAGATAAAATTCATGCAAGATCAACTGGTCCTTACAGTCTAGTAACACAACAACCTCTTGGTGGTAAAGCACAATTAGGAGGTCAGCGATTTGGTGAAATGGAAGTTTGGGCATTAGAAGCTTATGGAGCTTCGTATACATTACAAGAAATTCTTACTGTTAAGTCAGATGATGTAGCTGGAAGAGTTAAAGTTTATGAAACTATAGTTAAAGGTGAAGAAAATTTTGAATCAGGAATACCTGAGTCATTTAATGTTTTAGTTAAAGAAATTAAATCGCTAGCACTAAATGTGGAGCTAAATTAATATGAGTAAAGAATTAACAGATCTATTTAAATCTTCAGAAATTTCAGAAGCTCAAAATTTTAATAGCATAAAAATAACTCTTGCTAGTCCAGAGAAAATTAAGTCTTGGACTTATGGAGAAATTAAAAAGCCTGAAACAATAAATTATAGAACTTTTAGACCAGAAAAAGATGGATTGTTTTGCGCAAGAATATTTGGACCAATAAAGGATTATGAGTGTCTTTGTGGTAAGTACAAAAGAATGAAATTCAGAGGAATTATATGTGAAAAATGTGGTGTTGAGGTTACAAAGTCAAATGTAAGACGTGAAAGAATGGGTCATATTAATTTAGCAACTCCAGTTGCTCACATATGGTTCTTAAAATCGTTACCAAGCAGAATATCTCTTGCGATTGATATGAAGCTTAAAGAGGTTGAGAGAGTACTATATTTTGAAAATTTTATAGTTATTGAGCCAGGTTTAACAGGACTTAAAAAAAACCAGCTTTTGGGTGAAGAAGAACTAATTAAATACCAAGATGAATATGGTGAAGAATCCTTTACCGCAGGAATTGGAGCTGAAGCAATTCTAGAAATTTTAAAATCAATAGATTTAGAGCAAGAAAAAGATGCATTAATTAAGTTAATTAAAGAGACTAAATCAAAAGTTTCAGAAGAAAGATCAATTAAAAGATTAAAGTTAATTGAGTCATTTATAGAGACTGGAAATAAACCAGAATGGATGATTTTAACTACAATACCAGTAATCCCTCCTGAATTAAGACCGTTAGTTCCATTGGATGGAGGTAGATTTGCCACTTCTGATTTAAATGATTTATATAGAAGAGTCATAAATAGAAATAACCGTTTAAAAAGATTAATGGATCTGAAGGCTCCAGATATTATTGTAAGAAATGAAAAAAGAATGCTTCAAGAGTCAGTAGATGCATTATTTGACAATGGTAGAAGAGGAAGAGTAATTACAGGTACAGGTAAAAGACCACTAAAATCATTGGCAGAAATGCTAAAGGGTAAACAAGGAAGATTTAGACAAAATTTATTAGGTAAAAGAGTAGATTATTCTGGAAGATCAGTAATAGTAGTTGGACCAGACTTAAAATTACACGAATGTGGCTTACCTAAGAAAATGGCTTTAGAATTATTTAAACCATTTTTATATGCAAGATTAAATAAACTTGGATTAGCATCTACAATCAAGCAAGCTAAAAAACTTGTTGAAAGAGAGAGAAATGAAGTATGGGATGCTTTAGAATTAATTGTTAGAGAACATCCAGTTATATTAAATAGAGCACCAACACTACATAGACTAGGTGTTCAGGCATTTGAGCCAAAATTAATCGAAGGAAATGCAATTGAATTACATCCACTAACTTGTGCTGCATTCAATGCAGACTTTGATGGTGATCAAATGGCAGTTCACGTACCATTAAGTTTAGAGGCACAATTAGAAGCTAGAGTTTTAATGATGTCTACAAACAATATTTTGAGCCCATCAAATGGAAAACCTATAATTGTCCCAAGTCAGGATATGATTTTAGGTATATATTATCTTTCTCAACCACCATATCAAACTGATAGAGTTGAAGGATATTTTGTAAATACCTCAGAGATAGAACATGCTCTGGAAATCGGTCAAATTAAAGTTCATTCAAGAATTGTCTCAAGATTTGCAACAGTTGATGAAAAAGGTAATACTAAATATGAAAAACATATTAGTACAGCTGGAAGATTTTTATTAGCAAGCTTAATTCCAAAAAATATAAATAATAAATTTGCTTTAGTTGACAGATTATTGCCTAAGAAAATAGTTTCTGAGGTCATTGATCATGTTTTCCGATTTTCTGGACAGAAAAGTACAGTAATATTTTGTGACAAATTAAAAGACCTGGGATTTAAACATGCATTTAAAGCTGGAATATCATTTGGTAAAGATGATCTAGTAATTCCAGATAACAAACAGCAATTAATTGATGAAACAAAAAAATTAATATCGGATTATGAAAACCAATACGCAGAAGGATTGATAACTAGAGGTGAAAAATATAATAAAGTTATTGATGCTTGGTCAAAATGTACAGATAAAGTTGCATCTGAAATGATGAAAAGAATTTCTGCTACAGAGATGACAGAAGATGGTCTAAAAATTAATTCAGTATTTATGATGGCAGACAGTGGCGCAAGAGGTTCTGCGGCTCAAATGAAGCAATTAGCTGGTATGAGAGGTTTAATTGCAAAACCATCTGGAGAAATCATTGAGTCTCCAATTACATCAAATTTTAAAGAAGGTTTAACAGCGTTAGAATATTTTAACTCTACTCACGGTGCTAGAAAAGGATTAGCAGATACAGCATTAAAGACAGCAAGCTCAGGATACTTAACTAGAAGACTTTGTGACGTTGCTCAAGATTTAACTATCACTCAAGTAAAATGTGATAACCCAAGCTTTATAAAACTTACCGAGGTCTTAGAGGGTGGAAATATAATGGTCAGTTTATCAGAAAGAGCTCTCGGAAGAGTAACCGCAAAAGACGTTAAAAATCCATTAACTGGTGAAGTTTTAATTAAGAAGAATAGCATGATCGATGAGGCTGCATGCGAAAAAATTGACTCTGCAGGTGTAAAAAACTTGAATGTTTATTCAGTAATGACATGTAGTTTAAAAGAAGGTGTATGCGCCACTTGTTATGGTAGAGATTTATCAAGAGGTAAAATGGTTCATGTTGGTGAAGCGATTGGAATGATATCTGCCCAATCTATCGGTGAACCAGGAACTCAGCTTACAATGAGAACTTTTCACGTTGGAGGAACAGCATCAGTTAAACAAGACTCTCAAATTGTATCTAATAATGATGGTACATTAAAAATTGTTAACACAAATCTTTTAGTAGACTCAAAGAAGAATTTAATTGTAATGGGTAGAAATACTGAATTATCAATAGAAGATGATAATGGATTACAAGTAGCTGCATATAAAGTTCCATATGGATCAAAACTTTTCTTTGAGAATGGAGATAAAGTCAAAAAGGGTTCTAAAATATGTGAGTGGGATCCATACACAACACCAGTTATTGCTGAAAAAGATGGAATAGCAAACTATGTAGATTTAATAGATGGTGTATCTATTGCAGAAACAACCGATGATGCAACTGGGATCTCTACTAAAGCAGTTGTAGATTGGAAAACTCAATCTAAAAATACGGATTTAAAACCAAGAATTACTTTAAGAGATGCAAAAGGAAATGTTGTTAAAAAAGCTGATGATAATGAAGCAAGATATTACTTAGTTCCAGACTCAATTTTATCCGTTAAAGACGGACAAAAAATTTCGGCGGGTGATGTAATAGCTAGATTGCCTAAAGAGACTACAAAGACTAAAGATATAACAGGAGGTCTGCCGAGAGTTGCTGAATTATTCGAAGCAAGAAAAGCAAAAGATAGTGCAATTATTGCAGAGAATGATGGTAAGGTAATATTTGGTAAAGAGGTAAGAGGTAAGCAAAGAGTAACAATTGAATCGGAAAATGGTGATACTTCAAGTTATTTAATTCCAAAAGGAAAACATATTAATTTTAATCAAGGAGAAAAAATAAAAAAAGGTGAGTACCTGTTAGATGGTCAACCATTACCTCATGATATTTTAAGAATATTAGGTATAGAAGAATTAACTGAATATTTTGTTAACCAAGTTCAAGATGTCTATAGACTCCAAGGTGTAATTATCAATGATAAGCACATTGAAGTTATTTTAAGACAAATGTTGAAAAAAATTGAAGTTAAAACACAAGGTGACAGTTCATTACTTCCTGGAGAAATTATCGATAGAATAAGATTTGAAAATATGAATGAGCAGCTAATTAAAGATGGTAAAAATCCAGCAGTTGGAGAAAGAGTTTTAATGGGAATAACTAAAGCCTCACTTCAAACAGAATCATTTATTTCAGCTGCTTCTTTCCAAGAAACAACAAGAGTTTTAACAGACGCTGCTATTAAAGGTAAGGTAGATAAGTTATCTGGATTAAAAGAAAATGTTATTGTTGGTAGATTAGTTCCTGCTGGAACTGGATCAGTTAAAAATTTGTGGAATAAGAAAGCTCGTTTAGATGATGAAAAATTCATAGCAGAGAACGAGAAGATAGAACAAGCAGAAAGCCCCGTAAATCAATAAAAATTCGTCATTTTTCCATGTCTTTTAATTTGACAAATGGAATTTCTATAGTATTTTGTGCGTGTTTTTGGTTGGAATGTAGTGACTTGTGCACTAAACGCTGCCACAAATAACCTGACAGTTATTTCATCTAAAATCAAACTTATATAAAAAATTTTTTATGCCAACAATTAACCAGTTGTTAAGAAAAGGACGAGAAAAACAAATTGCCAGGAATAAAGTTCCAGCATTACAAAAACAACCTTTGAAAAGAGGTGTTTGTGTAAAAGTTTATACAACGACTCCTAAGAAACCAAACTCGGCACTAAGAAAAGTCGCAAGAGTTAGATTATCAAATGGTTTTGAAGTTACAGCTTATATTCCTGGAGAAGGACATAATTTACAAGAACACTCAGTAGTATTAATAAGAGGTGGACGTGTTAAAGACTTACCTGGCGTAAGATATCATATACTACGTGGTAACTTAGATACCCAAGGAGTTGCAAACAGAAAACAGAGACGTTCTTTATATGGAACGAAAAAAGGTAAATAAAAATGTCTAGAAAAAGAAAAGCTCCTAAAAAAATTCCTATTGTAGATCCTAAATATAAATCAGTAATAATTCCAAAATTAATAAACTCTATAATGTTAGATGGTAAAAAAACTATTGCAGAAAAAATTGTTTATGATGCAATTGATAAAATTAAATCAAAATCAAAAGATGAACCTTTAACAGTATTTAATGATGCGATAAATAATGTAAGACCAACAGTAGAAGTTCGATCGAGACGTGTAGGTGGAGCTACCTATCAAGTTCCAGTAGAAGTTAAAGCTAAAAGATCACAAGCGTTAGCATTAAGATGGATTATTGATGCATCAAGAAAAAGAAAAGATAAAAAAATGTCCGATAAATTATTTAATGAAATTTTTGATGCTTATCAAAAAAGAGGTTCAGCAATAAAAAAGAAAGAAGATACACATAAAATGGCAGAGTCTAATAAAGCTTTTGCACACTTCAGATGGTAATTAATATGGCAAAAACTCATCCACTAAATAAATATAGAAATATTGGTATCATGGCTCACATCGATGCTGGCAAAACTACAACTACAGAAAGAATTTTATACTATACTGGTAAAAGTCATAAAATTGGAGAAGTACACGATGGTGCTGCCACGATGGATTGGATGGAACAAGAGCAGGAAAGAGGTATTACAATAACATCAGCGGCTACAACTTGTTTTTGGAGAGAGCATAGAATTAATATTATTGATACCCCTGGGCACGTAGATTTTACAATTGAAGTTGAAAGATCTTTAAAAGTTTTGGATGGTGCTGTAGCAGTATTTGATGGTGTTGCAGGTGTTGAACCTCAATCCGAAACAGTTTGGAGACAAGCTGATAAATATAAAGTTCCTAGAATATGTTTTGTTAATAAACTTGATAGGACTGGAGCAGATTTCTTTAGATGCGTGGATATGATCAAAGATAGGCTTGGAGCTAAACCTTTAGTTATGCAGATACCTATTGGAATAGAGGCATCATTGCAAGGTGTTGTTGATTTAGTTAAAATGAAAGCAATTGTTTGGAAAAACGAAGACCTTGGCGCTGAATGGGAAGAAAAAGACATTCCAGATGATCTCAAAGAAACATGTGATAAATACAGACAGGAATTAGTTGAAACAGCTGTTGAGCAAGATGAAAAACTAATGGAAGCTTATTTAGGTGGCGAAGAAATTAAAAAAGAGGATTTGATTAAATGTGTAAGAAAAGGATGTTTAAACTTCGAATTTGTACCAGTTTTAACAGGTTCTGCTTTTAAAAATAAAGGTGTTCAACCACTATTAGATGCAGTTGTAGATTACTTGCCTAGTCCAGAGGATCTTGGATCTATTATGGGTACAAAACCAGGGTCTGATGAGGAAATTGAAATGAAGTTTGAGGATAGTGCGCCTTTTTCAGCATTAGCTTTTAAAGTAGCCACAGATCCTTTTGTAGGAAGTCTAACATTTATTCGAATTTATTCAGGTACAGTTAAATCTGGAACTGGAGTTTACAACACTTCTTCAGATAAAGAAGAAAGAGTTGGAAGAATGCTACTAATGCATGCCAACTCTAGAGAAGATATCAAAGAAGCAAGCGCTGGTGATATTGTGGCACTTGCTGGACTAAAAAATACTATCACAGGCCATACTTTAGCAAATAAAGACGCACCAGTATTACTTGAGCCTATGGAATTCCCGGATCCAGTTATAGAAATTGCTGTTGAACCAAAATCGAAAGCTGATCAAGAAAAGATGGGTGAAGCATTAGGAAGACTAGCTAAAGAGGATCCATCTTTTAGAGTCTCATCAGATGAGGAGTCAGGTCAAACAATAATAAAAGGTATGGGTGAATTACATCTAGATATTATTGTTGATAGAATGAAAAGAGAATTCAAAGTTGAAGCAAATGTAGGCGCACCTCAAGTTGCTTATAGAGAAACAATATTGAGTGCAGCTGAATTTGATTATACTCATAAAAAGCAGAGTGGTGGGGCTGGACAGTTTGCTAGAGTTAAATTGTCTGTTGAACCATTAGAACCTGGTAAAGGACGTGAAATCGAAAGTAAAATTAAAGGTGGAGCAATACCTAAAGAATTTATACCGGGCGTTGAAAAAGGTGTAGAAACAATTGCAGATGGAGGAATTCTCGCTGGATTTCCTTTAATAGACTACAAAGTTACTATATTAGATGGCTTGCACCATGATGTTGACTCTAGTGTATTAGCTTTCGAGCTTGCTTCAAGACAATGTTTTAAAGAAGCATGTGCTCGAGGAACTCTAAAACTTTTAGAGCCAGTAATGAGAGTAGAAGTAGTTACTCCAGAAGATTATATGGGAGATGTAATAGGTGATTTAAATAGTAGAAGGGGTCAAATAAGTACACAAGAGCAAAGAGGAAATGCAACAGTAATAACTGCAATGGTGCCATTAGCAAATATGTTTGGATACATAAATAGCTTAAGATCTATGTCACAGGGTAGAGCTCAATACTCAATGTTTTTTGATCATTATGACAAGGTTCCACAAAATGTGCAAGATGAGGTAACTAAGAAAACAGGTTAATTATGGATAAACAAAACATTAGAATAAAATTAAGAGCGTACGACAATAAGGTTTTGGATCAGTCCACTGAAGAGATCGTAAATACCGTTAAAAGAACAGGTGCTAATATTAAAGGACCAATTCCCTTACCTACAAAAATAGAGAGATATACCGTTCTAAGATCACCACATATTGATAAAAAAAGTAGAGAACAATTCGAAACAAGAACTCATAAAAGATTGATTGATATTATAGAACCTACACCTGCAACAGTTGAAGCACTTATGAAACTTGATTTAGCATCAGGAGTAGATGTGGAGATTAAAATATAATGGAAAATTTAGCTTTAATTGGAAAAAAAATAGGAATGTCTAGAGAGTTTTTTAAAACTGGTGAATCAGTTCCAGTTACAGTTTTAAAAATGGAGACTGGAAGAGTAATAAACGTTATTAACAAAGAAAATAGAGGATATAGCGCAGTCCAAATTGGATTTGGAAAAATAAAAAACTCAAAATTAACCAAGGCTATGAAAGGTTATTTTGCCAAAAAAAATACTGAGCCAAAAAAAACACTTAAAGAGTTTAGGTTAGAAAATACTGAAAATTTCAAAGAAGGAAATGAAATTGGATTAGAAATATTTGAGAATGTAAAATTTGTTGATGTTAAATCTAAGACCATTGGTAAAGGATTTGCAGGTGCAATGAAAAGGCATAATTTTGGTGGTTTAAGGGCTACTCACGGTGTTTCAATTTCTCATAGATCTCATGGTTCTACAGGACAAAGGCAGGATCCAGGTAAAGTTTTTAAAGGAAAAAAAATGGCTGGTCATATGGGAGATAAAATTAGAACTATACAAAATATTGAAGTTATAAAAACTGATAAAGAAAACAATTTGCTATATTTAAAAGGTTCTATTCCTGGATCAAAAAATACAGAAGTTTTGATTAGAAAATCAGTCAAGGATATTAACAGAATGTCAATCGAAGAAAAAATTGAGCAAATTGAAAAACAAAAAAAATTAGCAGATAAAAAGAAAAAATAATGAAAATAGATAAACTTAGTATTGATGGAAAAAAACAAAGCATTGAAGTGCTTGATAGAATTTTTAGTGCCAAAGTTAACAATCAATTGGTTAGTGGTGTAATCTATAAATTAAACGCAAACTTTAAAGGTAGAAAAGCAAAGACAAAGCAAAGAAATGAAATAACTGGCTCAACATCAAAAATTTATTCACAAAAAGGTACTGGAAATGCAAGACACTCTAGTAAAAAGGCTCCTATATTTGTGGGTGGGGGAATAGCCCATGGACCAAAAGGTCAGGATAACTACAAAAACAGAAAATTAAATAAGAGTGAAAAGAAATTGAGTATAGCCTCACTTATTACTGAAAAAAATAAATCGAATAACGTAATTATTTTTGATGATTTTGGAAAAAAAATTGAAAAAACAAAAGAAATGTTCAAACTTTTAAAGAAGTTTGATGCAAATAACTCATTATTAATAGTAGATACAAAATCAAAAGATAATATCTTAAGGTCAACTAAAAATATTCCTAATGTCAAATTAACAGATGCAAATCATTTCAGTGCATATGATTTAGTTAAATACAAAAAAATTATCTTTACTGTGAGCTCAGTTAAAGAATTAGAAAAAAGGTATCAATAATGGATAAACTAAACTTGTACGATAAAATCTTGTTTCCTGTTGTGACTGAAAAATCGACAAATTTATCAGAGCAAAATAAAATTGTTTTTAAAGTACCTCAAAGTGCTAACAAAAAAACTTTAAAAGGTTCAATTGAAAAAATTTTTAAAGTCAACGTAACAAAAATTAATATTATTAATAAAAAAACACTAATTAAATCTACTAGAGGAAAAAAAGTTAAAAAAAAGGGTTTTAAAAAAGCAATTATTACCCTTAAAAAAGGTCAAAATATTGACTTAACAACAGGTATTTAAATTATGGCTTTAAAAACATTTAAACCTTACACAAAATCTACTAGAGGCACTATACTGACTAGTAGAGAAGGTCTTTGGAAAGGTAAACCCTATAAACCATTAACAAGTGCGAATTATTCGTCAAAAGGAAGAAATAATTATGGTCGAATAACTTCAAGGAATCATGGTGGTGGACATAAACATAAATATAGAAAAATAGATTTTTATAGAAAAAAGAACGATATGAAGGCAATTGTAGAAAGAATTGAGTATGACCCAAACAGGTCATGTCATATAATGTTGGTTAAATTTGAGGATAATCAGAAATTCTATTATCTTGCTCCACAAAAAATAAAAGTTGGTGATCATATTCAGAATGGTTCTTCCTCAGAAATTAAAATAGGAAATTGTTTACCGTTGCAGGATATTCCAGTAGGTATTGATATACATAATGTTGAAATACAGCCAGGCGCTGGTGGAAAAATAGCAAGAGCAGCTGGTTCATCTGTAACTATATCTGGGATTGATGGAAATTACTCAATTATAAAAATGACTTCAGGTGAAGTTAGAAAAATAGACTCAAGAGCTTTGGCCACAATTGGAGTATTATCTAATCCAGATCAAAAAAATATTAAAATCGGTAAAGCAGGGCGATCAAGATGGTTGGGAAGAAGACCACATACAAGAGGAGTTGTTAAAAATCCAGTGGATCACCCTCATGGTGGCGGTGAAGGAAAATCTGCAGGTGGTAGACATCCTGTTTCTCCTACTGGACAATCAGCTAAAGGATTAAAAACAAGAGATAATAAAAGAACTGATAAATTTATAATAAGAAGAAGAAAGAAGAAGCGAGCTTAATTTATGGCAAGATCTGTTTGGAAAGGACCGTTTGTTGAGGAAAGCTTGATTAAAAAAGTTGAAAAGATCAAAAACGATCCTAATAAAAAACCAATTAAGACTTGGTCTAGAAAGTCAACAATAATACCTGACTTTGTAGGATTTAGTTTTTTAATTTATAACGGCAAAAAATTTATACCAATAACTGTATCTGAAGACATGGTGGGACACAAATTTGGAGAATTTGCTCCAACAAGACAATTTTTTGGACATACACCAGCTGATAAAAAAGCAAAAGTTGAGGGTGGAGCAAAAGGAGCTGATAAGAAATAAATATGAGTAAAAATAAAGATATAGACTTAAAACAAGTTAGATCAATAAATAAGAATGTAAGATCTAGTGTAAGAAAATTAAAACCTATACTTAAATCAATAGTTGGTAAAAAAGTAGAAATTGCGATTAGAGATTTATCTTTCTCTGAAAAAAGAATTTCTAAAGATGTTAAAAAAACAATTTCATCAGCAGTTGCTAATGCAGAAAATAATTTTCAATATGATATTGACAATTTAGTAGTTAAGGAAGCCTTCTGTGGAAAACAGGTAATAATGAAAAGATTTAGAGCTAGAGCCAAAGGTAGAGCTGCAGAAATTATGAAACCATACTCAAACGTAACAATAGTTTTGAGTGAACAAATGAAACAAAAAGAGAAGGAACATGGGACAAAAGGTTAATCCAGTTGGTTTAAGATTAGGTATTAATAGGGGCTGGGACTCCGTTTGGTACGCAAAGAAGCAGGATTTTGGAAAATATTTAATTGAAGATTTTAAAATTAGAGAATTCATTAAAAAAAATGTAATTAACTCTGGAGTGTCTAAGGTAATGATAGAGAGATCTGCGAAAAAATGTTTCGTAACAATTTATACATCTCGACCTGGATTTGTAATTGGAAAAAAAGGAAGTGATATAGAAAAAATTAAGGGAAAATTGTCAAGATTAAGTGAGAATGAGATAGTACTAAATATAAAAGAAGTAAAAAAACCCGAGACAAATTCATTTTTGGTTGCTGAAAATATTGCTCAACAATTGGTAAAACGTGTTTCTTATAGAAGGGCAATGAAGAGAGCAATGCAATCTGCATTAAGATTAGGGGCAAAGGGAATTAAGGTGTCTTGTAGTGGAAGACTTGGTGGAAATGAAATTGCAAGAACAGAATGGTTAAGAGATGGCAGTATTCCGTCTCATACTTTAAGAGCAGATATCGATTACGCTGAAGCAGAAGCTCTTACCACTTACGGGATAATTGGGATTAAAGTTTGGATATATAAAGGAGAAATTTTTACAAAAGAATTTAGCCAAGAAAGGAACAAAGCATAATAATGTTACAACCTACAAGAACAAAGTTTAGAAAAGCACATAAAGGAAGAATTCACGGCAATGCTTCAAGATGTAATGCGATGAATTATGGGTCATTTGGATTGAAAGCTGTTGAGCCAGAAAGAATTATATCTAGACAAATTGAAGCAGCAAGAGTTGCTTTAACTAGACATATGAAAAGACAAGGCAGAGTTTGGACAAGAATGTTTCCGAATATACCTGTATCAAAGAAACCAACAGAGGTTAGAATGGGTAAAGGAAAAGGTTCACCAGAGTTTTGGGCATGTAGAGTTAAACCTGGAAGAATTTTATTTGAAGTTGATGGAGTTACAGAGGATATAGCCAGAGAAGCCCTTTACAAAGCTTCAGCAAAATTACCAATAAAATGTAAATTTATAAAGAGAATATAATGAAAAAAAGTGAAATAAAAAAAATGACAAAAGAACAAGCTTTGAAAGATATTGATAAGTTAAAGAGAGATCTTTTTAATTTTAGATTTCAAAAAGTCAACGGACAGATAAAAAGCCCATCAAAAATAAATCAAACAAAAAAAAATATCGCAAGATTAAAAACTTTAATAGTGAGAAAAGATGCCTAAAAAAGTATTAAATGGAATAGTTGTAAGTGATAAGCCAAATAAAACTATAACAGTCTTGGTTGAAAGAAAATATCAACATCCAGTATTAAAAAAAGTAATTAAAGCTAGAAAAAAATACAGCGTCCACGATGAAGAGAATAAATATAAAAATGGAGACAAGGTATCTATTAAAGAGTGTAAACCATACTCAAAATCTAAAAAATTTGAAGTTATAGGAGTTTCTAAATGATACAAGTTCAGACAGAATTATTTGTAGCTGACAATACAGGAGCA
This sequence comes from uncultured Pelagibacteraceae bacterium, assembly GCA_902617415.1. Lineage (GTDB taxonomy): Bacteria > Pseudomonadota > Alphaproteobacteria > Pelagibacterales > Pelagibacteraceae > Pelagibacter. The sequence continues at coordinate 86,442 of CACMWQ010000002.1, read as the reverse complement.
AAAAAGATTGAGTGTATAAAAGTTTTAGGTGGTTCAAAAAGAAGATATGCAAGCATAGGTGACACCATTGTTGTAGCCGTTAAAGAAGCAATACCAAAAGGAAAAGTAAAAAAAGGTACTGTCCATAAAGCAGTTGTTGTGAGAGTAAAGAAGGGCATCCATAGAAACGATGGGTCAAAAGTAAGATTTGATAACAATGCTGCAGTTCTAACAGATGATAAAGGTGAACCTATAGGAACTAGAATATTTGGACCTGTTACAAGAGAATTAAGAAACAGAGGACAAATGAAAATAATTTCATTAGCACCAGAGGTTTTGTGATGATTAAAAAAGGGGTGAAAGTAAAAATATTGAGCGGTAAAGATAAAAATAAAGATGGTGATGTTATTGAAATTGATAGAAAAAATAACAGAGCTAAAGTTAAAGGTATTAACATGGTTAAAAAACATGTGAAAACTACAAAAGAAAAGAAAGGTGGAATAATCTCAAAAGAAAATTTTATACACCTTTCGAATTTAGCAATCTTTGATACTAATAATAAAAATGAGGTTAAAAAATAATGATACCTAGGCTAAAATTAACCATAACTAAGGATATTGAGCCAGTATTAAAAGAAAAGTTCGGTTATAAAAATTTATACATGGGCCCAAGAATACAAAAAATTGTTTTAAATATGGGCTTAGGTCTTGATGGAAATGATCAAAAAATTCTCAAATCGTGTCAAGAGGATATGGCAAATATCACAGGCCAAATGCCTGTAGTAACTAAATTCAAAAAATCTATTGCAAATTTTAAAACTAGAAAAAGCACTAATTCTGGTTTGAAAGTAACATTGAGAAAAAATAAAATGTATGAGTTTATTGATAGATTAACGAATATAGCATTACCTAGAATAAAAGATTTTAGAGGATTAAGTCCAAACGGTTTTGATAAATTTGGAAATTATACTTTTGGTGTTAAAGAGCATATCATATTTCCAGAGGTAAATTTTGATAAAGTTGACAAAATTAGAGGTTTAGACATTACAATAGTTATTAAATCTCAAAAAGTAGAACACAGTTTTGAATTATTAAAACATTTAAATTTTCCATTTAGGGAAACAAGGAGCAATTAATGGCTAAAATGAGTGCAATTAACAAGAATAATAGAAGAATAAAATTATCTGACAAATTTTATAAGAAAAGATTGAAGCTAAAAAAAATAATAATGAACAAAAAATTATCATTAGAAGAAAGATTTAAAGCTCAACAAAAATTGTCAAAATTACCGAGAAATTCTGCAAAAGTCAGAGTTATGAATAGATGTCAAATTACAGGTAGACCACACGGTGTTTACAGAAAATTAAAAATTTCAAGAATAGCCCTCCGACAACTTGGCTTAGAGGGTAAAATTCCTGGAATGGTAAAATCGAGTTGGTAGAAAGGAAAATATGAGTTTAAGTGATCCAATAGGAGATATGTTAGCAAGAATTAAAAATGCTCAAGTGAGAAATCACAGTAAAGTTTCATTACCATCATCAAAATTTAAGGCTAAAATTGCCGATGTATTAAAGTCGGAAGGTTACATTATTGACTACAAAATCAACGATGACAAAAAACCTTCAATAGAAATTAATTTAAAATATAACTCGGGAAATCCAGTAATAAATACTATTGAGAGAATCTCCAAACCAGGTAGAAGAATTTTTTCTAGCGCGAGTAGTCTACCAAAAATTAATAATGGTCTTGGTATTGCAATTGTGTCTACACCACAAGGTGTGATGACTGATGTTGACGCAAGAAAAAAGAAACTTGGTGGTGAAATTATTTGTAAGGTTTTTTAATGTCTAAAATAGGAAAAATAAACATACCAATTCCAGATAAAGTAAAAGTTTTGTTGTCTGGTAATATAGTTAATGTTGAAGGGCCTCTTGGCAAGCAAGCTATAAAATTAGATTTAGAAATGTTTGAACTTAATATTAATGAAGGCAAAGATATATCAATAAAACCAAAAACACTCAATGATACATCTAAAAGATTATGGGGTATGAATAGAAGCTTACTTAGTAATGCTATTATTGGAGCAAGTAGTGGATATGAGAAAGAGCTTGAACTCACAGGTGTTGGTTTTAGAGCTGCTTTAAAGGGAAAAGTCTTAAATATGCAACTAGGATTTAGTCATGACATTAATTACGATATTCCAGAAGGTATTAAAGTAGCTGTAGAAAAACAAACAACAGTAAAAATAAGTGGCTCAAATAAACAACAAGTTGGAATGGTTGCTTCGCAAATCAAAAGCTTTAGACCACCTGAGCCTTATAAAGGAAAAGGCATAAAGGAAAAAGGTCAATATATTTTAAGAAAAGAGGGTAAGAAAAAATAATGAGATTAAACACGATCGAAAGAAAAAGATTTAGAGTAAGAAAAAAGCTTAAAAATGTTTCTAAAGATAGATATAGATTAAGTGTTTCGAGATCAGCAAAAAATATAAGTGCACAAATAATAGATGATGTAAAAAATATTACATTAGTTTCTGCTTCATCAATAGACAAAGAAATAAAAGTGCAAAAAAAAAATAAATCAGAAATATCAACTATTGTTGCTGAGACACTAGCAAAGAAAGCAAATGAAAAAAATATTAAAAAAATTTACTTTGATAGAGGTATTTATAAATATCATGGAAGAGTTAAAATTTTTGCCGAAACACTCAGAAAGAATGGGATGGAATTTTAAAATATGGAAAAAAATACAGAATTTGTTGAAAAACTAGTACATATAAATAGGATAACCAAAGTTGTTAAGGGTGGAAGAAGATTTGGTTTTTCTGCCTTAGTTGTAGTTGGTAATCAAAATGGAAAAATTGGTATTGCTCATGCGAAAGCAAAACAAGTTCCTGATGCAATAAAAAAAGCAAATGAATTAGCAAGACGAAAATTAATTCAAATACCCTTAAGGGATGGGAGAACAATTCATCATGATATATATGGTAAAGATGGTGCTGGAAAAATCAAATTAAGATCCGCACCTAAAGGAACAGGTATAATAGCGGGTGGACCAGTTAGAGCAGTCTGTGAGGTACTTGGTATAAAAGATATAGTAGCTAAATCTTTGGGTACAGCAAACCCACATAACGTAATCAGAGCATGTATAAAAGCTTTATCAAAACAAAATTCACCAAAAAATATCTCTAATTTAAGAAATAAAAAAATATCCGAAATAATTGAGAAAAGAGGATAATGACATCTTTAAATACATTAACTAATCTTAAAAGAAAAAAAATTCGAGTAGGTAGAGGAATAGGTTCAGGCAAAGGCAAAACATCTGGTAGAGGTGTAAAAGGTCAAAAATCTAGATCCGGAGTAGCTATAAAAAGTTTTGAAGGTGGTCAAATGCCATTATATAGAAGACTACCCAAAAGAGGTTTCAACCCTGTAAACAAAAATAATGTAGCCATAATAAATTTAGGTAATTTACAAAATCTTATTGATAATAAAAAAATTAAAGCAGATGAGAAAATAAATATTAATACGTTAAAAAAATCAAAATTATTCAGAAAATCAATTAATAAATTAAAAGTTTTATCAAATGGTAATTTTAATTCGAAAATTGATATTGAAGCAGATTATTCTTCTAAAATGGCAAAAGAAAAAATTGAAAAAGCTGGTGGACAAATAACTGTTAAAAATCAATCTAAATAATGAGTGCCTCAACACAATCTAACGATTTAAGAAATAGAATACTATTTACACTTTTTATTCTTGCTGTTTATAGATTGGGTACATTTGTTCCTCTTCCAGGGATTGATCCAGATCAACTTCAAATAATGATGGAAGGAAACCAAAAAGGTTTATTAGGTATGTTTAACGTTTTTGCTGGTGGTGCTGTTAGTAGAATGGCAATATTTGCTCTAGGTATAATGCCATATATATCATCATCTATTATAGTGCAGTTACTCACAGGTGTTTCAGAATATTTTAAAAATCTAAAAGCTCAAGGTGAAATAGGAAGACAAAAAATTACTCAAATAACTAGATATGGAACTGTTTTATTGGCAACTATACAAGGATATGGATTGGCTGTTGGATTAGAGTCGTCAGCAGATTTGGTTATTAATCCTGGAATATTTTTTAAAATTTCAACAGTTACAACTATTGTTGCTGGAACTATTTTTTTGATGTGGCTTGGAGAGCAAATTACACAAAGAGGAATTGGTAATGGTATTTCATTAATTATTTTTTCAGGCATTGTTGCCGAAATCCCTAGGGCTTTAGTAACAACTTTTGAATTAGGAAGAACTGGCGCAATCTCAACTGTTATGATAATTTTTATATTTATATTACTTGTTGCAACTATAATGTTTATTGTTTTTATGGAAAGAGCATTAAGAAAAATTCTTATAAATTATCCAAAGAGACAAATGGGAAACAAAATGTATGGTGGAGATTCTTCACACCTACCTTTAAAAATTAATTCAGCGGGTGTAATACCAGCTATTTTTGCCTCTGCTTTATTACTATTACCTGTCACTTTTTCAAATTTTAATGTTTCACAAAGTGAAACTTTTCTAAACATTTCATCATACTTTTCACAAGGTCAACCTTTGTACATGTTGTTGTATGCATCAGGAATAATTTTTTTTACTTTTTTTTATACTTCAATAACTTTTAATCCTACAGAAACAGCTGAGAATTTGAGAAAATATGGTGGATTTATTCCAGGAATAAGACCTGGGGAAAGTACTGCACTTTATATTGATACAATATTGACAAGATTAACAACTATAGGTGCATTATATCTAGCACTAGTTTGTTTAATGCCAGAATTCCTCATTGCCAATTATCCTATCCCTTTTTATTTGGGTGGTGCCTCAGTTCTAATTGTTGTTGTAGTAGCAATTGATACTGTTACACAAATTCAAACAAGAATGATGAGTTCTCAATATGAGCAACTAATAAAAAAAACTAAATTTGGTAGATAGGTGAATATAATATTATTTGGTCCACCAGGTGCTGGAAAAGGTACACAAGCCAAATATCTTGTAAAAAAAATAAAAGGTTATCAAATTTCTACTGGAGATATTTTAAGAGAGGAAATTAAAAAAGACACAGATATTGGAAAAAAAATAATAAATAATATGAATGAAGGAAAATTTGTCAGCGATGAGATTGTGAATAGCCTATTAAAAAATCATGTTTTTGATACTAACAAAAAAGGAAAATTAATATTTGATGGTTATCCTAGATCTCTTAACCAAGCTAAAAATTTAGATTTATTATTAAATAGCTCAAATCAAAAGATAGATTATATTTTTTTTTTAAATGTAAACAAAGAAACTATTGTGGAAAGAATAAAAAAAAGGAAAATTTTAGAAAAAAGAACTGATGACGATGTAGATACTATATTAAAGAGATATGATACTTATATTGAAACCACTAGACCAGTGTTGGATTATTATTCAAAAAATTCAAATTTTCATGAGATTGATGGTAAAATGGAAATTGATCAAATAACCAGTAAAATCGAGGCTTTTTTGAATGTTTAAGGCGTTGACTTTGACTAATCTTCTTATATAAAAGGCACAATTTATCACAAAAATTATGGCTCGTATTGCAGGTGTAAACATACCACAAAATAAATTAGTTCATATTGGACTTACATATATTTTTGGAATTGGAAATAAATTTTCTGAACAAATTTGTAACGATTTAGAAATACCAAAATCAAAGAGAGTAAATGAATTAACAGATGATCAAATTTTAAAAATTAGAGAATATATTGATCAAAAATTTACTGTTGAAGGTGATTTAAGAAGAGAAACATCTTTAAGTATAAAAAGACTAATTGATCTTGCTACTTATAGAGGATCTAGACATAGAAAAAAACTTCCTGTTAGAGGTCAAAGAACAAGATGCAATTCCAGAACTAGAAAAGGTAAAGCAATTGCGATCGCTGGTAAGAAATTAACTCCACTTAAAAAATAATGAAAAAAGAAGTAACTGAAAATAAAGAACAGAAAATAGAATCTAAGTCGAAAAAAAGTTCATATTCAAAGAAAAAAAAAGGAAAAAAAAATATTTTAAATGGAATAGCTTATGTTCAGTCTACGTTTAATAATACTATTGTATCAATCGCTGATACAAATGGAAATGTTGTCTCTTGGGCATCTGCTGGCCAAAAAGGTTTTAAAGGCTCTCGTAAGTCTACACCATACGCAGCACAAGTTGCTGCTGATGCAGCCGCAGCTAAAGCTTTGGAAGTTGGCATGAAAATTTTGTCTGTTGAAGTTAAAGGTCCTGGATCTGGAAGAGAAACTGCTTTGAGAGCTTTACAGGCTAGAGGATTTAAAATTATATCAATTAAAGATACAACACCAATGCCACACAATGGTACGAGACCACCTAAAAAAAGGAGAGTTTAATGGAGCAAACAGAAGTAAATTCAAAAAATTGGAAATCATTAATTAAACCAGCAAAAATAGATGTTCAATTAAGTGATGATAAAGCATTTGCAAAGATCACTGCCGAACCACTAGAAAAAGGATATGGGTTAACTCTTGGTAATTCATTAAGAAGAATACTTTTATCCTCTATTAGAGGAACTGCTGTAACTTCTATTCAGATAGATGGTGTATTACATGAATTTACATCAATCAAAGGTGTCAGGGAAGATGTTACTGATATTGTATTAAATGTAAAATCTTTGGCTTTGAAAAGTACATCTGATGAACCAAAAAAATTAATACTTGATGCTAAAGGACCTGGAGAAATAAAGGCATCCGATATAACATCTGTTGCTGATATTGAAATTTTAAATCCAGATCTGGTTATTTGTAATTTAGATGAAAATACTAAGTTTCATATGGAAATGACAGTTGGAACTGGAAAAGGATACGTTTCAGCCGATATGAATAAACCCGAGGAACCACCGCTTGGTTTAATTCCAATAGACTCGTTATTTAGTCCTGTTAAAAAAGTTTCCTATTCAGTCAGTACAGCAAGAGAAGGAAAAGCATTGGACTATGATAAACTAACTATGGAGGTTGAGACAAATGGGTCAATCTCAGCTGAAGACGCAGTTGCATACTCTGCTAGAATATTCCAAGATCAACTAGGAATGTTTGTTAACTTTGATGAGCCACAAGAAGTTATCGTAAAAGAGCAACCTTCAGAGCCAGAATTTAATAAGAACTTATTAAGAAAAGTTGACGAATTAGAACTATCTGTGAGATCAATGAATTGTCTTAAAAATGATAATATCATCTATATTGGTGATTTGGTTCAAAAATCTGAGGGTGAAATGTTAAGAACACCTAATTTTGGAAGAAAATCGTTAAATGAGATTAAAGAAGTATTGACTGGAATGTCATTGTATCTTGGTATGGAAATTCCAAATTGGCCGCCAGACAATATTGCTGAATTATCTAAAAAACTTGAGGAAGCCATCTAATGAGACATAAAATGGGCTATAAAAAGCTCAACAGAACTTCAGAACATAGAAAAGCTCTTATTAAAAATATGCTTAACTCATTAATAAAGTATGAGCAAATTACAACTACTTTGCCCAAAGCAAAAGTTTTAAAACCTCAAGCTGATAAAATTATAACATTGGGTAAGAAAAATACTTTATCTAATACAAAAACTTTAATTTCAAAATTGCAAGATATTAAATCTACAAACAAAGTTAGGAAAACTCTTTCTAAAAGATATGAAAATAGAAAAGGTGGATATACAAGAATTATCAAGGCGGGATTTAGATATGGTGATAATGCGCCGATGGCCGTAATTGAGTTTGTAGATAGGGACGTTGAAGCAAAAAGAGTCGATAAAAAGAAAAAGAATCCGACAAAAGATACACCTAAAGTAGAAGATAAAAAACAAGCTACAGCTTAATCTTTAATTCATATTTTATTTAATTGATGTTGTAAAACAATTATCTAATATTTTATATTAATGAAATGAAAAATATAATTTATCAAATAATTATAATATTTTATTTTACAACTAATATTTTAAATGCAAATCCAGCAAAAATTGATGGTCTAAAATTTTATACATTAGGTGACGATAATATGCCATGGTTTAATTTAGATAATGAAAAAGATTTAATAGACTTATCAAATATTGACTGTCAATGGAGTCATGGAAAAAAAACCAAATGTAGAATGCATTTATCACCCTTATATAACTTTCCTAAAGACGGATTATTAATTCAAAATAAAATTGTTAGATCTGGCAAATTTGCTTGGAAATTTAAGAATGGTGATGGCGATTGTGGTCAACAAAGAAAGTCAGATGAATGCAATACCTTTAGAGAAAGATCAGAAGTTAGCATGCTAGGATTGAAGTCTAAAAATACATGGTTTAAATTTAGTATTTATATCCCTGAAAATAGTGAATTTACTATTCCTATAAGTAATACTATATGGCAAATACATTCTAAAGCAGGTCCAGTAAATTTTATGTTTAGAGTTGCTCCAAATGGTGATTTGCAATGGACAGATTTTGTAAATCATAGTTTTGGAGGTTTTGACACTTATAAAATTTTAGAAGCAAATAATGTAAAAGGTAAATGGAATGATTTTGTTATTAATATGGAATTTGTTGATTGGCCAAATAAGAGTTTTATTAAGATTTGGGCTAATAACGAACTTGTAGTTAATTATTCTGGATTGACTAATAATAATATAAGCAAACAGTCATATATGAAGTTTGGAATATACAAAAGTAATATTAATAGGTTTAATCTAATGCATAAAGACAATCCTCCAAAAAGAGCTGATACAGTTGTATATTATGATTCTATAGCTATAGGTAAAAAGTGCAAAGACCTTAAGCTAGGCAAGGAAAACAATAGTTGCAATAAATTAAAATAAAAATGAAAAAATCAATAAACGTAGATAAATCTTTTAATGACATGCGTATTGACAGATTCATTCGAAATCATTTAGGAAAAATTCCACAAGGACTTATTGAAAAAAATCTAAGAAATGGAAAATTAAAATTAAATCAAAAAAAAGTAAAAAGCTCTCAAAAAGTTAAAGCTGGTGACAAACTTAATATTTATAATTTAAATTTTGAGGAAAAAATTGAGCAACATAAAAAAAAATATAATCCTAGTAATGAAATTATAAAAGAAAATGAGGATTTAATTATAGAAAATAATGACAATTTTGTTGTTCTAAATAAACAATCAGGAATTTCAGTACAGGGTGGTACAAAATCTAAAAAGAATATTATTGATATATTTGCGAAAAGTAATTTATTTAGAGATGAGAAGCCTTATTCTGTACACAGATTAGATAAAGATACTTCAGGCGTTTTTATAATTGCAAAGAATAGGGAAACAGCCCAACTGCTCACCTCACTTTTTAGATTAAGAAAGGTTTATAAAACTTATTTAGCAATATGTAATGGTGAATTAATTTTAATCGATAAAGGTGTGATAAAAGATGATTTGATAAGATTTGAAAATAAAAAAAAAATTGTTGAAAAAGCTGAAACAAAATATGAAATTTTAGATAAAAATAATAATGCTACTTTCATTCAGTTAAATCCAATTACAGGAAGAAAACACCAACTAAGAAAACAATTATTTAATTTAGGAAACTCCATTATTGGTGATAAAAAATATAATTCAACAAATAACTCAAAAATAAATAATAAAAATTTAATGTTACATTCTTATGAAATAAAATTTAAAATAAATGAGAAAAAATACACTTTTAGAGCTACTCCTCCAGATTATTTTAGAAATATGTTAAAAACAAAAAGACTTAATTTTTAATATTTAATAAAAAATTTTTTATCAAATCATTCTCAATATTTTTATAATTTTGTTTTTTAATATTATTTAAATTTGAAACCCCTCTATCTCTGATTCCACAAGGAACTATCTTTTTATATACATTAAGATCATTAGAAATATTTAATGCAAAACCATGATAAGCAATCCACTTCTTTACTTTTATGCCTATCGCTGCAATTTTATCTATTTTACCAGATTTGTGCTCAAACCAAATTCCAATATTTTTTCTATCAGCAAAACACTTTATATCGTAATTTTTTAGAGTATTTATAATTGTCTTTTCAATTACAGTTATAATTTTTTTTATATTCTTACCTCTTTTGTTTAAGTCAATCACAAAATAAAAAACTAATTGACCAGGACCATGATATGTTATTTTTCCTCCTCTATTCGTTTTAATAAAGTTTATAGATTTATCTAATATCTCATTTTCACTAAAACTTGTTCCACCAGTATAAATCTCTTCATGTTCAAGTATCCAAATGAGTTCTTTATTTTTATTTACTTTAATTTGCTCCAATCTATCTTCAAGTATATCTATCGCAGATTTATATTTTATTGGTTTTACTGACTTTTTGATCTCTATTTTCATTATAAATTTGTATTATTTTTATTTTGTATTAATAGTGCCAACTAAATTATAGGTAAATTTTATGACTATAGTGAAAAAATTAAAAGATAAAAAAGTTAACTTTGAATTTAACAAAGAATTCATCAAAGTTGTCACAGATAAAATTGCCTCAAATGATGCCGAATTTATTACAAATTCGTTCAATGCTATGCATCCAGCAGATGCTGCTGACATAATTGAACATTTAAGTCAAAATGATAGAGAAAATTTAATAAAACTAAATAGTTTCAAAGTTGATCCTGAAGTCTTTGTTGAATTAAATGAGTCAATTCAGTCTGAGATGATTGCTTATCTATCATCAGATTCAATAGTTAACATACTAAAAAATTTAGAGTCAGATGATGCAATTAAGATTTTAGAAAATGTAGACGAAAAAGATAAAAATACAATCCTTAGCTCATTACCTCCAAAAGACCGATTTGCATTACTAGAAAGCTTAAGTTATCCAGAAGACTCTGCTGCTAGATTAATGCAGCGTGAATTTACAGCTATACCAAGTAATTGGTCTGTAGGACAAACGATAGACTATTTAAGAGAAAATAAAGAACTTCCTGAGGAATTTCTAGAAATATTTATAGTTGATCAAGAATTCAAACCCATTGGTACAGTTCCTTCATCAAGAGTATTAAGAACACCAAGAGACACAAAAATGATGTCTATTATGGCTGAATCTCAAACACTAATTCCGGTTGATATGGATAGAGAGGAAGTCGGTAATTTATTTGAAAATTATAATTTGAGTTCAGCTGCTGTAGTGGATAAGTCTGACAAATTAGTTGGGATGATAGCTTATGATGACGTCCTAACAGTATTAAAAGAGGAAGCTGAAGAGGACGCACTTAGATTAGCTGGAGTAGGTGATGAAGAAATAACTGATGGAGTAATAACAAAAACTAAGAGAAGATTTAATTGGTTGTTATTAAACTTGTTTACTGCTTTTCTAGCAACTTATTGCATTAGTCTATTTGGTGCCACTATAGAGCAAATGGTAGTATTGGCTTTTTTAATGCCAATTGTAGCATCAATGGGTGGTAACGCTGGCATGCAAACATTGGCTGTCACAGTAAGATCTTTAGCGACACAGGATTTAACAAAAAATAATTTTACGAATAATATTATTAAAGAATTCAATATTGGAGTTTTAAATGGAGTTATTTTTGCAATTATAAGTTCTTTGATAGTTCAATTATGGTTTAATGATATCCAGCTCTCCCTAATAATTTCAATTTCAATGGTTTTAACTATGATAGTTGCCGGTCTTTTTGGTATTCTAGTACCTGTAACATTAAATAAAATGAAAATTGATCCTGCAATTTCTTCTAGTGTATTTGTTACAACAATAACAGATGTAATCGGATTTGTATCTTTCTTAGGTGTAGGAGCTTATTTCTTATAATCAAAAATTATCAATTAATCTTACTCCATTAATATGATAGGCAATAAATAGTCTATATTTAGATTTAAAATTATCTAATTTCATTTTTTTCTCATCTCTAAATTCAAGATAATCAATTTTAATTTTAAATTTATTTTCAAGCTCATATTTGGATTTTGACAAATCCACAAATTTATTCATTTTTGATAATTTTTTTAATTTATCTAATTTGATGGCTATTTTTGATACTTTTTTTATGTATGATTTATTTAACAATTTGTTTCTTGTGGATAAAGCAATTTTATTATTTTCTCGAATGGTAGGACAACCAACAATATTTATTTTATATTTTTTACCTAATATTCTTTTAATTAACATGTATTGTTGAAAATCTTTTTCACCCATATAAACACACTTAGATTTAACAATAGATAACAATCTATTCATAACGTTTAATACACCTTCAAAATGACCTTTTCTATATTTAGCACATAAAATTTTATCAGATTTATTAAGTTTAAAATTCTTCATTCTATTTTTATAAATTTCATTGACCTCGGGTAAAAACAAATAATTAACTTTTAGTTTTTTTAATATTGAAATATCTTTTCTTATATTTCTAGGATAATTCTTAAAATCTCTTTTTTGATTAAATTGTGTTGGATTGACAAAAATACTTACTATTGTTTCTTTGTTATTTTTTTGTGAAATTTTTATTAAAGATTCGTGGCCTTTATGAATTCCCCCCATTGTAGGTACAAATCCAACATTTTTGTAATTTTTTACTGCCTTATTTAGTTCAAAAATATTTTTTAAAATTTTCATTTTTAATAAATATGATTATAAGTAAAACATCTTAATGATTAAACAAGCTATTATTCCCCTTGCTGGTTTGGGTACACGTTTGTTACCTTTGACAAGTGTTTTTCCTAAAGAACTGCTACCAATAAATGGAAAACCTGGAATTGAGTATATTTTAGATGAATGTATTGATGCTGGTGTAAGTGAAATAATTTTTATTATTTCAAAAAAAAAAGAGATGATAAAGAAATATTTCAATAATGATAATTTTTACAAATCAATTATTAAAAAAAAGAAAGATCCCAGAATTATTAAAGAGTACAAAAAAATCCTTTTTTTTAGAAAAAAAATTAAATTTGTTTATCAAAATAAACCTATGGGAACTGGTGATGCTGTACTCAAAACAAAAAAGTTTATAAAAAATGATTATTTTTTAATGTTGTTACCTGATGATTTAATTATGAAAAAGAATTGTTCAAAAGATATGATAAAAATTCATAAAAATTTAAAAGGATCTGTAATGGCTAGCATGAAAGTTAAAAAAAATAATGTTGATCGTTGGGGAATTTATTCAATTAAAAAAAATATTGACAAATTAAACTTTAAAATTGCAGATGTAATTGAAAAACCTAATACTAAAGATGCACCTTCAAATAACGCAGTTATAGGTAGATATATATTATCAAAGAAAATTTTTCATTATCTACAAAATCAAAAAAAAGGTAAAGGTGGTGAAATACATATTACAGATGCAATAAGACGAATGATTTTAGATCAATATTTATTCATTGGACATAAATTTGTAGGTAATTATTTAGATTGTGGATCTATGAAAGGTTATATTAAATCTGGAATTGAAATTTCTAAACTATGAAAATTTGTATTATAGGATCTGGTTATGTTGGTTTAGTTAGTGGGGCCTGTTTTTCTGATTTAGGTAATACAGTTACATGTGTTGATATTAACAGAGAAATTATAGAAAAATTAAATAAAGGAATAATCCCAATTTATGAACCTGGTCTTGAAGAATTGGTTTTAAGAAATTTAAAAAAAAAAAGACTTTTATTTACAACAGATATTTCTAGCTCAATAAAAAAGTCAGATATCATATTTATTTGTGTTGGAACTCCTACCAAAAATAATAAAGCTGATTTGAAATATGTATTTAATGTTACCAAAAGTATAAAATCTAATCTAAATAGGTATAAAATAATAGTTACTAAATCTACAGTCCCAGTTACCACAGGTGATAAAATCACAAAAATCTTAAAATCAAATAAAAATAAAAATAAGTTTGATGTTGTATCTAATCCTGAATTTTTAAGAGAAGGCGAAGCTATTAGAGATTTTCAATTCCCAGATAGAGTTGTTGTCGGTACTAGCAGCAATAAAGCAAATAAAATTATGAAAAAATTATATCTACCTTTAATTAAGAAGGGCGGAAGATATTTTCATACTTCTAGACGATCAGCAGAACTAATTAAATATGCATCAAACGCTTTTTTAGCAACTAAAATTACATTTATTAATGAAATAGCCAATTTAAGTGAAAAATTAAACATAGACGTAAAAGAAGTTGCAATTGGTATGGGTTTAGATGAAAGGATTGGAAGCAGATTTCTACGAGCTGGACCAGCCTATGGTGGATCATGTTTTCCAAAGGATACAAGAGCACTTGTTTCAACTGGTCGAATTTTTAAAACAAATCTTTCAGTTGTAAAATCAGTAATTAATTCAAATGATAAAAGAACGAATTTATTATTAAATAAAATTAGCAAAATAATGAATAACAAAATTAAAAATAAAAATATTACATTTTTGGGTGTTACCTTTAAACCGGGTACTGATGACATGAGAGAGTCCTCTTCATTAAAAATGATACCATCTTTGATAAGGAAGGGTGCACATGTAAATTATTACGAACCAACTGGCAAGAAAAAGGAATTAAAATATAAAAATATAAACTTTTTTGAAAATATAAAAGATGCTTGTAAAAGTGCAGATTTAATAATTATTCATACAGAATGGAATGAATTTAAGCAACTCAACTTTAAAAAAATTACAAAAAAAAGAAATTTTAAAGTTTTTGATATGAGAAATCTTTACTCAACTTCTGAAATGAAAAAAAATAAAATATATTATTATGGTATTGGCAGATAATTAATTAAGATCAAATATTGCATCAACTTCAACTGCAACACCTAATGGAAGGCTATTAGTGCTGACAGCAGCTCTTGCGTGTGTGCCAGCTTCATCAAATACACTTTTTATTAGATCCGAGGCTCCATTTATGACTTTTGGCTGCTCAGTAAAATCATCAGTAGAATTAACATATCCAGTAAGTTTCAAACATGATTTAATTTTGGATAAATCATCACCACATGCTTTTTTTGCTTGAGATATTATGCTTAATGCACACCTTTTAGCTGCCTCATAACCTTGTTCAGTATTATAATCTTTTCCGAGTTTTCCCTTAATTAAATTTCCATTTTCATCAATTGATATTTGACCTGATATATATAGTAAATTTCCAGATATTCTTGTAGCAGCATATGATCCAACAGGATCATTAGCTTTTGGTAATTTTATATTTAATTTCTTTAAATTTTTATCTGCTGACATTATTTGCTTTTCTTTTTCTTTTTATTTCTATCGTATTCTTTTCTTTTCTCAATTAAAATTAATGCTTCCTCCATAGTTAATTCAACAGGATCCTTCTCTTCTGGTATAGTCGCATTTAATGATTTGTATTTAATGTATGGACCATACTGACCTTTCATGACTCTAACTGGCTTTTTATCTTCAGGATGTTCTCCTAAATCTTTTATCATAGATGATGAAATTCTTCCTGGTTTAGCTTCAGCAATTAATGTAACAGCTCTATTTAATCCAATTGTGAATAATTCATCTACATTTTCTAATCTAGCAGATTTATTTTCACATTTAAGGTAAGGACCAAATCTTCCAACATTTACTGTAATATCCCTATCATTTTCAGGATTTTTACCTAAACTTAATGGTAATGAGCATAAGTATTTTGCCTTTTCTAAATCAATATTTTCAATCTCAATTCCTTTAGGGATAGAAACATTTTTTAAATTATTTTCTTCTTTCTTTAATTTTCTTTTTTTCTTTTTAGTTTTTTCATCTTCTTCTATGATTTCTTTTTCAAATTGCAAATATGGGCCAAATCTTCCATTTTTAAGAAAAATATCTTTACCTTTATCATTTTTTCCAATGAATTTCGGTTCTGCTAGTGTCAATTGTTGTGCTGCTTTAGATTTTGATAGTGGTCTTGTAAATTTGCAGTCCGGATAATTTGAACACCCAATGAAAGCACCACCTCTAAAACTATTTTTTAAACTTAATTGACCAGATTCACAAAGCTTGCATTTTCTATCAATATTTCCATCCTTATCGACCTCAAATATTAGTGATCCAAGACTTTCATTTAATAGGTCTAATACTTCTCTGGTTCTTTTTTCTTTCACACCTGAAACATTAGAATTAAAGTCTTTCCAAAAGTTCTCTAAAACTTTTATCCAATTTTCTTTACCTGATGTTATATCGTCTAATTGATCTTCTAATTTTGCAGTAAAATCATAATCAACATATTTGGTAAATAATTTTTCTAAAAATGCAGAAAGTAATTTCCCCCTATCAGTAGGGAAAAATCTTTTATTATTTATGTCAGCATAACCTCTATTAGCTATTACTGAAATAATACTTGCATAAGTAGATGGTCTTCCAATTCCTAGCTCCTCTAATTTTTTAACTAGACTTGCCTCTGAATATCTAGGTGGTGGTTGAGTATAGTGCTGTTCATCAATATGATCTTCAAACATAACTTCACCTTTTTCAACATCTGGCAAAATATTTTCATTGTCATCATCATTTTCATCAATCTTATAAAGTTTAAGGAAACCATCAAATTTTAATGTTGAACCACTAGCTTTAAATATATTTTTATCATCATCTGAGTTGATGGTAATAGTTTTTCTATCAAATTTTGCTGACTGCATTTGTGATGATAAAGATCTAGACCATATTAAATTATAAAGTTTATATTGATCAGTACTTAAGTATTTTTTCATATCTTCTGGTTTTCTAATTATTTCTGTTGGACGTATAGCTTCGTGAGCTTCTTGAGCATTCTTTGCTTTTTTGCCACTATAATTTAGAGGTTGTTCTGGTAAATATTTATCACCATAATTCTGCATTATAAAATCTCTGAAAGATGTTATCGCATCTTTTGAAATATTAGTTCCATCTGTTCTCATATAAGTAATTAATCCTAAGGTTTCACCTTCAATATCAATTCCTTGATATAGTCTTTGAGCAATTTGCATTGTCCTTGATGCTCCAAAACCAAGTTTACTCGATGCTGTTTGTTGTAATGTTGATGTAGTAAAAGGTCCTGATGGATTTCTGTTATAAGTTTTTGAACTTATATCTGTTATGTTATATTTTTTATTTTTTATTTTTGATAAAGCGTCGTTAATATCTTGTTTGTTTTTAAATGAAAATTTCTCAACCTTACTTCCATCTAATTGTGAAATAGTTGTATTTATTTTTTCATTTTTGTTATTTTTAAAAATTATATTTAAAGTCCAAAATTCTTTTGGTTGAAAAACTTCTATTTCCTGTTCTCTTTCGGTTAAAAGTCTTAGAGCTACAGACTGAACTCGACCAGCAGATTTAGAACCTGGTAATTTTGTCCATAGAATAGGGGAGATATTAAAACCTACTAGATAATCTAGAGCTCTTCTTGCCATATAAGCATCAACTAAATGCGGCTCTATTTTTCTTGGATTATCTATTCCATTTGTAACTGCTTTTTTTGTTATTTCGTTGAAAACAACTCTTTCAACTTCTTTATCTTTTAATAATTTTTTTTCTTCAAGAAACTCCTTTACATGCCAAGCTATTGCTTCACCTTCTCTATCAGGGTCGGTAGCTAGAATAATTTTTTTTGAATCTTTAGCACTATCTGTAATTTCTTTTAAATATTTTTTTGAAAAACTATCTATCTCCCAAATCATTTTAAAATCATTTTCAGGATCAACAGAACCATTTTTCGAAGGCAGATCTCTTATATGCCCATAGCTTGCAAGAACTGTATAATCTGATCCTAAATATTTATTAATTGTTTTTGCTTTTGCTGGACTTTCAACAATTACTAGATTCATATTTAGAGAACGTACTTAAAACAGTTTAACTGTCAAATTATTAAATTTTTGTCTTAGTTTCTTCTTTATTTATCAAGCGTTTAACGTTTTCTCTATGAGTGTAAAAAATTAAAATAAACATTATGAAGTAAAACATAATGTTATCATTGCTATAAAAAAATATAAAAATAGGAACACTTAATGATCCAAGAATTGATCCTAATGATGAGTATTTAGAAATTAAATATGTAATTACCCAAACAATACCAAAAACAATACCCAAAAAATAATTTAAAATAATCAACATTCCAACATATGTTGCAACACCCTTACCACCTTTAAATTTTAACCATATTGGAAAAACATGTCCTAAAAAAACAGATAATGAACAAATGTAAATAAATTCTGGATAATTTAACTTAACATAAATTATTGGCAAAACCGCTTTTAAAATGTCTAGTAATAAAGTTGAGTAACCTAAAAATTTATTACCAGTTCTTAAAACATTGGTGGCGCCTATATTACCCGATCCTGTTTCTCTTATGTCTTTTTTTAAAAAAATTTTTGTTAATAAAAAACCAAAAGGAATAGAACCTAATAAATATGATAAAAGTGATAAAATAAATATTTCCATTTAAATATTGTAAAGCTCTTGTCCTTTTACGAATGTATTGGTTACTTTTCCTTGTAATCTCTTATTTTCAATTGACGTATTTTTTGATTTAGAAACCAAATTTTCTTGCTTTACTATCCAAGGTTTATTTATATCCACAATACAGAAATCTGCATCATTACCTATAGATAAATTACCTTTATTAATTTTCAAAATTTTTGATGGATTGGAGGTTAATGCAGCAATAATTTTTTCAAGTTTTACAGATCCATTGTGATATAATTCTAATGACAAAGATAATAACGTTTCAATACCAGTTGCTCCTGTTGCGGCTTGAGCAAATGTTAATCTTTTTTGCTCTTCATCTTCAGGTTTGTGATCTGATACTATTACATCGATTATACCATCATTTAATCCTTGCACTAAACTTAATCTATCGTCTTCAGTCCTGAGTGGCGGAGACAATTTTAAAAAAGTTCTAAAGTCACCAATATCATTTTCATTTAAAGATAAATTATTTATTGATACCCCACAGGAAAATCTTACTTTATCTTTTCTATCTCTGATAATTTCAACTGCTTTTCCTGATGAAATCTGAGAAATGTGATAACGACAATTATATTCTTCTAATAATGTTAAATCTCTTTCTATAATTATTAGTTCAGCTATTTCTGGGATACCTTGCAAACCAAGTTTTGTCGAAATTATTCCATCATTTATCATGCCATTTTCAGCTAATTCTTGATCTTCCGCATGTTGCATTATTAAAGATCCTAAATCTTTTGCTGAATTCATTATTCTGGACATAACTCTTGTATTCTGAATTGTTCTAATTCCATCTGTAAATGCTATTATCCCTTTACTTTGCAGAAGACCAAACTCTGTCATATTTGTACCTTCAGTACCCTTTGTTAGAGATGCTGTGGGAAATATATTTATTTTTGATTTATCTCTGCCTCGTCTTTTTAAAAAATCTACTATTGAAACGTTGTCGATTATTGGATCAGTATTAGGCATTGTTACAACTGAGGTTACTCCCCCGGATAATGCAGCATTGCTCAAAGTTCTGAAATTTTCTTTATATTCATAACCTGGTTCACCCACAAATACTCTCATATCAACTATACCTGGGAAAATATAATTCTCTTTTAAATCAATAACTTTTTCTCTACTAGGAATGTTGTTTTTATTCACCTTTTTTCCAACACCTTCAATTTTTCCATCTTCACCTATTATTAATCCTCCTATCTCACTTATGTTGTTATGAGGATCAATTATATTTGCGTTAATAAAGTATTTCTTTTTCATCATTCACAAAAAATTTTTAAACATGCCATTCTTATCGCAACACCTAATTCAACTTGTTCTTTTACAACACTCATATTGGTGTCATCAGCTAGTTTTGTATCAATTTCAATACCACGGTTCATTGGACCAGGATGCATAATAATTGAATCTGATTTTGCATATTCTAATTTATCCTGTGTTAGTCCATAGTATTCATAGTACTCTCTATTAGATGACAGGAATGAACTACTCATTCTTTCATTTTGAAGTCTAAGCATCATTACTATGTCGCAATCTTTTACACCTTTCTTCATATTTGAAAAAATATTAACCCCAAATTTTTCTATATCTTTTGGTAAAAGGTTTGAAGGAGCTACAATATTAACTTCGGCACCCAACATGTTTAGCAAGTAAATATTAGATCTTGCTACTCTTGAATGTAGAATATCTCCACAAATTGCAACCTTTAATCCTTGAATTTTTTTTTTCCTATTCAATATAGTTAATGCATCAAGTAATGCTTGGGTAGGGTGCTCTCTCCTTCCATCACCAGCATTTAAAACAGCACAATTAACTTTTTGAGATAAAAGATTACAAGCTCCCGAATCTTGATGTCTAATAACTATTATATCAGGATGCATTGCATTTAATGTCATTGCAGTGTCTATTAGCGTTTCACCTTTTTTAATTGCTGAGTTTGTTATATTCATTGACATAACATCTGCACCTAATCTTTTTCCTGCTAGCTCAAATGAGCTTTGTGTTCTTGTTGATGGTTCAAAAAAGAGGTTAATTTGAGTTTTCCCCTTAAGTAAATCTAATTTTTTATTTTTGCTTTTGTTTAATTCAATAAATTTTTCAGCTTCTTTTAAGATTAAATTAACATCATTTATTGATAAATCTTGAATACCTAGGAGATGTTTTTGAGAAATTTTAATAGCTTTGGTTTTAGTTGCCATTAAAACCAACTCTATAGCCACAAAGGTTGATTAATGCAAGTATTAATTATTAATAAAATCTATGGCACCCTGTAAGATAAATGCAGCAGCATTTTTATCTATATTTTTTTCTCTTTTAGTTACGTTAATACCTAAATTTTCGGTTAATTTAAACGCTCCAACTGTTGATAATCTTTCATCCCAAAGACTTATTGGAAGATCAATTTCTTTTGATATTGCTTTTGACACATCATTTACTGATTGAGAGGATTTACCTAAGCTACCATCCATATTAATTGGATTTCCAATAATTATTCCTTTAATATTATTTTCTTTAATAATATCCTCTAATTCATTGATAAGATCTTCAAATTTGGATTTGTTTATTGTTTTAAGCGGTGTGGCAATTTTTTGATTTTCATCACATATAGCTACACCAATTCTCTTTGAACCTAAATCAAGACCAATTAATCTAGATGTATTTAGCTGTTTCTTTTTAAATTCCTCAATTGTGATCATATTGTATATTATTTACTTAAGTGATAGTTTGCGGCAATATTTTTACCATATGAGTATAGATCTTAAAACAGTAAAGCACATTTCGAAATTAGCAAGAATTTCTATTGATGATGAAAAAGCTAATAAATTAAAGGGCGACTTAAATAATATATTTGAATTTATAGAAAAATTAAATGAATTAAATACTGATGATGTTCAAGCCCTAACATCAATTGCTGAAACCACCCTAAGATTTAGAAAAGATGAAATTAAATCAGAAAATATTAGAGAAAAAATTTTAAAAAACTCTCCTGAAGAAAATAAAGATTTTTTTGTTGTACCAAAGGTTGTTGAATAATGTCAGATATAACAAGTCAAAGTTTATTCGAATTAACATCGAATATAAAAGAAAAAAAACTATCTTCAGGGGAAATTACAAAAGCATTTATAGACCGTGCTGAAAAATCAAAAAAATTAAATGTTTATGTTACGGATAATTTTGAAAAAGCAATAGATCAATCAAAGAAATTTGATTCTAATCCTAACTTTGATTTAAAACTACCAGGTATTCCCATTGCTGTTAAAGATTTATTTTGTACAAATGGAGTTAGAACAACAGCAGGTAGCAAAATATTAAATAACTTTGTTCCCACATATGAGTCTACAGTTACTCAAAATTTGTGGAGTCAAGGAGCAATACTTCTAGGTAAACTTAATTGTGATGAATTTGCTATGGGCTCTTCAAATGAAACTAGTTTTTTTGGAAATGTTCAAAATCCGGTAGGAGAAAATTTAGTCCCTGGTGGATCTTCAGGAGGTTCTTCTGCAGCTGTCGTTGCAAATTTAACTCCAGTTACCATTGGAACAGATACAGGTGGATCTATTCGTCAACCAGCATCATTTACAGGAACTGTTGGACTTAAACCTACATATGGAAGTTGTTCTCGTTATGGAATTGTAGCATTTGCTTCATCTTTAGACCAAGCAGGACCTATGACGAAAAATATAAGAGACTGTTCTATGCTTTTAGAGGTGATCTCTTCATTTGATCAAAAAGATTCAACCTCAATTGATTACAAAAGAAATTGTTATTCAAAAGAATTATCAAAAGATATTAAAGGAAAGAAAATTGGTATTCCTAAAGAATATAGAGTTGACAATATGCCTGACGAAATTGAACAGCTATGGAAAAATGGTATCTCATATGCAAAAGATTGCGGAGCAGAAATTATCGATATTTCGCTTCCACATACTAATTACGCATTACCAACTTATTATATTGTTGCACCAGCTGAAGCATCTTCAAATCTAGCAAGATATGATGGTGTTAAATATGGCTTTAGATCTCCTGGTCAAAATTTAATAGAAATGTACGAAAAAACTAGATCTGAAGGTTTTGGTGATGAAGTTAAAAGAAGAATTATGATTGGAACTTATGTTTTATCTTCTGGTTACTATGATGCCTATTATCTAAAAGCGCAGAAAGTAAGACAATTAATAAAAAAAGATTTTGATGATGCCTTTTCTAAAGTTGATGCAATTTTAACTCCATCTACTCCAAGCTCAGCATTTAAAATTGGTGAAAAAACAAATGATCCAGTATCAATGTATTTAAATGATATATTTACAGTTCCAATAAATCTAGCCGGCTTACCAGGTATTTCTATACCAGCTGGTAAAGATAAAAATAATTATCCTTTAGGCCTTCAAGTAATTGGAAAACCTTTTGATGAACAAAATATACTTAATATTTCTTATGCATTAGAAGATAAGATTAATTTTAAAAATGATATTTCAGACTGGTGGTTAAGTGAGTAAAAATAATCAATATCTTATTGAAAGAGAAAATAAACAATATGAAGTGATAATTGGTTTAGAAGTGCACGCTCAAGTTACTTCAGAGTCAAAACTTTTCTCTCAATCATCAACAAAATTTGGTGCAGAACCAAACACACAAGTTAGTCTCGTAGATGCAGCATTTCCAGGAATGTTACCAGTTATAAATGAATTTTGTATTGAACAAGCAATTAAAACTGGAATAGGACTTAAAGCCAAAATAAATAAAAAATCTGTCTTTGATAGAAAAAATTATTTTTATGCAGATTTACCCCAAGGATATCAAATCTCTCAATACAAATATCCAATTGTCGGTGAAGGAAAAGTAATTTTAGATATGCCGAATGGTCAAAAAGAAATTGGAATTGAAAGATTACATTTAGAGCAAGATGCAGGTAAAAGTATTCATGATATTGATCCAAATAATACATTAGTTGATTTAAATAGATCTGGAGTGGCTTTAATGGAAATAGTAAGTAAGCCTGATTTGAGATCTCCAGATGAAGTCAACGTTTATATAAAAAAATTAAGATCGATAATGAGATATTTAGGAACATGTGATGGCAATATGCAAGAAGGTTCTTTGAGGGCAGATGTTAATGTATCAGTAAGATTAAAAGGGGAGACTGAATTTGGCACTAGGTGTGAAATTAAAAATGTTAATTCAATAAAATTTATGCAAATGGCAATAATATCCGAAGCAAATAGACAAATAGATTTGTTAGAGGAGGGGAAAGACATAGATCAAGAGACAAGACTTTTTGACACTAAAAGAAATGAGACAAGATCTATGAGATCAAAAGAAGACGCGCATGATTACAGATATTTTCCTGATCCAGATCTATTACCGCTTGAAATAAGCCAAGAGTTAATTGAAAAAATAAAATCAGATATACCTGAATTGCCAGATGAAAAGAAAAAAAGATTTATAGATAAATTTAATCTTTCACCATATGAAGCAACAATTTTGGTATCTGATATTGAAACATCAAATTTCTTTGAAAAAGTTATAAAAAATTCAGATGTTAAATTAGCAACGAACTGGATTACAGGTGAATTATTTGCAGTTTTAAATGAAAAAAATTTAGAAATATCTCAAAGCCCAGTTAGTGCTAAAAATCTATCAAAACTTATAAACCTTATAAAAGATGGAACTATATCAGGAAAAATAGCTAAAACGGTTTTTGAACAAATGATAGATGGAGATCAAGATCCATTAATAATAGTAAAAGAAAAAGGTTTAAAACAAGAAAGCGATCCAAAAGCGATAGAGGAATTGATAAATAAAGTTATTGAAAATAATTCAGATAAGGTTGCTGAATATAAATCTGGTAAAGATAAATTATTTGGTTTTTTTGTTGGTCAAGCCATGAAAGAAAGTAAAGGAAAAGGCAATCCTCAATTAATAAACAAAATATTAAAAGAAAAGTTGAATGGATAAAAATTTCATAATTGATCAAAATATGATCAATTATATTTTTTCACATACAAATAATCTTCACAAAGTACAAAAAAAATTATTAAAATATAACGAAAAACTTGGTCATATTAAAAAATTACAAATTTCAATTCTACAAGCTAACTTCATACAATTTATCATAAAAATTAATAACTATAAATCATATTTAGAAATTGGCACTTTTACAGGTTACAGCATTTTATCTGCTGCACTTGCCTTACCTAAGAATTGCAAATTAATTGGTATAGATAAAAATTTAAAAACTAACAATGAGGCAATTAAGTTTTTTAAAGAAGCAAAGCAAGATAAAAAAATAAATCTTCTTTGTGAAAATGGAAAAATTGCTCTTGAAAATCTAATTAAGAAAAAGGAAAAATATGACGTGATATTAATTGATGCAGATAAAGAAAATTATATAAATTATTTTAATCAGTCTCTTAAATTAAAAAGCAAAAAGGGTATAATTTTAATTGATAATACACTTTGGAAAGGAGATGTTGCAAATCCAAAGATAAAAGACAAATTAACTATAAAATTAAGAGAATTTAATAAATACATAAAAAAATCACCTATTAATAAGTATATTTTACCAATTGGTGATGGTTTTACAGTTTGTTGGTAATTATGTTTGAAATCCTATCTTTTTATAAAATATCAAAACTTAATAAATTAAAAATTATAAAAAAAAATATTTTAAAAGAAACTAATAAGCTTGATATTAAAGGTCTTATAATATTATCTCCTGAAGGAATTAATGGTACAATATCAGGTAGTCATAAAAAAATTAAACTTACAATTACAAAAATAAAGAATATCTTATCAATTGATAGATTTGATATTCAAAATAAATTTAATTCAAAAATATTACCATACACAAAAAATAAAGTTAAAATAAAAGATGAAGTAGTTCCAATTAATGAAAAAATTAATTTTAGAAATTTTTTTAATAAGAAATATTTATCACCTAAAAAATGGGACGAATTTATATCTAAAAAAAATATTAAACTGATTGATGCCAGAAAACCTTTTGAATATAAGATTGGTACATTTAAAAATGCTCTTAATCCAGAAACTAAAAATTTTAGAGATTTTAAAAATTATTTATCAAAATTTAGTAAAGATGAATCAATAGGGATGTTTTGCACTGGAGGTATCAGGTGTGAAAAAGCGTCTAATTATCTTAATAATAAAGGTTTTAAAAATGTTTATATGCTTAAGGGTGGTATCTTAAATTATCTTAACAAAACTGATCCAAAAAAAAGTAAGTGGAATGGTGAATGTTTTGTTTTTGATAAAAGAGTTACTATTAAAAAAAACCTAGAAATTGGAAATTATACTGTTTGTGGTGGTTGTAGAATGCCATTGCATAAAAAACTAACCAAATCAAAAAAGTATAAAGTAGGCCTATCATGTCCAAATTGTTTTGATAAATTGACAAATGATCAAATAAAACGTTTCACAATGAGGCACAATCAAATGATAAATTCAAAAAAATAATATCATGAATATATTAAGTGATGACATCAAAGAATTAATTAAAAAATTAGCGATACCTGCATCTGTAGGTACACTCTTTCAAACGTTATATAATATTGCTGATACATATTTTGCAGGAAAAATATCACCTGAAGCTTTGTCAGCTTTAACAAAATCTTTTCCAATTTATTTTATTATTATTGCCTCATCTATTGGCATCACAGTTGCAGGTACATCACTGATAGGTAATAGCATTGGAGAAAAAAATAATAAAAATGCTTCAATTTATTTCTGCCAATTAATTTTCTTTTCTTCTTTGATAATTCTGTTGATTACTTTTATTGGTTTAAATTATGCATCAGACCTTTTTTCAATTATGGGTTCAACTAACGAGGTAATAAATCTTGGCTTACAATATACAGATATCATTTTCCTTGGTTCATTTATTTTTATTTTAGTTGTTGCATTAAATTCATTACTTCATGCAGAAGGCGATACGAAAACTTATAGAAATGCTTTAATATTATCTTTTTTTTTAAACATATTGTTAAATCCAATTTTAATATTTGGATTTTATTTCATACCAGCTTTGGGTATGAAGGGTATTGCAATAGCAACTCTAATTGCTCAAACGGTCGCTTTTTTAATTATATTTAAAAAAGTTTTAAAAAGTAAATTAATTAAAAACATACTTATTTCTTATTTTATTCCTAAATTTTTTTTTTTAAAAAATATTTTTTTTCAATCTATGCCAATAATAATTTCAATTTGTGGTTATTCTATTGCTTCTGCTATTGTATTCAAATATGCAGGTTTATCAGGAGAATATGCAGCAGCTGGTTATGGAGCTGGCACCAAAATAGAACAAGTGGTTTTATTGCCAATCTTGGGAATAAATACAGCAATTATCACAATTATTGCTCAAAATTTTGGTGCACGAAATATTTTAAGAATTAAAGAAACGTACTTCCAAGCTATAAAATATGCTTTCATTATAATGATTATTTCTTCTTTTATTATTTATTTTGGTGCTGAAATGATAACAAAATTATTTTCAAAAGATTTAGAGGTCGTTGAATTTGGAAAATTATATTTAGAGATTTCAGCCTTTGTGCTACCAGCTTATCCAATATTTTTTTTATCAAATGGTTTTTTTATGGCTTTAAAAAAAGCTGAAAACGCATTAATTGCTAATATTTGCCGAAATGGAATTTTTCCATTTGTCGTATTTTATACTGCAATTTATTTTAATTCTGACTTTTCTGAATTTTTTTGGTTATGGGTAATATTCAATTGGATTTTCTCTCTGATGTATCTTGGTTATACTTATTTTTATTTGAATTATAAATTAGACAAAATTAGAGCTATCAACTAACCATTCATAAAGGTGTTCTGAAAACGATCTTCTTACAAATAAATTAACATTATTCTTTGACTTGTGATGAAGAATTACATCAATATGATTTACTATCGTTTGTGTTGATGAACCAACATTATTTTTAAATTTTTCGAAATTAAAAGGTGATCCAGATGATAATAATTCAAATATATTTTCTCCTTTTATATTTATGCAAATTAATTGTGAAGAGATATCAGTAATTGATCCAAAATTTAAAGACGAAATATCTTTATAAAGTTGATCAAAAATATTTGAATTTTTATTTTCATCAAAATATATCATCCATTCATCCGGACTTAGCCACAAAACATCATAGTTTTCATTTGATGAACTGGTATTTGACTCAGAAGGTAAAATAATAGATAGAATTTTACCCACTTTGGTAAAAAATTCTTTATTTTTTCCCCTGATATTAATTTTAATTTTTTCTTCAGATAAATTAATATCGATATTGTTTTTATTAATATTCGAAATATTTGGATGTAAAATATCAAGCATTTAGTCTTTTATTCTCCTTGTCTAAAAAAATTGTGTCAGAAACGGTCACATTAATATTTTTGTTTTCCATTGGAACAATTAACTTTTGACCCTTCATTGTTTTACCACTTCTAACTACAGCCAAGGCAATTGATTTATTTAGGTTTGGACTAAAATAGCTTGAAGTTACATGTCCTAGCATATCTATAGGCTTTGATTTAATGTCTGAAACAATTTGAGCACCTTCTTCCAAAATTTCTTTTGGATCATCTGTAAGTAGTCCTACCAATTGCTTTCTATCTTCTCTAATAGTATCACTTCTATATAAAGATCTTTTACCAATGAAGTCATATTTCTTTTTACTTACAATCCAATCCATCTGTAAGTCTGAAGGAGTCATTGTACCGTCTGTATCTTGTCCAACAATAATGAAACCTTTTTCAGCTCTGAGTAGGTGCATTGTTTCAGTACCATAAGGTGTCAAATTAAACTCTTTCCCAGCTTCTATACACATTTTCCATAATGAATTTCCATATTTCGACTCTATGTTAATTTCATAGCTTAGTTCACCCGTAAAACTTATTCTCATTATTCTACAATTTATATTTTCAAGTTTATCTTCTTTAAATGACATATGAGGAAAGTTTTCATCACTTAAATCTAAATTTGGAAAAAGTTTGTTAAGAATTTTTTTTGAATTTGGACCACAAATACTTGCTGTAGAATAATGATCTGTCACTGATGTTAAATAAACATCTAACTCTGGCCACTCCGTTTGTAAATAATCCTCAAGTTTGCTTAATACATTTGCGGCTCCCCCAGTAGTAGTTGTCATAAGATAATGATTTTCAGATATTCTTGTAGTAACACCGTCGTCATAAACCATACCATCCTCGTTTAACATAAGTCCGTATCTACATTTTCCGATTGCAAGTTTTGACCAAGCATTTGTGTAAACTCGATTTAAAAATTCTGATGCATCTGTTCCTTGGATATCAATTTTTCCTAGAGTTGATGCGTCTAAGATACCTGCACTGTCACGTGCCGCTTTACTTTCTCTTTGAACAGCATCATGCATATTTTCTCCATTTTTTGCATAGTACCAGGATCTTTTCCACTGACCAACATTTTCAAATTCTGCATTATTTTCTACATGCCATTCATGCATGGATGTTTTTCTTACTACTTCAAAAAATTTTCCAACATTTCTCCCAACTAGTGTTCCGAAAGTTAATGGTGTGAATGGAGGCCTAAATGTAGTTGTTCCCAATGTACCCATTTTTACACCAGCTGTATCAGCTATAATCCCAAGTGCGTGCATATTAGATAACTTTCCCTGATCTGTTGCCATACCAGTCGTTGTATATCTTTTTACATGTTCAATTGATCTAAAGCCTTCTTTTAAGGCTAATTTAATATCTTTTGCAGTTGAATCATTTTGAAAATCTATAAAGCATTTTGTTTTACCTAAAGGTATTTTATTTGGTAAAAGCCATATATTTCTTTTATCATTTTCTTTAGAGCAAATTATATTTGTTTCTTGGTAATCTTGATTATCTATATCTAAGAATTTATTAATTTTATTGACTGTTTTATCTATAATATTTTCTAAATCAAAATCTCCATTGCATGAACCAACAGAAATTTGATCCTCACTATTTTCTTTTGGTAAGAATACTTGGTCTTCATCTCTAAAATCTAATTTACCTCCAGATTGAGTATGCATATGCACCATAGGTGTCCATCCACCACTCATTCCTAAACAGTCACAACTTAATCTAATTTTATTGCCTACAGTAGTATTTCCATCTTCTGATAGTTTCATGATTTCTAATGAATTTATTTTTCTGTATCCAAAAGTATTTGTTACAACATGATTGAAGTAGATTTTTATTCCTAGACTTTCTGCTTGTTTGATTAATTCAGAGCTAGCAGATTTTCTTAAATCAACAATTATATTCTTTATACCTTTTTTATGAAGTGAAATTGAAGTTTCGTATGCACTATCATTATTTGTAAATAATATGATATTTTCTCCACAGGTAACGCCGTAATAATCCAAATATTTGTTTATAGAATTAGATAATAATATTCCTGGTCTATCATTATTATTAAATACAAGTGGTCTTTCAATTGATCCAGTTGCAATTACAACTTTTTTTGCTCTTATTTTCCATAATCGTTGTCTAATCTTATTTTTCTTTTTTTCCTCTGGTAAATGATCTGTTAAATTTTCTTTAGCTAAAAGAAAATTGTATCCATGATAAGCTGCAATACTTGTTCTTGTCTTAATTGTTAAATTACTTAATTTTTTAATTTTTTGAATTTCATTTTTTAACCATTCACTTGATAATTTGTCATCAATCTTAATAGACTCATTATTTTGATAAATTGTAGAACCACCTAGTAATTTTTTGTCATCTACTAATAAAGTTTTTAAATTATTTTTTGCTGCCATTTTTGCAGCAATAATACCTGAAACTCCACCACCAATTACCAATACATCGTAGTGAACATATTTGTGATCATAGATATCAGGATCTGGTTCTGTAGGAGATTTTCCCAAACCTGCAGATAATCGTATTAATGGTTCATATACTTTTTTCCAAAAACTCTTTGGCCACATAAATGTTTTGTAATAAAAACCTGCAGGTATTAATGGTGATATTAAATTATTAATACCCCCAATATCAAATTTTACGTTAGGCCAGCAATTTTGAGAACTTGCTTCTAATCCTTCATACAATTCTAACTCGGTTGCTCTTACATTTGGTTCTGTTAAGTCTTTTTTACTACCAATTTGACAAATTGCATTAGGCTCTTCTGCTCCACAAGAAACTATACCCCTTGGTCTGTGATATTTAAAACTTCTGCCGACTAAATGAATACCATTTGCTAAAAGTGCAGATGCCAAGGTATCACCCTCATATCCAAAGTAAGTCTTGCCATCATATTTAAATGAAACTCTCTTAGTTTCATCAATATATTCGGTTTTATGAATTCTATAATTGGGCATTACTTATAATTAACAGGAGGTTTTTCACCCATTTTATAAACAGATAATATTTTATCATTCGATGTGTCTCTAACGACGTTGAACCATTTTCTGCATCCATGAACATGATTCCATCTTTCAAATTGAATACCTTTAATATTTTTTCTCATAAATAGATATTCCGCCCATTCATCATCGCTAAGTTCTGTTGGTTGTTTTGGTCTAACTATATGAGCTTCGCCACCTGAAGAAAATTCACTTTGATCTCTCTCTCCACAAAATGGACAATTTATTAAAAACATTACTAATGTGCAACTGCTGCAGCACCATGTTCATCAACAAGATCACCGCTTACAAATCTATTTAAATTAAATGCTGCATTTAATTTATGTGGCTCATCATTTGCGATTGTGTGCGCAAACAAATCTCCCGATCCTGGAGTAGCTTTAAAACCACCTGTACCCCAACCACAATTAAAATATAAACCTTTTATATTAGTTTTACTTATAATAGGACTTGCATCTGGACATATATCAACAATTCCTCCCCATTGTCTTAACATTTTCATTCTACTAAAAATAGGGTAGAGCTCTAGAATAGCCTTTAAAGTTTCTTCTACAATATTATGACTACCTCTTTGTGTATATGAAATATATGAATCTGTTCCCGCACCTATAACTAATTCGCCTTTATCCGATTGACTTACATAAGCATGAACAGCATTTGACATTATAACAGTATCAATAATTGGTTTTACTGGTTCTGAAACTAACGCTTGTAATGGTTTACTCTCAAGAGGCAGTTTTAATCCAGCCATATTTGCAATTACACTTGAGTGGCCTGCTGCAACAACTCCAATTTTATTAGTTTTTATAAATCCTTTAGTGGTTTCTAATCCTTCAACTCTATCTCCATTTCTCTTTATTCCTTTAACTTCACAGTTTTGAATTATATCAACACCCATTTCGCTTGCGCCTCTTGCATAACCCCAGGCAACAGCATCATGTCTTGCAGTTCCCGCTCTTCTTTGTAACGTTCCACCTAAAACAGGGTATCTGATATCAGGTGATGTATTTATAATTGGGCAAAATTTTTTAACTTCCTCGGTATTTAACCAAACAGCATCAATTCCGTTTAGTCTATTGGCATGTGTTCTTCTTTTTAAATCTCTTACATCTTGAAGGTTGTGAGCTAAATTCATTACACCTCTTTGACTGAACATCACATTGTAGTTCAGCTCTTGAGATAAATTTTCCCATAGCTTAAGCGCGTGATCATATAAACCGGCACTAGCATCCCATAAATAATTTGATCTAATGATTGTAGTGTTACGCCCTGTATTTCCACCACCAATCCAACCTTTTTCTAAGACTGCAATATTTTTTAAATTATGTTTCTTTGCTAAATAATAAGCAGTAGCTAAACCGTGTCCGCCACCACCCACAATAATAGCATCGTATTCTTTTTTTGGCTCTGGATTTCCCCAAGCTTGCTGCCAATTTTCATGCTGTGAAAAAGCATTTTTTATTAAAGAGAATACTGAATATTTGTTTTTCATATTTTGGAGAAATTACTTGAATATTATTGAATATTCAATGATTTCAAGTTACACATATTTACACGGAAGGATGGGTGAGCTGGTTTAAACCAGCGGTTTGCTAAACCGCCGTACGCTTGAAAAGGTGTACCGAGGGTTCGAATCCCTCTCCTTCCGCCACATACAATATTATTAATAATACTTATTTAGATCTTTCTCTAATTGATTTATAGCGTTGTCCCAACTACCAGGTTTATCTTGCTGATATATATTTATCGTATCATAAAATTTAGCTTTTTCTTGCTCAGAGTACCAAATCCAATAAGGATTATAAGAAAGAAGTAAATAAGTTTTTATACCCATAGTCCCGGCAAGTTGAGCAATAGAAGATTCAATCGTAATTAAAAAATCAACATTTTTTAATATTGAAATTGTATCTTTAAAAGCTTCATTAGTTAAATCTAGTTCAGATGAAAAATCATAAATTTTATTTTTGTAATTATTCTTAATTTGTTCTAAGCCGGAATCTTTTTGTAAACTAATAACATCAAAATTACTATTTAATATTATTTTATCAAGTTTAATTAGAGGTATAGATCTTTTTTTATCACCTAAAAAATTTTTATTTCCTTGCCAGGCTAATCCGATTTTAGTCTTTTTTAGTTTATTTAATTTTAATTTCCACTTTAAATCGTTCTCATGATTATTTGGTAGATAATTTATCCTTTTACAAAATTTATTTTCCTTTTCAAAATATATTTTTGGTAAAGTTAGAAGATGTTGATAAAAATCATGATAACCCACATCCTCAATTTTATTTACTATTTTAAATTTTGATTCTTTAAATATATAATTTAGCTTTTCGTTACATAAGAATATTACTTGATCAAATTTAAATAAAACATCTATGTATCTTTTAAATAGTATTATATCACCAAAGCCTTGTTCGGCTAAAATAAGAATTATTTTGTTATCTAATTTTTGACCATTCCATTCAATACTATTAAATTTATTTTTTAAAATATTTATATTTTTATTAATAGTAATTTTTTTTCTATATTCATAAAATTCTAAACCTTTATAGTATTCTTTGGTTGATAAAAATATTTTGCTTAATTCAAATTTACTAACATAATCATTATTATTTATTTCGATTGATTTATTAAATAAATTTTTTGCATCTTCAAATCTTCTTAAATCAGAATAAACTCTTCCTAAGTTACTATAAGGAGGAATAAATTTATCGTTTATTTTAATACATTTTTTAAAGTAATTAATTGCTTCATCGTATTTTAAATTATTGTGATTTAAAACTCCTAAATTATTATTTGCGTTTATATTATTTGGATTTATTTCGATTATTTTTTTATTAATTTCAATTGATTTTTCAAAGTTTTTTCTTCTATCATTCAAAATTGCAAGATTTAGTAAAGCATTTTCATCATTTTTGTTTTTTTCAATAATTTTTAAGAAATATTTTTCAGATTCTTCAAGATTATTTAATATTAAATTTATTAATCCTAAATGGTATATTGCTATTAGATTATTATTATTCTTTTTATAAGCATTAATAATAAACTTAAAAGACTCATTATAATTTTTAATATCAAAATATATCAAACCCAAATTTAGGTTTGCAAACTCATGATTTGGATCAATACTGATTGCATTTTTTAGATAATCAATTGCTTCATTCTTTTTATTTGATTTTATTTTACATATTGCCAAATATGTTAAAACATCAGGTTTTACGTTTTTGATATCTATTAATTCTTTAAGGATATTTTCTGCATCGCTTGTTTTATTTTTTTTAATTAGATCAATTGCATTTTGTAGCTTAATCAAATCAATTTTATTGACTTCCATAACTAATATAATGGATTATTCTTAAAAAAATCTTTCAAAAATATTGGTTTTTGAGACAAAATGTATCTATATACATTGTAGTTTTCCATAACTCTTTGAACATAGTTTCTCGTTTCTTTAAATTTGATGAGCTCAACCCAATCAACATAATCTATTTGTTTTTTTTGAGGATCTTTATTAATTTTTTTCCAATACTTTACTCTTTTTGGTCCTGCATTATATGCTGCTACAGCAAAAGGGTAAGATCCATCATAATCTAGAATTAAACCTGCTATATAAAAAGATCCTAAATTTATATTGTATTCAGGACTTGTTGTTAAACGAGATTTTGAATAAGAAACCTTTGCCTGCTTGGCAACTGTCTTTGCAGTGTAAGGCATCAATTGCATTAAGCCTTGTGCTCCAACTCTACTTCTTGCAGAGATATCAAACTCACTTTCTTGTCTTATAATAGATAATATTAAAGCTTGTTCTGGGATTTTTCTTGATCCAACTTTATTCGGAGTGCTTATTACTGGATAATTATATTTGTTATGAAACCTTTTTTGATAAGATGCTATTTTAGAAACCTGAATAGCAAAATCAAATCTAGAGATGTCAGTTGCTAGTTTTGCTGCTAATACCTCACTCCCTCCTGAAACATTTTCATTTGCTAGAAATCTTAAAATATGTTTCGTATATTTATCTTTTTTTACTTCATCTAATAAATGTACTATTGCCACTAATTTATTTTTGTAAAAACTTTCAGCATAATTTTTATCAACTTGAGTACTTTCTTTAAGTTCAAAAGTTTTATTTGGATATATTTTCATATGAGATAATTGACCATAATAGGTTGTTAGATATTTTGAACCTTCTTTAAACCACTTATCTGCTTCTTCCTTATTATTTAGTGCCAAATTCGCTTTTCCAAGCCAATAAGCACCTCTTGATAAGCTAATTGGATATCCAACATTATTATAAAATTTAGTAAAATGACTTTTTGCTAAAATTGGATCTTTTAAGAAACTTAAAGCAATCCATCCACTCATCCATTCAGCTTCAGCTAATTCGGCACCCTCTGATAGACCATGTTTACTTGTAATTTTATAAGCTTGCTCATATCTTTTCTTATAAATAAGTGATCTCGCAATTATTGATCTCTCAACCCACCATTTATCTGGGCGAACCATATAATCTTTATTATTTTTGATACTTAGTAAAATTTCTAAAGAACTATCAACTCTTCCTCTTTTCCTTCTCCATTTGAGTCTATCATAATTTAAACCTGCATCCTTTTTTAAACTTGCAGGTACATTCGATATAGCGCTATCAACACCATAAGATCTGCTCATTAAAAGTTGCCTTGCTGTATATAAAAGTTGATAATCTTTAGGTAGATATCTTAACATTCTCTTAAGGTCCCAATATTTATTCTCCCAAGCTAAATAATCAGCTCTTTTAATATAATCACTACTGTTCAAATATTTTTTAAATTTCTTTCTAAAAAAAATAAGATCATTTTTACTTAAATCAGCTGTAATAAATCCTTCTTTTATTAAATTTATAGCTGTCTCTTTATTTTTTGATAACAAAGCATCGCCTAACATCATTTTTCCAAATCCACTTAAAGGAGGGTATTTATCGAACCACTGTATAATTTCATTTTTAGTATGATTTTTAGAATTTATTTTATGCTCTCCCAAGTAACGAACTCTATCTATCCTTGGATAATCTTTTACTCTTTCGATAAACTGTTTATATTCTGTAAAAGTAGCCCTGTTACCAGTTGTAAGTAGATGTCTCCATTGAATAAAATCATAAATAGATTTTGCTCTTGCTTTACTTGCAGCTTTTTTTGCATCCTTCCAATTACTTTTCTCCATAAATGAAATAGCTTGTTTTGCATATCTCAAATCTCTATCGCTATAAAATTTTTGTTTTTTTATCTTTCTTAATTTTTCTTTAACTATCAGAGGCTTATTTTTTGGAATTATTACACCATCAATTTTCTTAAATATCTCTGTGGTAGTAATTTTTATTTCCTTTTGAATTTCATCGTCTTTTTCAGATGGTTTTGGTAGAGGAATGATTTCAGCTATTTTTTTTGTTGTATTTTTTTCATTTAAATCTGGTTTTTTAATAGGAAGTATAGTTTCATTTGAAAAAGCAGATTGAAACGATAAGCAAAAAAGGATAATTGTTGTTAATAATTTTAAATACATTTTATTAAATCAAACAACTTATGTTATAAATAATTATGTTTAAAGGATCAAATGTAGCATTAATTACACCGTTTAAAGACAACAAGCTTGACGAAGAAAGTTACATAAAAATAATAAATCATCATCTGGAAAATGGAACAAATGGGTTAGTTCCAGTTGGAACAACAGGTGAGTCACCAACATTATCACATGATGAACATGAGAGAACAATTGAATTATGTATAAAAGAAGCTACCGGTAAACTTCCCATAATAGCTGGCACTGGATCGAATTCTACAGAAGAAGCTGTATCATTAACTAAACACGCTGAAAAAGCTGGTGCGGATGGTGCTTTAGTTGTTACACCATATTATAATAAACCCACTCAAGAAGGATTATATCAACATTATAAATCAATTAATGATAACTGTGGAATTCCAATCATAATTTATAATATACCGAGTCGTTCAGTAATTGATATGAGCGTTGAAACAATGGCTAGATTATATGAACTAAAAAATATAGTTGGAGTTAAAGATGCAACCGGTGATCTAAATCGTGTTGATCAACAAAAAGAAAAAATGGGTAATGATTTCATTCAACTTACTGGAAACGATGATAATGCTTTTGAATTTAATAAACGAGGAGGCGTTGGAACAATTAGTGTTACGGCAAACGTAGCTCCTAAATTATGTTCTGAATTTCAAAAATTATCAAAATCTTCAAATGAGGATGATTTAAAAAAAGCTCAACAACTTGATGATATGTTGCAACCGTTGCATAAAAATTTATTTATAGAAAGCAATCCTTCACCAGTTAAGTATGCTGCTAAATTACTTGGTCTATGCGATGATACTGTAAGATTACCTTTGGTAAAAATAACTGAAAATACAAAAAAGGAAGTCGAGAAAGCATTGAAAGTAGCAAAACTTATTGATGAGCGATAAATCTACATCTGGCATCAAGATCATTACAATAAATCGAAAAGCATCTTTCAATTTTTTCTTTAAGGAAATCTTAGAAGCAGGAATTGTACTAAAAGGTTCTGAAATAAAATCTGTAAGAGATGGAAAAGTAAATATTGCAGAGTCATACGCAGTAGAAAAAGAAGGAGAAATTTTTTTAATTAATTCGCATATACCCACATATAAACAAGCCAGTTATTCAAATCACAATCCTTACTCAGAAAGAAAATTGTTATTTAACAGAAGGGAAATTAATAAACTAATTGGAAAAATGAATGAGGATGGTCTAACTTTAGTTCCAACTAAAATGTATTTTAAAAAAGGTAAAGCTAAAGTTGAAATAGCAGTTGCAAAGGGTAAAAAACAATACGATAAGCGACAAACCAAAAAAACTAAAGATTGGAACCGTGAAAAAGCAAGATATTTCAGACGCTCAAGTTAATTATGTATATCTATCAATAGGTTCTAATTTAGGAAATAGAATACATTTTTTAGAAAAATCGAAATATTTATTAGAAGCTCATAAAATTAAAATTATTAAAATATCTAGTTATTATGAGACTGAGTCATGGCCAGATCCTAGTTTTCCAAAATTTATTAATGCTGTTTTACTGATAAAAACAAAATTAAATCAACTTGAGTTGTTTAAATTAATCAAGTTTATAGAAAAAAAATTAGGAAGAAAAGTAGCTCCTCAAAATCATCCAAGAAATTGTGATATTGATATATTAGACTTTAATGGAAAGATTACTAAATCAAATAAAGACTTGATCAATTTAGAGATCCCACATCCAAGAATGCATAATAGAAACTTTGTACTTATGCCTCTGTATGAAATATCCAAAAATTGGTCTCACCCAAAATTAAAAAAAAATATAGTAAAACTCTTAACTTCTTTACAAAAAAATAATTTAAGAAGTATTAAAGTTATCTAAATTAGTGATATAATAAATTTATGCTAAATTCTGATGAATTAATAAATAAGGTTAAATCTTACAATAAGTTTCTTAACCCGGAAACTTTGAGCAAAGCATATAATTTTGCAGTGAAAGTTCACAAAGATCAAAAACGACAATCAGGAGATCCCTATGTCATTCATCCTGTTGCTGTTGCAAATATTTTAACTGAACTTAAGTTGGATAGTGCAACAATAGCAACTGGTTTACTTCACGATACCATAGAAGATACTTATGCAACTTATAAAACTATAGAAGAACAATTTGGAAAAGAAGTTGCTGATTTGGTTGATGGAGTTACAAAAATTTCAGTTTTTGAAAACCAAGCTATTTCTAATTCAAAAGCTGAAAATTTTAGAAAGCTCATCCTAGCAACATCTAAAGATATCAGAGTTCTTCTTGTGAAACTTGCAGATCGTTTGCACAATATGCGAACTTTAAAGGCTATTGATAATGAGGAAAAAAGAAAAAGAATTGCTAAAGAAACTATGGAAATTTATGCTCCTCTAGCTGATAGAATGGGAATGAATAGAATAAGAGATGAGCTTGAAGATCTTTCTTTTGATATTTTAAATCCTGAAGCAAGAAAAATGATCAAAGATAGATTAGACACTATCAAAGACAATAATCTGATTAATTACAATTCAGTTCTTAATGAATTTGAAAATCTTTTAAATGAAAATGATATCGATTTTAAAATTTATTCTAGAGAAAAAACTCCTTTTTCTATTTGGAGAAAAATTCAAAAAAAAAGGACCTCACTTGAGCAAATTACAGATATTATTGGTTTTAGGATAATTTTAGATAACATTGAAAATTGTTACAAAACTTTAGGCGTGATCCATAATAAATGGAATTGTATACCTGGTCGATTTAAAGATTACATTTCATCACCAAAAATAAATAATTATAAATCTCTTCATACCGCAGTGATCGGTCCAAATAAAAGACCTATTGAAATACAACTAAGAACACAACAAATGCATGAATTTGCACAAAGAGGTATAGCATCTCATTGGAAATATAAATCGTCTGAAAAGTTTAACTCTTTAACTTGGAAGGAATATGATTGGTTAGCAGATCTAGTAGAAATTATAGATAAAAATGAAAATCCTGAACATTATTTTGAGTATACAAAACTTCAAATGTTTCAAGAAAATGTTTTTTGTTTCACACCAAAAGGCTCAGTTATAAAATTACCCAAAGAAGCAAGTCCAATTGATTTTGCTTATGCTGTGCATACTAAAGTGGGTGATACTGCGATTGGATGTGAAATAAATGGAAAGGAAAGCCCTTTACAATCAATATTGAGAAATGGAGATGTAGTTAAAATATTAACATCAAAAAAAGATTCACCTTCTTTGCATTGGATAACAAGTGCTAAAACTGGCAAAGCTAGAGCTGCTATAAGAAGATACTGGCAATACAAAGAAGACAGCAAGCCAACTGAAAAAAAATATAATACTACACTTTGGATGTCTTTACCTGACAGACCTGGCATATTAGGTGACGTTACAACAATGATTGGAACCAATAATGTAAATATTTCAAGTGTTGAAATGGTAGAAAAGACTAAAAGAACCATTAATTTTAGGTTCAACTTAATTATTCAAGATTTGAAAAACTTTACAAAACTTATTAGTGAGCTAAAACAGAAAGAATATAACTTCAAAATAATTAGACATAAAAACAAAAAATATGCTTTCTTTAAAAGATTCTTTAGCGGTTTTAAAAAAAACTAAGGCACTTTTAGAGGGACATTTTGTTTTATCTTCAGGCTTACATTCATCTCAGTATGTTCAGTGTGCCAAATTATTAAGTTATCCAAAAAAATCAGAAAAATTTTGTAAATCCTTAACTACTAAAATAAAAAAAAAATTCAAAAAAATCGATATAATTTTATCACCAGCTATGGGTGGTATTGTAATAGGTTATATTGTTGGAAATTTATTGAATAAGGAGACAATATTTTGTGAAAGAGTTAATGGAAAATTTACTTTAAGAAGAGGTTTTTCAATTAAAAAAAATTCTAAAGTTTTGATAGTAGAAGACGTAATTACTACAGGTAAATCAAGTTTAGAATGCGCTCGACTTGTAAAAAAACATAAATCAAAAATAGTTGGATATGCGTGTTTGATTAATAGATCTAGTAAACCAAGTTTAAAAATTAAAGAAAAATATATTGTTTCGCAAATTAAATTAGATATACCAACTTATAAAAAAAATGATTTACCAAATGAGTTAAAAAAAATTCCAATTACAAAACCTGGAAGTAGACATTTAAAATGAAATCTAGACTAGGTGTTAACGTAGATCATATTGCAACATTAAGAAACGCCAGAGGCGAGGGACATCCTGATCCTATTTCATATGCAAGACAAGTTATGAATTTCGGTGCAAATTCTATTACTATTCATTTAAGAGAAGATCGTAGACATATCCGGGATGAAGACTTAGCTATATTTTCAAAAATTAAAAGAGTACCAATAAATTTAGAAATGGCTGCTAACAATGAAATGCTTAAAATTGCATTAAAATATAAACCTAATTTTGTTTGTATAGTTCCTGAAAAAAGAAATGAAATAACCACCGAAGGAGGTTTAAATATCACAAAAAATAAAAAAATAATTAAAAAAGTAATTAGTAAATTAAATTCAAAAAAAATTAGAACAAGTCTTTTCATCAATCCAAATATAAAAGATGTTTTTGCATCAAAAGAATTAAATGCAAAATGTGTTGAACTGCACACAGGAAAATTTGCTTTAAAAGTTAAAAATAACAAAAATTATTTAGTTGAGTTCAAAAAAATAAAAAATTGTGCCACGTTAGCAAAAAAACTAGGAATGGAAGTTCATGCAGGTCATGGCCTAGATTATAAATCAACTAAAATTTTAAGAGAGATTAAATCTATAGAGGAATTTAATATTGGACATTTTATAATTGGAGAGTCCATCATGTTTGGTATGAAAAAAGTAATCAATAATTTTAGAAAAATATTAAACTAATGATAATTGGTAACGGTGTTGATATTATTGATAATAAACGAATAGAAAAATCCCTAAAAATTAAAGGTTTTAAAGAAAGACTCTTTACATTGAATGAAATTAATCAATCAAAAAAATACAGAAACAAAACGAATTATTTTGCTAAAAGATTTGCTGCTAAAGAAGCTTTTGTTAAATCAATAGGCACAGGCTTTAGAGATAATATTAATTTTAATGATATTGAAATATACAATAATAAGAAAGGATCACCTAAAATTAAAATTTCACAGAAAATAAAAGATATATTAAAAAAAAAATTTAAATTAAAGAATTACAATATACATCTTTCACTTTCAGATGAAAAAAACCACTCAATTGCATTTATTATTTTGAATAGAAAAAAATGAAAAATTTCATAATTGATAATACTAAAACATTATTTTATGCATTAATAATTGCAGTATTTATAAGATCAATATTAATCCAGCCATTTTATATACCATCATCATCAATGGAAACTAACTTGCTTGTGGGTGACAGATTATTTGTAACAAAATTTTCTTACGGATATAGTAAACATTCATTTCCTTTTAGTCCTCCTATTTTAAAAGGACGTATATTAAATAAAAACCCTAAAAGAGGAGATGTTATAGTTTTTAAAACACCTGCTGATAATCGTACAGATTATATTAAAAGATTGATTGGTTTACCAGGTGATACAATACAATTTATTGATGGTGATTTATATATAAATTCTAATCAAGTATTAAAAACAATTAAAAGCAAAAATGATAAGTTGTATTGTGGATCAACCCAAATTGATGTCAATATATTTGAAGAAAAACTTCCAAATGGAAAAAGTTATTTAGCTGCATATAGAACTGATATAACTTTTTCTAATTCAGATAAATATATTGTTCCTGAAAATCACTTTTTTTTCTTAGGTGACAATAGGGATTGTTCTAAGGATAGCAGATTTCTATCTGAAGTTGGTTATGTTAACCAAAATAATTTAGTTGGAAAAGCACAAATTTTATTTTTTTCATCTAATCCAAGGAAAGGAAGTATATTTAATATTTTCAAATGGAATGAAATAATTCGATTTGAAAGATTTTTTAATAAAATAATTTAAATAAATGAAATATAACAAACTACAAAAGAAAATAGGTATTAGCTTTAAAGACGATAAACTATTAATACAAGCCTTAACACACAAAAGTTTCGATACAAAAAATAATTATGAAAAATTGGAATTTTTAGGTGATAGAGTTTTAGGGTTTGTTATATCAAAGAAACTTTTAGAGTTATATCCAAATGAAAAAGTAGGTATGATTGACAAAAAACTTGCAAATTTAGTTAATAAAAACAAGTGTTTTGAAATTGGCAAGGAATTAGAATTGGATAATTATATTTTAACAGGAAACACAGAAAAGAAAAAAAAAGTCAATATTGAAAAAAAAATTATATCTGATTGCTGTGAGTCTTTGATAGGAGCAATTTATATAGATAAAGGTTTTGATGTTTCATCAAAATTTATATTAAATTATTGGAAAAATTATTTAAATTTATCAGATATTACTGTAATCGACTCCAAAACAAGATTACAAGAATATTCATTAAAGAAATTTAAATCATTGCCAATATATAAACTTATTTCTAACACAGGACCAAGACATAAACCAAATTTTAAAATTAGTGTAAAAATTAAGGATAGCAAAACAGTTATCGCTGATGGTAGTTCAAAAAAAAATGCAGAACAAGCCGCAGCTATGAAACTTTTAGAAACTATTAAAATATAATGAATTGGCAAGATAAAGGTTACTTACTTTCAAAAAATAAATATAATGAAAATTCTGTAATATCTGAATTTTATACAGAAAATCATGGAAAAATTTCAGGAGTTATTTTTGGAGGAACCTCAAAAAAAATAAAAAACTACCTACTTGAGGGTAATAAATTGCATATAAATTATAATTCAAAATCTCAATCAAAAATTGGTTCTTTAAAAGTTGAAATTGATGAATTTAAAACTCCTTACTTTTTAGAAGATAAGCAAAAACTCCTTTGTATAATTTATACAATGAATTTGATTAAAATTTTAACAGTAGAGAACGAAAAAAATAGAGAGATTTATTACTTAATTGATAATTATTTTGAGATATTAAAAGATGAAGACTGGCTTTCAAAGTTTGTAAATTGGGAGTTAAACTTTTATAAATTAATTGGATATGACATAGACTTTAATGATTATGTAGAAGAAGTTTCTGAAGGTAATAAAATTAATTATAAATTAAAAAATTCTGACAAAATCATTCCAAATTTTTTAGTAAATAAAGATGAAGAAGATATAAGCTTTGAAGATACTTTTGATGCTTTAAAAATTGTAGGAGATTTCTTAGATAAAACAATAGTTAAACCGAATAATCTTAATTTTCCCAAAACAAGATTTAATTTTCAAAATTCTTTAAAATTAATCTAGTTTTATTTGATCAGCAAAATAGGTTATAATTGCACTTGCTCCAGCTCTTTTAAAGGAAACTAGACTTTCATATATCGATTTTTTATCTACTATATTCTTTGAAATTGCATTTTGTATTAGACTATATTCTCCTGATACTTGGTATGCAATAACTGGA
Source organism: uncultured Pelagibacteraceae bacterium (assembly GCA_902617415.1). GTDB lineage: Bacteria > Pseudomonadota > Alphaproteobacteria > Pelagibacterales > Pelagibacteraceae > Pelagibacter. Next base: position 42,580 of record CACMWQ010000002.1, on the reverse strand, counting down.
ATTTTAAAATTATTCTTAACTTCCCTAATTATATCAAGATAAGGCATCCCTGGTTTTACTATAATCATGTCTGCTCCTTCTTTTATATCTAATGCAACTTCTCTTAATGACTCATAATTGTTTTTAAAGTCCATTTGATAAGTTTTTTTGTCTCCTTTTAAGAGACTTCTTGATCCAACAGCATTTCTGAATGGTCCATAAAAACTTGATGCATACTTAACAGCATATGATAAAATTTGAACATCTTTCAGATTATTTTTATCTAAAGCTTTACGAATTTTTAAAACTCTACCATCCATCATATCTGATGGGGCAATCACATCGCAACCCATTTTTGCCTGCAATATTGATTGTTTAATCAATATTTCTAATGTTTCATCATTTAAAATTTCATTTTTTTTAATTATTCCATCATGACCATGTGATGTATATGGATCTAATGCAACATCACACATTATTCCAATTTCGTTCTTATAATTTTTTTTGATAAATTTTATTGCTTGGCAGACTAAATTATTTTCATTTAATGCTTCATTTCCATATTCATCTCTTTTTCTTGGATTTGTATAAGGGAATAAAGCTACCATTGGTATTCCTAATTTTAGTGCCCTATCAACTACACTTTTTAATTTATCAATAGAGTACCTAAAAACATTTGGCATTGTATTAACTGGAACTTTTTTTGCCTTTCCTTCAGTAAGGAAGATAGGTAAAATAAAATCATTGTAAGATAGATCATTATCTTGAACTAATCTTCTAGACCAACTGAATTTTCTTGATCTTCTCAATCTTAAATTGGGATAGCTACCTGTGATAATCATTATCAATTAATTTTTTTGATGCGACAATAGTAATATTTAATATAATAGTCTATAAGATAGTAGAGCACCGATGTCACAATTATTCAATGATTTCCAAAAACAAGATGTAAAATTTGATATCATAAAATTAAAACAAGCTTGTGATGAGGTATTAAAAATAAAAGGTTTTGATACAAGTCTTGGAATACCTCACTTCGCCGGTATACCTCTAAATCAAATTCCAGGTGATCCAGATTCTGTTAAAGGAAATAATGTAAGAGGCATTTATTGGACTAAACCAGATAGTACAGGTGTTGAGGTACAGAGGGAAAGTAAAATTGATGAACATAAATACACAGAATTTGTTGACGACTTTAAAGATACTTATTTCAAAGAAGTTTATGACCAATTAACAAAAAAGTATAAATTAGGTAGGATGAGACTTCTTCTTAAAGAGCCAAGATCAACATTGAGTTGGCATAGAGATCCTGAGCCAAGACTTCATATACCTATATACACAAATCCCGGAGCAATAATGGTCGTTGATAATGTTGCAAAACATATGCCAGCAGATGGCTCTGTTTGGATTACTAATAATACTAAATATCACAATGCATTTAATGGGGGTGAAGAAAATAGAGTTCACCTTGTTGCTTGTGTTTTAAATTACAAATTTAATTAAATTGAAAAAAATTTTTATTGCTTCAGATCATGGTGGATTTAATTTAAAAAAGAATATTTTAAAATTCTTTAATAAAAATTATCCAATGAAAGATCTGGGACCAAAACAAAATAACAAGTCCGTTGATTACCCTGATTTTGCTCATAAACTTTGTAAACAAGTGGCGAAAAATAAGAATCATGTAGGAATACTTGTTTGTGGTTCAGGAGTAGGAATGTCTATTGCTGCAAACAAAAATAAGGGAATACGCGCAGCTTTATGCTATTCAGTAAAAAATGCCAAATTATCGCGATTGCATAATGATGCAAATGTTATAACATTAGGAGAAAGGCTTATTAAAAAAACAGTTGCCTTAAAATGTGTTGAGAGCTTTCTAAAAACTGAGTTTGAAGGCGGTAGACATATAAAAAGAATTAAAAAAATATAGGTAAATAAATGTCTAGTGAAAAAAAATATTTAAATACTCAATATGAAAACTTTTTTGAAAAAAAATTGTCTGAAGCTGATCCAGAAATATTTGATGCAGTAAATAAAGAATTAATCAGACAACAAAATCATATCGAATTAATCGCATCAGAAAACATTGTTTCACAAGCTGTTTTAGAAGCACAAGGTTCAGTACTAACAAATAAGTATGCCGAAGGTTACCCAGGTAAAAGATATTATAACGGTTGTGAACATGTTGATGTTGCTGAGTCACTTGCTAACGATAGATTAAAAAAACTTTTTAATTGTAAATTTGCGAATTCGCAACCTCATTCTGGCGCACAAGCTAACGGAGCAGTGTTTTTAGCATTATTAAAGCCAGGTGATACTTTTATGGGAATGAGTTTAAATTCTGGTGGCCATATTACTCATGGTCTTAAAATTGCGATGTCAGGCAAATGGTTTAATGCAATAAGCTATGATGTAGATAAAACCTCTGAATTAATTGACTATGATGAAGTTGAAAGATTAGCAATTGAAAATAAACCTAAACTTATAATTGCTGGAGGTAGCGCATATTCTAGAGTTATTGATTTTAAAAGATTTAGAGAAATTGCTGATAAGGTTGGAGCATTCTTTATGGTAGATATGGCTCACTTTTCAGGTCTTGTTGCTGGTAAAGGTTATCCAAATCCTGTTGATCATGCTCATGTCGTTACATCTACAACTCATAAAGTTTTTAGAAGTGCCAGAGGTGGAATTATTTTAACAAATCACGAAGATATTTATAAAAAAATTAATACAGCTGTATTTCCTGGTTATCAGGGCGGTCCTCTGATGCATATAATAGCAGCAAAAGCAGTTGGATTTAAAGAAGCATTAGAACCTTCTTTCAAAGAATATATATCTAATGTTTTAGCTAATGCAAAAATTCTCGCAGAAACATTAAAAACAAATGGATTTAAGATTTATTCTGGAGGTACTGATACTCATTTAATGTTGGTAGATTTAAGACCCTTTGGTGTCAAAGGTAATGCTGCAGCTGAAAGTTTATCAAGAGCCAATATAACATGTAATAAAAATGGAATTCCTTTTGATACAGAAAGTCCAATGGTTACTTCTGGTATAAGATTAGGATCTCAGGCTGCAACTACTAGAGGTTTTGGTTTAAATGAATTTAAAATTGTTGGTGAACTAATTACTAAAGTAATTAAAGGTTTGTCATCAAACCCTGAAGATAATAAAAAAATAGAAGACGAAGTAAGAAAAGAAGTTGTTGATTTATGTTCAAATTTCCCAATTTATAAAAATTTGGGATAATGAATTATGATTTGTCCCTGTGATAAAAAAGGTGAAACATCAGTTGTAGATTCTAGACCTACTGAAGATGGAACAGCTATAAGAAGAAGGAGGCTTTGTAGCTGTGGACAGAGATTTACTACATTTGAAAGAGTTCAATTTCGTGAGCTAACAATTGTAAAAAAAAATGGAAGAAAATCACCATTTGATAGAGATAAACTGTCTAAATCCATTTATGTAGCTCTAAAAAAAAGACCTCTTGATACTGAAACAGTAGAAAAATTTATTTCTAAAATTTCTCGATCACTAGAAGAATTTGGTCAAAGTGAAATTTCTTCGAACACAATAGGCACAATGGTAATGGATGGATTAAAAGAATTGGACCCAGTAGCTTATGTAAGATTTGCATCAGTATATAGAAATTTTAGAGAAGAAAAAGACTTCGTTCAATTTGTTGATAAAATCGATGTCTTTAAGAAAAGATAAATCATCAGAAAAAAATAAAGCATTCATGAGATTGGCACTAGAACTTGCCAATCAAAATAAAGGACTAACAGGACTAAATCCATCGGTTGGATGTGTAGTAACATATAAAGATGAAATCATTTCTTACGGAAAGACAGATATTAACGGTAGACCTCATGCAGAAGTAGTAGCCTTAAAAAATAATAAAATAAATTTCAAAAATTCAAATATGTATGTAACATTAGAACCCTGTATCCATTATGGAAAAACACCCCCTTGTACAAACATGATTATAAAAAAGAAGATTAAATTAGTTAATTATTCGATTGAAGATTTTGATAAACGAACAGCAAAAAAAACAAAAAGTGTTTTAAAAAAAAATAATATTTTGGCTAAAATTGGTTTAATTAAAAATGAGGCAAATCATTTTTACAAAGATTATAAATTCTCAAAATTTAATGATATTCCATACGTTACTGGAAAATTAGCTGTTTCTAAGAATAATAGAATTTATTTATTTAAAAAAAAAATTACAAATGAACATTCTCATAAAGTGTCTCATTTATTAAGATATAGAAATCAAGCAATTTTAACATCTTATAAAACTATTAATTCTGACAATCCTAATTTAAATTGTAGAATTCAAGGTTTAGAAGAGTTTTCACCAGTAAAATTTATTATTGATAAAGATTTAAAGACTAAAATAAATTCCAAAATTTTAAAACTTAACTCAAATAAAACTTATATTTTTCATAATAAAAAAGATAAAAATATTATTAATAAATTTAAGAATAAAAATGCAAAACTTATTTTTATGAAAATAGAAAATAATAGTTTTGATTTAAATACAATTTTAAAAAAAATATATTCACTAGGTTATGCAAATTTATTAATCGAGTCTGGTCCAAACCTTTTAAAATCTTTTTTAAACAACAATTTAATAAATGATTTTTATTTATTCAAAGCTGATAATAAAATTAATTTAAAAAATTCAGTTACTTTGAATTCTTTTATTGATTTATTGTCTAAAAAATTTAAAAAAAGATCGCAAATTAATACTTTTTTAGATAAAGAAAAACTTTTTAGGTATCAGTAAATGTTTAATGGAATAATTTTTAATAAAGGTAAAATTACAAATATTACCAAAAGAGCTAAAGGAATAAATATCTTTATCAAGTCAAAATTAAAATTAACTAATAAGCAATTAGGAATATCTATTTCCTGTGATGGTGTCTGCCTAACATTAATATCATATAAAAAAGGTATATCTGAATTTTATTTATCAAATGAAACTATTAGAAAATCAAAATTTAAGAAATCTAATGTTGGTGATTATGTTAATTTAGAACTACCTTTAAAGTATGGACAAAATATTTCTGGTCATATTTGTCAAGGTCATGTTGATACAGTAAGCAAAGTTACAAATTTAACAAATGTAGATAAATCTACAATTTACGAATTTAGTATTGATAAAAAATTTTATAAATTTTTAGTCGAGAAAGCATCAATCTTGATAAATGGCGTATCTTTAACCATAGCCAAGATAAAGAAGAATAAATTTGAAATTTGGGTTATTCCACATACACTAAAACTTACAAATTTAGCAAACATTAAAAAAAATGATTTAGTTAATATTGAAATTGATATTTTGTCTAAATATGTAAAAAAATTTATTAATGATAAAAAATAAATTTAGTCCAATAGAAAAGATTATTTCTATCTCAAAAAAAGGAGGAATGTATATTCTTGTTGATGATGAAAATCGAGAAAACGAGGGGGATTTAGTATTTAATGCCAGTGATGTTAATTCTAAAAAAATTAACTTTATGGCAAAAAATGGTAGAGGTTTAATTTGCTTAACACTAAATAAAAATCAAGCGAATAAACTTGGACTAACTTTTATGGCACCTGTTAATCAATCAAGAAATCAAACAGCCTTTACTATCTCAATAGAGGCCAAAAAAGGTATAACTACAGGTATTTCAGCCAAAGACCGATCACGAACAATAAAAGTTGCTACAAAAAAAAATGTATTAAAAAAAGAAATTGTTTCTCCTGGTCATGTGTTTCCAATTATTTCTCGAGAAGGTGGAGTGCTAGTTAGAGCAGGTCATACCGAGGCATCTGTCGACATAGCTAGACTTGGCAACAAAATTCCAGCTGCTGTAATATGTGAGATTATGAATGAAGATGGTTCGATGGCAAAAGGTGATGACTTATTAAAATTTGCAAGTAAACATAAACTTCATATTGCAAAAATTGAAGATTTAATTTCATACAGACTAAGAAAAGAAAATCTTATTAAATTAAAAAAAACATCTACAATTAATTTAAATAATCAAAAATTTAAAATTTATGTTTTTGAGAACTCAATTGATGGTTCTGAGCATTTTGCATTAGTTAAGGGTAAAGTTAATAAAAGTAAATCACCTAGAGTAAGAGTTATTTCATCTAATGTAGTTCAAAATTATCTAATTAATCAAAAACTTCCTAACTCATTTGAAAAAACTTTAAAATATTTTAAAAAATACAGCAATTGCGTTATGATTTTTATAAGAGATCCAAATTTAAAATCTGTTACTCAAACACTTAAAGAATTTAAAGATAAAAAGTCTAAAACAAAAGAAAAGGATCAATTAATAAAAAGTTATGGTATTGGAGCTCAAATAATTAAATCTTTAAAAATAAAGAAAATGATATTAGTTACTAGAACTCTAAAAAAGGTTGTTGGGTTGGATGGTTATGGTATCAAGATTATTAAACAAGAAATTATAAAATGAAAAATAAAGTATTAATTATACAAGCAAACTACTATAAAGATATTTCAACAGCTCTTCTTAAAAGTGCCAAGAATGAACTAAAAAATTTTGCAAAGATTAATGTAATTTCTGTTCCAGGTGTATTTGAGATACCCGTAGTTATTTCTAAAAATTTAAAAAAATATGATGGTTTTGTAGCACTTGGATGTGTAATTAAAGGTCAAACGCCTCATTTTGATTTTATATCTAAATCAACAACTGATGCAATTATGAATATATCTGTGGACTCAAAAAAACCTGTTGGTAATGGAATAATTACTTGTTTAAATAAAAATCAAGCTATAGCACGTGGAAAAAAGGGTAGAGAAGCAGCCAACGCAGTAAAAACAATATTATCGTTATAGAATGCCGCTTCATTTTAGTAAAAAAAATAATCCAAGAGTTATTATAATTCAGAAGCTTTACAGCAAGTATTATAACAATGAAGTAGAATTAAATTTTCCAAAACATCGTTTCAAAAAATTTATAAAAGATGTAGTAAACGGTACAATTGAAAGAGATGACGTAATTCATGAGGAAATTATAAATCATTTAAATGAAGATTTAAAAATATCAAACCTAGATAAAGTTTTTCAAGTAATAATAAAAAGTGCGATTTTTGAATTAATGTATAAACCAAAAATATCTTCAAAAATAATTATTAAGGAATACCTTAATGCTTCTAATTTCTTTATCGATTTATCACAAACAAAATACTTAAATGCTTTGCTTGATAAAATTTCAAAGAAATTAAGAAACTAATGAATGAAGAATTCTTAATAAATAGTTATTTAAAAAAATTATCTAAAAATAATCCATCTTCGCTTAATTTAAATGATGATGTTTTTTTTGATAAAAATAAAAAATTAGTTATCTCTGTCGATACTTATAATGAGGGTATACACTTTTTAAATTTCAATAAACCAGAGCTTATTATAAGAAAGATTATAAGATCATCTATATCAGATATTTATGCAAAAGGAGTAAAGCCGAATTATTTCTTTTTAGCTGGCTCAGGTAATAAAAAACATTTCACAAAAAAAAATATGTCATTAATTAATAAATCTTTATCCAGTGAACAAAATAGATTTAATATCAAATTATCAGGTGGTGATACCACATCTTCAAAAAATCTAAGTTTTACAGTTATGTCTTTAGGATATTCCAATAAAATTGTTTATAGAAATAAAGCAAAAAATGGAGATGATATTTATATAACAGGTAATATAGGTGATAGTTATATTGGTTTGAAAGCTTTAAAAAAGAATATTAAGTTAAGACCAAATCAAAAAAAATATTTTATTGACAAATATTACTCACCCAATCTACCTATAAAATTTAGCCCACATCTTTATAAAATTGCAAATTGCTCTATTGACATTTCTGATGGTTTGGCAATTGATATGAATAAATTAATTAATAAACAAAAACTTGGATATTTAATAGATATAAATAAAATCCCAATGTCACGTGAGTTAGAACAATTAATTAAACAAAAAAAACTTAAGAAATTAGATTATTTATTTAATGGAGATGACTATCAAATATTATTCACAGCTTCTAAGTCTAAGAGAGCTTATATTAAATTATTATCTTCTAAAATGAATCAAAAGATTTCTATTATTGGTCAAATTAATACAAAATCAAAAAATTATTTATTAGATGGTAGGAGAATTCCAATAAAATACCTCAAATACCGGGGTTATTCTCACAAATTCTAAGAAGTTAAATATTGCCTTTTATAATCTTTTTTGTAATGTCCGCATTTTACATAATAACTAAAACACTTATTTAAGGAATTATATGTCTGTTGATACTATTTTATTATATACCATTTTTGCTGGGATCTTATCCATTGTATATGGATTTGTAACAGGATCATCAATTTTGAACGCAAGCGCAGGTAATGCAAAGATGCAAGAAATTGCTTCCGCAATTCAAATAGGGGCCAAAGCTTATTTGAACAGACAATACAAAACAATTGCTATAGTTGGTGTTGTTGTTTTAGTTATTATTAGTTTTGCTTTCTCATTGTTAGTTGGAATTGGATATTTAATCGGTGCAGCTTTATCGGGTATTGCTGGTTATGTTGGAATGTTAGTTTCTGTTCAAGCAAATGTGCGTACAGCTGAAGCATCAAGAAAAGGTTTATCTCAAGGTCTTGCAATAGCATTTAAATCTGGTGCTATCACAGGAATGTTGGTTGCTGGTTTAGCATTATTATCAATTGCTGTTTACTATTACATATTATTGTCTGCTGGTGTTGACGAAAGAGAAATTGTGAATGCATTAGTAGCCTTAGGTTTTGGTGCATCATTAATATCAATATTTGCAAGATTAGGTGGTGGAATTTTTACAAAAGGAGCTGATGTTGGTGCAGATTTAGTAGGAAAGGTGGAAGCTGGAATTCCAGAAGATGATCCTAGGAATCCTGCAGTAATTGCAGATAACGTAGGTGACAATGTTGGTGATTGTGCTGGTATGGCTGCGGATTTGTTTGAAACATATGCAGTTACCATTGTTGCAACAATGGTTCTTTCATCAATATTCTTTGTATCAGACTTAAATATGATGGTTTACCCGTTAAGTATTGGTGCTGCTTGTATCTTAACGTCTATAGTAGGTACTTTTTTTGTAAAACTTGGACAATCAAAAAACATAATGAATGCACTATATAAAGGTTTTGTTGCTACAGCTATTTTGTCTTTGATTATTTTATACCCCATAACAGACTATGTTATTGGATTAGATACCAACTATTCTGTAAATGGAGTTTCTTTTAATGGTATGAGTTTGTATTATTGTGGTGTTATAGGCTTAATTATCACCGGCCTATTAATTTGGATAACCGAATATTACACCGGTACTGATTACAGACCAGTTAAAAGTGTTGCAGAGTCTTCAACTACAGGGCATGGAACCAATGTAATTCAAGGTTTAGCTATATCAATGGAGGCAACAGCAATTCCAGCAATCATAATTGTTGCAGGTATTTTATTAACTAATTCAATAGCTGGTTTATTTGGTATTGCTATTGCTGTAACAACTATGCTTGCATTAGCGGGTATGGTTGTAGCACTTGATGCATATGGTCCCGTTACAGATAATGCAGGTGGTATTGCTGAAATGTCAAATCTTCCTAAAAATGTCAGAAAAACTACAGATGCATTAGATGCTGTGGGAAATACAACTAAAGCAGTTACAAAAGGTTATGCAATAGGTTCAGCTGGTTTAGGAGCATTAGTTTTATTTGCTGCCTACACTGAAGATATTAAACATTTTTCTAAAGAAGCGGGCTCAAAACTAGAAGGCATAGTTGTAACATTTGATTTATCAAATCCTTTCGTTGTGGTTGGTTTATTAATTGGTGGAATGTTACCATATCTTTTTGGTTCCATGGGAATGCAAGCTGTAGGTAGAGCCGGTGGCGCAGTTGTAATTGAAGTGCGTAGACAATTTAAAAAAATACCGGGTATAATGAAAAGAAAATCAAAACCCGATTATGGTAGATTGGTAGATTTATTGACTAAAGCAGCAATAAAAGAAATGGTTATACCTTCACTTTTACCAGTTTTATCACCTATAGTTTTATATCTAATAATTTTACCAATAGGTGGTCAAGTTGCTGCCTTATCATCCGTAGGTGCAATGTTACTTGGAGTTATAATAACAGGACTATTTGTTGCTGTCTCAATGACTGCAGGCGGAGGAGCATGGGATAACGCTAAAAAATACATTGAAGATGGCAAATTTGGTGGAAAGGGCTCAGAAGCTCACAAAGCAGCGGTAACCGGTGATACAGTTGGTGACCCATATAAAGATACAGCTGGACCAGCAGTTAATCCAATGATTAAAATAACAAATATTGTTGCATTACTATTACTTGCAGTTATAGCTGGATAAAACTCTAACTTTAACGGTTTCTTAATGGTGCATTAATTTTTTCTCTTAGAGAACTAAATATTCCATATATAAAATTATCATTTTTAAATTCTTTTGTGGTTACTGTTTTAATGTATTCAATATCGTTCATATCATCTAAGTCCAAAATACGTTTTGATTTTAAAATGCCTTTATTATTTAATTCTACAATCAAAATATTATTTTTTTTAATTTTTTGTGCACCAAGTTTTATCAAAGATTGATTAGTTTTTAATCTTTCAAAATAAAACCATAAATTTTCGTTAAAATCACTTATTGTTGACGGTGGACCAATAATTTTAATCAAATCGTTTTTATTGGTAACATTAACTTCTATAATATCATATTTGCTACTGAGTAATTTATTACCATGATAATTTGATACTTTATTTCCTGAGCAGTTCAAGATAAAAATAAATATTAATACAATTAAATATTTCATGTCTAATTTATATCTAAATATTTACAACAATTTAATTAAACTAACCAGAAATAAAAATTTATATAATAATAATAAACAAGATACATTCTATGATAGGATGATTATATTTTTTTTTCATCTAGGATTTTTGCTAAAGGTATATAAAAATATTGAACAAAAAGATGAGTTACAAAAATTTTTTGACTACTGTGTTAGACAAATTGAGCTATCTATTAGAGAAATAGGATATGGAGACGCAACTATAAATAAAAAAATGAAAGAATATATTAATTTATTATTCTCAATTATTGATAAAATAAATAATTGGGAAGATTTAGATAATCTTAAAAAAAGAGAGATTTTAAATGTTTATATTGGTGAAATATTAAATTCCGAAAAATTTGTTGATTATTTAGAAAAATATAGGAATTTTCTTTTAAAAAATACTTTCAATAACCTCTCAAAAGATATAATAACCCTTTAAATTATGGCTGTTCCAAAAAGAAAAACTACTAAATCTAGAGCTGGTAAAAGAAGATCACATATACGGCTTAATATTAAAAACGTTATCGAAGATAAAAAATCTGGTGAATATCGTTTATCACATCATATGGATTTAAAAACTGGTTTCTATAAAGGTAGACAAGTAATAGATCCTAAAGAATAAAAAATATATGAACAACCCAATTAAAATTGCAGTAGATGCAATGGGTGGTGAAAACTCTCCAAAAAAAATTATCAAAGGAATTAAGATCCACTACAAAAACTCCAATAATATTTTTTATAATATATTTGGAGATAAAATATTAATAGATCCTTTAATCAATAATGAACAATTGCCAGAGACAAATTATAAAATTTTCAATACTAAAAATTATATTAAAGATGAAGACAGTCCTCTAACGGCAGCTAAAAAAGGCAAAGATACAAGTATGTGGTTATCAATAGAAAGTTTAAAAAATAATGAATCAGATGCAATAGTTTCTGCTGGTAATACAGGTGCTTTATTTGTAATTGCCAAGTTAAATTTAAAAATGATTGAAAAAATTGATAAACCTGCATTGTCTGCTCTATGGCCAAACAAAAATGGAATGAATGTTGTTTTAGATTTAGGTGCAAACATTGAGTGTAATGAAAAAAATTTAGTAGATTTTAGTTTGATGGGCTCAGCTTTACATAAGTCATTATTTGAGGAAGAAGAAGCAAAAGTAGCAATATTAAATGTAGGTTCTGAGGAGATTAAAGGTAACAATATAATTAAAAATACTTACCAAATTTTAAATGAAAAAAAAAATTCCTTGTTTGAATTTAAAGGATATATTGAAGGCAACCATATTATGAATGGTGATGTAAATGTAATAGTTACAGATGGATTTACTGGAAACATTGCTTTAAAGACTGCAGAGGGTACTGCAAATTTTATAACCTCAGAATTAAAATCTGCAATGAATTCATCAATTCTAGGAAGGTTATCTGCTATTTTAAATTTAAAAAATTTAAAAAAATTTAAAAATAAATTAGATCCTAGATTATATAATGGTGCAATCCTATTAGGATTAGATAAACCGGTTATAAAGAGTCATGGATCAACTGATGAGATTGGCTTTGCTAATTCATTAAAAGTTTGCGAAAAAATAATAAAAGGCAATTTAATTGATAAAATAAAAAAAAATATAATTTAATGAGAGTTAATTTAACTAAAAAAGATATAATTAATTCAATTTATATGCAAATTGGCTTTTCGAAAAAGATTGTAGAAAGTCTTTTGGAAGATTTCTTATCAATACTATTAAATGAACTTATAAAAAATAAAAAGGTTAAGATTCCAAAATTTGGTACATTTGTTTTGAGATATAAAAAAAGCAGAATTGGCAGAAATCCTAAAACTTTAGAAAAAAAAATTATAACAGATAGAAATGTAATTTTGTTTAAACCTTCAAAAGATTTTAAAGATTATATTAATTCAAATGAATGAAAATAAAAAAATCTATAAATCAATTGGTGAGGTTGCTAAAATCCTAAACTTAGTTAATAAAAAAAACGGTAAATTATCAACACATACAATTCGTTTTTGGGAAAAAGAATTTAAACAAATCAAACCTTTTATATTTTCTGGTAAAAGAAGATATTATGACGATAAAACCATATTAATTTTAAAAAAAATTCAATTTCTTTTAAAAAACAAAGGTATGACAGTAAAAGGTGTAAAAATTGAATTACAAAATAACGATTCAGAACTTGACGAATTTGATAATAAAACTATAAACACAAAAAATATAAAAACTAAGTTAAGTAAAATCGTAGATATAATAAAAAGTATAAAAAATAATGGCTAAAAAAACACATGTTAAGGTAAGACTAGTTCCAGAAACAAAACCTGATAGTCCTTTTTTTTATTATGTTAAAAAACCTGCTGGTGGAGAAAAAGCTAAGGTAAAATTAAAAGCAAAAAAATATAATCCTGCAACTAGAAAACATGAAGTTTTTGTAGAAAAAAAGTTACCACCTCACAGTAAATAACTTATTTTTTTTTAAAGTTTCTTTTCTCAAAATCAATATAAGACATAATCATATTTTTCCAAATTCTATTAGTTATTTTTGGATCAATTTTATTTTTAATTGATTTTTTTTTAATATTTTTAAGAATTACTGAAATCCTTTGTTTGTCAACAATTTCATGCTTGAATGTTTTAAGTTTAAGAACATCTTTCACTATATTTGTCCTAATCTTAATTAGTTTAATAAGCTTATTATCAAGTTGATCTAATTTCTTTCTGAGGATATTTAGCTTTTTTTTTTTATCAGGCGACATTTGATCAATTGGAATTATAAATAAATATTATATTTAAACAATTATGTATACCGAAATAAATACAAAATACAGAATATACATATCCAATTGGTTGTTAATTATGTTTTTTTTGATCTCGGCAATGATAGTCGTTGGAGGTTTAACAAGACTAACAGATTCTGGACTATCAATAACTGAATGGGAATTTTTTAAAGGCTTTTTTCCACCAATCAACAATGATGCATGGATAGGATATTTTGATGCTTATAAGCAAATACCTGAATTTAAACTTCAAAATTATTCAATGACTTTAAATGAATTCAAAGTAATATTTTGGTGGGAGTGGGCACACAGATTTTTTGGACGACTTATTGGCTTGGCTTTTCTGATACCTTTAATATTATTTACTATCAAATTAGGTGTTAAAAAACTGTATAATTTTTATTTTATCTTTTTTTTAATTTGTTTTCAGGGACTTTTAGGTTGGTACATGGTCCAGAGTGGTCTAGTGAATAATATAGATGTAAGTCATTTTAGGTTGTCAGTTCACCTTTTATTTGCATTTATTATTTTATCTTTAATTTATTGGAATTATTTAGTTTTAGTAAATTTAAATAAAAAAGATAAAAAAATTAATAATTATATACCTGAATTTTTTTTAATATTAATTTTCTTGCAAATTATTATTGGTGCATTCGTTTCAGGCATGGATGCAGGAAAAATATATAATACTTGGCCACTTATGGGTAATTCGTATTTTCCAGATGACAATAAATTTATAAGTTTATTTAAATTATCTGCTTTTAGCGATCCTTCACTGGTTCAATATTTACATCGAAATTTAGCTTATTTAATATTCATTATCTTTATAGTGATTTCATATATAACTTATCGGAATAAAATTTTTTATTTATTTAAAGCTGTATCTATTTTAGGTTTAATTATTTTTTTACAAATTATATTGGGAGTTTTTACCGTTTTGACTGGCGCTAGTATTTTAGTAGCATCTTTGCATCAATTTAGTTCAATATTATTAATAACATCATCCTTATATTTTATGTTCAAGAATAGATTTAGTTGATTATTTTTTTTCAATTACAAATAGTTCATTGTTAAAATATAATCCTTTATTTTTATTGACAATATCTTTTACAACTTTTTGGTAATATTTCTTTCTTTCTGCATTCATTATTTGCTCATCTGATATTTGATTAACATATACCGAAGCATTCCATGCTGAAAATATTAATGAGGTAGCAATACCACCGCTAATTTCATTTGGTAATGCTCTCAAGACATATTTAATATTTTGTTTTTTATTAAATTTTAAATTTTTCAAAATTTCATGGTCAGTATTTCTTTTTATATATTGAATTATTGATCCGTATAGCGAAGGAAATGGTTTTTCTTTTGGCCAGACTTTCTTAATAATTTTGTTTCCTGGATCATTTCCACATGCATGAACTATAACTAATTTACCTTTTTTATCTAGTGACTTTATCATTGGATCAATAACATACTTTACTTTTTTCTCGGCAGATATTCTTGATCTATAAGGTTGAGATGCAATGATTAAGTCATAACTATTTTTCCCATTATTTTTTTTTGGAATAACATTTTTCAATGAAAATTCCTGATCTTTTCTATAAATTACAATTACCGAAGGCTCTTTGTATGTGGGATTTCCAGTTTTAGGGTTTCTCTCTATTTGCCATTTTTTACTTAAAAATTCTTGATTAAGTTTTCTCAATTGATTTGAAAAATCTAAAGAAGAATTACCTTTTAACTTAACTATTTTCCAATTCATTTTTTTTTGTTTTTTTTTGTCATTGGATTTGAGGGCAGTTGACTCAATATAATTAAGATTTGAGATAACAAATACTGTGTTTTTATGTTCAATAAATCGATCTGGAAGTTTTTCAAGTCCTAATCTAACATCTTCCATGCTTATTTCTTTTGTACTTACTAGTAGTGGAATTTGAGGCATTTTCTGATGACATTGCCTCATTACACTCATCAGTAACGATCCATCACCCATACCTGCATCAAATATTTTTAATGCTGGAAATTTTGGTTTCAATTTTTGTACAATGGGTTTTAACGCGTCAGCAATCTTATTTTTTTCATTAGTTGTTGTAACAAAAAGTAGATATTTTTGCCTGTTATCAAAAAATCTAAAATTTTTTTTCATACATGCTAATTTTTAATTAATTATTAGCTGGATAATTTGTTGTTATGAATTTTTTCAAAACATTTAATACTCGATCTGCTTCCTCCAATAACATCATATGTCCGCAATTATCAATTATATCTATTTGACTTCCTTCAATTAAATCAGCTAGTTTTTTCCCTTCTTTAACTGGACACATCTTATCGTCAGTAGCAAGTATAGAAAGGGTAGGTATTTTAATTTGTTTAGCAGCTTCAAAACCATTTTTGTAATTATCACATGCTCTAAAATCTACACCGAGAGTATTTTTTATTGTTCTTGTTTTAGCTAACATTGAACCAGTATTAATATGATATAAACCTGGAACAGGATGACCACCAAAATGACCAGCTGGTCCATGAGCCCAGTCCATCATTAATTCAACAGCTTTAGGATCGTTATTTTCCGCTAAAGACAATAATTCAGGATTCATTGGAATTGCACCAGCACCACCCATTAAACTCAAGGTTTTTATTTTATCAGGATTTCTTGCTGTACACTCAACAGTAACTAAACATCCTTGTGAATGACCAACTAATGAAGCTTCTTTATATCCAACTGCATCAATAACATCGCTTACCCAATCCGCCATATCTTCAATTGATTTTAAACTTTCACCGCCTGATAATCCATGTCCAGGCATATCTAAAGCTAAAACACTATATCCATGAAAAGCAAAGTACCTTGTTTGCAAAACCCATGTCATATGAGTTAGTCCACTACCGTGCACAAATATTATTAATGGTTTATTCTTATCGAATGGTCTACCTCCCGTAGAAGCATAAACCTCGTTATTATTTACCTGAAACTTCATTGATTGGATACGAGTCTAGGTTTCCTAGCAGCTCTAAATCCATTTTCAAAGTCATTTTTAATATCATCAATATCTTCAATACCGACTGATAATCTGATCATATCATGAGATAAACCTGCAAATTTTAATGTAGCTTCATCCATTTGCGAATGTGTTGCTGATGCTGGATGAATTACCAATGTACGTGTATCCCCAACATTTGCTAAATGAGAAGCAAGTTTAACGTTATTAATAAATGCTTCACCTGCAGCTTTTCCTCCTTTAATACCAAATGCTATCATTGATCCTTTGCCGTTTGGTAATAATTTGTTTGCCAAATCATGATCAGGATGATCTGGTACACTCGGATGTGAAACCCAAGCAACACTTTCGTGACCTAATAAATACTCAACCATTTTTTCAGCATTCTCACAGTGTTTTTTCATTCTGACAGAAAGTGTCTCAATACCTTGTAAGACATTCCATGCATTTTGAGGGCTTAGACAAGGACCAAAATCTCTCATACCCTCTGCTCTTGCTTTCATTGTAAATGCTGTTGGTCCAAATTCTTCAGCAAAAGATAATCCATGATAACCTTCATATGGTTGAGTCATTGTTGGAAATTTATCATTTTGCATCCAGTCAAACTTGCCGCCTTCAACAATTATACCAGCCATTGAGGATCCATGACCTGCCATCCATTTAGTGAGTGAATGAACTACAATGTCAGCACCGTGTTCTATAGGTTTGCATAAATAAGGTGTTTGATATGTTGCATCTACCATTAAAGGAATACCTGCGTCATGAGCTATTTTAGCAATCTCAGGCATATTCATTATTTCATTTCCTGGATTACCTACAAGTTCACCAAAAATACCTTTTGTATTTTTTTGAATTGCTTTTTTAAATCCTTCTGTGTCTCTTGGTTTTACAAAAGTTGTTTTAATTCCAAATTTTGGAAGTGTTAATCTAAATAAATTTACAGTTCCTCCATAAAGCTGGGATGATACAACTAAATGGTCACCTGCTTCACAAAGAGTCATAACTGCAAGAAATATTGCACTCATACCAGACGAAGTAGCAAGTGCTGCCGTTCCACCTTCTAATGAAGCAACTCTCTCTTCTAAAACGGCAACTGTTGGATTTGATATCCTACTATAAATATGTCCACCTCTTTCTAAATTAAATAATGCTGCCGCATGATCAACATCATCAAATAGATATGAAGTTGTTTGGTATATTGGTACCTGTCTTGAACCAGCATTTTTGTGAGGTTGATAACCCGCATGTAAACTAAGGGTATCGAATTTATATGTTTTAGGATCCATTCCTTTTTTGTCTGACATTTTGTTGCTCCTATTTTAATTATAAGAATTTATTATAAACTAATATTATCTCTTATTAATAGCTTATTTATTAGTTAAAACTATCAAAAATGACTTATGTTCTAACCGTATATCGTTTGACAATATATCGATTTATAAGTATTAATCCCGCAATTATGACTAAATTTCTTAAAAAAGACGACCTAAATAGTAAATGGTTTGAAATTGACGCAACAGGAGCTGTGGTAGGAAGATTAGCAACCGTTGTATCAAAAATCCTTAGAGGAAAAAATAAAGCAACATTTACTCCTCATATGGATAGTGGAGATTTTGTTGTTGTTAAAAATGTAGATCAATTAAAATTTACAGGAAATAAATTTTCAAATAAAAAATATTATAGACATACAGGTCATCCTGGTGGAATTAAAGAGACAACACCTGAAATATTACAATCTTCAAAACCAGGCGAAGTTTTAAAGATGGCTGTAAAAAGAATGTTACCTGGTGGTCCTTTAGCTAAAAAACAATTAACTAAACTAAAGGTTTATTCAGGATCGGATCACCCTCATTCAGCACAAAACCCTGAAGTAATTGAGATTGGAAAATTAAATTCAAAAAATATAGTTAGAAATTAAAATGGAAACAAATCAATCCACATCTTCAAAACTAAAATTAGATTTTAAAGATGCAAAATATGCAACAGGTAGAAGAAAGACTTCAATTGCAAAAGTTTGGTTAAAAAGGGGGACTGGAAAAATTTACGTTAACGGTAAAAATTTAGATGATTATTTCACAAGAGCAACTCATAAAATGCAAATACTAAGACCTTTTGAAATTATCAATCAATCTACAGAATACGATGTTAGATCTCAAGTTGTTGGTGGTGGTCATACAGGTCAAGCAGGAGCATTAGTACATGGTATATCAAGAGCACTATTACAATTTGATGAAAATTTAAAACCAACACTTAGAAAAGAAAAACTTACCACGAGAGATTCTAGATCAGTTGAGAGAAAAAAACCTGGTCGAGCAAAAGCTAGAAGAAGTTATCAATTCTCTAAAAGATAATATCATTTTATTAAACAACTGTTATATTACAATATGTCTAAGATTAATGCATTAGTTGCTGGAGCTACTGGATACATAGGTATTCAATTGGTTAAATTATTAACTAAACATAAAAGTGTTAAAATTAAATATCTTTGTGGTGATACTTCTGTAGGTAAGAAAATTAGCTCTTATGATAAATACTTTAATAAATATAAACTACCAAATATTGTTAAATTTAATAAAGAGTTGTTAAAAAATATTGATGTTATATTTACCGCATTACCTAATGGTGAGGCTCAAAAAATTTCAAAAAATTTAAATAATAAAAATATTTTAATTGATTTAGCGGCAGATTTTAGACTTAAATCAGCCAGTGATTATATGAAATGGTATAAAATCAAACACAATGCCCCTAAATTAATCAAAAAAAGTATTTATTCTTTACCTGAGTTAAATAATCAGAACATTAAAAAATATAAGATAATTTCCTGTCCAGGCTGTTATCCAACATCAATTTTATTACCCCTAGTACCATTAATTAATAAAAATATTGTTAAATCAAACAATGTCATAATTGATTCAAAATCTGGTTATTCAGGTGCAGGCAGAAATATTCATAAAAAATATAACAACAAATTTTTAAATGAGACATTGAGTGCTTATGGTTTAGCGTTTCATAGACACAATTCAGAAATTGATCAGGAACTAAAAATAAAAACTGGCAAAAAGGTAAAATTTCAATTTACACCTCATCTTTCACCAATGTTTAGAGGAATATTAACTACTATGTATTTAGATCTAAAAAGAAATGATTCTCTTAAAAAAATTTATTCTTTTCTAAAAAAATATTACAAAAATCATAAATTCATTAAAATTTTGAAACCAAATACTTTTTTAGGAACTAATGAAGTAATAAACACAAATAACTGTTATATTTCCGTGTGTGAGAGTAAGTATAAGAATAAAATTATTATATTGTCAGCAATAGATAATTTGATTAAGGGTGGGAGTGGACAAGCTGTTCAAAATATGAATATTTTATTTGGATATAAGTCTGACGAAGGATTAAATTGATGAGAATACTGATAATTTTATTAATTTTTTTATTTTTAAATAATTGTTCTAATCAAAACTTTGGTTCTTTTTTAAAGAAAAAAAATGATGATATAGTTCAAAAGCCAAATTTAGACATTGATAAAAATATTTCTTTTGAAGATTTTAAAAATAAAATTATTAATTATGGAAAAAATAGTAGCTTTCCAAGTTTAGATGATTGATATGACAAAAAAGCTTAATATAGCAATTGTTGGATTAGGGCAGATTGGCAATTATCTCTATAATGAATTAAATTCAAAAAAAAAAGATATTCTAAAAAAAACTGGAAAAATTATTTCTGTTTCTGCAATTTCAGCTAAAAATATTAATAAAAAAAGAAAATTTAGAATTAATAAGAAAATATTTTATAAAGATCCCTTTAAAATTTTTAAAAATAATAAAATTGATATTTTAATTGAAGCCATTGGTCAATCTGATGGTATATCAAAAAAAATTGTACAATTTGCACTTAAGAATAAAATTCATGTTGTAACTCCTAATAAGGCATTAATTTCTAAACACGGTAATAATCTCTCGAAACTTGCTGAAAAAAATAAAGTTAATTTAGAATTTGAAGCGTCAGTGGGAGGTGGAATTCCTATATTAAGAACTATTAAAGAAGGGCTAGCAACTAATAAGATAAGTAAAGTATATGGAATATTAAATGGCACTTGTAATTATATATTATCTGAAATGGAAGAAACTAAGTCTGGCTTTTCAGCTGTATTAAAAAAAGCTCAACTATTAGGTTATGCTGAACCAGGTAATCCAAAATTAGATTTAAATGGTTATGATGCTTTAGCTAAAGTTAAAATTCTTTCTGCTTTAGCATTTAATAATAAAGTATCAAATTCAAAATGTTTAATGGAGGGTATTGAAAATATAGAATACAAGGATTTAGAAATTGCAAATCAATTAAATTATAAAATTAAATTATTGGGAATAACAGAAATTGTTAATAATAAATTATTTGAAAGGGTTCATCCGTGTTTAATTAAAAAAAATACTTACATCGCAAATGTAAATGGTGTTATGAATGCTGTTATAATTGAAGGCAATCCAGTAGGGGAGAGTGTTTTGCAAGGAGAAGGTGCTGGGCCTGGTCCAACATCATCTGCTTTAATGTCTGATCTTTTGTCAATTTTACGTGGAAATATTAAATACCCTTTTGGAATTTCTGATAATAAAAGAAAATCTCCTTCAATATATAATACTGATAATTATTCAAATGCTTTATATATTAGACTCGAAGTTAAAGATAAACCGGGTGTTCTATCTGACATCACAAAAAAATTTGCTAAACACAAAATTTCTGTTCAAAGATTAATACAAATACCAAATAATAAAAACAAAACTGCTTCTATTGTGATTATAACTCACAAATCCTTAGAAAAGGATTATCAGAAATGTGTTAAATCTTTTAAATCAAATTTAAATATTATTAAAAACCCTGTATTATTAAGACTTTTTTAATGGAACTTTATTTAAAGCTCTTTGAAGTTCTATTCCCTGTATTTTTTATTGTTGGAATTGGTTTTTTATTAGGGAAAAAAAATCCAAATTTCGATACTTCGTTTATAACATCTTATGCTGGAAATTTTGGAACTCCAGCTTTAGTAATTTTCTCTCTTACATCTACAGGTGTTACTTTTGATATATTTGCAGAATATTTTATTTACGCATTAATATTACTTTCATCATTTGCTTTAATTGGTCTTGTTTTTTTAATTCTTATGAAAAAAGATTATATTAGAGAATTACCTACTTTTTTTTTACCTAATACTGGTAATATGGGTATACCAATATGTCTTTTTGCATACGGTAAATTGGGAATGGGTGTAGCTGCAGCTATTTCATCTTTGGTAATACTCTTACATTTTACTGCTAATATATTTCTTGCAAAGAGAAAATTTGATTTTTCAATAATCGCAAAAAGTCCCTCCTTCTATACAATTATTTTGACTGTTATCTTTTTATACTACGGCAAAGAAATGCCGGTTTTTGTAATTAATACAACAATGCTTTTATCTTATGCAATGATTGTAATGATTTTAATGTCTTTAGGTATTGCTTTAACTCAAATGAAAGTATTTTCTTTGAGAGACTCAATTATAACATCAATTGGAAGGGTAATCCTGGGTCCTATTGTAGGTTTTTTTATTATAAAATTTTTTAATTTATCTGGTTTTGCAGCTGGAGTTTTACTAATTCAATCCTCTATGCCTAGTGCGATATTATGTTATTTGGTTGCTTCAATGTATTCACCGAAAAAAAATGTAGATAATATTTCCAGCACAATTGTTGTTTCTACTTTAATGTCATTGGTTACAGTGCCAATAACAGTATTTATTGCTCTTAAATATTTTGCTTAAATGAAAGCAATATTTTTAAATTTATCCGCATGGATGGTTTTGCCCTTTATGGATGCCATTGCTAAATACTTATCTTCGGATTTATCTTTTTTTCAAATAACGTGGGCTAGATATTTTTTTACAGTTGTATTCACAACTTTTTTTATGTTTTTATTTTATAGGGAGCAATTGAAATTTTCTCAAAATATCAAATTACAAATAATTAGAGGTTTGTCTTTATTTTTTGCAAATATATGTTTTTTTTACTCCATTTCTGTAATCTCAATGGCAAAAGCATTAACATTGGCATTCGTTGCTCCATTGGTCACAACTGCTCTTTCTCCATTTTTACTTAACGAAAAAGTCGGATATAGACGGTGGACTGCTGTATTAGTCGGTTTTTTTGGTATTTTAGTTGTTATAAGACCTGGAATTATAGAGATTAATCTTGCTAGTTTAGCAGCTGTTGGGACAGGCTGTTTTTACGGCTTTTATCTTATAATAACTCGAAAATTGCATTCAACAGATAGTCCTTTACTCACATTGCTGATTACGGGCGTAGTAGGGGCCATTATCGCATCTTTTTTTGTTCCTGTTGTTTGGATTAATCCTACTCAAATTCAATGGTCTTGGATGGCTCTGATGGGTATATTAGCCTGTTTAGGCCATATATTAATCATTTTATCTCTTCGTTACGCTGATGCTTCAAAATTAGCACCATTTGGTTATTTCGAGATTATTACTAACCTTATTTTAGGTTATTATGTTTTTTCGGATTTTCCTGATAAATATACTTTTATTGGACTTTTTATAATCGTGTCGTCAGGATTATATGTTTTTAAAAGGGAATATTATCATAAATATAAGTAAATATATATGTACTATATATTAATACAATACTTTAATTAATATTTATAAACTATTGTATTTGTTATATTTTATTAAATATCTTAACAAAAGTTTTATTTATATAAAATACAAAAAAATGCAGTAAAATTTTAAAATTTTCATTTAAACAAAACCTGTTAATTAAAAACAATCAATAAATATGTAGTTATTTGAATTAAAAAAATAGACGATAAAATTGGATTATGAGATAAGAGACAATAATTCAATAAAATCAACAATTTTTAAGAAATTTTACAATAAATCTATTGATAATAAAACATAGTTTTAATTTAATATGGAAATTTCTTAATATTAATTGAAATAAATTTACAAAAAAAATAATAATTTTCTAGATGATTACCAAAGTAATGCAATTTATGAATATAGCGTTTAATGCCCCATATATAGGGCTAATTTAGAGATTTCATTTTATAGGCTGCAACCAATAGGGGAATTTAAAATTGTAATACTAAATGTTGTTAAATTTAAAAAAAACGTTGGTATTGCTAACTTTTAGAGCAAAATTCCTTCAGATTTGAGCAGTTTTTTCTTAGTTTTTATACCACCTTTTCCAGAATATCCTCCAAGAGATCCGTCAGATCTGATTACTCTATGGCAAGGTATTTTAGGAGCATATGGGTTTCTTCCAATAGCATTAGCTACAGCCCTAACAGCTTTTGGCTTATTAATACCCTTCGCGACGTCAGAATAGGTTAAAACACTACCTTTTTTAATTGTTTTTAAATATTTCCAGACTTTAATTTGGAATTTTGTACCCTTAAGGATCATAAAAAGAAAAAACCCTGTATCTCTGCACCTTTTCAGGTACAAAGATCAGTAGTTTTTTGGCACGTCGTTGTATGCGCTACCGCCATGCCTTCCACCTCGCAATTTTAGCGCTACTCTGCGTGGTTTTCTGCCCTCTGGGCTTGAATCTCTCGATTTTTCCCCAGATGGTCAGTTAAGAGTTGCCTCTTAATTCATTTGTAAGATTATCATAGTGCACATTATATTAGTATCACTTTATAGTTGATAATTAAGGGTTTTTAACAGCTGTGAATAGCGTTAATAAACTATCTAGGTCCAACAAATATAAGAATAAAATAGGATAAATAGAAAATTATTGTCAAAACAGATAAGAAATACACTTCTAAAGATTTCCCATTTTTTTTGTAAACTAAATAACTCAGTATAGTTAAACCTATAGAAATTATTAAAAAATAGCTTGTAGGAATTTCTCCATCTAAAGTCATTAATTGTTTGTTTTATTTCATTTGACATTTAAAATCACTTGATATATTATTAATGATAATTAATTGTTATCAATAGTAATTATATGAATGAGCTTACAACAGACCTAAAATCACTTCATGAGGCAACTTTAAATAACCTTAAAAGTTCAAAGGCAAATAATACATTAAGAGCTTATAAATCTGACTTTAAAGACTTCGGAGCTTTTTGTGCAAAGCATGGATTAAATTCATTACCAACAGAGCCAAAAATAGTTTCCTTATACCTAACTCATCTCTCTAAAAACTCAAAAATAAGTACTTTAAGACGAAGATTGGTATCAATAAGCATGGTTCATAGGATTAAAGGGCATTATCTAGACACAAAACATCCAATCATTGTTGAAAATTTAATGGGAATAAAAAGGGTCAAAGGAAGTATTCAAAAAGGTAAAAAACCTATATTAATCAATCATTTAAAATCAATTATTAATGTAATTAATGAACAAAAAACTGAAGAAATAAAAAAACTTAGAGACAAATCAATAATTTTAATTGGCTTTGCAGGAGGCTTTAGAAGAACGGAGCTGATTTCAATTGATCATGAAGATTTAGAATTTGTTCCTGAGGGCATAAAAATCACTATTAAAAGATCAAAAACTGATCAATTCGGAGAAGGAATGACTAAAGGACTACCTTACTTCGATAATGAAATTTACTGTTCTGTTACAAATCTAAAAAAATGGTTAGAAATTTCTAAAATTAAGTCTGGACCTATTTTTAGAAGATTTACGAAAGGTTTATCATTAACAGATAAAAGATTAACTGACCAATCTGTAGTTTTATTAATGAAAGAATATTTAAAGTTAGCAGGTATCGAAAATAAACATTTTGCAGGTCATAGTTTAAGGTCGGGTTTTGCAACAGTGGCTGCTAATTCAGGCGCTGATGAGCGAAGCATAATGGCTATGACAGGTCATAAAACAACACAAATGGTTAGAAGATATATTAGGGAGGCAAATATATTTAAAAATAATGCATTAAATAAAATTAAAATATAATCTTAAATTAGCTTATCTCTGTATCTATCAATTTTTTTTGAAATATAATTATTCGTTAAGTAAAAATGTTTATAAATCCTTTTTTGTAATGACTTTTTGAAGGACTGATCTTTAATTAGTTTTTTTATAGATTTTTCAACATTTTTAACTGTTAGTTTCTTTAATTTCATGGCTTTTGGAGATGCCTCCCTGAGACCACCTTTATCTGATATAATTAAAGCACACCCAGCACTTGATGCTTCAAGAGCCGTTCTACCAAAAGGTTCGCTCTTTCTAGGACAAACGACAGAAATATCTGACTTAATAAACCATTTTGTAACTATATTATTTTTTTGAAAACCTAAAATTTTCAAATTTCTATGTTTAAAAACATGCTTCTCTCTTGGTTCATCACCAATAACAATAGCATTCCAGTCTGGGTAATTATTTAAAACACTAATAATTGCTTCTCCAAATATATCGTAACCTTTTGAAATATTTAATCTACCGACAAATAATATTATTTTTTTTTTGTTTTTGAAATTAATTATTTTTTTACTTGTTGATTGATTGATAACCTCAAGTTTGTTCGTTATATATTTTTTATTTAAACCTTTGGTAAATTGTTTCAAAGTCCAATTACTATTAAAAATTATTTTTTTTGTTTTATTGTATAAATTAATTCTTTCATTTGAAGTTTTTGCAAATTTCATGTCAAGTGGATTATTGTGAAAATATAAAACAATATTTTTATTTTTCTTATAGATTGAATTTATATATTCAGGTCGATTATGAATTTCTATTAAATTTGATTTTTTTATTTTTTCTTTATCCAGAAATTTTTTTACATAAGCTTTACTATTACTTCTAAAAAAAAATTTTGTAAATTTTAGATTAGTATAATTTTTTAATAATTTTTTTTTAAATGAAGTATTTCCAAATACTTGGATATTTTTTTTATATTTACTTAATTTGATTGTATCATTTAAAAAAAGTGAAACCGCACCTGCGTAATCAGGAGTAAAATTTTCTTTATATGGAAGTAAAATTGAGATTTTCATTTATAAAAATTAGATTTTAATTTATTTCTAAGATTGTAGTTTTTTTTAAGTTTATATTCTTCTACCATGGCCTTAGATTTTGAATCATAACTCATACTATAGGCTAACATCCATTTTCTACCTCTAGTAAATTTTGCTCCTTTAGAAGCATTATGTTTGGCCAATCTTTTCTTTAAATTGTTAGTATAACCAACGTAACTGAGATATTTCTGTTTATTTTTAGATATGATTAAATAAACAAAGTATTTCATTATGGCGGTCCCTAGGGGAATCGAACCCCTCTTTCATGGATGAAAACCATGTGTCCTAACCGATAGACGAAGGGACCAGAGATGGAGTTTCTATTGCAATTATTAAAAATAATCAAGCTATTGGTTCCTCACTTTTTATAATTTCTATTGTAGATTCTTTGTGTGTGACAAGAGTTTCTGTAATAAATTTTGTATTTTCTTTTTTTACAGCTGCAATCATTTCAGTACTGGTAATACCTGTCGCACAAAAAATACTATCTCCTTTGACGATTTCATTTAATTCATATTTTTTATTTAAGTCAGATATTCCCATTTTTTTTGCTCTCGCTTTATCTAGATCTGTTGTAAATAAAAATCTTCCCTGAAATTTACATCCATAAGCATCCAAAGCTGCTGCTGAGATTACACCTTCAGGACCACCTCCAATGCCTAAAAATAAGTCTATATTATACTTATTATCAGTTACTAAGAGAGCTCCACAAATATCACCATCTGAAATTAATTTTAAATTTACTTTTAATGACTTTAATTCATCAATAATCTGTTTATGTCTTGGTCTATCAAGAATACAAACTGTAAGTTCATTAATATTTTTATTTTTGGCTTCCGCAATATTGGAAATATTTTTTTTTATAGGATAATCTAAGTCTGTTGCATCGAATGGAATATCTTTACCTACTGCAATTTTATTCATGTAGGTTTCTGGAGCATTAAATAAATTTCCTTTATTTGAAATTGCTAAAACAGATATTGCTCCTGGAATATTTTTTGCTGCAAAGTTTGTTCCTTCAAGCGGATCTACTGCTATATCTAAGTTTGGACCGTTCCCTTTTCCAAGTTTTTCTCCTATATATAACATTGGTGCTTCATCTAATTCACCCTCACCTATCACTACTTCTCCATTAATTTCTAGATTATTTAAATCATTTCTCATTGAATCCGTAGCGGCTTTATCAGCTAATTTTTTATCCCCTTTACCAAGATATTGATAACAATTAATAGCTGCTCTCGAAGTAACTTTAACAAGTGAGTTGATCAATTCTTTATTTAAAGACATTAAATATTTTCAACAGTGGTTTCTTCTGAATTATATTTCAATCTGGCCTCAAATTCACTTAATCTTTTCCAAACTGAAATCAATTCCACTATGGTTGACCAGCTTCTAACTAAGTATTGTAACGAATTTTCAACTCTTCCAAATGCTCTGGTTATCTGTTGAACGAAACCTAATGTTATAGCACCTGATACTATAGTTGGTGCTAAAGCTAAATATGGAACAATTACCATTCCTTGAAAATAGCTCCATTTTACTGCGTTGAAATACAAGTAGTGAAAATATGATTTATAATGAATACCTCTAACTCTATCATATAATTGACCAATTGTTGGTGGAGCTGCTCTTATTGGATCGTCTTCACCATGGACTAATTCTTTTCTATAACCTGCTTCTTCTTTTTGAATATCGTATTCTATACCAGGCAACTTTATTCCTACAGCAGCTAACAAAACTGTTCCACCAAGTGCAGATATTATTGCAACCCAAACTAAAGCATGATCAACTTCACCAATCCATGGGAGTACATCGACCTGTTTAGATAATCCCCATAATATTGGCAGGAAGGCTACTAATGTCATTATACTATCTAAAAGTCCAACACCAAGGCCCTCCATTATTCTTGCAAATTTTAAAGTGTCTTCTTGAACTCTCTGCGAAGCCCCTTCTGTCAAACGAGCTTTTAACCATTGAGAGTGATAATATTCAGCCATTGAAGTTCTCCACCTAAACACCCAATGAGATACAAAAAATCCAGTTACAATTGCAATTATAATCCAAAGTCCCGCAACTTTTGCAAATGTAAACAAATATCCAATAAATTCAGTTTCTGTGACTGAACCAGGTTCTGTTAAAGCTTTTTGAAGAGTATCGTAAAATTCACCAAACCATTCATTAATTTTTACATCTAATTGTACTTGATACCAAGTTGAAACTAATATGAAGATTGAACCAAATATGCTCCAACCGTACCATCTTTTTTCTGTAAAAAATTTAAACATTATTTTGTAAAATTATCAGCGTAAGATTTTAAAGTAACTTTTCTTTTATTCGGTTCTATTACTTCAAAATCAATGTTATTTTTTTTTGCATACTCAATTGCTAATTCTTTAGTAGAAAACTCTAATTTTAATTCGCCATAGGTATCAGTAGAACTCTCCCACCCCATCAAAGGATTCGTGCCTGGATCATCAGTAATGTATTCAATAATCCATTTATCAAATTTCTTTAATCCCGACTGCATAGCGGTTTTAGAAGGTTTATATATTTTAGCTTTTTTCATAAAATGGTCGGGGTGGTAGGATTTGAACCTACGGCCCCTTGGTCCCAAACCAAGTGCGCTACCAGGCTGCGCTACACCCCGAATGCAGTACTAATACAGTAGATAAAAAAAATTTCAAAGTATATTAATTACTATTTAAAAGGAAATTTTACAAAATTTGCTATATATAAGTATCTATGATAATTGAATGTCCAGCTTGCTCTAAGAAGTTCAATATTGATGAAAAATTAATTCCAGATGAAGGTAGGCTTTTAAAGTGCGGCAATTGCGATCATACATGGTTTTATAAAAAAGAAGAAAATTTAAAATTAGAAACTGAAACTATAAAAATAAATGAAATTAACGAAAATAAATCAGAGATTAATATAGAACCAGTTGATGTCCCTATAAAAGAAACAAAAAAAATAAGAAAAAAAATATCAAAAAAATCTTCAACAAAAGAGAGTACATCAAAAGAATTAGTGTCTATTGATAAAAGTTCGGTTTCAAGAGAAAACAATATTATTAAAAAAATATTTCTAATAATTATTTCAATTATTGCCTTTATTTTGCTTATAGACACATTTAAAAATCAATTATCCGTTATATTTCCTGGCATAGTGCAAATGTCAGATAGTTTGTATCAAGTAATAAATGACTTGAAATTATTTATTAAAGATTTAGTCAGGTAAAAATGATTCAGATAATTACAAAACCATTTAGATGGTTTTTCAAATTAGAAGCTGCTAGTGGTCTCGTTTTACTTTTTGCAGCCATAATAGCTTTAATTGTAAGTAATTCTAATTTATCTGAATTATATTTTTTTACATTGAATAAATATTTATTTTTAGGAATAAATAATTTTGGATTAAAATTATCAGTTTTACATTGGATAAATGATGCTTTAATGGCAATATTTTTTTTCTTTGTAACATTGGAAATTAAAAGAGAATTTTTACAAGGTGAACTTTCAAATATAAAACAAGCCCTTCTTCCAATTATCGCAGCAGTTGGTGGAATGTTAGTACCTGCATTATTTTATGTTTTTATTAATTTTGGAGATAGTGAAACAATGAATGGTTGGGCAATTCCATCTGCAACTGATATCGCTTTTTCTTTAGGAGTGCTCTCATTATTAGGTAAAAGAGTTCCATTATCTTTAAAAGTTTTTCTAACTGCTTTAGCTATTATAGATGATTTAGGAGCTATAGTAATTATTGCATTATTCTATTCAGGTGATCTGAGTATTAAATATCTAAGCTTAATGCTTTTAGCCTTTATTGTTCTTCTAGTAATAAATAAGTTAAGTATAAAGAAATTTTTACCTTATTTAATTGTTGGAATATTTCTTTGGGACTTCACTCACAATTCTGGCATTCATGCAACGATTGCTGGTGTTTTGCTAGCAATGACTATACCTCATAGAAAAAAAGACAAAGACTTTTCGCTACTAATAAAAATTGAACATGCGATTAGTCCATATGTTGCATTTGGTATTATGCCATTATTTGCTTTTGCAAATGCAGGTGTTTCATTAGAAGGTTTATCTTTTGCATCATTACTTGATAAAGTTCCATTGGGAATATTGTTAGGATTGTTTGTTGGAAAACAATTAGGTGTATTTGTGTTTTCTTATGTTTCAATAAAAATGAAAATAGCCCAAATGCCCAATAACTCTAACTGGTTTAATTTTTACGGTGTTGGAGTATTAACAGGTATTGGGTTTACAATGAGTCTATTTGTTGGAAATTTAGCATTTGTTGAAAATATGCAATACATGGATGGAGTTAAAATTGGAGTTTTGACTGGGTCATTATTATCCACTTTATTTGGTTACTTCTTAATACTACTTACACCAAATAAGTAAGTAGTTTATGAAAAGATTAATAATAATAAGTTTAACAATAATAATGTTTTTTTTTAAAAATTCAGCAAACAGCAACGATCAGAAAAGTTTATACGATCTAGAAATTGAGAGTATTAGTGGAGAAATCATTAAACTAAAAGATTATCGAGATAAAGTTATACTTATAGTAAACACCGCCAGCTATTGTGGTTTCACAAAACAATACCAAGATTTGCAAGATTTATGGGATGAATACAAATCTAAGGGTCTTATTGTTCTTGGAGTGCCCTCAGACTCTTTCAATCAAGAAAAAAAAACCAATAGTGAAGTAAAAGAATTTTGTGAGGTCAATTTTGAAATAAATTTTCCATTAACAACTATTACTGAAGTAAAAGGAAGGGATGCTCATGAGATTTTTGTGTGGGCACAAAATAATTTTGGCAAATCTGCAATTCCTAAGTGGAATTTTCATAAAATATTAATCAATAAACAGGGAAATGTAGAGGAAACATATGCTTCTTTTACAAAACCTACATCAAATAAAATCATAAATAAAATTGAAGAAATACTATAGTTCTACAGTTAAACCATCATGTGCTGGTATAACATTTTTAGGTATAACTTTCTTTAACTGATTATAATCTAACACTGGTGATAAATTTGAAAGAATAGCATTTTTCGGTTTAAATTTTTTGATGAAGTGTAAAGATTTTTCTAAATTGAAGTGTGATGGATGAAAATTGTACCAAAGACAATCAATTATTAAATACTTAAGATTTTTAAAATAAAAATAATCTTTTTTATGAATATCACTTACATCAGTAATGTATGCAAGTTTTTTGTCAATTATAAAACAATTAGATTTGACTGAACCATGTTGAACAACAATCGATTTAAATTTTAAATTTTTATTTTTATGTTTAATAAACGAATTTTTTTTTAATTTATTTAATTTTAAAGTAGCTGGATATTCTTTTGAGAAACTTTCAAAACAATATGAAAAACTTTGTTTTAAATATTTGGATGTTTCATTATCAGCATAAACATTAACTTGTTTTCTACTATTAATAAAAAAAGATCTTAAATCATTTATTCCATGAGTTTGATCAGCATGCATATGAGAATAGAATACTTTGTCAATTTTCTTAATTTTATGTCGTAATAACTGTTGTCTTAAGTCTGGAGATGTATCAATTAAAATGTTTTCATTAAAAGTTTTAATAAGCGCTGAACATCTTGTTCTATAATTTTTTTTATTTTTGGGATCGCAATTTCCAAAAAAACCATCAGGTCTTGGCACACCCATTGAGCTTCCACAACCTAATATTATAAATTTTATAGTCATTTTTGAAAAAATAATCGTTCAAAATTATCATTTGTAATAGTTTCTAATTCATCAAAAGTTTTTGATTTTAATTCTGAAAGTTTTTCCAATGTATATTTAATAAAAGAGGGTTCGTTTTTTTTACCTCTCATTGGTATAGGTGCTAAAAAAGGACTATCTGTTTCAATTAAAATTTTATCATTTTCAATCATTTTAAATGTTTCTTGAAGATCAATACTATTTTTAAATGTTATTATTCCACTTGCAGAAAAATACGAATTTAATGTCATCATTTTTTTAGCAAACTCTTTTGAACCTGTAAAACAGTGCATGAGTATTTTAATATCGCTATTTTTATATTTATTTAAAATATCAAATGTTTCTCTTTCAGCACTTCTAGAATGAACTATCAAAGGATATTTAAGTTCGATAGAGGCTTCTATATGTGTCTCAAAACTTTTAATTTGATCATCTTTATGACTATTTTCATAATAGAAATCTAATCCTGTCTCCCCTACCCCAATTATCTTTTTAAATTTATTAGCATTTTCAATAATGAATTTTTTATCCATCTTATCATTGCTAGACTCGTGGGGGTGAATACCTATACTTCCATAAATTATTTCATCAAGATTTATAATCTCTTTAATATTTTCAAAGCTTTTTGAATTGGTTGAAATAGTTAAAATTTTCTTTAATCCATTTTCTTTGGAACGTTTTATAACATCATTGATATTTGAATAAAGAGGTTCGTGATCAAGATGACAATGAGAGTCTATCATTTTTCAATTTTTTTAAACAAAATATCTAATTTATTTATTTTTAAATCTTTTTTTAAAATTTCATTATTATCAATTGATGTAAAATCAATAGAATTTTCTGTTTCATTAAAAACATTTAGAACTTTTACTGATGTTTCTGGCATTACTGGATAAAGCAAAATAGTAATTTTTCTAATTAATTCTAATGCAGTATAAACAATCGTATTCAACCTTAATCTATCGTCTTTCTTCTTCCAAGGTTCCTGATCATTAAAATATTTATTTGCAGAAAACAATCTATCAACAATAAAACTCATATATTGGTTTATATCTTGATTATCTATAAATGATCTTATTTTATCTAGATTATTTAATGGTTTTAAAATTTCTAAATCATCATCAGTAAATTTATGATCAGGTATTAAAGATGAACAATTTTTTTCAGCAAAAGAAAGTACTCTTTGACAGAGATTTCCAAAATTATTTGCCAAATCGCTATTAATACAATTTTCTAATTTTTCCTCAGAAATATTACCATCATTACCAAAAGAAACTTCTTTAAGTAAATAATATCTTAATGGATCTAAACCATAAATATTTATTATTTCTAATGGATCTAAAATATTTCCTTTTGATTTTGACATTTTCTCGTCACCAGAGAGTATCCATCCATGTCCGTATACCCTTTTTGGCGGTTCTATTTTTGCAGCCAATAAGAATGCTGGCCAATAAATAGCGTGAAATCTTAATATGTCTTTACCAATAATATGTAAATCTGCTGGCCAAAAACTTTTATATAATTCATTATTTTCATCGGGATATTTTAAAGAACTTAAATAATTTGTTAATGCATCTAACCATACATAAACGACATGATTTTCATCACTTGGTACTTTTACACCCCAAGAAAATGTTTTTCTACTAACAGATAAGTCTTTTAATCCACTTTTGACAAAGCTTACTACTTCATTTCTTCTACTTTCAGGTAATATGAAATTTTTATTTTTTTCATAAAAATCTAATAACGGTTTTTCCCATTCTGAAAGTTTAAAAAAAAAAGATTCTTCTTCAACCCACTCAACAGCTGAACCGGATGATTTAGCAAATTTTAAACCATCTTTTTCTTCGACCTCATCTTCATTATAAAAAGCCTCATCTGATACAGAATACCAACCAGAATATTTAGACAAAAAAATTTGATTATTTTTTTCAAGTATATTCCATAAATTTTGTACAGATACTTTATGTCTATCTTCTGTCGTTCTAATAAAATCTGTATTAGATAAGTTTAATGTTTTAGTTAAATCCTCAAATGTTTTACTTATTTCATCACAAAAAGATTTTGGATCCTTATTTAACTTTTCAGCAGATCTTTGTATTTTCAAACCATGCTCATCTGTACCTGTTAAAAAATAGACATTAAAACCATCAATTTTTTTGAAACGTGCAAAAAAATCAGCAATTATACTCGAATATGCATGTCCCATATGAGGTTTTGCGGAAGGATAGTAAATTGGTGTTGTTATATAATAATTTTTATTCACTTAATAATTTATCCTTAAATTCTAAAAAAAAAGTTTCATAATCAAGATTATATTTTTTTACATTAGATAATTTTGAATAATAATATTCTTTAACTTTATATGACAATTTTTTTGTTGTGTTTATATGTTTATAAAAAAATAATTCAATAATCATATTTAAATTATCTCTTATAAATTCTTGTTTAATATAGTGCTTATTATTAATTAAATTAACTAATAAATCATCAACTGTGGTTTCGGATACTGATAATTCAAATTCATTCATATAGTTTATTAAGGATATTAAAAAAAAAGGTGTTGAGTAATAATTTATTAAATTTGAATTTATTTGTTCATAAATATTTTCATTAAAGTGATTATTGATAATCAATCTAGTATTCTCATTAGATAGACTTAATTTAAATTCTATACATCGGGATTTTATTGTATCTATTAAAAACTTCTCTGAATTAAAAATTAAAATAAAAAAAACATTTTCATTTGGTTCTTCTAAATTTTTTAATAAAGCATTTGATGAATTAATATTTAAAAATTCAACATCGTCGAGAATTATAAATCTTGATTTATTATTAAAGGAGGATTGATTTGTAAACTTTATGATTTCTCTAATTTGATCAATTTCTATATTTTTTTTATCATTATTTTTTTTTATATTTAAAATATTAGGATGGGATTTGTTTTTTATTAGCTCATTATCGTTATTAGAATTAAAAATTTTATATAAAAATTTTTCTGTAAGTAATGATTTTCCAATACCTTTTTTACCAGATAACAAAATTTTATTTGGAAGTTCATTATTTTCGTAAAGTGTTACAAATTTTTCTAAATATGTTTCATGTCCTATTAATTTATATTCAGACATTTATATCAATTTCTCAAGTTTATTTATTATGATTTTTTTTACTTCGTTAATTGTATTAGTGTTTGAATTAATCTTAATATATTTGCTCTTATTGCTTGATATTTTTTCATACCCGTTCTGAACTTTGTTATAAAATTTTAGTTTAAATTTATCATATCTATTTAAGTTAGATCTATTTCTAAGCCTTTTTTGTAAATTTGTTGAATTTACTGTACTTAAAAAAACTATATCAGGATTAAAATTTCCAATTATAAACTTATTCAGCATTCTGATTACCTTTAAATCAATTTTCATTCCATAATGTTGATACGCAATAGTAGAATCTGTAAAACGATCAATTAATATTATTTTTTTTTTATAATTTTTTTTAATAATTTTCTCAAAATTTTCTGATCTTCCAGCATAAAATAGTAATAGATCGGTTTTATTATTTAAATTTAGTTTCTTATTTAAAATCAATTTTCTTATTTTTTCTGAAAAAATTGAACCACCAGGCTCTCTTAATTTTATAAAATTTTTTCTTCGCTTTTCTAAATAATTTGCAGCAATTTTAAAATTTGTAGTTTTTCCCGAGGCCTCAATGCCTTCAAATATAATAATTGGATATTTAGACATCGCCCCATATCAAAAAATTGATAGAAGTTATCAATCTTGATATTGCATTTTGTTGTTTGATATTTTCTGTAGAAAATAAGTCATGATTAGATATTACTTCATCTTTATATAATACTTTTATTTCTGCTAATTTTTCTCCCTTTTTAATAGGTGCTTGTATAGGACCGTCATAAACAATCTTCACTTTCATATATTTTTTTTTAGCTTTTGGAATGGTCTTATATATTATGCCTTTAGTATTAACTTTTACTTTTTTCTTATTTCCCTGCCAAACATCTAGTTCATAAAGATATTCGTTATCATTACTTATTTTTATCGTATCGAAATTTGTAATTCCCCATGTTAACAATTTTTGTGATTGCTTTGATCTAGAATTTTTAGTTTCAAAACCACTTGCAACAGCAATTAATCTTCTCTCTTTTCTTAATAT
Source organism: uncultured Pelagibacteraceae bacterium (assembly GCA_902617415.1). GTDB lineage: Bacteria > Pseudomonadota > Alphaproteobacteria > Pelagibacterales > Pelagibacteraceae > Pelagibacter. The sequence continues at coordinate 5,988 of CACMWQ010000002.1, read as the reverse complement.
GGAAGATGCAAGTGAATATTTTTCTGAACCAAGGTAGCCTGTTTTAATTCCATCTACACCCATATTTTTATATAATAATGGATTTCTATTTCCTTGTGTAATTGGATCCCCTCCAGTCCTACTCCAAGTAAATTCTCTAATTTTAAAATACTCATAATATTTAGGATGTTCTTTGATTAAATAATTCGACATAATTAAAATATCTCTAACGGTTGAATAATTGTTATCATCATTAATCCCTGACGAATTTGAAAAATTAGTATTTTCCATTCCAATTTCTTGAGCTTTCTCAGTCATTAACAAAGCAAACTCGTCCTCCGTTCCTGCAATACCTTCAGCCAAAGCTACACAAGCATCATTACCTGAAGCAACAATTATACCTAATAATAAATCTTCTACCGAAACTTCATCTCCAACCATTATAAACATTGATGAATAACCAGATGAGGATAATCTCCAAGCATTTTCAGAAACAATAAATTTTTCATCTAGTGTGATTTCACCACTTTTCAATAAATCAAAAGCAACGATTGAAGTCATTATTTTTGTCATAGAAGCAGGAAATATTCTTTCATCAGGATTTTTTTCATATAAAATTTCACCAGATAAATAATCTTGTAAAATTGCAGTTCGTGCATTTATGTTAAATTTTGCATAAGAAATATTATTTATAACTAAAAATGAAAGGACAAAACTTAATAATACTTTTATTATCATAATTTTATTAATTCAATATTTTCAAAATTTATATCAGCAATCTCATTATATACATTTTTAATTGATCCTAAATTATAAAAAGGACCCTTGTAAACCCTATATAAATTTTTAGACATTTTTTTGATATTTATGTCTTTTAAATTGTATTCATCCTCAAGTCTTTTTTTCAATGTAATTGCAGATTCTTCAAAAAATAAATCGGCAAATTTAATTATAAATTCAAATTTTGTATTTTTCACCTTCTCAACTTTTGAATTATTATCTTTTTCAATTGATATATTTTGGATCGAAATACTGTCTACTGGAGCTTTATTAGCTACTTTTTTTTCCTCATCAAACGTTTTAGCTTTATTTGCAACAAAAGTATTACTAGAATTTATTGTTTCTACACGTACATAGGGTTGATCAGGATCAATATCAAGTTCAGTCGCAATCCTTTCAGAAATTACTGAATTATAAAAAATTGGATATTTCGAATTTTTTCCTACTTTAGCAATCAAGTATTTTTCATTTAACAAATTTGTTATTTTTATATCTGTATCCTTTTTTAGTTTATTATTGAAAATAACTAATGATCTTTGATCAATTTTTTTTGAAACTATTCGTTTTTTGAAAATATCATTATTAAATATTAGAGCAAAACCATCATTTGAATAATTTTTGAAATCTTTATTGGTGATTACTTTTTTATTAGTAGTTTCACATGATGTTAAAATTATTGCTAAAAAAATTATTATCTTAAGTTTCATTTTCAAAACTATTTTTTAATGTGCATACTGCCAAACTAAATCTTAATGACCTGTTCCACTTTAAGATTAGCTTATAATTATTAAAAATAATATATGCTGGTTTAAGTTTATTTGCATTTTCTACTATTTCAGCATCAGGAGTAACAATTGCTGCTGTCAAATTGTCATATTTGTCCAAAAAAGACGAATTTTTTATATAATTTTTTAAATATTTTACTTTTCTTTCATGTTTAATTTTTTTTGCTGATGTATTTAAATATTTATCAGGAATATTTTCATTTAAATTAATTCTATAAAAACACGGAGTATTATCATTCCATCCAAGATTACTTAAATAGTTTGCTGCCGATGCAAAAGAGTCCTCAATATTTTTTAGATCAATTGATCCATCTTTATTATAGTCAATTGCATGATTTTTAATTGTGGATGGCATAAATTGAAAATTTCCAAATGCACCTGCCCAAGATCCAAATAATGTACTCGGATCTATAATTTTTGCATCTACTAATTTTAAAAGGGTGATTAATTCTTTAGTAAAAAATTCACTTCTTCTTTGATCGTAGCTTAATGTTGCAAGTGAAGAAACTATATCCATTTTACCTAAGTAGTTTCCAAAATTAGTTTCAATACCCATAAGTGCCAATAGCAAATTTTTATCTACTTTGTATTCAGAAGATACTTTATTAATAATATTGTTTTCTTTATTTAAAATAATTTTTCCTAATTTTACTTTTTTTGAAGAGGTTCTTTTTGAAATATATGTCTTTGTGTCTTCATAGAATTCAGGTTGGTATCTGTCATACTTTATTACATCGGGTAAGAACTTGGAGTTATCTATTAAATTATTAACTGTATATTTACTAATACCTTCATTAATTGCTCTTTTTTTAAATTTAATTTTCCAATCATTAAAGTCATCAGCAATTAGAGTTGAAGAGCTAAAGATAATAAATAGCGATATAATTAATAATTTAATTTTTTTCATACAAATCTTTTAGGTATATCGATACAGCAATCCATATCAAAATAAAGCTGATTAATTTATGTATATCTAATTCCTCATTATATAAGAAATAACCCAACAAGAATTGCAAAGTTGGAGTTATATAAAAAACCATACCCGTTGGACCTAAACCACATAATTCAACACCTCTAACATATAAATATAAAGGAATCACGGTCATAGGGCCTGCCAGCATGAATATGAACATTAATTTAACATTCGATATATCAAAATCATTTAAATCATTTTGTACAATTAAATAAAAAGCAAATATTACCGCTGGAAAAATAAATAAACTTTCAACTAATAAACCAATATCTGTGTCTACATCAATTTTTTTTCTTACTAAATTATAAAAACTCCAACTTAAAGCTACTATTAATCCAACCCATGGTATTGATTGGAAACTAGAAATTACTAAATACAAAATTGATATGGTTACGATTAAAAGTGAAATTTTAGTTTTGAAACTTAATTCCTCTTTTAAAAAAAAATAACCTAAAAAAACACTTATTATAGGCATTATAAAATATCCAAAACTAGCATCTATAACTTGATCATTCCCTATTGCATAAATCCAAACAGCCCAATTCGTAAAAATTAATAATCCAGATAAAAACAGCATCATAATTTTTTTTTTATCTTTAAAAACCGAGCTAAATTTTTTCCACTTTGACAAAATGATTGTTGTCAAAATTAGCATAACAGTTGTCCATGCACTTCGATGTAGAACAACTTCAATGTGGCCAGCGAAAGCAATATATTTAAAATATATAACTCCAATAAAACCCCACCAGAAAGAACCAAATGCCGTTAAAATTATACCTTTATTAAATTGATTTTTGCTTAACATTATATTGATCAATTAAACTATTTTGTTTATGAAATATAGAATTTTAATTATTACAAATTAGGAGAGATGGCTGAGCGGTTGAAAGCACCGGTCTTGAAATGCTAAGTAACCACTGCCCACTTTACTACAAATAACGTACTTATTAAGTCATTGCTCTTTTTTTAATTTTATCTATTAAAAAAAAACATAATTTATTGCTTACTTACGCTACAAAACTATAAGCAAACTATAAGCAAAGTTATTTTAAAAAATTTGATTCATTTGGGTCATGTAATGGTTTTCTTAGTTCGATTTCATAATCATAACATTTGATACATCTTTCATTAAAAAATATTCTTCTAAATATAGAATTTTTATATTCATGATTATTTTTACAAATCCAAATGAATTGTTTTTTATCAAAAATTGACAGTCCAGATAGTTGGATTTTATTTTTAACAGAGAATTCTTTTCTAATTAATGGAAAAATAGCAGGACTATAAAGTTTGCCATTTTGATGTTTTGTTTGACAAGGACATTTGGTATTTCTTCCACCTCCACCCCTTGGTCCCTTTACGTATGGTGCTGTTCTGTGTGCAATTGATTTTCTGTATATGTGTCCATGTTCACAATTCCACCAAACAAATTGTCCACTTATGGGAAGAAAGTCTTCTGGTTTCTTATCTTTATTCAGCTTAAAATTCCATTCTTTAATCAAATTAGGATGAGTAACTCTTAAATTTTTAGATTTTGTTGCATATCTTCCAGCACAGTAGGGACAACCTCTTCCTAATTGAGATCGATTAGCGATTTTTGCACTATAACTATGATTATTTTTTTTACATATCCACCAAATATCTGCATTACTGCCAGATTTAAACATTGACGGTTTTAGTGGAAAGTTTTTTTTGTAGTCCCATTCTTCAGAAATTAGAGGATATTTTCCCTCTAAGGAATTTTCAAAACTAGGTGATGGTAAATTTGAAACTATTTTTAAATATTCTTTATTATTTTTGAATATTTTATCTTTTAAGTATTGATTAATTTTAGATTTGTATTTGATTTCTAGACTTAATTTTTTAATTTTTTTTAATAAGTCACCTATTAATTCAAATTTATGTTTAATAAAATAAGCATTAAAATCATTCTCACTTGTTAAAGGTAATCCGTCCTCCCTAATTCTTATTAAGTTAATTTTATTTTTTTTAATTAATTTAGATTTATATTCGTCAAATTTTCTTCTTTTCTCTCTTTTGTGCCAGTATAAGCCATCTACCTCTATAGCTAAATTTATATCTTTAACAAAAACATCAAATTGAACACCATGATATCTTTCACCCCAGGAAACGTTTTCAAAAATTGATAACAATTCAGTAAATACTCTTATTTCAATATATGAAATTCCAACACCTGAACACTTTGAACAATTAGATCCTCTTATTCTAACGGCTGGTGGAGTTTTCCACTCGTGTCCCCTGCTACAAATCCACCAAATTTTAATATTACTACCAGGTTTTAAATTATCTGGTGTGTGTTTACCATTTTTTGTTGGATGAAATTCTTTTATTAAATGTGGAAATAAAAAACCTAAAGAATTAGTTTTATCTGGTGACAAATACTTATTTGAACAAAAAGGACATCCTGTACCTTTTTTTCCAGAAGAAGATATAGAATTAGTTCTTCTCGCTATAGGCGCTCTCCATTTATGATTTTTATTTTTAATACAAACCCAAGAAACAAATTTTTCACTTTGAGATGTAACAGTTTCTGGAGTAATAGATCCATTTTTATCATAATCCCATTCTTTAGATAATTTTGGATGAGTAATTTTTAGATTGTTTTTTTCAAATGCGTAATGGCCATCACAATATCCACAATAATCAGGACTTAATTTTCTGGCAATTACACTTGCCTTAAATGAGTGACCTTTTGAAGGACACTTCCACCAAAATTTTTTTCTGGATGAAAATGCAATTTCATAAGGATCTTCTTCATTTTTTTTAAAATCCCAAAATTTTAAAGCTTTTTTATTTAATGCTGCAAAAGATGTTTCTTTAGATATTTTTGTTCCTCTGCAATAAGGACAAATCGTAATTGTGTGTTTAGAACCTTTAGCAACTCTAAATCTACTTTGTGGAGATGTTTGCCAAATATGGCCTTTAGAACATTTCCAATAAAACCTTATATTTGAGTATAAACTTACATATTTAGGATCAACATTATTTTTTGATTTTAAAAATTCTTTTTTTAGTAAAGGGAATGTAATTATTGATTTTGTTTTTCTTAAAGATCTAAGAACTCTTTTTTTACCTTCAAAAGTAAAAGATATCATTTTCAAGTATAGTATATCTTTATATTGGATTTTGTAGGATAACTATAAGCAAACTATAAGCAAAGTTAAAATTAATAAAAAAATATCCTCTGTTTTTTTATTGAAATTTAAAATTATACTTATAAAACCTTGCAAACGGAGAGATGGCTGAGCGGTTGAAAGCACCGGTCTTGAAAACCGGCAAAGGGGCAACTCTTTCCTGGGTTCGAATCCCAGTCTCTCCGCCACTAATATTTATTTTTAAATTCTATAAGTTTTTCTAAGATGATTTTATCTTCAAAATCTTTTGAATTTTTACCTAAACTTAAGTTGACTAAAGTTTCGTCATCAAAATTAATTAATTTATCTAAGGAAA
>CACMWQ010000001.1:0-316149 GCA_902617415.1 uncultured Pelagibacteraceae bacterium | reverse complement strand
TTTGAAGTTTTCAAATGATAAAAAGTATGAATACAATCTATCTGAAATATTATTTGAAGTAGAAAAAAGTGAAACATTTAAAAATAAATATAAACAAATCATAGAATATATAAATTTAAACGATTTTAAAGCAGCAGCATCTAAATTTAGTATATCAAGTAGTTCTAATAAAGGCGGTGAAATTGGTTGGATAAAGGAAACTTTATTATCTGACCGTTTAGTTAAAATATTAAAACAAACTAAAATGAGTAAGATGATAAAACCTATTAAATATCCAAATGGGTACTTAATAATAAAAGTAAATGATATAAGAGAAATAAAAGAAACATTAAATATTGATAATGAGTTAAGAGAAAGTGTTAATTTTGAGAGAAACAAACAATTAAATCAGTTTTCATTATTATATTATAAAAAATTGAAACAAAACACCACTATAAATGAGTATTAAATATATAATAATTGTTCTAGGAGAACCTTACAGTACTTTTTCTGAAATAATTGGCAAACATTTTAAAAAAGTAAAAAAATTTAAAAAAAAAATAATTTTAATTGGAAATAAAAATCTACTTATCAAACAATTACAAAAATTAAACTTAAGTACTTCATTAAATGAAATTAATGATTATAAAGAAGCAAAAAAAAATGTTATTAATATAATAAATATATACTTTAGGTATAAAAAAACTTTTTCAGATATTTCGATAAAATCCAACAGATATATAGAAAAAAGTTTTGAAAAATCACTAGAAATTATAAAAAAAGAAAAGAAAAAATGTGTATTAATTAATGGTCCAATTTCAAAGAAAACTTTTTTAGGAAAAAGATACCCTGGAGTCACTGAATATTTAGCTGACAAAACAAATTCTAATAATGAAGTTATGTTGATTTATAACAAAAAACTATCTGTATCTCCTTTAACAACCCATATACCTATTAAATACATAAATAAAAAAATTAATAAATCGAGAATAATTAAAAATATTTCGAATTTAAATAAGTTTTATAAAGATTTTTTAAATCAGAAATTTCGTTGTGCAGTTTTAGGTTTAAACCCTCATTGTGAAACTTTAGATAAATTTAGTGAAGAAGATAAAATAATAAAACCATCAATTTACTATTTAAAAAAAAGGGGAATTAATGTTAGTGGACCATTTTCAGCTGATACGTTTTTTTTGGGAGAAAATTTAAATAATTATAATTTTGTATTGGGTATGTATCATGATCAAGTTTTAACACCAATAAAAACACTTTTTAATTTTGAAGCTATAAATATTACCGTTGGGCTCCCTTTTATTAGAATTTCACCTGACCATGGACCTAATGCAAAAATGTTAGGCAAAAAAAAATCTGACCCGTCATCCTTTATTTATGCAATGAAATTTGCTGAAAAATTGAAATGAAAATAAAAGCAAAAAAAAGTTTAGGACAAAACTTTTTAATAGATGATAATATTTTATGTAAGATCGTTGAAATTGGCAAAATATCAAAAAATGATACAGTTTTAGAAATAGGACCTGGCACGGGAAATCTTACAGAAAAGATTATTAGAAAAAATCCAAAAAAAATTATTGTTGTTGAAAAAGATAAAAACTTATCAAATTTACTAGAGGATAAATTTGGTAATAAAATAAATATTATTAATAATGATATTTTAAAGTGTTATAATGATTTTCTGTTTGATACACCAATAAAAGTATTTGGAAATTTACCTTATAATATTTCGACAAAAATTTTAATCTCAATGATTAAAATTAAAAATTTAGAAAATTTTTTTAAAGAATTTATTTTCATTTTTCAGAAAGAAGTTGCCGATAGAATAATGGCAAATGAAAATACAAAAAATTATGGGAGAATATCCATTTTAACATCATGGAGAATGGAGACAGAAAAAATTTTAGATATAACGCCATCTAGTTTTAAACCTAAGCCAAAAGTTAATAGTACGTTAATTTGTTTAATACCTAAATCTAAGTTTGATAGTAGTATTAATGTTAAACATCTCGAACATATAACAAATATTTTTTTTAATCAAAGACGTAAAATGATAAAAAAGCCAATGAAACTTCTTTTTAATGATTTTGAAGATATAGCAAAAAAACTTGGGCTTGACTTAAATGTTAGGCCACAAAATATTTCTAAAAATAAGTATTTAGAGATTTGTAACTTTTATAAAAACTTAGTTTAATAACCCTTTAACATGCATTCTAATATAATTTTTATCAAAAACAATTTTATTTTTCCGTTTAATTATTTTCATAATATTTTTATAACACTTCTGTAAATTATCGTTTATTACAACATAATCGTATTCTTTCCACCTAGATAAGTCTTTTTTGAATTCTTTCATTCTTTTTTTTACAGTTTTCATGTTTTTATTTTCTCGTTTGGTTAGTCTTTTTAATAATTCATTTTTTGATGGTGGTAGTATAAAAATTGTTACAAGTTTGTAATTTAAATTTTTATTTTTAATTTGACGAGTTCCTTGCCAATCAATATCAAATACAATATTTTTGCCTTGCTTTAGTTTTTCAATTATTAATCTTTTTGAAGATCCATAATAATTATCAAAAACTTTTGCATGTTCTATAAACTCTTTTTTTTTAATAAGTTTTTTAAAATAATTCTTTGAAACAAAAAAATAATCTTTGCCATTTTTTTCTTTTGGTCTGGGCAGTCTTGTTGTATGTGAAATTGAAACTGAGTAATTTTTATTTTTAGAAATTTTTTTTACAAGTGTGGTTTTCCCCGCACCAGATGGTGATGAAAGTATAAACATTCCACCTTTTTTAAAGCTGGACATTAAATTTGAAAGTTAGTTTGCTTTATTCTCTATAAATTTTACAGCATCACCGACAGTTAATATCTTTTCTGCATCGCTGTCCGATATTTCTGAACCAAATTCTTCTTCAAAAGCCATTACTAACTCTACAGTATCTAAACTGTCCGCACCCAAATCATCTATGAAACTTGATTCCTCTGTTACTTTTGCCTCGTCGATGCCTAAGTGATCAGCCACAATTTTTTTTACCTTACTTGAGATTTCTTCTGACATATTTTCCTTATCTATTAAATTTGTTAATAGATATTTATATTATTTTGTCAACTAAAATACATGCCTCCATTAACATGTATTGTCTCTCCTGTTATATAGTTTGATAAATCTGAAGATAAAAAAAGCACAGCATTCGCTACATCCTTGGGTATACCAAATCTTTCTAATGATATTTTCTCGAGTAATGTTTGTTTAAAATTATCATTTATCTTTTCTGTCATTTCAGATTTTATAAAACCTGGTGAAATAGAATTTATTTTTATATTTTTTTTTCCATACTCTAAAGCTAAGCTTTTTGACATTCCAATCAAGCCTGCTTTTGAGGCAGCATAATTAGCCTGTCCAATATTACCTGTGTGACCCACTACAGAAGTTATATTTATTATTTTTCCGTTTTTATTTTTTAGCATCTTTTTTATAACATTTTTGCTAATTAAAAAGGTTGATGTTAAGTTTAAATTAATTACCCTATTCCATTCATTTAATTTCATTCTTATTGTCAAATTATCGTTTGTAACTCCAGCATTATTAATTAGAACATCTATCTTATTTTGAAAAATATCACTACATTCATCCACGAATTTTTCTATGGAGTTATGCTCTAATATATCAAATTTTTTTGTGATTACTTTGCTAAATTTTTCTTTGATCTTATTTAGTTTATCTTGATTAGTACCAGTTGCAATAATATTAGCATTACTATTATACAAGGTCTCTAGAATTGCTCCACCTATACCGCCAGTGGATCCGGTTAAAATTATGTTTATTTTTTTTAAATCAATCATTAATTATGTTTTTTACATCTTCCAAATTATTTACCTGATTCAATATTACATTTCTATCAATTCTTTTGATTAAACCAGACAAAACTTTACCTGGACCAACTTCTATAAATCTGTTTACGCCCAATCCTCGCATATTTTCAACACTTTCTCTCCATCTAACTGGTTTTTCTATTTGTTCTATTAATAATTCTTTTATTTGCTCAGGGTTATTTTCAGGTTTGGCAGTAACATTAGATATTATACTTGAAAACGGATTTTTAAATTTAGTATTTAGAATTTTACTTTTCATTTCTTCTGTTGCTTTACTCATTAAAGGACAGTGGAAAGGAGCACTAACAGATAATTCAACAAATTTTATTTTCTTTTTTTTTAATTCTTCTCCAAATTTCTTTATTGAACTTAATTTACCACTTACAACTATTTGACCAATGGAATTATCATTTGCTATGTAACATTGAAAGTTATTATTGTTGTCTTTTATAATTTTATTTAAATCACTAATTTCTTGACCCAAAACTGCTATCATTCCTCCTTCCCCTTTTGGAACTGCATTTTGCATTGCTCTGCCTCTAAATTTAAGCAATTCTATTGTTTGAGTGAAATCTATGGATTCAGCACAACAGAGTGCAGAATACTCTCCTAAAGAATGTCCAGCATAATATTTTGCATTTTTTACATTTAGTTTACTTTCCCTCTCTAAAACTTTAAATATTGAAAAGCTCGCTAAAAATATTGAAGGTTGTGTATTTTCTGTTAAATCCAAACTTTCTTTTGGACCTTCGAGAATAATTTTTGAAAGTTTTTTATTTAATATTTCATCAGCTTGTTTAAAATAATCTTTTACGTATCCAAAATTATCGTAAAATTCTCTTGCCATACCAATTATTTGGGAACCTTGGCCAGGAAAGATTATTGAAAACATAAAAACGTTTATAAATTAAGTGTTTTTTTGTATTGTAATTGAAAATTTATAATAGTATATCCTCAGTTTTTCTATAAAATTTTATGAACTTTTATGAGCATACAATAATAGCGCGTCAGGATACTTCTCCTAGTCAAATTAAACAAATTCAAGATAAATATTCAAAAATAATCGAGAATAATGAAGGAAATATTGTAAAATATGAAAGTTGGGGATTAATGCATTTATCATATTTAATTAAAAAAAATAAGAAAGGCAATTTTTTACACTTCAAAATAGAAGGAAATGGCAAAACAATAAAAGAATTAGAAAAGAATGAAAAAATCGATAAAAATTTATTAAGGTTTTTAACGGTAAAAGTAAAAAAATTAGATCTGGAAACTGACTATTTCAAAAAAAACGAGGAAGTAGGTAAAAAATAAAGTTTATGAAAAAAAAAAATATTAAAAAAAAAAATTCTCAGAATAATTTTTCAAAATTAAGTGTTTTTCAAAATCAAAAGTATAAGTTTAAAAAGAAATGTCCATTATCTGGAAAAGGTGCTCCAGTGATAGATTATAAAAATATTAAATTATTAAAAAGATATATATCTGAGAATGGAAAAATTCTTCCTTCTAGAATAACATCTGTAAGTCAAAAAAAACAAAGAGACTTGTCCTTGTCAATCAAGAGAGCTAGAAATCTGGCTTTAATATAAATATGAAAGTCATATTATTAGAAAACATAAGAAAGATCGGATCTATAGGTGAAATTATTGATGTAAAAAGAGGTTTTGCTAGAAATTATTTAATAGCACAAAAAAAAGCTCTCTTTGCATCTAAAGAAAATGTTAAAGAAGTTGAAAAGTTAAAAACTGAGTTGAGCAAAAAAGATCAAGATAAAAAAAATCAAGCTAGAGAAATAAGTGAAAAAATAAAAAACAAAGAATTTGAAATTAAGAAATTAAGTACTGAGAATAAAGAGTTATATGGATCAGTTAAACCTACCGAAATTTCAAAATTACTTCAAGAAAAAGAGAGCATTACTGTCAACCCATCTTTGATACAACCAGCAAAAGAAATCAAGTCATTGGGTACTTACAATGTAATACTAAATCTTCATTCAGAAATACAAACTGAAATTAAAATAAAAGTTATAGCGCAAGAAGAAATTTCATAATTATACATTTTTTTCCCCAGTATAAGATTTATTTTGTCATTATTAATATAATATTTATTATGAGTTGTGTCTCAATCTATAAATATCATAAAAAGTAAATTAGAAGAATTACCAAATAACATAGAAGCTGAACAATCAGTTATAGGTTCTGTTTTGTTGGCTAATGAAATATTTGATGATATTAGTATTATAATTTCAAGCAAAAATTTTTATGATCCTATTCATAAAAGAATTTTTGAAGCTTTAGAAAAATTAATTTATGGCGGTTTATTAGCTAACCCTATTACATTAAAAAATTATTTTGAAAAAGAGAAAGATGACTTAAATATTCCAGAATATTTAGTAAAGATTACTAAATTCTCTACCTCTTCAAGACAGGCAATAGAATATTCTAAATTAATTTTTGATTTATTTGTAAAAAGAGAATTAATTAAAATTTCTGGGGAAGTAATTGATCAAGCAAAATTAAATGATTTAGATATTGATGGTCAAAAAATTATTGAAAATTATGAAAAATCTCTATTTGATTTAGCTGAAAAGGGATCTTTTAGTTCATCATTGATTAAATTTGATGAGGCAATGAGACAAACTATAGAAATGGCCTCAAATGCATATAAAAATGAAGAGGGAATAGTTGGAGTGCCTACAGGGCTTAAAGATTTAGATGACCGGCTAGGAGGATTACATAAATCTGATCTGGTGATAATTGCTGGAAGACCCTCAATGGGAAAAACTGCATTAGCAACTAATATAGCATTTAATGCTGCTAAAAAAATTCAAGAAATGGGAGAAAAAAGTTCTGTTGCTTTTTTTTCTCTTGAAATGTCATCAGAACAACTTTCGACTAGAATCTTAGCCGAACAATCAAGAATTAAATCAAACGACATAAGAAGAGGTAAAATTTCTGAGGAACAGTTTGATAAATTTATAGAAACATCAAAAGATATATCTGAGCTACCTTTATATATTGACGAAACACCAGCAATAACAATAGCTGCACTCAGTAATAGAGCAAGAAGAATCAAACGATTATATGGTCTCGACATGGTTGTTATTGATTATATTCAGTTGATGAGAGCCTCCAATACTAACAATGGTAGGGTTCAAGAAATATCTGAAATCACTCAAGGACTAAAGGCTTTAGCTAAAGAATTAGCTGTTCCAGTTTTGGCTCTTTCTCAATTATCAAGAGCTGTGGAACAAAGAGACGACAAAAAACCTCAATTATCAGACTTGAGAGAATCAGGTTCAATCGAACAAGATGCTGATGTAGTAATGTTTGTTTACAGGGAAGCATATTATTTACAAGGAAAAGAGCCTAGACCTGCCACAGTAGAACATGCTGAATGGCAAGCGAAAATGAATGAGGTTTCACATTTAGCAGAATTAATTATTCAAAAGCAAAGGCATGGACCAACTGGAAATGTTATGCTTGAATTTGAAGCAATGTTTACCAAATTTAAAGATATTCAAAATAATTAAATTAAATTATAAATCTAATAGTTGATGTTGGCCAAATTTTATCAAAATATTGTATTAAAAAAACCAGGTTTCGTTTTAGTTTTATTATTAAGTTGCTTGTGTTTTTTTGGATATTTTTCGAAAAACTTTAGACTTGATGCATCATCTGAAACTTTATTAATAGAAGGTGATCCTGATTTAAAATATTTAAATGAAATAAACGAAAGATACGGTGCTAAAGAATTTTTAGTTCTTACTTACACTCCAAAAGGGAGAATGATAGAAGAAAATTCTATCAAAAACCTTATAAAATTAAAAAAAGAAATTCAAAAACTCACTTGGGTGCATAGTGTAATCACCCTGTTAGATATTCCTTTACTAAACAGCTCTGATGAACCACTAATAGATAGACTGCAAAACTATTCTACACTTAGCTCAGAAGGTATTGATAAAGAAAGAGGATTTAATGAAATATTGAACAGTCCTGTTTTCAGAAATTTCGTAATCAGTGAAGATGGTAAAACATCTGGCATAATAGTTTATTTAAAGTCTAAAGATAAAATAAAAGACTTTAAAAGTAAAAAAGATGAAGAGATATATAAAGATAAATTAAAAAAACAAAATCATCAAAATATTTTAGAAATAAGACAAGTAATAAAAAATTTTAGTTCAATAAGCAAAATTCATTTAGGTGGTATTCCTATGATTGCTGATGATATGATGACATTTATAAAAAATGATATTATTGTTTTTGGACTTGGGGTTTTTTTATTTATAGTTGCAACACTTTGGTATGTATTTAGAAGATTGATATGGATAATTGTACCCATAAGTAGTTGTTTTTTTTCAGTTATAATAATGACAGGTCTTCTTGGTCTCTTAGGATGGAAAGTTACCGTTATATCATCTAATTTTATAGCTTTAATGTTGATATTAACAATGGCCATGAACATTCATATCAGCACAAGATATCTTCAACTTTCAAAACAATTTCCGAAGTTAAATAAATTTAAAATTATTTCTTTAACAACGAGTAAAATGTTTTGGCCTATTTTGTATACAGCTTTAACAACTATATTTGCTTTCTTGTCTCTGATATTCAGCGAAATAAAACCAATAATAGATTTTGGGTTTATGATGACTTTTGGTCTTATAATTTCATTTCTTATTACTTTTAGTCTATTGCCGACGTTAATTAATTTAATTAATTTTAATAAAGTTTCTTTAAAAGAGGAAAGAGGTACCACCATAACTAACTTTTTTAGTAGCATTTCAGTTTCAAACCAAAATACTATATTTGGAACAACCTTAATAATTATATTTCTAAGTATATTAGGAATTTCAAAGCTTGAAGTTGAAAATAGTTTTATAAATTATTTTGATAAAAATACTGAAATTTATAAAGGAATGAAGCTCATTGATGAAAAGTTGGGTGGCACAACACCACTTGAAGTTATTTTAAAATTTCCGAAACAAGATGAAGCTGAACAAAAATCAGAAGATGACGAAGATGATTGGGGAGATGAAGATGAGAATGACGAAAAATATTGGTTTACTAAAGACAAAATTGATAAAATAAAAAAGGTTCATAATTATTTGGATTCTTTAAAACCAGTTGGAAAAGTTCTCTCTTTTTCATCAATAATTGATGTTGCTACTCAATTAAATAATAATAAAGAACTTGGCTCTCTAGAAATGGGCGTATTATATACTAAGATTCCAGATAACATAAAAAAAGAAATTGTTGATCCATATATATCTATAAAAGACTCTGAGGCTAGAATTAGCTTAAGAATAAAGGACTCATTAGATAATCTGAGGAGAAATGATTTACTTATTAAAATAAATTCAGATTTTGAAAATAAATTAAATTTAGAAAAGGGTGAGTATAAATTGGGTGGAGTATTAATTTTGTTTAATAATCTTTTACAAAGTTTATTTAAATCTCAAATTTTAACACTTGGATTTGTTATGCTTGGAATTTTTATAATGTTTATAATTCTTTTCAAAAATTTAAAATTAGCTTTAATAGGTGTTGTTCCAAATTTTATAGCAGCTTTTTTTATATTAGGATTGATAGGATTGTTGGGAATTCCACTTGATATGATGACAATAACAATAGCTGCCATAACTATAGGTATAGCTGTAGATAATAGTATTCATTATATTTATAGATTTAAAGAGGAGTATGCAAAGTTAAAAAATTATAATAAAACATTAAAACTCTGTCATTCAACTGTTGGTAAAGCAATTTTAAATACATCAATAACAATAGTTTTTGGATTTTCAATTTTGGTTATGTCTAATTTTATACCTACAATTTATTTTGGTGTTTTCACAGGTATTGCTATGTTGCTTGCAATGGTTTCTGTTTTAACACTTTTGCCCTCTTTACTTCTTAAAATAAAACCATTCAATAAATGATAGAGGCTATTCAGGATTTTTTATTACAAGTAACATTATTTGATTATATTTTTTTTGTATTAACAATTTATTTTTTAATTCAAGGATCTAGAAAAGGTTTCGTTTTAAGTTTATTATCAGCCGCTAAATGGGTATTGGCTTATATTTTAACAATTTATTTGTTTCCAAAAGTAAAACCTTTTTTTGATGGTATTTTAGACAGTGAATATGTTCTTAATATAATTGTTGGTGTAATATTGTTTATCTTAATAATATTTCTTATTCTTTTAGCAAATAAAGCAATAAGTAAAGTTATTACTTATACTGGATTAGGTTCAGTTGATAAAGTTTTTGGCTTTTTCTTTGGAATCGCTAAAAGCTACATTTTAATTGTTTGTTTATTTACAGCTATAGACGTTATCTATGATAGCAAAAAATGGCCATTAAATTTGAAAGATTCGTTAACATTTCCTTGGGTTGAAAAAGGTAGTATCTATCTTATAAAGGTATTTCCAAATCAAAAACAATATGAAGATGCTAAGGAAAAAGTTCAAGATGTATAATCCTAAATTAAAAGAGGAATGTGCAGTCTTTGGAATAAGTAATACACCAGAAGCATCGACACTAACTGCTTTAGGACTTCATGCGTTACAGCATAGAGGTCAAGAAGGTTGTGGAATTGTATCATTTGATGGTGAAAAATATCACTCCGAAAAAAGGTTTGGTCTTGTTGGTGATAACTTTAATGATGAAAAAGTTTTAAAAAAATTGCCAGGAAATTACGCTATAGGTCATAACAGATATTCTACAACTGGAGGAACTGCTTTGAGAAATGTGCAACCATTCTTTGCTGATACTAATTCAGGTGGAATTGGTGTTGCACATAACGGTAATCTTACAAATGCAATAACTCTTAGAAATAAAATGGTTGAAGAAGGCTCAATTTTTTACACAACATCAGATACAGAAACGATAGTAAAACTTATAGCCAAATCAAAAAGACCCAAGGCAATTGATAAAGTTATTGATGCTTTATTTCAAATTCAAGGGGGGTATGCATTAGTTATGATGACACAAAATATTCTTATTGGGGTAAGAGATCCTTACGGAATTAGACCTCTAGTTATTGGAAAATTAAAAAACTCTTATGTTTTTGCGTCTGAAACCTGTGCTTTTGATATTATTGGTGCAAAGTTTGTTAGAGATGTTGAAAATGGTGAAATTGTTTATGTAGAAAATGATGAATTAAAAAGTATTAAGCCATTTCCTCAAAAAAAAGTGAGACCATGTGTATTTGAATATATTTATTTTTCAAGACCAGATAGTATTTTAAATGGCAAAACAGCCTACGAATATCGTAAAAGATTTGGAGCTGAATTAGCAAAAGAAGATGATTTAGATGCTGATTTGGTTGTGCCAGTACCAGATTCTGGTAATGCAGCTGCATTAGGTTACGCTGAAGAAAAAAAAATAAATTTTGATTTAGGTTTAATAAGAAATCATTATGTTGGTCGAACTTTTATAGAGCCATCACAACAGATTAGAAGTTTAGGAGTTAAATTAAAATTAAATGCAAATGTTTCAGTTATAAAAAATAAAAAAATAATTTTAGTTGACGACTCTTTAGTTAGAGGGACTACTTCATCAAAAATTGTAAAAATGTTATATGATAATGGCGCTAAAGAAATACATGTGAGGATAGCTAGTCCAGAAATAAAATATCCAGATTTTTATGGAGTTGATACGCCTACTAAAAAGGAACTATTAGCAGCAAACAAATCAGTAGATGAAATAAAAGAATTTATAAAAGCAAAATCACTTAAATTTTTAACTTTAGATGGCTTATATCGAGGAATGGGTTTTGATAAGAGAAATGATGCTTATCCACAATTAACTGATCATCATTTTACTGGTGATTATCCAGTAAAAATAATTGATGAACTTGGAGAAGATAAAGTTACACAATTATCATTATTAAGTACTGGGTCGAGTAATTAATGAAAAAAGTAAATTTTACTCAAATGAAAAATGGCTCAAAAGAAGATTATGAATTATTAGAAAAGTATGAAAAAAATTTTGAGCGTAAAACAGCAGATAGATTGCTTAAGTATCTTGCAAGTCAAACTACTACTCTTGAAGGTTATCAAATAACTAGATTAGAACATTCTTTGCAAGCAGCAACAAGAGCGTACAAAAATGGAGAAAGTGAAGAGATGGTTGTAGCAACTTTACTTCATGACATAGGAGATGACTTAGCGCCTATGAATCATTCTCAATATGCGGCTTCAATAATCAGACCATATGTTTCAGAAAAAACATATTGGATAATACTTCATCATGGTCTTTTTCAAACCTATTACAGTGCTCATCATTTAGGAGGAGATAGAAACGCTAGGGATAAATTCAAAGATCACAAATATTATCAAGATACAGTTGATTTTTGTGAAAAATATGACCAGTCTTCTTTTGATCCTAATTACAAATCTATGTCTTTAGAGGAGTTTGAACCAATGGTGAAAAAAATATTTGATAGAAAACCTTTTTATCATCACTAATTTTTAAAAAAAACATGACTAACAAACTCAAGGAAGAGAAAAGTCCGTATTTAAAGCAGCATAAAGACAATCCTGTAAATTGGTTTGCTTGGAATAAAGAAAGTTTAGAACAGGCAAAAAAAGAAAAAAAACCAATATTTCTTAGTGTTGGATATGCGAGCTGTCATTGGTGTCATGTGATGGCTCATGAAAGTTTTGAAGATGATCAAACAGCTAAAATAATGAATGAAAAATTTATAAATATTAAAGTTGATAGAGAAGAAAGACCTGATTTAGATTATGTTTTTCAAAGAAGTTTATCTATTTTAACAGGAACCCAAGGAGGTTGGCCTTTATCGATGTTTCTTGATGAAAATGGAGTTCCTTTTACTGGTGGAACTTATTTCCCACCAAAAGAAATGCATGGAAGACCAGATTTTCAAAAAGTTCTAAATAATGTCTCTGACGTATATAATAAGAATAGAGAGAAAATTCTTAATCAAGCGCCCCAAATGCAAGAAATATTTGGTAAAATTAATCAAAGATCAGCAGTATTAAATCAACCTTTAGAACCGTTTTTAGAAAAAATTATACAGCACCTTGATAAAGATAATGGAAGTTTCAAGGGAGCTCCTAAGTTTCCCCAATTTTATTTATTTGATGCAATGTTTTATTTTTATTTAAAAACAGGAAAAGAAGAATACTTTAAACCTGTTGAAACTTTACTTTACAATATTTCTTCAAAAGGAATGTATGATCATCTAGCTGGAGGTATAGCAAGATACACTGTTGATGAAAATTGGATCATCCCTCACTTCGAAAAAATGCTTTATGATAATATTCAATATATAGGATTGTTAAATAAGTTCTTTCAAAAAACTAATAATCTTTATTATAAAGGAAAGTTAGAGCAAAGCATAAATTTTATCAATTCAGAATTTAAAAATGATTTTGGTCTTTATGGGTCTGCGTATGATGCCGATAGCGATGGTGTTGAAGGAAAATATTATGTATGGAATTATGCAGAACTTAAAAATACTCTGGGTCCTAAATTTAATTTATTTGCAAAAAAATATAATTTGACTGAAGAGGGAAATTTTGAAGGTAATAATATTTTAACAGAAACTCATAATAAACTTTCCAATGATGAGATTAAAGAAATTTCAAACGCAGAAAAAACGTTATTAGATCAAAGAAATAAACGTTCTAAACCATTATTTGATGATAAATCTCAAATTGACCAAAATTGTTTTTTATTAGAAACACTCCTTCTTTCATCGCTAGTAACTGATAACGAAGAACTAAAACAAAATACTCTTGTTAGTATAAAGATATTGGAAAAATATTTGTCAGATAAAATTTTCCATTGCTATCAAGACACGGAGATTGACGCTTTTTTGGAAGATTACGTATACTATGCTAGTCTTTTGATAACTATTTATGAATTAGATGGTGACGTTAAATACATCGAAAAAGCAAAAGATATTTTAATAAAAACCTGGGAATACTTCTTTGATAAAAAATCAGGATTAATGCAAAAAAATAAAATATTAGATAACGACCTATTTGTTCAACCAGTAGATCTAAATGATAATAATATACCAAATGGAAATAGCGTATATTTAAACTTATGTAATAAAATATATATTATAACTAGCGATAAAATATGGTTTGAAAAAATTGATATTTTAAAAAAGAGTTTCCACCAAGTTTTAAACTCAAACTTTGCACAAATGTTTAGTTTTGTAAAATCATTGGATATTTGTAATGAAAGTATATCTTTTACAATTCATGGAAAGCAAAATTTAGATCCTAATATAAAAAAGTATTTGCAAAAAAAATTTTTTACTAGAGCTACATTTAAATATCTAGATAATGAAGTAAAAGAGGCAAAAATTGTTATATGTAAAAATCAAACTTGCTCTAACAAATTAAGTAATATAAAGGAAATTGAAGATTATCTAAAAAGAAACAATATAAGCTAATGATAGAGACAAAGGAACAAATAATAGAACATTTTAAGTCAGGCTCAAAGGATAAATCTAATTTAAAGATTGGAGTTGAGCATGAAAAATTTATTTTTGATAAAAAAACAAATACGAGAATTGATTATTCCAAAATCAAGAAAATGTTTGAAAATTTATATGAGTTTGGCTGGAAACCTATTTTTGAGGAAAAAAATCCAATAGCGTTAACTAAGAATGGTAAAAGTATTACTTTAGAGCCTGGTAATCAAATAGAGTTATCTGGAGCAAAATTAAATAATATTCACGAAGCTTGTGCTGAGTCTCATGAATATTTATTTGAGTTAAATCAGGTAATTGAAAAATTAGATTTTAAAATAGTAAGCGCTGGATATGACCCTATATCTAAACTTGAGGATATACCTAATAATCCAAAAAAAAGGTATGTGGTTATGACCAAAGATATGCCTGTTGGAGGAAAACTAAGTTTGGATATGATGTATAAAACTGCAGGTACGCAATTAAATTTAGATTATACCTCAGAAGAAGATTTTATAAAAAAATTTAAGTTAGCAAATAATTTAGTTCCAATATCTATCGGACTTTTTGCAAATTCCTCAATAGTTGAAAAAAGTAATAGTGGATACTTATCTTACAGATCTAAAGTTTGGCAAGAAACATCTAGAGGTGGATTGCCTGAGTTTTTTTTAAAAGATGTAAATTTTGAAAAATATGCAGATTATATTATGAATTATCCAATCTTATTTTTACAGAGTGAAGGTAATTATATATCTGGAAAAAAATATTTATTTAAAAACTTTATGAATGGAGAAATTAAAGAAATTGGAAATAAAATTCCTAGTACTAATGATCTTGATACACATTTAGGAACAATATTTACAGAGAACAGATTAAAACAATATATCGAATTAAGATCAATGGATGCGTGTGGATGGGAGTGTTTATGTGCTGGTCCTGCCCTATTTACTGGATTACTTTATGGAAATCTTGAAGAAGCTTTGGATTTAATTAAAAATTGGGAAGCTAATGAAGTGCTTTCAGCTTATAAAAATGCCCCTAAAAACGGCTTGAAAACTAATTTGATGGGCAAGGATATTTCGTATTGGGCAGAGAGACTATTAGACATATCAAAATCAGGATTAAAAAAGAGAGACTTTTTAAATAGAAAAAAATTAAGTGAAGTAAAGTTTTTAGATCACTTAGAAAAAATTGTAAAAAGTAAAAAAACAAATGCTGATAATATAATAAGTAAGTATTCAAATTCCGAAAATTTGAATGATTTATATGACCAATAAAATTGTTGCTATACAAGGTGATAATTTAAAAAAAATAAATATCAAAACAGATACTACTATTTTTTTAGCTCACGAAGCTCAAAACAAGGGTTATAATTTATTTTATTATTATCCAGAAAATTTATCGAATATAAGAGGAAAAACTGTAAGTGAAGGATATTTTATTAAAATTGATTATTCAAAAAAGAAATTTTATAAAATTATAAAAAAATCAAAATTAGACTTATCCTTTGCAAAATATATTTTAATCCGACAGGATCCACCTTTTAACTTGGAATATATTTCTACAACATTAATGCTAGATAGAATCAAAGATAAAACAAAAATTATTAATGATCCTACTTCAGTAAGAAATATTTCAGAAAAATTTTATTCTTTAAATTTTAAAAACTATATGGCGGATACAATATTTACTAAAGATTTGATTGAAATTAAAAAATTTTTCAAAAAACATAAAAAGATAATAATTAAACCTATTCATAGCTATGGTGGTAATGATATAAATCTTATTTCAGGGAAGCTTAATTTACTTAAAATAAAGCAAATATTGAAAAAACACGGTCACATTATGTGTCAAAAATTTTTAAATAAAATTAAGTTTGGAGATAAAAGAGTTTTTATTATAAATGGTAAGGTTTGCGGAGCTATATCTAGAGTTCCAAAATCAGGATCAATATTGAGCAATATGA
Source organism: uncultured Pelagibacteraceae bacterium (assembly GCA_902617415.1). Lineage (GTDB taxonomy): Bacteria > Pseudomonadota > Alphaproteobacteria > Pelagibacterales > Pelagibacteraceae > Pelagibacter. Next base: position 299,865 of record CACMWQ010000001.1, on the reverse strand, counting down.
GCAAAGGTGCAAAACCTAAAATCGCATTTTTAAGTAATAAAGAGCTAAAAATTTCAAATATAATTGCAAAAAAAATTAAGAAAGACGGAATTTACTTTGCAGGAATAGACTTTATTGATGGAAAGTTAAATGGAGATATAAATGTAACATCACCAACAGGTATAAAAACATACTTTGATTTATCTCAGATAAACTTGGCTAAGACTTTTTGGAAAGGTTTATAGTTGAAAAACTTATCAAATCAGCAAAAAGGATCATCTCTTGCATTTATAGCTGTGATGTTTATCACACCAGATTCACTTTTTATAAGATTATCTTCTATAGATACTTGGGGATTATTGTTTTATAGAGGTGCGATACCATTTGTAGCTGTATTAATTGGACTTCTTATATTTTATAAAAAAAACTTTATTAAAGCATTTTTGAATGTTGGTTATGCTGGTATTTTTTATATTATAAGTTTTTCGATTTGTAACATCACATTTATAATTTCAATCCAAAATACAAATGTAGCAAATACATTAATAATGATTGCAATGGCACCCATGCTTTCGGCAATCCTTGGCGCAATATTTTTAAAAGAGGTTCCCGATAAGAAGACTTGGATAGCTATAGCTATTACTTTAGTAGCTGTAATATATATATTCTACGACTCTCTAGAGATGGGTAACTTATTTGGTGATCTTATGGGTATAACAACAGCTTTTGGACTCGCCACCAACGCGGTAATAATCAGGTCGGCAAAAGATAGAGATTTACTACCTTCAGCAGTTATCGGTAAGCTTACAGTAGCTCTATTTGCTCTCTTTTTTGTTGAAAGTTATGAGTTAGTTGAAAAAGACCTGATTTATATACCTTTAATGTGTATTTTGTGTGTTGCAATACCATTCGTTTTGGTGACGATTGCTCCAAGATTTATACCTGCCGAGGAAGTGAATCTTTTTTTTCTTCTTGAGACCATTTTAGGACCCATTTGGGTTTGGTTAGTTATAAAAGAACAGCCTAGTCTAGAGACAATAGTTGGTGGACTTGTAATTATATTCACTATAGCTGTTCACTCTTATCTAAAATTAAAATCTTCTTCTAAGTAAATTATTTTTCTTTTTGTCACAAATTTGTCTTGATTTAAAATTAGATCGCCCATAAACACCGCTAATTTTATGAACAAAATTATTAAAAACTCTTGGGCTCTTTTTATGGGTATGGCATTTATAATGCTAGCTCATGGTTTTCAAGCTACTCTTTTAGGTGTTAGAGCAGTTAAAGAAAATTTTGGTCTATCCTCGACAGGTTTTTTGTTTTCTGGATATTTTGTTGGATATTTTATTGGAGCAAAAATTATACAATCATTAATTCATAGAGTTGGACATATTAGAGTATTCGCGGCTTTTGCTTCTGTCACTTCAATTGTGGTCTTGTTACACTCTATTTTTGTAAATCCTATTTCATGGTTCGTGCTTAGAATGATTTCTGGATTTAGCATGGTTTGCCTTTATACAATTGCTGAAAGCTGGTTAAATGATAGATCTACAAATAAGAATAGAGGTAGTGTTTTATCAATCTATATGATTGTTATGTATGCCTCTATGGCGATTGGAATGTTTTTCATAAACTTTAGTAAACCAGAAAACTTTCAACCTTTTATATTGATATCTTTATTTATGTCATTGTCTCTTGTTCCAATATTATTAACAAAAAGAAAGGCTCCAAACTTTAAAAAAATATCAGGTATGAAACTCAAGGAAGTTTATAAATCATCACCATTTGGTGTTGTAAGTTCGTTTTTAATTGGAATATCACATTCTGCTGTTTTTTCATTGATTGCAGTTTATGCTACATCGATGAATTTTAGTATTTTAGAAGTTTCAATAGTAACATTTTTATTTGCGATATCTGGAGCTATATCTCAATGGCCAATTGGAAAATTATCAGATGTTTTGGATAGAAGAATTGTAATTATTTATACAACATTTGGAGCAGCTTTATTTTGTTTTTTGGCGATTATTTCTTCGGGTCAAATGTATATGCCTGCAGGTTTAGCTACATCAAAATTATTTTTTTATATCTGTATAATGTGTTTTTCTTTTTGTAGTCTACCAATGTTTGCATTAATTTTTGCACACACAAATGATTTTATACCAAAAGAAAAATTTGTAGCAGCAGGAGCAGGATTACAATTTGTTTTTGGTCTTGGTGCAATTTGCGGTCCTTTTATGTGCTCATTATTTATGGAATTTTTAGGAGAAAATGGATTTTTTATTTTTTTAATTATATTTCATTCATTTATTGGTTTATTTGGAATATATAGAATGCAAATTAGAGAATCTGGAGATAACCCAGATTCACAATTTGCACCTATGCCTCAAACAATTACTCCAGCCGGTATAGAACTTAATCCTTCAACTGAACCAATAGATGAACCAAATAATTTGAACGAATTTAAGAAAATTTAGTGTAAGTTCAAAATTATGAAAACAGCATTAATATTCGGATCAACTGGATTAATTGGTGGAATATTACTTAAACTGTTAACTAATGATCAAAAATATAAAAAAATTAAGGTTTTTGTAAGATCTTCTACTTCAAAAATTGATCCCAAAATAGAAGTTGTTCAAACAGATTTTACAAAATTAGAAAATATTAAATCAGAAATAAAAGGCGATGATTGTTTTTTTTGCATTGGAACTACAAGAAAAAAAACACCTAACAAACAAGATTATATAAACACCGAATACAATTTACCTGTAACAATTGGAAAAATTTGTAGCGATAATAGTGTACAAAATTTTACTTATATTTCTTCATTGGGTGCCAGTTCAAAAAAAACAAATTTGTATTTAAAAAATAAAGGTATGGCTGAAGAAGAATTAAGAAAACTAAACTTTAAAAAATTTATTGTAATTAGACCTTCATTTTTAATTGGAAAAAGAATAGAGGAAAGATTGGGAGAAAAAATAGGTATTTTCGCCATGAAATGTATATCGCCGATTTTAGTTGGAGATTTAAAAAAATATAAATCGATAAATGCAGAAATAGTTGCCAAATCCATGATAAATATATCAAACAGCGAAATACAAAGTGGAGTATTTGAACCACCTCAATTATTACAAATTGGACGAGAATAAATTTTTTATAAAGTAATAAAATATTAAAAAAAATTATTTAAGTGCTATAATACATTTCAAGGAGGTATCTATGGCTAAATTTTTTTTAATGGGAAATTTTACAGAGAAAGCATTCGCAGGCTTTTTAAAAGATCCAGGATCAGACAGATCTGAGGTTGCTAGAAAGTGTTCTGAAAGTGTTGGTGCTGAAATGAAATCTTACACATATTTAAGAGGACCCTATGACTTTATAGTTGAAACTCATGGCACATTTGAGCAAATGGCTGCTATAAAAATGGCTACTGAGGGAAGTGGTGCACTTAAAAATATCGCCATTTGTGAGGAAACACCAATGAATGAAATTGCAAATCATGCAACAAAAGTATCAAGTGGCTATAAAGCTCCTGGACAATAATATAACTGGTAGCTTCATTAATTATGGAGCTACCAATTTAAAATCGAAACTGTCAAAATATCTCATTCAAATAAAGTAATATTGATCTATTAAGAAAGTTATGAACAAAAGAAAATTTATAAAATTATCTATATTTGGATCATTATTATACAGTATTTTTCCATACAAAATTTCATTAGCTGAAACCAAAAAAATAATTAATCAAAATTTAACAGAAGCCCAAAAAAAAATAATGTTTGAGGAAGCAACCGAACGACCATTCTCAAGCCCTCTTAATTATGAGAAAAGAGAAGGTTTTTATCACTGTGCAAATTGTGGAGCTAAACTATTTAAGTCTAGCTCGAAATTTGATAGTGGAACTGGTTGGCCATCATTTACAGAGGCGCTTCCTGGAGCTTTTAAAACTAAGGTTGATTACAGCTTTGGCATGAAAAGAATTGAATACCATTGTGCAAAATGTGGTGCTCATCACGGACATGTCTTTGAAGACGGTCCTGGATCGACAGGAAAGAGATATTGTAATAACGGCTTGTGTTTAATATTTAAGCCATCATCATAAAACGGAGGAATAATGAAAATATTGAGTATATTGAAAGGGGTTGAATTAGTTATAGCAGATTTAGAAGTAAATTTGGGAGAACAAGTGAGAAGTGCACCTACGTTATGCGCAAGATACAATGGTAAGATTATACCTTTAAACACTGCTCAAGATGGTCGACCTATTCTTATGAGAGAAGAAAACGCTTTAGAAAACTAATTTTGTATTTAATTGCGTCAACTTAATTAAGTTTATTTACAAGAAAATATTATAAAAAATAACTATGACATTTGAATTACCAAAACTAGATTATTCTAATGAGGCTTTGTCTCCAATAATGTCACAAGAAACATTAGAATTACATCATGGAAAACATCATCAAACCTACATAACAAATCTTAACAATTTTATAAAAGATACGGACATGGCTGAAATGTCATTGGAAGATATAATTGTTAAAAGCTCAAAAGATAACTCAAAAGCTGGAATATTTAATAATGCAAGCCAGCATTGGAACCATAATCTTTTTTGGAAGTGCATGAAGCCAAAAGGTGGTGGGAATATTCCGTCAAAACTTGAGAAAAAAATTGTAGAAGATTTTGGAAGCGTTGAAAAATTTAAAGATCAATTTAAACAAGCAGGTATGACTCAATTTGGATCAGGTTGGTGTTGGTTATCTTTAAATAATGATAAATTGGTCGTTACAAAAACAGCTAATGCTGCTAATCCTTTAATTGATAACTTAAAACCAATACTTGGTTGTGATGTCTGGGAACATTCATATTACATTGATTATAGAAATAGAAGACCTGAATATTTAGATAAATTTGTTGATAATCTTATAGATTGGGAATTTGTTGAATCTCAATTAATCTAATTAATCCTAGAACTTTTTGAGATAAAACAAAGTTTGAAGCAGTATGAACAAGGAAAATACAAGTAAACTCTGGAAATTTATTCAGGAAGCTGGCGATTATTTGGATGGTCAACTTCCTGATCACCCAAATCATCCAAAAGGAAGAAATCCATATGCTCATGTAGCAATATGTGTAAAAAACAAATTTAATTCTACTTATAAAGATATTCCTGATGACAAATTTGATGAAGTAATCAACTATATTAAATTTTTAAAAGAAAATCCTAGTTAATTAGATATAGTTTTTAGAAACTCTTCTACTTCACTACTTTTGGTATTCCAAGCTGTAACAAGTCTAACCGTCTTACCGCCTAATTCCTCATTGCTCATCATATATTCTTCTGAATTTAAATGCTCAACCATCTTTTTTGGCAGTTTAACAAAAACTTCGTTTGCCTCAGTTGGATATTCAAGTTTAACTTGATTACTAGAAACTAAACCATCGCTTAATTTTTTTGCCATCAGATTTGCATGTCTTGCATTTTTTAACCAAACATCATTTGAGATATATCCATCTAATTGTGCAGAAACAAAACGCATTTTAGACAATAAATGACCGGATCTTTTTAACAAAAAAGGTAAATTGCCAACTAATTCCTTATTAAATATAATAATTGCTTCAGCTGCTATACATCCGTTCTTCGTTGCCCCAAAAGATAATATGTCAATTCCTGATTTCCATGTCATTTCTGCAGGTGTAACATCAAGTGAAACAAGCGCATTAGCGAACCTAGCACCATCCATATGTACTTTTAATTTTTTTTTATGTGCAATTTCAGAGATATTTCTAATTTGATCTAAAGTATAAACTTCACCAGTTTCTGTTGCTTGAGTTATGCTAACAATAGATGGTTGAGTATGATGCACAATTCCAAACCCTCCAATATTATCATTTAGCTCATCAACTGTTATTTTACCGTCTTTACCGTTTAATGGAACAAGTTTTGCTCCACCTGTATAAAATTCAGGGGCTCCACACTCATCAACATTGATATGAGAAAATTTATGGCAATAAATATTTCCAAATGATGGAGAAATAGCAGAAAGTGCTAAAGCATTTGATGCAGTTCCTGATGCTGTGGGGTAAACAATTACATCCTTTTCGAAAATTTTAGAAAATTTTTCTTGTAACACACCTGAAATTTCATCGTTACCATACGGAGGAGCAATACCATCATTTGCTTTGATAATTGCATCCAAAACTTCTGGACAAGCTCCTGTCACATTGTCTGAAGCAAATTTTACTCTTTTACGTTTTGTATTAATTTTTGCGTTCATTTTATTGTTTTGGAAAATAATCTTTTAAAGTACCTTCTCTATAAACATCGGCTGTACAACAATGAAGGCCTCCACCAAAAGCATATGCATCTCTCAATTCTACAGGGATAACTTCCATACCCAATTTATCTAACTGTTCAGCTTGATATTTTTCACTTTTTTCAACGCATACAGTTTTAGGGTCAAGAACTAAAACATTCATTGATAGCCATACTGAAGAGTAACAAAGTGGTGGTGGGGTATTATGAGCAGGTTGTGCAGCATCAATAATTTCCCATCCATTATCTTCAAATAATTTTCTTTGTTCTTTTGGAAGTCTTCGTTGTGGATTATTAATAATTAACCCTTCTTTAATTGGGGTAAAGGTTGCATCAATATGAATTGGATAAGGATCGCCTGGGAAATTTACAGCATGAACTCTATGATCCTTAAAATGTCTTTTTATCCAATCAATTCCTTTTAAGTTAGTTGTAAATCCGTGTTGTACAACCAAATCCTTTCCAAATCTTAAAATATCTGCGGCATCAAATAATGGCTCTTCCTCGGTTGTGACAAAGTATTTATTTTCTGTCCATTCAAGTCTTTTAGTTACACCAATTTTATCTGATAAATAATCTTTTCTATAATCGGCATCTGTTAATCTGGGTTTTGGCGCTGACTCATGTCTCATATTTGGATCTTTATTATAATAGTCTTTTAATAATGGTCTGTAACATAGGTACTCAAACCATCTGCACCTGTAGCTCATTGTGGCTTCTAATATTTCATTTCCCACAGTTAACAAAACATCTCGAGGCGGCATACATCCAAACATAGTTTCGGCTTTCCAGTCAGGAGTTGATGTTGGTTGATTAAAATCTAAAGGTGTTGGTCTATCAACTTTTATTCCCCTTTTTTCAAGCAAATTTGAAAAGTTATCTAATAGTTCATTAGCTTTATCGACAGTGTCCTTAGTTCTTGGACCATAAGTTCCTCGCATATCAGAGTCTTCTGGAACTTTAGCATCTAAAGCAGGTTCAGGTGCTGGAATACAAGTACCATCTGCTCTTCCAACAATTACATGTTTTAATGGATCCCATTCATTCCAACTATTAACAATCTTATTATTTTGAACCATGTAAAATTAATTTAATCCAATAAATCTTCTATTAGATTGCATTATCATACTATAATAAAAAATAGCTAAAAAAATAAAGAAGCCACCAATAATTGTATTAGTTGAAGGAATTTCATTTATTCCAAGCCATGGCAGCCAAACCCAAAATATTCCTCCTATTACTTCAGTCAAAGACAATAGCGTTAAATCAGCTGCAGGAATATGTTTAGACCCAATTGAATAAAGAATTAAGCCCATGCACACAAGTGTTCCATGAGTGGCAAATAATGCTTCATTTTTATTTGAAGATAAGAAATTTGCATCGTTATTTAAAAGCATAACTGTTGAAAATAAAAAACAAAATAATCCTGCTATAGCAACAGTTGTGAACTTAGGAGTTTGTTTTCTCCATCTCAGACTTACTGAAAAAATTGAAAAACCTAGTGCAGATACTAATCCAAAAATTAAACCCATTAAAGAATTTTCTTCGGTATTACCGTAGGCCATTACTATTATACCAAATGCAGCGACTAAAATTGATATCCAAACTGTGATTGAAATTTTTTCTTTCAAAAATAGAAAACCAAGTAGCGCGGTTATAAAAGGCATTGCAGCTAAACATAATAAAGTTACTGCTGCTGTCGTGTTAGTAATTGACCAAATAAAAGTTATCATTGCTGTTCCTAAACCGACACCACCTATAATTCCAGATATCCCAATTTTAAAATAATTTTTATAAAATGAAATTCCTTCTTCCAGAAATAAGTAAACATTCAGCAATAAAAAAATAACAATGCCTCTTGCAAACAAGTATTGCCAAGGGACAGTTTCGGGTTGGTCTATATGTCTTACAACATATGGTCCAAATGACCAAAGTATGCCTGCAAATAAAACAATTGGAATAGCTACTTTAGGATTTTTTAAATCAGGCATAAATTAATTTATTTTTTATAAATTTTTAGTGATATTATTAAATAAATATGGATTTAGATATAATAAAAATTGCATCCGACACGACTAATAATAAAATATTGAAAGATTACACTCATAGATCGAAATATAAAAATAAAACTTGTGGCGATATAATTGAAATGAGAGTTAATATTAAGAAAAATATAATACAAGATATTGGGTATCAGACAAAATCCTGTGTTTACTGTCAAGCTTCTGCAAGCTTAATATCTCATAAACTTATCAAAAAAAGTAAAAATAAAATTAATTATTTATTAAAAAATCTTATCGATTATTTTGAAAATGAAATTAAACCTTTGCCAAAAAGTCTAAATAAATTTAATAAATTGTTTAATAAAAAAAATATATCTAGAAAAAACTGTGTATTAATGCCATTAATTGCAATTAAGAAACTCAGCATTGATGAATAATTTAGATATTAAAAAACCTGCTATCGCTGCAATATTTTCTACTATGACAATTGGGGTTTTGTCATTGCTTACTTATAAAACACCTTATGGATTATTTTTGATTGCTTCCTTTGGTTCTACAATGGTTTTGCTTTATGGGTATCCAGAAAGTCCTTTTGCAAAACCTAAAAATATATTTTTTGGTCATTTTTTAACTTCACTTGTTGGTGTGATATTTGTGAATTTCGTTCCACTTCCGATATATATTATTATACCTGTTGCTGTTGGAATAGGTGTCGGATTAATGATTATTCTTAATGTAACCCACCCTCCTGCAGGAGGAAATCCTATAATTGTGATCATGGGGTCAGTTTCATTTGAATATTTAATTTCCCCAGTTATAAGCGGATCAATTATTGTGATAGTTTTTGGCATAATCTTGAACAAATTTATTGCTAAAAGGAATTACCCAAAATAAACACAATTTGTTTGCTAGTCCTATTTAACTTGTGCTAGTCTTTTCAAATAATAATTAATAATTCAGCTTAGAGAAGCTAGTAATAGGAGTAAAAATGAAAGTACTTTGTGTATTGTATGATGATCCAAAAGGAGGAATGCCTAAATCTTATCCTCTGTCGGATTTACCAAAATTAGAGAAATATCCAGATGGAATGACATTGCCATCGCCTAAAGGAAGAGATTTTACACCAGGCCAATTACTTGGTTGTGTTTCAGGTGAACTTGGTTTGAGAAAGTTTTTAGAGAGTAATGGACACGAATTGGTTGTTACTAACAGTAAAGATGGAGATGGATGCGAAGCGGATAAACATATTGTTGATGCTGACATTGTTATCTCTCAACCATTTTTCCCTTATTATTTAACTAAAGAAAGAATCGCTAAAGCTAAAAACCTTAAGATGGCAATAACAGCAGGAATAGGTTCTGATCACGTTGATTTACAAGCAGCAATGGATAATAAAATTGATGTTGTTGAAGTAACTTTCTGTAATTCTAGATCAGTTGCTGAACACATAGTAATGATGATTGTTTCAATGGTTAGAGATTATCACAATCAACATAGAATAGTTAATGAAGGTGGATGGAATATTGCAGATGCTGTTCAAAGAAGTTATGACGTTGAAGGAATGCATATAGGAACCGTTGCTGCTGGAAGGATCGGATTAGATGCACTTAGAAAAATGAAACCATTTGATGTTCATTTGCACTATTTTGACAGACATAAATTACCTGACAGTGTTGAAAAAGAACTAAACTTAACTTTTCATGAATCAGTGGAGTCTATGGTAAAAGTTTGCGACGTTGTTACAATTAATTGCCCACTTCATCCTGAAACTGAAAATTTGTTTGATGATGAAATGATAAGTAAAATGAAAAAAGGAGCATACATAGTTAACACTGCAAGAGGTAAAATTTGTAATCGAGATGCAATAGCTAAAGCCCTAAAAAGTGGACAGCTAAGTGGTTACGCAGGTGATGTATGGTTTCCACAGCCTGCTCCAAACGACCATGTATGGAGAACAATGCCAAATCATGGAATGACACCTCACACTTCTGGTACATCTTTATCTGCTCAAGCAAGATATGCAGATGGTGTTAGAGAAATATTGGAATGTTTCTTTGAAGGAAAAGAAATTAGAAATCAATATTTGATCGTAAAAGATGGCCAATTAGCAGGAATGGGTGCGCATTCTTACAGTAAAGGGTCTGCAACTAGTGGATCAGAAGAAGCTGCTAAATATCAAAAAAAATAAAATAGATTTATTAAAGGTATGCTACTTAAATAAGTAGCTACCTTTAATACCATAGATTTAAACCCTCATTATTATATATTTTAGATATGAGGTTATTTTACTACTTTTTACTATTATTTCTTGTATCGACATCATTCTCTCATTCAAAAGATAAAGCGTATTTTGCAGGAGGTTGCTTCTGGTGCATGGAAGAATCTTTTGAAATGTTGGAAGGTGTAGAAGAAGTTATATCAGGTTACTCAGGAGGGATCACTGCAAATCCAACATATAGAGAAGTCACCTATGGAGATACTGGTCATTTTGAGGTTGTTGAAATAATTTATGACAAAGAGAAAATATCCTATAAAGAACTCTTAAAAAACTTCTGGCTTAATATTGATCCATTTGATGCTTATGGCCAGTTTTGCGATAAAGGATACAGCTACAGATCTGTAGCATTTTATGAAAACGATTATCAGAAAGATTTAATTGAGAAAGATATAAAAAGATTAGAAAAGAAATTTAAAAAGAAGGTAGTCACATATGTTAAAGAATTTGAGATTTTTTACAAAGCAGAGGATAAACATCAAGATTACTATCAAGTATATTTAGAAAATTATTTAAAATATAAGAAAGCATGCAAAAGAGAGAGAATACTTGATATTATTTGGGGATCATAATTAATGCCTGTAACAAGCAAATTCGTAGCTTTAAAAAACTATATCCCTACAGGTTTGCCAAAAGAAACTGACTTTGAAATAAAAATAAAAGAGATATCTTTAGATGCCAAGAACAATATATTGGTTTTAAATTTATGGATTTCAGTTGATCCTTATATGAGGGCAAGGATGACTGAAAGAAAAAACTATAAACCACCTTTTAATATTGGTGAAGAGATGGAAGGTTATGCGTTAGGAATAGTTAAAGAATCTAAAGACAAAAATTTTAAAGAAGGAGATATTGTTTTTAGTAATTTTGGAATGAGAGATTACTTTGTTTGTAATTCCAATGATCTAAAAAAAATTGAGCCAATGAATATTCCTATACAAACATATCTAGGTCCACTTGGAATGACAGGTCATACAGCTTATATAGGACTTTTTAAACATGGTGAATTAAAACCAGGTCAAACAATCCTTGTTTCTTCAGCTGGAGGTAGTGTTGGATCTACTGTTTGTCAAATTGCAAAAAATATGGGTTGTAAAGTAATTGCAAGTACAGGATCAGATGAAAAAGTTAAATGGTTAAAAAATGATTTAAAAATTGATCATGCGTTTAACTATAAAAAAATTGAAAATCTTGTTTTGCATCTTAAAGAAGTTTGTCCTGAAGGATTTGATTTATATTTTGATAATGTAGGTGGTGATTTCTTAGAGTCAGCTATTTTTCAAATGAAGAACTTTGGAAGGATTGTAATTTGTGGAAGGATATCCCAAATGAATGCAACTAATCCTGGCTCTGGTTTAAAAAATATGGCTCATGTTCTTGTAAAAAGACTAACTATTAAAGGTTTTATAATTTTTGATCATGAAAATGATAGAGAACAGTTTGAAACCGATATGACTAAATGGTTATTAGAAGATAAAATTAAATTTAAAGAAACTGTTTACGAAGGTATAGAAAATACGCCAAAATCATTCATTGATTTATTAGAAGGTAAAAACATAGGAAAAATGCTTGTAAAAATTTAATTAGAATTTTTATGAAATTTTTAAAGAAGTTTTATAGACCCTTTTTATTAACCTATATTTTTTTGAGTATAGCTATCAGTTTTTATCCATCATTTGATTTTTACTCACTAAAAGGTCAAATTCTTATAATTGCTGTATCTTTTTTTAATGGGATGATGGGAGTTTACGTAAAAAAATTATAAGACGTAGGGCTCGGGTCTTGCTGAGCTATTTAATACTCTTTCGACTGCAAAAACACTAATATCTATAGTTTGATAATTGCCTGTAGTTATTAATTCAGTTAGAGCTCTACCAATTCCTGGTGCTTGCATTAAACCTCTGCCGGTAAATCCTGAGGCCATGTAAACATTTTCATATTTTGGATGTTTTCCAACTACAGCATTATTATCTAATTTGTTACAATCATAATATCCAGCCCATCCACCTGTTAACTTTAGTTCTTCAAATGCTGGTATTCTTTTTGCAAGAGCAGGCCAAACTAATTCTTCAAAATCATTCCATGCAGGTTCAAGATCTTCTGCATCAAATACTGAAATTGGAGAACCTGCTAAATATTCTTTTCCTTCTGGTCGCCAATATACTCCTGTTGTTAGATCTCCGGATAATGGCATCTCTGGAATATGTTTAGGACATTTAACTCTAAAGACTGTATGTTTTTGAGGTACTACAGGAATATCTTCAAGTAGTTCTTTAGTCCAACACCCAGCTGCAGAAATAATTGTCTTTGCATTAATTTCAGATAGGCTCTTAACTTCTCCCTTAATGAATTCTGCCCCAAGATCAATTGCTTTATGCTTTAATGCGCTATGAAATAAAAATGGATCAATCCATCCCTCGCTCTTGTTATCAGTAAATGTTGCAGTTTCAATTCCTTCCTCATTAATGTAAGGAAAATATTTTTTCAATTCAGAACCTTTAATATTTTTTGTACCCGCTTCACATTCTTTATGATTTTCTAAAGCTCTGTATTGCTCTTCTGCATGATCTGGTCCAAACATTAGAAGGTATCCATTAGGCACCATGCTAGCTGTTGGATTTGGATTTTTTTCAGTTTTTAATAATTCTGGTATTTGAAATATAAATTCCCTTGCAAATTTTCCTAAAAGAATATTTTCTTTTTGAAAAAACTGTCGTCTAAATCCACCAAGTGATAATGGGAATGACGCAGTTTTATAAGTTGGATCCCTTTCAATGACTTTTACTTTTCTGCCTTCTTTGGACATAAAGTATGCAGTTGCAGCTCCAATTATACCACCACCTACTATTACAACATCATCCATATTAGTTTATCAAAAAAATGTTTATATTTAAAAGCAATGCAAAACAACACCATAACAAATATGGAATCATCAAATACATGCTTAATTGACTTATATTCTTATATTTAAATACCAATAAAACAATAAATATAATTAACACAACAAGATTTAAAATTGCTAAAGAAATATTATGGAAACCAAAGAAAACAACACTCCAAGTTGTATTAAAAAAAAGATGAATGAAATATAAAAATACAATATTTAAATTTTTCGTGTTTTTATGCCACGCATTCCATATGGCTATTGTCATAAATAAATAAAGTAATGTCCATACTGGCCCAAATATCCAATCTGGTGGATTGTATTGAGGTTTAGATAAATTTGAATACCAAGGTTCTTTAAAATTTATAGTAACCAAACCTCCAATAAATGAAGCTGAAAACGTTGTAATTGCAAAGAGAATAAAAGATAAAATTTTATTTTTTAGCATTTAAGTACTATACAGCAGTTAAATATGAATAAAAAAGTAATTTGGATCACCGGCGGAAGTACAGGAATTGGCAAAGCACTTGCGTTAAAATTTGCTAATAATGGATGGACAGTTGCTATTTCTGCAAGAAGAGAAAATTTATTAAAAGAAATCGAAGATAAGCATCAAAATATTAAATCTTTTCCACTTGATGTAAATGATAAGGAAAAGTGTAAGTCTGTTTTTGAAAATATAAAAAAGGAACTTGGTGACATCGAAATTTGTTTTTTTTCTACGGGAACTTGGGATCCAAAAAAAGAAAAAGAAATTGATGTAGAGCAAATTGAAAATGTATTTAAAGTAAATTTTTTTGGAACATTAAATTGTATAAAAGCAGTTGAAACTCATTTTCGAGAAAGAGGAAAAGGTATTATTACCATTGTATCTTCGATTGCAGGATACAAAGGCTTACCTAACTCAAGTGGCTATGGACCATCCAAAGCTGCTTTAAGTAATCTTGCTGAAAGTTTACATTTTGATTTTGGAAGATATGGCGTGAGGGTTTGTTTAGTTTCTCCAGGTTTTATCAAAACACCAATGACTGATAAGAATGATTTTAAGATGCCTTTTCTAAAAACTCCAGAATTCTCGGCAGACAAAATTTATGATGGGCTTATTAATGGTTCTAATTTTGAAATACACTACCCAAAAGAATTAACTTTGATCCTTAAATTTTTAAAAATAATACCTGATCGATTATATTTTTATTTAATACGGAAATTAACTAAATTACAAAAAAAATAAAATTAATCTTTAACAAACATCACAGTCAACTCTGCAACTTTAATTCCAAATTTTGTCATCTTAGCTCTGTTGATAGCTACTCTTTCGTCTTGCATAAATATCCAATCATCAAAAGTAATTTTGATATTTTTTCCTTTCACAGGAACTAACAAAACATACTCAAATTTAAATGCTGGGCCATATGAATACCCCCTAGCCTTACCAACTACATCGCCTGCAGTTCCCTCGTAATTATGTTCATCAATTTTATCTATTACCCATTGCCTATTTTGTATTTCACCATCATTCCAAATAAATTTTTCGTCTAATATAAGTTGTTTGCCATCCCACTTACCGTCTAGGTCTGCTGAAAATTGTCTTGTAACTTTACCTGATCTATTTTGTAGTATACCCCAAGCTTTGACGTTTCCGCTTAAATATTCTTCAATTATTAGTCTTGGTTTTTGATCTTTAAAATCTTCTGGTTTCATAGATTGATTATTTATACAGCTTGTAATTAATCCTGTGAAAATTATCAATAAAAATACTTTAAAAAATTTTTTGTTAATCATACTAAATTTTATTTTGCATGGAAAATTGAATTAAATCTATATTCTTTGATTTAAACCCAGCTTCACAATATGACAAATAAAAATGCCACATACGTTTAAATTTATTATCAAATCCATGTTTTGAAATCTCTTCCCATTTTTTTAGGAATTCATCTCTCCATATTTTTAAAGTATTGGAATAGTGAGAGCCATATGACTCGTATTTTTTAATTTCTAAACCGTTGCTACTAGATAAATCATATAATTTTCTTTTTGATGGCAAAAAACCTCCAGGAAATATGTATTTTTGTATAAAGTCTTCTTTGGTTTTATATCTGTCAAATAAACTATCATCGATTGTTATCGCTTGTATAGCGGCCCTTCCATTCTCAGATAGATTTTTTTTAATACTTTTAAAATAATTGACTAAATAATTTTGCCCAACCGCTTCTATCATTTCTATAGATGCGATAGAGTCATATTTGTCTTTTACATCTCTATAATCTTTCAAAAATATATTCACTTTTTCATTCAATCCTTTTTCAAATATTCTTTTTTTTGAAAATTCAAATTGCTCTTTAGAAATTGTTATACAATCTAATTTTACATCGTAATTTTTACCCACATATTCAGCGAAGCCACCCCAACCACAGCCAATTTCTAAAATTTTATTTCCTACATTTGGCTTTATTAATTCTGTAAGCTTTTTATATTTATTTAGTTGAGCAGAAAATAAATCGTCTTTTTGTTTTTCAAAAATTGCACTTGAATAAGTAAGTGAAGGATCCAACCATAATGAAAAGAAATCATTTCCTAAATCATAATGTTTTGAAATATTTTTCTTACTTCTACTCTTATTATTTTTTATGAAAATACTCTTTAATTTATTAATCATTGATAAATCAAAAATACCTGAAAATTTATAGACAATTTTTATATTTTTAGCTGTTATTTCTATTAGATTAGTTAGATTATCTGTTTCAAATTCATTTCGCATGTATGCTTCTGCAAGTCCTACACTTCCCGATTTTATTATTTGAAGTGTTAAACCAGGTTTGTTAATTTTAATCTTTGCTCTTAATTGTTCACTCTCATTACCAAACTTATATATTTTGCTGTCATGATTTTGAATTTCAAGAAATCCATGCTTTATTAGTTTTAAAGAATTAAATACGATTTTATCTGACAAAAGATTAAAATTCATTTTTTTTCAAACGTAATATTATTTTTTATTTTTATGTTTTTTTTAACTAACTTAACTCCCTTTAACCATAATTTTAATGCTTCAAAATGAATTGCGGCAATAACTTTAAAGGTCATTAAAGGGTGAGAAATATAAGATATAAGCATATTTTTATTGTTAATTTCTTTTGCAACCCCATCTTGTGAAGCATATAACAATTTTCCTTCCTTATCACTTTGATCAATTATTACGGATAACATTTTTTCAGGTTTGAGGATTCTAAAATTGTATTTACTTTTCATTTCAATAAATGGTGAAACGAAAAACTTCTTCTCGCAGCTATTTGTAATTATTTTTTCGTCGTTGACTTTAAATATATAAGTATGTTGCTCACCAAATGTATTTTTAACTTCATACAATATAGCTATAATTTTTGAATGATTATCATAAACGAAAAAAATACTTAATGGATTAAATACGTAACCAAATATTCTAGGATAACAAAGCAATTTTACCTTTATGTTTTCAAATTGAATGTTGTTTGATTTTAAATTTTCTATTACCCAGGCTTTTAAATCACTACCATCTCTAGGTCCGTGATCTTTGTCATAAAAACTTAAAATATTAAAATTATTGTTAGAAAAAATTTTAATTTTTTTTTGTATCAAATTAATTTCATCAAGATCTAAAAAGAGTGAGAAAACGTTGTATTTAAAAAAGTGATATTTTGGCTTAAATCTTTTATGAATTACTTTACCTTCGTAAATATTGGAATTTTTAATCATTTAGGTTTTCAATCATATTAATGGATGATTTTATTCCATCTTCATGAAAACCGTAACCAAAATAACTTCCACAAAACAATACATTTCTTTTATTTTGTATTTCTTTTAATAATTTTTGATTATTCAAAGCATCTTGATCAAAATAAGGATGGGTAAAAGTAACTTTTTGTAGGATTTTCTTTTGATCTATTTCAAAAAAAGGATTTAAGGTTAAGAAAATATTTTTTTCTGTCTTCAGATTTTGTAATAAGTTCAACCAATAAGTTAATGATGTCTTACTAATATCTGATTTATCAACTGAGGAATTCCATGAAGACCAAACTTTTTTATTGTTTGGCATACATACATCGTCAGTATGTATTACTGCTAGATTGGATTTATATTTAAAATTTGAAAGTATTTTTTTTTCATCCTCAGTCGGCTCACTCAAAATTTTCAATGCATCGTCTGCATGAGTAGCAATGACAACTTTATCATAGTCAAAAAATTCGTTACTAGCACCGTAATATACTTGAACACCAATTTTATTTCTTTTTATCGAACTAATCTTATAATTTTTAAAATATTCTCCACTTATTTGAGTTAATACTTTCTCTACATAAGTTCTACTTCTGTTGGTGACTGTGTACCATTGTGGTCTATTTTTTAATTTAAAAAGTCCATGATTTTGAAAAAATTTTAAAAAAAATTTAATTGGCATTTGATTTGCTTCTACTGGGGGCATTGACCAGATAGCAGAAACCATTGGGATTAGATGAAAATTAATAAAATTTTTTGACCATTTATTTTTTTCAAGAAATTCACCAAGAGTAATCTCTTCATTTAAACTTTTAATTTGATCACACTTTTTGTAGAAATTTATAATATCAAAAAACATTTTTAAAAATTTTAAATTAAAAAGATTAGCTTTATTTGCAAAAATTCCATTTAAACCTCTACCACAATATTCATAATTTGTATCTTTTACAGAAACAGAAAATGACATATCGCTTTTTTCAATTTCAATTTTTAATTCGTTAAAAAAATTTATGAGATTTGGATAAGTTTCATGATTAAAAACAATAAAGCCAATATCTACAGGAACTTTTTTACCATTAATTAAAGTATCTAAAGTATATGAATGACCACCAAAATGATCTTCGCTTTCGAATAAATCAACATGATGTTTTTTGGAAAGCTTTTGTGCTGCTGATAAACCAGAGATTCCTGATCCGATTACTGCAATTCGCATTAAGGCTATGCTGCGTCTTCTTTAAACTCATCCATACTTGGACATGTGCAGAATATATTTTTATCTCCATA
Organism: uncultured Pelagibacteraceae bacterium; assembly: GCA_902617415.1. Lineage (GTDB taxonomy): Bacteria > Pseudomonadota > Alphaproteobacteria > Pelagibacterales > Pelagibacteraceae > Pelagibacter. Next base: position 281,383 of record CACMWQ010000001.1, on the reverse strand, counting down.
AACATTGTCTACCCGAGCAACTGGAGGCCAAAATTTGTTTTGTTTTAAAAAACTTGCAGGATATGCTGCTTCTTGTCTTGAATATTTATGTTCCCATACATCTGATGATAATTCAGTATCAGTGTGAGGAGCGTTTTTAATTGGATTATCAATTTTATCAAATTCACCTGATTTAATTTTTTCAATTTCTTGTTTAATCTTAATTAAAGTGTCACAAAATCTGTCTATTTCTGATAAACCTTCGCTTTCAGTTGGCTCTATCATCATAGTGCCAGCTACAGGCCATGACATAGTTGGTGCGTGAAATCCAAAATCTATCATTCTTTTTGCAATATCTTCTTCAGTTACCCCTGTTTCAGATTTAATATTTCTAATATCAATTATGCACTCGTGTGCAACATTGCCATTTGCACCTTTGTACAAAATAGGAAAGTGATCTTTAAGTCTATGAGCAATATAATTTGCGTTTAAAATTGCAACTTGAGTAGCAAGCTTTAATCCTTCTGATCCCATCATTTTAATATACATCCAAGAGATTGATAGAATACTTGAACTACCCCAAGGAGCTGCTGATACTGCTCCAATTCCACTTGTTGGTCCGCAATCTTTTATTACTGGATGATTAGGCAGATAAACTTGTAAATGTTTTTTACAAGCTATAGGTCCCATTCCAGGTCCACCACCACCGTGAGGAATACAAAATGTTTTATGCAGATTAATATGACAAACATCTGGACCAAAATTTCCAGGCTTTGCAACTCCAACAAGGGCATTTAAATTTGCTCCATCCATATATACCTGTCCACCATGTTTATGAACTAACTCACAAATATCAGTTATTTTTTCCTCAAATACTCCATGGGTAGATGGGTAAGTTACCATTAAAGCTGCGAGATTTTCTGAATGTTGCTCTACTTTTTTCTTTAAATCATCGAAATCTACATTTCCCTCTTTATCACAATTAACAACAACCACTTTCATTCCAACCATTTGTGCGCTTGCTGGATTTGTACCATGTGCCGAACTTGGGATTAAACATATATTACGATGAGCTTCATCTCTATCTAGGTGGTACTTTCTTATAACCATTAGACCTGCATATTCCCCTTGAGCGCCTGCATTAGGTTGTAGAGAGACACCAGAAAAACCTGTTATAGATCTCAACCAATTTTTTAAATCAGTAAACAAATCTCTAAAACCTTCCATTTGTTCAACAGGAACAAAAGGATGAGGTTCTGCAAATTCTTTCCAAGAAATCGGGATCATTTCAGCAGCAGCATTTAACTTCATTGTGCAGGAACCAAGTGCTATCATAGTTCTATTCAATGCTATATCCTTATCCTCTAGCTTTTTAAGATATCTAAGCATCTCAGTTTCAGAATGATATAAGTTAAAAATTGGATGCTCTAAATATTTTGAAGTTCTTAATAAATTTTTTGGTAAATTAGGTAATTTAACTGAAGGATCCTCTTTTTTAATTGATTCTGCAGCATTAAAAATTTTTAATAATTGATTTACTCTATAAACGTTTTTTCTTTCATCGAAAGAGACAGCAAGCATTTCAGAATTTACTTTTCGTATATTAACTTTCTGATTTAGAGCATTTTTATAAATTTGATCAGTCTTTTCTTTGGTAATAATTGTAACAGTATCAAAAAAATAATCAGAATAAATTTCATAACCTGACTGTTTTATTTTATCAGCAAAACTTTTTGCTAATTGAGAAACTCTTTCAGAAATATTTTTAATTCCATCTGGACCATGATAAATAGCATATGCTGCTGAAACAATTGCTAACAAAGCTTGGGCAGTACAAATATTACTTGTCGCCTTATCTCTTCTGATGTGTTGCTCTCTAGTTTGTAAAGATAATCTGTATGCCTTGTTACCATGTCTATCAACCGACACACCAACAATTCTACCAGGCATCGATCTTTTATACTCGTCTTTAGTTGCAAAAAATGCTGCATGTGGACCTCCATACCCCATTGGTATTCCAAATCGCTGAGAGCTCCCAACAGCTATATCAGCACCAAGTTCTCTTGGTGTTTTTAATTTTGCTAATGCTAATAAATCACAAGCTAATACAGCCTTACCGTTTTTTTTATGAATTTTGCTAATTGCTTCACTAGGATCTTTAATATCTCCTAAAGTTCCAGGATATTGTAAAATTCCACAAACTAAATCCTCTTTTAATTGATCTAAAACTTCATCTTCTTTTCCAACTAAAACTTTTAAACCCATTGGTTCGGCTCTAGTTTGAATTACATTTATTGTTTGAGGATGGCAATCCTCAGACACAAAAACTAAATTACTATCTTTTTTATTTAATCTATGACTAAGACCCATGGCTTCTGCTGCTGCTGTACCTTCATCCAATAAAGAAGCATTAGCGATATCCATTCCAGTAAAATCAACAATCATTTGTTGAAAGTTTAATAACATCTCAAGTCTTCCTTGAGCTACTTCAGGCTGATAAGGTGTATATGATGTATACCAACCTGGATTTTCTAAAATATTTCTTAAAATTACATATGGCGTATAAGTTCCATAATAACCCATTCCAATAAAATTTGAGTAAACATGATTTTTTTTTGAAATTGCTCTTAATTTTCTTAACGCTTCATATTCTGAATTAGACTCTCCGATATTAAGCTCACCTTTAAACATTATTTTTTCTGGAACAGTGTTATTCATTAAATCATCTATTGATTGATAATTTAATTCTTTTAACATTTTTGATTGGTCTTCTTTAGAAGGTCCAATGTGTCTTTTTATAAAATCTTTTTCTGAATTTGGTAACATTATGCTGATGACTCCTTTGCAAATTTTTCATATTCTTCTTTACTCATAAGACTATCCATTTCAGATTTATCTTTTATTTTAAGTTTAAAAAACCACGCAGACTGCTCTGGGTCTTCATTTATTTTTGATGGATCATCAACTATCATTTGATTTGTATCTATTACTTCTCCACTAACAGGAGTGTAAACATCGCTAGCAGCTTTAGTTGACTCAACCACTCCAGCAGTTCCATCTTTATCAACATTTGAACCTTTCTCTGGGAGTTCTGCAAATACTATATCACCAAGCATTTCTGTTGCATGCTTAGTTATTCCAATTGTAGCTTCTTCTCCATCTAGTTTAATCCACTCATGTTCTTTTGAATATTTAACTTCAGACATTAATTTCCCCTTTTACGTAATTTTTTTTATAAAACGGTAAGTTACAAATATTTGCAGGAATTTTTTTTCCTCTAACTTCAAGAAATATTTTTGTGTTTACAGTTGAATAACTATTATCGACATATCCAATTGCTATTGGATGTTCAACGCTTGGTCCAAATGTGCCACTTGTTACTTTCCCAATTTCTTGATTTTTATCATTGTAAATTTTGGTATTTCCTCTAGCAATTACTTTACTTTCTGGTTTTATGCCAACTCTCAATTTTTTTACTCCGCCTTGAAATTGGTTTTTTAAAACTTCTGATCCAACAAATTCAGTCTCAATTCTGCTCTTGGGTATTGCCCACTTTAGATTAGCTTCGATAGGACTTGTATCGTTGTCTAAATCATTTCCATACAAGCAGAGTCCAGCTTCCATTCTTAATGTATCTCTTGCTCCTAAACCAATCAATTTAGATCCATTTTCTATCAAACTTTCTACAAAAGTTTCAGCATCACTATGTTTTATAGAAATTTCAAATCCATCCTCACCAGTATATCCTGATCTAGTTATGTATACTTTTTTATTGTTATAGACATAATTGTTTCCGTTCATAAATTTTAGACTATTACAACCAGGTATAACTTTATTTAAAACATTTTTTGCTTCGGGGCCCTGTAATGCAATTAATGACAATGACTCGTCAAGATTTAATTTATATTGATTATCAAGTTTAGATTTTATTACTTCATAATCATTATACTTGCATGCAGCATTCAAGATAATTAAAAATCCATCAGATCTTTTGGTAATTATCAGATCGTCCTGAATTCCTCCTTTGTTATTCATTAAAAATGAATACTTACTTTGATTAGTTTTCAATTTTTTCAAATCTGCAGGAAAAATCTTCTCAAGATCATTTGTAAGATCATCACCACCCGATATAAATAATTGACCCATATGAGAAACATCAAAAATACCAGAGTGTGAACGTGTGTATTTATGCTCTTGTATAATTCCATCTTTATATTGGATGGGCATTTGATATCCAGCAAACTCTACAAGCTTTGCGCCGTACTTGATGTGGAGATTATTTAACGATGTTTTTTTTATACTCATATTAACTCTTTATGCCCCCTCTGTCTTTTTGCCTGAGAGATTTGCTCCTTCGGCGAGAATAATTCTCTTTCCAGAGTTAATATGTACGGTCCGTTTGCCTGAGAGTTTCCGGGGTGGTTGCTCCTTCGGCGCTACAAAAGTAGTCTCTCCCGTATAAATTCTTATAACATAACTAATATAAATTTATAGCTCTAATTTGTTGCACTTTTTTTTTTCATAAGTGAAAGAAATTGTATTAAAACTGCAAATATCACTATTAAACCACCAATTAAAACGCTGGTTGGAGGATTTTCATTTATAAACATCCACGCCCAAAAAGGTCCTAAAACTGCCTCTGATAACATTATGATTCCAACTAAGGCTGAAGGTGTAGATCTTGCACCAATTGTAATAAAAATAAAACCAAAACCAAGTTGGAAAAAACCAGCTAAAAATCCCAAAAAAATATCATTTAAAGATATAAAGATTGTTTTAGACATAAAATATCCAATGATCAAGGCAATAACGCCTGCAATAAATTGTAATGGAACCATATCTACACTTGGAAATTTTCTAACTATTAAAATTAATGTTGCGAATGATATTGGCATAATAAAAGCAGCAATATTTCCACTCATTTGTCCAACTGTTAATGAGCTTCCAACCATCAAAATTATTCCTGAAATTGCTAAAACTATAGAAGTTAATGTTATTAAGTTTACTTTTTCTTTTAAAAAAATATATCCAAAGATTGCTAAAAATAATGTTTGAGTTTGAATTATAAAATTAGTATTTGCTACAGTAGTATTATACATAGCAAAAACATAACCACTAAAGCCACACGCAAGTATAATGCCTCCAATAAGACCAGGGATTCCAGATTTATAAAATGCTGAAATAAAATTTTGCTTATAACTAATAATTAGAAAGATCAGAACTACAATTATAAAAAAAACTGATCTCCAAAATAGAATCTGCCATAGAGTGGAACCTTCAAAAGATTTGACTATCAACCCTCCAAAACTTAAACTGAAAGCACCAAAAAAAATCAAAAGCGGCCCTGGTAATTTTGTAATTAAATTCATTTAATTTGAGAAATAAGATTATTAGTCTCCATCTGATAAAGTTTATATAGTGTTTCAGCATCCTCTAAGCTTACATCTTTAAATTTAATATTAGATCCTGGTGTTAATTGTACCAGTCGATCATAGTCAGCAGATATGACAGTTGCAATCTTCGGATATCCACCAATAGTCCCATGATCTGATAACATAATTATTGGATCTCCAGCAGATGTTATTTGAATTACCCCTTTTACTAAACCTTCAGATTTTATATTAGGATCAATGATATTTTCAATTTTTGGACCTTCTAATCTCATACCCATCCTGTCTGAAAGTTTTGTAATTTTAAAACTTTCTTTAAAGAATTTATTTTGTGAAGACTCAGAAAAATAATCATAGTTTGTGCCTTTAATGACCCTTATATTTTCAATAGTGCTACCTAAGTAATCGAGTTTTCTTTTGTTAAAAGAATTATTAATATCAATTATTTCAATTTCTAAATCTTTAGAAAATTTATTCCCGTTATTTGGTCCAATTTGAGCTTGTGTATTTATTGAACAGCTTCCCCAATAATAATCAACACCAAAAGTTCCATTAATTGAAAAATATCCATAAACAGACTTGTTGGTTGAATGGATATCGACTTCATCACCATTTTTTAACAAATAACATTGGTAGGAATTACCATCAATAACACCCTCTTTTGTTATAATTTTAAATGATACATTTCCAGAAATACAAAAAAAAATATCTTTTCCGAAATACTTCAAATGCGGGCCTTGATAAGCAAATTCTATTACAGGTGAATTGTAATCATTTTGTAGAAGTGAGTTTAACAATTGAAAATTTCTTTTATCCATTGCTCCGCTAAAAGGAATACCAAGATGGTATAAATTATTTCTTCCTAAGTCTTGATATGTGGTGTTGATACCAGCTCTTAAAATTTTAAAGTAGTTTCTATCTTTTGATTTCATTATATTGATCTAAAGTTATTCTATAAAATTTTATTGTATCACCTGGATTAACAAGATTAGGGTTTGATTGATTAGATGTGTCGAAAATATTTTGTGGTGTATTTCCTAAAATATTCCATCCCCCAGGTGTCTCAAAAGAGTATATGTTGCAAAATTGTTCTGTTATTCCAACTGAACCTTTTGGAACTTTAACTCTTGGTGTTTCTAATCTTTTTAATCTCATCTCCTGGTCGAGATCACCAAGAAAAGGCATACCAGCAACAAATCCTGTCATATAACAAAAGTAATTTTTACTAAAAAATTTTTCTAGGATTATTTCTGATTTTAATTTTAGTTTATTTTCAACTCTTTTAATATCTAATGCAAAGTCATTATCACAACATACTGGAATTTCGATTAGGTTTTTTTCTAATTTATTGTTTTCTTTAATCTCTATATTTTCAATTTTTTTTTTTAAAGATAAAAAAGAATGTAGATTTAAATCATATGAAATTATTAATTTATTATAAGATGGAGTTAAGTTTGTAATACCTTTTAAATTTAATTTTTTTATATGGTAAAAATATTTGATAACATTTGAATTAATTTCTTGATTTACATCGCTTCCAAAGTCGCAATACAAAGCTGCGTCACCAAGATTTAGTATATTTTTTATCATACCATGTTATACTTATGATTTGTTAGTATGGAAATTAATATCAATTGTGATCTAGGTGAAAAATCAAAGCATCATTCTGATGAAAATGATCCAAAATTACTAGAAATTGTCAATTCAGCCAACGTTGCTTGTGGTTATCATGCTGGTGATGAAGATAGCATGAACCAGGTTGTAAAAATTTGTAAGAAAAACGGTGTTAGTATAGGAGCACATCCATCATTTAATGATCCCGAAAACTTTGGACGTAAAAGACTAAATTTATCATCAGACGAAATAAATAAATTATTAATTGATCAGTATGAAATTTTACAAAATATAGCTAATAAACATGGTGAGATTGTTACCCATATTAAACCACACGGTGCATTAAATAATATGGCTTGCGAAGATATTGAGCTTGCAACTATCATTGCAAAATCAATTTGCAATTTTAACAAAGATTTAATCTATTTAGTACCGACAGGTTCAAAGATGGAAGAGGCAGCAAAGAAATTTGATATGAGGATAGCATGTGAAATTTTTGCTGATAGAAATTATGAAGATAATGGAAACTTAGTATCTAGAAAAGAGCCTCATGCACTTATTACAGATCCAGAAAAAGCAAAAAGTCACGTTTTAAGCATGGTTCAGAACCAAGCCATAAATTGTCACAGCGGAAAGCAAATACCTTGTGAAATAGACTCTGTGTGCATACATGGTGATAATGCAAGTTCTCTAGATACAGCTATATCTATAAAAAATAATTTAATAGATAATGGCTTAGAACTAAAAACACTAACTAATTTAAGGAAATTTAATTAATGATAAAGAAGATATTTTTTTCAATGTTCTTTTTAATAATTTTAGCAGGAACGTCTTTTGCTGCTGGATCTAGTAGCGATTCTGGATCAACAGAAAGCCATTATGATAAGGCAGTGAAATTGATTAAAGTTGCAAAAAAATTAGAAAAAAAAGGTAAAACAGAGAAAGCAATTAAAAGATACGAAAGAGCAATTAAATTTTTAGTAAAGTCGAATAAGATGAATCCAAATAAAGCAGACACATTAAATTATCTTGGGTTTGCAACAAGAAAAACTGGTGATTTTGAAAACGGTGAGAAATATTATCTACAAGGTTTAGCTATCGAGCCAAATCACATAGGAATTAACGAATATCTTGGTGAATTATATGTTGCAACAAATAGGATGAATTTAGCAAAAGAAAGATTGGGTGTTCTAGAGGGATGTAATTGTGAAGAATACAATCAGCTAAAGGGTGTTATAGACGGATCTAAAAAATCAAAATATTAGTTTATATTTTTTATCATTTGTTCAGGCATCCAAAGAGCAATTTCTGGAAATATCACAACCAAAATAACAGCAAAAATCATTAGCAAGAAGAGTGGAAACGCACTTCTTGCTATATACCCCATATCCTTGTTAGCCATACCCTGAAGGACAAAAAGATTAAAGCCAACCGGTGGTGTGATCTGAGCCATTTCTACAACAATAACTAGAAAGACACCAAACCAAATCATGTCAAAGCCTGCTTGTCTAATCATTGGTTCAATTATAGCCATTGTTAAAACTACAGCAGATATACCATCAAGAAACATTCCAAGAATTATATAAAAAATCATTAAAACAAAAATTAAAACATATGGAGAAAGTTCCATACCTTCGATCCATAGAGCTAGATTTCTTGGCAATCCTGTAAAGCCCATTGCCAAAGATAAAAAAGTAGCTCCTGCTAATATAAAAGCTATCATACAAGAAGTTTTAGTGGCACCCAGCAATGATTCTTTAAATGTTTTTAAAGATAAACTTTTTTGAAAGTATGATAAAATTAATGCGCCAACTACACCCAATGAGGCTGCTTCAGTTGCAGTTGCTATACCAGTATAAATTGAGCCAATAACTGAAACTATTAATAATATTACAGGTATCAGTTTTCCTGATTTCCTTACCTTTTCCATAAGTGAGAGGTCTTGTTTAAAAGTAGGCATGGATTTTTTATTTATTGCCGACCAAATCATTACATATGTCATAAAAATCAACGCAAGCATTATTCCTGGTAAAATTCCTGCGATAAATAGTTTTGCTATCGACTCTTGGACAGTCACGCCATAAATAATTAAAATTATTGAAGGTGGAATTAGAAGACCCAGCGTTCCAGAACCAGCTAAACTTCCAAGTAGAATACTTTCTGGATATTTTCTTTTTCTTAGTTCTGGAATAGACATTTTTCCTACTGTGGCTACAGTTGCTGCAGAAGATCCAGAAATAGCTGCAAATAAAGCACATCCAACTACATTAACATGCACTAAGCCACCGGGTAGTTTCTGCATCCATGGGGATAATCCTTCAAATAAATTTTCAGATAACTTCGTCCGAAATAAAATTTCACCCATCCAAACAAATAAAGGAAGTGCAGTTAAAGTCCATGAGGATGAGGCTCCCCAAATTGTTGTTGCCATCGCATCACCAACTGGCCTTGTGGTGAACAGCATCATTCCTATAGATGAAACACCAACCATGCTTATAGCAACCCAAATTCCTGAGCCTAAAAATATCAAGAGAACACTTATGAAAAATATAGTAAGTAAAATTTCAGTCATTTTTTTTTGTTTGTATTTTCAAAACTAATTGATGAGATACACATATGAAAAATATTAGTGATCCTAAAGCAACACTAGTTTGTGGTATCCAAATTAAAATTTCGTCTGCTCCTTCACTTCTCTCTTGAAATTCATAAGATATTTTTAGCATTTTCAAAAAATAGAATGCTAGATAACCAGAAAATATAGTTGCAACTATTAAACTCCATAATTCCAAAAATCTCTTTTTAATCCCAGTAGCTTTTTCTAAAAATAAAGTAATTCTAATGTGACCACCTTCTACAAAAGTATAAGATAAAGCAAAAAAAGATGAGGCAGCCATACAATATCCAGAATATTCAGCTAGACCTCTTATATAAAAACCAAATATTCTTGATGAAATTCCAATTAAAATAAAAATTGCAACCAAAATAAGAAAGAATGCAGCGATATAGCCTGAGTAACTATAAAGATTATTTAGAAATTTATTGACTTTATTAAACATATAAAAAGGCCGTTTAATACGGCCTTTTTAATTATAATGATTTAATTATAAGCAGCAAGAACACTAGCACCTCTATCGCCAGCTTTTTTCTTCCATTCTTCTGCCATTGTAGCACCAACTTTTTTGAAATGACTTTCAAGGGCTGCATTTACTTTGCCTACTTTCATTCCAGCATCAGCTAAAGCTTTTTTATCAGCAACATTTCCTTTTTTTGAAAGTGCCCAACCTTTTTTCTCAGCAACTGCTGCCTCCTCCATAATCATTTTTTGTGTAGCTTTATCTAATTTATTCCAAGAACCTCTGTGAGCTACAATCATATTTTTTGGAAACCAAGCTGCAATATCATAAAAATACTTTACTCCATTTTCCCAAATTTTACTGTTCTTACCAGTAGTTGGTGAAGTAATCATACTTTCAACCGCACCCGTTGAGAATGCTTGGCTTATTTCAGCTGCTTCTATTTTTGTAGGAGCCATACCTGTCAACTCGGCCATTCTAATAGTTGCAGAATTATATGCTCTAAATTTTAAACCTTTTAAATCAGCAACACTATTAATTTCCTTTTTACTATAAAGACCTTGCGCAGGCCATGGTACAGCGTATAAAAATACAAGACCTTTTTGATCTAGACCTTTAATTATTGCAGGCTTAGATGCTTGATACAGTTTCATAGCATCATCATAAGATGTCGCAAGAAATGGTTGTGAATCAATCTCTAATAACGGATCCTCTTTACCTAGAGCCGACATAAATCTCTCACCAATTTGAGCTTGTCCAGTTCTAACAGCCCTAAATATCTCTCCACCTTTAAATAGAGATCCACCTGGGTGAGTTACTATTGTTAATTTCCCCCCACTTTTTTCTGAAACATTTTTAGCAAATTCAGCTGCATTAGCAGAATGGAAGTTGCTTGCACCATATGCTAGTGCCATATCCCATTTTTCTGCGGCAAAAGTATTAGCAGATAAAATAACAGAAAATAAAACAGAGAGCAAAATTTTGAAAAGTTTCATAAATCCTCCATATTTCTAAAAAACATATCTCATTATGTATTAAAACTTAAATCAATAAAAATTTTTGATGTTTTATTGAAAAATTATAAATAATTACTATTATAATAACATCTTGATCGAACAATCACTCATTTTACTGCAAATTATATTTATAGATATTATTCTTGCGGCAGATAATGCAATAATAATAGGATTAATAGCAGCTAATTTTGTCCCAAAAAATAGAAAAAAAATAATATTCTGGGGAGTGGTTGGAGCGTTAGTTTTCAAAGTTATATTTGCAATATTTGCAACATATTTATTTAAGTTTTACTTCATTAAAATTCTTGGTGGATTACTTTTAATTTGGATTGTTAATGACTTAAGAAAAGATTTATTTGAAATTCAAAAAATAAAGTCTCCTAAAAAGAAATCTATGGAGCCTTCATTTATCAAAAGTATTTACAAAGTTTTATTTGCAGATATTACAATTAGTTTTGATAACGTTATTGGAGTTGTTGGTGCAGCCAAAGGTAATTTTGGTTTTATGATTTTTGGCTTAGTATTATCAGTAGTTCTTACTGGAGCTTTAGCTACTTATTTAGCAAATTATATACAAAAACATTTATGGATAGCTTATATAGGTTTAGGTTTTATACTATTGGTTGCTATTCAATTAGTAATAGGTGGGCTAGTCGATTTAGAAATTTTAAATATTAATGAAAAATATATAAAGTATTTCTAATATTACCAAGTTCCAGTATTTTCCATCGATGACCAGGGCTCTTTAGGGGGAAGATTGCCTTCCTGAAGTATTTCAATTGATATTTTATCTGGTGATTTCACAAATGCCATATGGCCATCTCTAGGTGGTCTATTAATTGTATAACCCATATCCATTAATCTTTGGCATATTTCGTATATATTTTTAACTCTATAAGCTAAGTGACCAAAATTTCTAGATCCCTCTCCTAAATTATCGCCATCCCAATTATAAGTAAGTTCAATTTCTGCATTATTGTCGTTTGGTGCAGCTAAAAAAATTAATGTGTATCTACCTTTTTCATTTTCCATTCTTTTTGTCTCTTTTAAACCCAGTCCATCACAAAAAAATTTTAAAGACTCTTCAATATTAGAAATTCTAATCATTGTGTGTAAATATTTCATAGTAAAATTATAATTTATTTTTATTCTAGTTCAATAGTGCTCGGTGGTTTAGAGGTCACATCATAAACCACTCTATTTATACCTCGAATGTTATTAACTATTTTATTAGATACCATTTGCATAAATGATTTATTAAATTGAAAATAATCTGCAGTCATTCCATCTTCAGATGTTATTGCTCTGAGTAAACATAAATATTCATAGGTTCTATTGTCTCCCATTACACCAACTGTTTTAACAGGTAGTAATGCGGCATAAGCCTGCCATATCTTATGATATAGATTGTGTTCTCTTAATGCATTAATAAAATAATTGTCTGCTTCTTTTAAAATTTTTATTTTTTCTTTAGTAATTGTGCCAGGCATTCTAATTGCTAAACCAGGACCAGGAAAAGGATGTCTAGAAATAATTTCTTTACTTAAATTTAATTCTAGACCTAACATTCTAACTTCATCTTTAAATAAATACTTCAATGGCTCAATTAATTTTAATTTCATCTTTTTCGGCAGACCACCTACATTATGATGAGACTTAATTTTTGATGTTTGACTTCCTGTTACAGATTTACTTTCAATTAAATCAGGGTATAGAGTTCCTTGAGCTAAAAATTTTACATTTTTTATTTTTTTTGCGTATTTTTCAAAAAGTTTGATAAATAAATTTCCAATAATTTTTCTTTTTTTTTCTGGGTCTGTTACATTTTTTAATTTACTTATGAATAATTGTTCAGCATTTACATAAACTAAATTCAATTTAAATTTTTTTTTAAAAGTATCCACTACTTGTTTTTCCTCATTTTTTCTGAGCAGACCAGTATTTACGAATATACAAGTTAAGTTTTTACCAATCGCATTACTAATTAATTTTGCTACCACACTACTATCTACTCCACCAGATAATGCACAAATTACTTTAGAATTTCCAACTTGTTCTTTAATTTGCTGCATAAGTTTGGATTTTTGATTTTTTGATGTCCAATTTTTTTTAATTTTACAAATTTTAATTACAAAGTTTTTTAATATTACTTTGCCTTTAACTGTATGGGATACTTCTGGATGAAACTGTATGCCATATATTTTTTTTTTTACATTTTCTATCATGCATAATTTCGAATTTGAGGATTTTGCTATAACTTTAAAACCTTTAGGTAATTTAATTACCTCATCTCCATGACTCATCCATACATTGGTAGATTTTTTTGAAAAGAAATTTTCGGTTAAAGCGCTTTTTTTTAATTTTGTAACTTTTGCTAACCCGAATTCTCTTGATTTTGCTCGTTTTACTTTACCTCCTAATTCTTTAGAGATTATCTGGTGGCCAAAACAAATACCTAAAATTGGAATATTTAAACTTAATATACTTTTATTGAATTTAACTTTTTTATTTTGATAAACATTTAAGGGACCACCTGATAAAATGATGCCTTTCACATTTTTTTCATTTTTGTAGTCTTTAAGTTTGTTGTGACTTATAATTTCACAAAAAACATTTAATTCTCTTACTTTTCTTGCAATTAATTGTGTAAACTGAGACCCAAAATCGATTATTAAAATTTTATCTAGATTATTTTCAAGACGCATCTTTTTTTTCAAACTCTTTTAGGCGTTTGTTAATAGATGCGATTTTATCACAAAGGTTCGAGCATATTTTCTTAAAATCTTCTCTAAGTTCCTCTGCTTTAGAAAAATTAGATCTTTCTAACTCAATATCTATTAATAGATACATTGCCTCTTCGTTATTTGGCTCGAGTAGTAAGACTGTATTTATATTTTTTTCCAGTTCTGTTTTGTTTTCTTCATTTTTAAATATTTTTGCTAAATATAGATACGACTTTGAGTCCTTTGGATTGTATACAATATTTCTTTGAAATAAAAATTTTGAATCTTCATATTTTTCATTTTCATAAAGATTTTTTGCTTCATCAAAAAAATTAACTTTTTCCGCGTTAACATTAAAAATTAAAGTAAAAAGTAAAATTATTGCTAAGGTAATTTTTTTTATCATCTTTTTATTTCGTCTATGTTATGTACCATACTTTCATAAAAACCTGCTTTAGTAATTTTGACAAATTTTGGTTTTTTTCTAAGATCTTTAATTTTTTTTGCACCTAAGTATCCCATTGATGATTTTAAACCCCCTACTAGTTGGTAGATTATTTTTTCAACTGTGCCTTTGTATTTAACAAAACCTTCAACACCTTCTGCTACATATTTTGAAGTATCTTTTTGTTTTGATTGAAAATATCTATCTGCTGATCCTTTATTCATTGCTCCAATAGATCCCATGCCCCTAAAACTTTTAAATAATTTACCACCTCTTTTTATAATTCTACCTGGAGCCTGATCTGTTCCTGCAAATAATGATCCAATCATCACAGCATCTGCTCCTGCTGCGAGTGCTTTTGCAATATCCCCAGAAAATTTGATGCCTCCATCAGCTATTAATGTTGTTTTACTTTTGCCCATACCTTTTTTTACATCTAAAATTGCACTTAACTGTGGAACTCCAATCCCGGCAACTAATCTTGTAGTGCATATAGATCCTGGTCCAATTCCAACTTTTATAATATCTACTCCTTGCTTAATCAGAAATTTAGCTGCTTCTGCTGTAGCAATATTACCTGCACATAAAGCTGTTTTAGTTGGTTTAATTTTTTTAATTTTTTTTATTATTTCAGCTACTTTTTTTGTATGGCCATGAGCTGTATCAACAACAATTAAATCGATATTTTCTTTTAAAATTTTTTGAGCTCTTATGTGTTCGTTTAAACTTGCACCAACAGCTGCACCAACTAACATTTTTTTTGCTCTTACTTTTCTTATTTCTTTTATCTGATCATTTATTGATAAATTTCTATGTATAACACCTATTCCACCCCTTTTACCGATTGAAATAGCCATATTAGACTCTGTTACAGTATCCATTGCTGAAGTTAGAAGGGGTATAGAAATATTTAAGTGTTTTGATAATTTAACTTCTGTCTTTACTTCTGAAGGTAAAATTTCAGAATAATTTGGTGCTAAAGTTACATCATCGAAAGTGAGCGCTTCTTTGATAGGATCCATGTCCTTATATAAACGATTCTTAAAAAAATGAAAGTATCTATCTTAAATTTTTGCAGATTAAAAAACTTTCTTTAGAGTCTTTTCTACTTGCTGGAGGCTTATAGACATTAAATTTTACAAAATTTTTTTTTGAAAATGCAATTATCTCATTAAATGAAGTTCCCATAAATAATTTTGAGACAAAATAGCCATTTGGCTTCATCATTTTTTTAGCGAAATCCAAAGCTTCTAAAACTAATTCTCCAGTTACCATAGAGTCTAGATTTTTATTACCCGTAGTATTGACTGCCATATCTGAAATAATTAGGTCAATTTTTCCACCAAAATAATTATTAATTTTATTTTGTTGCTCAGTATCCGTAAAATCTCCTTTTAAAATTTTTACATTCTTTATTTCTTCTATTTCTTTTAAATCTATTGCTAAATGCTTATTACATTTTAAATTACTTGATATATATTGAGACCAGCTTCCAGGTGCAGCTCCAAGATCTATTACTGAAATATTATTTTTTAAAAATTTAAATTTTTCGTTAATTTCCTTTAATTTATAAGCGGCTCTTGATCTATATCCTTCAACTTTTGATTGTCTAACATAAATATCTCTTCTCTGCTTATTAATCCAATTTTTTGAGATTTTATTTTTTTTCAATTAGTTTTGAACCTTAAAGATTTTGAGATTTTATTATTATCCAAAGTATTTAATTCTATCTCTAGATTTTTCTCGTTTCTCATATCTTTATCATTTACTTTAATACCACTAGCCAAATGTATAATTCCAATTTTATGATTTGGTAAAAAAGGTTCCACGAAAATATTATTCTTTTCATCAAACTTTGGAAGTAGGTTGCTAGCTAACCAGTTGCAATTATGAGGAAGAAATTCAACATCTACATTATCAATATATACGCATATATTTATTGCTAGTTGCTCTGAACCAAATATTTGGCCATGACTAAGAGTAGTTTTTAAATTTTTTTGCCAAACATTCCAACAATTAGAGTCTTTTTCTAATGAGAAAACACCAATATTAATATGCGGAGCAAATGCTAACTTTCTTGCTTTATTAATATCAATTTTAGATTTAACAGCATGTTTAAAATTTTGAGATTTTATAATGGCTAATTTTCCAAACAACCAATTAACGTTACTTAATATTCTATATCCAGGTGTCATTGTCTGGGTAATGCCTAGTTTGCCATTATCACAAGCCTTAAAATATAAGTCTATTGAACTCCAATCTTGAACCCAAGCATCACAATCAATCCACAGATATTTTTTATAGTTAGGAAAATATTTTGGAAGAAATGCTCTTGATACCTGACTTTTTAGCCATTCTTTACCTTTAACTTTAGATTGTGGAACCTCAATATCCCATTCAGCTTTTTTGATCTCATCTACTTTATTTTTTAGAAGAGCAGTTTGCTCCTCTGTTAAACCCGCATCAAGTATACAAATAGCAACCTTTTCACTGTGATTGAATTGTTTAATAGAGTCTATTAATTCATTTAGCAATTCATAGTAATTAGAATCTGCTAGAGAAATAATTGCATTCTCTTTCATTACAAAATATCTTCGTGATGATCAACGTTATCATCTTTTTCTTTATTTTGTTTTTTCAGAAATAGGTAATGGATTGAGCTTGCTGGAATCATTAGTAAATAAATAATTCCTGAAATTATAATTGTATTAAAGGTATATATTAGCAACAAACCAAAAAATAAAATTATTCCAAATAGAAGAAATATTGAAGTACTTCTTGGAACTACGATTCTTTTTAAAGAATATGTGGGAATTTTACTTATCAAAAGTGCAGAAATAATAATGAATAAAGATGGAACAATTATATTTTTATTAATAGTTATAAACTGAACCTCACTAAAACTATAAATCAATGGCATTAAAACTAATACCCCTCCTGCTGGTGATGGAATACCTTCAAAAAAGTTATCTCTCCATGAAGGCTCACCTCCTGTTGAAACATTAAATCTTGCAAGTCTCAAAGCAACACAAACTACATATATTAAAGATATTAACCAACCGAATCTGCCAATATTATCTAGAGCCCAAAAATACATTATGAATGCTGGTGCAACTCCAAAACTAATTACATCAGTTAATGAGTCTAATTCTTTTCCAACTTTTGATGTGGCTTTAATTAATCTTGCAATTCTTCCATCTAAACCATCAATGATTGCGGCAATTAAAACTGCAATAACGGATAACTCAAATCTTCCATCAAATGCAAATTTAATTGAAGTTAAGCCAATACACACACCAACCAGCGTCATAATATTTGGCAAAATAACTCTTGAATTTTTATTTGAAACCAATCTTATGTTCTTTTTTGGATTTTCCATTTATCTTTTAGCTATCAATGTTTCTCCAGCAACTGCTCTTTGATTAACTTTTACTAATGGTTCATAGTTTTCAAAATATAAATCTGCTCTACTTCCGAATCTAATCATCCCTATTCTAGATCCTTGATCGACATTTTCTTCAACTGAGGTATCTGTTACTATTCTCCGTGCAACCAGTCCTGCTATTTGGACTACAATTATGTCTTCTCCATGAGAATTTTTAATTTTATAATAATTTCTTTCATTATCTTCGCTAGCTTTATCAAGAGATGCATTAATAAATTTTCCTGGTTTATATAAAATTTCTTCAATTTTTCCTGAACATGGAGATCTATTCACATGACAGTCAAATACATTCATAAATATACTTACTTTCTTAAATTTTTTATTTTCAAGTCCCAATTCTTTTGGTCCGTTTGTATCTAAAACTTGTAAAACCAATCCGTCAGCAGGACTTGTTAAATAGTTCTCATCATTTATTGGAATTCTCTCTGGATCTCTAAAAAAATAATAACACCAAATACTTAAGACCAAACATATGAAACCTAGAAAACCATGAATGAAATATAGAATGATCGTTGCTACTACGAAAATTACTATAAATTTATAGCCTTCGTTATGAATCTTTGGAAAAATTTTGTCTATCATAATCGTTCAATTGATAATTCTGGATTAATATGTATATAAAAAGTATAAATTCAATTATTAAGATACATCAAAAAATGAGCAAAATTAAGGTAAAAAATCCCATTGTCGAGCTAGATGGCGATGAAATGACAAGAGTAATTTGGGAATTCATCAAAAACAAATTAATTCTACCTTATTTAGATTTAGGCATTGAATATTACGATCTAGGAATGAAAAGCAGGGATGATACAGATGACAAAATTACTATCGACTGTGCTAATGCAATCAAGAAAAATGGAGTAGGCATCAAATGCGCAACTATTACTCCTGACGAGGCCAGAGTTGAAGAATTTAAATTAAAGAAAATGTGGAGATCTCCGAATGGAACAATAAGAAATATTATTGGAGGAACAGTATTTAGAGAACCAATAATTTGTAAAAATATTCCTAAACTTGTCCCATCTTGGACGGATCCATTAATTATCGGAAGGCATGCTTTCGGTGATCAATATAGAGCTACAGATTTTTTAGTTCCAGGAAAAGGTAAATTAGAAGTTAAGTGGACATCGGAAGATGGAAGTGATGAAAAAAAATATGAAGTATTTGACTTCCCGGGACCTGGTATTGCTCTTTCAATGTATAATTTAGATAAATCAATTGAGGACTTTGCAAGGTCATGTTTCAATTACGGTCTAATTAAAAAATGGCCTGTATATTTATCAACTAAGAATACTATACTAAAAAAATATGATGGTAGATTTAAAGATATATTTCAAAATGTTTTTGAAAAAGATTTTAAATCAGAATTTGAAAAAAATAACATAACTTATGAACATAGGTTAATCGATGATATGGTTGCTTGTGCAATGAAGTGGCATGGTAAATATATCTGGGCTTGTAAAAATTATGATGGTGATGTTCAGTCAGACACGGTTGCTCAAGGTTATGGTTCTTTAGGTTTAATGACAAGTGTTCTATTAGCACCTGATGGCAGAACAATGGAAGCAGAAGCGGCTCATGGAACTGTAACTCGACATTTTAGAATGCATCAGCAAGGTAAAGAAACATCAACCAATCCAATTGCATCTATATTTGCGTGGACAAGAGGTTTGGCGCACAGAGGAAAGTTAGATAGCAATGATGAATTAATTAAATTTGCCAAAACACTTGAAGAGGTATGTGTTGATTCAGTTGAGTCAGGATCAATGACCAAAGATTTGGCAATACTTATTGGTCCTTCTACAAAATATTTAACAACTAACCAGTTTTTAGATGTAATTGATGGAAGTTTAAAACAAAAGTTAAATTAAGGTTTTTAGTTTTTCTAAAGCTTCGTCGATTTTATTTGAGTCTTGCCCTCCAGCCTGTGCAAAATCTTTACGACCTCCACCGCCCTTTCCACCAATAATTTCAGATCCTAGTTTTGCAAATTTAACTGCATCGTATTTATTTGTTAAATTTTCTGTTACACCTACAGCAAGACCAACTTTCTCATCCTTATTTGCAAATACTACTACTATTCCTTCACCCAATTCTTTTTTACCTGCATCAACAAGTTTTCTTAGGTCTTTTGGAGATAAATCTTGAATTTTTTGTAATCTAACTTGAGTGCCATTTATATTTTCATCTTTAATTATGTTTTTTGTTTTATCAGCTAAAACTGATTGAACATTTAATTGTTCTAATTGTTTATTAAGGTCTTTAATTAATCCTTTCGTATCTTTATTGTCTAGATTTGGTTTTCCACCTAATTTAATAATTTGAGCAGACACCTCTTTAATACTGTCTTCATCCTTTTGTGCAGAAAGGTTTGACATTTTTTCCTTATTTTTTAAGAATATTTCTAGTTGTTTGTCCCTTAAAGCTTCAACCCTTCTAACTCCAGCAGCTATTGAGGATTGGCTAACAGTTTTAAATTTTCCAATATCACCTGTATTTTTTACATGTGTTCCACCACATAATTCTGTTGAAAAATAAGAGTTATTTTCCGCTCCCATAGAAACTACTCTCACTTCTTCTCCATATTTTTCTCCAAAAAAAGCTAAAGCACCTTTTTCAATGGCAGCTTTTGGTGTCATAATTCTTGTAGTTACATCAGTTTTGTTTTGTACATAATCATTAACTAATTTATCGATAATTGTTAATTCATCCTCAGTAATTGGTTTCATATGACTAAAATCAAATCTTAGTCTATCAGGCGCAACTAAAGATCCTTTTTGCATAACGTGTTTTCCCAATGTTCTTCTCAAAGACTCGTGTAATAAATGAGTTGCAGAATGATAAGCCTTAAGATTGTTACGTCTTTCAATATCTATTTTCATTTCTACAACATCTTTAATCTTAATCTCACCAGATTTTAGAATTCCATGATGTATAAATAGATCTCCAAGTTTTTTTTGAGTATCTGTAACCTCAAATACTGAATTACCAGATACAATTGTTCCTTGATCTCCAACTTGTCCACCAGACTCTCCATAAAAAGGGGTTTGATTAGTAATAATTATCCCTTCCTCACCATTTGAAATTTTTTGTGCTTCTTTATTATTTTTAATTATTGATAACACCACTCCTTCTGATTGGTTAAACTCATATCCAAGAAACTCTGTAGGTCCTATTTTATCTTTTATACCAAACCAGATTTCTTCTTCAGAGGCATCTCCAGAACCTTTCCAGTTTTGTTTTGCAAGTTCTTTGCTCTTTTTCATTAATTCATCAAATTTATTTTGATCAACAGTCAAAGATTTATTTTTTAAAATATCTTCAGTTAAGTCTAGTGGGAAACCATAAGTATCATATAATTTAAACGCTACTTCACCTGGTAAAACTTTTTTAATTTTTGAAATTTCATCATTCAAAATTTTTATTCCTCTATCAAGTAATACTAAAAATTTTTCTTCTTCCATTTTTAATGTTTCTTTAATTAAAGTTTCTGATCTTTCTAATTCAGGATAATTTCCTTTCATTTCATCTTTCAATGTATCAAAGATTTTATTAAAGACTGGTTCTTTAGAACCTAGCAAATGAGAATGTCTCATTCCTCTTCTCATTATTCTTCTAAGAACATAACCTCTACCTTCATTTGAGGGTAATACTCCTTCTGCAAGAAGAAATGAGCTAGCTCTTAGGTGATCTGCAATTACTCTAAAGCTTGATAAATTATTTTCATCTTGTTTAACTTTTGTAAATTCAGAAATCGAGCTAATTAATTTTTTAAAATGATCTGTTTCGTAATTATCATGTGTGCCCTGAAGTAATGCTGCAATTCTTTCTAAACCCATTCCAGTATCTACAGAAGGTTTTGGAAGATTAATTCTTTTATCTTTTGAAACTTGCTCAAATTGCATGAAGACTAAATTCCATATCTCAATATATCTATCGCCATCCTCATCTTTGGTTCCAGGTAAACCACCTTTTAAATGATCTCCATGATCATAAAAAATCTCTGAACAAGGTCCACAAGGGCCCGTTTCGCCCATTGACCAAAAATTATCAGAAGTTGCTATCCTAATAATTCTATCGTCGCTAAAACCCGCTATTTTCTTCCAAAAATTGAAGGCTTCATCGTCTTCATGAAATACTGTTACATATAATCTATCTTTATTTAATCCAAAATCCTTAGTAATTAAATTCCAAGCAAGTTCAATTCCCCTTTCCTTGAAGTAATCTCCGAAAGAAAAATTTCCAAGCATTTCAAAAAATGTATGGTGCCTTGGAGTGTAGCCAACGTTTTCAAGATCGTTATGTTTACCTCCTGCTCTTACGCATTTTTGAGAAGTAGTAGCTCTTTGATAATCTCTTTTTTCTAATCCGGTAAAAACATTTTTAAATTGGACCATTCCCGAATTTGCAAACATTAATGTTGGATCATTATTTGGAACCAAATTGCTAGACTCAACTATCTTGTGATCATTTTTTTCAAAATAATCTAGAAAAGTTGATCTGATCTCGTTTAATGTTTTTGCCATATTTTGTTAAAATACAGCTTTTTCTATTGATGTCTACACCTCTGAAGGGAAAAAAGGCGCCCTTTCGAGCGCCTTTTTAATAACTAAAAGTTATCTGCTAATTTTTTTTAGTAGGAATTTCTTCTTCTTTTTTTTGAGCCTCTACTTTTTCCTCGCTTAGTGGATTTCCCTCAATTTTCTTTGAGATCACACCAGCTTTTTCTCTGATTGCCATTTCAATTTCAGCAGCGGCTTTAGGATTTTGTTCAAGGTAAAGTTTTGCATTTTCTCTACCTTGACCAATTTTTTCACCTTTATAAGCGTACCAAGCTCCAGATTTCTCTACGATATCTGCTTTGGCACCTAGGTCTATTAGTTCCCCTACTTTACTAATTCCTTTTCCATACATTAAGTCAAACTCAACAACTTTAAACGGTGGAGCAACTTTGTTTTTAACAACTTTAACTCTTGTTGTGTTACCAACGATATTATCTTTATCTTTGATTGCTCCAATTCTTCTAATGTCCATTCTAACGGATGAGTAGAATTTTAAAGAATTTCCACCCGATGTTGTTTCTGGGCTTCCAAACATAACACCAATTTTCATTCTAATTTGGTTAATGAAAATAACCATTGTATTAGTTCGTGAAATTGAGCCCGTTAATTTTCTCAATGCTTGAGACATCAATCTAGCTTGCAAACCAACATGGGTATCACCCATGTCGCCTTCAATTTCAGCTCTTGGCGTTAATGCAGCTACTGAGTCCACAACAAGAACTGACATTGAGCCAGATTTAATTAATGTATCAGTAATTTCTAAAGCTTGTTCACCTGTGTCTGGTTGAGAAATTAGTAACTCTTCAGTATTTACACCTAATTTCTTTGCATACACTGGGTCTAAAGCATGTTCTGCATCAACAAAACCACAAATTCCACCTGCCTTCTGTGCTTCTGCAACTACTTGTAATGCTAAAGTAGTTTTTCCTGAAGACTCTGGTCCGTAAATTTCAATAATTCTTCCTTTTGGTAATCCACCAATTCCTAAAGCAAGATCTAAGCTTAAAGATCCAGTTGAGATAGACTCAACATCCATAGCTTTTTGCTCACCAAGCTTCATTACTGAGCCTTTTCCGAAGCTATCTGTAATTTGGCTGATTGCTGCGTCTAATGCTTTATTTTTCTCTTTGTTTTCCAATTCTTTATCTTTTGCGGTTTTCACCACTTTTAGGTTATTTTTAGTCATTTTTTGCCTCTTTTTTTGCTTTTTTTAACACTCGAATCATGAATTTAAATGTACACATTTTGTTCTCATTGGCAATATATTTCTCAAAATAGCTTAAAATCGTTAAATTACTTGAGTTTTAGGTATTCGCTATTCAATAAACCAATAGCTTTTAGAACATTATATTGGGCGATAAGATTATTTCGCTCAGATTCTGCTAGAGAAATTTTTGCAGCCAACAACAAAGAGTTTGATTGAATAACATCTAGCGTTGTTCTTGAACCTCTTTCATATTCTGCCGCTATTCCTTCGTTGGCAATTTTTGCTGCTCTAACTTGAGATCTTACAGAATTTAAAAAACTTTTAGATGCTTCAAGATTTGACCAAGCACTTCCAACATTTTTTTCAGTTGTTTTTACTGCATCCTCAAATAATAAAATTTTTCTAGTTTTTAGATTTGTATTCTTGTTTATTTTTGCACGTTTACTTCCACCTGAATAAAATGGCCAGCTAATTGTTGCTTTAAGTGTATCCTTTTCTCTTTGGTCATAAGTTGAACTAAAATCTTCAGCATATGATCTTTCTAAAGATAAAGATGCGCTAGGTTTTAGGTCACTTTCAGCAATAGCAATATCCATTTCTGACTGATTTAATTCTATTTTAGCAATCATTATATCTGGGTTGTTCTCTCTTGCTAAATTGATTGCTGTACTAAGTTCACTTGGAACTCCAACAATTGCTCTGTTTGTCTTTTTTAATTCATTGGTATTTAAAAGTTTACCAATAATATTTTCGTAATTTAATTTATTAATCATTAATTCGCTTCTTGCTTGAGTTAGTTGGGCGCTTGCTCCCGCAAGAGAAGATTCAGTTTGTGATAAATCCGCAGTTTTTATTTGTCCTCTATCTAATCTAACTTTATCATTTTCAAGTTGTTTAATAAGTAAGTTTAAATTTTGTCTATTAATCGCAACTTTTTCTCTTGATAAAATTACAGATGTAAAGGCTTCTATGGCACTGTAAAGAACATCTTGTTCTTTTTTAAATAATCTTGCTTTTGAAAGTTCTAAACCTATCAAATTCTTTTCATAATTAAGGTCTCTTCCAAAATCCAATAAGGTTTGTTCTAATTTTATGGATGTTGTGAATGGATCAGAGTCGCTAATAGCTGCATCGCCTCCGCTTTGATTTGTTAACTTATTCGTTTCCTCTAGGCTTTTAGAGCCGCTTAAACTCAAAGAAGGCATATAGTCGGCTTTAGATATATTTAGATCTTCTTCTGATGCTTTTATATTTTCTCTCTCAGCATTTAATTGTTTATTACTTTTATAAGTTTCATTTAATGCTTCATATAATGTGACAGCAAGTGATTGAGCTGTTAAGCAAAAGAAACTAACAATTATTATTAATATTTTTTTCATTAGTTGTACTTTACAGAATTAATTTGATGATTAGAATTTAATTTAATGACTATAGATGCGTATTTTGGCGCATATTTAAACATATTTTGTGTAATTCTCTGGTAAGTTTGCATAAAGTTTAAAACTTCCTTTTTTGTCATAATTTTTTGTTTTGTTTTTTTATTCTTATTTTTTAATTTAAGTTTTTTTTCCTGAATAACTCTCCACTTTTGTAATAAACTAAAATTTTCTGCCCTCAAAAATAACAAACAATCGAGTTTACTATAAAGTTTCTTGTATCCTTTTTTTAGCTGGTCATTAACGTGCTTTCTCCAGATTAATTTATTATCATCATTTTTTTCCATCGTATTAACACTTTTTTTTAATGTTTTTAAGCTTTCAGGTCTTGCTCCTACACACCAACCTTCAAAAATGATTACATCTGGTCTGCTATTTACTTTATACCAATTTTTTTTTGTAAATCTGTCATCAATTGCCTTATCAAACTTGGGTAATATAATTGATCTAAATTTTCTAGAATTTGCTTTTTTAATAAAACTAGACATATAAGTTATATCATGAGTTCCAGGTACACCTCTTGTTAATAATAATGGATGAATTTTCTTAGATAACTTTATTCTATCATTCTTTGTTTTGTAAATATCGTCAATTGATATTTTGAAAACTTTTAACTTAAAATATTTTTTTAAAATTATCATTAAGATAGAACTTATAGTGGTTTTTCCAGTTCCTTGTCCTCCTGTTAAACCAACAATATAAGGTTTCTTAAAATTTGTTTTTTTTGCAATCCAAAAACTCATTGGAACAAGATAATCTTTTAACATCTTGTCTTTATTTTTAAATTTATCTGAAGATGTTTCTTGTGTTTTTATAAACTTATAACAATCTTTTTTTACTTTATTTAAACAATCCTCAACTAAATTCATTTAATTTTATTTTTGGTCAAGTGGATGGTTTAAACCATCAAAGAAAACAACATCTTTTAAATCGTCGATTTTAACTTCATCTACACAACCTAAATTAAATCCAGTCATGGTGGGTGCACTTCTTGGGTTATGATGTGTGTAAATTCCACATTCAACACAAAAGTAATGATTAGCAACTTTTGTATGGTACTGATAAAGCTTTAATTTATCTTCTCCCTTAGTGACTTTAAAATCTTCATTTTTTACCATTCCCATTGTTGCATTTTTTCTTTTACATATAGAACAGTTACATCTCACAATTTTTGGTAATTCATTGATTGGAACATTAATTTCTGCTTCTACACATCCACAATGACATGTTAGTTTAGGCATTAATTATTCTCCCCATTTTCCATGAAACTCATAAACAACTGCTGGCTTATCACCAACTACCCAGCCGTCATGACCTGGGTCAATTGAATATGCATCGCCTGCTTTATATGTTAATTCTGTTCCATCATCATGTTTGGCGCAAACTGCTCCTGAAACTATTACTCCAAGATGTTTTGCTTTACAGCTATCAGTTCCTACAGTTGGTTTAATATCTTGTGACCATTTCCATCCTGGCTGCAAAACTAATCTCATTACTCTTTGATCTCCCACTTTTACGATATCCATTTTAGCATTGTTGAAACTGGTATTGCTTTCATCTGGATTATCAAAACTTTTAACTTCAATTGAACTCATACCCTTCTCCTTTTATAATTAAATTTAGATCATAGACTACTAATGGTTTAAGTTATCCACAATAGCACAAAATATGGTTTTGGATGTTCACGTTTTGATTCACTTTTGATTCACTTACAGACTCAAAATACAACCTAATTGACACTATTGTATAACTCATGTACTAATAAGAACAAAACAAGAACACTTATGAAGCTAACAATACCTTATTATTTACATAAAGCAGGAGCTGGTTTTCCTTCCCCTGCAACTGACTACATAGAAGAAGATATAGATTTAAACGTACATCTAATCAAAAATGTTCCAGCAACTTTCATCATAAGAGTTCAAGGAAAATCAATGGTGGATGTTGGAATAAATGATGGTGATTTATTAGTTGTAGACAAAAGCTTAACTCCAAAAAATTTTTCAACTGTCATAGCAAATGTTCACGATGAACTCGTTGTTAAAACTTTAGTTAAAGAAAAAGATAAACAATTTTTAACGTCAGGATCTAAAGAATTTTCTGATCGAATTTTAATTAATGAAGAACAAGATATTTTTATTTGGGGAGTAGTCACCTATGTCATACATTCAGTACACTAAAAAATTAGCACTAGTTGACTGTAATTCTTTCTATGTTTCTTGTGAAAGACTATTTAATCCAAAAATAAGGAAAAAACCTGTTGTAGTTTTATCTAATAATGATGGCTGTATAGTTTCACGATCCACTGAAGCAAAAGCCTTAGGGATTAAAATGGGTGAACCTTACTTTAAAGCAAAAGATATTATTATCAAAAATGATGTACAAGTATTCTCATCAAATTATTCTTTGTATGGAGATTTATCTAGAAGAGTAATGAGAACTTTAAAAAGATTTAACTCTGATATTGAAGTTTATTCAATTGATGAAGCATTTATGGATTTATCAAATTTTTCTGACAATGAAGTAGAGCAAGTTGGAAGAGAAATTAGAGAAACAGTTTTAAAGTGGACTGGTATTCCAACCAGTATAGGAATAGCTAAAACTAAAACTTTAAGCAAAGTTGCAAATCATATAGCTAAGAAAAAACAATCAGGTGTTACAAGTTTAATTGGAATAGAAAATCTCGATCCTATTCTTGAAAAAATTGATATTAACGATGTTTGGGGTGTTGGAAGACAGATGACAAAGTTTTATCAAAAAAATGGAATTTATAATGCTAAACAATTAAAAAATAAATCAAACACCTGGATTAAAAAATCCTCAAATGTTCTAAGTTCAAGAACTGCGATGGAACTTAGAGGTGTACCTTGTATTGATTTAGAAAAAACAGCATCAAAAAGAAAAAGCTGTGTAGTATCAAGATCATTTGGAAAAAGAATAGAAAAATTCCAAGAACTTGAAGAAGCTGTTGCTAGTTATTGTTTAAATGCATCAGAAAAGATAAGATCTGAAAACCTTGTTGCAAAAGCAGTTATGGTATTTGTTAGAACCAGTCCTTTTCAAAAACAATTTGGTTTTTATTCAAACTCCAGAACTGTTGATTTTCCTATAGCAACTAACAATAGTATAGAGATCGTAAAAAATGCTTTATCTGTCTTAAAAGTAATCTTTAGGAAGGGACATCGTTATCAAAAAGCAGGAGTGATGCTAACCGGATTAACAGATGTTGAAAATAATGAAAACTTATTTTCATCAGCAAAAGATGAGAGAATTAATAGATTAATGAGATCAATTGATAATACAAATTATAGGTATGGAAGATCGACATTAAGTCTTGCAAGCGCTGGTGTTAGAAAGTCCTGGAGTATGAAAAGAGATTATAACTCAAAAATAGATACTGCTGATTTCTATTGTTTGCCAACAATCAGAGCTTAAAAAAATTATTTTATCGTATCAATACTTTCAATATTACTAAGAGAATTATTTAATTCCTCTAAATTTTCTCTTCTACCAATCATTACAACTGATAATCCAAATGCGATAATTAGAGCTAAGGGGATAGCTGTAACAATGCTTATGTAATCAGCCATTAAGATTAAATAAATAGCATAAAATAAAATTGATCGAATAATAACTGTAGATTTAAAAACAGCTATGATTGCTAAAGAATGCTTAATTAAATTTTTAAAACTCATTTTAGAAGGACCAAAATATCTTGTGCCTCTTATAGATGGAGAGGAAGATCTGTCTTTTTCTAATTTTGCCAACGCTCCAGAAAAGCTGCACCAAGTAGATTTATCTTTTATTAATTTCTCAACAGTTGACTTTGGCAGACACGTATAATTTCCAAATTTTATCGAATGACCAGTAAATACATAAGTTATTATTTTATGGAAATGATAACAAATTTTAAAAATAAAATTTTCAGATCTTTTTACTCTTTCTCCAACAATTGGTTTTCCTTCTTCATAATTAATATATTCTAGAAAACTTTTAATTTCTTCAGGTCTATCTTCACCATCTGAATCCATTGGAATTACATAATCAAATTCTTTATTTTGAAATATATGTTTAAGTCCTGTTGCAATACATCTTCCATGACCTTGGTTATTTTTAATATTTAAAATTTCAACAGATAATAGGTTTTCTGTATTGGAAATAGAGGTTGGTTTTTCCTCGGTTGATGCATCATTAACTATGACAAGAGAAAATTCAGCATCTAAGTCTTTTATAATTGTATTTATTTCTTCAATTAATTTTGAAGCTGATTTCCAGTCATTATAAACTGGTGTTAAAATAGTAATTTTCATTTATTTAACTTGCAAGCAACCTCAATAATGAAGCTACGATTCCATGTCCAGACAACTCTATTATTACAACAATAAAGACGATGAAAAGTATGTTTTTATTGAATTTCATATCTACGATCCAACGCAAATCTTATCAATACACATATATTTTTCAAATGAATTCAATTTTTGCTTTGTAACAAAGCCTTTCCAAATAGGCCTTGAATTAATGTGATATGATAAATTTCCAGCTACCCATTCATCACCAAGCACATATTTAATAGGTTCATCATGCTGTTCATGCCATGCCATTTGAACTTTTATAGCTATATCTCTTCCGGGATAATCAGTCCTTTTATCGGTCTTAGAAATGGAGACATAACCATACAAAATTGGAGATAATAAAAATAAAAATATAAATCCTATTAAAAAAGAATTTAATTTCTTAATGTTTATTTGAGTTTTCACAAGGTAAATGAATAAAGTTCCAAAGAATAAATAAAAAGGGGTCATCCACATAGTTCTAATTTTTGATCCGGTTATTAGTGCTGTCATAAAAACCAGAAAAATTGGAACTAAATTAATAAATATTAAAAATAAAAGTTTTTCATCTTTTAAATTTAATTTTTTAGGAATTTTTTTTATTAGTAGCCAGACTAAAATTAAAAATGGTATTAAAATACCAGTTTGTTTTAATGTGAATATCAATGGATATTTAAGATGATTTATCATCTGCCCTTCATCCAAGCCTGCGCGAGCAAAAGCATATTTAATTGTAATAAAATCATTATTAAATAACCAAATTATATGTGGGATTAAAATTACAAAAAATACTTCTAAAGAAACTAAATATTTAAAATCAAACTTTTTTGATTTTTTAAAAAATATTAAATATGCAAACAATAAATCTATTGCGACTAATAAATATATAAAAAGATATTTAGATAAAATACCGAAGGCTGCTGCAGCTCCTAACAAGATACAATCATAGAGCTCAACTTTTTTACTATTATATATTTTCCAAGTGTAATAAACAGTTAGACACCAAAAAGGTAATTGGCAAACATTTACGTTGAATTCAGGGGTTGTAAAATTATAAAAATATATACCTTCAAGTAAAAAAACAGATAAAAGACTTAGAATATCATTATTTAGAATTTCATTTGAAAACTTAAATACAATATAAAAGGAACTTACTACAAATATTTGACTTAATAAATAAAACGCCCAATCCTGTGGACCAAATATTTGAAAAAAAACCTCTGGAAAGAAAGCACTACCTGGTGGATGTTTATTAAAACCCCAGTCTAAATTACTTCCCCATGCTAATGCCTCTATAACATCAAGAGGTAAATTTGAGTTAGTGATAGTTGGAACAACTGTCCATAGAAGTAAGTGAGTCGTTACAAAAATATAAAAAATATTATTTATATTTCTTTTATTTAAGGCCATTTTCATTAATCTATATGAATAAACCGTTCTTGACACTCATTTATTCATGAATATATTCACCCACTCAAAATAGCTAAGTATGGTAAGAATTTCAAAAACTTATACTCCAAAAGAAAAAGAGAAATACATGTGTGCTAAACATTTAGCGTTTTTTAAGATGAAATTAATGGAGTGGAAAAAAGATTTAAAGAGATCTAATAATGAGGCGATTTTTCAAGCGTCCATGGATGATAATAGTGCATCAGCTGACATAGTTGATCAAGCGAGTTCATACACTGAAAAGAATGTAGAAATGAGAGCTATTAATAGACAAATCAAATTAATTTCTAAAATAGATGGTGCATTAAAGAAAATTCAGGATGGAACATATGGTTTTTGTGAAGAAACTGGTGAGCCTATTGGTTTGAAAAGATTAATGGCAAGACCAGTTGCAACTCTTTGCATTGCAGCTCAAGAAAAACACGAAAAAGACGAAAAAGTTTACGCTGACGATTAAGGAAAATCTATTTCAGCATCTTTATTTAGTGCTTTAAATCCTTTGATTACGGCTCGACGTTCAGCAATTTGAACAAACCACCTAGATAAGTTTTCAAAATTATTTAATCCAATATCATGTCTTTTATGTCTTGCAATCCATGACCATGTAGCAATATCAGCAATAGAGTATTTATCATTTGCTAAAAATTTACTTTGAGCCAATCTAGCTTCAAGATCTTCATAAATCTTTCTTGTGATTTTGAAGTATCTTTCTTCACCCCACTCACTTTTTCCTTGGTGGTAATAGTGGAACTGATGATGTTGGCCTATCATTGGACCTACAATAGCCATCTGAGCCATCAACCACTGATTTATCTCTAGCCTGTCTGCTTCAGGATAAAGTTTCTTGCTTTTCTCACCTAAATACATAAGTATAACTCCAGACTCGAATACGGTTTTATTATTCTCGTGATCTATAATTACAGGAATTTTATTAAAGGGACTTATTTTTTTAAATTCTGGTTTAAATTGATCTCCACTCAAATTTACTTTTGTTAGTTTGTATTTAAAATCAATTTCCTCGAGCATTATGCTAATTTTCCACCCATTGGGAGTATCAGCAGTAAAGAGTTCAATCATTCTTTAACACCCAATCTATCTTTGATAGTGCTGGATGCGGTTGTAAATTCAAATCTATATTTTTCATCAGGTCTTGCATATTTGAAGCAGCCTCTTGCAGCTAAAGCACCTTCATGAAAACCTGAAAGTATTAATTTTAATTTTCCTGGATAAGTACAGATATCCCCAATTGCAAATATCCCTTTTTTATTTGTTTCGAAATTTTCTGTATTTACTGGAATTGTTTTTTTATCTAAATTTAAACCCCACTCAGCAATTGGTCCTAATTTCATTATTAAGCCAAAAAAACCTAAAACATAATCAGCTTTTATAACTTTGTTTTCACCAGTTTCACTTTTTATTTCTACACTTTCTAATGAGCCATTTCCTTTGACATCTTTAATTGAGTATTTGGTAATTAAATCGATAGTTTTATTATCACTTAATTCTTTTATTTTTTTTATACTGGCAGGCGCTCCTCTAAACTCATCTCTTCTGTGAACAAGTGTTACTTTTGATGAATTAGATAATTCTATAGCCCAATCAAGAGCACTATCTCCACCTCCAAAAATAACTACTGATTTATCTTTAAAAATAGTTTTGTCTTTTATTGAATATAAAACTGATTTTCCGTCATACTTTTCAGCACTTTTAGTTGGGAATTTTCTTGGTTCAAAAGAACCTACACCACCTGCTATGACAATATTAGGTGTTTCAAATTCTTTTCCATTTAATGTTTTAACTAACCATTTATTGTTTTCATTTTTTAATTCTTGAACTCTGTCACTTAAATGAAAGTTAAAATTAAAAGGTTTTATTTGTTTAATTAAATTATTTGTAAGCTCTTCTCCTGTACATTTAGGAACTGCAGGAATATCATAAATTGGTTTGTCTGGATAAAGCTCAATACATTGTCCTCCAATTTTATCTAAATTGTCTACAATTTCACATTTTAATCCGATTATCCCTAATTGGTGTGCACAGAATAAACCTGTGGGTCCTGCTCCAATAATGACTACATCTGTTTTAATCATTAAACTTGTTTCTCCGGCATATGGACTGCCAATCCATCTAAATCATCAGAGACGATTAATTGGCAACTTAATCTGCTGTTAGATTTGGGTTCAAAGGCTTGATCTAACATATCATCTTCACCCATTTCTTTTTCTGGGAGTTTTCTGAACCATTCGTCATCATTAATATATACATGACAAGTTGCACATGACATTCCACCTCCACAATCTGCTTCTATGCCTGGAATATCATTTTGTATAGCACCTTCCATTACACTAAGACCGTTTGCAACATCTGCTTCGTGTTCTGTACCATTAAATTCTATATATTTGATTTTTGCCATATTTAATAAATAATTCTTATAAACTAATTTGCGACTGCGGCAAATTTTTGAAATTTAACATTTTCTATTTTTAGTCCAAAAAAAAAGGCAGGTATGTTTTAGCATACCCGCCTCTTTTTTTAATATTAAAAGCTAATTATCTAGCTCGTGCTCCACCTTGCGAAACTGCTGCTGACCAGATTACTAGACCAAAAGCAATTTTGTTGATGAAGTCTGCTAAGTTGTAAATCACGTTCAATGAGTTAGCGTCTACTCCACCTACTAGGTAACCAAAAATGTAACCTAATGGGTAAATAGCCCAACCGATTGTTACGATCATTCTCATAGCACCCCATGCAGTTGCTAATGGCTTGTTTCCAGTTTTAGCTGCAATTTTTCCAGCTTCACCAGAGAATACTTCATATAAGATGTAGATCCATCCAGCCATACCGACTATGAAACCAAGCATAGCATTGATGTAACCTGCTTCTCCTAAGTATCCACCAATTAACATCACAAGCGAACCAATTAATAATCTCCAGAAGATTGCTCCTGGGATTTTCTTAACTGCTGCTAGAATTAAGTAAAACTCGATCATCTGTAATGGTACAGTGATTAACCAATCAATATATCTATATACTGTTGGAGAATCTCCAGTCATTACCCATACATCTCTCATGTACATGTAGTGAATGAATGCAACACCAGTTACAAGACCAGCTACTGTTACTGAAGTTTTCCAGCCTGCTGCAACAGTATTTCTTTCCATGAAGAAGAATACTGTAGCTGCTGCCATACCCATTGCGATTACCCAAAAGGAAATCCCAACGAAGTCGTCAGAAGCTAACATAGCAGTTGCTGCGTTTGCTGCACCAGTAAGACCAAATAGAGCTACTGCTGCTAATGCAAACATTTTAAGTTTTTTCATAAAAAACTCCCTCTCGTTAGTTTTTTTTAGTTTAAATTTAAACTACGGACAAACCACAAAGGTTTCTCCAAAGTTAGGGGCTTAATATCAAATTAAATTAGTTTGTTGAAGACTTTTTGCCGCGTTATAAGTGTTGATTTTACTGACTTTTTAAAATTAAATACAACCTGTTGCATAAATTCAATAGAAAAATGACACCAAATAGCAAATCAAAATGAATAGAAATTACAAAGAAATTTACGACAAATCTCTAAAAAATCCTGAGGAATTTTGGCAAAAAGTTTCTGAAGATGTGTTTTGGTTCAAAAAACCAACTAAGATTTTAAAAAAAGACAACGCTCCTTTTTATAAATGGTTTGAAGATGGTGTAACAAATACATGCTACAACGCCCTAGACCTTCACATTGATCAAGGAAGAGGTGATAAAACAGCTTTAATCTATGACAGTCCTATAACAGAAAATAAAGCAAAATTCACTTTCAAAGAATTAAAAGAAAAAGTTTCAAAATTTGCAGGCGCTTTAGATAAGCAAGGAGTTAAAAAAGGAGATCGTGTAATAATTTATATGCCAATGATACCAGAAGCAGTAGTTGCGATGCTCGCATGTGGGAGAATTGGAGCAATTCACTCTGTTGTATTCGGTGGTTTTGCCTCAAATGAATTAGCTAGTAGAATTGATGATAGTAAAGCTAAAATTTTAATTACAGCATCATGTGGATTTGAGCCTGGAAGAACAGTTGAATATAGACCACTTGTAGATGGGGCTTTAAAATTAGCAAAACACCAAGTTGAAAAGGTAATACTATTTCAGAGGAAAGATCACGAGGTAAAATTAAATAAACCATTAGAAATAAGTTGGGATGAAGCACTATCTGGAGCAGATGATAAAGATTGTGTTGAGATGGGTGCCAATGATTATGCTTACATCCTTTATACTTCAGGAACCACTGGTATTCCAAAGGGTATTGTTCGAGATATTGGTGGTCACATAGTTGCTCTTAAATGGACAATGAAAAATATTTATAACATTGATCAAGATGATGTATGGTGGTCAGCAAGTGATATTGGTTGGATAGTAGGACATTCCTATATTGTCTATGCTCCATTATTCAAAGGTTGTGCAACTCTTTTATTTGAGGGCAAACCTGTTGGTACTCCTGATGCTGGAGTATTTTGGAGAATAATCTCAGAATATAAAATTAAATCTTTGTTCACAGCGCCAACTGCATTTAGAGCAATAAAAAAAGAAGATCCAGAAGGTAAGTTTTTTTCTAAATATGATTTAAGTTCATTTGAGTCATTATTTTTAGCAGGTGAAAGAGCAGACCCTGATACTATTAAATGGGCTGAGAATTTACTTAAAGTTCCCGTAATTGACCATTGGTGGCAAACTGAAACGAGTTGGGCGATAAGTTCAAATTGCACTGGAATAGAAATGCAAGAAACAAAATATGGATCCGCTTGCAAAGCAGTCCCAGGTTATGATGTAAAAATAATTAAACCCGATCAAACAATAGCAAAACCAAATGAAATGGGAGATATTGTTGTTAAACTTCCATTACCGCCAGGTACGTTCCCAACTTTGTGGAATGCAGATGAGAGATATAAAGAAAATTATATGTCAAATTATAATGGATATTATCAAACTTACGATGCAGGGCATATTGATGATGATGGATATATTTGGATTATGTCTAGAACAGATGACATAATAAATGTTGCAGGTCATAGACTTTCAACTGGTGCAATAGAAGAGGTTTTATCAGAACATCAATCTGTTGCTGAATGTGCAGTGATAGGAATAAAAGATCAGCTGAAAGGACAATTACCAATTGGTTTAATTGCTCTAAAAGCAGGAGTTACCAAGGATAATGAGACTATTTCAAAAGAGTGTGTACAAATGGTTAGAGATAAAGTTGGACCTGTTGCAGCTTTTAAAATAGCAATTGTTGTTAAAAGATTACCAAAAACTAGATCTGGAAAAGTTCTAAGAGGAACAATTAGAAAGATTGCTGATAAAGAAGAATATAAAATGCCTGCAACTATTGATGACCCTGCTATCCTTGATGAGATAAAAGAAGACTTAATAAATAGTAATATTTTAAAATAATGCTTAAGACATATCTTTTTTTAGTAGGGGCAATTATTTGTGAAGTATGCGGAACAATGCTTCTTCCTGTTACTCAAAACTTTACAAAAGTAACACCAACAGTATTTTTGGCTGGATTTTATTTATCTGCTTTTTATTTACTTACTTTTGTTGTTGATAAACTACCTATTGCGATTGTTTATGGGACATGGAGTGGACTTGGTATTTTTACTATTGCAATATTGGGATATGTTTTTTTTAAACAATCTTTAAGTTGGCAAGCTATATTGGGGATGTTTCTTATTGTAGTTGGAGTGACACTTGTAAATATGTATTCAAGTAAAACTATATAACTTAATCAAATAATATTGGTTTACCAGAAGGATCTCCTAAAATTTTATCTTCTTTCATTTTAATATCACCATTAATAATTGTATAAACTGGTGATCCTTTAAATTTGTAACCATCAAATGGGCTCCATCCACACTTGCTATGAATATTTTCATTTTTGATTTCAATTGTTCGATTCATATCTATTATTGTAAAGTCAGCATCATAATCTTTTTTGATAAATCCCTTATTTTTAATACCAAATACAGAAACTGGATTTTCACAAAGAAGTTTAATTAGCTGATCTAATGTAAGTTTTTTGTCATTCAAATGATTTAGCATAACGGGTAATAATGTTTGCACACCAGGCATGCCAGATGGTGACTGCGGATATTCTTTTAATTTATTTTCTTTTAAATGAGGTGCGTGGTCAGAGCCAATTGTATCATTATAGTTATTTCGAATAGCGTACCACAATCTATCATAATGAGACTTGTCTCTTAAAGGAGGGTTCATCTGCGCAAATGTCCCAAGTTTGTCGTAACAATCTGGTGCATATATTGTTAGATGTTGTGGAGTAATTTCAAAAGTTATGTTGCCTTTATTTTGTGATAAAAAATCTACCTCTTCTTTTGTTGTAACATGCAATATATGTGCTTTTTTATTAAGTCTTTTTGCAATCCTAACAATCCGTCTCGTAGATGACATTGCACATTCTTCATTTCTCCATACAGGATGAGTATGAACATTACCTTTTTCGATTAATTTTTTTCTTAAATTAATTATTTCTTCATCTTCAGAATGAACCGCAACTATTTTTGAAGTATTTTGAAAGACTTTTTCAATATCTTCTTCTTTATCAACTAAAAGGTTTCCAGTTGAGGATCCTGCAAAAAGTTTTACTCCGCAACAACCATCC
This sequence comes from uncultured Pelagibacteraceae bacterium, assembly GCA_902617415.1. Classification (GTDB taxonomy): domain Bacteria; phylum Pseudomonadota; class Alphaproteobacteria; order Pelagibacterales; family Pelagibacteraceae; genus Pelagibacter. The sequence continues at coordinate 244,054 of CACMWQ010000001.1, read as the reverse complement.
AAACCTTTAAGTTTAGCTAAATCAGAAGAATTATCTGGAGTAGCTCCAAAATAAAAAGCATAATTTGAGTACATCCTATTTTTAGCAAGACTTAACTTGTTATTGAATTCTTTCATATTTGCTGTGGGTGGGTTTGTATTTGGCATCTCAAAAACACTTGTAATACCTCCAGCAATAGCTGCTTTACTACCAGTATGTAAGTCCTCTGCATTAGTTGATCCAGGCTCACGGAAATGAACTTGAGTATCCATGCAACCAGGTAGAACTATTAAATTGCTTGCATCAATAGTTTCTTTGCTTTGTTCGTCACTTAAATCACCAATAGTTGTGATTTTTCCATTTTGAATACCAATGTTAGTTTTATTGAGTTTTCCATCAATATAACACTCACCATTCTTTATTATAAGATCTAACATTTTACGAAATCGTTACTATATTATTCTCAAGTATCTATCAATAATGAAAAAAAATAATGTTTATATCTTAGAGGACAGAGGACTTTTATATGTCTCAGGTGAAGACTGTAAAGATTTTCTTCAAAATATAGTTACAAATAATATCAACAATGTAGATGAAAAAAATTCATGTTATTCAGCTTTACTTACTCCACAAGGAAAATATTTGCATGACTTCAATATATTAAAGCATAAGTCTGGATATTTTTTAGATTGTGAGAAAAAAAATATAGATAATTTATTTAAACAATTAAATTTATATAAACTTAGATCAAAGGTAGAAATTTTAAATCTAAGTAATGAATTTGTAATTGCAGTTATTAGTAAAGAAAAATTTCTGGATATGGAAAATTCAAGCTCTATTGCTGGATGTACAATTAAATTTAGAGAGGATAGTATTTTTTTAGATCCTAGAAACATAAAACTTGGAGCAAGAATAGTAACCAATTTAGAAAAATTATATTTATCATTAAAAAAACTTGGGCTTCAAAGTACGGATAAAAATGAATATTACAAATTAAGTCATGAAATTGGTATTCCACAAAATAATACGGAAAGACTTCAAAATAAACTTTTTGGTATCGAGTGTAACTTTGATGAATTGAATGCGATAGATTTTAAAAAAGGCTGTTACGTGGGCCAAGAGAACACTGCAAGAATTAAGTTAAAAGATAAATTGAGTAAACGTCTTCTTCCAATTGAAGTAGTAGAAGGCAATTTAGAAAATGAAATTATATCAGATGAGGAAGATGAAATAGGAAAAGTATTAATAAATGATAATTATCCTTATGCTATTATCAAAGTTAAGAACGAAAAATTTGATTTTGGAAAAACTTTTAATTGTGGATCTGCTAAAGTTAAAATTAAAAAACCTGACTGGCTACAAATTACTTAATAAATTTAGATAAATCAGGTTTAAAATAGTTTGGACCTTTCATAACTTTACCCTGATCATTATAAATAGGTTTGCCATCATTTCCTAGCTTGCTCATATTTGAATTTTGGACCTCCTCAAAACAATCATCTAAATTAATACCAAAAGCATGGCCAGCTCCGTATGTAACATATAATATATCGGTCAAAGCATCAGCGACCTCTAAAAGATCATTGTTGTCTAAAGCTTGTTTAAATTCATCCAATTCTTCTTTAATTAAATTGTACCTAAGCATATTAATTTTATCTGAACTAAAAGATGGTCTTGATTTAACTTCTTGCCCAAAAGTCTCCATAAAATTTTTTACTTTTTGAAAATTTGTCATTTTACTCCTGTAAGATTTATAGAAACTAGTATATAAATTATTTAGTTAATTTTTCAAACAAATGAAAACTAGAAAAGAATTTGATAGTATCGGTGGAATAAATGTTCCAAATGATAAATATTGGGGTGCATCAACACAAAGATCAAAAAAATTTTTTAATATCGGCAAAATATATGTGCCAGAGTCAATCATAAGATCTATTGCGATCATTAAGCGATGTGCTGCTATAGTTCATCAAAAAGATGGTTTGATTTCATCAAAAATTTCAAGAGCAATAATAAAAGCATCAAATGAAGTTATAAAAGGTAAAATGAATGAAAATTTTCCTCTAAAAGTTTGGCAAACAGGCTCCGGAACACAAACAAATATGAATGTAAATGAAGTAATAGCTAATAGGGCGATAGAAATTCTGAAAGGAAAAAAGGGTTCAAAAAAACCTGTTCACCCAAACGATCATGTAAACAAATCTCAGTCAACAAATGATGTTTTTCCAACTGCAATGCATATTTCGGTAGCAAAAGAAACTATTGATAAACTTTTACCAAGTCTAAAATTATTAAAGATTGCTTTAGAAAAAAAAAGCAAAGAATTTAAAAAAATCGTTAAAATCGGAAGAACCCATCTTCAAGATGCAACTCCTTTGTCACTTGGACAAGAGTTTTCTGGATACCATGAACAAGTAAAAAAGAGTATAGAGAGAATAAATTATTGTTTGGAGGATATTTATTTTTTAGCTCAAGGAGGAACTGCTGTAGGAACTGGAATTAATTCAAGAAAAAACTTTGATAAAAAAATTGTTAAAGAAATCAAAAAATTCTGTGGAATTAACTTTAAATCTGCACCAAATAAATTCTCTGAGCTAGCTGCTCATGATGCAATTGTTAATTTTTCAGGATCGTTAAATTCATGTGCAGTTGCACTAATGAAAATATCTAATGATATAAGATTTTTAGGGTCAGGTCCAAGAGCTGGTTATGGGGAACTTATTTTACCAGAAAATGAACCTGGATCATCTATAATGCCTGGAAAAGTTAATCCAACTCAGTGTGAAGCAGTTACAATGGTTTGTGCAAAAGTAATAGGAAACCATACAGGCATAACCGTTGCTGGTAGTCATGGACATTTTGAATTAAATGTATTTAAACCTTTAATCGCTTACAATATTTTACAATCAATAGATATTTTATCAGATAGTGTGAAAAACTTTAGTTTGTATTGCGTTAAAGGTATTAAAGCTAATAAAAAGAAAATTAAGGAACATTTAGATAATTCTCTAATGTTGGTAACTGCATTAGCGCCAAAAATAGGTTATGATAATGCAGCTAAAATTGCTAAAAAAGCACTCAAAAATGGAACGAGATTGAAACAAGAGGCTGTTAAATCTGGTTTAATTGGTGAGAAAGATTATGATTTATTAATTAACCCAAATAAAATGATAAAGCCAAGTTAGTCAATAACTTTTCGAATATATGATCTTAAATTTTGTATATTTTTAACTACAAATATGCCATCTGTATTTGTGAAATTTCCACTACTATTAATTTTTACATTTTTTAAGATTAAATCCGAAGAACCTAAATCTTTTTCAAGATCAAAATAAATCTCTTGTATATCTTTGGCTTTTTTAGACCCAACTTGAAAAGTTTTAGCAAATTCAATATGATTTTTTATATCTAATTTATTTTTAGAAATAAATCGTGTAGTGCCATTGTGCTCTGTAAATTTTATGTCTGTCTTAATACTTCCAATTTTATCTAGGTTAAAATTGGCTTCATTAAAAATAATTTTTTTTTCATTAATTACTAAATTAATTTCACCATTTTGTAATAATTTATTATCTAATTCATCAAATTTAATTTTTAATATTCCATTGAAATTTCCTACAAATTTTTCATCATACAAATAAAGTTTTGATAAAAGATTATCTAATATTAACTCTATTTTTTTATCTTTAATTAATAATTTTCCATCGAAATAAAATGGTTTGAGTTGAGCACTTCCTTCAAAAATAAAATTTAAATTTTTTTTTTGTTTTGGTGATGTAAATTTAACAATGTTATCTTTAAATATTAAATTATATTCCATTTTATTTTGTGAATAGCTCATTTGAGATTGCCCTTTAAAATTCTGTGTGTTCTCAAATTCAAAGATATTTTTTATCTCTATATTTGGATTAAATATATTTATATTGTGAATACTAGTTTTTGGGGATTTATAGTCTCTTCTCCAATCAGACTTAAAATCTAATCCAAATATTTCACCAATTATTTTTAAATTTTTAATTTTGTTTTTCTTTTCAATTTTATAGGAAACTTTTTTTATTGGTGAAATCAAAATTACTTCCATATTTTTATTTCGAATAAATATTTTACAGTTGACTAAATAAATCGGATTGTTCACTTTTTGGTACAAATGTTTTCTCAATTCTTTTATATCTTCCATTTTAAAATTTAAATTTGAATTAGATATTTCCGTAGACAAAAAATTACTGAACGATCTAAGGTATATATCTCTTAAAGAAATATAAATTTTGAGATTTGAAGTTGTAATTAAGTCATTTTTTTTAGAAGAATTATCAAGATTAAGTGAGGCATTTTCTACTAACAAGTGTGGCTTTGGAAATGGTTTATACTTAATTTCACCAGATGATTTAAGATAAATTTTAAAATTTTTATAAAAATTTTTTTCTATTACAGTAACTTTACTTTTATAATTAAATAAAACTGGTAAAGATAAAATTGTTAAAGATGAAAAAATTATTGCAAGTGAAGATAATATTAAAGTAAATGTAATTTTATTTTGCTTAATTTTATTCATTAAAATAATAATATAAAATAAATGTTAAGATCTGATTATTTGTCAAATTTAAATGAAAAGCAACAAGAAGCAGTAGTTTCTCTCGATGGTCCCCTTCTGATAGTTGCTGGTGCTGGATCTGGTAAAACAAAAGTGCTGACATCAAGAATTGCTCATATAATTAAAAGTCATAAAGCCTTTTCAAACCAAATACTTGCAGTTACTTTTACAAATAAAGCTGCAAAAGAAATGCAAATTAGAGTATCAAAACTTTTAAGAAAGGAAGTCACTGGATTACCTTGGCTTGGCACATTTCATTCTATAAGTGCAAAAATTCTCCGGAAACATGCAGAAGCTGTTGGATTAAAGTCAAATTTTACAATTATAGATCAAGATGATCAAATAAGATTAATTAAAAATATTTGTAAGTCTGAAAATATAGATATAAAAAAAATATCTCCAAAGTATGTCTTAGCCGTAATTGATAAATGGAAGAATAATGGATTATATCCAGATGATGTGGTTTTAAAAAAAAAAGAAGTCTTAGAAAAAAATTTTTTAAACATATATAAAATCTACCAGAAAAAACTTATAGATTTAAATTCTGCTGATTTTAGTGATTTAATTTTGCATACATTAAAAATTTTTAAAAACTATAAAGATATATCTTCTTTATATTCTAGAAAATTTAAATATATTTTAGTAGATGAATATCAAGATACCAATTTTATACAAAGTGAATGGCTAAAATATTTATCTGCAACAAACATGAATTTATGTTGTGTGGGAGATGATGATCAATCAATTTATAGTTGGAGAGGTGCAGAAATTAAAAATTTTTTAGAATTTGATAAAATCTATAAAAATACTAAAATAATTAGATTAGAAAAAAACTATAGATCTACTCAAAATATTTTAAATGTTGCTTCGAAATTAATAGAGAATAATCAAAACAGAGTGGGTAAAACCTTATATACTAATCAAGAAGATGGCGAACTTGTTACATTAGACTGTTTTAGGAATGTTAAAGATGAGGCGACAGAAATAAGTTCAACAATCGAGAATTTTAAAAAAAAGAATTCATTAAATGAGATTGCAATATTAGTAAGAGCAATTTTTCAAACAAGAGAATTTGAAGAAAGATTTTTGAAAGTTGGAATTCCATATAGAATAATTGGAGGAATTAAGTTTTATGAAAGAGCAGAAATTAAGGATTGTGTGGCTTATCTAAGATGCATTTATCAACCGATGGATGATTTATCTTTTGAAAGAATTATTAATGTTCCTAAAAGATCAATTGGAGATACCACTATCAAAAGTATTTCTGAATATTCAAAAAATAATAATTGTTCTTTAGAAATTGCATCAAAAAAATTAATAGAATTAAATAAAATAAAACCAAAAACAAAGATAGGTTTAAAATTTTTATTAAATCTTTTAGATAAATGGAGAGATGATCGAAAAAAAAATATAAACCACGTAAAACTTCTGCAAACTGTTTTAGATGAATCTGGATATAGCGAGATGTTAAAAAATAAGAAAGATCTTGAGAATGAAAATAGACTTGAGAATATAAAAGAACTTTTGATAGCAATGAAGGAATTTGATAATTTAGAAAGTTTTTTAGAGCATGTCGCACTTGCAACATCACTAGATCAAGATTGGGAAAGTGAAAAAGTAAATCTTATGACTTTACATGCATCTAAAGGACTTGAATTTAATATAGTTTATCTTCCTGGGTGGGAAGAGGGTCTATTTCCTCATCAAAAAAGCATAGAGGAGAAAGGAGAAAATGGACTTGAAGAAGAGAGAAGACTTGCATACGTTGGAATAACAAGGGCTAAAAAAATAGCTAAAATTTCTTTTTCTATGAACAGGTTTTATCAAGGTGATTGGATTGATAGTATGGCATCTCGGTTTGTAGATGAACTTCCAGATGAGTTTATAAAAAAAAATAATACTTTTAACGACAATGAAGAAAATGATTTTGAATTTAATCAAGATATAGAATTTGATAACGAAATAAGAAGTCCTGGTTGGTTACGTTATCAGAAAAAATTAAAGTGATTGAAAAACTTAAAAAATTTATTTTTAATAATGACTTGGATGGATATATTATTCCAAAAAATGACAAATATTTTACTGAATATTCTAACGTAAACAATTTATATAAAGTATCTAAATTTACTGGTTCAGCTGGTTTTGCAATTGTTCTGAAAAAGAGAAACTATCTGTTTGTTGATGGACGTTATACACTTCAAGCCAATAAACAATGTGGTGATAATTTTCAAATTCTAGAGCTGCCACATATACTTCCAAAAAATTTAAATAAACTTAAAAATATTAAAATTGGTTTCGATCCCAAATTGTTTACTAAAAGTACTTTAGATAATTATTTTGAGACAAAAGTTAATTTAATACCAATTCAATTTAAATTTAAAGATGAGTATAAAAAGAAATCAAGTTTTTTTTATCATCTAAATAAATCAGTAACTGGAGAAAATTCAAACTCAAAAATAAAAAGAGTTAAAAAATACTTAAAAAAGGAAAAGATTAATTATTTATACATTAGTGCAAGTGAAAATGTAAATTGGCTACTAAATATAAGGGGAAAAGACCTGCCGAACAGTCCTATAGCCAATTGCAAATTAATAATTACTGACAATAATAAACTTTATTTCTTTTCAAGTTTAAGAAAATTATCAAATTTAAATCAAAATAAGTTTAAAAATATTGTATTTTGTGAAGAAAATACTTTGTTCAAAGTAATAAGTAAATTTAGAGAAAATAAATTTGCTATAGATAGGTATACTTGTTCATTGTTTGAGGAAAAAATAATATCAAGTATTTTTAAAATAGTATCTAAAATTGATCCAATATATGATCTAAAAGCAATCAAAAATTCGACTGAAATTAAAAATACTTATAAAGCTCATATTGAAGATGGTGTGGCAGTAACTAAGTTTTTATATTGGTTTAAAAATAATAAAAAAATAAAATCTGAGAAAAAAGTTGAAAAAAAATTAGAAGAATTCAGAAAATTATCTAAAAATTATCTATATCCTAGTTTTGATACTATAGCGGGGTCAGGACCAAATGGAGCTATAATTCATTACAAATCTAATAATAAAACTAATCGACAAATAAAAAAAAATGATATTTTGTTAGTTGACTCTGGCGGCCAGTATAAATGGGGAACAACTGACATCACAAGAACTATATGCTGTGGCACAATTTCAAATAAAATAAAAGATAATTTTACAAGAGTATTAAAAGGACATATTGCTGTTATAACTTATAGTTTAAATAATAAAACTGTTGGAAAATTTATAGATAGATCAGCAAGAAAATTTTTAAATAAAGTTGGTTTAGATTATGCCCATGGCACAGGTCATGGTGTTGGTTTTTTTTTAAACGTTCATGAAGGTCCGCAAGGAATATCAAAATATAATAAAGTAATCTTGAGAAAAGGTATGATTTTAAGCAATGAGCCTGGTTATTACCTTAACAATCATTATGGTATCAGAATTGAAAACCTTATATATATTGATAAATATAAAAATAATCTTTTTTTTAAAAATCTCACTCATGCACCAATTGATACGGATATGATTAATTTTAAAATGTTAAATAAAAAAGAAAAAAAATATTTGTTCAATTACCATTTAGAGGTTTATTCTCAAATTTCTAAATATCTGAATAAATCTGAGAGAAAATGGTTAGTAAATTTAATTAAGTAATTTTATCAACTCTTTTTGAGAAATTACTTTAATACCTAAATTTTTTGCTTGATCTATTTTACGTTTTGTTGGTTTATCTCCTATAACTAAATAATCAAGATTTTTACTAATACTGCTAATTGTTGTTCCAGAATTTTTTTCTATTAAAGATTTGGCCTCGGCTCTACTTATCCCATTTAATTTACCAGTAAACATGAAGGTTTTATTTTTAAGTATTCCATTCTTGCTGACTATTTGATTTTTGATATCTAATATTTTGTTTAACTCAATTAAAATATCTAAATTTTTTTTGTTTGAAAAAAAATTTTTTAACGAAACTATTTGAGTTTCGCCAATTCCATCGATAAGTAAAAATTTATCAAGTTGATTTGTTTTAATTGTTTCGATTAGATTGTTTACATTATTAACATTATCACTAATTAATTTTGCATTTTCAATTCCAATATGTCTAATTCCTATTGAATAAATAAATCTTTGAAGAGTAACTTTTTTTGAATTTTCTATTGATTTTTTTAAATTATCAGCAGATAAACTACCCCAGCCGTCCAAATTTTTTATTTCTAAATAATTAAGATTAAAGATATCTTGAGGTTTTTTTATTAATCCTAAATCCCAGAACTTTTCTACAACTTTTTTACCCAAACCATCAATATTTAAAGCTTCTTTTGATATAAAATGTTTTATTTTTTCGACGGCAATTCTATCACAATCATATCCATCATTTACACATCTTCTAACTGCATCAAACTTTTTCGTAATCTTATTAAATTCTTTAATTGTATTAGATCCACATGAAGGACATTTTTCAGGAAAAGAAAATGGTTTTGAGTTTCTATTTCTTTTATTTAGGTCGACTTCGATAACATGAGGTATTACATCTCCTGCTCTTTCAATTTTTACAATATCTCCAATTCTAATATCTTTCCTTTTTATTTCATCCTCATTGTGAAGAGTTGCATTTGAAACAACGACTCCTCCAATATTGACTGGTTCTACTTTCGCGACAGGTGTTAAAGCTCCTGTTCTACCTACTTGAATTTCGATATTTAAGACTTTTGTATTAGCGCTATCAGCTGAAAACTTATGAGCAATTGCCCATCTCGGAGAATTGGAGGTAAATCCAAGTCTATTTTGTAAATTTAAGTCGTTAACTTTATAAACCAAGCCATCAACATCGTATTCTAAATCAAATCTTTTATTTTCAAAATTTTTATGAAAATTTAGTAGTTCATTAATATTTTTTAAAACTTTATTATCTTTGTTTGTTTTGAAACCCCATTTTTTTAAATTTTTTAAAAATTCAGACTGAGATGAAAATAGATTACTTTGGAAGTAGCCAAACGTGTAGGCAATGAAGTTAAGTGGTATTTTTCTTGTTTCAATTGGATTTTTTTGTCTCAAAGATCCAGATGCTGCGTTCCTAGGATTTGCAAAATTATCTTTCAATTTGATAAAATCTTTTTTTTTAATAAAAACTTCACCTCTAATTTCTATCTCCTCAGGAAAATTTGAATAAGTTATTTTCTGCGGTATATCTTTTATTGTTTTTAAATTTTCAGTTATAACTTCTCCAACTTTTCCATCGCCTCTTGAAACTCCTATTATTAATTTTTTTTTTTTATAATATAATGATGCTGAAATTCCATCAATTTTAGGCTCAACACTATACTCAATTTTTATATTTTGATTTAAATAATTAAAAATTTTTTTTTCGAAATTATGCAAATCTTCAGAATTAAATGCATTTGATAATGATAACATTGGCACTTTGTGTTTATGTTTTTCAAACATTTTTGATGGAGTAAAACCCACTGCATTATTTGGTGAAATTTTACTTTTTAAAAAAGTATATTTTTTTTCAAGATTTATTATCTCATTTTTAAGCTCATCAAATTTTGCATCAGAAATAATTGGTTTACTTTTTTCATAGTACAAGTTGTTGTGCTTATTTAATTCTTTAATTTTATTAGTATAAATTTTTTTAATATCATCTTTTGTCATTGAGATATCAGGTTATTTAAATAATTTTTTAAATTTTTTTAAGATTGTATCGCTGTTATCTTTGATCAAAACTTTATCTCTTTTGTAATTTTGATCCAATATTTTATAGCTCGCTTCATACCATTTACTAGACTGATAATTATAACCAAGTAAGTATGCATATTTTTCTGCTTCACTAATTAATCCCAATTTATAATGTAATTCAACTAGTCGATGTAATGCTTCTTCAACGTAAATAGTTGTATCATACTCATTAACAACTTTTTTTAATCTATTAATAGCAGGTATCCATTTTTCTCTTTCAACATAGTATCTAGCTAAATACATTTCTTTTGAAGCGCTTATCTCAATAATTAATTCTAATTTATACTTTGAGTCTGTTGCATAGTCAGTGTCTGGAAAATCATTAATTATAATTTCAAAATATTTTTTTGCTTTAATAATTTCTTTGAAATCTTTTTTTTCATCAATAATTTGATCATAATGACAAAGTGCAAGTAAATAATAAGCATAATCTGTTTGTGGGTGATTTTTATATTTAAAGATAAATCTCTCTAGATCATTTATAGCATCTTTGTAATAACCTTGTGAGAAATAACCATAAGCAGACATTAGTACTGCTCTAGGAGCCCATATTGATTGCGGATATAATAATTCAGCTTCACTAAACTTTTTTCCAGCATAAATTACGTCTCCTCTTTCAAGTTCTGCCATTGCTTCGCTATAAACTTCGATCATTTGAGTTTCTAAATTTTTTTCCTTTAGAACACTAACTTTTTCCTCTTTACCTGAACAAGCAATAATTAAAAAAAAAATAATTAAGAGGGATAAATTAAATTTATTATTCATCTAATAATTTTATCAGATAAATTTTAAATTTCTAACTTTTATGCTATCGATTTTAAATTTTGATAATTGGTGAAAGTATGAGGTAATTGCTTGCCTTTAATTTCAATCAATGAGTAATTATTTTTATTTTGGAATACTTTTCTTAATAATTGGTTTGTCAAATGATGCCCACCCTGTGAGCATTTTAGAGATCCTATAATTTTATATCCAGATAAAAATAGATCACCCATGCAATCTAATATTTTATGATTTACGAATTCAAGATTATTTCTCAACCCATCTTTATTTAAAATCTTATTATTTTTAACTACAACAGCATTTTCTAAACTACCACCTTTGCCAAGATTTAATTTTTTTAATTTTTCAATATCTTCATACAAGCAAAAAGTTCTTGAGTTAAAAATATTTTCTAAATTGTCTTCAAAAATATTTATTTTATTTTTTTGAGTATCTATTATTTTATTTTTATATTTAATTTCAAATTCAATTTCACTTGTAACATTTGAGGTATCTAGAGAAATAAATTTTTCGCCATCATTAAGGCTTACATTTTTATTTATTTTAATAATTTTAATTGGTTGGTCGCTGAATTTTATTCCAGCATTATTAATACCCTCTACAAAGTTTTTTGCTGAACCGTCTAGTATTGGAACTTCTTCTGAATTTATTTCAATTACAACATTATCAATTCCTATACCATAAAGAGCCCCCATTAAATGTTCAATTGTTGAAACTTTTACACCATGTTCGTTAGATATGGTTGTACAAAGTTTTGTATCTGAGACATTATTATAAAGTGGATATATTAAGTTATTTTTTTTTAAATCTACTCTTTTAAATAAAATTCCTGTATTTGGAGCCGCTGGTAAAATATTTAATGTTACATTTTTTCCTGAGTGAATACCAATTCCACTGAGAGATATTTTTTTTGAAATTGTTTTTTGAGTAAGTATAGACACATTAAATTTATATAAAATGTTACGTAGATTAAATACTCAAGAAATGTTACAAGAAAATACCATCATTTATCGAAAAAGTTGAAAAATTTTTCAAAAATTCCGTATTTTTTATTAATTATTTTTGGTAGTTCATAGTTTATCTTATGGTTTTCCAGGCCACATTTACAGATTTGAACATCTGACTCGCTGTAATAATTAATTGACTTAAAACCAAATCTATCATCCAAATAAAAGGAATTATTTTTAAATAGTTTTGATCCTTCGCCAATCAAGAATAGATCTGAGCCTTCTAAGACATTTTTACGATCACTAATATTTGATTTTTTAAACATTAAATCTATAATTTCTTGAACTCTGTACAAAATCACTTTTTTTAATAAATCTACTGAAATCTTTTTATTAATAATTTCATGAATAACCATTGTATCTTGTGATGTTTTATTTTTGTATGAAAACTCTGTATAGGTTTTATTAAATGATTTTTTTAGTTTTTCTGCTTCCGCTTCTGAAATTTTAAAAATTTTTGATATATCTTTTGTGATGTGATGTCCACCTATTGGGATCGTTTCGATTAATTTAAGTTTTTTATTTTTGAAAAAAAAGATTGAAGATCTACTCAATCCAACATCTAAAAAGGTGGTTTTGTTTTCACTTAATTTTTTAACATATGATTGAGATTTTATATAAGAAGAACAAAATATATTTATTATATTTAAATTAAATTTAATAAAATTTTCTCTTATTTTCTTTATAAACAATTTTGGAAAACATATTAATTTAAATTCAACTTTTAAATTATTATCTACTATTTTATCTTTAGGAAATTCTTCAAAAATTTTCTCGTCATCGATTATACATTTATCTATTATTATTTGAGATAAATAATATTTATCATAATGAGATTTAATTATTTGATTTAATTCTAATATTAAAGGCTCATGTAATTTATTTATTTTTGAACTTCTATCTAAATTTTTTGTTAATGATATATCTATTGTAAATAATTGGTCAGTATCTAGAATTAAAACAATATCTTCGATGTGATCAGAAAAATTTTTTTCAGCTTTTTTTATAATTTTATTAATTGCCTCAAAATGACTTTGTAAATTCTCGTTTGTATATACTTTTATTGATTCTGAAAATTTTTCATCGAAGTTATTATCAAAAGATGCAAATCGAATTTTAGATGATCCAAAATCGATGACATTGAAATAATTGTTTTTACCCATTTCTTAAAATTAATCTATTTTTAATTCTTAAATCAATAATTGTATTTGAATTTAAATTATTTTTTGATCTAAATTTTTTGAAAAGATTTATTGCTTCAGAAATATTTTTATTGGGTAATTGAATTATAATATTATTAGCAAAATATAAGTCCCATCTTTTATTTTTGTGAAAATAGTATCTAGTTATTTCATCTAAATCAATTTTTTGATTTAAAAGTTCTCTTTGAAGAAAAATGTAATCATCTGGTTTAAATTTTCCAAAAATAGTTGGTAATTTTTTTTTATTTGAAATTTGTTTTGCTATTATAAAATTTCCATTTTGACCTACAAAATATTTTTTTTGGTCTAGGTAAGTGATTGCAATTAAATTAGTGTGTTTTGTTTGAATATTAATAATTGAAGGATATTTCTTTTTGATGCTTATGCTTTCAATAAAATTGAGTTTATCAAATTTTTCTAAAAGAAAATTTTTGTTTACAAAAAAAATATTTTCACCTAATAAAAAACTAGTATTTGATAATATATTATCATTAATTTCTTTTTTAACATTTTCAACTTTAACTTCTCTAACCTTAAAAACGTTTTTCAAATTACTTATTAAATTATTATTGAAAATTGTTGATATAAATAAAAATGAAACCAAATAAAAATATATTTTTTTTTTATTTATTGATTGATGCATCTTCCAAAATTTTTATTATCAAATTTTTGAAAGTAATGTTATTAAAATTTGCTATTTCAGGCACTAGTGAGAGTGAAGTCATTCCTGGTTGTGTATTAGTTTCTAGTAAATAAAAGGAGTTTTTATAATACCTAAAATCTGATCGTGTAACCCCTCTACAATTTAAAATTTTATGTGCTTTTAGAGCAATTTTTGTTAATTCCTGATATTTTATTTTTGAAATTTCCACAGGAATTATATGCTCGGTTCTTGCTTTTGGGTTATATTTGGCTTGATAATCATAAAATTTTCTAGTTGGCCTAAGCTCAATTGCTCCGAGCACTTTATTTTCTAAAATTGCAACTTGTATTTCTCTCCCAGGAATATATTTTTCCAATAAAACCTCTCCATATTCATTCAGTTTTGTAAGAGTTTTTAAAATATTATTTTTGTTACATATAAATACATTTACACTAGAGCCTTCATTAAGAGGTTTTACAACTAGAGGAAATCCAATCTTTTTTTGTAAATTATTTATTAATTTCGATTTGTTTATATTATTTCTGTAAGAGTATTTAAGATACTTAGGTGTTAAAATTTTGTTTTTAATAAAAATTTTTTTTGACAGTTCCTTATCTATTGCTAAAGAAGACGATAATACACCTGAATGAGTATATTTTACTTTTTCGGATTCTAAAATTGCTTGAATATAGCCATCTTCTCCATATCTTCCATGCAATAAATTTAATACTATATTTGGATTAAAGTTTCTTAATAGTTGGACAAATTTACCATCAGGATTTACTACCTTAATTTTATATTTTTTATCTTTATTTAATTCTGAGTAAACGCTTTTTGCAGTTTGTATACTAACTTCTTTTTCTTTTGAATAACCACCGGCCAAAATTAGAATTTTTTTCATTATTCTATAATTTTGATTTCTAAGTTAATATTTATCCCAGTTTTATCTTTAACATTTTTTTTTACAAAATTTATTAAAGAGTTCATTTCTTCAAATGACGCATTTTTTTTATTAATAAAAAAATTTGAGTGTTTTTTTGATATACTAGCATCTCCAAAATTTATATTTTCTGGAACTGATTCTTTTATTAGTTCCCAAGCTTTTTTTGTTGTTTGATCTATTGGGTTTTTAAAAGTACTACCACCAGTCTTAATTTTTGAGGGTTGAGAATTATTTTTTTTTATCGCCAATTCTTCCATCAAATTTTTTATTTTATTTTTATTTAATAAATCACCTTTAAAAGTAGCACTTAAAAAAATTAAATTTTCGTTTAATTCTATTTTTCTATATTGAAATTTAATTTTGTTAGATTGGATAACTTTTATATTTCCCTTTGTGTCAATACATTGCAGAGAGATTAATTTGTCTTTAAATTCTGTCCCAAAACATCCAGAATTCATTTGAAGACCCCCTCCAACCGAACCAGGAATGCAGTACATAAATTCAAAACCACTTATTCCATTCTCTAGTGCAAATTCTGAAAGTTTTTTTTGTGAGCAAGCTGAGCCTGCTATTATTGTGTCTGGTTTTAATTTTGATAATGTACTAAAATTGTGGCTAAGTTTGATTATTACTCCTTCATAAGTATTATCTTTAAATAACACATTTGAACCCATTCCTAATATAAACATTTTTCCTCTATTATTATACAGTTTTAGAAATTCCTTTAATTCTATAAGATTTTTTGGTTTAAAAAAGATTTTTGATTTACCCCCTATATTAAACCAATTAAGTTTTTTGATATCAGTATTAAAAAACAGATCTGCACTATATTTATTTTTAAAATCTTCAATATCTTTTAATTCCATATCAATTAAGATTTCTTACCCAATTTGTTATAGATCCAGCACCCATAGCAATAAAAATTTTATTTCCGAATGCGATGTTTTTAGTAATTTTTTTTAAATCTATTTCATTTTTAAGCATTATCAGACTAACTTTAGAATTTTTTGCAATTAATTTTGCAAATGAAGTGTATGGGAATCCTAATTTTATAGTTTCACTAGCTTTATAAATTGGACAAAGTAAAACTGTGTTTGCATTTTTAAAGCATTTAGAAAATTCAATTTTTAAATTTTTTACTCTTGAAATTCTATGTGGTTGAAAAATACAAACTATTTCTTCTTTTTTATATACTTTACTGACACCATCTAACACTGATGAAATTTCGGTTGGATGATGAGCGTAGTCATCGAAAAATGGCACTTTATTAATTTCAAATAAGAAATTAAATCTTCTCTGGACTCCATTAAAGTTTTTGAGACCTAATTTAATTGTTTTATCTGATACACCAATTGAAAAAGCTACTGCCAATGCAGATGTTGCATTTTTTATATTATGCAAACCTAACAAAGGTATTGAAATATTTTTTATAATTTTTGTTTTGCCTGGTATTTTTATTTTAATATTAAATTTTGAATAATCTTTATTCTGAATTATATTGAAAATATGAAAATTTGATTTCTTATTTACACCAAATGTGTAGTAATTGTTATTTTTAATTTTTGGTAAAATATTTTTTACATTTTTGTCATCTAAACACAGAAAAGCCTTTCCGAAAGAAGGTGTTTTATCAATAAATTCTATGAATTTATTTTTTAAATTTTTCATAGTTCTGTAATAATCTAAGTGTTCATTATCAATGTTAGTTATAATTGAATAATTAAAAGGTATTTGAAGAAAACTTCCATCCGACTCATCTGATTCAACTAAACTCCAATCGCTTTTTCCTAATTTTGCCGAACTTCCTATTGAATTCAAAACACCTCCATTAATTATTGTCGGATCTAATTTTGCGTAGTTCATAATGTTTGACAAAATTGATGTTGTTGTTGTTTTGCCGTGTGATCCTGTCACAACAATATTTTTCATTAAAGAAACTATATGACCTAATAATTCTCCTCTTTTATATATCGGTAAGTTTAATTTTTTAGCATGCCTATATTCTGGATTTGATTTTTTTATAGCTGATGAAACTACTAATACAGTACAATTTTTTATATTTTGCTTATTATGATTTAAATATATTGGAATTTTTCTTTTTCTTAGTAAATTAAGATTTTTATTATCTGATTTGTCACTTCCTTGTATTTTAAAGCCTAAACTATCCATTATTAATGCTAAGCCACTCATACCAATACCGCCAATTCCAACAAAATGAATTAGTTCAGTTTTTCCAATATTAATTTTCATCTATAATTTCTATAATCTTATTGTTTATATTATTCCAAGTATTTTTTTTAGTAATTTCCTCAAGATTTTTAAATTTTTCCTTGTAATTTTTATAATCATTAAATATTTCAAATATCATCTTTGAAAATTTTTTAAGTTCGAATTCCTTTTGTTTTATTAACCAACAACAATTTTTTTTATAATAAAATTCTGAATTATAGAATTGGTGATTATCTCTTGCAGATGGGAGAGGTATTGAAATAAACGGTATGTTTAAGAATGAAAGTTCACTTAATGTGCTTGCGCCTCCTCTGGTAATTGCTAGATCTATACCATCGTAGAGTTTATGACTATCATTGGTAAATTCAATAAATTTGTAGTTTATATTTGATTTGTCATATTTATTTTTTATTGAAGATAAATTATTAATATTTGATATTTGTTGTATAACTTTGAAATTTCGTCTTTTTGAAATTTCGATAATTAATTCAGTGATATTTTCGTCAAAAAACAATGCACCCTGACTGCCACCGATGATAAGAATTTTTTTTATTTCCTTTTTTAAATTAATTATATTTTTTTCTAAGTTATATATTTCTTTTTTTAAAATAGGTTTGATTATAACTTTTTTAGAATTGTATTTAATTGGGAAGTTTCTTAAATTTTCATCGTAACAAATTATTTTTGTTGAAAATTTCAAAGCAAAGCGGTTAGATCTACCTAAAACACTATTAGGCTCAAACAAGAAAACTTTTTTTTTTAATATAAATGCAGCTAAGCAAAATGGAAATGTCATGTACCCACCAGTACTAATTACAATATTTGTCTTATTATTTTTTAAAAATCTAATAGATTGAAAAATGTTTAGAAAATATTTAAAAATATTTATTGGAAGTAAATAAGGTTTTAAAAATAAATTAGGTACATCTATTAATTCATATTTAAATTTTTCAGTATTTATATATTTGCTTCCTCTCAAATCAGATACCATTTTTACAGAAAAATTGTTTTTCAAATGTTCAAACAAAGAGGTAGATGGTACTACGTGACCACCAGAACCACCTGTTACTATAAGTATATTTTTCATACTAATTTAATTTTCTCTTCGTCAAATTTAATATTATTCCAGTTAAAATTGATGTTCCAACTATTGAAGAACCACCATAACTAATAAATGGCATAGTCATGCCTGTAGTAGGAAGCATTCTTATATTTACACCAATATGAATAAAAGTTTGCAATAGTATTATTGAAATACTTCCAACTAATATAAGTTTAAAATTATTATTTTTTGTAAAATTTATTTTTTTTAAAACTCTATAAGATAATATTAAATAAAGTAATATTATACCTATTAAGATAATTACTCCAAATTCTTCTGCAATTACAGAAATTATATAATCTGTATGTGCTTCTGGTATTCTTGAATTTAAAGTTCCTTCACCTATTCCTTTTCCAAAAAAACTTCCGCTGGATATTGCATCACTTGCTTTGTCAGCCTGGTAATTATTACCACTAGAATTATCTAAAAATGACATTAATCTTATTTTTATGTATTCAAACTTTGGCACCAAAAAGACTAAAAATAGAGTTAAGGAACCCACAGCTAATAATGAAATTGCGAAAAGTAATAAATTTATTCCTGAAACAAAAATAATGGCAAGCCAAACAGATATTATTAATAATGTTTGTCCTAAGTCTGGTTGAGACAAGAGTAAAATTATAATTGGCACTAAAATGACTGAACTCAAGAGATATTTTATATAAAGGTTTTTTTTTTCTAATGAAATTATTAGTGAAATAACAATAACAAAAAAAGGTTTTAAAGTTTCAATAGGTTGAAATCTAGGTAATGAGCCAATATCTAACCATCTCTTTGACCCTTTGACCTCCACTCCTATTAAGGGAACTAAGAATAAACTTATAAATGTGATAACAAATAATACGACTGATAACCTAATTAAAATTTTTTGATCTAGTAGAGATAAAAATAAAATTAAAAATATTCCTATTAAAACAAAAATTAAATGTTTTAAAAAAAAATAATAAGAATTTGTGTTTAATTTATCTGATGCGATTATTGAAGTTGAAACTAAAGAAAAGAACAATCCTAGTGAAAATAATAGACTTATTATCAAAAAAATTGTTTTATCGATGTTTTTCCACCAATCATAAAATGTATCAAAATATTTATTCATTCAATTGGTAAATATCTTTTAATTAACATATTGAATTGTCTACCTCTTTCTTCAAAATTTTTGTATTGATCAAATGATGCAGCCGATGGGCTAAATAAAACTGTAACTTTTGTTCTTATATCCTTAAGGTTTGGAATTAATGTAAGAGTATTTTTCAGATCTTTTGATAGGTTAACTTTAAATTTATTTTTAAATAGTTTGAGGAAAACTTTTCTATCTTTCCCGTAAATATATGCTTCTAAATTTTTAAAATACTTTTTATTTAAATTAAATTTGTCACCCTTTTTAAATAATCCTCCCAAGATCCATAAAATTTTTTCATTAGTTTCTAAAAATGGAACAGTAGAAGATAATGTTGTTGACTTAGAGTCGTTTATTATTTTTAAATATTTTGATTGATGGATCACTTCCTGTCTAAATTTCAAAGGTTTAAATTTATTAATAGTTTTTATTACAGTTTTTAAATTAAGTTTCATATGTTTCGATAGCTCAAATAAAAAATTTAAATTTTGAAAATTTGTTGGATTTTTAAAATTATCATTACTTAATTTATTTTTTAAATATGAATACTTATTTTTACTTACATATATTATTTTGGATTTTATATTTTTAGTTCTTAATAAGTCTTTCAATAAATTAGTGTTTGTTATTATTGCTACATCATTTTCGTTTTGTCTTATTACACATTTTAATTTTGATAATACATAATTTTTCATTGTATTATGCCTTTCTAAATGATCTGGGGAAATATTAATGATTATAGAAAATTTTGATTTGAAATATTTACTATAAGCCAGCTGGTAAGAAGAAGCCTCAATAACAAAGATAGTATTTTTGGTAACTCTTTTTTCCTCTAAAATAGGATTTCCAATATTTCCAGTTAGCCTAGTATCATAATGGTGTTTCTTTAAAATATCATAAAGCAACTTACTTGTAGTTGACTTTCCGTTCGTACCAGTAATCGTAATTGTTAAAACTTCAGGGTTAAATTTATAAAAAATATCAAAATCAGTAATAACTTTTTTTTGGTTTTTTTTTAAATAATTTGATAATTGGCATCTATTTATATTAATACCGGGACTTATAACTATATAATCAAAATTATTATTTAATAATTTTGATTTAGAAATAAAAAATTTTTTATATTTATTTTTAATTTGTTTCTTATCATCATCGAAAATAAAACACCTATTTTTCTTTTTTAAATATTTTAATGATGAAATTCCAGATTTTCCAAAACCATAAATTAAAAAATTTTTACTTAAAATTTCATTTTTTAATTTCATTATCTAAGTTTCAAAGTTGCTAATCCAATCATCGCTAGAATAATAGAAATTATCCAAAATCTAATTACAACTGTTGACTCTGGCCATCCTTTTTTTTCAAAATGATGGTGTATTGGAGCCATTTTAAATATTCTTTTACCTGTTAATTTATAGGAAATAACTTGAACTATTACAGAAACAGCTTCTAAAACAAACAATCCGCCTGTTATTGCTAACACTATTTCGTGTTTAGTTATTATACCAACCGCTCCCAGTGAACCACCTAATGATAAAGATCCAGTATCTCCCATAAAAATTTTTGCCGGTGGTGCATTAAACCATAAAAAACCTAAACAAGCCCCAATTATTGATCCACAAAAAATCGAAGCTTCTCCTACGCCCTCTATATATGCGATCTGAAGATAATCAGAAAAAATTATGTTACCAGAGACGTAACTAATAAATGCAAAACAAGCGGCAACTAGCATCACAGGAACTGTTGCTAATCCGTCTAAACCATCTGTTAAATTAACTGCATTTGAAGCTCCAACTAATATGAACATATAAAAAGGTATAAAAAACCAGCCAAGATTGATTACTAAGTTTTTGAAAAAAGGAAAATATAGATTGTTTATTTGATCAGAATTACTTGTGATATAAAGTATAAATATACCAATCAAAGCTAAAATAATTTGTAGAGAGAACTTTAGTTTAGAAGAAATTCCATTCGAACTTTTTAACTTTATTTTTTTATAATCATCATAAGCTCCCAATAATCCAAAAGAAGCTGCAATAAATATTAAAAACCAATTGTAAGGATTTGATAAGTCACCCCATAGCAATACTCCTGAAAAAACACCTAGTAATATTATTAGTCCTCCCATTGTAGGTGTTCCAATTTTTCTAATTATATGATCACTAGGTCCATCTTCTCTGATTGGATTATGAATTTGTTTTGAAGAAAAAAAATTGATTAATGGGTTTCCAACTAAAAAAACAACAATCATAGCTGTAAACATAGAAAGACCAGTTCTTACTGTTAAATATTTAAAAACATTCAAAAAACTAAACTGATCTACTAGAATTGAAAAAAGTTCAAACAACATTAAGTTTTTGATCCAATTTGTTTAGTTATTTGATTAAGTCCTGTAGAATTTGAGCCCTTTATCATTAAAAAATCACCGTTATTTAAATCATTTTTTATTATATTAAGAATTTCACTAATTGATTTAAGTATTTTTCCTCTTTTTTGTGTTCTAATTTTGTTAAATGTTTCTGTGATATAATTCCCATAAACAAACAACTTTTTGAACTTTGCCTTATTGATATCTTTTGCAGCTTCAATATGAAGTTTTTTTGAAAATTTTCCTAATTCTAACATGTCGCCTAGTAGCATAAATTTTTTATTTGGATTTACTTTTAAATTATCAAATTTCTTAATTGAAAAACTCAAAGATAATGGATTTGAGTTATAACTTTCATCTATTATATTAACTTTTTTAGAGCCGACAGTAAATTTTTTTATATTTCCTCTACCACTTGGTATTTTATAATTAGAAAAAAAGTTACTTTTTATTTTATCAATGATATTTAAACTTTTACAAACTGCTATGGAAGCCAATATATTATCCAAATAAGGTAATAAGTTATTATTAATTTTAAAATTAAAAGTTTTAGAGGCTACGTCAATATAAATGATATAAGATTTCGTAGATTTTTTTAATTTAGATAATCTAATATTAGAATTTTTATGTTTACCAAAAGAAATGATATTTAAATTATTTTTATTTGCTAAATTTGAAAAAAAATCAAAAAATTTATCATCTTTATTCAATATAATTGTACCATTTTTTCTTATGTTGAAAATAATCTCTGATTTGGCTTTAGCTATATCCAATAAAGATTTAAAATTTTTGGCATGCGCATAACTTATATTTGTAATAACTCCAATTTCTGGTTTAATTATTTTTGATAAATAGTCTATTTCTCCCTTTTTATCCATTCCAATTTCAAATATTCCATAAGTCGTATCCTTATTTAAATTTATTAAAGAAATAGGTAAACCGAATTTATTATTGAATGAATTTTTTGAAAATGTTGTGGAATAATTTTTTTTAAGACATTGTCCTAACAATTCTTTCAATGAGGTTTTGCCTGAAGATCCTGTAATTGCAACTTGAGATGCATTAGAAGAAATTCTTATCTTTTGTGAAAATTTAATTAATAATTCTAGAGTACTTTTAACATTAACCTTTTTTTTACTATCATTTTTGTTATTTTGAATTATTGCTAATTTTGCTCCATTTTTTAAAGCTTCATCTGCAAAGTCATTTCCATTAAAAGATTTCCCTTTAATTCCAAGGAAAATTTTACCTTTATTCTGTTCTTTAGAATTAGTGCTAATTTTTAAATTTTTTAATCTATCTAATTTTTTGTTATTTATAATTTCTTTAAGTATATTTAATTTCCAATCATTTGATAAAGATTTATTTTTTAAAATTATTGATTTTTTTATATTAACTTTGTCTGAAAATTTATTTTTCTTAATATATTCTTGAGTGTTTTCATGTCCCTTTCCTGCAATAATTAAAACCTCATCAGACTTACTATTTAAAATTGCTTTTTTTATAGCTAATTTTCTTGATGGTATTTCAATCATTTTAGATGGTAAAATTGATTTCTTAATACTTGCTCTGATATTTTCTGGATTTTCACCTCTAGGATTATCGTCTGTAAGATAAATATAATTACATAGTTTGTTAGCAATTTTGCCCATTATTGGTCTTTTTTCTTTATCTCTTTCACCGCCACATCCAAATACAATATTAATTTTTCTTAAACCAAATTGTTCTTTGATATTTTCTATACATGTTTTAAGAGCCTCTGGAGTATGAGCATAATCTAAAATAAAAATTGAATTATCTTTGGTTGTTCCGATTATCTCGAGCCTTCCATTTGCGGGCTTAATATACTTAAGTTTTTTGACAATATCATCAATTTTTAGATTACTTTTAATTGCTGCTGCAATAGCCATCATCAAATTCTTAATTTGTATTTTTCCTATTAGGCTTGTTTTAAATTGGTATTCCTTATTTTGAAAAGTAAACTTTATATGTTGGCAGTTGTTTAAAATTTTAATTGAATTAATTTTTAAATGACTATCTGATGTACCAATGTTTAATAAATTTAATTTTTTTCTTTTGGCTATTTTTTTAAAAATTTGTGAATATTTTAAATCATTATCAAATATCAAATTTCCATTTTTATTTGTCAACTCATTAAATAAAATTAATTTTGAATTAAAATAATTTTTATAATTTTTATGATAGTCTAAATGATCTCTGCTTAAATTAGTGAATATAGATGTGCTAAATTTAATACCATGTAATCTTTTTTGATGAAGGCCATGACTTGATGCTTCTAAAATTACATTTTCAATTTTTTTTTTCTTTAAATTTGCAAGTATTTTATTAATTGTAATAGCATCAACAGTTGTATTATTAAGTTTTAAGTTAACACCATTCGATTTGACACCTAAAGTTCCAATTGAGGCTACTTTTTTTTTATTAAGTTTTAATATCTGGTAATAAAAATTGACTATAGATGATTTACCGTTTGTACCAGTTACAGCAATTATATTATTTGGTTTTTTATTATAGTATTTATTTGCAAAACTTGATAAGGCTAATCTAGGATCGCTTACTTTTATATATAATACACCTTTATTGGTTCCAGTTTTAAATTTATTTGATACAATTATTCGAGCTCCTCTTTTAATGGCATCATTTATGAAATTATTTCCATTAAATTTACTACCCTGTATTGCAAAAAAAATATAATTTTTTTTTATTTTTCTTGAATTAAATTCAAATCCATTAAAACTTTTACTATTTAAATCTTTTTTAAGATTTTTAAAAAAGCTTTTTAAGATCATTATGAAATTTCTTAATATTTTATGGCTAAAATAGGCCCGATTTTTTCAATTATTTTTTTGGCAACCTCAACAGAAGTCCAGCCAGCAGTATTAAAAGGTGTACCTATTATCTTCCTTTTTTTACCATCATTATATTCATAAATATAAGTTTCACTTAATTTTGGTTCATCTAACAAAACAATTAAAACATATTTTGGAGAAGATATTGGAAAAATTGCAGCAAAAGTATTTATTTTTTTTTTAGAATATTTACCTTTTATAGATTTTTGAGCTGTTCCTGTTTTTCCAGCAATTTCATAACCAGCAATATTTGCTAAATTAGCTGTGCCCTGTTCAGATGTTACAATTTTTCTCAATATTTCATTAATTTTATTCGAATTTTCTTGTGTTATTATTTGCTCACCTCTTTTTAAATTTTTATTTTTTTTTATTAAAGTTGGTTTTATTTTATATCCACCATTTGCAATTATTGCATAGGCTTTTGCAAGTTGAAGTGGTGTGGTTGTTATACCATGACCATATGCTGATGTAGCTAATTTACATTTTCCCCATTTAAAGGGAATTGGATTTCCAACTTCCTCTATGTCAAATTGTATTTTATTTAATAAATCTAAACTTTCTAGAAAATCTTTAAAATTTTCTAAACCGACTTTCTGAGCAATTTTGATTGAACCAATATTTCCAGATCTAATTAATATTTCTTCTGCAGTAAGACTAGATGGAATATCCATATCATATTCAGAGATTGACCTTCCCGCACATTTTATTTTTTTTGGTAAATTTTTAAAAAGGGTGTTTTCTTGTATAACATTTTGTTGAAGTCCAGCAGCCAATGTAAATGTTTTAAAAACTGATCCAAGTTCATAAACACCTTTTGTAGATCTGTTTATAAATTTTTTATCAGAAATAACTTCTCTTTTATTTAAATCAAAATCTGGTAAAGAAACCATTGATAGAATCTCACCACTGTTAACGTTCATTAAAATAGCTGTACTTCCATAACTATTAAAAATTTCTTGAAATTTTATCAATTCCTCTCTTATCAAATATTGTATTTCAGTGTCTAAAGAAAGCTTTAATGGCTTGTTTGATGTTGTTAATTCATAGTCAAAAGATTTTTCTATACCAGACACACCATTGTTATCTGTATCAATCTGTCCCAATATATGACTGAAAAGATTACCGTTAGGATAAACACGAGCAATATTTTCTTCCTCTTTGAACGATTTTTCTCCCAATAATTTTATTTTTTCAAGTTTTGCTGGAGATATTTTCTTTTTGACATAAAAAAACTTTTTTCCATTGATTTCCTTTTCAAAATTCTTGTCTGGAAATATTAATTTTAAAGAAATTAATAATTTTTCTTTGTTAATTAGTTGATTTGGATTTATACCTAAATTGGTAACACGAACTGTTTTAGCAATAATATTTCCGTTTCTATCCATGATAGATGCTCTATATTTCTCTTTTTCTTTTACAGTTTGAGTTTGATTTGTTTTTTTAAATCCTAGATAGATAGTTTTAGACGTAAAAATTATTGTAATTATAAAAAAGATAAAGAAAATAAATGATATACGTTCAAAAGATATTTTTAAATTTGATGTATTTGCTTCATATTTAAAATTTTCGTCAATATTATTCATTATTAAATTTAAAAATTTTTAAATCTGTAATTTTTTTTTTTTTTAAATCTTTATCAAAATATATTTTGGAATATTCCATTAATTTATTTGGCGATGTAAGATAGTTGTAATCAAATAAAACTAACTCATAAATATCATTGAGAGCCCTGATATCTTCCTGAATTTCAAAAATTTGTTTATCAAGTTTTTTTTGTCGAATTTTTTGTAAAAGCAGTAGAAATTATAAGAATAATAATTGGGATAAATAAAAGAATTTTTTTATGCATCAAAGTTCAAATTTTCTATATCTTTTAAGTAACTAAAATTACTAACAAATTTTTTAAAGTTACATCCATTCTCTAATTTGTATGCAAACCTAAGTTTTGCTGACCTTGAGGGAGGATTAATATTAATCTCACTGAATGATGGAGTTATTGGTTTTTTTTTGGTTAAATTAAAATACTTTTTAGTTGAGATACTTTTCGGTAAATACCTAGAAGAATTTTTTACTTCTGAGTATTCTTTAAAAAAAAACTTTACTATTTTATCCTCGATAGAATGAAAAGTAACAACTGCTATTACTCCACCAACTGGCAAAATATTATAGGCTTTTATTAAACCATATATCAGCTCGGTTATCTCTTTATTTACAAAAATTCTAAGAGCTTGAAAAACTTTAGTGGATTTATTTTTTCCACTTTTCTTTTTTTTTACACCATCAATGATTTCTACTAAATTTTCAGTTTTAATTTTTTTATTTTTTCTTAATTGTGCTATTTTTTTTGATATCGGTTTTGCATATTTTTCATCACCAAAATACTTGAAAATTTTAAAAAGACTTTGTTGGCTCATTTTTGATATTACATCATCACAAGAAAAATCATTTAATCCCATTCTCATATCTAGTTTGCCTTTGCTATTAAAAGATATGCCTCTATTTAGATCAGAAATCTGATTTAATGAATATCCCAGATCAAAAATAATTGCTTTAATATTATCTTCCTTTATTTGATCGATATCTGAAAATTTTTTGTTATAAAATTTAAATCTTTTTTTATACTTTGTGTGGAATTGATTAGCTACACTGCTGACAGAATTATCTCTATCTAGTGCTACAATATTATTTAAATTATTCTCTAATATTTTTTTTGAATAACCACCTGCACCAAATGTGCAATCGATAAATGTGCCACCATAAAGAGGGGAAATAATACTAACTAATTCGTTTAGTAATACTGGAAAATGTTTTTCCAGATTTATGGTGGCATTCATTTATTTTTTTGAAGACCATTAATTCTTTTGTCTTCTCAAAAATGCTGGAATCTCTAAATCTTCTTCTTCGTCAGAGTTTATCTCTTGTGGTGAAGTTGATAACTCCTCTTTAGCATCTGAATTAAATAGCTCTGGGGTATCATCATCACTCAACTCAAAATTCTCCAAACCATTATTTTCATATACTCGCTCATCTATATTGCTTTCAAATTCAGAGTTTACTGAGCTAGCTACAGGAGATTCAGTTTGCTCTAAATCCCCATCATTTATAATGCTTGATGACTCATTTGCATAATTAGTATCTATACTTTTAGAACTCAATTCATCATTTTTCTCTTCTTCCTCTATTTTAAGAGCGTTAGCTCCATTAGTAATAATTGAATTATTATTTGTAAATTGGAAAGATTGAGTTGATGCAGAATTTGAAAGCTCAGAATAACCAGGATTTCTATTTTGAATTCTATGCACCATGTTAATTACTGATTTAGGCTCAGGTTGTTGTCCATCTAGTGCAGTAGCAACAATAGAAACTCTCATTGATCCATCCAAACTATCATCTGTTATAGCTCCTATAATTAATTCTGCCTCTGGATCGACTTCGGCTCTTACTTTATTAACAGCTTCATCTACTTCAAATAATTTTAAATCTTTACCTCCAGTAATATTAACTAAAAGTCCTTTTGCACCTTTTAAAGAATAATCATCAATCAATGGATTATTAATTGCTGACTCAGCAGCTTTTACAGCTCTTCCTTCTCCTTCAGCTTGACCTGTGCCCATCATAGCTTTGCCCATTGAACTCATAACAGTTTCAACATCAGCAAAATCAAGATTTATAAGTCCTGGTCTAACCATTAAATCAGTTATACTTTGAACACCATGAAGTAAAACATCATTTGATAAAGCAAAAGATTCTTCAAAAGTTGTTTGTTCACTTGCAATCTTGAATAAATTTTGATTTGGAACAACTATAATCGTATCAACATGTTTTCGAAGTTCTTCTAAGCCTTGTTGAGCTTTTCTCATTCTTGAAGGGCCCTCATATAAGAAAGGTAGAGTTATAACCCCGACTGTTAAGATATTAAGTTCTTTTGCAGCTCTAGCAATTACATGAGCAGATCCAGTTCCAGTTCCACCACCCATTCCGGCTGTAATAAAAACCATATTTGCACCCTGCAATATATTTACAATTTCATTTAAAGACTCGTCAGCAGCAGCTTGACCTATATCTAATTTTGCACCTGCTCCTAGACCTTTAGTTAAATTTAATCCCATTTGTATTTTTGTTTGTGCCTTACTTAATCTTAAATCTTGAGCATCTGTATTAACTGCAATAAACTCAACTCCCTGAAGGCCAGCCTCAATCATTCCATTGATTGCATTTCCACCCGCTCCTCCTACTCCTAATACTAGAATTCTAGGTTTTAGCTCTTTTATATCTGGTGTTTTAAAGTTTATTGTCATATTTCTCCCCTTTTAGTTATTAAATTGCTTTTCCCATTTAAGACTTGCTCGATTAATGTTAGATTTTTTTCTAGCGTTTGCCCTAAATTTTTCAAAATATGTTGGTTCCCAAATTTGAAATGTTTTGCCTTGACCAACAAATAACATGCTGTTTTTAATTCTTGCATGTTTTAATAATTTTGTCGTTATTTGAACTCTACCCTCACTATCAAATTGTAAATTTATACTTTCCGATAATATAGATGTTGCAAAATAATCTTTCTTTTCTTCAAATGGATTTAATGAGTCTATTGCATTAGATATTTTTTCAATTCGATCTTGTGGCCATGCCTCAATACATAAATTGTTAAATGATGGATAACAAATTATTCCGTTGTAGCCTATATTTGATAAATATGATCTATATGATGAAGGCACTGAAACCCTTCCTTTTTTGTCCAATTTGTTTTCGTAGGTTGATAAAAACATAAACCATATTATCCTAAATTTGGGTTTTTATGGGATATTATGGGTTTTATTTGTTAGCGTCAATAGCTAATATTATGGAACTCCAATGTAAAAAATTAATAATTATTTGGATTTATTTTAATGAAATGCCAGATAAACTATAAGCCGGGTTCTGTCTTTTAAACTTATCATTTATCTAGGCTTTAAATCACTTTAAAGCTCAAGCAACTAACCCTGATGACTAGCCAAAGACTGCTTTTAGTTATTTCTAACAATGTCATCTCTACTCAGTCTTGCTCCCAGTGGGGTTTTCCATGCGCTAGTTGTTACCAACTTAGCCGGTGTGCTCTTACCACACCTTTTCACCCTTGCCTTGATAAGGCGGTTTATTTTCTGTGGCACTATCCCTAAGGTTTCCCCCGCCAGCTGTTAACTGGCACTGTGTCTTTGTAGAGCCCGGACTTTCCTCTTTAAAATTAAAGCGATAAGTCATTTATCTGGCACTTAAGAAATATTACTTTTTTTTTAAATTTCAACTGATTTTAATTCAATTAAATCAAGGATTTTAGAATTTCGTAAGACTCTTGATCAACAGTGCTACTGATTAATTTTGGCCTGAATCTTCTTTGAAAGCTTTTATAAATTTTAATTTTTTCTTTATTATTTTTTGATGATTTATAACCAAATTTAAATAGCAATTTATAAAAATCTTTATTTTCTGCCAGTTTTTTTTTTCTTAAGTATTTACATTTTTTTTCATTTAAATTATGCCATAAAGATATTTTTTTTTTATTTAGTAGTTTCCAGGGAAATTTTTCTCCTGGATCTTTTTTTCTTAAAGGAGCAATATCAGAATGTCCTAGAATATTTTCTTTTTTTATCTTATATTTTTTTTTTAATTTTTTAGATAAACTTAAAATTGATGAAACCTGTTTATTATTAAAATTTCTATAACCATGTTCGTGTCCAGGATTTGAAATTTCAATTCCTATTGAATTTGAGTTGAGATATAGATCTTTTTTCCAAGATGAAATTCCAGCATGCCAAGCAACATATAAGTCTGGAACCATTCTCACAATTTCTCCATTAATTTTAATTAAGTAATGACAGCTCACTTTAGAGTTGAGGTTTGTTAATCTTTTTATAGCTGCGTTTTCAGATTTCATTCCTGTATAGTGATAAATTAGGTATTTTATCTTTGCTCTACTTCTTTTTTTGATATTAAAATTAGGAGAGTAATTTATAGACATTTTTTCAACATTTTTCTGCATAAATTCAAACAATTTACCTTTATATTCACCCTAATTATAATATAACTATTTTATGAGTAGACAACTATCCATACTGATGTTTTTCATCTTTGCATTTTTTAATAGTTATGCAAATGCTGGGGATGATGGCAATCTTAAATTAAATGAAAATAAAAATGGATACGTAGAAGTCGGTGATTGTTTTGAAAAAGTTAATAGGGGAATTTTTGGGTTCAACCAAGTCTTAGACAAAGTAATTTTTAAGCCATTAGCAAAAGGGTACAGAATGTTTCCTCAACCTATTAGATCTGGCACAAGCAATGCATTAAGCAATATTGGTAATGTTGTAACTATTCCTAACAATGTACTTCAAGGTCAATTTAA
The DNA here is from genome assembly GCA_902617415.1 of uncultured Pelagibacteraceae bacterium. Taxonomy (GTDB): domain Bacteria; phylum Pseudomonadota; class Alphaproteobacteria; order Pelagibacterales; family Pelagibacteraceae; genus Pelagibacter. Next base: position 213,076 of record CACMWQ010000001.1, on the reverse strand, counting down.
AGATGCCGGGTTAAACTCAGCAAGATTTGTTATTAATTCAACTCTTGGAATTGCAGGAATATTCGATGTTGCTTCTTATTATGGTATAAAAAAACGTGATAAAGAAGACTACGGACAAACACTAGGAGTTTGGGGAGCTGGTCCTGGTTGTTATTTTGTCTTACCAGTTTTAGGTCCAACCACTATAAGAGATTCAATTGGATCAGTAGTTAATATGATTGGTGGAGATGCGTGGTATAATGTTACCGTAGCTAATGACACTCAATATTTTTCCGAAGCAGATTATTATGCATCTAGATTATTAAGTGGCGTTGATTTTAGAGCAAAAAATTTAGAATCATTTGATAGTCTTGAAAACAGTTCTGTTGATCTTTATGCATCAGTTAGAAGTTTATATTTGCAGGATAGATACAGAAAAATCAGAAATATAGATGAAACTACTGATACACTCAGTGATGATGACTGGGAAGAATTAGATACTCAATAATTTATCTTCAGATGAAATTACTTAGTTATTCAATTATATTTTTATTTTTTACTAATTTTTCGAATATATCTTTTGCAAAAGATCCTAGCGCTTTAATAAATGAAATAGTTGATGAAGCAGCCTCAGTATTGTCTAGTGAAGATCCAGTTGAGTCAAAAATAATTAAATTAAATGCTATTGCAGAGAGAAGTGTAGATATTAATGGAATAGGTATGTACACTTTAGGGAAATATAGAAAATCTATTGATGAAGAACAAAAATCTAAATATCAAAAATTATTTAGGAGTTATTTTTTAAAAAGTTTTTCAAGCAGATTAGTTGATTATACAAATCCAAGAATTAACGTAGTCTCCCAAAAAAAAATTAACGATAAATATACTATAGTCAACAGTATATTGGAGGCGACATCAAAAAGACCTCAAGTAAAAATAGATTGGAGAATTTATACAAAAAATCCAGATAGACCTTTAATTAGAGATTTAATTGTAGAAGGATTAAGCTTGGCCAGAACACAAAAAGAGGAATTTAACTCAATCATACAAAACAACGATGGAGATATAAATGCTTTATTTAAAACGCTAGAGGAATTTTTAATTAAATAATTTAATAGAAACCAATTTCACTTAAGCAAACATCTGATTCAAATTCATCAAAACCCGCAACTAAACCAATTGATTTTATATTTTGACCTAAAATGCTTTTTGGTTGATAGAAGTTAGATTTTTTAAATTTTTTAAATGGTGCTCTGATTTCAATCCAATTTTTTGTTGCTTTAAAAGTGTAACTATAATACTGCCATGGCGCTAAAGTTAAACCTGTTCTTAAATGAAGATTATAATTTTTTTCATTACCATAAACTTTTAAATATACTCCATCATATTCTTTACTATTAATTTCAGGATTTAATTTTGCTCTGATTTGTATGAATCCACCATTGTTTTTAGTAGATACAACTCCTGTCATTCTATAACACATCACTCCATCAACATTCTCGACTATAAATTTTCCTGTCGATAAACCTCCCATTACTTGATCAGTAATAAAATTCCATTGTTGAGATTGATTTGTTAATTTTGGGTTTTTTAATTGATCTAAAATCATATCTTTGGATGAAACTTTACTTTGGCATATAAAAAATAAAATTAAAAATATTACTTTTTTCAAGACAAAATTATTTTTTTTTTGCAAGTTGTTGGAGAAGATAAATTTCTTTTTCAGTAAGAGTATTTTTTTCTTCTTTTATTTGATCCTCTAAACTAAATAATGTTATTAATGAAAAAAAAGATACTAATCCAGTTAATATAATGAAATAAATTGTGCTCAAATTAACAATTATCAGTATTACAAATACACTTGTCCATCCAATAAATACACCTCTTAAAATTGTACGATGACTTTTTAAATCAGGTATTTTTATAAACTGAATAAACAGGAGTATTAAAAGGAGCATTATTCCAGAAATAGATGCACGTAATAGGACTAATGTATCTAATCCTCCTCCATATAACTCTCGATGAATTAAATATGCGACAATCGCTTTATAAGCAAAATAAAAAAGAATTACAGAAGAGACTAATGCTGAAACATAGTATGATATCCTAGGTTTAATGTTTATTTTAAACTTCATTTTATTTATTATAATAATACAGTTATTACTAAGATTTTAAAAAACTATAATTTATTAACATCGATTTTACTTGATTTGGTGGGCCCGCCAGGACTCGAACCTGGGACCAATACATTATGAGTGTACTGCTCTAACCAACTGAGCTACAGGCCCTTTTTTCAGGTTTTATAACATTAATATAGTTTATCAAGCACCAAAATTAATATTTTTTTGTATACTTATATTCGTATGTATATTTGAATTAATTTTTTAATTTTCTCAAATAATATGCGTGAGTAACTATATATAAGTTTAATAATAATTCTTGTAACTCAGACAATCTAATAAAATTAAATGTTAAAATAGGTCTAATATCAATTAGTAAATTTGGAATAATATTCATATTATATAATTTCATTTCATATAAGCATTTTTCAAAACACACAAATATATAGATAGCATTTAAATTGATTATTTTAATTAAAAGATCTGGAATTACAAAGAATAATATTAAAAAAGATAGAAATTTTAAATTATGATTTGGTAATATAAATTGATTTAAATAATTTGAATTAAATTTAAAAAATTTGAGTATTAAGAAAGATAATGAGCACCATATCAAGAGTAAACTTCTAGGTAACTCATTCAATAAATTACTTGTATTATGAAAATTTGTTTCATTTTGTGAATTAATTTCTAAAAAGATATTTGGGGTAGACCAAGAAAAGATGTGTTGTCCCCATGAAATTTCCTCAAAAAAGTAATAGATTAATCCAATTAGATAAAAATAGCTTATAAAATTTAAATTGTTATTTCTTTTTTTAAAATAAGATCCAAAATATATTATTGCAGTAAATAGCACTATTACTTGCAAAAATTCTACTATACCATTCTCTGACCATATTAAAATATTATAACCGCCCAAATTTTTATTAGGTAAAAATTTCAGATAATAAGAAATCAAGGTATAATAATGAAAATATATTCCTTCAAAAATTAAAAATAATATAAAGAAAATTATGATTTTATAGTAATGTCTAAAATTAAGTTTTTTAATCACTTTTTTATGGTGGGCCGTGTTGGTTACGCTCCAACTACCCCTGCAATGTCAATGCAGTACTCTACTATTGAGCTAACGGCCCTAACTTTCCAAGAAACTTTTAAGCTGTTTTGATCTACTCGGATGTTTTAATTTTCTAAGAGCTTTTGCCTCAATCTGTCTAATTCTTTCTCTGGTAACTGAAAATTGAAGTCCAACTTCCTCCAAAGTATGATCTGTATTCATTCCAACACCAAAACGCATTCTTAAAACTCTTTCTTCTCTTGGTGTTAAAGTCGATAAAATTTTTGTAGTTGCCTCGCTTAAGTTAGACTTTATTGCTTGTTCCAACGGTGCAAGTGCTTTAGTATCTTCAATAAAGTCTCCCAAACTACTATCTTCTTCATCACCTACAGGTTTTTCTAATGAAACTGGCTCTTTAGATATTTTTAAAACTTTTCTAACTTTCTCTAAAGGCATTCTTAATTTTTTTGCTAATTCTTCTGGTGTTGCCTCACGTCCAAACTCACTTAATATTAATCTTTGTGTTCTTACAATTTTATTTATGGTCTCAATCATGTGTACTGGTATTCTAATAGTTCTTGCCTGATCTGCTATTGATCTAGTGATAGCTTGTCTAATCCACCATGTTGCATACGTTGAAAATTTGTAACCTCTTCTATATTCAAACTTGTCTACCGCCTTCATTAATCCAATATTTCCTTCTTGAATCAAATCTAAGAATTGAAGACCTCTGTTTGTATATTTTTTTGCAATTGAAATTACCAGTCTTAGATTAGCCTCCACCATTTCTTTCTTTGCTATCCTTGACTCTTTCTCTCCTTTTTGAATTCTACTTACCATTTTTTTAAATTCAGTAACTGAAATACCTAGTTTGTTACTTATTTCGACTAACCTATCCCGAATATTTTTAAATTCATTTTTATTTTTTTGAAAAAACTTTTTCCATGTTTCATTGGTATCTAAAAATTGCTTTAAATTAGGATTAATTTCATTTCCAATATAAAACTTTATAAACTCATCTCTTGGTATTTTAGCATCTATAGCCAGTCTTAATAGATTTCCTTCTAAAGAAATTATTTTTTTATTCTCCATATAATGCTTTTGAACTAATTCTTCTAATACTGAAGGAGATAATTGAAGTGACTTGATGTGCTCAAGTATATCATCAACTATTTTCTTATAATTTTTTTCTTTAGAGGAAGAAAATTTGTTTGAATTTAAAACACAATCAAGCTTTTCATTCTGGTATTTTATTAGCTTATTATATTCTTTAGTTAATGTATGAACTGTGTGTAAAACTTTAGGTTTAATTTCTGTTTCCATAGCTGCAAGTGTTGGATTAAATTCATCTTCTTCACCATTGCTATTGTCTTCTTGATTTTGTTCTTCTTCTTGTTTCTTTTGTTTTGAACCATTCGAATTATCTTCGTCATCCATATAGTTTGTATCAATATCAATTATTTCTCTAACTAAAATTTCGTCATTTTGAAGTTTAGTATCCCATTCAAAAAACTGTTGGGCTGTGATTGGACTCTGAGACAATGCATTTAACATAACATCTTTACCTGCTTCAATCCTTTTTGCGATTGCAATTTCGCCCTCTCTAGATAGTAGCTCAACTCCACCCATTTCTCTAAGATACATTCTAATTGGATCATCACTTTTTTCTAAAGTTTTACCTTCTTCTTTGGAAGAAGCATCTTTTTTTCTTAATACTTTGTAATCCGATTTTTTTTCAACAAGAATAATATTTTCGTCAAGTATATGGATAAATGCCTGTGCAAGATTTTCTCTTGATAAATTTCGCTTACCTAAAGATTTATTCAACTCTTCATGAGTTATAAATCCACGATGGATACCACGACCCATTAATCTGGCAAATGATTTTGTAATTATTCGTTCCACAATAAAAAGTTTGAAGGACTTATATAATGTCTAATACAAAAAAATCTATGTGATTTTTTTTATATTTAATTGATTTTTTGTTGTTTTTTTAACTCTTTTATCTCATTAAATGTACTTTCGCTCATATCTTTTGAAAACTTTGATTCTAATTCAGATATCCTTTGTTCTAATTCATAGTTTTTAAGATCTTGTATAATCTCAATAAATATTTCTAAAATTTTTTCATCGTTATTTAAATTTTTTGAAATTATATGTTTAACAGAAGCATAATTCGTAACTCTATTAACAAGATTTTTATCCACATTTAATTTTTGCAAGTCTAAGTTTAATAAATTTTCTGATTGATTTAAAATCTCAGCAAATAATTGCTTATTTTCTTCGCTATATAATTTGACATTATCTATTAGATGAAAGTTTTCACTGATTAATTTAGGTTTAGCAAATAATACATATAAAAATGAAAATTCTTTAATCTCAAAAGATTTTAATGATTTCGTCTCGTTATAGTAACTTTTAGTTTTAGCAAGAGATTTTGCAAATTTTTTATAATTTTTGTTAAATTTAGAATTAATATTTGGTGTTAACTCTGAAACTTTTTCAAGAAAGTACTCTAGCGTGTATTTTTTTACAAAACTGTCTTTAATATTTGAGGCAATCTCTCGTAGTTTTTTTTCAAAAATTGCTCTTGAACTAGGACTTTCAGTTGTTTGAGTCATATAATGTTCAAAAATAAATTTATGTATAGGTATAATTTTCTGATTTGAAATTTCTAAAAATTTTTCTTTACCATATTTATTAACATAATTGTCTGGATCTAAATTATCTTCTAAAAGTAGAAAAGAAATTTTTTTATCAGGTTTTATTTCACCTATAATATTCTCTGCAGCTCTTAATGCAGCTTTATAACCACTTTGATCACCATCAAAACAGATGATGATATGATTATAGAATTGATTTAAAATTTGTATCTGTTTACTTGTTAAAGCAGTTCCAAGATTTGCAACAGTATTTTCTATTCCATTTTTTGATAAACCAATAACATCCATATAACCCTCAACCAAATAAACATCTTCTAATTTATTCGATAATTTTCTTGCTTTATCAAGATTATATAAGTTTGATCCTTTCTTGAAAAAAGGTGTCTCTGGAGAATTAATGTATTTGGCTAAATTTTTATTATCTTCTACAATTCTTCCGCCAAAACCTATTACATTTCCAGATATATTATTTATGGGAAAAATTATTCTGTTTCTAAATCTTGAAATATATTTTTTTTTCTTCTCATCAAAGTAAAATAGACCTGTATCTTTAATAATTTCCTCATCAAAATCCTTTTTAAGGATTTCATAATAATCTAAATTCTCTGTTACAAAACCAAGATTAAATTTTTTAACATCAACTCCAGTCAGCCCTCTTGCTTTAAGGTAATTTTTTGCCTTAATTGAATTCTCATTTTTGAATAATTCATTTTTATAAAATTCAGAAAAATTACTACATATAGATTTATATAATTTCCATTTGTTCTCTCTTTCCTCATCTTGCTTAGAAAATGTATAAGGTTGCATCCCCGCGAGATTTGAAAGTATTTTAACCGCTTCACCAAATCTAAGGTTTTGAGTTTTCATTACAAAATCAAAAATATTTCCATGCTCACTTGTGCTAAAACAATGGTAAAATTCTTTTTCATCATTAACTGTAAATGATGGAGTTTTCTCTGTTTTAAAAGGTGATAAACCAACGAACTCCTTACCTCTTTTTTTAAGTTTAACAGTTTTAGAAACAACTGTTGAAACTTTTAATCTAGTTTTAATTTCGTCTAAATATTCTTTTGGATATTTCATTAGCTATTAAGTAAATTTTTAATAATCTGACCTGCCTTCGAAAAATCAATTGTATCAGCATGGTTTTTTTTCAATTCACCCATGACTTTACCCATATCCTTAATTGAAGAGGCTCCAGAACTTTTTATAATTTCTTCACATATCTTTTTTGTATCTGCCTCAGATAATTGCTTGGGTAAATATTCGGATAAAACATCAAGCTCACCTTGTTCAATTTCTAATAAATCTGACCTGTTATTTTTTTTATATATTTCAATTGATTCGGATCTTTGTTTGATCATTTTTTTTAAGAGTTTTTTTATATCCTCATCGTCTGTCTCCTTTTTATTTGGGCCAGATCTGTTGCTAATATCTAAGTCCTTAACTCCAGATAAAATTAACCTATAAGTTGATATCTTATTTTTATCTTTTGATTTTAAAGCATTTTTGTAATCGTTATCTATTTTGTCTCTCATGGTCATAATCAGAATGTACTTCATAGACAAAATTGTTCAAAAGAAAAAATTGTATTTTTAAAAAATTATTATAGATCTGTTGCGGATAAATACGTTTTATTGTATTAACCTTTAACTTATGAGTTGTAATTGACTTTAAAACGAAAAAACAAAACTTCACATCTCTCCAATTTTAACACAGCTATTTTAGTTCTTGAAAATAAATCAGTCTTTAAAGGGATTGGACTAGGACATACAGGAGAGGCAACTGGAGAGGTATGCTTTAATACATCATTAACTGGTTACCAAGAAATAATATCTGATCCATCTTATGCAGGACAGATAATAAATTTTACATTTCCACACATTGGGAACGTTGGGGCTAACAAAGAAGACATAGAATCTGATAAAATATGGACAAGAGGAGTTATTTTTAATTCAGAGATAACAAGTCCTTCAAATTATAGGTCTCTTCAAAATTTAGATAAGTGGCTAAAAAAAAATAAAATAGTAGGCATAACTGGTCTAGATACTAGAAGTTTAACAAATTTTATAAGAGATAAAGGTGCTCCAAAAGGAACTATATCAAACAATAAAAACGGTAAATTTAATATCAATAAACTAATAAATAAATCAATTAAATGGCCTGGTTTAAATGGAATGGATCTTGCTCAAGAGGTCACAACTAATAAAACTTATATTTGGAAAGGATATAAAACTTGGAAAAAAAATAAGGGCTATGAAAAAAATAATAAGAAAAAATTTAGAGTTGTTGCAATAGATTATGGAATTAAAAAAAATATACTTAGGTATTTTTCAGATTTCGATTGCGAAGTAAAAGTTGTTTCCTGTAAAGAAAACTCAAATAATATACTAAATCTAAAGCCTCATGGAATTTTTTTATCGAACGGCCCAGGCGATCCTGCTGCAACAGGAAAGTATGCAATTAAAATTGTAAAAAATTTAATAAAAAAAAACATTCCATTATTTGGAATATGTTTAGGTCATCAAATATTAGCTTTAGCTTTAGATGCAAAAACCAAAAAGATGAAATTAGGACATAGGGGCGCAAATCATCCAGTAAAAAATTTAATTACTAAGAAAGTAGAAATTACCAGTCAAAATCATGGATTTGAAGTTGTTAAGCAAAGCTTAAAAAAAAATACGGAAATAACACATCTGTCATTATTTGATAATTCTATTGAAGGAATAAGATTAAAAAATAAACCAGTTTTCTCAGTTCAATATCATCCTGAAGCAAATCCAGGACCCCAAGATAGTAGATATTTATTTAGTAATTTTATTAAAGACATAAAAAAATATGCCAAAAAGAAAAGATATTAAAAAAATTTTAGTCATTGGAGCTGGTCCAATTATCATCGGTCAAGCTTGTGAATTTGATTATTCAGGAACACAGGCATGCAAAGCATTAAAAGATGAAGGTTATAAAGTAATATTAATCAATTCAAATCCAGCAACTATAATGACTGACCCTGGTGTTGCTGATAAAACCTATATTGAACCAATATCTTTAGAAGTACTAGAAGAGGTCATTAAAAAAGAAAGGCCTGATGCTATTCTACCTACAATGGGTGGTCAAACAGCATTAAATCTTGCAATTAATGCAGAAAAAATTGGTTTACTTAAAAAGTACAAAATTGAACTTATTGGAGCAAACTCCAAAGCTATAGCAAATGCTGAAGATAGAAAAAAATTTAGAAAGAATATGTCCGATATTGGTATTGATTTACCAAAATCAGAGGTTTTGAATAAATTTTCAAACGCTAAAAAATGTTTAAACAAAATTGGTCTTCCTGCAATTATTAGACCTTCATTTACTTTGGGTGGATTAGGCGGAGGAATTGCTAGAACACAAAAAGATTTTTTTAAATTTGTTAAAGAAGGAATGAATGAGTCTCCTCAAAATCAGGTTTTGGTTGAAGAATGTTTAGATGGCTGGAAAGAATTTGAGATGGAGGTTGTTAGAGATCGAAATGATAATTGTATAATTATCTGTTCAATAGAAAATGTTGATCCAATGGGAACTCACACCGGCGATTCTGTTACAATAGCTCCAGCGTTAACACTTACAGATAAAGAGTATCAAATAATGAGAAATGCATCTATTGCTTGCTTAAGAAAAATAGGTGTTGAAACAGGAGGTTCAAATGTTCAATTTGCCATAAATCCAAAAAATGGAAGAATGGTAATTATTGAAATGAACCCGAGAGTTTCAAGATCATCTGCATTAGCTTCAAAAGCAACGGGCTTTCCAATAGCAAAAGTAGCAGCAAAATTAGCAGTTGGTTATACTCTTGATGAACTACAAAATGAAATAACTAAAGTAACACCAGCTTCTTTTGAACCAACAATTGATTATGTTGTTACAAAAATTCCAAGGTTTACGTTTGAAAAATTTTCTGACACAGAAGCAATTTTAGGCACATCCATGAGATCAGTTGGTGAAGCAATGGCAATTGGGAGAAACTTCAAAGAATCTTTTCAAAAAGCCCTGGTTTCACTTGAAACTGGTTTATCAGGATTAGATAATATTTTTAACTATTCAAAAAAAGAAATCCTTAAAAATTTAAAAATCAATATTCCAAACAAATTACTTTTGATTGCTGAGGCTTTTAGAAAAAAAATTTCTTTAGATATTATATATAAATTATCAAAGGTAGATCCTTGGTTTTTAAATCAAATTAAGGAAATAGTTGATGAAGAAAAAATATTAATCTCAAAAGGACTGCCCAAAACTTTTGGGGAATTTAATAGAATCAAATCAATAGGCTTTTCTGACAAAAAGATCTCACAATTAACTGATCAAAAAGAAACAGTCGTCAAATCAAGAAGAAAGGCGCTAAAAGTTATGCCTGTTTTTAAAAAAGTTGATACCTGTGCTGCAGAATTTAAATCTTTTACACCTTATATGTATTCTACGTATCAAAGAAATTTTTCTATTAAAACTGAATGCGAAGCTGAGCCAAGCAATAAAAAGAAAATAATAATTCTAGGTGGAGGACCAAATAGAATTGGCCAAGGTATAGAATTTGATTATTGCTGTTGTCAGGCCAGCTTTTCTTTAAAAGAAGCAGGTTTTGAAACAATAATGATAAATTGTAACCCGGAAACTGTTTCTACAGATTATGATACAAGTGATAGATTATACTTTGAACCTTTAATTGAAGAGTATGTTGAGAATATAATTTTAAAAGAAAAATCAAAAGGAAATCTAATTGGGATTATTGCACAATTTGGAGGACAAACCCCTATCAAATTAGCTAAATTTTTAGATGAAAATAAATTACCTATTTTAGGGACACAATATAAATCGATTGATCTTGCAGAAGATAGAGACAGATTTAGAGAGTTACTTATAAAACTTAAGTTAAAACAAGCTGAAAGCGGAATAGCCTACAAATTCGATCAAGCTATTAATGTTGCTGAAAAAATTGGATTACCTGTAGTTGTTAGACCTTCTTATGTTTTGGGTGGAAGAGCTATGGAGATTGTTCATGATAAAAGTCAATTGAAACAATTTATCAATGAGGCCTTCAAAGCATCAGAGCAAAATCCAATCTTAATTGATAAATTTATAGACAATGCGATGGAAGTAGATGTAGATGCAATTTCAGATGGGAAAGATGTTTATGTTGCTGGAATAATGCAACACATTGAAGAAGCCGGAATTCATTCTGGAGACTCTGCTTGCTGCTTGCCACCGGTATCAATAAAGGCAAATCTTTTAAGAGAACTTAAAATACAAACAAAAAAATTAGCTCTGGCTTTAAAAGTTAAAGGATTTTTAAATATTCAATTTGCAATTAAAAATGATGAAATTTTTGTCATTGAAGTTAATCCTAGAGCAAGCAGAACCGTCCCCTTTGTTTCGAAAGCAAACGGCATTCCGCTTGCAAAAATTGCATCAAGAATAATGTCTGGGGAAAAGTTAAGTAAATATAAATTAAAATATAAGACCAACAAAAAATTTGCCGTTAAGGAAGCAGTATTTCCATTCAATAAATTTCCAGATAGTGATTTATTACTTGGCCCTGAGATGAAGTCTACTGGTGAAGTAATGGGTTTCGATGATGATTTTGGAATGGCTGTTGCAAAAAGTCAAATTGCTGCTTCTAATTCGTTGCCAACCAAAGGAATGGCATTCTTATCAGTAAAAGACTCTCACAAGCAAGAAATAATAGGTGTTGCACAAAGATTAATAAAACTTGGATTCACACTTTCTGCAACCAAAGGAACTTCGGAGATTTTAAAACAAAACGGAATGAAATGTAAAAAAATTAATAAAGTGAGTAGTGGTAGACCACATATAGTAGATGTTTTAAATTCAAAAAAAATATCTTTAGTAATAAATACTGGAGGTGGAAATTCTGAACACAGAATTAGCGATGCAAGAGCATTAAGAAGAGGAACTCTTGCAAACAAAATTCCTTATTGCACGAATATGTCTACAGCCTATTCATTCTTAGAAGCAATAAAATCTTTAAAAACTACAAAACTAAGAGTTAAATCTTTGCAAGATAATTAATTTTAATTGACTTTCCAATCTGTCTCAAATGTAACATAATTAACTTGAAGACATCTTCTTTCTTTTACTATTTCTTTTTTTTCCATACCATGCCATGTGTTAGGACCACTTGAAAAGAAATAACCATAATTATCTTTGTAAGGAACAGTTTTTGCTAATTTTAAATTTTCATCATAAAAATCTGTACCTAAATCTTCTTTTTCATTATGTTTGTTTACGAATAATAAACATGACATCAGTTTTTCTTTAATATCGCAATGTGGTTTTAACCAGAATCCTTTTCTGTCACAGATAACTTCAACTCTTACATATGATTTAGAAAGATCTTTATTTATCATTTCAGAAATTTTTTTGTAAGTCGATGGATTTTGAAGTTCTTTAATAAATTCAACAAGATTAGGAAATTGATTTGAATTTTCTTTTGTAACAAAACATCTAAATTTTAATGCTTTGCCTCCGTCTGATATGCCTTCTCTAAACTTGCCTTCACCTCCATCAATTGCTCTTGTACCATCATAGTTTAAATTATGTTCTATCGGATTAGCTATATCAGCGTTTACAATTTCATGAACTTGGCCGTCTGTTAGTGGTTGATTTAATTCCCAATGCTCAAAAGGAGTTTTGTGATTTGACGAATTTTTTAATATTGAATTTAAAAATGCCATTATAATTGAATTTTATCTTTAATGATATTTGCTACTCTATTCGTTTCATCTAATTTTTCATAGTTCCAATTTTCTAATTTTTCTCCTAATTCTCTAACAATTTTCATTTCTTGAAATAATTTTCTAAAATTTTTAAATCTTTTATCGCTTTTTTTAGGTGGAATAGTGGCAATATAAATTGGCTTACCTGTTAAAGCTGCCTCTGAAATCATAGAGCTTGAATCGCAAGTGATAACCAAATGTTTTGATTGTGAAAGAGCACTTAAATAGGCTTTTTTATCAACACCATCTAATACTAAATGATCATTTCCAAAATATATTTTTGCATGTTCTATAGTTCCCTTTGGCGTTCTCATAGAAGGGATGACTACTAAATTAAGATTATTTTCTTTAACTAAATAATTTACTTTTGAAAAAATTTCTTGGATATTTCTGTCTGAATAATCATAATACTGGGTAGGACCACCAATTATTAATGAAATTATATTTTTATCCCTCAATTTGCTTGAAATACTAAACAAATATTCTTTATCTTTTTCAATTTCTTCACTTGTTAAATAATGAATAGCTCCTTTTGTTTTTAATACATTGTGTCCATCAAGATTATCGTGCTCAGGCACTACGACTAGATCAAAATTATCTAGTTTTATATTTGGGTTTTGAATATGAATGTTAAATACTTTTTTCTTTGAATTTTTTTTTAAAAATAATGATGGAATAATACTTTTTCTCCCACATGAAATTATTAAATCAACATCTTCGCATTCAATTTTTTTAAAAACTGAGTCGGATATTGGAGTGAATTTTGGTGGTATAACTTTCCAGAAACCTTTTGTTTCAACTGTGTGGTGAGAATAATTTATATCTAAAGCTTTAGCCAAACCTTCTACTTGGCTAATCATCCCATGCATACCTTCTGTTAATAATATACCTTTCAATTTAGTCATTAATCATTATATAGCTTTCATATGAGTGAAAATCCAACTAAACACACAAAAGTGTTAATAATTGGGTCAGGTCCCGCTGGATATACAGCAGCAATTTATGCTGCAAGAGCAATGTTAAAACCAATATTAGTTCATGGTATGGAACCTGGTGGCCAGTTAACAACTACAACTGATGTTGAAAATTTCCCTGGATTTAAAGATGTAATACAAGGGCCGTGGCTTATGGATCAAATGAAAGGTCAGGCAGAAGTTGTTGGAACTGAAATGATACAAGATCATATTGCATCAGTAGATTTAAAATCTAAGCCATTTAAAGCTGTTGGAGATAGCGGCCAAATTTATGAAGCAGACTCAATTATTATTTCAACTGGAGCTCAAGCTAGATGGTTGAATATAGACTCTGAACAAAATTTTAGAGGTTTTGGTGTATCTGCATGTGCAACATGTGATGGATTTTTCTTTAAAGACAAAACTGTTGCTGTTGTCGGGGGAGGAAATGCTGCAGTTGAGGAAGCTATGTTTTTAACAAAATTTGCCTCAAAAGTTCAGCTTATACATAGAAGAGATAGTCTAAGAGCAGAAAAATTACTTCAAAAGAAATTAATGGAAAATAAAAAAATTGAAATAATTTGGGACTCTGTTGTTGATGAAGTTATTGGGGATAATGATCCTAAAAATGTAACTGGATTAAAAATTAAAAATGTTAAAACAAATAAAATAGACCAACTAAAAATTGATGGATTGTTTATAGCTATAGGACATGATCCAGCAACGTCATTATTTAAAGACCAACTAGAAATGGATAATGAGGGTTATTTAATAACAAAACCAGAATCCACACAAACAAATATACCGGGAGTTTTTGCTGCTGGTGATGTAAAAGATAAAATATTTAGACAGGCCGTTACAGCAGCTGGTATGGGATGTATGGCGGCATTAGAAGCTGAAAAACATTTATCCGAATAGATGAATGAAACAGTATTGTTAACGGGTATAAGTGGATGGATCGCTAAACACACTGCAATTGAATTATTAAAATCGGGATATAAAGTTTTAGGCACTGTTAGAGATTCTGGTTTAATAGAGCAAACAAAAAAAACCATAAATGAATATGCATCAATTGATAAATTATCATTTGTCGAATTAGATCTTTTAAAAGACGAAGGTTGGGATGAGGCATTAAAAGGCTGTAAGTATGTAATGCATGTGGCTTCTCCTTTCCCTTTGAAGACTTCTAGAGATCGTGAAAGTCTTGTTCCAACAGCTAAAGATGGAACTATAAGAGTTTTAAAAGCTGCTGTTAATGCGGGAGTTGAACGTATTATTAAGACATCTTCAATTGCAACAATGTTTAGAAAACCTAATAGGACAAATCCATATACATTTGGTGAAAATGATTGGAGTGATGCTAATTGGAAAGGTTGTAATGATTACTTTGTTTCAAAAATCAAGGCTGAAAAAGCAGCTTGGGAATTTATGGAGAATAAAGGTTTAAAGAATAAGTTGGTATGTATATGTCCTGGAGGTGTCTTTGGAGACGCTTTAGATACTAAAGAAAAAACTTCGATAAGTTATGTTAAATTATTTCTAGAAGGTAAATATCCAGGTGCTCCGGATTTTAGTATTTTAGTCTCAGATATGAAAGATGTAGTGAAAGCTCACATCAATTCATTAACAAGACCAGATGTTGGTGGAAGACGACTAATAATTGGCTCTGAGGTCAAAAGAATGATAGATTTTTCTAATATTATGGCTGAAGCATTACCTAAATATTCAAAAAAACTTCCAAAAAGAGTGTTGCCAAACTTTTTAGTGAGAATAATTAGTCATCTGGATACGAGTGCAAAAATGATGGTTCCAGATTTAGGGATACAAATGCAAACTGATGCTTCGTATGCTGAAGATTTATTGGGATTTAAATTTCAGCCAGCTAGAGGATGTATTGAGGATGCAGCAAAATCAGTAGTTAGACTTGGATTAGTATAATATGACAAAAGGAATAAAGTGGATTATGTTTGCAACTGGCTGGATGTCATTCAGGGCTATTGGTTCAAGTTTAATTTTATTTTGGACAATCACAGAAAATGAGAGAGCGGCACCGTACGAGTGGATTGTATCTTTGACTGGTGATTTTATAATTGGAATAACTGCTTTATTTTTAGTTTACTTTATTTATAAAAAACCATCTGCAGTACTTTGGGGTATTTTATTAGCTTGGAACTTTGTTGGTTTATTTGATTTATATGAGGCCATAACAACTAGTATTTTAGTTCCATATGAACCAATTCCAGAATTAGGATTAAATGATTTTGGTGTGAAATCTGTACTTACTCTTAACTCAATAATTCATATATCGGCGATTTATTTGTTATTTCAGTCTAGAATAAAAAGTTATTTTAATTTATAAAAGATTGTTAATGGAAAACATTGTAAAGCAAATCCAGCTTGTAGCATTAGTAATCATTTTAGTTAGTACAGTTATTGCTTTTGGGCAAGAAATGTACCAGATGATACTCGTGCAAAGAGTTACTTTAGCCGATCTACTTTTGCTTTTTTTATATCTTGAAGTGCTTGCAATGGTTAGAGTATTTTGGGAAAGCCAATCAATTCAAATTACACTGCCGTTATTTATTGCTATAACTGCACTTGCTAGATTTATTATTTTACAAGGAAAATCTCTAAATCCAGAGATATTACTATATGAAGCAGGTGCGATTGTTTTAATTGCTTTAGCAATTGTAATTTTAAGATTTAGAAATTCTTCACTAATTGGACTAAATAAAAAAAAATAGGTTTATCCTAAATCCTCACAAAACTTTTTAATTCTAGACATTGCTATTTTAAGTTTTGCCATTGAAGTCGCATATGAAATTCTAAAATATCCATCTAAACCAAATGCTGAGCCCTGAACAGCTGCAACATTTTGTTTTTCTAAAAGCTTTTGGACAAAATCAGTATCTTTTTTAAGTTTAGTTCTTTTATTTAAAAGTTTTTTACAATTCGGAAATACGTAAAATGCACCATTTGGTTTCAAGCAGCTGATACCATCAATATTATTTAAACTTTTTACAACAAAATCTCTTCTTTCTTTAAATGATTTTGCTCTTTTTTTAATAAAGTCTTGTTTTCCATTCAGAGCTTCAACAGCTGCTGCTTGGCTAATTGACGAGGGATTCGAAGTTGACTGAGATTGAATTTTTCTAATTGCAGAAATTATTTCTTTTGGTCCAGCTGCATAACCAATTCTCCACCCAGTCATTGCATAAGATTTACTCACTCCATTCATTGTTAATGTTCGAGATTTTAATTTTGAAATTTGTGCAATAGTAAAGAATTTAAAATTATCATATTTAACATGCTCATAAATATCATCGCTCAAAATGTGAACTTTTTTGTTTTTGATTAAAACCTTAGCTAATTTTTGAATTTCTGATTTGCTGTATCCAGATCCAGTTGGATTAGATGGTGAATTAAGAATTATCCATTTCGTTCTTTTTGTAATTGCAGCTTTTAATTTTACAGGTGTAATTTTAAATCCATCTCTTTCATCACATTTTACTATCTTTGGTTTTCCTCCTGCTAGGAGAACCATATCTGGATATGAAACCCAGAATGGCGCCGGGATAATAACTTCGTCTCCTTTATTTAAAGTTGCCATAAAAGTGTTATAGAGAACTTGCTTCCCTCCAGTTCCAACTGTGATTTCGTCTAGTTTATAATTTAGTTTATTTTCTCTTTTAAATTTTTTTAAAATTGCTTTTTTTAATGCTGGAGTTCCATCAACTGCAGTATACTTTGTATCTCCGTCTCTTATTGCTTTAATGGCTGCATTTTTAACATTGATAGGAGTATCAAAATCTGGTTCCCCTGCCCCAAGTCCAACTACATCTTTTCCTGCAGCTCTTAATTCTCTTGCCTTTTGAGTAACTGCAATAGTTGGAGATGGTTTAATTCTTTTTAAATTATTAGATATTATGCTCATTGAATTATGAAATTATTCAATTACGTTGTTTAATATATGGAGAATACATATCAAGACCTAATTACAGACATTCAGAGTAAAAACCCAAAAATCGGTGGAAAACTCGAAGGTGGAAAAAAATTCAAAATAAAGTCAGATTTTATCCCAGCTGGTGACCAGCCAGATGCAATTAAGAGACTTGTCCAAGGAGCTAAAAAAAATGAGTTTAATCAAGTATTATTAGGAGTAACTGGATCTGGAAAAACTTTTACAATGGCAAAAGTTATAGAAGCTACAAATAGACCAGCATTAATATTGGCACCAAATAAAACTTTGGCAGCTCAACTTTACGGTGAGATGAAAACTTTTTTTCCAGATAATGCTGTTGAGTATTTTGTATCTTACTATGATTATTACACTCCAGAAGCTTACGTGCCAAGATCAGATACTTACATAGAGAAAGAAGCATCTATAAACGAGCAGATTGATAGAATGAGACACTCGGCAACAAGATCCCTTCTTGAAAGAGACGATGTTTTAATTGTTGCAAGTGTTTCCTGTATTTATGGTTTGGGATCAGTCGAAGCTTACAGTAAAATGACTTTAACTCTTCAGAAAAACTATGAATATAATAGAGAACAAATAATAAAATCTCTTGTTGCTCTTCAGTACAAGAGAAATGATCAAAATTTTTTTAGAGGAACATTTAGGGCAAGGGGAGAATATTTAGAAATATTTCCATCTCATCTAGAGGATAGAGCATGGAGGCTAAGTTTATTTGGTGATAAACTTGAGAAGATTGAGGAATTTGATCCTTTGACAGGAGATCAGGTTAGAGATCTTAGTCTAGTAAAAGTTTATGCTAATTCTCATTACATCACTCCTAAACCAACTGTAGAACAAGCAATTATAAAAATAAGAAAAGAATTAGAGGAAACTTTAAAAAAACACAAATCAGAAAACAAATTATTAGAGGCGCAACGATTAGAGGAGAGAACTAAATTTGATTTAGAAATGATTGAGGCAACTGGATCTTGTGCGGGAATTGAAAATTATTCAAGATTTTTATCTGGTAGAAAACCAGGAGAGCCACCACCTACTCTTTTTGAATATTTTCCTGATAACACATTAGTTTTTGTAGATGAGTCTCATGTTACAGTTCCCCAACTTAATGGGATGTTTAAGGGAGATAGATCTCGAAAAAGCACGTTGGCTGAGTATGGTTTTAGATTGCCTTCTTGTATGGATAACAGACCTTTAAAATTTGAGGAGTGGGATTTGATGAGAACACAAACTGTATTTGTTTCAGCAACTCCTGGACCGTGGGAGTTAGAACAAACTAAAGGCAAGTTTATTGATCAAGTCATAAGACCTACAGGCTTAATTGATCCACCAGTTGAGATTAGACCAGCAAAAAATCAAGTAGACGACCTTATGCATGAATGCAAAAAAGTAGTTGAAAATAATTATAGAGTTTTGGTTACAACACTTACAAAAAAAATGGCAGAGGATTTAACTGAGTATCTTCATGAAAATGGGATAAAAGTAAGATACCTTCATTCTGATATCGATACACTTGAGAGAATAGAGATTATGAGAGATCTTAGAATGGGTGTATTTGATGTTCTAGTTGGAATAAATTTATTAAGAGAAGGTTTAGATATTCCAGAATGTGCTTTAGTTGGAATACTAGATGCTGATAAGGAAGGATTTTTGCGATCAGAAACTTCACTAATTCAAACAATAGGAAGAGCTGCAAGAAACGTAGATGGAAAAGTTATTCTTTATGCCGATAAGGAAACAAAAAGTATAAAGAAAGCAATTAAAGAAACTGAGAGAAGAAGAAAGATTCAATTAGAGTACAATAAGAAAAATAAAATCGACGCTAAATCTGTAAAAAAAGAAATAAGTGACATTTTAGAAAGTGTCTACGAGAAAGATTACGTCAAAATAAGTGAGGGTTCCAATATTGGTGGTAACCTTAAAAAACATTTAAAAGGATTAGACAAAAAGATGAAAGAAGCTGCATCTAATCTGGAATTTGAGGAAGCTGCTAAAATTAGAGATGAAATGAGAAAACTTCAAAGTACAGAATTAGAAATTACTTTAAACCCTAAAATTAGACAGTACGATGTTAAAAATAAAATTTATCCTAAAGGCAGATCAACACTAGGTATGCCTGGCACAAGAGTTACAAAAAAAAGAGATAAAAAATGGAAGCACGGAAGATAATAATTACTGGAGCAGCAACTCGAATGGGAGCTGCGATAGCTAAAAAATTATCTGGACCTAATATTGAAATTGTTATCCATTATAACAAATCTAGATCCAAAGCAGAAAATCTTAAAAAAGATTTAACTAAAGGTGGTACAAAAATTTATTTAGTAAAAGCAGATTTAACTAAAGAAAAAGAAATAGATAGAATGCTTAAATTTTCAAAATCAAAGTTGAAATATTTTGATTGTTTGATTAATAATGCTTCATTATTTGAGAACGATAAACTTGAAAATTTCACAACAAAAAGTTGGGAAAGCCATTTAAAAGCGAATTTAAAAGCGCCAGCTTTATTATCAAAAGGTTTTGCTAAAAATATTAGAGGCAAAAACAATAATATTATTAATATAATTGATCAAAGAGTATTCAAGTTAACTCCATATTTTTTTTCATATACATTAAGTAAATCTGGTCTTTACACTTTAACCAAAACCAGCGCTATGAGTCTTGCCCCAAATATTAGAGTAAATGGAATTGCTCCAGGTCCAACTATTAAAAATAAAAGACAGTCTGATAAACATTTTAAAAAACAATACATGGCAACACCTCTTAAAAAGCAGACGGATGTTCAAGAAATCTGCAATGCTGTTGACTTTTTTATAAAAAATAGATCTATTACAGGTCAAGTTTTAGCAATTGATAGTGGCCAAAACTTAAACTGGCAAACTCCAGACATAATGGGTGGTAAGGAATGAAAAAAATACTAACAATTTGTTTTTTCTTTGTTTTTGGAACATGTGTTTTGGCTCATTCTACAAAAAATATAAATATTGATATTAGAGCAGAATGTAAAAAATCAAAATCGGTTTTAAACTGGGTTTCAAAAAATAAATTATCAAAAGGTGGTGAGTTAATAAAATTTAAATCTTTTTCTGGTTTTGATCAAAGAACTGTTCTGACTGATGGTCATAAAAAAAATCCAATAGAAATTACTGGTTATCTACAATTGCCTGAGGGTTCAAGTAAAGTTCCTATAGTTATATGGACACATAGTAGTGGAGGTCCAGGCGAGTATGTGTGGAATGATTTTGTTTACCATGGAACTAGACATCTAATAGATGCTGGTATAGGTGTAATGTATGTTGACAATTTCTGTCATAGAGGTGCGAAAGATACATGGAGAGATCAATCTAAAGTACCACTAATTAATGGAGCAATAGACGCTATTATGGCTTACAAGTTGTTACAATCTCATCCGAGGTCTAACGGAAAGTTTGGAACAACAGGTCATTCAAGGGGTGGGAATAACAGTCTTTATTTAGCAGATGTAAAGTTCACATCTAAATTTTTAGATGGGACTAGTGGTTTTGATGCAATATTACCTGAAGCAGCAGAATGTAAGCTTGCAGGTTTCTTTAATAAACCAGAACTAACATCAAATACTAAATTACTTTATGTTCATGGGGCTGCTGATGACTATACATTGCCAAAACCTTGTGAGGATTATGTAAATAAGATTAAATCTGAGCCTGGACAGATTGAGATTGATATGAAAGATGGTTGGTATCATGGTTTTCATTATGGCCAAAAACCTAAAAAATATAAAGCAATGACAGTTAGTAAGTGTCCAGCATTTTTTGTTGATAATGATGGATTTGTTGTTGGAAGTGAATGGCCAGATTTAGTATTAAAAAAATATAAATTATATTCTTCACTTGATGAATTTTACAAAGGAGCTCAAGAGGAACCAAAAAAAACCTGGAAAAATTCGTTTAAGGTTTTAAAAAAAGAAAAATGTCTTGATAGAGGAGTAATGATCGGTGGTGATCACATGGATGAATATATGCCTCAATTCATAAATTTCTTTAAAGAAAATTTATTATAATGAAAAAAAATAATTTAAAGATTGTTAAAATAGATAAAACGAAGAGCTTATTTAATTACGAAAAAAAAGTATTAATAAAAGAATTAGTGTTGGACTTAAAACTTGGTTATTTTGATTTTGAAAAAGAAAAGCCTCAAAAAGTAAAATTTAATTTAGAAGTAAATTATCAAGATAAACAGCCATCGAATGATAAAGATATTAAATCGATAGTTAACTATGCTAAAATAGTAAAATTAATAAAAAAACTAGTAAAAAACAAACATTACAATTTTCTTGAAACATTGGCAGAAGATGTTTTTGATGAGCTATTCAAAGATAAAAGAATAGATAAAATTACTCTTCAAATCGAAAAATTAGAAATAATGAGGGATTGTAGCTCAGTTGGGATCCAAATTTCTAAAAAAAGAAGCCATGATCAGCTCTGATATAGGGAAAGAGGTAATTAAAAAAGAATTGCCCTTGGTTCCTAAGTTGCCAGGTGTTTATAGGATGCTTAATTCAAAAGGAGAAATCCTTTATGTGGGTAAAGCAAAAAATCTTCCAAACAGACTTAAAAGTTATGTTTCAGAGAAAAATCATATCATTAGAACTGAGAGAATGCTCTCTCAGACAAAAAGACTCGAAATTACTACCACCTCAAATGAAAGTGAAGCTTTACTTTTAGAAGCAAATTTAATTA
Source organism: uncultured Pelagibacteraceae bacterium (assembly GCA_902617415.1). Taxonomy (GTDB): domain Bacteria; phylum Pseudomonadota; class Alphaproteobacteria; order Pelagibacterales; family Pelagibacteraceae; genus Pelagibacter. Next base: position 190,843 of record CACMWQ010000001.1, on the reverse strand, counting down.
AAAAATTTAAACCAAAATTTAATATTTTACTAAGAGATGACAAATCCTTTCCTTTTATTTTTATAAGTGACAAAGATAAATGGCCACAAATCAAAAGACACAGAGGGAAAAAAGGCAAAGAGGGATTTTATTTTGGACCGTTTGCATCAGCTGGATCTGCAAATTGGACTATAAAAATGATCCAAAAAATATTTCATCTCAGAATTTGTGATGATACTGTTTTCAAAAATAGAGAAAGACCCTGCATACTTTATCAAATTAAAAGGTGCTCAGGTCCATGTGTTGGTTACGTAACTGAGAGTGATTATAAACAAACTGTTGATGATGCAATAGAGTTTGTGTCAGGTAAATCTAGAAAAATTCAGAAAAGCTTATCTAACCAAATGGAAAAGGCTAGTGAGGATTTAGACTTTGAAAAAGCAGCAATATTAAGAGATCGAATTAAATCATTAAATATTATCCAATCTTCTCAAAGAATTAATGAAGCAAATTTAGTCGAAGCAGATGTTATCGCGGGATATAAAGAGTCTGGAAAAACTTGTATTCAAGTTTTTTTTTATAGGTCAAAACAAAATTGGGGTAATCAAGCTTTTTTTCCAAAGCATGATCCAGAAGAAAATCTAAGTGATATCATTAATTCTTTTGTCTCTCAATTTTATGAAAATAAAAGTGTGCCATCTTCAATAATTTTATCAAATGAAATTAAAGAGAAAGAATTAATTGAAAAAACACTTACACAAAAAGAAGGTAAACAAATCACAATTACTGTTGCAAAAAAAGGAACAAAACTAAAAGTTATTAATCAAGCAATAAATAATGCAAAAGATAGTTTGAATAGAAAACTTTACGAGAGTCAGAATAATAGAGATCTTTTTGATGCAGTATCAAAAAAATTCAATCTTGAAACTAATATTAATTTAGTCGAGGTTTACGATAATAGCCATATTCAAGGCACAAATAGTGTGGGCGCTTTAATTACTTATGGCGATGAAGGGTTTGTTAAAAAAAGGTATAGAAAATTCAATATAAAAATTCAAAAAAATGCTCAAGATGATTATGGAATGATGAAAGAAGTTCTTAACAGAAGATTTAAAAGAGCAGTTCAAGAGAAAGATAATTATTTAACTTTCCCCGATTTAGTTTTAATTGATGGAGGGAAGGGTCAATATTCAGTGGCAAGAGAAGCGATGAATGAGCTAGGTCTACATGAAATTCCTATTGTTGCAATAGCAAAGGGTAAGATGAGAAATAGTGGAAATGAAACATTTTTTCATAATGGAAAAGAGTTCAAATTTGAGAAAAATGATCCAACATTATTCTTTTTACAAAGATTAAGAGATGAGTCTCATCGATTTGCTATAAGTGCTCACAGAGCAAAGAGAAAAAAAGGTATAAGCAAATCATTATTAGATCAGATTGATGGTATTGGATCTATCAGAAAAAGGGCATTATTAAATCATTTTGGTTCAGCTAGAGCTGTGGAATCAGCTAGTTTAGACGAAATAAAATCAGTTGATGGAGTTGAGGAAAAAGTTGCAAAAAAAATATATAACTTCTTTCACGAATGAAATTTAAAATACCTAATTATTTAACAATTGGACGAATAATAATTGTTCCAATATTTGTTTTTACATTCTACCTTCCTGGATTTTATGGAGACGTTATTCCATTTGCTCTTTTTTTAATTGCCTCATTTACAGATTTTTTAGATGGTCTTTTGGCGAGGATGTTTAAAGAAGAGTCTAAACTTGGTGAACTTTTAGATCCTATTGCAGATAAAATTATTGTTGCAACTGCGTTAATTTTATTAGTTATGGACCAAACAATAAAAAATTATGAAGTTATTGCAGCCATTATAATTCTTACAAGGGAAATATTAATTTCAGGTTTAAGAGAATTTCTAGCGAAAGGAAAAATAAAGCTTCCAGTTTCTAATTTAGCAAAACTTAAAACATTCTTGCAGATGTTTTCGATAGCAATACTTCTGACTGGGGAAACGGGTAATAAATTAATAAATTTTCAAGATTATAATGCTCAAACAATTGGCATTATTATTTTATGGCTATCTGCGTTTTTAACACTTTATACTGGATATGATTATCTTAGAAAAGGAATAGACCATGCAATATCTGAAGATAATAAGGATTAAGCAGCTTTTTTTTGTCTAACTAACTGATCAAAGCTTTTTGATAATCCTAATATAACATCACAAATTTTGTATTTATGATCTGATATGCTTGCAACAGGTGTTATTTCAGCTGCAGTGCCAGTTAAGAAACATCCATCAAAATTACCTAGTTCATCTGGAGAAATTTTTCTTTCATGAACTTTAATATTTTTTGATTTGGCTAATTCAATTACAGCTTGTCTTGTAATACCATTTAAAAAAGAATCTGGTGTTGGTGTATGTAATTCATTATTTTTATCTTTAAAAAAAATGTTTGCACTTGTTCCTTCTGCAACATTACCTTCAAAATCTAACATTAATGATTCAGAATACCCTTGTTGTTCAGCTTCGTGTTTTGAAAGAGTACAAATCATATATAATCCAGCTGCTTTTGCATCCCAAGGAATAGTATTTGGAGCTGGTCTTCGCCATTTAGAAATATTTAATCTTATTCCTTCAGCTTTTAATTTTGGATCAAAATATGCAGGCCATTCCCAGGTTGCTATTGCAACATTAATTGAAGTTTTCTGTGCAGACACACCCATCATTTCGCTTCCTCTCCATGCAAATGGTCTTACATATCCATTTTGAATATTTTGAACCGCCACTATTTTTTTAGAGGCTTCATTTATTTCATCTTTTGTATAAGGAATATTAATGTCTAATCTTTTTGCAGAATAAAATAATCTATCTGTGTGCTCTTCTAGCTTAAATATTTCTCCGTCGTATACTCTTTCACCTTCAAAAACTAAACTTGCATAATGTAGTCCATGACTGATTACATGGCATTTTGCATCTTGCCATTCAACAAGCTCATTATTGTACCAAATTTTTCCTGATCGTTTATCGAAAGGTATCATTATTTAATTTTATAAAAAAATATATTTGTATATATAATATGTCAATATAACTTACCAATATGAAAAAACTTTTATATTTAAAAGATGATGATCTCAAACAATATATTGAAAAAATATTTCTTGGCTACAGAGAGACTGTCTCAGATGCTAGAAATGTGTTGAATAAATACTCCATAGGTGTCGCACATAACAAGGTTATTCATCTAATTTCATTATATGAGGGTATCACAATATCAGAACTTTTAAGAAAATTGAAAGTTACAAAGCAAAGTTTGAATAGAGTTTTGAAAGATTTAATAAATTTAAAAGCTATAAAATATGAAAAAGATCAAGTTGATACGAGAATAAAACATGTCTTCTTAACAGAGGAAGGAGAAAAATTATTTAACGAAATTTTCTCAGCTCAAAAGAAAAGAATTTACCAAGCATTCTCCGCATCAAAATCAAATGAGGTTATTAGTTTTGATAATGTTTTAAAAAAAATAATTAATGGAAAAATTTAAAGCACATATTTTAGTTGTAGATGACGATGATGGCATAAGAGAATTGGTTAAAGAATACCTTTCCCAAAATGAATATCTTGTAACTAGTTCGAATAGTGCCGAAGATGCTCTTGAGAAGGTTAAAATTATAAAATTTGACTTAATAGTGCTTGATATAATGATGCCAGGAAAGAGTGGTTTAGAATTTACAAAAGAAAATAAAAACAAAATTTCAACCCCAATAATTCTTTTAACTGCGAAGGGTGAAGCTTCAGAGAGAATAGAGGGATTGGATATTGGTGCAGACGATTACCTTCCAAAACCTTTTGAGCCTAAAGAATTAATACTTAGAATTAATAATATCTTAAATAAGACAAAATATAAAAATACAAATAGAAAATTTAAATTTGGTAAAATTGAAATAGATCTTAATAAGCAGTTTATTTTGAAAAATGATAAATCAATAAAAATCAATAATACAGAAAAAATAATTTTAGATAAGATGGTTAATTCCCCTGGAAAAATTTTTAAAAGAGAGGAGATTGGAAATCTTATAAAAATTGATAAAGAAAGATCAGTTGACGTAATCATTACAAGACTTAGGAAGAAAATTGAAGAAAACCCCAAAAGCCCAAATTATTTACAAACAATAAGAGGTGAAGGTTATGTTTTATGGATTGAATAAATACATAAAAAATATCTTGCCTAAAAGACTTTTTTATAGAGGTTTACTCATAGTCGCTGTTCCAATAGTAGTTATGCAAATAACTATCTCTTTAGTTTTTTTTGATAGTCTTTGGATCAAAACTAATTCTGGAATGACAAGAGCATTGGTCTCTGAAGTCAAAACTTTTGTAGATGCTTATGATAACGATGAAACGAACAAAGATTTTATAATAATTTTATTCAAAGAACACTTGGGTTTTAATATCAAATATGAAAAAGATAAAATCTTACCAGATAAAATACCAGAAAGATGGTTCAGCCCAGTGGATCGATCACTAAGAAGAGAATTAAAGAAAAAAAATTTAACTTATTGGTTTGATACAACAAACTTCAAAGAAGTTGTTGACTTGAAAATAGGGTATTCAAAAGGATATTTTCAATTTTATATTCCAAGGGACAGACTAACTACAAGTTCGGCTAGATTATTTGGTCTTTGGATAACATTGCCAGCATTGTTAATGATAGCAGTAGCAATAATTTTTTTAAAAAATCAAACTAGACCCATAACTAAACTTGCAGAGGCATCTGAAAGATTTGGTCGAGGAGAAGATATTGACGAATTTAGACCTTCTGGAGCACTCGAAATCCGAAAAGCTGGTTTAGAGTTTGACAAAATGAGAAAAAGAATAATTAGACATCTTAATCAAAGATCTGAGATGCTATCAGGTATCAGCCACGATTTAAGAACACCTTTGACAAGGATAAAACTTCAAATAGCAATGATTAAAGATAAGAGTGTTGCAGAAAAACTCTCAAGAGATGTTGATGAAATGGAAAAAATGTTAAATGAATATCTTCAATTCGCAAGATCTGGGGCAAAAGATAAAACTGAAACGTTTGATATTTCTGTTCTTCTTGAAGATATTTGTAAAAAATATGAGAAACCAAATATAAAATATTTCTTAAAAGAGAGGATTTATTTTGATGGAAGAAAAAATTTAATTAGTAGGTGTATTAATAACCTTATAGATAATTCTCTAAAATTTGCTGACAATGTTGAATTGTATCTAAAAAAAGGAAGATCAACTATTAGTATCTCAATAGAGGATGATGGTCCAGGAATACCACAGAAAGAACATCAAAATGTCTTAAAACCATTTTATAAAATTGACAAAAGTAGATCAGAAACAAAATCAAGTGTTGGTCTTGGCTTAGCTATATCATCAGATGTCGTAAAATCACATGGGGGAGATCTTAAATTTGATAAGTCTAGTTTAGGTGGATTAAAAGTTATTATTTCTTTGCCCGTTTAGTTTTTTTTTTTATTTTTTTTTCAGCAATTTTTTTTTCTAATTTTTCAATTCTTTTATTTAATATATCGATTTCATCTTTACTTACTAAATTCATTTTAAGGATAATTTCTTCTTTTTTTGATCGTAAAATATTTACAACCTCGTCACTAAAATCTTTGTAATTTACGAGTCCTTCTTCCAAAAATTTTGCAAATTTATCAAATACGAATCTTGATTTTGACATAATAATTTCTTATCAAAGTTTAAGTAATATTTATAATATTACAATTAAATGTTTATTAATAATTTTGACCCAGTCGTTTTTGAGATCTTTTCATTAGAAATTAGATGGTATTCCTTGTCTTATATAATTGGCTTATTATTTGGTTGGTATTTTGCAAAGAACAAACTAATTAAAGATAGCACTCAAAAAGAATATTTTGATGATTATATAACTTATTTGATCATAAGTATCATCCTTGGTGGAAGAATTGGATATGTAATTATTTACGACCCAATTTATTTTATTAGTAATCCAGTTGAGATTATAAAAATTTGGCAAGGAGGTATGTCTTTTCACGGTGCACTAATTGGAATTATTATTGGAACTTATTTTTTCTGTAAAAATAAAAATCAAAATATTTTTATTTATTTAGATGTGGTTGCTGTTTGTTCTCCTGTAGGAATTTTTTTAGGAAGAATATCAAATTTCATAAACTCAGAACTTTATGGCATAGAAACAAATGTACCATGGTCAGTAAAGTTTATAAAAATTGATGATTTAAATCGACATCCTTCACAAATTTATGAGGCAATATTTGAGGGAGTTGTTCTATTTATTATTTTAAATATGTTGTTTAATAGATTAAGAAAGTCACCTGGTATTATTTCAGGGTATTTTTTAATTTTATACTCATTTTTTAGATTTGTTATCGAGTTCTTCAGAGAACCTGATCAACAACTAGGTTATTTATTTTTCAACTTGAGTATGGGGCAAATAATAAGTTGTATAGCACTAACCTGCGGATTAATTATCATCTATTATAAAAATGCTAATAGGACACAATAAAAAAATCTCATTGGATAGATTTATTTACAAATCTTTGTATGACAAAGATAATGGTTATTATATTAAAAAAAATCCTTTTGGAAAAAAAGGTGACTTTATAACATCTCCCAATATTTCTGTTCTTTTTTCAGAAATGATATCTATTTGGTTAATTTCTTTTTGGGAGAATTTAAAAAAGCCAAAAAAAATAAATATTATCGAACTAGGTGCAGGCAACGGTGAGATGATGTCACAAATTATAAAAACTTTAAATAATTTTAGTGAAATTAATTTATCTGCCAATTTCTTAATTTTAGAAAAAAGTCCATTACTAATAAAAATTCAGAAGACTAAAATAGACAAAAAAAAAGCAAGTTGGATTAAGAATTTAAAAGAAATTCCAAAGGCTCCAACTATATTCTTGGCTAATGAGTTTTTTGATGCTTTTCCTATCAAACAGTTTTTAAAGAAAAGAAATAATTGGTATGAGAAATATGTAGCATATAAAAAAAATAAGTTTGAAGTTTGTGATCAAAAAGTGTCATCAAAAATAATTGAGAAATATTTAGGTAAGGATATAAAAAAAGAAAAATTTGTTGAATATTCACCTTCAGCAATGAAATTTGTTAACGATTTAGCGAACTTTATTTTTAAAAATAATGGTGGTTTATTAATGATAGACTATGGCTTTACAAGTGGAAAAATGAAAAATACTCTGCAAAGTGTTGAGAAGCATAGAAAAATTAGTTTTTTAGAAAATCCCTATAATTCAGATATTACTCATTTAATAAATTTTAAAATGTACAAGAAAGAGTTTGCAAATTCTAATTTAAAATCTTTAATAACAACCCAAGGTAATTTTTTAATTAAATTAGGAATATTAAAAAGAGCTGAGATAATAAGTAAAAATTTACAATTTAGTAAGAAAGCTGACATATTTTATAGAATAAAAAGATTAATTGATGCAAAACATATGGGCTCTTTGTTTAAAGTATTATTTGTAAGCAAATCCAAAAATAATTTTAAATTGGGTTTTAAGTGATTAAGTCAAAAATTTTAAGAAATCAAAAATACGTTTCGCATTATTTTTTTAATAGATTAGGTGGTACCTCAAAAGGAATCTACAAGAGTTTAAATTGTGGAAAGGGGTCCAAAGATAAAATTGCTAATATAGATAAAAATTTAAAAATAGTTTCAAAGAAAATAGGCTGTAATAGTGAAAATATAGTTTCTCTTAATCAAATTCACAGCAATAAAGTTCATAAAATTAATAATGTTCCAAAAAAAAAAATGACTGGAGATGCAATGATTACAAATAAACAAAATATAGCAATTAGTATACTCACTGCAGATTGTGCACCAATTCTAATTATAGAAAAAAAGCAAAAATTTGTTGGTGCAATACATGCTGGGTGGAAAGGTGCTTTTAAGGGAATAGTAAAAAAAACAATTCAGCTATTAAAAAAAAATGGATGCTCAGAGAAAGATATGATTGCTTGCATTGGACCATGTATAAAAAAAAATAGTTATGAAGTAAAAAATGATTTTTTTAAATTGTTTAAGGACAAAAATAAAAAAAATGTGAATTTCTTCACATTTAAAAAGAAAAAAATTTATTTTGATTTAAGCGAATATATAAAATCTCAATTTTATGAAAATGGAGTTAAAAAAATAGATATAATAAGAAAAGATACCTATGCTTTAGAAAATAACTTTTTTAGTTCTAGAAGATCAAAAAAAAATAAACATAACGATTATGGTAGAAATATTTCTGCAATTATGATTAAATAGCTTATCGCGGATGAAAATTCTCACAGGAAACAGCAATAAACATCTTAGTCAGAAAATATCTAAATTTTTGAAAAATAGACTAGTGAATTCAAACATAAGAAAATTTGCAGACGGAGAAATCTATATAGAAATTAATGAAAATATTAGAGGCAATAGTATTTTTTTAATTCAATCCGTTTCATCTCCTGCAAATGACAATTTAATGGAATTACTACTATCGATTGATGCTTTAAAAAGATCATCGGCTAAAAACATAACTGCTGTGATCCCATATTTTGGATATGCAAGACAAGATAGAAAGGTGGTTCCTAGAACATCTATATCTGCAAAACTTGTATCTAACCTTATTGCAAAAGCAGGAGCAGATAGAGTCGTTACAGTTGATTTACACTCTGGACAAATTCAAGGATTTTTTGATATTCCAGTAGATAACTTATTTGCAACTCCAATATTTGCTAGACATATAAAAAAGAAATTAAAAAAAAATAATATAATCTGCGTTGCTCCAGATGTCGGTGGTACAGCAAGAGCAAGGGCTTTAGGAAAATTGTTAAATGTAGATTTAGCAATAGTAGACAAAAGAAGACCTGCTCCTGGAAAATCAGAAGTGATGAATGTAATTGGAAATGTGAAAAATAAAACTTGTATATTAGTTGATGATATAATCGACTCTGGTGGAACAATTGTAAATGCAGCTTCTGAATTAAAAAAAAGAGGAGCTAAAGATGTTCATGTGTATGTAACACATGGTGTATTAAGTGGTAATGCTGTTGAAAAAATTAAAAAATCTTCAATAAAAAACTTAGTTGTAACTGATACAATTGATAATTCGACAAAAGTTAAAAAAGCTAAGAATATTGAGGTATTAACAATCTCTAATTTGGTTGGAGAAGCTATTAAAAGGATATCAAATTCTACCTCAGTATCAGATCTATTTAAATAATTTACTTGTAAAATTTAGTTTCATAAGTTAAAAAACGCGACACTTTATGAGTTTATTAGCAGCCACAATTAGAGAAACAAAAACTAAGGGTGAAGTAAAATCTCTTAGAAGTAAAGGTATGGTTCCAGGAATAATTTATGGAGGAGAGGAGCCAAATCAAAAAATCTCTGTCTCTGTTAAAGAAGTAAAAAATTTATTAAATAAAGAAAATATTTTATCAAATATAATTTCAATTAATATTGATGGTAAAGAACAAAAAGTTTTACCAAGAGTGATTGATTTTGATACAGTGACAGATGAGCCTATACATTTAGATTTTTTAAGAATTGTTAAAGGTGCAAAAGTAATTTTAGAAATTCCAGTTAAATTTATAAACCACGAATTGTCACCAGGATTAAAAAGAGGTGGGGTTTTGAATATTGTAAGACGTAAAGTTGAATTAAGATGTCCTACAGAAAATATACCAACAGAGTTAGTTGTAGATCTAAATAACTTAGATATTGGAGCAAGTATTAAAATATCTTTTATAAATTTACCTGAAAATGTAACACCTACAATTCAAGGAAGAGACTTTGTAATCGCGACAGTAGCAGCACCAACAGTTGTTAAAGAACCTGAAAAACCAGCAGAAGCTGAAGGAGAAGGTGGAGAAACTGCGGAGGCAGCCGCGGATGGAGACGCTAAACCTGAGGAAGGTGCAGAAAAAGCTGCAGATGGCGACAAAGGAAAAGACGAAGGAAAAGCTCCAGCAGAGAAAAAATAATAATCTGTGAAAATAATAATAAAATAAAATGTTGTTACTCGTAGGTTTGGGCAATCCAACCCCAAACAGTCATAATAATAGACATAACATAGGTTTTAAAGTTGTAGATGCAATAAATCAAAAATTTGGTCTTTCAAAGCAAAAGCCAAAATTTAAGGGTTTACTTACAACAGGCAATATTGGGGAAAAGAAAATTTATGCCATCAAACCTCTGACCTTTATGAACAACTCAGGGATATGTATCAGAGAATTGCTTGAATATTTCAAAATAGATGCAGAAGATGTAATTGTTTTTCATGATGATCTAGATGTAGAGTTTGGAAAAATAAAGGCAAAATTTGGTGGATCAAGCGCAGGTCACAATGGAGTTGCTTCAATTGATAAATTTATTGGAAAAGACTATTCAAGAGTGAGGATCGGGATTGGAAAGCCGGAGAATAAAATGTCTGTATCAGATTTTGTTTTAAATGATTTTTCTGATGATGAACAAGAACACTTAGAAAAAATTACTCACAATATAATAGACTCTATTGCTATTTTAATAGATAAAAAATTAGATTTATTCTCAAGCAAAGTTAACAATAATTAAATGGGTTTTAAGTGTGGTATAGTTGGTTTACCAAATGTTGGTAAATCTACTTTATTTAATGCACTTACAAATTCAAGCAAAGCTCAAGCAGCAAATTTCCCCTTCTGTACGATAGATCCAAATATAGGTGTAGTTCCTGTACCAGATTATAGGTTAGATGAATTGGTTAAAATTTCAAATTCAAAAAAAAAAATAAATACTACAATATCTTTTGTTGATATAGCGGGATTAGTCGAAGGAGCCTCTAAAGGTGAAGGATTAGGTAACAAATTCTTATCACACATAAGAGAAGTAGATGCTGTTATTCATTTAATTAGGTGTTTTGATTCTGATGATATTCAGAATGTAAATCCAACAGTTGATCCCATTAGAGATTTAGAAATAATTGAAACAGAAATGTCTTTAGCTGATTTGGAATCTATCCAAAAAAGACTTGATAGGAAAAATAAAAAAAATAATGACGAAAATCAAAACCAAATTCTAGAAAGAGCTCAGATTTTAATTAATGATAACGATGATATAAATAAATTATACGAAGAATTTGATAAAAAGGATGTTAAATTGTCAGGATTATTGTCAACAAAACCTAAATTGTATGTTTGTAATGTTGATGAAAATAGCATTGATAAAGGCAATGATTATACAAAAAGTTTTATTGAAAAATATGGTTCTAAAAACACCCTAACTATTTCAGCTGAAATAGAAAATCAATTAAATGAACTAGAAAATGAAGAAAGAAAAAACTATATGAAAATGATAAACGTAGATGATACTGGATTAAATTTATTAATCAAAAAAGGATATGACCTTTTATCTTTAGAGACGTTTTTCACTTCAGGAATTGAGGAGACAAGGGCTTGGACAATTAACAAAAATTGCATGGCGCCTCAAGCAGCAGGTATAATTCATACAGATTTTGAAAAAGGTTTTATAAGAGCTGAAACTGTGTCTTATCAAGATTTTGTTGGTAGTGGTGGTTGGTTAAAATCAAGAGAAAACGGCAAAATGAGATTAGAAGGCAAAGATTATATAGTTAAAGATGGGGATGTTCTAAACTTTAGATTCAACACGTGACCATATCTTCTTCATAGTAAAGTAAACCAATACAGTCAATATTATCAAATAAGCTATAACTCTAAATCCTGTTTTATGTCTTTGCTCTAAATGTGGTTCCGCTGACCACATCAGAAAATTTGTAACATCTTTGGACATTTGCTCAGCTGTTGCTTTTGTTCCATCTGTATATTCTATTAAGTCATCAGATAAAGGAGCTGGCATTTTAATTTTATTACCATACATATACTTATTGTAATAAACACCATCATCAAGTTCTACACCCTCTGGTGGTTCAGAATACCCTAGCAATAAGGAATAAATATAATCTGCTCCGCCTTTTCTTGCCTTAACTAGAACAGACATATCTGGTGGATAAGCACCACCATTAGCAGCTTTAGCTTCTTGCTCATTAGCATATGGCATCACGAATTTATCAGATAATTTGGCTGGTCTTACAAACATTTCTCCAGTGCTGTCCGGGCCATCTGTTACCTCAAAACTTGCAGCTATTGCTTTGGCTTCTGCTTCAGAAAATTCTGGTCCACCTTTTTCTGCCAAATTTCTATAGGTTAAATATTTCATAGAATGGCAAGATGCACATACTTCTGTATATACTTGGTAACCCCTTTGAAGTGATGCTCTATCAAATTTTCCAAAGAGACCTTTGAAAGTCCATTTAGTCTCTAAAAAAGGAGGTGATTTTTCAGCAGAGTTAGATGAATTTAGTACTATAACTGAGAATATTAATACAAAAAAAATATTTTTTAACTTTCTCACTTTATTGTTTTTTCTATTTTTTCATCACTCCTTGCTGCAGCTAAATTTGGTGAGCCTCCTAAAACTGGCTCGGTAATACTCAAAGGCAGCGGGGTGGTTTTTTCTTTCCATCCTAAAACTGGAAGAATAATTAAAAAATGCGCAAAGTAATACGCTGTAGCAACTCTTGCAATTAACAAGTACAATCCTTCAGCTGGCATCGCCCCTACATATCCTAGAATTAAAACATCAGCTACCAAGATCCAGTAGAACTGTCTAAATAACGGTCTGAAAACTGCTGATCTAACTTTTGACGTATCCAACCATGGTAAAGCAGCTAAAATTAAAATAGCTGATAACATAGCAACAACACCCATAAGTTTATCAGGAACAGATCTTAAGATCGCATAAAAAGGTAATAAGTACCACTCAGGAACTATATGAGCAGGAGTTACAAGTGGATCCGCCTCGATATAATTATCAGCATGTCCTAAAATATTTGGCTGATAAAATACAAACAGCGCAAAAACAATACAAAACATTAATAACGCAAATGCATCTTTAATTACGATGTATGGATGAAACGGAACTGTATCTTTAGAAGGTTTTTTAATATCAATACCAACTGGATTGTTATTTCCAGGAACATGTAACGCCCATATGTGAAGTACTACAAGCCCTAGTATTAAAAACGGTATCAAGTAATGCAGAGTAAAAAATCTTGTTAAAGTTGGATTGTCAACTGAGTAACCACCCCATAACCAAGTTGTTATACTCTCCCCCACAAGTGGGATTGCACTAAATAAATTGGTTATTACTGTTGCTCCCCAAAAACTCATTTGTCCCCAAGGAAGAACATATCCCATAAAAGCAGCTGCCATCATTAGCAGATAAATTATAATTCCAAGTATCCAAATTATTTCTCTAGGAGATTTATATGATCCGTAAAATAAAGATCTAAAAATATGAATATAAACTGCAAGGAAAAACATAGAAGCACCATTTGCATGAACATATCTTAACAACCATCCATAATTCACATCTCTCATTATATGTTCGACACTGCTGAATGCCATATCAGCATGAGCAATGTAGTGCATAGCCAAAACTAATCCTGTAACTATTTGGGTAATTAAGCAAAAAGTTAATATCCCACCAAAAGTCCACCAGTAATTTAAATTTTTTGGTGTAGGGTAATCTGTTAAGTGATTTGCCAATGTAAGCAAAGGCAATCTATCATTAAACCATTTACCAAACTTTGAACTAGGTGTATATTCGTGATTACTCATATTTATCCAATCTTAATCGTGTTAGTATTTACAAATTCGTATTTAGGTATCTCCATATTAGTTGGAGCTGGTCCTTTTCTAATTCTACCAGATGTATCATAATGAGAACCATGGCAAGGACAAAACCAACCATCATAATCACCTTTATCTGTTAATGGTACACATCCAAGATGAGTACAAATTCCAAGCATCACTAACCATTCAGGATTTTTTGCTCTATCTTCGTCTTTTTCAGGATGCTTAAGATCATTAATATCAACTGTTCTCGCTTTTTTAATTTCATCTTCAGTTCTTCTTTTAATGAAAACTGGTTTACCTCTCCAAAGTACTGTTAAAGACTGTCCAGGTTGCATTGAACTCACATCTACTTCTGTGCTTGCTAATGCTTTTACAGAGGCATCTGGGTTCATTTGGTCTACTAATGGCCAAACAGCAGCACCTACTCCAACTGCGCCAGCAGCGGCTGTAGCAGTAAACAAGAAATCTCTTCTGTTGGTCTTTTTTTCGTCTTTTTGGTCTGACATCTTTAATATTTTATATCTTTGGTAATATATGATTTCATATAATAAAAAAGAGATATTTCTATGGTAACAATGACACAGAAACCTTTAAAACACGGTCTAAAAGTAGCTCTATATCAGCCAGATATTCCTCAAAATACAGCTTCAATTATTCGAACTTGTTCTTGCCTAGGGGCTAGTTTAGAAATCATTGAACCTTGCGGGTTTTTATTTAGCGATAAAAGGTTCAAGAGAGTTGTTATGGATTATTTAAATTACAGTGAAATTAAATTTTACAAGAGCCCTAAAGAATTCTTTGATGAAAATAGTAAAAATAGAGTAGTTTTAATGACGACAAAAGCTAGCAAAGTTTATACAAAGTTTAAATTTAAGCGTAATGATATATTGCTCTTTGGCAGAGAAAGTGCTGGTGTTCCAGAAGATGTACATTCTAAGGTTAATGAAAGAATTAAGATTCCAATGCTAAAAAATAAAAGATCATTAAACATTTCAATATCAGTGGCCATAGGAGCTTCAGAATTTATAAGACAGTTAGGTTAAATGGATCAATACATAAAAAAGAAATTAGCAAAAAATTGGTTTAAAACTTTACAAGAAGTGCTTTGTAGAGAAATAGAGGAAAAAGAGGGCAAAAAAACTAAATTTAAAATTACTAATTGGAATAGAAGTAAAAGTAATGATGAAGGTGGAGGACAATATAGAATTTTAGAAAACGGTAAAATTTTTGATAAAGTTGGAGTGAATTTTTCAGAAGTTTATGGAAAATTTTCAAATGAATTTAAAAATAAAGTTCCAGGCACCAAAACAAGCTCTAAATTTTGGGCATCTGGAATATCTGTTGTTATGCATATGAAAAATCCTCATGTACCTGCAATGCATTTTAACACGAGGTATATAGTTACTTCATTTGGTTGGTTTGGAGGTGGAATGGATGTTACACCTTGTATAAAAGATAAGAAATTAGAAAATTGGTTTCATTCAGAACTAAAAAAATCATGTAATAAACATAACAAAAATTATTACAAAAAATATAAAAAGTGGTGTGATGAATATTTTTATTTGCCACATAGGAAAGAACCAAGAGGTATTGGCGGGATTTTTTTTGATTATAAAAAAAATAATTGGGAAAAAGATTTTTCTTTTGTTCGAGAAGTGGGAATAAGTTTTAAAAATATTTCTAATGAAATAATTGAGAAAAAAAATAAATTAAAATGGACAATTAAAGATAAAGAAATCCAATACAAAAAAAGAGGTAGATATGTTGAATTTAATTTATTACATGATAGGGGGACAAAATTTGGTTTACAAACTGGTGGAAATGTTGAAGCTATACTTATGTCATTACCACCAACAGCTAAATGGTAAATTATGGATAAAGAACCAATTACTACTGAAGGATTAGAAAAATTAAAAAGTGAATTAATTTTTTTAAAAGAAAAAAAGAGACCCGAAATTGTTGCAGCCATTGCTGAAGCAAGATCACATGGAGATTTGAAAGAAAATGCTGAATATCATGCTGCAAAAGAACAGCAATCTCATAACGAGGGAAGAATTCAAGAAGTTGAGGATTTAATTGCAAGAGCAAATGTAATTGATATCACCAAGATTAGTAATGATGGGAAGGTGATATTTGGATCTACAGTCTACCTTCAAAATTTAGATACAAATGAAAAAATAAATTACAAAATTGTTGGTAAAGACGAGGCAGATCTAAAACAAAAGCTTCTTTATTTTCAATCACCGATAGGAAAAGGTCTTATAGGTAAAAATAAAGGAGATCTTGTAGAGATAAATACACCAGCAGGGACAAAAAATTTTGAAATTGTAGACGTAAAATACGTTTAATTTGATAAAACTTTTTCTATATCTTTTTTTGATAAATTAAAATTATTTTCAATCCATTTCATTTCTAAATTTTTTAATTTTTGACCCAATTCCCTTCCCTCCTTTAATCCATAATCATTTATTAATAACTGAGCTTTTATTGGAAATTCTGGTTTATCTAATTTTTCAAAGTAAGTTTTTAATTCTGAAAGTTTTTTACTTTGTTTAAAATATAACAAATTGAAATCAATTAAATCGATTGTGCTAGATTTACCCTCATAATAAAATATTTTTTGTAAATCTTTCTTGTTAAAAATTTTAGTACTATCTTTATTTAGCGAATTATTTTTTAGAAAAATAATTTTATCTTTTAACTCATTGGGTAAATTATATTTATACACAAAATAGTCAGAATTGTCAGTTTCATCGATTACAAGAAAAGAAATGACGAAATTTAAACTTTTATTTTTTAATATCTTTTCTTGTGGTTTTGATAACTTGCTCAATTTTTTAAAATTTTTTAGTTGAGGGAAAATTAATGAAAATAATTCACAAGAGGTTTTATTTTTAAATAAATTTAAAAAGTTATCCAATTTGAGAATTTTTTTTAATTCATTGAATTGTCTTTCTTTTGATATTTTTCCTAAACCCTCTATATTTTTTTTAATGATTTTTATTATATTAATTTCATGATCGATTTTGCTATATTCAGTATAAAATCTTAAATATCTAATAATTCTTAAATAATCTTCTTTTATTCTAGTTTCTGGATCACCTATAAATTTAATTATTCCAACATTTAAATCTTTATGACCAGAATTTGGATCATATAAATTCCCATCTAAATCTGAATATATTGAATTTATTGAAAAATCTCTCCTTAATGAATCTTCCTTCCAATTAGTTGTGTATTCTACGACAGCATGCCTTCCATCTGTTTTTACATCTTTTCTTAATGTTGTAATTTCAAAATTTTGATCATCAATCACTGCTGTGATTGTGCCATGTTCAATTCCTGTTTCAAAAAACTTTATTTGGTTTTTATCTAAACATTGCCTAACCTGATCAGGAGTTAAATTAGTTGCAAGGTCGATATCATCTGTTTTTTCATCATTTAAAATTTTTCTTACACAACCACCAACATATCTAATCTCACTGGTTTCATTGTGGTTATTTATTGCACCAAATATTTTATTTACTCCCTTATTATTTTTTAAATCTAGAAATTTGAGATCTTTATCGCTTGAAATTTTTTTGTTTTGAAAAATTTTTTTAAGTAAAGCTTTCATAAATGGCTGGGGTGCTAGGATTCGAACCTAGGAATGGCGGTACCAAAAACCGCTGCCTTACCACTTGGCTACACCCCAAGATGTTTTTCGTATAACACAAAAAAAAAGCTTTATATAGTTTTAGAGTAAATACACCAATAGTTTTTATATTTATTTTTTAATTTTTTTTGAGCTTTTATTGCCGCATTTTTGGTTAAAAAATAACCAATTATAGTCGAACCCGAGCCTGTCATATTTGCAAAGTAAATATTATCTAAATTTTGCAAGTAACTTTTGATACTTCTTAAAACTGGATATTTATTAAAAGCTGCTCTCTCTAAATCGTTATTCGAAACTTTTAATAAATCTTGTCTGTTAATGTTTTTTGATTTATGGAATAGGCTCTTTGAAAATCCTCTGTGTTTTGCATAAATCATCTTAGTAGAACATCCAAAATTAGGCTTTATTATTAACAAATGAAAATTTAATTTTTTATTAATTTTACTTATATTTTGCCCTTGTAGGATCATTGGACTCTCATAAAGACCCAAAATTACATCTGAACCAACTTTATTTGCAATTTTAATTAAATTATTTTTTGTAGTTTTAATTATTCTTTTTTTAAATAGGTAGTTCAAAATGGATGCTGCATTCATAGATCCTCCCCCCATACCAGAAGATTGGGGTATATTTTTATTTACTTTGATATTGAATTTTTTATTTTTAATATAATTTTGATCATTTAAGATTTTTAGTAGTTTTGAAATTGTATTTGTATTTGAAATATTTGAGGAAAATTTCCCACTAAACGATATTATGTTTTTTGAACCTTGTGTCTCTTTTATTAAAATCTCATCAGCCAAATTGATCTTAGATATTAAACTTTCGATTTTATGATAACCATTTGAGTATTTATTTAAAATTTTTAAAGTTAAGTTTACTTTTGCAAATGATTTTATTTTATGAAACTTCATTTAGGAATTATTATTTAAGCCATTATATAATTTTTCCTTAACTTTTATTTTCAATTCTTCATCTGCTTCATCGCTATTTAAAGCACTTTTCCAAAAATAATTAGCTTGGATTTTTCTATTTAATTGCCAAAGAACATCTCCATAATGATCACTTGCAACAGGATCACTTGGTAACAATTCAACAGCTTTTCTTAAATATTTTTCTGCTTCAATATAATTTCCTGTCAAATAATAACCCCAACCAACAGAGTCTGTTATGTAAGGATCTTCTTCTTTCCCTTTGTAAGCTTGATTTAACATTTCTATTGCTTCTTCAATTTTATATCCTCTTTCTAACCAACTATAAGCGAGATAGTTAAGTGTATAGGGTTCGTCAGGTCTAATTTTAATTGAATTTAGCAAATCCTTATCCGCCAAATCATAATTTTTTAATCTTTCATACGCTCCACCTCTGCGATAAAGGACATCTGCATAAGCCATAGAATTTTTATCCAAATTTTTTAAGGCCAATGTATAATAATTTATAGCCTCATCATATTTTTTAAAGTTTTTGTAAATATTTGCCAAATCATAAATCATCTTTGTCGATTTATTATTAAATTTTTCAAGATTTTTTAATATATAGTTCAAACTTGCATCATAATTTTCTTCCTCTGCTATAATTCTGGCAATCTTCTTTGTTTTGTACCAAAAAAAAATTTCATCCTTATCATCAAATTTTTCGAAAGTTTTTTTTGCTAGATCATAATTATTATTAGACTGATAGTTTTCAGCTATTAATGATAAATTAAAATAAAATTTTGGATTTAAATAATTTGAAATATTTAAATATATGTTTGAGTAATCAAATCTACTTTGAGATGAATAAAAATTAGATATAAGGAAAAAGAATTCTGCCAAAATATCATTCTCATTTTGGCATGAAAAATGCTGTGTTAATTTTGTATATTTTTTTTCATCTATCCATTTTTTTACTTGAGAAATAAGCAAACTACTTCTTAAAGGATCTATTGTATCTGCAAAATTATCAACTGTTGCAAGGTCATTATTAGACACTTCGTTACTCAAATAAAAAAAAGTATATCTAGAGTAATCACTTTGAGAATCGTTAATTAAATTTAAAAAATAAGGCTCAGTTTTTTTGGAATTCAAATAACAATTTTGAAAAGCCATGTTAATCAAATCTAATTTTCCAAATTGCTCAACAATGTCAGATTTTTTATATATAAAAAGATCAATATAACTTTTTAAGCTAGAATAAATTATAAATTTGTATGAGTCGTCCTCTTTGAACCTTTCCAATTTTTTTAACTTCAAAGCTGCTTGTTTAAACTTTTTCTTGTTAATGTTATCTAAAATTAATAATAAATTTCCTTCAAAAAAATCTCCTCCTATTGAAGTATTAGAATATTTTACTTGTTTAATTGCTTTTTTAACCTGTCCATCCAAAAGTAAAGAAAATACATATTCTTGCAAAAAACTATCATGTGATTGAATTAATATTTTTGAATTTTCAAAAAACTTAAGAGCATCGTTATTTTTCTGGTTATCAAATGATAATAATGCTGAAAGATAATTTGATAGATACTTCTGGTTGAATTCTTTTTCATTCGCTGCTTTTGAATAGAGATTTGTTTGGTATAGAATTAATATTATAAAACAAAAAATTTTTAAGAACATTTTTTACTTTATGACTTTAAATGAAAAAAATCAAAATGACATATTTGATAATGATTTAATAAACGAGCTAGGTATTGAATATGAATTTAGTGATGAGCCAATAAATAGATTTAAAAATAATGCTTCTAATGAGGAAAAATCTGAAGAATTAGCAAAACTTAGAGTTGAAATAGAAAAGATTGAAGATTGTGAACTAAAAAATAGTGCAAAAAATCTTGTTTTCAGTGATGGAAATTCATCTTCAAAAATAATGATTGTAGGTGAAGGACCTGGACAAAAAGAAGATGAATTAGGAAAACCTTTTGTTGGTGATGCAGGAATGCTTTTAAATAAAATGTTGAAAGCTATTAATTTAGATAGATCTAACGTTTATATAACTAATGTTGTAAATTATAGACCTCCAAATAACAGAAAGCCTGAAATATCAGAAATAAATAGATACTCTGAATATTTAAGAAAACATATTTCGATTATAAATCCAGAAATACTTATTTTAATGGGAAGCACAGCAATGGAAGCGCTCTTCGGAAATAAAATTAAAATTTCCAAAGAGAGAGGAAAATGGAAAGAAGTAATAATAAATAATAAAATATATTTAACAATGATAACTTTTCACCCAGCATATCTGCTAAGACAATCAGAGCAAAAAAAATATTCTTGGGCCGACCTTAAAGAAATTAAAAAAAAAATAGATGAAACCGGTTTAGATATTTAAATTTTAATAATATTTTATATGAGAGAAATTATTGCTGGGGTTGATGAAGTTGGGAGGGGGAGTCTTGTAGGACCAGTTTATGCAGCTGCTGTTATTTTAAATAAAGATATTAATAGAAAAATTCTTAAAGATTCAAAAAAACTTAATAAAATTCAAAGACAATCTTTAGCTAAATATATAAAAAAAAATTCAGTTTGGGCGTTAGGATCTGCATCAATAGAGGAAATTGAAAAAAATAATATTTTAAATGCTAGCCTACTTTCAATGAAAAGAGCAATTAAGAAACTCAAATTGAAACCTAAAAAAGTTTTAATAGATGGTAATAAACCACCAGACTTAAAAAATTATGTAATTAAAACTATTGTAAAAGGTGATGAAAAAATTCCTGAAATTTCAGCCGCATCGATTATTGCTAAAGTTGAAAGAGATAAGCTAATGAAAAAGATGTCTTTTTCTTTTAAAAAATACGGCTGGGATAATAATGCAGGTTATGGAACTAAGGATCACATCAAAGCTATTAAAAAATTTGGAGTGACTAGATTTCATAGAAAAACCTTCCAACCAATACACAAGATATTGAGTCTTAAATAATAATCATAACAATTATCAATCAATAAATTCAATCACAGGTTGACGTAGACTCCTGACTGGAGTCTAATTCAAAAATATAAAATGATCATTTCAGACATAAAAAATAAAATTATTAATGGAGATAGTATTAAGGAATTAAAAAAAATTCCGGCTGAAAGTTTTGATCTTATATTTGCAGATCCACCTTACAACCTTCAACTAAAAAAGGAATTAAGTCGACCTGATAGATCTAAAGTCGATGCTGTAGACGATGTGTGGGATAAATTTGATAGTTTTAAAAGTTATGATGAGTTTTCAGTTCAATGGCTTAAAGAATGTAAAAGAATTTTAAAAAAAAATGGATCTATATGGGTGATAGGAAGTTATCATAATATTTTTAGAGTTGGTTCAAAAATGCAAGATTTAGGTTTTTGGATACTAAATGATGTGATTTGGAATAAAAATAACCCTATGCCAAATTTTAGAGGAACACGTTTTACGAATGCGCACGAAACACTTATATGGGCATCAAAAAGCGAAGGCTCAAAATATACTTTTAATTATCAATCACTTAAATGTTTAAACGATGATCTACAGATGAGATCTACATGGAATTTACCTATATGTAATGGAAAAGAAAGACTTAAAAATAATGGTAATAAAGTTCACTCAACGCAAAAGCCAGAGTCTTTATTGCACAGAATAATATTAGCATCGTCTAATAAAGGCGATTTAATATTGGATCCGTTTCTTGGTACAGGAACAACTGCTGTAGTTTCAAAAAAGTTAGGTAGAAATTATTTTGGGATAGAAAAAGAAAAAAACTATTTTGAAGCTGCAAGTAAAAGAATTAAAAATACAAAAATTATAGAAGATGAATATTTAGATACTATGAAAAATAATAGATCCAAACCAAGAGTGCCATTTGGATCTTTGGTTGAATTAGGAATTATTAAACCTGGTACTGAAATTTTTGATCAAAAAAAACAAATCAATGCTAAAATTATGATTGATGGTAGTATAAAATATCGGAAATCGGAAGGATCAATTCATAAAGTTGCTGCACAAATATTAGGTGCTGAGAGCTGTAACGGTTGGACTTTTTGGTATTATAAATCAGGTAATTCACTCAAACCAATTGATGATTTGAGGCAAAGACTAAGGCCAACTACTTAATTTCTATAAATTTTTCCAAGATAACTCTCTAGAAATTTTTTATTTTTTGATAAAAATTTCAAAATAATATTTCTAATTAATATTATTATTGGATTAGTTAAATGGAAGGCAAAATGATTTAATTTTGATCTTTTATTTACTAGTAATATTTTACTTATCTTATCTTTATAAATACTATTTGAATTTGTAATATTTTCTAAAATACCATTTGCTGTTTCAATACTTTGAGAAGCACCTTGTGCAAAAGAAGGTGGAAAAGCAAATAAAGCATCACCACTCAAATAAGTATTTTGATATTTTAGTGTGGGTAATTCAGTGCTTACAAATACAGGAAAACACTTTATATTTGCTAAACTTTCCAAATTTATAATAGAATTTTGTGAAATAAAGTCTTTTAAAGATTTTATAAATGTTTCTGAATTAAGAATATTTTTATTTTCAATTTCTTTAGTAGTTAGTTTCTTTTTGATTATAGCAACGAAATTATATTCGAGTTTTTGATTTACAGGATAAGTTACATAGTGAAAATTTGACCCCATATAAACAGAAATATTATCTTTTTCATGTTGTTTTAAATTCGCCCTTAAAGCAATGTTCCCATTAAAAATTGGGTTTAAATGATTATTTGATATTTGAGATTTTAATTTTGAAAAAACACCGTCTGCAATTACTATATAATCGAAACTTTCATTCTTATTATTCCAAGAAATCTTTATTTTTTCATTATATTCTATATTTTGAATATCGGCTTTAAATTGAATTTTTTCCTCAGGTATATTGCCAATTAAAAACTTTATTAATGTTGACCTTTTAAGTGTTGTGTAACGGTCGTTTACATTATTGAATTGCTTTAAATCAATTTCACAAATCTTTTTAATATTTTTGGCCTGGAAAAAATTAACTTTTGTTGGATAATAAACATCTGATGCTGAAATATTTTTAAATCCTACTTTATTTAACAAATTAATACTATTAACTGAAAGTTGAATACCATAACCTTCATTAAAATTAAGATAATCTTTTTTTTCAAATATTTTATAGTCTATTTCAGTATTTTTGTTTAATTCATTTGCAAGATACAAACCAGATATACCAGCCCCTACAATTGCAATTTTTTTCATTCAGATTTTGAGATGGTATAAAATATTTTTTTAGTAAATGATGGAATTATTTCTGAGCTTAATTTATCTTTTTTAATTAATATTTTATTTTTAATCTTTGGAGGTCTTTTCGAGTTATTTAACAAAATTTTCATTTCCATATTAGATAATTTTATATTAATTTTTTTATTATTTGAATAATTATACTTACTTTCTCGAACTTCAGTCATTGGAAAAATTGGCATATTTTTTAAAAATTTAAATTTATCATTTTTGACTAATAAGTAGTTATTATGTTTTTTGTAAATAGTCGCTTCGAAATATTTAGTTTTTATTTCTTTATTAAATTTGGTCAATTCAAAGTCATTTTTTTTTAGAGATATACAATTTTTATTTAAAGGACATTCCATACAACTTGGATTTTTTGGTTTGCATATTAAAGCACCTATCTCCATGATTGCTTGGGAGTAATCACTAGCGCGATTGGACAGTCCAAAAAAATTAATTTTTGTTTTTAAAAAATCTTTAGATATTTCATTATGCTTTTTTAAATATAGAGTTCTTTTAAGAATTCTCTCTACATTTCCATCTAAAGGAATGGTTTTAAGGTTAAATGCTATAGACATTATTGCTTTGGATGTATATTCACCTACTCCTGGTAATTGTATTAACTTTTCATAAGATTTTGGCAACTTACCATGGAAATCTCTAACAATTATAATAGCACTTTTTTTTAGATTTCTTGCTCTTGAATAATAACCAAGACCTTCCCAATGTTTCATTAAGATCTTTTCGTCGACATTTGCCAATGATTGAAAGGTTGGAATTTGTTTTACAAATTTTTTAAAATAAGGAATAACAGTTTTTACTTGAGTTTGCTGTAACATAAATTCACTAACAAACGTAAAATATTCTTTTTGCCTCTGAGAAACTTTTTTTCTCCAAGGTAAAATTCTTTTATTATTATCGTACCAAAGTAGAATTTTATTTGGTATGTTTTTATTATTCATATGAGTCAAAAATATAATACTAAGCAGAGATATAACTCCATTCAAGGTTTAAGATCTTTTAAAGATACTTTACCCACAGAAGCAAAAAGAATAATTAGTAAAA
Source organism: uncultured Pelagibacteraceae bacterium (assembly GCA_902617415.1). Taxonomy (GTDB): domain Bacteria; phylum Pseudomonadota; class Alphaproteobacteria; order Pelagibacterales; family Pelagibacteraceae; genus Pelagibacter. The sequence continues at coordinate 166,200 of CACMWQ010000001.1, read as the reverse complement.
AAGGTAAAATTTATAATGAAACTTTAGATAATTGGAAATATTTAGTAGGTAAAGATTTATTTAAAGTAAGTTTTCCTAAGTCATATAAAAGTTCAAACAAGTTATCGGGCAGTCGTTTAAATATTTTAGTGAAGAGGGGAAATGAAATTGACGTTGAGTATTCTAAAAAAGAAATAATAAAAAAAATTAATGTTTTTTTTGGCTATCATGTTTTAGATGACATTAAATTGAATACATTTGACGGAAAAATTGAAGAAAGCCATAAAAATACCACTATTAATGCGACAAAAAATAAACATATAAAGAGCATAAATAATATTAAAAATGACAAAATAAAAAACTCACTTTTAGAGCTAAGTAAACATTTTAAAATAAAATGAAAAAAATAATTCTTGTCTCAATTTTAATTTTTTTTAATTTCATTAATGCTAATTCTGAAGTTAAACCAATTTTAGTAGGGAATGCAGACTCAAAAGTTAAGCTGATGGTTTTTGAATCTTTAACTTGCAGTTTTTGTGCAAATTTTCATAAAAATATTTATCCTAAACTAAAAGAAGATTTTATTGATAAAGGATTGATCTCAATAGAATTTAAAAGCTTCCCATTAGATATCATTGCATTTAATGCAACTAAATTAGCGCATTGTAGAAATGATGGTGAGCATGAAATTTTGCATCACCTTTATTTAAATCAAGATAAGTGGATCAAGGGAAAAAATGAATTAGAAGCAAATCAAGCAATGAAAAAATTTATTGATAATACTGAATATAATCTTGATTTTGATAAGTGCTTGGCTGATAAAAAGATAGAGGATCACATTTTAGAAGACCGAATCGAAGGTGTTAAAAAGTATAAAGTGAATGCTACCCCTACGGTCATAATTAACGGAAAAAAGTTTGAAAATCACTCAAACTACAAAAAATTAAAAAAATACATTGAAAAACTGATATAAGTCAGTGAATGGAATTTAAAAAAATCCAACTAAATGGATTTAAGTCTTTTGCTGAAAAAACAAATTTCCTGATTGAAGAAGGTTTAACTGGGATAGTTGGCCCAAACGGTTGTGGCAAATCAAATATAGTGGAGTCTTTGCGATGGTGTATGGGTGAGACATCGGCAAAAAGTATGAGAGGTTCAGGAATGGAAGACGTTATATTTTCTGGAACTTCAAACAAACCATCAAAAAATATTGCAGAAGTTTTAGTGAGCTTATCAAATGACAATAAGGATGGTCCTCTACAATATAATGAGCTCGATGAAATTGAAATAAGAAGAAAAATAGAAAAAGATAAAGGCTCAAAATTTTACATAAATGGGAAAGAAGTAAGAGCTAAAGATGCTCAAATGTTTTTTGCAGATTTGTCAACAGGTGCTCATTCACCTTCGATTATTAGTCAAGGTAGAATTGGAGCATTGGTTACGGCAAAACCTTCAGATCGAAGAGCTATTTTAGAAGAAGCAGCTGGTATAGCAGGTTTACATGTTAGAAGACACGAAGCAGAATTAAGATTGGGCGCGGCTGAAAATAATTTAAAAAGGGCAGATGAATTAAGAAGACAACAGGAAAAACAATTAGCAAATTTGCAAAAGCAAGCTGAAGAGGCTGCAAAATATAAATCCATTTCAGAAGAAATAAAAAAAGTTGAGGCAGGTTTATATTATTTACGTCTTTTAGAAATTGATAATGAGATTAAAGTAGAGAATGAGATCAACAATGAGGCTGATGATCAAGTTAAGTCCTTCAATGATAAATTAGAGGATTTAGGCATGAAAATTATTGAAAAGAATAAAAATGTAAATCCTATAAGAGAAAAAAATCAAGAAAACTTGTCAAAAATTCAAAGATTAAATCTAGAGTTAAAAAGTTTAGATGAAGAAAAAGACAGGGTTAATGATGAAATACAATCAATTAGAAAGGCTTTAGGTGTAATTGATGACGATATTGTTAGAGAAAAAAGCATAATCATTGATGCAAACTCTAATGAAAAAAGACTTAGCGAAGAAAAAGAAAATTTAATTACAGTCGATTCAAAATATTATGAAACTGAAAAATTGTCAGGTTTAGATCTTGTAAATGCAAAAGGAAAATTAAAAGATGAGCAAGATAAATTAGAGAGAATACTAGAAAATCTAAACCTTGATACTCTAAAAAAGAACTCAGAAACTATTGATTTAGCAAGTGAGCAGTTAGATAAAGCAAAAGAAATGCTCTCAGAGAACAATATCAATGGTGCAACTAATTTAATAGATGAATGCAAAATAAATCTTTCATTTTTAAAAATGAAAATTAATGAAATGCATGACAACGATTTAGCGATAACAGTAACTAAGAAAAACGAAGAAATCAAAAGTCTACAAGAAGAATACGCTGAAGCATTTAGTGCAAATCAAAATATTAAAAAAGAGTCAATAAAAAGAAGTGAAAGAATTAAAATAATTGACCAAGAAATAGAAAGTTGGAAAAACTTATTGGTAAATTCTGAAAAAATGATTAATGAATTAAATAGTAGAAAAGATACTCAACAAAAAAAATTAGATAGCCTTGAAAAACAACCTCAAACACAAGCTGAAAGAAAAGGACAAATATCAGAAAGTTTAAGAATTTCTGAAAAAGAAAAAAGTGATAATGAAATATTAATAGATGAGCTAGATAAAGAGATTAACGAATTAAGAAGTAATCTAAATACAACAAAAGAAGAATCTATTGAAATAAGAGAACGAAAGGCAAGCTCTGGAGCAACAATCGATGGTTTGAATAAAAGAAGAAATGATTTGCTAGAAAGAGTATCAACAGAACTTAATTTAAAAGAAGAAGAGATACTGAATTTTTCAAACTTAAAAGATGTATCTGAATATCCAGATACAGTAACTCAAGAGGAATTGCTTGATGAAAGAAAGAGGGAAAGAGAAAAATTAGGCTCGGTTAACTTAAGAGCAGACGAGGAGACTTCAAAATATGAAGATGAAATTAAGAAAATGGAAAAAGATAGACAAGATTTAGTTACTGCAATTATAAAGTTAAAAGAAAGTATTACTGAACTCAATCAGAAAGGTAGGGAAAGACTTCTAGATGCTTTTGAAAAAGTGAATAGAAAGTTCAATGAAGTTTATACCAAACTATTTAATGGAGGTAGTGCAAAACTAGAGCTAGTAGACTCTGATGATCCTTTAGATGCAGGATTAGAAATGTTGGTAAGTCCACCAGGAAAGAGATTACAATCAATAACTTTATTATCTGGAGGTGAACAAGCCCTGACTGCTTTATCTTTAATCTTTGCAGTGTTTCTTACTAATCCAGCTCCAATATGTGTTCTAGATGAAGTAGACGCACCTCTAGATGATGCGAATGTAACAAGATTTTGCAATCTTTTGACGGAACTAACTAAAATTACATCTACAAGATTTATTATTGTAACTCACCACGCTCTAACCATGTCTAAAATGGACAGACTATACGGCGTAACAATGCCAGAAAAAGGAATTAGCCAACTAGTTGCTGTAGATCTTCAAAAAGCAGAGAGTATGGTTGCTTAATAATGGATGAAGACCAGTTTAAAACTCGCCTAAAAATTGCAAAAAATAAAACTGACAAAGACAAAAAATCTGAAGAGGGAAATAAAGGCTCAAGTATGGGGTCAGCCTTCAAAATGAGCACGGAATTGGTATCTGCAGTAGCTGTTGGGACAATTATTGGGTTTATTTTAGACAATTGGTTTGGTACTAAACCCTGGTTAATTTTAATATTTTTTTTTATTGGTGTAATAGCTGGAATTATGAACGTTATTAGATCAGCAAAAAAAATGCAAAAATAGTAGGCAAATGGCAGCAAATCCAATGTACCAATTCAACGTGTACCGAATTGGTCCAGAAATTAAAATAAATAACATAGATATTTCATTCACAAACGCGAGTTTGTTTATGGTCATAAGTTCACTAGCAATACTAATTATTTTTAATTTAGGCACGAAAAGATCTATCATACCAAATAAAATTCAATTACTTGCGGAACTGAGTTACTCTTTTATTTCAAAAATGATAAGTGATACAGCTGGATCAAAAGCTAAGCCTTACTTTTCTTTCATATTTTCTTTATTCATGTTTGTTTTATTTTGTAACATGTTTGGGATGATACCATACTCTTTTACTGTCACTAGCCACATCATTGTGACTTTTGTATTAGCAGCATTTATATTTATAGGAGTAACAATAATTGGATTTATTAAACATGGACTTGGATATCTAAAACTTTTTGTGCCAAGTGGAGTTCCAATGGTTTTATTGCCATTAATAGTTGTTATAGAAATAATTTCATACTTAAGTAGACCAATTAGCTTATCAGTTAGATTGTTTGCAAATATGATGGCAGGCCATACGATGATGAAAGTTTTTGGAGGTTTCGTAGTTAGCTTAGGAATTGTTGGGGGCTGGCTACCACTAGGTTTTTCAGTTGCATTAACAGGTTTGGAGATATTAGTTGCTTTTCTTCAAGCATATGTATTTGCAATTTTAACATGTATCTATTTGAATGATGCATTAAATTTACACCATTAATTAACATAAGGAGGATATAATGGAATTAGAAGCAGCAAAAATGATAGGAGCAGGACTAGCGGCAATTGCACTTGCGGGTGCAGGAGTTGGAATTGGGATAATTTTTGGAAATTATCTTTCAGGTGCAATGAGAAATCCATCTGCGGCTCAAAAGCAGTTTCCAAACTTGCTACTAGGCTTTGCATTAGCGGAGGCTACTGGTTTATTTGGATTAGTTGTTGCATTAATTATTCTTTTTGCATTTTAATTAATGTTGAAAAAGATAATTTTTCAATTTTTAGCTTTAAGTCTTATCTTTACTTATAGTGCTCAAAGCGCTGAAAGTGGGGGTATGCCCCAGCTTAATCCCGAGTTTTGGATATCTCAAATTTTTTGGTTAGTACTTACTTTTGGATTGTTGTTTATAATTTTATCTAAGTTCATACTACCAAAGATTAGTAACAATCTTGAAACCAGAAAATCACAAATCTTAGAGAATATCGAAACTGCAGACAAGCAACGGGAAGAAACTGAAAAAAAAGTTAAAGAATTTGATAAAATTATCAATGATACAAAAGTCGAAGCAAAAAACTTCTTTAATAGTGAAAGACAAAAAGTTTTGGACGATATAAACAATAAAAGATTATCTTTAGAAAAGGATATCGAAAAAGAAATAATAAAAGCTGAAGAAGAAATAGACCAATTAAAAAAAACTTCTCAAGAGAAAGTTACTAAAATTGCAATTGAGACATCCTCCGATCTAGTTAAACAATTAATTGGTGAAGATATAAATAAAAGTAGTCTTTCAGCCATAGTTGAAGATCTTTCTAAAAAAGAAATGGAAAAACATAATGGCATTTGATGCAACATTTTGGGTAGCAGTATCTTTTGTAATATTTTTTGGGGCGCTAATTTATTTAAAAGTTCCACAAAATGTTAATAATTTATTGAGCAAAATGATTACTGATATCAAAAATGAAATTGATGAAAGTGAAAAACTCCGAGCTGAATCTAAAAGACTATTGGATGAGGCGCAAAAGAAGCTAGATACTGCAAAAATTGAGAGTGAGAAGATTATGCAGCAGTCAAAAGATGAAACTGAAAGATTTGTAATTGAAATCAATGATAAATTTCATAAATCAGCTGAACTCAAGAAAAGTCTAGCAGAAACTAAAATCTCTCAAATGAAAGATAATGCAATTAAAGAAATTAAAGATACATCAATTAATATTGCTGTAGAATCTGTAAAAAAAATTATTTCTACATCTGTTGATAAGTCTAAACTTGACAACTTGTTTAATAAAAATCTTGAAGAAACAAAGACAGAATTAAAGAAAATCAGTTCTTAAACCAAGATAGTTTATCAAATTTTATAAAAATAATGTAAATTAAGAAATATGAATTCCATTGTAATTGGATCGGGTTTTGGTGGTATGGCGGCAGCTCTTAGACTTCGAGCAAAAGGTCATAAAGTTACTTTAATTGAAAAACAAAAAGATTTAGGTGGAAGAGCGAGAGTATTTAAAAGTAATGGGTTTACTTATGATGGTGGACCAACTGTAATAACCGCTCCTTATTTAATTTATGAAATTTTTAAACTTTTTAATAAAAATCCAGATGATTACATAAAAATAAAAGATTTAGATACTTGGTACAGATTTGTTTTCGAAGATGGAAGCCATTTTGATTACTCAGCCGATGAAAAGAAAATGGAAGAACAGATTGCAATAATTAATCATAAAGATGTAGTGGGTTACAGAAATTTACTTAAATTTACAAAAAAAATATTTGATAAGGGTTATTCAGAATTATCAGATGTGCCATTTGATAAACCTTCATTTATGTTTAAGCAAATTCCTGCATTGCTAAGTTTAAAAAGTTATAAATCTGTTTATTCTTTGGTTAGTGGTTTTATTGAAAACGAAAAACTAAGAAGGCTATTTAGTATGCACCCATTATTGGTGGGTGGGAACCCTTTTACAACAACTTCTATATATGGATTAATTTTATATTTAGAAAAGAAATGGGGAATTCATTATTCTATGGGTGGAACAGGACAAATCATAAAAGGATTTGAGAAATTGATGTTAGAAGAAGATGTTACAATTATTAAAGGTAAAGAAGTAAAAAACTTGCTTACAGAAAATAAAAGAGTTGTCGGGGTTGTGACAAGTGAAGATGAGGAAATTAAAGCAGATAACGTAGTTTGTAATGCAGATCCTCCCGGTGTTTATTCAAAAATGCTAAATAATAAAAAATATAACACCTTATTTAATTGGAAGATAAATAGAATGGAATATTCAATGGGTTTGTTTGTTTATTATTTTGGAACAAAGAAAAAATACGAAAATGTTGAACATCATACTATAAAGTTTGGCGATAAGTACAAAGAACACTTGGATGATATATTTGTAAACAAAAAATTAAATAACGATATAAGCTATTACCTACATAGACCTACCGCAACAGACTCGAGTATGGCACCAAAAGACCATGATTGCTTTTATGTATTAGTGCCTGTACCTAATAATAAATCAGGAATAAACTGGTCAATCGAAGGTGAGAATCTAAAAAAACTTGTGATAGATAAAATGGAAAAAAGTTTATTACCTAACTTAAGAGAAAATATTGTAGATGATTTTTATTTAACTCCTGATTATTTTGAGAATGAATTAAACACAAAATATGGCTCTGGTTTTTCAATTCAGCCAAAATTTTCTCAATCAGCATACTTTAGATTTCATAATAAATCTGAGGTTTATGACGGTTTATATTTTGTTGGAGCGGGCACTCATCCTGGGGCTGGTGTTCCAGGGGTCCTATCATCCGCAAAGGTCTTAGATAAAATTTTGTAATGAATGAACAAAATTATTTGTCGACATACGCTAAATCTTTTAATTGGGCAGGTTTCTTTTTACCAAAACAAGTCTACTCTGAATGTTCTAATTTGTATGATTTTTGTAGATACATAGACAATATAGCAGATGAAAAAGGTGATCTTGATACGAAATTAAAAAATTTCAATACTTTTAAAGAAGATTTCAAATTAAAAAATGAAAATAACCAAATAATTAAAAATATGTGGGCTTTAATAAATAAATTTGAAATATCCCCGAAAATAATTGATGATTTATTCGATGGAGTCGAGGCTGACATAAAATCAAAAGTAGAAATGAACACTGACAAAGATCTATATGTTTATTCATATAGAGTGGCTGGAACAGTTGGATTAATGATGGCAAAAATTTTAAATGTCAAAGAAAGATCAGCACTTTTAGGAGCGATTGACTTAGGTATTGCAATGCAATTAACTAATATTTCAAGAGATGTTATTGAAGATGAAAACAATAATAGGTTTTATATAAAAAAGAATTTTGATGAAATTAAAAGAATTCTAAAAATTGCTGACAAATTTTATAATAATTCTTTTATATCAATTAAAAAAATTCCATTCTTTTTAAGATTTTCGATTTTGGTTGCAAGACGAGTATATAGACAAATCGGAAATGAAATCTTAAAAAAAGGAAACTTAGAAAATTATAATAAATCAGGAAAAATTTATGTAAACAATTTGGGAAAAGTCTTACATACCTTGCTATCTATTGGTGATTTAATTAAATTATATTTTGTAAAAGAAGATAAAAAACTTACAATAAAAGAGCATGAGATAATAATGCAAGATATCGAGTATAATGAAAGATTTTGATTACATAATTATTGGAGGTGGCTGTGCAGGTTTAACATTGGCTTATGAGTTAGAGTATCACGATAAACTTAAAAATAAGACTTTAGCAATTATTGAAAAAAGAGACGAATATAAAAGAGATAAAACTTGGTCATATTGGAAAACTGTACCTCACAAGTTTGATGACTGTGTAAAAAAAAGATGGAAAGATTATACAATCAATTTTAAAGGAAATGTTGAATATAAAGATTGTAAAGAAACTCCTTATGAAAGTATTGATAGTGGACTATTCTACAAAAAAATTTTAAATAAAATCAATAAAAATCCTAATATTCAATTCTTTAAAGATATTAGTGAAGTAAATACAGAAAACGCAATTTTATTTAACAGTTTGCCAAATCTTGAGAATAAAGATTCTAATTTATGGCAACACTTTCAAGGTGTTGAGATTGAAACTGAAAAAGATTTTTTTGATGATCAAATAATGAATTTAATGGACTTTGATTGTGATCAAAAAAAAAGTGTTCATTTTTTCTATACACTACCCTACTCAAAAAAATCAGCTTTAATCGAAACTACGTGGCTTTCAAAAATGGAAGATGATAGTGAAAAAGATTATGATAAACAAATTACTGATTACATCGAAAACACTTTAAAATTAAAAAAATATAAAATTAATTATAAAGAAGTTGGAGCTATACCATTATTTTATCCAAAATTTCAAAACAACAAAAACACGATAAATATTGGAACTGCTGGAGGTATGACGCGTTTGAGTACTGGCTATACTTTCCTAAATATCCAAGAACAAGCAGAATATATTACCCAAAACATTGATAAAATAACCCAAACTAGAGCTTTCAATATAAAAAGTAAGTATAAGTTTTTAGATAATGTTTTTTTGAAAGTCCTAGCTGAAAAGCCAGAAATCATGCCAAATATTTTCTTCAAAATGTTTAAAAGCAAGTCAAAAACAGTAATAAATTTCCTTTCCAATAAAAGTAATATTTTCGAAGACTTATCCATTATATTAAAGATGCCAAAATGGATTTTTATTAAAGCTGTATTTAAATAATGATCAACAAAATAAATTTTTTTCATTCTATTATTTTTTTTAATATCTGTATTTTTTTTTCTGCCTTTGAGGTATTGAGAGATAATTCGTTTATAGTTTTTAGTTTTTTTTTAATTCTTACAATTGGTATCTCTCACGGTGCGCTGGATCATGAAAAGGGTAAAAAACTTTTAAAAATTTATAAAATTAAAAATACAGAAGTGTTCTATATAACTTATTTAGGTATTGCTATTTTTATTATTTTAATTTGGATTTTAAGTCCAATATTATTGCTTTCGCTTTTTTTAATAGTTGCAGCATATCATTTTGGCAAAGAGGATAGTGACTTTATCGAAACAAAAAATGCTAATTTTTTAGAAATTTTTTATTTCATTAAAGGATCATTGGTTATTTCAGCACCTTTACTGTTTCATAAAGCTGAGACAATCGAAATTTTTAAAATGTTAAACTTTTCAATAGACGAAAATATTGTGGCTAATAATTTTTTAATTCCTTTAGTTATATTATCAGTGCTAAGTAATTTTCTTATATATAGAGGTAATAATAATGATTTAAGATCAATTCTTTTTTTAGATAGTTTTTCAATAATTATTTTAAACTATTTTTTTAACCCTATTTTGGCTTTCACAATTTATTTCTGCTTTCTTCATTCTATAAGACACTCACTAAGTTTAATTAGTGAAATAAATAAAAATTTGATGAAAGGATTTCCTATTTTTTTACGAAAAATTATTCCACTAACAGTAATTACAGCAATGATGTATTTAATAGTTTTTTATTTTATTTCAGAAAAATTTGGTATAGATGAAAGTATTATTAAAATAATATTTGTTGGATTGGCTTCATTGACCTTTCCTCATATTTTACTTGAATTCATGGTAGAAAAAAAATGAAAAATAAAACTATAAATCTAATTGGATGGATATTGTTCATTATATCTTCAATTGGTTTCATCATCTCAAGTGTAGGAAGTTTTTGGGCTATGTTCGGAAGCCTGTTTTTTTTTATTGCTTGTATAGTATTTTTAATTCCATTTTTTAAAAAGGATGAAAATGAGTAACAAAAATTTAAAAATTTATTTAGCTGCACCAAGAGGATTTTGTGCAGGAGTTGATAGAGCAATTGAAATTGTAAAAAAGAGTATAGATAAATTTGGTGCTCCAGTTTATGTGAGACACGAAATTGTACATAACAAACATGTTGTAGAAAGTTTAAAAAAAATAGGAGCGATATTTGTTGAAGAATTAGATGAAATCAAAGATAAGTCTAGACCAGTTATATTCTCAGCACATGGAGTGCCAAAATCTGTCCCAGAGGAAGCTTCTAATTTAAATATGGTGTTTGTAGATGCAACGTGTCCTCTAGTATCTAAAGTCCATAGAGAAGCAGAAAACTTAAACAAACAAGGTCATCATATATTATTAATAGGACACAAAAACCATCCAGAAGTCATAGGAACTATGGGTCAATTACCAAAAGGTTCAATAGATTTGATTGAAAACATTGAGGACGCAAATAAGTATGAAAATGTCTCAAATAAACAGCTATCTTTCATAACTCAAACAACACTCTCTGTAGATGATACCAAAGATATAATTGCAGCTTTAAAATCTAAATATCCAGATATTAAAGAGCCTAAAAAAGATGACATATGTTATGCAACAACAAATAGACAATCAGCAGTTAAAGAAATAGCAGATAAATGTGATATGTTTTTTGTAATTGGAAGTAGGAATTCATCTAACTCGGTAAGATTAGTTGAGGTTGCTAAAAACTCTGGTTGTAGTTCTGCTGAGTTAATACATTCAGAAAGTCCAGTGCCAGTAGATAAGATTAAAGAATGTAACACAATTGGAATTTCATCAGGTGCTTCAGCACCAGAAATACTTGTTGAAAAATTTATAGCAGAGTTAAAAGATCAATTTACAGTCAACATAGAAGAAGTAGAAATCGTAAAAGAAAATATTACTTTTAAAATTCCTGGAAAATTAAATTAATGGCTGTTTATACTAAAATTAATAATAAGCAGATAAAATTTATCGAGAGGAAATATAATATTGGAAAAATAGAAAATTATTCAGGTATAAAAAAGGGTATTGAAAATACCAACTTCCTTTTAAAGACAAAAAAAAATAAATATATTTTAACTATTTACGAAAAAAGAGTTCAGAAAAAAGATCTCCCATTTTTTGTTAATCTTATGTCTGGTCTATCTAGATTAAAAGTAAAATGTCCAGTACCTATAAAAGATAAAAAGGGTAAATATTTATTTAACTTAAAAAATAAAAAAGCTTGTATTGTCAGTTTCCTGGAAGGAAAAGATAAAGAACAACTAAATAATAAGGATTGTTTTATAGTTGGAAAAAATGCAGCACTTCTTCATGAGGCTTCAAAAAAATTAAAATTATATAGAAAAAATTCTCTATCGATTAATTCATGGGGATCAATTCTAAATAAAATAGACAATAAAATTAACAAATTGTCTAAAAACCTAAAAGATTTAATGAAAGATGATTTGAGAAATCTCAAAAAAAAATGGCCTAAAAAAATGCCAAATGGAATAATTCATAGCGATCTTTTTATTGATAATATTTTTTTCAATAAAGGTAAATTTCATGGATTTATAGATTTTTATTTTTCAGCTAATGATTTTCTATCTTATGAATTAGCAACCTGCATTAACGCTTTATGTTTTAAAAAGAAAAATAGAAAATTTGTATTAGATAAAAAAAGATCCTCAAATTTATTAAAGGGCTACCAATCTGTTAGAAAATTAACTGAAATTGAAAAAAGAAATTTAAATACATTATGCAGAGGGTCGGCTTTGAGATATCTTTTAACTAGATCTTATGATTATTTAAATACTCCTAAAAATGCTGTAATTAAAATCAAAGATCCAAAGGAGTATATAGATAAGTTAAATTTTCATAGAAATCTGAGCTCATTTAAGGATTATTCTTGATGATTAAAATTTACACAGATGGTTCATGCATTGGAAATCCAGGAAATGGTGGTTGGGCTGCAATTATTATTGAAAATGGAAAGAAAACTCAAATTAAAGGAAGCAAAAAAGAAACAACAAATAATCAAATGGAATTACTTGCCCCCATTAAAGCTTTAAAAAAAATTCCAAAAGGAAGCAAGGTTCAAATATTTACAGACTCTAAATATGTAAAATCTGGAATAACTGAATGGATACATAATTGGAAAAAAAATGGTTGGAAAACAGCAAATAAAAAAGAAGTTAAGAATAAAAAACTATGGACTGAATTAGATAATCTATCAAATACTTTTGAAATTAAATGGAGCTGGGTAAAGGCACATTCAACAGATAAAATAAATAACGAAGTTGATATTCTTGCAAGAGAAATTGCTAAAATTTAATTATTGAATTAGTAAAATTTTATATTTAAGATGTGCCTATGAGATTAATAGCTGCTTGTTTAATTAGTTTATTTCTAACTTCATGCGCAACAATAGTTAACGATGCTAATGTCCCAGTTGCATTATCTTTTTCCGATGGTAGCAGCGGTGAATGTCAATTATCAAATAAAAGAGTTTCCTTAAATGTTAAAATTCCTTCTCAACCAATGGTTAGAAGATCAGATGATGCACTAAAATTTAATTGTAAAACTGCAGATGGAAAGACAGGTTTCGGAAGTATACCTAGTGAGATTGAGTCTGGTAAACTTGCAGGTAGTGTTGTATTTTTTGATTTAGGTATTACTGACTCTATTACTGATAAGCACAGAACATACCCAGCAAGTTTCGTTATTCCTGTAAATTAGATAATTTACAAAATTTCTAAGACACCCTCTGCTGATGACAAGCCACATTGTTTAGTTTCTTTCTCAACTTGAATATTAATGACTTCTAAGTTTTGAATAACCATCGCATAACGATTTGAACGAATACCCATTCCTTTTGAATTTCTATCTACTTCTGCACCAATTGCTTTCGTAAATAATAGATACGGATCTGATAACATTGTAATTTTGCCTCCAGCATTATTCGCTTCTCCCCAAGCATTCATAACAAATGGATCATTCACAGATAAACAAAATATTTTTTCTATTCCTTTTGATTTAATTTTATCTGCATTACCTACATATCCAGGAAGATGGAGTTTTGAGCAAGTTGAGGTAAAAGCACCCGGCAATCCGAATAAAACAACTTTACCTTTTCCTAATATATCTCTAATTTTACTAGTTTGCGGTTCACCATCTATTAGATGGAAAATTTCTATATCAGGGATTTGATCTTTTATTTTTAATTTCATATGGAATTAATTACATAATCTTTAACTTTATTTATATCATTCGATATAACTTCAAATTTTTCTTCTCTATCATAAACATATTTAAGACTTTCTGGTAATTCTTCAGTTTTTGAGATTGCATCTTTTATTGCTTTTGGAAACTTACATGGGTGTGCTGTAGATAAAACAACACAATTTTGTTCCAGTCCAAGTTTTTTTGCAGCACCAATTCCAACTGCAGTATGTGGATCAACTACAACTTTATATTCTTTATTTATATCTTTTATCATTTGGATAGTTTCATTTTCATCTAACATTTCAGATGTAAAATTCTTTTTTATTTCATCTAAGTCACTATTATCAATTTGATAAGTATTATTTTTTATCTTACTCATCACATCTTTTGTAACTTCTGAGTTACAGTCTTTTACATCATATAAAAGTCTTTCAAAGTTACTTGCTATCTGGATATCCATGCTGGGGGTATTTGTTTCCTCAACTTTCTTTTGAGTGTAATCTCCACCAGAAATTGCTCTATGAAGAATGTCATTTTTGTTTGTAGCTACAATAAGTTTATCAATTGGAAGACCGAGTTTCTTTGCTAAATAACCAGCATAAATATCTCCAAAATTTCCGGTCGGGACAGAAAAAGACAGAGGCTGTCCATTGCCTTTTTTAAAATAAGCATAAAAATAATAAACAGCTTGAGCAACAATTCTTGCCCAATTAATTGAATTAACACCTGACATATTAATAGAGCTTGAGAATTTTTCATCATTAAACATTGCTTTAACTAAATTTTGACAGTCATCAAAGTTCCCCTCAATAGCAATATTGAATACGTTTTTTTCTTCATGGATTGTCATCAGTCTTCTTTGTACTGGTGAAATTCTGTTATTTGGATGTAATACAAAAACATTTAAATTTTTTTTTCCTTTTAAAGCATCAATAGCAGCTGCACCTGTGTCTCCTGATGTTGCTACAATAATATTAATTTTTTTTTGCTCATTTCCTAAGTGATATTGATAGAAATTTCCTATTAATTGCATTGCAATATCTTTAAAAGCAAGAGTTGGGCCATGATAGAGTTCTAAGACTTTTAAGTTTCCTAAATCAGAGATTTTTACAACATCTTCTGCTCTAAAATTTGAGTAAGATTTTGATACTGTGGAAATTAACTCTTCCTTAGTCATAAAATCACCGATAAATGGGAAAATTATTTCGGCAGCTAATTCATTGTAATTAAGACTACTTAGTTTGTTTAGTTCATTTTTACTAAATGGTTTAATTGACTTTGGCACAAAAAGGCCTCCATCATCAGCTAAGCCTTTCAGAAATACGTTTTTAAATGAAAAATGATCTGAATTATTTCTAGTGCTTATATATTCCATCAGTAATTTTTTTTTCTAAAATATAAATATATTAAAAAAATGGAAACAGCTAATGAAAACCATGTAAGGGCATACTTTAAGTGGTTGTTTGAAATATTGGCTCCTATTTGTTTTGACTGGGGATAAATTCCTTCTTGCTTGCTAATATTGTTGATAATGAACGGAGAAAATTCTTTTCCCGTATAGGTCAATAAATCTTCATCTTTAAGAGTGAACCAGTAATTCTTATTTACGTCATTATCTGGCTTGAAATAATTAAATTTGCTTTTTAATTTTAAAACTCCCTCAAATTTGTTCTCATTTGAAACATACTTTTTAGATTTAAGATCTCTTGGAACCCAACCCCGATTTATTAGATAACTTTTATTGTTAATACTAACTGGATTTACAATATCAAATCCTGGCTCTCCTTTTTCATTTAAAGAATATAAATAAATTATTTTTGAATTATCTAATATTCCTTCAAATTTGATTTTTTTAAAGTTAATTGGATTACTTCCATTAAATTCTACTGGATCACTTTTTAAAGATTGGTCGATTGAATTTATTAAATCAAGCTTCCAGTTTAGTCTTATAATTTGCCAAGTACCTAATGCCAAAAAAACTAAAATAAAAAAGTATACAAAGATTGAAAAAGATAGCTTATTTTTCAAGAACTATTAACTTCCCCAAATGTAAATAGCTGCAAATAAGAACAACCAGACAACGTCAACAAAGTGCCAGTACCAAGCAGCAGCCTCGAAACCAAAGTGATGTTCTTTAGTAAAATGTCCTAATTTACCTCTCCATAAGCAAACCGCTAAGAAAATAGTCCCAACTAAAACGTGGAAACCATGAAACCCTGTGGCCATATAGAATGTAGCTCCATAAATGTGACCTGAAAAACTAAATGTAGCGTGTTGGTATTCGTATATTTGCAATAACGTAAAAAACGCTCCTAAAATTACTGTACAGATTAGACCATTTATAAATCCTTTTCTATCATCCTCTAATAAAGAATGGTGTGCCCAAGTTACTGTTGTACCAGATAAAAGTAGGACAAGAGTATTTATAAGTGGGATGTCCCATGGATCAAAAGTTTCAATATCTTTTGGTGGCCATACATTTCCCATGAATTCATTTGGAAACAAACTTGCATCAAAGTATGCCCAAAACCATGCAACAAAAAACATTACTTCAGAAGCAATAAATAATGTCATTCCATATCTATGATGAATTTGAACAACAGGTGTATGATGACCTTTGTGCTCAGCTTCGATTACAACATCTCTGAACCACATAAAGGCACAATAAATTATAAGTAAAAAACCTAAAACCATTGCCCACATAACTTTACTGTGAAAATAATAAACAGATCCAACAGCTGTAACTAGTGTTGCTATAGATGTAGCTAAAGGCCAAGGACTAGGGTCAACTAAATGATAATCATGTTTTTGACCTGATGCAGACATTTATTTTAACTCTCTTTTTTTTCGTTTTTATAATATTCAGATGAGAAAAAAGTATATGACATAGTAACATCTTCAACTCTAGATGTTTTTGGATCATTTACTAATTCTGGATCTAGGTAAAAAACTAGGGTGTAACTTGCCTTTTCCCCCGGATCTAATGTTTGTTTTTCAAAGCAAAAACAGCCTAATTTATTAAAATATGCTCCAAATGATGATGGAGAAACATTATATGTAGCTACAGCAGATGAAATTTCATCTCCCGTGTTTTCCACTTCAAATTTAATTCTGTATACCTTGCCTGGCTGAACATCCATTGTTTTTTGATCAACATCAAAATTCCAATCAAGAGCACTATTAACGTTGGTATCTAATCTTACATTTATTTTTTTATCTAAAACTATATTAGGGGCCTCTTTAGATATTTGTGTTGTTCCACCGAAGCCAGTTACTCTGCAAAATAAATCATACAAAGGCACAGCTGCAAAAGATAATCCCAACATAAAGACAAAGATTCCTGCAAGAATTAGTGGAGTTAAAGTATTTTTTTTAATCATAGAGGTCTTTCAAATACTCCAATATTAAATAATGTGAAAATGAATAAGAAAACTATAAATGCAACCAAACCAACTGCTGTCCATAAATTTTTCTTTTTTAATTTTTGATCTTTGACTATCATAAAACTTTATCCACTAAGAAAAAAACAAATATTAAAAATAAGTAAATAATTGAATAACTGAAAATATATCTAGCTTTCTTTATGTTAAATTTTCCAACTTTATAGTTGTAAAGCTGGTAGCAAATTAAATTATAATAAAATGTAAGTAGTAAGCTAAGTGTTAAGAATACTTCACCAACAAATCCAATGTAATATGGGAAAACAATTGTTGGTATCATTAGCAAAGAATAAATTAGAATGTTCTTTTTAGTATCCTGAATTCCATTAGTTACTGGAAGCATTGGAATACCTGCTTTTTTATAATCATCAGCTTTGTATAAGCTTAATGCCCAAAAGTGTGATGGTGTCCAAAAGAAAATTATTAAGAAAAAAGCAATCGACTCCAACGAAATAGAATTTGTTGCTATTGCCCATCCAATTACTGGTGGTAAAGCTCCTGATGCTCCACCTATAACAATATTTTGCGGAGTTTTTCTTTTTAACCAGATTGTATAAACAAATAGGTAAAATAAGATCGTAAACAATAATAGAAATGCTGATAAAGCATTTGTAACAAAGTATAAACTTACAACTGAAACAATTGACAGAGATGTTCCAAAATATAATGCTTGGTTTCTGTTTAGCTTTCCTCTTGGAATTGGACGTAAGCAAGTTCTAGACATTAATTTATCTAAGTCAGCTTCATACCACATGTTAAGTGCTCCTGCTGCTCCAGCACCAAAGGCAACAATTAATATCCCAATCACTGATTGTTGAAATGAAACTGAAGTTGGAGCTGTTAATAGACCAACTGCACAAGTGAAGATAACAAGAGACATTACCCTTGGTTTCATTAACTTTAATAATTCAGGAATTATACCTAATTCGTAATATGATTTTTTTACCTTGGAATACGTCGTAGCCATTTTAATGTTTATATCTTAAGACGTTACTAACTACTAGATTTTTCAGTGCCTTCATAATCTTCAAACTTTGGTAATTCATCAAAAGTATGAAAATTCGGTGGTGATGGAACTGTCCATTCTAATGTTGTGGCCCCTTCTCCCCATGGGTTTTGTGCTGCTTTTTTCTTTTTTGCAAATGCGTAGATTAAATTAGCAAAAAATACTACTAAACCTACGACTGAAATATATGAACCGATTGAAGAGATATAATTCCAATCAGCAAATGCATCAGGATAATCAGCGTATCTTCTCGGCATTCCAGCCAATCCTAAGAAATGTTGTGGAAAGAAAACTAAATTTACACCTATGAAAGTTAACCAAAAATGAAGCTGACCCATCCACTCAGAATATTCATACCCTGACATTTTACCAAACCAATAATAGAAGCCTGCAAATATTGCAAAAACAGCTCCCAAAGATAATACATAGTGGAAGTGAGCTACAACATAATATGTATCATGCAATGCAGTATCTACTCCAGCGTTTGCTAGAACAACGCCAGTTACTCCTCCAACTGTAAATAAAAATATAAATCCTAAAGCCCAAACCATTGGAGTTTTAAATGATATAGATCCTCCCCACATCGTAGCTATCCATGAAAATATTTTAATTCCTGTTGGAACAGCGATAATCATTGTTGCTGCTAAGAAATATGCTTTAGTGTCAGTGTCTAAACCAACTGTGTACATGTGGTGAGCCCAAACAACAAAACCTACTATTCCAATTGCTACCATCGCATAAGCCATTCCCAAATATCCAAAAACTGGCTTCTTTGAAAAAGTAGATACTATATGACTGATCATTCCAAATCCTGGTAAGATTAGAATGTAAACTTCTGGATGACCAAAAAACCAAAATAAATGCTGGAATAATGTTGGATCTCCACCTGTTTGTGCATCAAAAAATGCTGTGCCGAAATTTCTATCTGTTAGAAGCATAGTAATTGCTCCTGCTAATACCGGTAACGAAAGTAATAATAAAAATGCTGTAACTAATATTGACCATGCAAATAATGGCATCTTATGCAAAGTCATTCCAGGCGTTCTCATATTCAATATTGTTGTAATAAAATTAACTGCTCCCAAAATTGAAGAAGCTCCTGCAACATGTAAACTTAAGATTGCTAAATCCATTGCTGGACCTGGTTGACCTGCAGTAGAAGATAGAGGTGGGTAAATCGTCCAGCCACCACCAACACCTTGTGCACCTGGAGGTCCATCTACAAAAATTGATGAAAGTAATAAAATAAAAGCAACAGGTAATAACCAAAAAGAAATATTATTCATTCTTGGAAATGCCATATCCGGTGCTCCAATCATTATCGGCACAAACCAGTTACCAAAACCACCAATCATTGCTGGCATGACCATAAAGAAAATCATTATTAATCCATGACCTGTAACCAAAACATTATAAAGATGGTAGTTACCGCCTAAAACATCATCACCAGGATGCATTAATTCCATTCTCATCAAAACTGAAAAAGCTGTACCTATAACTCCTGCAATGATTGCAAAAATTAAATACATTGTTCCAATATCTTTATGATTTGTAGAATATGCCCATCTCTTCCAACCTGTTGGAGTATGATGATCGTGAATATGTGCTGCTTCTGAACTCATTTTTATTTACTCGCTACTAGTTTTTTATTAATTAAATTTTCATCTTTTGCAAATTTTATCTTCGCCTCTGAAAGCCAAATTTGGTAATCTTCTTCTGAAACTACTTTAACTTCAATTGGCATAAAAGCATGTTTAATTCCACATAACTCAGAACATTGTCCGTAATAAGTCCCAACTTTTTCAGCTTTGAACCAAGTTTCATTTACTCTTCCTGGCATCGCATCCCTTTTAACTCCAAATGCTGGTAATGCCCATGCATGAAGCACATCATTTGCTGTAATTAAAACTTTAACTACTTTATTTACTGGAACAACGACTACATTATCTGTTGCTAACAATCTTGGCTGACCTTCTTTTAAATCCTTCTCTTCGATCATATAAGCATCAAAAATTATATTCTCATCTGGGTACTCGTATCCCCAATACCATTGATATCCAATTGCTTTTATAGTTACATCAGCTTTAGGAATTGCATCTTGTGAATATAAAACTTTGAATGACGGAACTGCCATCACGATCAAGATTAAACAAGGAACTAATGTCCAAACAATTTCAACTAAAACATTATGTGTTCTTTTAGATGGATTAGGATTTCTCGATGCTCTAAATCTTACCATCACATAAAGCATTAAAAATAAAACAAACGCACTTATAGCAACTATGATTGGTACTAACATATAGTCATGAAACCAAACTATATCTCTCATAGATTGCGATGCAGGCTCTTGGAAACCTAATTGCCAATTTTTTGGTTGGTTTGCAAACGCCTCAACTGAGTAAATTAATGCTATAAAAACAAAAAATAGTTTCTTCATTTGTTTTCTATATAAATCGAAAATATTATAAAAAATACTAGAGAATTCGCGACAATTTATCAATTTTGCAAATAATTGATCACAGATAACGCGGATATAACCGCAGTTTCAGACCTTAAAATGTTATCGCTTAGTTTTATCGATTGAGACCCTTTAAAGTTTAGAATCTTTTTAATTTCATCAGCTGAATAATCCCCTTCAGGACCAATTAAAAGACAATTTGGTTTTGAATTAGAAATCTTAATTTTTTTATTATTTGTATTTAAATCTGCGAAAATTAAATTGATATCCAAATTGTTAGAAAGGAATTTATCTAATGATTGAGGTTTTTCAATTGAAGGAATATTTATTCTATTACTTTGTTCACACGACTCTATAACTATTTTATTTAGTCTCTCAAAATTTATTTTTCTAACAATTGTCCTTTCAGAAATAATTGGTACAAATTTTGTTACTCCAAGCTCAGTTGCTTTTTGTATCATGAAGTTAAAATAATTTGATTTAATGGGTGAGAAGGCTAACCAAATATCTTGCTCTTTATCCTTTTGTCTTAATTGTTCAACAACCTTGAAATTTAAGCTGTTTTTTGAAATTTCAGTTACAATTGACTTCCATTCTCCAGATTTATTAAAAACTGAAAAGGTCTCTCCTTGCTTAATCCTCATTACTTTCAATAAATAATGTGACTGAGACTTAGTTAAATTATTTTCTAAATTAATTGATAATTTTTCTGGATAAAATATTCTAATATTGCTCATAATATTTAAATTAATTTATGAAAAAAATTAAAGCAATCATATTTGATGCATACGGCACCCTATTTGATGTTAATTCTGCAGCTGAAAAATGTAAGGAAAAATTAGGAGATAAATGGGAAGGATTTGCTAATTATTGGAGAACTACTCAGCTTGAATATACTTGGCTTAGAAGTTTAATGAGAAGACACAAAGATTTTTGGCAAATCACTGAAGATAGTTTGGATAAATCTATAAATTTTTACAATATTGATAATTCAATGAGATCAGAACTATTAAATTTATATAAAGTGCTTTCACCATTTACAGAAGTAAGGGATGCTTTAAAAAAATTAAAACAATCAAATTATAAATTAGCAATTCTATCAAATGGTACACCTGACCTTTTAAATGAACTTGTAGTTAGCAATCAATTAAAAGATATTTTTGATGATATTTTTTCTGCAGAAGAAGCTGGTATTTTTAAACCAGATTCAAAAGTATATGATCTTCCAATAAATAAATATAATATTGAAAAGAATGAAGTTTTATTCTTAAGTGCTAATACATGGGATGTTTCTGGTGCAGGGAATTATGGATACAACACAGTTTGGGTGAATAGAGATAATAATATTTTTGATAAATTAGATTTTGAACCTAACCAAAAAATAAGTAATTTATCAGAATTGCTTGATTTAATTTAGATATATCCTATATGAACAACATGACAAATATCGAAGTAGAAAAAATTATAGATCCAACACCGGCATCAGATGGTGCAGGAGTTAAATTAAAAAGAAGTATTGGTGTTGAACCAAATTATTATGATCCATTTTTAATGTTAGATGAATTTGGATCAGAAAATAAAGACGATTATATTGCAGGCTTTCCTGCTCATCCACACAGAGGTATTGAAACAGTTACATACATGTTAGCTGGGAGTTTCGAACATAAAGATAGTACAGGTGGTCAAGGAAAAATGACTGCAGGAGATGTGCAATGGATGAAAACTGGTAGTGGAATAATTCATTCTGAAATGCCAGCTATGAACGATGGAAAACTTCATGGTTTTCAACTATGGATTAATATGCCTGCCAGCGAGAAGATGAGTAAACCAGAATACCACTATATAGACTCTGATAAAATGAGCACACATAAGGATAAAGATAAATTTATAAAAGTAATTGCTGGAAAGTTTGAAAATTCAGAAGGTCCAATAAAAAAACACAATGTCGATCCAATTTATTTTGATGTAGAATTAAATGAAAGTAAAATTTTTATTCATCAAGTTCCATCCACACACAATTCATTCATATATTTAATTGAAGGTGAGATAGAAATTGGAAACAATAAACATGAAAGTGTTAAAGACTCTACTTTAATTTTGTTATCTAAAGGTGAAAACTTGAAAGTAACTGCTTTAACAAAAGCTAAATTTTTACTAGTATCTGGAAAACCGATAGGAGAACAGATTGCAAGAGGTGGCCCATTCGTCATGAATACCAAACAAGAAATACTTCAAGCAATTGATGATTATCATAATGGTAATTTTGTAAAGTAAATATGAAAGCTATAAGATTTGAAAAGTTTGGAGGCCCAGAAGTCTTAGAATACAAGGATGTTGAAATCGGTAAACCTGGTCCAAAGGAAGTTCTTGTTAAAAATTTGTCAGTTGGACTTAATTATATTGATGTTTACCATCGAACAGGTTTGTATCCGATTGAATTACCAAGTGGACTTGGACTAGAAGCATCTGGAGTAGTTGAAGAAGTTGGCTCTGAAGTAAGTCTTTTTAAAGTTGGAGATCGAGTAAGTCATGCATCTGCTCCAATAAGTGGATACTCAGAAAAACAAATAATGCCAGAAGAAAAATTAGTCACGGTGCCAGAAGGTATTTCAGATGAAATAGCTTCTTGTATTTTATTAAAAGGAATAACATCAGAATATTTATTACATAGATCATATGCTGTTAAAAAAGGAGATAAAGTTTTATTTCATGCTGCAGCTGGTGGTGTTGGTCAAATATTATGCCAGTGGGCTAATGCATTAGGATGTGAAGTCATTGGAACAGTTGGATCTAAAGAAAAAGTTGAAATAGCAAAAAAAAATGGGTGTCATCATGTCATCAATTATACAGATCATAATTTTGTGGAAGAAGTTGAAAAAATAGTAGGTAAAAACGGAATAGATGTTGTCTATGATGGTGTTGGAGCAAAAACTTTTGAGGGGTCAATAGAATGTTTAAAAATTAGAGGTATGATGGTAGCATTTGGAAATGCATCTGGATATGTTCACACTATAGATGTCAAAAAACATATAAATACAAAAGGTCTTTTTTTTACAAGACCGTCAATAATGCATTATACAATTACAAGAGATGAATTAGAAAAATCTGCTAAATTGGTTTTTGATGCAGTTCTCTCAGGGAAAATAAAAATTGAAGTTTCTAAAAAATATAAATTAAGTGAAGCTAAACAAGCTCACATAGATTTAGAGAATAGAATTTTAACTGGACCAGCAGTTATTATTCCTTAAATTGATCATCCATATCTGAAAGATGGAGTCTTAACGCTCTAGTCGAGATTTGTATTTCTCTTATAAAAAATATTATTGATACCATCATCGATAAACAACAAGAGCCAAAAATTATTCTAGCTAAAAAATATGTCTCTAAATAAAGAGCAAAAACTGTAAGCATATTAAATAAGAAACCAAATGCTGCAAAAAGTATAGTAATCCTTAAATTTTTTACTCTATCATTTAAATTAATTAGCTGCTGCTTCCACTCTGGTGGAGTATGCTTTTCAAAAACATATTCGTCGTGTATTTTTCTAATCAAACCACTTAATGTATGAAATCTATTACTATAGACAGCCATAATCAAAGGAATGGCGGGAAACATTAATGCGGTAACAGTGTAATCAATATTCATGCGAATCAGTTTGATTATGAATCTACGCTTTGTTATTTACAAGTAAATTATGTCTGAAAAGTTTAAAATTTTTATTGAATTAACAAGACTTAACAAACCGATAGGTTTCATGCTTCTATTTTGGCCTTGTGTTTGGGGTTTAACAATTTCATATGATTTTTCTTTTTCTTTAAATACTTATTTTATTTATGCTTTTTTATTTTTTTCTGGATCTGTTCTAATGAGATCAGCAGGATGTATTGTTAACGATATAAGTGATAGAAAAATTGATAAGTTAGTCAAAAGAACAAAAAATAGACCAATCGCGTCAGAAAAAATTTCAGTATTTAATGCAGCAATATATGCCGCAATCTTATGTTTAATCGCTTTTTTAGTTTTGATAAATTTTAATAAATTTACTATTTATATGGCTCTTATTTCTATGCCATTAGCTTTTACATATCCATTAATGAAAAGATTTACTTACTGGCCTCAACTTTTTTTAGGTATTACTTTTAATTACGGTCTAGTTTTGGCATGGATATCCATTCAAAATGAAGTTTCTATAGTACCAATTATATTTTATTTAGGAGCCACATTTTGGACATTAGGTTACGACACAATATATGGATATCAAGATATTAATGATGATGAAATAATTGGAGTTAAATCAACATCGATTAAATTTAAAAATAACCCAAAAAAATTTATATCGTTTTGTTACATTATATTTTTAATATCATTGTTTCTTGTTGGTTATAAAATGAATTTTAATTATTTGTATTACATTGCTTTAATAGTGCCTATAACTCATTTGTTAATTTTTCAATCTCTTAAATTAAAAACTGAAAGTGGGAATGACTGCTTAGCAAAATTTAAAAGCAACAATCTTTTGGGTCTTATTATTTTAATAATTTTGTTAGTAGGAAAATTAACTTAATGAAAAATATTGATATTATTAAAAGATTGTACAATGATTATACAACAAAACATCTTAATAAAATAATACTTGCTATAGTGTTTTCCATTTTAGTTGCTGGCGCCACATCAGCAACAGCATGGTTACTCGACCCTGCAATAGAAAAAATTTTCATAAACAAAGATCAAAGCTTAATTTTCATAATTCCACTTTTAATCATAATAGCTTTTGCTACAAAAGGCATATCTCTATATTTAGCAAAAGTTTTAATGATAAAAACTGCAGAAGAAGTGAAAAAAAATATTCAAATCGATATGTTATCTTCTTTCATAAAAGCTGATACTGAAAAAATTGAAGATAAACATTCAGGTAAATATATTTCAAATCTTAACTTTGATGTAAATCAAATAACCGGAATGCTAAGTAATGCAGTTTTAAACCTATTTAAGGATGGCTTAACGCTTATTGGCTTATTATTTGTGATGTTCTTTCAAAATTGGAAGCTTTCTCTTATAGCTTTAATTATGCTTCCAATAGCTACGATAACTGCAAAAAAATTAGGAAAACGTATTATTAAAGTTGCCACAGAAGCACAGGAAAAGTCAGGCGACTTAAATAAATATTTAATTGATCTTTTTAAAAATCATAAAATTATAAAAATTTTTCAAAGAGAGAATTATGAACATGAAAGATCAGAAAAATTCGTCAATGATCTAAAAGAAAAATCAATAAAAATTGCAACTGTTTTTATAAGATCCACTCCAATAATGGAAGTTGTAACTGGAATAATGATTGCAATATTAATTTTTTACTCAGGAAAATTAATTATGAATGACCAGCTTAGTATAAACAATTTTTTCTCTTTTTTGGCTGCAATGATGCTTGCTTATCAACCAGTAAAATCTTTAGCAACAGTTAATGTTGCTTTTGGCCAAGGACTATCGGCAGGAAAAAGAATATTACCTATCATTGATCAACAAAATAAAATTTCAACAAATGAAAATGGAAAAATATTAGATATAAGTAATGCATCAATAAAATTTCAAAATATTAATTTTAGTTACAAATCAAATCTTAACAATATAGTCCTTAAAGATATTAATATTGATATAACTGGCAGAAAAATGACAGCTTTGGTAGGCCACAGCGGATCGGGAAAATCTACAATATTAAATTTAATACCAAGAATTTATGATGCAGACTCTGGTGAAATTCTAATTGATAATCAAAAAGTACAAAATCTAAATCTTAAATCATTAAGGAAAGAAATATCTATTGTTGATCAAAATACAACACTTTTTGATGATACTATTTTTAATAATATCAAATATGCCAAACCAGAGGCTAGTGACGAAGAAATTTTTACAGCTGCAAAAATATCAATGTGTACAGATTTTATAGAAAAATTAGAAAATAAATTTCAGACTGTTATAGGAGAAAATGGAGTAAAATTATCAGGTGGTGAAAAGCAAAGACTTTCGATAGCGAGGGCTTTATTAAAGGATAGCAAAATAATTCTTCTAGACGAAGCAACTTCATCTCTTGACTCTGATACAGAGGAAAAAATACAAAAAGCTATTGAGGAATTAACAAAAAATAAAACAACAGTTGTTATTGCTCATAGGCTATCAACTATTCTTAATTCAGAAAAAATTTATGTTGTTGATAAAGGTTCTATAGAATCATCAGGGAAACATGATGATCTAATCAAAAATTCATTGCTTTATAAAAACTTTTACGAGAGACAAATAAAAAATAACTAATGTATTTTTTGTATAATATATTAGGAATTGTTTTTTTTTTAATCTCTCCATTTATATTATTTTTAAGAATGATTTATGGAAAGGAAGATTGGAGAAGAATCTTAGAAAAATACGCTTATTATAATTTAAAAAAGACTGATACAACCGTATGGTTTCATGGTGCAAGTGTTGGGGAAGTCATGAGCATTCTTCCTTTGATAAATAAGTTTGAAAAAGACAAATCTATAAAAAAAATTTTACTTACTTCATCTACTTTAAGTTCTGCATCAATAATTGCAAAGAAGCCATTTAAGAAAACAACTCATATTTACTATCCATTTGATATTGGATTTATATGCAATAAATTTTTAA
Source organism: uncultured Pelagibacteraceae bacterium (assembly GCA_902617415.1). GTDB lineage: Bacteria > Pseudomonadota > Alphaproteobacteria > Pelagibacterales > Pelagibacteraceae > Pelagibacter. The sequence continues at coordinate 139,075 of CACMWQ010000001.1, read as the reverse complement.
ATTATTGGGAACCAAAAATAGCAATATTTGTAGACTCTGAAATCTGGCCGAATATGTATGAAAGAATAAATTCAAAAAAAATTCCTCTTATTTTAATCAATGCTAGAATTACGAGTAAAAGTTTCAAAAGATGGCAAATCTTTTCATCTTTTGCAAAGAATGTTTTCAGTAAAATAACTATAGCTTTACCTCAAAATCAAGAAACCCAAAATTATTTAAAAAGATTGGGTGTTAAAAAAATTAAATTTGTAGGAAATTTAAAGTATTTCAAAAATGATAAACAAAGTTTGAAGAACAATATTCAAAAATATTTTAAAAATAAAAAAGTATTCTGTGCAGCCAGCACTCATTATAATGAAGAGAAAATCATTGGAAAATTACATTTAAAATTAAAGAAAAAGTTTAAGAATTTAATTACAATATTGGTTCCGCGTCACATAAATAGATCAGAGGATATAAAGCAAGAACTTAGAAAATTAAAACTAATAGTTACCGAAAGATCAAGCGGACATAAACCGTCTGAAAATTGTGACGTATATATTGTTAATACATATGGAGAGATGTCAAAATTTTTAAGACTTTCAAATGTAACATTTATTGGTGGATCTTTAGTAAACCATGGAGGACAAAACCCATTAGAAGCTGTAAGAATGGGTAATTACGTGATGCATGGTAAAAAAGTAAATAATTTTAAAGAAATATATAAAGAATTAAAAAGTTTAAAAATAACTTCAGAGATTAAAAATATTGATCAAATGGAAAAGGTATTTGTAAAAAATCATAATTACAAAATATCAAATAGTAAACTTAATAAGATTAATTATTTAGGTGCTAAAATTTTTGAAAATAACGTTAAAGAAATTAAAAATTATTTATAATGAAAGTAAAAAGACCCATTTTTTGGGATAGTTTCAATTTCATATCATTATTACTATTACCATTTAGTTTGATAACAATTATTTTTAATTTTTTTAAATCTTTAAGTCCAAAAAAATATTTCAAAATAAAAACAATCTGTGTTGGAAATATTTACTTAGGTGGAACTGGAAAAACACCTTTAGTTTTAAAAATAAATGATATGTTAAAATATAAGTTTAAAACTGTGTTTATTAAAAAAAAATATATTGATCAAATTGATGAGCAAAATATTTTATCAAAATATGGAAATCTAATTTGTTTAAGTTTTAGAGATATCGCGCTGAGAATTGCTGAGAAAAAAAAATACCAGTTAGCTATATTAGATGATGGTTTACAAGATAAAAGTTTAAATTATGATATTTCTATTGCTTGTTTTAATAGTTCAGAGCTAGTTGGAAATGGGCTAGTTTTGCCCGCTGGGCCATTAAGGGAAAGAATTACAAATATTTTAAATTATGATCTTGCATTTCTTAATGGAGAAAAAAATAATAAAAGTTTCGAAAAAACTTTAAAGAGATTAAATCCAAATTTAAAAATATTTAGAGCTAAATACACTGCTAGAAATCTTAAGTCATTTAAATTTAAAAATAACTTTCTAGTTTTTTCAGGCATAGGTAATCCTTTAGAATTTCAACAAACATTAAAAAAATATAATTTTAAGATAAAAAAAATAATGACTTTTCCAGACCATTATAAATATAAAAATTCTGATATAAATAATATAAATAATATGGCTAAGAGTAATAAACTAAAAATTATAACAACCGAAAAAGACTATAATCGATTATCAAATATACAAAAAAAAAATATCCAATTTTTAAAAATAAGATTAAAAATTGAAAAAGAAAGAGAATTTAAAAATTATTTATTAAAGAAATTATGAGGAAGTTTTTTTATTTAATTGAATTTATTTTAATAAAATTGTTTTTTTTTATACTAATTATAATTGGTTATAAAAATGGATCTAATTTGGGAAATTTTATTGGACGCTTGTTTGGACCCATATTTAGATCAAAAAAGTTAATTGAAAATAATTTGGAACAATCCGGCATTGTAGACAAAAAAAATTACAATAAAATTATCAGCAAAATGTATGGAAATTATGGAAGAATACTTGCTGAATATCCTTTTCTTAAAGCATTTAGAAATAGCAAATTAAATAAATTTATTGAAATAGACGGGCTTGAAAACCTAAACAAAATTAAGAGAGAAAAAAGACGAGCTGTATTTATATCTGGTCATTTCAATAATTTTGAATTAATGGCGCTCCAAATAGAAAAGGCAGGTATAAATTTGTGCGCTATTTATAGACCGCTAAATAACGTATTCCTTAACAAAACTATGGAAGAAATTAGAGAAAATTTTATATGCAAAAATCAAATTAAAAAAGGCAGATCAGGCACAAGACAGATTATTGAAAATATAAAGAAAGGTAACTCAGTAGCTCTAATGATAGACCAAAGAGTAAGAGAAGGTATAAAAATTAACTTTTTTGGTAAACCAGCTAGTACTACGACCATACCCGCACAATTAATTAAAAAATATAAATGTGATCTAGTGCCTATTTATATAGAAAGAAGAAAAAATAATTATTTTAAAATGTTTGTTTCAGAACCAATTAAAATCGGGAACAATAAATCAATTAAAGAGATCACTGAACATCTAAATAAGATACTTGAAAAAATGATTTTAAAAAATGTAGACCAGTGGATCTGGACCCATGATAGATGGAAAACATAATCATTTTTTGTCTAATAAATCTCTTTTAATTGAGGCCTCAACATACGAAAAGTAGGCTTCCTGTTCTTCAACGTTCCAATAAGCTAAGTTTTCAAGTGGTATTTTTTTTTGTGAGATAGCACAAATCACATGATCACCATCTTCAATGATCTCAAAATTATTTGCTAAGTATTTTAATTTAGCTAACTTATTTAACATATTTAAGATATATATTTACTAAATGAAAATTGCAATTATTGGAAGTGGAGGACGAGAACATGCTCTAGTTCATCACATAAGTAATTCAAAAAAAATAACAAAAATATATTCAATACCGGGTAATGCTGGTACCGAACAAATATCTGTAAATATTGATTTAAATTTGGAAAATTTTCAAGATTTGTATAATTTTGTTAAGAAAGAACAAATCGAATTAGTGATTGTTGGTCCAGAAAAACCATTAGTCGAAGGATTAGTAGATTTCCTAGAGTCAAAAAATATTAAAGTTTTTGGTCCTAGAAAAAAAGTAGCTCAATTAGAAGGCTCAAAAATATTTACAAAACAAATTTGCGAGAAATTTAACATACCAACTGCTAAATTTAAAATTTGTAAATCCAAAGAAGACACATTTATATTTTTATCGTCATCTAATTTTCCTCTTGTTGTAAAAGCAGATGTTCTTGCTGCAGGCAAAGGTGTCTATATTTGTCAAAATAATGATGAGGCTAAAACTGCTGTTAATGAAATATTTGACGGTAAATTTGGGAAAGCAGATCAAGTATTAATCGAAGAATTCCTAGAAGGTGATGAGATGAGTTTTTTTATTATTTCAGATGGAATTAGTTATAAAACTTTTAATACAGCTCAAGACCATAAAAGAGTTGGCGAGGGTGATACTGGAAAAAATACAGGAGGAATGGGAGCTTATTCACCTTCAAGCTTAATTAATAATGATTTAGAGAATAAAATTTTAAATAAAATAATTGAGCCAACTTTAAAAGCTATAAGTGAAATGAATGAGAAGTACGTCGGGTTTTTATATGCCGGCTTAATGATAAAAAGTAATGAACCATACCTAATTGAATATAATGTCAGGATGGGTGATCCTGAATGCCAAACTATATTACCTTTGGTTGAAAGTGATTTATTGGAAATAATAAATTCTTGTTGTAATTCAAAATTAAAGACCCACGAAATAAAATGGAAAAATAAAAAAAGTATGTGCATTGCTTTATGCTCAAAAGGATATCCTGAAAAATATAATAAGAATGTTGAAATTAAAAATTTAAAAGAATTCAAATCAACTAAAGATAATTTTATTTTTCATGCTGGAACAAAAAGTTCTGGAAATAAAATTGTAGCAGTTGGAGGTAGGGTAATAAATTTTGTGAATATCTCAGATAGTTATTTATCAAGTAGAAAAGAAATCATCAATCAGATAAATAAATTGAATTGGGAAGGTGGTTTTTATAGGTCAGATATAGGTCATAAAGTCATAGATAAATGAGAGTAATTGGTGGAAAACTAAGAGGGAAATTAATTCATAATCCTACAGATAAAACAACAAGACCTTTAAAGGATATGGTTAGAGAGTCGATATTTAATATTTTAGAGCATTCTAAGAATGAAAAAATTAAATTCAAAAATGATGTAGTTTTGGATTTATTTTCTGGTTCTGGATCGTTTGGCATTGAATGTTTATCTAGAGGAGTAAAAAAAGTTTTTTTTTTTGAAAATTACAAACCTTCTTTGAAAATTTTAGAAAAAAACATTAAGGATTTAGAAATTGATAAAGATTCAGTCATCAAGGAAATAAACGCATATGAAATTTCTAGAGAAAATATAGATAATGAAAAAATTAATTTAATTTATTTGGATCCACCTTTTAAAGATAAAAATATAAATAAATTATTAAGAAAAATTTTAGACTTAAAAATTGCTCACAAAAGTACATTAATAGTAATACATAGAAATAAGAAATTTAAAGAAAATTTTATAGAAGATTTTAAAGTTCTTAGAGAAAAAAAATATGGTTTATCAAAAATAATATTTGGTAAATTACTATTTTAAGATTTTTTTTGTTTCTATTTTAATCAATTCAACAGAAGGTTGGTTAATTGGATTTACATTTAATAAGGAGCTTAGCATAAGTGTTTCTAAAATAAAAAATGTAAATAGTTCACCTAAAGTTTCCTCACTTTTATTTTTAATTTCAAAACTTCTAAATGATAATTTTTTCTTATTAAATATATTTTGCGTAGCTTTTTTTTGACCATACAACACTTGATCTAAGCTGCTATTTTTTAAGTGCTCCAATCCATCAATTAAATATGCATTATTAAATTTAAGTGGACTTCTCTCTCTAGTGAAAAAAAAACTAAAGAAATTATTTTTTGGACCATCTAAATAAAGTTGTAAAAGACTATGATTGTCCTTTGGCATTGTAGAGATTATAGGAAAAAAGCCCTTACCCTTTTTTCCTAAACTTTCAGCAGATAATTGCTGATACCATTTCAAAAAGTTATTTAATTTTTCATCATAATTTAAAATTACGCAATTTTTTTTTCCTTTAATAATATTTGAGTGAATTGAAGAAACGTTTTCAATTAAAAAATTAATAAATGTTTTATTTTTTATTAGATAATTTAATCGTTTAAATTTTTTTTCATTTAAACCCATCAATTCTGCCGGAACCATTCCGACTTCAGATAATACTGAGTACCTACCTCCAATATAATTCTTATGGTCTATTACATCAGATTTCAGTTTATTCGCCATAGCTCTTAGGATATTATTTTTATTTTCAGTGATTATTAAATTTTTATTTTTTTTTTGTTTCGTTAAAACTAGATTTAAATTTGATAATGTTTCTAAAGTATTTCCAGATTTTGATATAATAATATTTAAACGTTTTTTATTTGATTTTGTAATTTTATATTTCTGTAAGTTGTTAAAAAAGAAAAATTTTTTTTTGATTTTACGGTTAAGGAAATCGTATATAGCTTGTGCACCCAAAATAGATCCACCCATACCAATTAAATTAAACTCGTTAAATTTTTTAAAATTTAGTAAATATTTTTTTTTAAACGAATAATTATAATTATTTGTTAAAGATTTTATTAAAGGGTATTTTTGAATTAAAATTTTAAAATTTGTAAAATTATTAAATTTTTTTTTATTTAATTTTTTATTTTTATTATTGAAATTTTTGTAAATAATATGTTTTGTCTCCATTAATTATTGGATTTTCTTTTTCATATTATTTAATAAATCTGAGCCACTACTTGAATCCCCGTAATTATCATCGTCTTTTATTTTCAGTAAATCTTTGACTTCTTCTGTATTTGGTTGACTACTTACTTCCAAATCATCTCCTGGTTTAGGAAGTTTATTCATATCTGGTGGCATTTGTAATGGATTTTTTTTCTTAACCAAGAATTCATCACTTTGTTCAGATCTTTTTTTACCCTCTAAAGCATCTCTAACTCCGCCACAAAAAGTTAACAATGGCACTAAAGCGATTAATAAGATTAAATTTAGTTTAATTTTTTTCATCTTTTTTTTTATAGAATATAAATTCAGATAAAATAAGGCATATAATACCAATTGTTATAAATATGTCAGCTACATTAAAAATAAACCAATGATATCCCGCATAATTTAAATCTATAAAGTCTGGAACAGCTCTGTAATAAACCCGATCAAATAAGTTTCCTAAAGAACCTCCTAATATCATCATTAAAAAAAATGATTGAATTTTTGATTCAATCAAGGCGAAATACAGTATTACCAAGTTTATAATAACTATAATTGTAGTAAAGATATTATAGAAAATTTGATCTTCTGAAGAAAATAAACCGAATCCTATACCTGTATTCCAAACTAAATAAATATTTAAAAACTGATTTATGTAAAAATCAACTTGTCCTTCATTATTTAAAATATTTAAAATATAAATTTTTGATAGTCTATCTAAACCAAAACAAAAAACTAAAATTATAAAACCTATAAGAAGTTTATTTAATTTTTCATTTCCCATTTATATTTAAAAGTCCACAATTTGGTCTTTCACAACCCGTTTCAAAAATTTTCCAACAAATAGGGCATTTATTTCCTTGAGCTTTTTTTGCAACTACATCAATACTATTTTTTTGATTTTCATCTTTAATTACAGATGCAGACGAGGTTATACAAATTTCAGAAAAATTGATATTTTTTGCCTTATCGTAAAATTCTTTATTTAACTTTATTTCAATCATTGCTTCCAAACTTGAACCAATTGATTTTTCAGCTCTCATGTTTTCAATTGAAATATTTGCCACGTCTCTAATTTTTTTAACATATTCCCAATCTGAGCTAAGTTCCTCATTATTCCAAGAATTTGGAACGGAAACAAAATTTTGTAAATGTATGCTTTGGCTGTCTTCTTCTTGTTTAACCAGTTGATAAATTTCTTCGGTTGTAAATGATAAGATTGGTGCGAACCATTTAAGAAGACACTGTAAAATAATATTTAAAAGAGTTATACAGTTTTTTCTTTTATTGGAATTTAAAGCCTCACAATACAAAGTATCTTTCCTGATATCGAAATAAAAAGCAGAAAGCTCTACTGTACAAAAATTTAGTAACTCTTTGTACAAATTATGGAAATTATAAACTTTAAAATTGTTTTTAAAATTTTCATTAATTACATAAATTCTGTGAAGCATAAATTTTTCAAGTGAATCAAAGTTTTCAAACTTAACTTTTTCAAAATCAAGACTTTCATGTTGATCTTGAATATTTCCTAAAAGATATCTAAACGTGTTTCTAATTTTTCTATAAGACTCTGCATGTTGATCTAAAATTGAATAATCTATTCTAAGATCCTCAGCATAATTTGAAGAAGCAACCCAAATTCTTAATATATCAGCTCCATATTTTTTAAGTATATCTTGTGGAGCAATTACGTTACCTGTTGATTTTGACATTTTTAGACCTTTTCCATCTACGACAAAACCATGAGAAAGAATGCTTTCAAATGGAGCAACACCTCTAGTTCCACATGACTCTAGTAATGAAGAGTGAAACCATCCTCTATGTTGATCTGAACCCTCTAAATACATCGATGCAGGCCATTTAAGGTCATCTCTTTTTTCTAAGACAAAAGAATGAGTGGATCCACTATCAAACCAAACCTCAACTATATCTGATAATTTTTCATAATCTTCTGCTTTATACTTATCTCCAAGAAATATCTGATAGTCTTCATTAAACCAACAATCAGAACCTTCTTTTTCGTAAATTTTTGCAATATTTTCAAAAACTTCATCATCAACTAAAACATCACCTGTTTTTTTTGAAATAAAAATCGGTAGCGGTACACCCCAAACTCTTTGTCTTGACACACACCAATCAGGTCTAGTTTCAATCATTGATTTTATTCTTTCTTTTCCTTTGGAAGGATAAAAATCAGTATTATCGATAGCTTTTAATGCTTTATCTCTTAATCCATGGCTTTCCATAGAAATAAACCATTGTGGAGTTGCTCTATGAACCAGTGGAGCTTTTGATCTCCAAGAATGGGGATAAGAGTGAGTAAGTTTTCCGTTTGTTACTAAATTTTTTTGCTCATCTAATTTTTCAATAATTAAGTTATTGGCTTTAAAAATATGTAAACCTTCAAAATGTTTAATTTCATTTGTATATTTTCCATCACCATCAACTGTTTCAATTGCTTTAATATTATTATTTAAACAAAGATTGAAATCATCTGGTCCATGGCTTGGAGCGCAGTGGACAATGCCTGTGCCTTGTTCAATAGTAACAAAATTAGCCTCAAGCATTGGGATATCATAATCATATCCCATTTTAGAAAATGGATGACTGCAAATTGTTCCTTTCAAATCTTTTCCTAAAAATTCATTTAAAACTTTTATATTTTCAATGGAGGTATCTTTTTTAAAAGGTTCTAGTAGGTCCTTTGCAATTACTATTTTTCTATCGATAAAATTTTTGTTATCGTTTATTTCAAGTAAAACATATTTTAGGCCAGCATTGTAAGCTAAAGCTTTATTTGCAGGAATAGTCCATGGGGTTGTTGTCCAAATTATTATATCAGCACCTTTAATTATATCAAAATTTGTAACTTTCACTTTGAATGCTGCATAAATCGTATCTGAAACATGATCCATGTATTCGACCTCAGCATCAGCTAAAGCAGTTTTTTCAACAGTTGACCAAAGAACTGGTTTGTAACCTCTATAAAGGCTTCCTTCTTTAAGAAATTTTCCAAGCTCTCTAACTATTTGAGCTTCAGCATCAAATGACATTGTTGAATAGTAATTTTCCCAATCACCGATTACCCCAAGTCTTGTAAATTCTCCTTTGTGGACGTCTATCCATTTATTAGCAAATTCTCTACATTCTTTTCTGAATTCAATAATTGGAACATCATTTTTATTTTTTTTATTCTTTTTGTACTGTTCTTCAATTTTCCACTCAATAGGCAAACCATGGCAATCCCAACCAGGGACATAAACTGAGTCTTTACCATCCATTTGATGAAATTTTGTAATTATATCTTTTAAGATTTTATTCAAAGCGGTACCCATATGAATATTTCCATTTGCATACGGAGGCCCATCGTGAAGTACAAATTTTTCTTGCCCTTTGCTTTTTTGTCTTAACAAATTGTAAAGATCAATTTTCTGCCAAAATTCAATGTAGTTTGGCTCCTTATTTGGCAAATTTGCCTTCATTGAGAATTTTGTTTTAGGTAGATTTATATGTTCCTTGCTCATGAAATTTTATCTTTTAGCAACTTTGATATCTTTATTTATTTGTTTTTTCAAAGCATCGATATTTTTAAATTTTGTTTCTCCTCTAATAAATTTTGTAAAATTAATAGTTAGATTTTTATTATAAAGATTTCCAGAAAATTTAAATAAATTTACCTCTAATAATAATTTTTTTTGATTAAAAGTAGGCCTATACCCAATATTTGCTATTCCTTTGATCTTTTTTCGTTTTTTTTCGATATAAACATCAACTGCATAAACTCCTACTTTTGGTATTACATAATTTTTTATATTTATGTTGCATGTAGGAAAGCCAATTTTTCTTCCCATCATTCTACCCTTTTCTACAACACCTTCTATTGACCAATTTCTTGATAAAAGTTGATTTGCAATTTTTAAATTACCATTTTCAATTAATTTTCTAATTAATGTTGAGGAAATAATTTTATTTTTTTTATATAACGGTTTTGGATTAATTAATTTGTAATTATATTTTTTTTGAAATTTTTTTAATAAATTTACATCTCCCTCTCTCTTATTTCCAAATCTAAAATTATTACTAACAAAAATATAATCTGCGCTTAAGCTTTTGCATAAAATATTTTTAATAAAATTATGACAAGATATTTTGGAGAATTTTTTATCAAATTTTTTATTTATTAAAAAATCTACATTATAATCACTAAAATATCTGCTCTTTTGATTGAGATTTGAAAGTCGATAATTCGTAATACTTTTATCAAAATACATTTTTGGTATTGGGTCAAAAGTCACTACTCCAATTTTTGAATTATATTTTTTTTTATATTTTTTTGCTTCTTTGAATAATCTTTGATGGCCTAAGTGTAAGCCATCAAAATTGCCAATTAATATCATGGCATTTTGATGTTTTCTTAAAATCTTGAAATTTTTGTAGATTTTAATTTTGTTCACCATTTTAATTTTGTTTGAGTGTAATTCACGCTCACTCCATATTTTTTTTCTAATTTATCAATATTAATACTACTTAATTCTTTTTTATGTATACCATTCGTTATTAACAAATTATCAAAATTTTGAATATTAGCTCCTTTTATATCTGTGTTCATATTATCTCCGATACATAAAACATTTTTACCATTTATGTTAGCAGATAAATTATAAACTGGAGGATAAGGTTTTCCGAAGTAAATTACTTTTCCACCAATTTTCTCAAATATTTTTGCAACTGATCCAGCACAAAACTCTCTAACATCACCTCTATCAACAATTAGGTCCGGATTTGTACACACAAATTTTTTATTTGAAAATTTCTCAAGTAAATCTTCGTAATATTCAAGTTTTGTCTCATGATCTTTAAATAACCCTGTGCAAATAAAATAATCTGCTTGATTAATATTGCTAACTTTATTTTGTTCAAATCTTTTAAATAAGTCAAAATCTCTTGGTGGGCCAATGTGATAAAATTTTGAATTTAGAAAATTTTCCATTAAATATTTTAATGAAGCCTCTCCAGAAGTGTATACATGTTCATAAAAATTTTTTAGCCCCATTTTTTTTAAAAATTCATTAACTGTAGAATTTGGTCTTGGCGCGTTAGTAAGCAACACGAACTCTTTATTGTTTTTTTTCAAGTTTTCTAACACTTCAATTGAATCCTCAAAAATTTTCAAACCATTGTGGATCACTCCCCATATGTCGATAAAAAATAATTCGTAACTGTTTATTTTTGATCTTAATCCATCTTTGTCTAAGTTTTGGGGCATACTTGAGGTATAGCTTAAAAATAAGCTTAATTCTTGAGTTTTTTAGAACATAATTTTTATTCAAGATCTTGAAAATTATTAAATATGTCTCTATATGACTGCTAATTTAAAGGAGAATTCGTATGAAGTTTAAACCGTTACATGACCGTGTTTTAATAGAAGTTTTAGATAGCAGCGAGAAAACCGCTGGTGGCATAATTATACCAGATACAGCTCAAGAAAAACCACAAGAAGGTAAAGTTGTTGCTGTTGGCGGAGGTGCAAAAACTGAAGATGGAAAACTAATACCTATGGATGTTAAAGTAGGAGATAAAGTTTTATTCGGCAAGTGGTCAGGAACAGAAGTTAAAATCGATGGCAAAGAGTACAGCATAATGAAAGAGTCGGACATTATGGGTATTGCAACAGGTAAATAAATAACAAGGAGAGTTAAGAATGGCTAAAATAGTAAAATTTGATTCAGATGCTAGAGCATCAATGTTAAAGGGAGTTGATATACTTGCCAACACTGTAAAAGTTACTCTTGGACCAAAAGGAAGAAATGTTGTTATCGACAAATCTTATGGTGCACCAAGAACAACTAAAGATGGTGTTTCAGTTGCAAAAGAAATTGATCTTGATGATAAATTTGAGAACATGGGCGCACAAATGGTAAAAGAAGTTGCAAGCAAAACCAATGATGAGGCTGGTGATGGAACAACAACTGCAACTATTTTGGCTCAAGCAATTGTTAAAGAAGGTTGCAAGTATGTAACAGCAGGAATGAACCCAATGGATGTTAAAAGAGGGATTGATGCTGCTGTAGAACATGTAAAAAACAAATTAATTTCATCAGCTAAAAAAGTAAAAGATAGCGATGAGATTGCACAGGTTGGAACAATTTCAGCAAACGGTGATAAAGAAATCGGTGCAATGATTTCAAAAGCTATGCAAAAGGTTGGTAATGAAGGAGTAATTACTGTTGAAGAAGCAAAAGGAATTGAAACAGAACTTGACGTAGTAGAAGGTATGCAATTTGATAGAGGTTATCTTTCTCCTTATTTTATTACAAATGGTGATAAAATGACTACAGAGTTAGAAAATCCATTAATTCTTCTTCACGAGAAAAAATTAACAAATCTTCAACCGATGGTTCCGTTGTTAGAGGCTGTTGTACAAGCAGGTAGACCATTAATGATAATTTCAGAAGATGTCGAAGGAGAGGCCCTAGCAACACTTGTTGTTAACAAACTTAGAGGTGGTTTAAAAGTTGTTGCTGTTAAAGCACCTGGTTTTGGAGATAGAAGAAAAGCAATGCTAGAAGATATTGCAATTCTTACAGGCGGACAAGTTATCTCTGAGGATTTAGGTATTAAACTTGAAAATGTTAAACTCAATGATCTTGGTTCTGCAAAGCGTGTAAAAGTTGACAAAGAGAATAGTACAATTGTAAGCGGAGCAGGTAAAAAATCTGATATTGAAGCAAGATGTGCTCAAATCAAAGCTCAAGTCGAAGAAACAACATCAGATTATGATAGAGAAAAACTTCAAGAGAGACTTGCTAAACTAGCAGGCGGTGTAGCAGTAATCAAAGTTGGTGGTGCTACAGAAGTTGAAGTTAAAGAAAGAAAAGATAGAGTTGAGGATGCATTAAACGCTACAAGAGCAGCTGTTGAAGAAGGTATTGTTGTTGGTGGTGGATGTGCATTGCTTTATGCTTCAAAAGAACTTGATAGTCTAAAAGTAAAAGGTGATGACCAAAAAGCTGGTGTAGAAATTGTCAAAAGTGCTTTACAAGCGCCTATTAGACAAATCACAACAAATGCAGGTGTTGATGGATCAGTAGTAGTTGGTAAATTATTAGAAACCAATAAGCCTAGCAATGGTTACGATGCACAATCAGAGCAATATGTTGATATGTTTAAAGAAGGTATTATTGATCCAGTTAAAGTTGTAAGAACAGCACTTCAAGACGCTGCTTCTATATCTGGATTATTAGTAACAACTGAAGCAATGATAGCAGATAAACCGGATGAAAAAGATGCTGGTGGAGCTGGTATGCCTCCTGGAGGAATGGGTGGTATGGGCGGCATGGGTGGAATGGGAATGTAATCCTAGTTTTACTCAACAAAAAATTCAAAAAGGGCAGTTTTTACTGCCCTTTTTTTTTGAATTGAAAAAAAATATTTTGAATATATAAGAACGCGCAAATGACAACATCAATACGTAACATCACCATAATTGCTCACGTTGACCATGGCAAGACTACTTTGATTGATAACTTAATGAAACAGAGTGGTTCTTTTAGAGAAAATGAAGTTGTTGATGAAAGACTAATGGACTCTGGAGAACTTGAAAAGGAAAGAGGCATTACAATTCTTGCCAAACCAGCTTCCATAAATTGGAAAGACTCTAGAATCAATATTATTGATACACCTGGACATAGAGATTTTGCTGCAGAAGTTGAAAGAGTTCTTAGTATGGCTGATGGTGCATTATTGTTAATAGATTCAGCCGAGGGGGTAATGCCTCAAACTAAATTTGTATTAGCTAAAGCACTTAAACAAGGCCTTAAACCAATAGTAGTTATTAATAAATTAGATAAAGCTGACCAAAGGGCCGATGAAGTTTTAAATGAGACTTTTGACTTATTTGTCAGCTTAGATGCCAATGAAGAGCAATTAGACTTTCCAGTTATTTATGCAAGTGGAAGATCTGGTTGGGCATCAAATGAAATAGATGGTCCAAGAGAGAATTTAAATCCATTATTAGATTTAGTCATAGAACATGTTAAACCAGCAGAATTTGACAAGTCCAAGCCTTTTGCAATGCTTTCGACTCTTTTATATGCAGATAGTTTTCTAGGTAGAAGTTTAGTTGGTAGAATTTCTCAAGGTACTGCAAAAGCAAATCAACAAATCAAGGCAATTAATCTTGATGGAGAAAAAGTTGATGAAGGTAGATTAACAAAAATATTTAGATATGAAGGAACTAAAAAAGTTCCAATAGAAATTGGCGAAGCTGGAGATATTGTGGTTATCGCTGGATTAGAAAAAGCAAATGTTGCTGATACCATATGTGATATTGAGGTAGATACACCAATCCAAGCAACCCCTATTGATCCACCAACGATGTCTATTAAGATCACAGTAAATAGTTCTCCATTAGCTGGTACTGAAGGTAAAAAACTTACAAGTACTCAAATTAGAGAGAGATTGGTTCAAGAGGCTCAGAATAATGTCGGGATTTCATTTTCAGAAAATGAAAACAAAGATTCATTTGAAATAAGTGGAAGAGGTGAATTGATGTTAGAAATATTATTAACACAAATGAGACGTGAAGGATTTGAAATGACGGTAAGTCCTCCGAGAGTTTTATTTCAAAAAAATGAAAATGGTGAAAAATTAGAACCTATTGAAGAAATTACTATGGATCTTGACGAAGAATTCTCTTCTAAAGTCATAGACTCCATGAATAAAAGAAAAGGTAAATTAATAGATCTTAAAGATACTGGAAAAAATAAAAAACGATTAATCTTTCATGCACCAACTAGAGGTTTAATGGGATACACCAGTAGATTTCTTACTTTAACTAAAGGAACAGGAGTAATAAACAGAATATTTCATTCTTATGGAAAATTTGAGGGAGATATGGAAGGCAGAAGAAATGGTGCATTAATTTCTATGGAACAAGGAAAAGCAGTAGCATTTGCAATTTATAATCTACAGGCAAGAGGAGAAATGTTTGTTACTCATAACGATCCAGTTTATTCTGGTATGATTGTAGGTTTGTCACCCAAACCTGGTGATATGATTATAAATGTCATGAAAGGTAAAAAACTTACAAATATGAGAACACAAGGAACAGATGAAAATGTTGTTTTAACTCCTGTAAGAAAGATGTCTATCGCTGAACAATTGAGCATGTTAAATTCTGATGAAGCACTAGAAATTACACCAAATTCATGCAGATTAAGGAAAGCTGTGCTTGATCCTCACGAGAGAAAAAAGCTCTCTAAATTGTCAGAAGCTTCTTAAAAAATTATTATTCAGATTTATTTTTGGTAAAAGGCAGCCACTTTTCAAACGCTGATTTACTAGGTCCGTCATATGGAATTGAGTAAGAGTTTGTTCTTGTCAATACTTCAATTCCTTTAGAGAAAACAAAAATAAAAACTATGACAAAAACGATTGTCATAACTTTAAATGGATCAAAATTTTTTGTCTTAAAAACACTAACAGCTTTTGCTTCAGCTCTATGAAATTGTTTAAACGTATAATAAACAGCAAATATTAAACCTATATGAGCAACATATGTCCCTGCCCAACCAAATGCAAAAGTGGCATATGAAAATACGTATAAACTAAATACTGTTGTCCATATAAAACTTAAAACTAATAATATTTGTAGTCTCACAGTTTTGGGAAGAGCTCTTAAATCATTTTTACTATCGTCAAATAGTATATTTGCTGATTCTTTCATCCAATTTTTTATAGACATGATTTATATTTACAATTTTTATTCAGTATTAACAATCGACTAATTATCCACTAAAAACATTTACTTTGTAACTTTATCCACAATATAAATTCCTAAAGCTACAGCAGGGCCTATCCCAAATGCAAATATTATAGTGCCCAAACCAACAGTTCCTCCCAAATACCAACCAGATATAACAGCTGAAATTTCTAAAGTAGCTCGAATTAAAGCAATAGGAAGTTGCGTTTTTTTTGTTAGACCTGTCATCAGTCCATCTCTAGGACCAGGACCTAAATTTGCAATTAAGTATATGCCGCTTCCTAAACCGACAAGTAAAACAGAAAATACAGCAAGAATATATTTTGAAAAAGTAGCTAAAGGAGGATCAAAAAGAAAAAGCGTCAAATCAATTATGGCTGCTATAATTAAAATATTTAAAATTGTACCAAATCCTGGTTTTTGTTTTAGTGGAAACCAAAACCCTAAAACAACAATACTTATTATTAATGTAGATAAACCAATCGAAATATTTAATATGTTTGATAACCCTTCTGCAAGAACAGACCATGGAGAATTACCAGTCGTAGAAACTAATAAAAGGCCCTCACCCAACCCAAATAAAGACAAACCAATACATAAAAGTAAAAAAGTTGTAAATTTAGGTTTTAAATTTAAAGGTTTTTCTGAGCTCCAGGATTTTGAGGGAATATTTTTAATGGTTAAAAACATAATTCTTTAGACTATTTATCTTTTAAACATAAAAATTCTATATAAAGTTCTGACAAGTTAGTTAAAATAATATGAAATAATGAGAAAATTCTTAGTAATATTATTAGTTTTATCTCCTCTTTTTTTACAAGCACATACTGATCACTATAAAAATTATTCAAACATAGAAATGGAGATATTTAAAGATGATGAAAAAATTGGAGAAAGTATTTTCACATTTAAAAAAGAAGAAAATAAATTTATTGTAAAAAATACAACCAATTTTGAAGTGAAATTATTGGGTGTTACAGTATTCTCTATAAATAGTAGAGGTACTGAAGAATATATTGGAGACCAATTAATTTCATTTAACTCAGAAACATTTCAAAACAATAAGAGAAAATATGTAAATTTAATTTTTGATGAAAAAAAAGAGAAGTTTATAATTGATGGATCATCATATAAGGGAGAGGCGGATAGAGAAAATATAATCGGTCATTGGTGGAATCATAGAATTTTGCAAACTGAAACACAAATAAGTCCATTATCTGGAAGTGTAAAAAAACAAAACATAGAATTTTTAGGAAAAGGAAAAATTAAACTTTATAATAAAGAATATGATGTAGAACATTTTAGACTTTTTTCTACCAACCCAAATCTATCTGATGATAAAAAATTAAATTTTGAAATATGGTACGATAAAAAAAAAGCATTGATTATAAAAGTGGCTTATAAAAGAATGGGTCTATGGGAATATAGACTAAAAAAAATTCAATAATTATTTTCCCGCTACTGTCATTTGATTAATCAACAAAGTAGGAGCATTTGTAGAGTACTTCATCTCTAAATCATTTGCCAAAGTAATATTCTTAAACATTTCCTTAAAATTTCCAGCTATAGTTATTTCACTTACCGGGTAAGTTAATTCTCCATCCTCAACCATAAATCCAGAAGCTCCAACTGAGTAATCTCCAGTAATGATATTGCCTCCATGGCCTATAGTCTCTGTTATGTATAGAAACTTTTTTTCTAAATTTAGTAAATCCTTAAAACTTAAATCACCATTTTCAAAATATAAATTTGTTGTTCCTCCAGATCTTCCATTAGATTTTAAATTTAACTTTTTACCGTAATAAGTATCAATTAAATAATTTTTTAAAATACCATTCTCAACTAGTTTCAAAGAATTGGTTTCGACGCCTTCGCTATCAAAGTTTTGGGAGCCTAATCCTTTTTCAATTTTTGGATCATCTATAATATTAATTGAATTTGGAAAAACTTCAGAGTTGATTTGATCTTTTAAAAAAGAAGTTCCTCTTGCAATAGCACTCGCACTTGTTGCGCTTGCTAGTGTGCTTAATATTCCTTTAGAAATTCTTTTATCGAATATAACACCCATTTTTTCACTCTTGATTTTTTTTGGACCTAACTTTTTTATTGCTTTGTCGGCAGCTATTTTGCCTATTTCTTCTGGTTTAATCATATCTTGCAAAAATCTTGTGCTACCGAACTCATAATCCCTTTCCATTGCACCATTAATTCTTGATACAGCTACACATGAAGATGAAAAATTTGATGTTTTGTATCCACCTAAAAAACCATTACTGTTTGCGAGTATAAAATTATTTTTATTTTCGGTAAAACCAGCTTCAGTATTAACTATTTTTTCGTCTGTTGATGCTGTCTCTTCAACTTTTTTTAAAAATTCAATCTTTTTATCATTTGGATAATGTGTTTCATCATAAAGATTAAGGTCTCTTATCTCTTTAGACATTAAATCTTTATCTGGTAACGAATTATTTTCATCCGATGGAGTGATTTTTGTAGAATCAATACAACGTTCTATTAGTTTTTCTAAGTTTGATTTAGATAAATCAGATGAATTTATGCTTGATTTTTTTTTCTCTATATAAGTAGTTAAATTGACAGCAAAACTATCTGCTCTATTTGACTCGTCTAATTTTTTGTTTCTAAAACTAACATTTTCTGAGACAGAGTGAATTACTTTTACGCTCACATCTGTGGCTCCTTGTTTTTTAGAGTTTTCAATACAATAAGACGCTATATCTTTTAAAAATTCCTGATCTCTTATCATTCAGATTAAAGTTTTGTTCCACCGACGGTCATCTTATTTATAAGAATTGATGGTTGAGCTACTCCTACTGGAACACCTTGTCCAGCTTTCCCACATGTTCCAATACCTGGATCTAATTTCATGTCATTGCCGACTAGTGAAACTTCTTTTAAAATTGATGGTCCATCTCCAATTAATGTAGCACCTTTGATTGGTGATCCTATTTTACCATTATTGATTTCGTATGCTTCTGTGCAGTTAAAGACAAATTTTCCTGATGTTATGTCTACTTGTCCTCCCCCAAAACTTACAGCGAAAATACCTTTATCAACTGAACTTATCATTTCATCTTGTGAATATTTACCTGACAACATCATTGTATTTCTCATTCTTGGTAAAACCACATGTTTATAACTTTCTCTTCTTCCGCTACCTGTTGACTTAGTTCCCATCAAACGAGCGTTTAAACGGTCTTGCATATAGTTTTTTAAAATTCCATTTTCTATTAAAACTGTATTTTCAGTAGGCGTTCCTTCATCATCTATCGTTAAACTTCCTCTTCTTTGATGTAAGGTGCCGTCATCTACAATTGTAACTCCTTCGCTTGCTACTTGCTGCCCCATTAAATTATGAAAAGCTGAAGTTTTTTTTCTATTAAAATCTCCCTCAAGACCATGTCCGATTGCTTCATGAATTAAAATTGCCGGCCATCCAGGACCTAAAACAACTTTCATTTCTCCTGCTGGCGCTGGTTTGCTCTCTAAATTGACGTTGGCGATTCTAAAAGCTTCATCACAAACATCTTTCCAGCTTCCATCTTTTAGATAATCATCATAACTTTGCCTCCCTCCAACTCCATAAACACCTGTTTCTTTTTTTCCATCTTTCTCTAATACGACAGAAACGTTGAATCTGACTAATGGTCTATCATCTTTCAAAACTTGACTATCAGACCTAATAATTTCTATTGATTTATGTTCACCTAAAAAATTTGCAGTTACTTGATTTACAATTGAGCCTTTTGATCTTAAATAATTATTAACACTGTTCAGTAAATCTATCTTTGAGTCGAAAGTCTTGCTTTCAATAGGATTAATATTTTCATAATATTTGCTGTTAGTTTTAGGAATTTCATGATTATAGGTTCCTTTTTTTGACTTTAAAGTATCTTTTAAATTATCACTTGATTTTATTAGTGAATCTTTTGAAATATCATTGGAATGAGAGTAGGCAACAACCTCTCCAGTCACAGCTCTGAAACCATATCCTTGATCAGAGTTATAAGATGAACTCTTTATTTTATTATCATCTAAAACGATAGCCTCAGATTTATGATTTTCTAAATATAATTCTCCGTCATCACAATTTTTTAAGGTTTCTGTAACAATTGCTTCAGCTTGTGATGAATCTATATCTGTATTTTTGAAGAAATTAGACATTTGGAGAATGTAGTAGTGATTATTAATATATCAACTGCTTATTTAGCACATTTGTAAAAATAAAATATTCAAATATAGTTTAATAATGAAGGTTTTTTTTAACAATTCATGCAAAATCTGCAGAGCAGAAATTAATATTTATAAGAAAGAAAACATAGAAAATTTGAATTGGATAGACATAACTAAAAATAAAAATGCTGAATTAGAAACAAAAAAGACTGATAAAGAGCTTCTAAGAAGACTTCATGTAGAACAAGATGGAAAAATCTATGTGGGTATTGATGCTTTTTTACTTATTTGGAAAAATATTCCAAAATACAAGTTTCTTTATAAATTTTTTAAACTCCCAGTCATTTACCAATTATTTTATGTTGGATATGAAATTGTAGCGTTCTTTTTATATTTAAAAAATAGACACCAACTAAACTAATGTTGAATAGCGTATAAAATCTGAGTTACAAAAGATAAAAATATAAAAAAAGAGAAAAATAAAATAAAATACATAACTGTAACTGCTCTATTTCTCTTTCTTCTTAAAATGACAAATTTTTTATCATCAAGAAAAGAAATGTCTCTATCGCCTGGCACTGGATAATCATAACTCCATCTCCATAAAGACGACCCAAATCTTTTATCTAGTTTATTATAATAATTTACCCAAGCCAATGACCACATAAACATTAAAAATAAAAATGTTAAAGCTAAAAAAGTTGAGAACATAAATATATTAAATTATATTAAATTTTTTTTATATGTCTATCTGGGGAAGTTTAATTGGTGGGATGATCGGTTTTTCTTTAGGAGGACCGTTTGGGATGCTATTAGGTTCCTTAATTGGTGGAAAAGTATCAAGATCAAGATCATCATTTAAATCTTTTGCACAACCTCAACAAGTTTTTGCATTAGCTCTTATAGTTTTATCGGCCAAACTGAGTAAAGCAGACGGCCAGGTGAGTAGAGAGGAATTAATAGCGGTAAAAGATAAACTCAAAATTCCAGAACATGAATTAGATCAAGTTGGAAAAATTTTTAATAAAGCTAAAGAAGAAAGCACTGGTTACGAACCATATGCAAAACAAATAGCTCAGATCTATCAAGGAAATATAAATGTGTTGGAAGAAGTCATTAATATATTATTTTATATTGCAGAAGCTGATGGAAATATAAGCGATCAAGAATTTAGAATGATACAACATGTTTCCCAATTATTTGGTCTTAGTGATGCCCAGTTCAATGGAATAGTTGAGGTAAGGAAATCATCAGATAAACTCAATCCATATGTGGTATTAGAGAGCAAACCCGATGACAATCTTAAAGATATTAGAAAAAGATATTTAAAATTAAGTAAAGAACATCATCCAGATTTACTTCTAAGCAAAGGAGTTCCTCAGGAAGTTATTGAGGAAAGTAAAAAGAAAATGAGAGCTATTAATTCAGCCTGGGATCAAATCCAAAAGCTAAAGAGTAATTAAAATTGCTCGGATTCTGTTGAGCCTGCCATTGCTGTTGTTGAGCTCTTTCCAGAACTTATTGTATTGGAAACTGCATCAAAATAAGAAGTGCCAACTTCTCGTTGGTGTTTTACACTGGTATATCCATCTTTTTCTCTAGCAAATTCATTTTGTTGTATTCTAGAGTAAGCAGTCATACCTTCCTTTTTATATTTTTCTGCTAGCTCGAAAATAGCAATATTTTGTGTATGGAAACCTGCTAAAGTTATAAATTGAAATTTATACCCCATCATTCCAATTTTAGTTTGAAATGTTGCAATCTCATCATCAGATAAATGTTTCTTCCAATTAAATGATGGAGAACAATTATAAGCCAACATCTTTCCAGGAAATTTTGCATGTATTGCATCAGCAAACTTTTTTGCTTCTTCTAAATTAGGTGTTGCAGTTTCACACCATATTAAATCCGCGTAAGGTGCATAAGCTAACCCTCTTGAGATTGCTTGATCAATACCATCTTTTACGTAATAAAAGCCTTCAGGTGATCTTTCTCCTGTTAAAAACGGTTTGTCATTTTCATCAAAATCGTTTGTTATTAGTTTCGCAGCGTTGGCATCTGTTCTTGCAAGAATAATGAGAGGAACGTCGGCAATATCAGCTGCCAATCTTGCTGCTTTTAGATTTCGGACCATGGTTCCAGTAGGAACAAGTACCTTACCACCCATGTGTCCACATTTTTTTTCACTAGCTAGTTGGTCTTCAAAATGAACTCCGGCTGCGCCAGCTTTTATAAATTTTTTTGTTAGTTCAAATACATTTAATGGCCCACCAAATCCTGCTTCGCCATCTGCAATAATCGGCAACATGTAATCAGTTCTTTCACTGCTTTTCATATCTCCATCTGCTATTTCCATATGCTGAATTTGATCAGCTCTAATTAAAGAATTATTCATAGACTCAACTAATTTAGGTGCGCTGTCGTAAGGATATAAAGATTGATCAGGATACATTTCACCAGCACTGTTTGCGTCTGCTGCAACTTGCCAACCACTTAAATAGATCGCTTTTAAACCTGCTTTTGCATGTTGAACGGCTTGATTTCCCGACAAAGACCCAAGTGTGTTTACATATGGCTCTGTATTTAACAATCTCCAGAGCTTTTGAGATTGCTGTTTACACATTGAATACTCAATTTTAATGGATCCTCTTAACCTTTCTACTTCTTCTGGCTTATAATCCCTTTGTATTCCTGCAAATCTTTTCAACTCATACGAGATTTTCTCGGCTGACATTATTCCTCCTTAAAAACTAATTCCTTTTACTTTTCGTTATATTCTTCTGTAAACTCATTCATTCCACTTGATCCCCAATCGCAGTGGTCATCTCTTAAATAAACCCCTCTGCTTCTATGCTCTTGGTGCTCTTGGTGATTTGTAGTTTGAGAACTAGTTTCAATGTTTTTTATAGTTTTTTTGTCCATGTAAAGTTTATAATTTACAATATTTACAAAATCCACAAAAAATGTTAAAAGTCTAGTAAAAACAATAAATTTTTTGTAAATAATAATTTACAAAGTTTACAAATAGTAAATGAGTCAATTAGAATTAAAGATTGGTCCAAAAATAAAAGCTTTTAGAAGACAGCTAGGTATGCAGGCAAACAAACTAGCCTCGCAACTTAACATTTCACCAAGTTATTTAGCTTTAATCGAGGGAGGTAAAAGAAAAATTGACGGGGAATTACTTTTAAAAATTTGTGAGGAGTTAAGCATCAACATTAGCGATCTAACAAATAAATCAGATATCAATATGGTCAACACAATTTCAGAATTGCTTGATGATCAACTTTTTGAAGATTTGGATATAGTTGGTCCAGAAGTTAAAGATCTTGCAAATAGTAATCCAAAAATTGGTAAAGCTCTAATAAGATTAGGAGACATTTTGAAAAAAAAAGATCATGAATTGGTTAACAAAATTGAAAAACTTTCAGGAAAAATTGTAGATAATAGAAAAAACTCATTTCCTGGAGAAGTAATTTCAGATTTTTTGCAAGAAAATAGAAATTTTTTTCCAAAGCTAGAGGAATTTGCAAATCAAATCTTTGAGCAAATAAAACAAAATAATAGAACAAGATATATTGCTTTATGTGATTATTTAAAATCAGAGTATAAAATTGAAGTACGAGATATAATTCCTGAGGAAGGAAAACCCTTTTCAAAAATTTATGATAAAAAAAATAGAAAGTTGCTATTGTCTGATTATTTGTCTTTGGAAACAAAGAAATTGCATGCTGCAGCTCAAATTTCACAAGAGGGAGCTAGTGACATAATAAATTCTTATCTTGATACTTTTAATTATCCAAATGAAGAATCGAAAAAATTAACAAAAGTTGCTTTATTAAATTATTGTGGTGCAGCAATTTTAATGCCCTACAAATTATTTCATTCTGAATGTAAAAAACTTAAATATGATTTAGAGTTATTGCAAAATACTTTTGCAACTTCGTTCGAACAAGTCACACATAGAGTAACATGTTTGAATGATCCAAAATTACCTGGGGTTCCATTTCATTTTTTAAGAGTTGATGTAGCTGGTAATATTTCAAAAAGATTTTCATTGTCAGGTATAGAAATACCACGTTATGGTGGTGCTTGTCCTCGATGGAATGTGTATTCAGCTTTTTCTAGACCTGGTGTTATACAGGCTGCAGTAAGTAAAATGACTAATGGCGAAAAGTATGTATGTATAGCAAGAACTGTTGAGAAAGGTATAGGAAGATATGGACAAAAAAAAAGTATGTTATCTATTGGACTTGGATGTGAAGCCAAATATGCAAGAGATTTTGTTTATACGGAAAACTTAGATTTGAATGATAAAAAATCAGAGATACCTGTAGGGGTTTCATGTAGAACTTGTGATAGACTAGATTGTTCTCAAAGAGCTTTTCCACCATTGCATAAAAAATTTGATGTAGACATTAATTCTAGAGGAGTATCTGTATATGTCAGTGATTAAAAAACATATAAGTTTTATAATTATATTTTTATTTGTAAGTACAAATAATGTGTATTCAGACAATTTAAATATATTGTTTAAAGAATTGCTTAACGCAAAAAATTTACAACAAGCAGAAAAGCTAGAGGATCAAATTTGGAATAAATGGACAAGACACCCAAACAATGATTATCTGACTAACAAATTAGAGAACGGAACTTATTCCATGTATCATCAGCAGTATAGAATGGCATTAAAACTATTTACAGACGTGATTAATGAGGACCCAAAATGGGCGGAGGGTTGGAATAAGAGAGCAACATTACTATTTATATTAGGGGATTATGAGAAATCGTTAGATGATATTGAAAAAGTTTTAGATCTAGAGCCAAGACATTTTGGAGCATTATCAGGACGAGCGCAAATATACTTAGGCTTAAAGGAATATGAAAAAGCAGTTGATGACTTGAGAAAAGCAAAATCTATTTATCCATTAATCAAAAGTGGAGAAAATATAAAGTTAATAGAAAAAATTATCAAAAACCAACAAATTTAATTGTTCTTAGATCTTTTTTTTGCAATCAGCTGGGTTAATGAATCTACCATTAAATCTGAGGCTTTAAAAATTTCACTTGGTTTAAATTCATGTGAAATATTTTTTTCTTCATTTGTTTTATCTTCAATTACTATACCTTCATCTGGAGAATTATTTTTAATATAAATTAGTATTAACCACTCATCATCAATTGTCTCATCCCATTTTATAAATATCTCTCCAGTTTCAAATCTTCTGTCTATGCATCTCAAGATAGACATATGTTTAGTTATATATCTTTTGTTAAGTTGAAAAACTAAACTATTCGCACTTCTGTAAAAGCTTTCAAGTGCAAACTCAATTTTTTGCCTAGCTAAAGTATACTCCCTTTCTCTTTGAAGTAATTTTGCTCTATCGTCTCCTTCTTGTGTTTCTACGCCTAATGCTTCAACTCGTTCTCTTATTTTCTGATCTCTTATTTGTTGATATTTTAATTTTAATTTTTCGATACGTTCTTGTAATCCTGAATAATCCTCTCTCTTTTCTCTTAAAGCTAATTTTTCTAGTTGTTCTAATTCTTTTACCTCTCTTATTCTAAACTTTTCTATTTGTTTTTCTAATTTTAATTCTTGCAAAAATTTCTTTTGTCTCTCCGCCTGCTCTTTTCTTAGTATGGCCTGTTCTTTTCTTAAAAATAATTTTATATCTTTTGCTCTTTCTCTTTCTAATTTTTGTTCTTGTTTTAGCTGAATTTCTTTTTCTTTTAAAAAAGCTACTTCATCTGCTTTCTTTTGTTTCTCAATTTCAATTTTTTCTTTTTCTGCTTGCTCAATTTTCTCTAGTTTAATTTGTCTTTTTTCCTCAGCTCTTATCTCTTTAAAACGAATTAATCTTAATTCTATAGTTTGAAAAAATTTTTGTATTAATTTATCAATCGCTAGTAAATTAAAATTAAATTTAAAAGAAAACTTATTTTTTAAATCTTCCTCAAGTCTGACTGTCCTTGAAATAATACCCTTTTCAGTACTTGTCTTTAACTTAACTTTTTTTATTTTTTTTCTTCGGTTTGATCTTTTTGTTATTTTTTTCTTTAATTTAGATCTTTTTTTTTTTAATTTTGATTTGATTTTTTTTTTTGATTTTTTAACTTTTATTTTTAGACTTTTTTTTTTGGTTTTTTTTTTCTTTTTTTTCATTTAAGAAATACAGCTTTATCAGCTAATTTTTAATAAATATAGTCTCTAGTATTAGGAACAGATTTTATATCTTTGGTTAGCTGAAGTTGAAATACAACTTGATCTCCCCATTTAAAAGCCATTTCACAACTTGCAAGATAAAATTCCCACATCCTTAAAAATTTTTCATCAAACATTTCTAAAACTTGATCTTTTTTTGATAGAAATCTCTCTTTCCAATTTCTTAAAGTATAAGCATAGTGCATCCTTAAAATCTCTATATCTGTAGCTATCAGTCCAGAATCCTCTATTGGTCTCGCTATTTCGCTTAAACTAGGGGTATATCCACCAGGGAATATATATTTTGTTATCCAAGGCTGTGGGTCTCTAGGTGGAAGATTTGATCCAATTGTATGTATCAAAGCTACTCCATCCTTTTTTAACATTTGAGACACTCTATTAAAATATGTATGATAGAATTTTTTTCCAACATGTTCAAACATTCCAACACTGACTATCCTATCAAATTTTTCATTCAATTGTCTGTAATCTATTAATTTAAATTCAACTTGATTATCTAAATTTAATTCTTTAGCTTTTTCTTGACTATATTTTAATTGATTTTCTGAAAGTGTAATTCCAGTAACCGAAGCTTTTGTTTTTTTTGCGATGTCAATTGCAAGTGTTCCCCAACCAGATCCAATATCTAAAACTTTTTGGTTAGGTTGTATATGAAGTTTTTTAATTATGTGATCAATTTTATTTTCTTGAGCAGTTTCCAAGGTATCATTCTCATTTTTGAAGTATGCACATGAATATTGTCTTTTTTTATCAAGAAACAAATCATATAATTTTTCTGAAATATCATAATGGTGTGCAACATTTTGTTTAGATTTAACAATTTTATTAAAACTTGTTAAATATTTTAAAGTTCCCTTTATTTTATTTAATGTCTTTCCATAAATATTAATATCTGCTCTTCCAATATTTTTAAAAGCTATATCAAGAAATTCTGTTAAGGTTCCATTTTTTAATCTTAAAGAGCCATTGGTATATGCTTCACCAAAATATAAATCAGGATGAAACAGTAATTTTTGGTGCAAGCTTTTGTCTAGTAGTTGCAATTCTATTGGAGTTTCTTTCAAAGGTTTTCCTATAACATATCTGTTAGAATTATAATCTATTAAGATAAAGCCATCTTCTTTGAACAAATCATTTAAAAAATTTATAAGTTTCATTATGCTGCTTTTAAATGCTTAAAGTCAAAATCAAGCTTTTGAAGTTCAGCAAAAAATATTTTTTTTTCATTTTCATTTAATAACTTCAATGGTGGAATTAAATTTTGATAGTCCTGATCAATTTGTGCCATGAAGGTATGTAAACCTGAAATCAAATTAAATTTATCGAAAATACTTCTTACTAAACACAACTTTTCGTTTGAAGATTGATCCAATCCATTTTGAAATTTATCGTAAACATCTCTTGCCAAAATTGAAGTAACATTTGTTGTTGCTGTAATTATTCCAGAGCAACCTAATTCAAGTCCTTTCAATAATTTTGATTCTGAACCTGGCATTACTGAAAAATTATCTATTTTCAAATTTTCATACAAATTATAAGAACTGTCTTTTACCCCAACTATTTGACTTGGAAATTTTTTTACTAGCTCTTCAACACAATCAATACTAAATTTATATCCTGAGAGTTTTTCGAAATTATATAAAATTATTTTACATTCATTAATTTCATCTATTATTCTTGAGTAAAAATTAATCACATCGTGATCGCTATACTTATAATAAGCAGGGGGCATAATTAAAAATTTATTAAACCCATTTGATTTGGCTATTTTTATTAAATTAATATTGTCAACTAGCGAATTAAGACCGGTTCCAATAATAAATTTATTCCTATAATTACTTTTTGGTAACAAATTGATTAATTGAATTTTTTCCGAAAGAGATATGAGTTGTGATTGTCCAGTACTTCCAAAAAAAACTACTCCATGGCAACCTTTGTCGATTAGATTTTCTGCATATTTAATCGTTTTTTCACTATTTAACGCCAGATTTTTATCTAATACTGACAATGTAGCTGCATATATTCCATTAATCATAACTTAATTATATGACTATAATTATAGAATAGATTTAAGAAAAAAATAATAAAAAAATATATTCTAAATACTTATGAAAGTTTGTGTTTATCTTAGCTATATAGGTCTTGGGGCAAATTTGTTACATCTAAGTTATTTGCATCAGTTATCTGAAAAGTTTGGACCTGTAACAGTTTTTACGTTATGCAATAATTTGTCGGATGCATTAGAGGATGATCCTAAAATTAAAGAAGTCATAGTAATAGATAAAAAATATAATAAATTTAAAAATATATTTAGTTTTTCATCGGAATTAAAAAAATACAATTTTGATAAAATATTTATTTATTATCCAAGTCCTAGAATATTCATCGCGTGTAAGTTAGCTGGAATAAAAGATATTTATCACTATCCTTTATTTAAAAAGAAAAATCTTCATTTAATCAACGCAGCACAAAAGTTTACTACGAGTGTATTAAACATAGAGAATTGTCAAACATACACAAAAATTCACATAAATGAAAATAAACTTAAAAGTGTCTCAACTTATTTTGATAAATCAAAATTTAACATTGTAATAGGAGCTGGATCTTCAGGTCCAACAACAAAATGGGGCACTGATAATTACTCAAATCTAATAAATGAGTTAAATAAACTAAATAAATTTAATTTTTTTATTTTGTGTGGTCCTAATGAAAAATTAATTGCTCAAGAAATAATGGATAAGGTTGAAGGGGATAATATTACAGATCTTAGTAACAAAAATATCTCAGAAGTAATACCTTTTATAGCTTCTGCAGATATGTATGTGGGGAATGATTCATTTGGTTCACATATTTCATCACAATCTGGCAAACCAAGCCTTGTGATTTTATTGGACTCACCAAAAGCATATACGGATTATACTCCTAATCATATTAGAATTATTCCTGAAGGATATGATGTTAATAATATTACGCATGGAAGTGAAATTGATCCAAATTTAATTAAGGTCGAACAAGTATACAAATCAATACTAAGTTATACTTAAACAACAGATTTTAAGACTGTGTCTTTGGCTTGGTTCACTAAAGTAGCAATATTATTTAATTCTGGACTTTTATCTGGATGAATCTTTTTCATAATTTTTTTATAAGAATTCATCACTTCATCTTTTGTATATTTTTTTTTGGGATCTAAATTTAAAATTCTATATGCTTCATCTAAACTCATATTCTGAGATGACATATTTTGATTAAATTGATTAAAATTAAATCTGCCAGAATTTTTTAAAACTCTAAAAAGTCCCCATAATCTAAATAGCTGAAATAAAGAAATACCTGCTTTCGTTTTAATTAAAGGCAAAATAGCCAACATAAATGGTAAGGAAAATATATATCTTCCTGCATATGCCATTATTACCGCTAACAATATTGAAGAAATTATAATAAATATTCTTACAAATTTTGATATTTTTTTTGTTGAGGTTTTGGCAAACCAATTGAGTAAAATATAAAGAATTATAAAGATTATTAGTATTGCAAAAAAAATATTCATAAATTAATTAAATTTAAATGAAAATACCACAGCTTAAAAAAAAACCAGAATTAAAATCTTGTCACAACGTAACTTGGGAAGACGATTATAGTTGGATACATCAGGAAAATATACTTGAAGTATTGAAAGATAGTTCAAAATTATTGCCAGAGGTGAGAAAATATCTTGAAGATGAAAATGATTATTTTAGTCATCAAATGTCAGATACAAAAGTAATTCAAAAAGTTTTATTCGATGAGATTAAAGGAAGAATTAAACTTGATGATGAGTCTCTTCCGTTTAAAGATGTAAGATATAGTTACTGGACAAAAACAACAACAAAAGGAAATTATTCTATAAAGTTAAGAAAAAAAATTGATTCTGATGAAATAGAAGAAATTTGGAATGGTGATTTAGAAAAAGAAAACCTTAAAACAGAATATTTTGGGCTTGGAGACTTAGAAGTTAGCTATAATGATAAATTACTAGCTTATTCATTAGATTTAAAAGGATCTGAATATTACACCATACATATAAGAGATATTAAAAGTCGAGAGCAAGTTGGTGAAAAAATTGAAAATACAAGTGGTGGAATAACATTTAGCTTAGATGACAAATATATTTTTTACTCTAAGCTTGATGACAATCACAGACCAAGGGAAATTTACAGGCATAAAATTGGAACTCCTGCTAGTAAAGATATTCTTATATTTAAAGAAGAAAGTGAAGCATTTACTGTAGGAATAGGTCTTAGCTCTGATGAAAAGTATTTTTTTATTACATCATCTGATCATAATACGTCCGAACAGTATTATTTTAAAGCAGATGAAATAATTCCAAAACCAAAACTAATTGATAAAAGAAAAAGAGGGATAATATATTCGGTCAATTCATGGAATGATAATTTCTATAAACATACAAATGAAGATGCAGAAGATTTCAAGATCGAAAAGACAAATGATTTAGAAAAAAAGGAGTGGGGAACATTTATACCTGCACGAGAAGAGGTTTTGATTGGAGGATTAATTTTTTTAAATGATTGGATTATAAGATCTGAAACTTCTAATGCATTATCAAAATTAATATTAAGAAATCCAAAAAATGATGAAGAAGAAGAAATATTTTTTTCAGATGAAAAAGTTATTGTTCCTGGTGTGTCGTTAACCCAAAGAGATAGAAATACTGATACCGTTTATTTATCATATTCATCACCAAAAACTCCTGGAAGGACTTACCTATACAACCTTAAAACAAAGGAGAAAAAATTAGTTAAAGAACAAGAGATTCCTAGTGGCCATAATTCTGATGACTACATAGTTGAAAGATTAGAGTGTGCCTCTCATGATGGAAGAATGGTTCCTATTACCATAACAAGACATAAAAAAACTAAATTAGATGGATCTGCAAAATTATTATTATATGGATACGGATCATACGGAAGTTCTATGTCACCAAGTTTTTCCTCAACCAGAATAAGTTTAATTGAACGAGATATTATATGGGTAACTTCTCATATTAGAGGCGGTATGGAAAAAGGAATGAAATGGTGGAAAGAGGGAAAATTATTAAACAAAAAAAATACATTTGAAGATTACATTGCTTCTGCAAAATTTCTAATTGAAAAAAAGTTTACGTCTAAAGGTAATATTATTGGAATGGGTGGATCTGCTGGAGGTCTTTTAATGGGAGCCGTTGTTAACCAAGCGCCTGAATTATTTTTGGGTATTGTTATGGCTGTTCCTTTCGTTGACTCGTTGACCACGAACTTAGACCATTCGTTACCATTAACAGTCGGCGAATTTGATGAATTTGGAAATGCTAAAGATAAAAAAGAACACTTTGATTACATATTTTCATATGCACCTTATAACAATATTAAAAAGATGGATTACCCAAACATTTTGATAACAACAAGTCTAAGTGATAACAGGGTATTATTTGATGAGCCAGCAAAATTTACTGCAAAATTAAGGGATTACAAAACGGATAACAATTTACTTCTATTAAAAACAGAAATGAATGCAGGCCATGGAGGAAAATCTGGAAGAGATGGAGCAATTGAGGAGATTGCAGTTGACTACGCATTTGCTTTGAAAATAGCTGGAAAATTAAATACTTGATCTTGAAATATCAAAATTAATTACCATATAAATCTTGTTAGTCGCCTAATGGGGTTAGCAATAAATAAACTTGCTTAATTAAAGGAGGATAATATGACAAGTAAGGATCTATCAATTTTCAACTCACTTCGGCCTTTCTCAATTGGTTTTGACGATATGTTTGACCAATTCGAAAGTATGTTGGGCAATGGTGGTTTAAGTATGCAATCAAACTACCCGCCTTACAACATAAGAAGAACTGGCAAAGATAACTACTCAATTGAGGTTGCTTTAGCTGGTTTTAGCAAAAAAGATGTTGAGGTAGAGTTTGAAGATAATCTATTAACTGTAAGAACTAAACAAGTTGATAGAAGTGAAAACAAAAACCAAGATGGAGAGATAATCCACAAAGGTATATCACAAAGACAATTTGCGAGATCATTTACAATTGCAGATGATGTAAAAGTGAATGGTGCAGAGTTAAAAGATGGTCTTTTAACAATCGCATGTGAAAGGATTATCCCGGAACATAAAAAAAAGAAACTTATTGAAATTAAATAAGTACCTTGCTTGTGGGGCTAGTCCCCACAAGACTAGATACATCCACTAGAGCTAAATCCGATAATAACCCCTGATGCATTCACCTCAAATTTTCTTTCACAAGGAATTCCATATTTTTTTGTTTTGTAGATAAGCATTTCATTTCCAAGTTCATTGACAAAATCTTCTGAAGGCGAGCCTAATTCTAATCTCATCTCGTTAACTTCTTTTCCAACGAATTGACCAAATTTTTCATTCTCTTTTTCAGCCACTTCATCAGATTTCTTTTTAATTGTTTGGCATCCATTTAAAAAAATTATTGTTAATGTGATAAACAGAGCAATAAATTTTTTTGATAAAGTATTATTTTTAAAAGTAACAATCATTAATACATACCTAAAGTTGAATTATGTTAACAATTTGTTCAAAACTTTCATTAAATTGTTTGAATTTAATACAAATTTGAAAAGATAGGAAATTTTAAAGATTATAGAGTTATTGATTTATTATATTAAAGAAATGCTATGGCAACAGACTTAAGAATATCAAATATATCAAAAATATATCCAGGATGTATAGCTAATGATAATGTATCTCTTCAATTTAAAAGTGGAAAAATATACGCATTATTAGGAGAGAACGGAGCTGGAAAATCTACATTGGTAAAAATTTTGTCTGGTGTAGTGAGCCCAGATAATGGTGAGGTTTTTTTAAATGAAAAAAATTTAAAATTAAGTTCTCCACTCGATGCCAAGAAAAATAAAATTGGAATGGTTTTTCAGCATTTCAATTTATTTGAAACTTTATCAGTATTTGAAAACTTAAGTATAGATGCAACTGAAGATAACGAAAGTTTAAGGGTAAGAGTAAATGAAATATTAAAAAAATATAACTTTAGTATTGACCTTGACGTTCCTGTATTAAATTTATCAGCAGGGCAAAAGCAAAAAGTTGAGATTATAAGATGTCTTTTAAGAAGCCCTAAAGTTCTAATCATGGACGAGCCCACATCTGTTTTGACTGAACAGGAAACAGAGGAATTATTTATATCTTTAAAAAAATTCTGTGATGAAGGAATATTAATTATTTACATAACTCACAAGTTAAAAGAAGTTTTGTCTTTATGTGATGAGGTTGCTGTAATGCGAAAAGGTAAGGTTGTATCAGTTAGCCAAACACAAAATGAAAGAGTTGAAACTCTCGCAAATAAGATGGTTGGTCAAAAACTAGCAAAAATAAAGAAAAAAATTAATATTTCCAAAAATAAAGATGAGATATTTAAAGTAAAACATTTAAATTTTTATAGCGATGATCCTTTTGAAACAAATTTAGTTAATCTAAATTTTTCTGTAAAGAAAGGAGAATGTTTAGGTATAGCGGGTATTTCTGGCAATGGTCAAAACGAACTCTTTCAAATTTTGAGTGGGGAAATAATTACGCCAGATACATCAATCATTTTTCGAAATAAGGAAATTGCTAAATTAAATCCAAAGCAAAGACGAGAGTATTTAATGGCTTTTTCTCCTGAAGATAGAATATCTCAAGCGGCTGTACCTGAATTAAAAATATATGAAAATGTAGCATTAAATAATTTTAAGTCATCAAATTTTTTTGAAAAAGGTTTGGTAAATGAAAGAAAAATTAAAGAGCATTCAAAGAAAATATTATCTGACTTCTCAGTAAATACAGACAATGTTGAATTAAAAAGTCAATTTCTATCGGGTGGAAATTTACAAAAACTTATTTTAGGGAGAGAGTTAATTACAGCTCCGGAATTATTAATTTGTTACAATCCAACATGGGGGCTCGATGTGGGTGCAATCAATTATATACATGAAACACTTATAAAAATTAACGATCAAGAAAAATCAACGATTTTAATTTCTACAGATACGGAGGAGTTATTAAAACTCAGTGATAGAATTGCAGTTATTTACAAAGGCAAGCTTTCAAAAATAATGCCTTCAGAGGAAGTCACTCCAGAAAAATTAGGAGTTCTA
Organism: uncultured Pelagibacteraceae bacterium; assembly: GCA_902617415.1. GTDB lineage: Bacteria > Pseudomonadota > Alphaproteobacteria > Pelagibacterales > Pelagibacteraceae > Pelagibacter. The sequence goes on along the minus strand of CACMWQ010000001.1, from coordinate 104,832 downwards.
ATGGGAGGTGGTTCCATTGATTAAAATTGAAAAAAGAAATGATGTACCAATGGCATTATATTTTTTTACTCCTTTTATTGCAATCATACTTACAATTTTAGGTGGCGGTATAATTTTTTATATTTTAGGCTTTAATCCAATAGAAGCACTTAGGTTTTACTTTATAACTCCTATTTCAAATTTATATGGATTCAGTGAATTGCTACTCAAAGCAACCCCCCTTTGCTTAATTGCTATTGGTTTGTCATTTTGTTTTAAAAGTAATAATTGGAACATTGGTGCAGAAGGGCAATTAACTTTTGGTGCGATTGTAGGAGGGGGAGTTGCTCTTTTATTTTATAATCAAGAAGGTTTTTATATATTGCCTTTAGTTATAATTGCTGGAGCAATCGGGGGAATGATTTTTGCACTTATCCCAGCAATCCTTAAAACATATTTTAATACAAATGAGATTTTAGTTAGTCTTATGTTGGTTTACGTTTCAAAGCTACTCTTAGATTACTTAGTAGTTGGGCCATGGAGTAATCCTGAAGGTTTTAATTTTCCTGAAACAAGACAATTTAGTGACTCATCTAGAATGCCATTATTATTTGAAGGTTTGAGAATTCATGCTGGTATTTTTTTAGCTCTTGCAGCAGTTATGCTGAGTTGGTTTGTTCTTTATAAAACTTATTTAGGCTTTCAGATTAAAGTATCTGGTCTAAGTTTAAAAACTGCTAAGTATGCTGGGTTTAAAGGAAAAACTATGATTTTGGTTGTTTTTATGATTAGTGGTGCTTGTGCGGGATTAGCTGGAGTTGGTGAAATTACTGGACCTATTGGACAGCTGCATAGAATGATATCCCCCGATTACGGTTTTACAGCAATTATTGTTGCTTTTTTAGGTCGTCTTAATCCTTTTGGCATAATTTTAGCGTCTTTGGTTGTTGCTTTGACATACCTTGGTGCTGAAACGGCTCAAATTTTTTTACAAATACCAAAATATACCGGCCAAGTCTTTCAGGGTATGATCTTATTTTTTTTACTCGCATCTGATTATTTGCTTTTTTTCAAAGTTAAAATTTTAAATTTAAAAAAAAATGAGCTTAGACATTAGTTTTATAGGAATTGTGATAGGATCAATAATGGCTTCATCAGTGCCATTAATACTTGCGGCTTCAGGTGAATTGATTACTGAAAGATCGGGCGTTTTAAATTTAGGTGTCGAAGGAATGATGATAATCGGAGCAATATCTGGTTTTGCTTTAATGGTAATAACAGATAACCTTTTTATAGCAATCGTAGGCTCTATGTTATCAGGAGTTATAATTTCACTAATCTTTGGATTTTTAACGCAATCTCTTCTTACAAACCATGTTGCAACGGGTTTGGCATTAACTATTTTTGGCATTGGTTTATCCGCAATGTTAGGAAAAAATTTTGTTGGTATCCCTGGAAAAGAATTTCCAATTTTATTTTCAAGTTTAAAAGAAAGTATTCCGTTTTTTGGTCCAATATTATTTGGACACTCTATAGTTTTATATTTTGCTTTTGCTTTACCATTTTTAACTAATTATTTTTTGAAAAAAACTAAATTAGGTTTAATTGTTAGAGCTGTTGGTGATTCGCCTGTTTCGGCATCTAATCAAGGTATAAATGTTATTCTAGTTAGATACTGTTGTATTCTTTATGGAGGAGCTATGTGTGGCTTAGCAGGTGCATATTTATCTTTAATATACACTCCACAGTGGATTGAAAATATGACAGCTGGAAGAGGATGGATAGCTTTGGCTTTGGTTGTATTTGCAACCTGGAGTCCTATAAAAGTTTTAATTGGTGCTTTAATTTTTGGAGGGATTACAATTCTTCAATTACATATGCAAGCAATTGGGTTTAGAATACCAGTTCAATTCTTAAGTGCATTACCTTATCTGATGACAATAATAGTTTTAGTTGTAATCTCTCGTGACAGTAGAAAAATAAAACTTAATACCCCAACCTCCTTAGGAAGAATATTCTATAAGGAAAAGTAATGTTAGCTATTCGAAAATAATTATTTTTTTTTTTTGAATTTTGATTAACTTAATGCTTCACAAAAAAAATTTAGAGGGGAAATTCAAAATGTATAAAAACTTTTTTAGATATTTAATTTCTGCAATTTTTCTACTTGGGTTTAGTGTAAACTCAAATGCGGATTTTAAAGTTGGTTTTGTCTATGTTGGCCCAACTGGTGACCATGGATGGACATTTCAACATCACGAAGGTAGAAACGCTGTAGAGGCAGCTGGAATAAAAACAACATTTGTTGAAAGTGTTCCAGAAGGTGCTGATGCAGAAAGAGTGATAAGACAACTGGCTCAATCTGGCCACGACTTAATTTTTACAACTAGTTTTGGATATATGGATCCAACTAACAAAGTTGCAAAAGATTTTCCAAATGTAAAATTTGAACACGCAACAGGTTATAAGAGAGAACACTCAAATGTTTCTACTTATTCTGCAAGATTTTACGAAGGAAGAACTCTTTTAGGCCATATTGCAGGAAAAATGACTAAAACTAACACGATTGGCTATATTGCATCTTTTCCAATTCCTGAAGTAATAAGAGGAATTAACGCAATGACTCTTGCTGCACAAAAGGTCAATCCAAATATTAAAACTAAGATTGTATGGGTGTTTACTTGGTACGATCCAGGTAAAGAAGCTGAAGCAGCGCAAGCTTTAATCGATCAAGGTGCAGATGTAATTATGCAACACACTGATAGTACAGCACCAGTTCAAACAGCGGAGAAAGCCGGTGTATGGTCATTTGGTCAAGCAAGTGACATGCAGAGATTTGCTCCTAAATCAATTTTGACTTCAATTATAGATGATTGGGCACCATATTATGTTGAAAGAGCTATTGCTGCAAGAGACGGCACATGGAATCAGCAAGACACATGGCATGGATTAAAGGAAGGTATGGTAGCTATGGGACCATATAATTCTGCAATGGGTGCTGACTTAGTTAAAGAAGTAGAGCAGCTTCAAAAAGACCTAGCATCAGGAAAAGTTCATTCGTTCACAGGTCCTATATATGACCAAAAAGGTAATATATTAGTAGCAGAAGGGAAAGTTGCTGATGATGGAATGTTAGCTGGAATGAGTGTTTATGTAAAAGGTGTTGAAGGAGATATTCCAAAATAATTTTTAAAAAAAATTAAAAAGGCCAACTTATATAGTTGGCCTTTTTTTTATGAATGTTTTTTCTTTAAACCATTAATATCTATTTCATCATAATATTCTGATGGTTGAACTATCCAAGGATCACCGTCAAGTAAAATTGGACAAAAATCTGGAGTAAAAGAAGAAGATTTTTTTTTCCAAAGACAAGCTGTTTTTATTTCTTGAATATGGTTTTTCACTGGAGTATAATTTTTTAACCATTTAATACTTTCATTTAATGTAAGTCCAGTATCGGATAAATCATCAACTAATAAAACATTTTTAAAGTCTTCATTTTTAGCTATTGAGCTTATGTCTCTTGCAAAAATAAGTTCGCCCTGTTTATTTTCTACAGTTTCTCCAGAATAACTTTGAATAACAACATAAGCAGTGGGTAATTTAAATATTCTTGATAGCATATCAATTATAGGTGCTGCACCCCTCATTATTCCAACTAAAACAGATGGTTTGTAATTTTTTTCAATTGTAAGAGCTAATTTTTCAACTGCTAATTTATAATCTTCATAATTGATTATTAATTTTTCTGCCATAAAATTTGGTAACATAAAAAAAAAAAATTAAAAAGGAGAATTATGAAAGGTTACTGGATTGCAACTTACAGTGAAATTAAAGACCCTGAAAGAATGAAAAAATATGCAGATAAAGCAAAGGAAGCTGTATTAAAACATTCTGGAAAAATTTTAGCTCGAAGTGCTAATAACATTGCACTTGAGGGTAGAGAAATGGTTAGAATAGCACTTGCAGAGTTCCCAGACGTGGAAACTGCCAAAAAATGCTACGATTCTGAAGAATATGTTGAGGCAAGAACATATCTTAAAGATAATGTAATTAGAGAACATATGATATTTGAGGGAATGGAATAACTTAAAAAAGGGGCAAATATGAAGGCATATTGGGTGAGTTTGTATACAGAGATTTCAGATCAAGATAAGCTAAAAAAATATGGTGAAAATGCAATACCAGTTATAAAAAAATTTGGTGGTACTCCTGTAGTTAGAGGAGGCAAACTAAAATATTATAGTGGTGACAAAATATTAAGGACCGTCATTTGGGAATTTCCCAGTTATGAAATGGCCATGTCTTGTCATGAATCAGAAGATTATTTAAAAGCTTGGTCTTATGCAGAACAAACTACAAAAAGACATATGTTTATTGTGGAGGGTGCTAATACTGAATAGTATCGTCATCAATAGAACGCCACAAATACCAAGTGGCAACAGAGCAGTATGGAGAAAATCTTTTTTGAAGCTTTTTTACAAAAGTTTCAGGTGGAAAATATTTTTTTTTATAGTTATTTGATATTGCTCTTAATAACCCAATATCCTGAACTGGCCAGATATTAGACCTATTATAAGTAAATAACAAAATCATCTCTGCTGACCATCTTCCAATTTGTCTTAAAGTTGATAGGTATATAATTGCTTCTTCATCGCTCATTTTCGAAATTAATCTTGGATTAAAACTTTTATCTTTAAATTTTTGAGACATTTCCAAGATACCCTTTATTTTTTGACGACTAAGACCGCATTTTTTAAGTTGTGATGTTTTAAGCTTTGAAACAATTTTTGGATTAATTTTTTTTTTACATGCCAATTCAAATTTTTTGAAGACAGAGTCTGCAGCAGCAACACTTATTTGTTGTCCTATTATACTTTTGCATAAAGAATAAAAGACATCTTTTCTAGTAGTTAAATTATTATCTTTATATTTTTTAATCAATGATCTCATAATACTATCTTTTTTTGAAAGATATGTTCTAGCTTTTTTCCAATATGTCGGTGCCTTACTCATTTCTACTTACCGTTACTTGTTTATTTAAATATATTTCTCTTCGAAATATAATGATTGATGATATTATTACCAGTGAAGCACCCATCAATGTTTTAATTGTGGGAATTTCATCCCAAATAAAATATCCAAAAGATATTGCAAATATTAATCCTAAATATTTAAGAGGTGTAACCAGAGAAACCTCGGATAATTTATATGATTGACTTAATAATAAATTAGCTGTTCCTCCCAACAAGCCAATTGTACATAATAGTAAGAAATCATTGAAAGTTGGCATGATCCACCCAAATGGTATTGATAAAACTCCAACAATTGTAATTGCAAAAGAAAAAAAGAATGAGATCAACCAGACTGGTTCTGTGGATGAAAGTTTTCTAATTGTAATTGCAACGTAAGACATTCCAATACAAAAGATTATTGGAAATATGTAATAAATATTTAAGCTAGAAAATCCTGGTTGGGTAATTACTAAAACACCAATAAAACCAACAAATACTGCAGCCCATCTATATACTCCTACTTTCTCACTTAGTAAAAATATTGATAACAAAGTTGTAAATATAGGTGCAGCAAATGAAATACTTGTCACTGTTGCAAGTGGTAGGTTTCTTAGTGCCAAAAATATTGCAGCTAAAGCTATCAGTCCTGAACAACATCTAATTAAATGTAATCCTGGTCTATTTGTTTTGTAAAAATCTCTAAATCTTGTCTTAGGAATTAAAAAAATTATTGGCAGAATACCAAATAGACCTCTAAAGAACATTACCTGTCCAATTGGATAATCTGATGACCATTTGACTATTACATCCATAAATGAAAAGGCACATATTGATAAAAACATGTAAAAAAAGCCTAATTGATTTTTGGAAAGCATGATAATAACTTTAGATTAATTAAAATTTTTAGCAATGGAAATAGCAACTTTAGCACTTGGATGTTTTTGGGGACCCGAAATAAAATTTAGCAAGTTAGATGGTGTAATAAATACAGAAGTTGGATATTGTGGAGGTAATACTGAGAAGACATCTTATAAAGAAGTATGTTATGGTGACACCAATCACGCAGAAGTAGTTAAAGTTGAATTTGACAATAATAAAATTTCTTATGAGGAAATAATAAGAAACTTTTTTGAATTTCATGATCCAACTACTTTAAACCGGCAAGGTCCAGATGTAGGCACTCAGTATAGAAGTGAAATATTTGTTCATAATGAAAATCAAAATAAAATCGCTAACAAAGTATTGAAAGAAATTAATGAAAAATTTAAGGGTAAAATCGTTACCAAAATATCAAAATCAAAAAATTATAACAAAGCCGAAGATTATCATCAGAAATATTTGGAAAAAAGTTTCTAATGTCACTTATATCAACTGAGTGGCTAGAAAAAAATCTCTCAAATGTAAAAATAATTGATGGCTCTTGGCATATGCCTGCAACAAATAGAAGTGGTAAAGAAGAATTTAATAAAGAACATATACCAAATGCAATTTTTTTTGATATCGACAAAAATTGTAATAAATCAACCGACTTACCACATATGTTAACGGATATTAGGTCGTGGGAAAATATACTATCATCTATGGGCATATCTAACGAAGACGAAATTGTGATTTATGATAATTCTGATGTTTTAAGTGCTTGCAGAGTATGGTTTAATTTAATTTACTTTGGCCATGATAAAAAGAAAGTTCATGTTTTAGATGGAGGTTTTAATAAATGGAAAAAAGAAAAAAGAATTACCTCTGCTAATAATATAATTATTCAAACTACTAGGTATAAATCAAAAGAAAATAATGGAATGGTTAAGAGCAAAGATCAGATTGACCAAAATATAATTAAAAAAAAATTTGATTTAGTTGATGCGAGAAGCAAAGATCGTTTTAATGGCACAACTCCAGACCCAAGAAAAAATGTAAGAAGTGGTTCAATACCTAATTCAATTTGCTTACCGTTTAAAACCCTTATCAATGACGATTTTACTTTTAAAAGTAAATCTGAAATTTCTTCTTATTTTAAAGATTTATCTTTAAATGACCCAGTAAATGTAGTGTTTTCGTGCGGTTCTGGGATCACAGCATGTGTTTTGGCACTTGCATATTCTCAAGTAAATAATAAGTATCTTCCAGTCATTTATGATGGTTCATGGGCTGAATATGGTAAAATATAAAATATGAAAAGATCAACAAAAATTACAAGCATAATAATAATTTTCTTTTTAATTATAGCTACAGTGATTGTTGGTAGAACAATGATTGGAAATCATTTTAAGAAGAAATTTAGTAAAAGACCACCTCCAGGAATAATTGTTACTGTAGCTGAAAATAGAGTTTTTGAAAATTTAATAAGCACGTACGGGACAGCAAGACCATTTAAAACACAATCCTATAAAATTGAGAAGTATGAAATACTTAAACCTATCAACTTTAATCAAAAAGTAAAAAAAGGGGATGTAATTGCAGAACTTAAAAATAGAAAAATTACTGCTCAGTTTGATGGAACAATTGGAAAAAGAGAATTTTCAGAAGACATCGAAGTTTCAAAATCTTCAATCTTAGTTAATCTCGAAAATACCAGTATTATTTATTGTGATGTAGATATACCTGAAATGTTTGTACCATTTATTAAAGTTGGTTTACCTGTTGATATAAAGTTTTCTGGATACAAAGATAAAACCTATAAAGGTGAAGTTGACTCGTTAGCTAGTCGAATTAGTGAGGATACTAGATCATTACCAACAAGGATAAAAATGGATAATACATCTGGTGAAATTTTGCCTGGCTCATTTTTAGAAATTTCAATAAAATATGACACAAGAGAAAGCTTAAGTATCCCTGATACCAGCACAATAGTGGAAGGTGATAATATATTTATCTATAAAGTTGACGAAAAAAATAAAGTATTAAAAACAAATATTGATACCGGAGATAGATACCTGGGTTTTGTTGAAGTTTTAAATGGTCTAAAAGTTGGTGACAAAGTTGTTGCTGAGGGTACAAAAAAAGTCAGACCAAATTTAATAATAAGACCTATAAAAAAGGGTGCTAAAGTAGCTAATCAAAACAAATCTGGCTGGGGTGAAAAAAAGAAAAAAGATACTAAAGAAAACAAGAATGGTATGTTTGCGTGGTTACAAAAATTAAATATATTTAAAAAGTCTGACTCCGAAAAACAAGAAAATAAAAAATAATTAATACATGTATATAACTGAAGTTAGTATTAAAAGACCTGTCGTTGCATGGGTAATGTCAATGATACTAATTATTTTTGGAATTTTTGTATTTTGGGAATTACCTGTTAGGGAATTACCAGATGGCATTCAGCCTCCAGTGGTACAGGTACAAACCGATTATAAATCTGCTTCAGCTGAAATTGTTGATGAAGAGATAACACAAAAAATAGAAGATGTTATAGGAGGAGCGGAAGGAATAAAGAACATTGATTCTAGTTCGCTTAATGGAAGAAGTAGAATAAATATTTATTTTAATACAGATATAGATTTAGATGATGCAGCAAATGACATAAGAGAAAGAGTATCAAGAGTTGCGGACAATTTGCCAGATCAAGCTAACCCACCTCAAATTTTGAAACAAGCAGCAGGTTTTACAACTACAATGTGGGTTGCTCTATCGTCACCAACTTGGAATGATTTAGATTTGGGTGATTATGCAGAAAGATATCTTATAGATGCCTTTTCGAGTGTACCAAATGTTGGTAGAATTTTAGTCGGTGGATTAAGAGAGCTAAGTGTTAGAGTTTGGATAGATCCTATCAAATTAGCAGCCAATAATCTTACTATTCAGGAAGTCGAGAGAGCATTAAGAAATGAAAATATAAATATCCCCGCTGGAACTTTAGAAGCTAGTAACAAAGATTTAACTCTTAATATTGATAAGTCTTACTCAAACATTGAAACAATCAAGCAGCTTCCTCTTAAGAAAAACAAAGATAAAGTCACAACCCTTTCTGATATTGCAAATATTGAGCTTGGTCCAGTTTCTGAGAAAACTTTATTTAAAGCTCAAAGAAAAAATGCAGCTAATTTAAGAACAGTTGGCATTGGAATATACGCAAAAAGTGGAGCATCAACTGTCGAACTTTCAAATCAAATTAAAGAGAAAATAAACGTTTTAAATCAATCTTTACCAGATGGTTTAAAGTTAGAAATAGCATTTAATAGAGCAACTTATGTAGGAACTGCAATACAGGAAGTTTATAAAAGTTTAATTATTGCTTTTATTTTGGTTGTGGTAATAATTTACTTGTTTTTAGGAAACCTAAAAGCTGTAATTGTACCAGCTGTAGCTTTGCCAGTAAGTTTAATTGGTTCGTTTTTAGGTTTATATATATTTGATCTTTCTATAAATATATTTGTTCTCCTAAGTTTTATTTTAGCAATTGGAATAATAACTGATGATTCTGTAATAATGACAGATGCAATTTATACAAGAATTGAAAAAGGAGAAACGCCACTTGTAGCTGCTTATAAAGGCTCAAGACAAATAACATTTGCAATAATAGCTACAACTTTAATTTTAGTTGCAGTTTTTTTACCTTTAATTTTTATTGAGGGTATAGCTGGTACCTTGTTTAAGGAAACTGCAATAGCACTATCGTTCTCAATAGTTGTTTCTTCGTTTGTAGCTTTAACTCTTTCACCAATGTTAGGAAGTAAGTTTTTAAATAAAAAAGAAAAAATTAATTTTTTTGTAAAAAAATTCAATAATGGATTTAAATCTTTTACAGAATTTTATACCGATACTTTAAAATTTTGGATTAATAAACAGAAAACAATTTCGATATTTATAATTCTATTAATTGCAGCTTCAGTTTATTTATTTAACTTTACTAAAAAAGAGTTGATACCATTAGAAGATAGAGGGGCTTATTTAATAATTGGTTCTACTGATGAAGGAAGTTCATTCGAGTACACACAAGAAAAAGCCCAAATAATTGAGGGACGAATATTAAAATTGTTACAAGCAGAAGACAGCCCTTACCAAAGATTAATTATGAGGGTACCTGGTTTTGGTAAGTCCGCAACTTCATATAATACTTTTATTATAATTGCACTTTTAGATGAATGGAAAAATAGAGAAAAGAGTACACAAGTTGTTTTAAGAGAGGCTATTGGTCAAGTTGTTAGTGTGCCAGAAACGTTTGCGTTTCCTATATCACCTCAATCTATAAGAGTTTCTAGCTACAATAAACCAGTTCAAATGGTGATTTATGGGACAAGTTATGAAGAGTTAGAACAAATTCAAAACCAAGTTTTAAGAGAGCTAAGAAGAAATAGAAATATGTTTAGAATTGAAAGTGATTACACAAAAAATAAACCTGAAGTAAAATTAATCACAAATAAAAATCGAGCAAATGATTTAGGAGTTTCAATAGAGAATATAGGCAGAACACTAGAAACATTATACGGTGGAAAGAGGGTTACAACATATAATAAAGAAGGAAGAGAATATCCTATTATTCTTCAGCAGTATTTAGCAGATAGAAGAGATAAAGATGGTTTATCAAAGATTTTTGTAAGATCTGAAACTACAGGAAAATTAGTGTCTGTTGCAAGTTTGGTAGAATTTGAAGAGAAAGGAACTGCTGAATCATTACCTAGATATAATAGACAACGAGCAGTAACTATATCGGCAGCTTTATCTGAAGAATATACATTGTCTGAAGCTATAAAATATTTAGAAGAAGTAATGTTGAGAGTTGCTCCTCAAAATCAAATAACTTGGAAAGGTAAGTCCGAAGAACTAAAAGAGACTAGTAACGAAATATTTCTTATTTTCGCTTTAGCATTAATAACTGCATATTTAGTAATGGCTGCTACTTTTAACTCGTTTGTCCATCCTTTTATTATAATATTGACTGTGCCTCTTGCAGTTTTTGGAGGTCTTGTATTCATTTTATTCCTAAATAGTTCGATAAATATATTTTCACAAATCGCCTTGATTATATTGATCGGTATATCCACTAAAAATAGTATTTTAATCGTCGACTATACTAATCAAATTCGAACAACAGGTGCAAAAATTGAGGAAGCATTGATGGAAGCTTGCAAGTTAAGAATAAGACCAATCATAATGACTTCATTAAGTACCATGATTGCAATGTTGCCTCTTATAGTAGGTAACATAGGTCCTGGCGCAGGTGAGGCGTCTAGATTAGCGGTTGGATCAACAATCTTTGGTGGAATGATTATTTCAACATTCTTTACATTATATGTGACGCCAACCATGTATTTAACACTAGCAAAAAATACCAAGAGAATAGATGCAGTAGATCTGGAGCTAGAAAAGCAGTTGATTAAAAAATAATATATTTTCTAGTAGTCAAAGATTTACTACATTTATTAAGCTGCTTCTTGAATTTATTTGAATAACCCTCTACTTTTTTTGCCAATACTATAACTTTCTGATTGTTTTTATAATTTTTATAATTTCCCCAGCCTTCATGATAAGCAATATATTGTCTGAAAGCATCTTTTTTTGAAACCTTTAAAATTTTTTCCGTTTTGTTTGTATACCAGCCAATAAAATCAACACTATCTTTAAATCTAGTTCTTAAAGCATATTTATTTCCAGTCTCATCTTTATATTGTTTCCAAGTACCTTTAATAGCTTGTGAGTATCCAAATGAACTAGAAGGTCTTTTATAAGGTATAACTTTAAATAATTTTTGACGCGCAGGCTTAGCAAGCCAATCAAAGTCAGATTCCATTTTTATTATTGCTAATTGTAAGTTGATTGGTGTTCCCCACTTTTTTTCAGTTTTTTTCGCATGTTTATACCAAAGATATCTCTCAGAAAAAATTGAACAGCCATCTGCTGTATTTTGTGGTATCGATGAGCAAGCAGTTATAAATAATAGACCAAAAAATAAAAAATACTTTCTAAAAAGAATCACAGTTTAATATAAATTATCTATTATTTTTTCTCCATATCCATGGATAATCAAATTCCATACTCCATAAACCTAACTTATTGTTTTTTGCATAAATTTGATCTTTAGAATATTTTTTTTTCGAATATTTTGGATAGTCAAAGGCTAATCCATTTCTTACCATGTAAGCTGAAATACTTTCATTATTGATAAAACACTCACCTAAATACCTACCAAAATAGTCCTTTTGTGGCTCTATTAGACATTTTAATTTTTTATTTATAATTTTTTCTGTAAGAGAATTTTTTGAAATTTTTCCACAACTAATTTTTTTTTTATTTTTTAAGCAAAACTGTTGCTTCCCTTTAAATTTAGTTTCTGGAGCATCTATACCTGAAAAACGAATTTTTTTATTATCTAATAAAATTGTATCACCATCAATTATTTTAATCTTATCTGAAATTAGGATTGTTTCCGATAGTAAGTAATTTGTTGCTACAAATGTAAATAAAAATAGAAAACTAACTAACTTCGGTAGTTGCTTTTTCATTACATTCTTGCATTTTTTTTCTAATTTGATCTTCGGATATATTTTTATCTTTTAAATCTCCATAAAGTTTTCTATACACATCTTCATCACCTGCCTCAGCAAAATCTGCTTTAATTATATCTTGAATATATTGATTTTTTTTTTCCTCATCATATCCAAGAATTTGTGAGGCCCACTCTCCTAAATATTTATTTTTTCTTGCATTAATTTTAAATTGTTTTTCCTCATCATGAGCAAATTTTTTTTCAAAACCTTTTTTTCTTTCATCGAATGAACTCATTGCAATCTACCTTTATAAATTATTTTAAAAACTAAAAATGATATAAATACGCCTATTATATTACCAAACAAATCACCTAATTCAAATCCTCTTTCTGGAATTATTAAGTGCAGAATTTCTAAAACAATAGAAATACAAATAAGATATATAAATATATTTTTTAATTTATGTTTAAAAACAATTAATCCTAGAATTGATATAATAAAGAAAACATAAACATGATTTGAAGATACTAAAAAATCTCTTGTTAATTGTGGTTGAATTTTACAATCACTATAAATAAAACATCCAAAAATACTACCGGGATATAAGTAAAAAATAAATAAAACTACGTTAGACAGATAAAAAAACTGCTTTAAGTAATTCATAGTTAATCTATATTAAATTTTCACAAATGAGTCACTTAATACTTGTTAGACATGGTCAAAGCGAATGGAATTTAGAAAACAAATTCACAGGATGGGTCGACGTTGAGCTCGCACCACAAGGTAAATTAGAAGCCTGTAAAGCTGGAGAGTTTATAAAAAAATTAAATTTAGAAATAAAACATTTTTATACTTCATATCAACTAAGATCGATTGATACCTTGAAGCTCATTTTAAATACTATCAGAGTAAAACCAAATAATATAATTAAGGCCTGGCAATTAAATGAAAGGCACTACGGGTCACTTACAGGATTAAATAAAGATGAAATGAGAAAAAAATTAGGAGAAGAAGAAGTTCACAAATTCAGAAGATCTTGGGATAATCCGCCGAAACCATTGAACACACATAGTCCATATCATCCAAAAAATATAAGTATTTATAATGATATACCTCGTAACTTAATTCCAGATACAGAGTCCTTAAAAGATACTTATGATAGAGTTGTGCCCTATTTCGTTGAAAACATAGAGAAAAATTTACACGATAACACAATTATATCTGCTCATGGAAATTCTATTAGATCGCTTTTAAAATATTTATTTAAAATTGACGACAATGAAATTTCCAAACTTGAAATACCAACCGGAAATCCTCTACTTTTGAAATTTGAAAAAAAGAATATAAAAGAAGCTAAATACCTCGATCAGAGTAGATCTAGGGATTTAATTAAATTCTAACCTTTTTGCAAAAGTTTTTCGTAAATCTCTTTATCTGTCAAATGTAGAAATTCAATATTACTTTCGAAACCATGCAAATTTTCCTTTTCAATATGGTTGTCCCAAATCTCATTCATTGAGAATATTTTTTTTGATACATTTTTTAAAATATTTTTATTTAAAATTTGACATCCCGTGTAAATATAATTTTTATCATTATTTTTATTTAAATTATTACCAGTAAGAGAAAAATTGCCTTTAAGTCTTTTATCAAAACTTAAATCTTTTTTTACAACCATTAAAATATTTTCTAAGTTATTTTTAAAATATATATTTTCCATCTGCTTAATTTCATTTGCATATTCAGTGTTCCAAATTGTATCAGGATTAAAAACTATAAAATCTGTTTCAACTAAATTATTTACAACATTTAAAAGACCACCCCCTGTATCTAATATTTCAGCACCATCTTCTATGATTTGAATTTCTAAACCAAAATTATTTGAAAATATAAAATCTTTAATTTTCTCACTTAAATAAAAAGTATTAATTTTTAAAGATTTTATTTCTAATACTTTTATCAAATTTATAGTATTTTCTAATAAGCTAGTATCATTAATTTTTAAGAGTGGTTTTGGGGTTTTCTCAGTTAATGGCATTAATCTTTTTCCAAAGCCTGCACATAAAATTATTGCTGTTTTAATTTTCATTTTATTTTTATTTTTGGATTTTCTTTTAGAAAATTTATTAAATCATTAAAATTTGAATTATTTTTCATACGATTATCAATTAATTTCCATGCATAAGGTATTAATTTTAAATATTTCTTTTTTTTGTCTCTATTTGCAAGTCTTGTGAATATACCAATAATTTTTAGATTTCTTAAAACAGATAAAATTTCAAAATCATTAATAAATTGAGATTCATTTTTATACTTAAATTTACTAAGAAATACTTTTAAAATATTTGACTTAAAACTATTTGAAGTTTTAATTCTTACATCATCTATAAGTGAGGCTAAATCATATGCTGGATTACCTAGGACTGCATCTTGACTATCTATTAAAGCGATTTTATTTTTATAAAACATCATATTTGAGACGTGAAAATCTCTATGTACAAATACTTTCTGTTTGATTTTTAAGTTTAAATACAAATTATCTATTATTTTTTTGAGATTTTTTTTTATATATCCTTTTTGAATAATTAATTTATTTGCTGGTAAGTACCAATCCAAAAAAAGGTACGATTCTTTAAGTATTTTAGCTTTTGAATAGTTTGATAAATTAAATTTTTTCTTAAGAAAATTTTGAGTTTTAAAATTTTTGATTTTTTGAATTTGATATAAAATTTTTAGTATTTTTTTGTATTCATTTAATTTAGTTTTTGAAGATTTAATTTTATCCAACATGTTTTTATTGCCGAAATCCTCAATTTCTATGAAGTTTTTTTTATAATTTTGACTAATTAAACCTGGTGCTAATATTTTATTTTTAATCAATATTTTGTTAACAGCATCATAATTCAACAAGTTTGATCGCTTTTGAATTTTGCTATAAACTAATACTGAATTATTTGTTCTATAAAATTGTCTAAAAGATGCATCTCCTGATAACTTTTTAAATTTTTTCAAATTCATTAAAATCAAAATCAATATTATTAGATATAATTAAGTACCTATTTTCAAGCTTTTCATCATATTCAAACTTTAATGTAAAAGTACTTTCAATATTTTTACCTAAGATTTCAGGCCATTCAATTAGTCTAGCATAATCTTCTAAATTTTCATTAATTCCTAAATTATTTAAATCTTTTTTATCTTTAATTCTGTAAAGATCAAAATGTCTAACAATCATGGAATTAATCTCATATTCATTTATAATATTAAAAGTTGGACTAGGTATTTCTGTTCTTTCTAAACCATTTTTTGTTTGAAGATAATTGATTAGATACCTGATAAATGTAGTCTTACCTACTCCGATATTTCCATAAAAAAGCAAAGTTGTATTTTTACTAACTTTACTTGCAATTTTTTCAGCAATTTTTTGTGTGATAATTTCTTTTGAAATATCTATTTTGCTACTTTTAGTAGCGATAGGCATCTGGTTTATAAGGTCCTTCTGGTGTTACGCTTATATATTTTGCTTGATCATCTGATAGTTTGGTTAATTTAGCTCCAACTTTTTCTAAATGAAGTCTAGCTACTTTCTCATCTAAATGTTTAGGTAAAACATATACTTTTTTCTCATATTTATCTGAGTTATTCCATAATTCTATCTGAGCTGTTACTTGATTTGTAAAAGAAGCACTCATTACAAAACTTGGGTGTCCTGTTGCACATCCAAGATTAACCAATCTACCTTCTGCTAATAAAATAATTCTTTTTCCATCCGGCAATGTAATTTCGTGAACTTGTGGTTTTATTTCATCCCATTTATAATTTTTAAGAGCATCTACTTGGATTTCATTATCAAAGTGACCAATATTGCATAGAATTGCTCTATCTTTCATTTCTCTCATATGGTCAGCTGTCACAATATCTTTATTTCCTGTTGCCGTAACAACAATGTCGGCTTCTTTTATCATCTCATCCATTAAAACTACTTCATAACCTTCCATTGCAGCTTGGAGAGCACAAATTGGGTCTGTTTCTGTAACCATAACTCTTGCACCGCTTTGACGAAGAGAAGCAGCGCTTCCCTTTCCAACATCTCCAAATCCAGCTACAATAGCTACCTTGCCTGACATCATGACGTCAGTAGCTCTTTTAATTCCATCAACTAAACTTTCTCTGCAACCATATAAATTGTCGAACTTAGATTTTGTTACTGAGTCATTAACATTTATTGCTGGGACAAGTAAATTGCCTTCACTTTCCATTTTTTTTAATGCTAAAACTCCTGTAGTTGTCTCTTCTGATAAACCTTTAACATCATTTAATAATTCTTTATAATCTTTGTGCATCAATGCTGTAAGATCGCCACCATCATCAAGTATCATATTTGGTTTCCAGCCATCTTTTCCTTCAATAGTTTGCTTTACACACCACCAATATTCTTCTTCTGTTTCGCCTTTCCAAGCAAATACAGGAATGCCAGCTTTTGCAATTGCTGCTGCTGCATGGTCTTGTGTCGAAAAAATATTACATGAGGACCATCTTACTTCGGCTCCTAACTCAACTAGAGTTTCTATTAAGACAGCTGTTTGTATTGTCATGTGTAAACAACCAACAATCCGAGCTCCATTTAGAGGTTTTTTACCCTTATATTCTTCTCTAAGAGCCATTAATCCTGGCATTTCAGTTTCAGCCAGTGAAATTTCTTTTCTTCCAAATTCCGCTTGGGATATATCTTTTACTTTAAAATCTTCCATAGAAAGAGGCTTTTAACAATTTCACTTAATATATCAACAAAGATTTATGCTTCTGGGAAAATTATTTCAATTCTTGCCCCTTTATCTTTATTATTAGATGCGTTGATTTCACCACCATGAATTTCAACTAAATTTTTGACAATATTTAATCCCAAACCCGAATGTTCTCCAAAGTTTTCAGGTCTATTACTATAAAATCTATTAAATATCTTATTTGTATCCTTTTCACTAAATCCAGATCCCTGATCAACGACAACTAATTTAATTTTGTCATTTTTATCTTTTGATATTTCAACAGTAATTTCTTGATTATTTTCACTAAAAGAAATTGAGTTTTCTAATAAGTTTGCAATAATTTGTTCAATTCTATTTTCTATCCCTAAGATACTATAATTTTTAATTCCATTAGATTTCAATTTAATTCCAATCGATTTTTTTGTTTCATAGATACTGTTAAAATCGTCAACAACAGATTGAGCAATTTCTTTTAAATTTAATTTTTGCATTTTCTCAGAGGAAATTGCAGCCTCATCTCTTAGCATTTGAGAGTAATCAGTTATTAATCTTTCAATTCTCTCTACGTCATGTGATACTATATTAATTAATTTGTTTCTTTGAGATTTATCATTTGTTTCAGAAATTATCTCAGAAGCACTTTTTAGAGATGCTAAAGGATTTCTGATTTCATGCAAAAGATCTGTTGAATAATTTTCTGCTGTAGTAATTCTTTTGTTTAATTCATTAGTCATTTCATCAAGAGAATTTGATAATTTTCCTAATTCATCATTTCTTTTTTTTATATTTCCAATATTGGTCTTTTCCTTACTTTTGTTTTTTATAATATTTGTATATTGAACCAAATTTTTAATTGGTTTTAAGAAGTATCTATTTAATACATATGAAAAAATTAAAATTACTAATGCGACAAGCAAAGCAGTTCTGATTATAAAATTTCTTCTTTCATCTATTGCAACCTTTATTTCATTGGCATTTTCAGTAATAGCTAAATAGCCTATTGTTTTGTTTTCACTGACTACATTTTTAACAGTTACTAATAAAAATTGATCATAGTTTTCTTTAGAGTAAGTTAACGGTTTTCCATAATCTGATGAATATGAGTACTTTTTTAAATCTTCAAATATTTCTTTACTTTCAAAGCTTTTATTACTCTCTTCCAAATTCTTATTTTGAATACTTTGATTATTTAAGTCACTCATTTCAATTATGTTTAGACTTCTTGAGAAAGCATTTGGATCTAAGTCTAATGTGTCGGTATCTCCTAATAGATTAAATTCACTATCAAATATCTGTACTCTATCTATACTTTGAAATAAAAATTTAGTGGAAAACAAAAACTCTCTAATATCTTCAGATGAGAAATTTATTTTTAAACGATCAATATTTTCTGTTGTATTATCAATAATTTTTATGTGCGAAGCAGTTTTATTTTTAATGAGCGTAGGTTTTACTGTGTTAAGGTAAAATAATGTTAATACACCTATCACTAAAAAAACAATAAAGTTGATAACTAAGAATTTTTTTAAAATAGATTGATTATTAGATTTTGAAGCAGCCATTATTTAACATTCCAACGATAACCACTACCATATCTGGTTTCTATCGCTGAAAAGTTATTATCTACTTTTTTAAACTTTTTTCTAATCCTTTTTACGTGACTATCTATTGTTCTATCTTCAATATCTGTGTCTTCTCTGTAAGCAACATCCATTAATTGAGATCTTTCTTTAATAATTCCAGGTCTTTTTGCTAATTCCTTTACAATTAAGAATTCTGTTGTTGTTAATTTATCTGGTAATTGCTTGCCATCCCATTCACACTCTAGCTGTGAAGGGTCAAGTTTTAATTTTCCATGTGAAATTATATTTCTATTATCCTCTAAATTATTATCTTTTTTTCTAAGTTGGACACGAATTCTTTCAATAAGAACTTTAGTTGAAAAGCCACCTGATTTTTTTACAAAATCATCAGCCCCTAGTTTTAGTCCTAAGAGCTCATCCACCTCTTCATCTTTTGAAGTTAAAAAGATAACGGGCATAGATGTTTTTTTTCTCAATTTTTTTAACAATTCTTCTCCATCCATTCTTGGCATTTTAATATCTATAACTGCAAGGTCTGGGGGATTTCTTGACAAGCCTATTAAGGCACTTTCCCCATCCAAATAAGTTTGAATATTAAAACCCTCTTTCTCTAGAGCAATACTTAAACTAGTTAATATATTTCTATCATCATCAACAAGGGCAATTGTTTGTTTCATGTTTAACTATAAAAATACTAAAATGTTTAAAATTGGGCAATTAAATGTTTATTAATGAAGCTCTCCCCAGTTATCACCTATGTTTACATCTACTGATAATGGTATTGAAAATGAATGCAAATCACTATCTTTCACACTTGTCATAATATCTTTAATCTTTTTAGAAGCAGATTTAGTACCATTATCAATTACCTCAAAAATCAATTCATCGTGAATTTGAAGCAACATATTAAATTCATTTGTTTTTTTAGTATCAAGCTCATCGTTGATTCTAATCATAGCAAGTCGCATTATTTCTGATGCAGATCCTTGGATAGGTGCATTTATAGCTGCCCTTTCTTGAAAATTTCTAACATTAAAATTTTTGTCGTTGATTCCTGGAATATGAGTTTTTCGACCAAAAATATTTCTTACATATCCACTTTTTCTACAGAATTTAATTGTGTTATTCATGTATTCTTTAATCTCTGGAAATTTAATAAAATATGAATTTAGAAATTCTTCGGCTTCATTGTTTGATACACCAATTTGTTTGGCCAAACCATATTGAGATATTCCATAAATTATTCCAAAATTAATAGCTTTTGCTTTTCTCCTCATATCAGTATCAATTTTTTTTATGTCTGAACCAAAAACCTGGCTAGCGGTTAATGAATGAATATCCTCATTATTTTTAAAAGCTTTTTTTAGTTCTTTTACATCAGCTAGATCAGCCAAAATTCTCATTTCGATCTGATTATAGTCTGCTGATATAAGTTTTTTATTTTTTTCTGATATGAAGGCTTTACGAATATCTTTGCCCTCCTCAGTTTTAATAGGAATATTTTGTAAATTTGGATCACTAGATGCAAGTCTACCTGTTGTAGTTGCTGCTAACAGAAAAGATGTATGCACTCTTTTTGTATTGGGATTTAAATGCTCTGGCAAAGAATCTGAATATGTATTTTTCAATTTACTAGATTGCCTCCATTCTAAAACCAATTTAGGAAATTCATTCCCTTTGTAAGCTAAATCCTCTAGAACTGCGGCACCAGTTGCAAAACTCCCTTTTTTAGTCTTTTTTAGCGATGCAATTTTGAGGTCATTATACATTATTTCACCCAACTGTTTAGTCGATGCAATATTAAATTTTTTTTTTGAAATTTTAAAAATTTGTTTTTCTAAATCTTGAAGTTTTTTTTCAAACTTAACAGATAATTTTTTAAGAAAATTATTATCCAATTTTATGCCATTGATTTCCATTGATGCTAAAATTTTAATTAAAGGTTTTTCGAAAATTTCATAAATATTTAGTAATTTTTCTGATTTAAGCGATTTCAAAAATATTTTATATAAACGGTAAGTTATATCAGCATCTTCTGCCGCATAATCTTTTGCAATATTTAACTCTACTTGACTGAATTTAATTTCTTTTTTTCCAGATCCAACGAGATCTTTATATTTAATTGTTTTGTGACCAAGATGAATATCTGAAAGGGTATCCATATTATGTCTATTTTTCCCAGCATCTAAAACGTATGACATCAACATTGTATCTTCCATGCTTTGAATATCTATATCCCTTCTACGAAATATTATGTAATCGAATTTAATATTTTGCCCAATTTTTTTTAAACTTTTATCCTCTAAATATGGTTTTAAAATTTTCAAAACATCTTTTTCATTTAGATTATTTTTATCAATATGACCTGTTGGAATGTAACAAGCTTTACCTATTTTGCTAGAAATTGAGATACCAACTAAATTTGCCTGATGTGGGTCAAGAGAATCTGTTTCAGTATCAATAGAAAATTCACCAGCTTCTTCGGCTTCTTGCATCCAATCTTTTATTTCAGATAAATTTTTTATCAAAAAATATTTATCTTTTGATATTTTAGATGTTTCTTTTTTGACTTCTATTTCATCACTAAATTTGGATTGACCATATGTCGAAATTGCTGAACTCAATAACCTATTAAATTCCATTTCTCTCAAAAAATTGTATAACTTATCTACGTCTACTTTTTTTAAAACAAAGTCAGTTAATTTGTCTTTCACCGGAACATCATTTTTTAATGTGACCAGTTTTTTACTTACTAGAGCCTTATCTTTATTTTCTAAAAGTGTTTCTCTTCTTTTATTCTGTTTTATTTTATTTGCGTTTTTGAGAAGGTTTTCTAAATTTCCATATTCCTTAATTAATTCTGCTGCTGTTTTTACACCAATACCTGGAACACCAGGTACATTGTCTGTACTATCCCCTGCTAGTGATTGAACATCAATTACTTTATCCGGACCAACCCCAAATTTATTGATTACATCGTCATTAGATATAAATTTATTCTTCATTGGATCGTATATACGAACTTTTTTTTTGAAAAGTTGCATTAAATCTTTGTCAGATGATACAATTGTAACCTTTGCACCTTCGTCTAATATTTGCTCTACATAGGTGGCTATCAAATCATCAGCCTCGTAATTTAACATTTCTATAGAGGGTAAATTGAATGCTAATACTGACTTTCTGATATAATCGAATTGTGGAATTAGATCATCGGGAGCATCAGACCTATTTCCTTTATAATCTGAATATATTTCGTTTCGAAAATTCTTTCTTGCAGAGTCAAAGATTACTGCAAAATGAGTTGGTTTTTCTAAATTTTCGCTAGATTTAGAGTCCTCTAATAATTTAAACAGCATGTTGCAAAATCCACTTACTGCTCCTACTGGCAAACCATCGCTTTTTCGTGTTAATGGTGGCAATGCATAATAGGCTCTAAATATGTATCCGGACCCATCAATAAGATAGAAATGATCTGTTTTTTTAATTTTACCCATAATTTAATTTATAATAAATTGACGTATTATAGTAAGAATAAAACATCCTGTTAATAAATATTAGTGGATTAAACTTTATTAAAATAGTAATTTAAAGCTAATGGAATTAGTAAATTCAATTTCTAATAATAAAATAATTAAAATCATAATATTTGCATTAATAGGTTCTATTTTATTGACAATATCTGCAAAAATTAAAATACCTTTTTATCCAGTTCCTATGACTATGCAAACATTTATAGTTTTGTTTTTAGGAATTTTCTTTGGATATAAAGTCGGGGTGCTTTCGGTAGTTTTTTATTTGATAGAAGGAATTATGGGATTACCGGTATTTTCTAACACACCAGAGAAAGGTATAGGATTAGCTTATTTTGTTGGTCCCACAATGGGATATTTAATTGGTTTTATATTTGCATGTCTGATAGCAGGCATATTTACATATGATAAAAACCATATATTAAATTTTTTAAAAATTATAATTGCAACATC
Organism: uncultured Pelagibacteraceae bacterium; assembly: GCA_902617415.1. Classification (GTDB taxonomy): domain Bacteria; phylum Pseudomonadota; class Alphaproteobacteria; order Pelagibacterales; family Pelagibacteraceae; genus Pelagibacter. Next base: position 82,082 of record CACMWQ010000001.1, on the reverse strand, counting down.
AGTAATATATATTTTGGGTATTTTGTGGCTTGGAAATTTAATCGGTTGGGATAAACCAATATTAGAATTTGGTGTTTACCCATTTCTTTATGCTGAATTATTTAAGATATTATTACTAACAGCTTTAGTTAATAAAATTATTAAACTTAGAAAGTATATTTAGAATTACCTTGGAGATCTTTTTGATAGAATTCTTTGAAGTGTTCTTCGATGCATTTTAAGTCTTCTTGCAGTCTCAGATACATTTCTGTTACATAATTCAAAAACTCTGTGAATATGTTCCCATTTAACTCTATCAGCGGACATTGGATTTTCTGGTGGAGCAGCTTTTTTATTTGGATCAGCTAAAAGTGCTTTTTCTACGTCATCTGCATCTGCTGGTTTAGCTAAATAGTCTATTGCACCTTCTTTAATGGCTGCTACTGCAGTTGGTATATTTCCATAACCAGTAAGCATAACTATTCTGCTCTCTGAGTTATTTTTCTGGATTTCTTTTACAACTTCTAGTCCGTTTCCATCGTTTAGTCTCAAGTCAACAACTGCAAAAGCAGGTTTTTTTGATTTCACAGACTCTATTCCAATTTTTACACCCTCTGCTTGTGAAACAGAAAAGCCCTTTTTCTCCATTGCTCGAGCTAGTCTTTCTCTAAAAGGGTTATCATCATCTACTATAAGTAGAGATTTATCCTCAAATTCTGTTATTTTTTTTAATACTTCTGCTTCTGGCATGGACCTAATATGGAAACATTCTAAATTATTTCAAGGGTACATTTTTACTTTACATTGGCTCATTTTCAGCATAAATGCTCGTTTTATATAAACTTGCATAGCAGTTATGCCGGTTTTTTTTGTTAAATTTTTTTTGGAGCTTTAAATGCAAAAATTTAAATCAGTTGATAAATTAGTAAATCAACTGAAACCAACAGAACCTGTTTATTGTATTAGAAGAGATTCTATAAACATAGCTTCTAAATTTTTTCAGAATAAATTTCCTGGTAAAATCCTATATGCAGTTAAAACTAACCCGCATCCATTAGTATTAAAAACTATAGTGGAAAGCGGAATTAATGATTTTGATATCGCTTCAATTAAAGAAGTTGAGGCAATTAGAAGTGTTAGCCCAGATGCAAAATGCTCCTACATGCATACTGTAAAAAGCAAGGAAAGTATAAACGAAGCATATTTCAAATATAATATTAAGACTTTTGCAATAGATACAAAAGATGAATTAATAAAAATTCTTAATAGTACTAATCAAGCTAAGGATTTAGAGTTATTTGTGAGAGTTGCAGTTTCTAATGAACACGCAGAAATAGATTTATCTAAAAAATTTGGCGCACAAACTTCTGAAGCAATAGGGCTTTATAGATTAACAAAACAGTATGCAAAAAAAATAGGATTAAGTTTTCATGTAGGTTCGCAATGTATGCATCCAATATCCTATTCAAAAGGGATTAATGAAATTAAATATATAATAAAAAAAACAAAAATAGTTCCAGATGTTATAAATATAGGTGGAGGATTTCCAACAATCTATCCTGACTTAGTTCCTCAATCATTAGACTCTTATTTTGAGGAAATAAAAAATTCATTAAATAAATTAAAATTAGAAAAAAAACCAGAAATTATATGCGAGCCAGGTCGAGCAATTGTTGCAGAAAGTGGTTCGACAATTGTGAGAGTAAACTTAAGAAAAAAACAAAAGCTATATATTAATGATGGAACATACGGAACTTTATTTGATGCAGGTGTGCCTAATATAGTTTATCCATCAAGGATAATTACAAGTGGAAGAATTATATCAAAAAAATTGACTTCATTTGATTTTTATGGACCAACATGTGATAGCATGGATTATATGAAGGGACCTTTTATTCTACCTAATAATATTAAAGAAGGTGATTACATTGAATTAGGTCAATTAGGAGCATACGGATTGACATTTAGAACTCAATTTAATGGATATTATTCTGATAGTATTTACGAAGTTTGTGATGATCCAATAATGACGATGTATGACAAAGAAACAAATAAAGAGTTTCTTGTTGCATAATGTCAGATTCAAAAAATCTTAATCATAACAGAAAAAAAGACTTTTTAAGTAAAGAGGTTGAACATATTGATATTACATCTTTTGACTCTAGAAAAATTATATCTTCTATGGAAAAAATGTCTTTTGTTTCAAGAGAAACTGCTAATGCGTCCAAGATATATAATGAAATGCTTAAAGATAAAGATTGTACAATATTCTTAACTCTTGCAGGGTCTACTTCTGCCGCTGGATGTATGCATATTTATAGAGATATGGTTAAATACAACATGGTAGATGCAATTGTAGCAACTGGAGCATCTATAATAGATATGGATTTTTTTGAAGCGCTTGGATTTAAACATTACCAAGGATCACAATATCAAAATGATAATGAACTTAGAGACAATTATATAGATAGGATTTATGATACTTACATCGATGAAGAGGAGCTCCAGGTTTGTGATAAAACAATAGGAGAAATAGCAGATAAACTTGAGCCGAAGTCTTACACATCGAGAGAATTTATAAAAGAGATTGGCAAATATCTAAAAACTAATTCTAAAAAGAAAGGTTCTTTAATTGAAACAGCTTTTGATAACGATGTACCTATATTCTGTCCTGCATTTACAGACTCAAGTGCAGGTTTTGGATTAGTCATGCATCAAGAGAGAAATCCAAAAAATCATATTACAATAGACTCAATTAGAGAATTTAGAGAATTAACAGAGATTAAAATTAAATCTAAAGGGTCGGGATTATTCATGATTGGTGGTGGAGTTCCTAAAAACTTTATACAAGACACGGTAATTTGTGCTGAACTTTTGGGAAAAAATGTAGATATGCACAAATATGCAATACAAATTACTGTTGCTGACTCAAGAGATGGAGCTTGCAGTAGTTCAACATTAAAAGAAGCAAGTTCATGGGGTAAGGTTGATACTACCAAAGAACAAATGGTATTTGCTGAAGCTACCAGTGTTTTACCATTAATAGCAAGTGACGCCTATCATACTGGAGAATGGAAAAATAGAGACAGAAAAAACTTTTCCAAAATATTTTGATAGATGATCAAAAAAGTAAAAATTGGAATTATTCAAAGTAAAATTTCAGATAATATTCAAAAAAATATAAATTCAGCTATTAAAAATATAAAAAAAGCAGCATCAAAAAGAGCTAAAATAATTTGTGTACCAGAACTATTTTTATCAAATTATTTTTGTCAAACAGAAAGTCATTCCAACTTTAAGCTAGCGGAAAAAATACCTGGCAAAACTACAAAAATATTTTGTGAATTGGCCAAAGATTTACAAATAGTATTAATGATTTCATTATTTGAAAAAAAAACACATGGCTTCTATCATAATACTAGTATCGTTATTAGCGAGAAAGGTAAAATTTTATCGAAATATAGAAAAATGCATATACCAGATGATCCTGGTTATTATGAAAAATTTTATTTTACTCCTGGAGATTTAGGTTTTAAATCTGTTAAAACAAAATTTGGTAAAATTGGACCTTTAATTTGTTGGGATCAATGGTTTCCAGAAGCTGCAAGATTGACTGCACTTAAAGGTGCACAAATAATTTTTTACCCTACTGCTATTGGATGGCATCCTAAAGAGAAAAAAAAATTTGGAAAATCTCAACTAGACTCTTGGATAACAATGCAAAAATCTCACGCAATCGCAAATGGTACTTATGTGGTTGCTATAAATAGAGTTGGAACAGAAAAAAAAGGTAAGAAGAAAATAGAATTCTGGGGAAACTCAATGATCATAGATCCTAGTGGGCAAATAATTGGAAAACTTGGGAATAAAAAAGAAGAAATATTAATTCGTGAAATAAACTATAAAAAAATTGATTCAGCCAGAGAGCATTGGCCTTTTTTAAGAGATAGAAGAATCGATTTTTATAAAGGCATACTAAAAAATCCTGCAGATGAATGAAAACTTTAATGGATTTAGAATGCCGGCTGAATGGGAGTCTCAAAATTCAGTTTGGATTGCTTGGCCTTATAATAAAAATGATTGGCCTGGATTATATCAATTTATTCCTGAAGTAATTTTAAAGATTATAAAAAAAATTTCAAAAAATCAAAAAATTAACTTAATCGTTAGCAAAAATATTAAAAATATAAAAAAATTAATAAAACTTAATAAAATCAAAAATATCAACTTCCACTATATTAAAACTGATAGAATATGGTTAAGAGATTCTGGACCCATATTTATAACAAACAAGGTCGAAAAGAAAAAAGTAATACTAAATTTTGGTTTTAACGGATGGTCAAAGTATAAAAATTATAAAAATGACAATAAAATCAATAATAGTATTAGTAAAATTGCTAATTTTAAAAAGATTGATCCAATAATCAAAAAAAAAGGCAGAATTAGAAAAATAATCATGGAAGGAGGGGCATTTGATATAAATGGCTCAGGTACAATTTTATTAACTGAAGAATGTTTGTTAAGCAAAATTCAAGAAAGAAATAAAAATTTTAAAAAAAAAGACTACGAAAAAATGTTTAATAAATACTTAAATATAAAAAACTTTATATGGCTTAAAAAAGGAATTGCTGGCGATGACACGCATGGACATGTTGATGACATATCAAGATTTGTTTCAAGAAATACGATTATGACTGCGGTTGAAAATAATAAAAAAGATATAAATTACAAAAACTTAAATAAGAATTTAAATATATTGAAAGAAAGTAAATGTGAGAAAGGAAAGAAATTCAAAATTATAAAAGTTCCTATGCCTTCACCAATTTATATTAAGAATACTAGAGTTCCTGCAAGTTATATGAATTTTTATATTTGTAATAAAAAAATAATTCTTCCAATATTCAAAGTAAAAGAAGACAATATTGCAATTAAAATTTTCAAAAATTACTTTAGAAATAGAAAAATCGAAACAGTTGACTGTAGCAAATTGATATGGGGATTTGGCGCAATACATTGCATGACCCAACAAGAACCTAAAATTTAGTTATGCTGCTTTTAGTGTGCCGAGTAATAATCTAAAAGGTATCAACATTACAAGAGCTACAAATATTTTTACCGCAAGATCTCCTAACGATAAAGTTACCCAAGGAATTCCCGTTCCATAGAATGATATTGAGAAAAATAAAAAAGTATCAACAGTTGAACCTATCAAAGAAGATGTTAAAGGTGCTATAAACCACTTTTTTTGTCTTAATTGATCAAATATCTGAACATCTAAAAGTTGAGCAATTATAAAAGCTGTTCCTGAACCAATTGCTATTCTTATAGAAATAAGATCAGTAAAATTAGTTGAAAATATTAAAGTAAACAAAATTCCAATTGTGAAGCCTATATAGACAATTTTTCTAGCTACTAATTTTCCAAAGGATCTGTTGGCTAAATCTGTAATTAAAAATGCAATTGGATAACTAAAAGCACCGTAAGTTAAAATTTCCTCTAAACCGTAATATTTTATAGGAAATTGAACTAAATAATTAGATGCCAGCACAACCAATCCCATTAAAAATGAGAGAGTAAGGAAAACTTTATTCATTATGCTGTTTTTGCGATTATTGATTTTTTTAGCTTTTTTAATCTTAACGATAGATCTCTTGATTTTGCAGATTTTAAGAAATTATCAAAGCTACCTTTTTTATCTACAGATCTAACACCTGCATTTGAAACTGTTAATCTCATAGATTTTTTTAAAAGTTCACTTTTAAATTTTACTTTCTTTAAATTTGGAAGAAATCTTCTCTTAGTTTTATTGTTAGCGTGACTAACATTATGGCCTTTTAGAGGGATTTTACCAGTAAGTTCGCATTTTTTAGACATAAATTTTCAAGATGTATATGGTCTTAAAGAATACCAGTCAAGATTAATTTTTTGTTCCAATAGCTTCAGAAATATTTTTAAAACCTTCTCTTTTTACAATTTCGTCGAGATCTTTATTAATCTTTGAAGCAATAGTTGGTCCTTTATAAACCATACCTGTATACAATTGCACAAGAGTTGCACCGCTTACAATTTTATTAAAAACGCCATCGGCAGAGTCAACGCCTCCAACTCCAATTATTAAGATTTTTTTTCCAACTAATTTAAAAAATTTATTAATCAATTCATTAGAGATATTTTCAAGTGGTTTTCCAGACAAACCTCCTTTCTCTAATTTATTTATATTAGATATATTTTCTCTATTTCTATCTGTCGTATTTGAAACTATAACTATTTTAACATTATATTTTAAAAAAAGTTCTGAGATTTCATCAATACTTTTTTCATCAATATCAGGAGATACTTTGACTGCTATTGGCACATTTGAATTTAAATTTTTCTTTTCTTCATTTATGCATTTTAAAAGATTATCTAACTCTTCATTTTTGTGAAAGTTTCTTAAATTTTCTGTGTTAGGAGAAGAGATATTAATTGTAATATAGTCTGCTAAATTATGAAATTTTCTGAAACAAATTAAATAATCTTCAACTCTGTTTTCAGTATCTTTATTAGGTCCTATATTAATACCAAGTAATCCATTAGGTGAATTATTTTCAATATTTTTTTTACTTTCTTCTGATCCAATATTGTTAAATCCAAGTCTATTAATTAAAGCCTCATCTTCCTCCAATCTGAACACTCTTGGCTTCGGATTTCCTATTTGTGGTTTAGGTGTAATTGTACCTACCTCAACAAAACCAAATCCTAGTTTGTATAGAGGATTGTAAACTTCTGCATTTTTATCAAATCCAGCAGCTACACCTAGAGGAGAATTTAAGGTTTTGTTTAAAAATTTAGTTTGGATAGTAACTCTGGTTGTTTTATCTATAGCTGGTATCTGATTTAACTTTAAAGCCTTTATTGCTAGTGAGTGAGCAACTTCAGGGCTAAATTTAAATATAAAAGGTCTTATAAGATTAAACATTTTCAACCTTTTTTCTTATCAATTCTTTGGTTTCATTTACTCCAAAAAAACTAATGAAGAAGCCCATTCTGGGTCCATTTTCGTCACCAAATACAACCTCATAGATAAGCTTAAACCATTCTCTTAAATTTTCTTTATAACCATTTTCTTTTCCTACGGTAAAAATATTTGTCTGAATATCTTCAGGAGCCATTTTATCATTACAATTATCTAAAGACTTAATTAATGCTTTCAGTGCAACTTTCTCTTTTTCATTTGGAGTTTTGTAAATTTTTTTTGTTTTTATAACATCATTGAAATATTTTATTGCATATTCAATTAAATTATCAAAAATTGGATGATCATTTTCATTAATTTCTGACTTGTATTTTTTTACAAATTTCCAAAGTAATTGTTTGCTGTCCGCATTACTTGTTTCAACTAAATTTAAAAGCATTGAAAAAGTCATAATTGTATTTTCCTCTGGCATTGATCCATTATGTACATGCCAAACTGGATTCATTAACTTCTGTAAATCATTTTGAGTTTTTCCTTTTTCTATAAAATCTAGATATTCATCAACAGCTTTTGGAACAACTTCTCTGTACAATTTTTTTGCTCTTTTTGGATTTTGATACATGTAAAGAGATAGACTTTGAGGAGATGCATAATTCAGCCATTCATCTATAGTTACTCCATTGCCTTTTGATTTAGATATTTTTTCACCTTTTTCGTCCAAAAAAAGTTCATACGCAAAACCAGATGGGTTAGATTTACCTAATGTTTTAATAATCTTAGTTGAAAGAATTGCACTTTCAATTAAATCCTTTCCATACATTTCAAAATCAACATCTAAAGCGTACCATCTCATTGCCCAATCAACTTTCCACTGCAATTTGCAGTTCCCGTCTAAAATACTTTTTTCCAATTTTGTTCCATTGTTATCAAATATGATTTTAGAAGATTTAGAATCAATTTCTAAAACAGGTATTTCAAGAACTTTTCCAGTTTCTGGGCATATTGGTAAAAAAGGGGAATAGGTTTTCTGTCTTTCTTTGCCTAAAGTTGGAAGAATTATTCCCATAATTTTTTCATAATTTTCTAGAACTAATTTTAGGGTGTCATTAAAATAACCAGACTTGTAGAGTTCTGTAGAACTTTTAAATGAATATTTAAATTTAAAATTATCAAGAAATTGTTTCAACATATTATTATTATGTTCTCCAAAACTACTAAACTTTTCAAATGGATCAGGGACATCCGTTAAAGGTTTGTGAAGATTATTTTTGAGCTTTTCTTGATTTGGAACATTTTCAGGTACTTTTCTAAGACCATCCATATCATCAGAAAATGTAATAATTTCCTTTGGAATATCTGTTAAATGATCAAGAGCGTTGACAATCATTGTCGTCCTTGCAACTTCTCCAAATGTACCTATATGTGGTAGACCACTAGGACCATAACCAGTTTGTAAAACTATTTTATTTTTTTTCTCTATGTTCGATTTTCTCTCTCTTAATAGCTTTTTAGCCTCAACAAATGGCCAGGCGTTTGTTTTGTCAAAATTTGTTTTGTCTATCACAACTACTTAAATATCCTTAATATCAGCCTTTTTAATAATTCATATAGAGTTGAAATTTATTTACCATAAAATAATGTCCATTCAAAATGTCCAATTATAAAACTGTCTTTTTTACATTAGGGGTTTTGCAAATTATTTTAGGTCTTTCAATGATTGTACCTATTTTGATTCAATTAATATTTGATCAAATTGATGCAGGATTTATCGGATCAATGATTGTTACTATTATTTTTGGATTTTTATTTTTCATTTCTAATTATGATCACGATAAAAAGATAAGTTTACCTCAAGCTTTTTTGCTCACAGCACTTTCGTGGTTAAGTATTGCTATATTTGGTTCTTTACCTTTAATTTTTTCTAGTACGGATTTGAGTTTTACAGATGCGTTTTTTGAGAGCATGTCTGGTATTACAACAACAGGATCTACAATTATCACGAATCTAAATGAAACGTCTAAAGCGATATTACTTTGGAGAGGAATGTTACAGTGGTTTGGTGGTATTGGAATTATCGTAATGGCAATCACTTTAATGCCTTTAATGAATATAGGGGGTATGCAACTTTTCAATATTTCATCTAATGATACTTCTGAAAAAATTTTTCCTAAAACTAAAGAAGTTTCTTTGAGATTATTGTCTATATATTCTTTATTAACTTTAACTTGTGCTTTCTTTTATTTTATATTTGGGATGAGTTTTTTTGATAGCATCGTGCATGCTATGACAACAATAGCGACTGGAGGTTTTGCAAATTATAATGAATCTATAGGTTATTTTAACAGCTCGTTAATAGAAATTAATGCAATAATATTTATTATTCTTGGAAGTATACCTTTTATTAGTTACATCAAATACTTGGCTGGAGATAAGAAAATATTTTTCAAAGACACACAAATAAAAACTTTTATAATTTTGGTTATTATTTCAATTCTTTTAATGTTTTTTTATTTATCTGTTATAAATAAAAGCTTAACTGAGATAAGTTTTTTATCTGTTAGCTTTAATATAATTTCTATTTTAACTGGAACAGGGTATGCTACAGAAAATTTTAGTAATTGGGGTCAATTTCCACTAGTATACTTCATAATTTTAATGTTCATTGGAGGCTGTGCAGGCTCTACAACTTGCGGAATAAAGATTTTTAGAGTTCAAATTTTGTATCAATTCATATCAAACCAGCTGAAAAAAATAATTTACCCTCGAGGAATTTTCAAAATTAAATATCAAAATAATAATGTGGATGAAAAATTTATGGACTCAATTATTTCTTTTATATTTCTTTATATATTAATATTTTTTGTTGTGACTGCGCTTTTATCGCTTGACGGATTAAATTTTATTACTGCAATTTCAGCAGCTGCCACGTCAATTTCAAATGTTGGTCCAGGTTTAGGTGATATTATTGGTCCAAACGGAAGTTTTTCAAGCCTGTCTGATTTTTCTAAATGGGTTCTCAGTGCTGCAATGATACTTGGAAGGTTGGAATTATTTGCAATTCTAGTATTATTTATTCCATCTTTTTGGAGAAAATATTAATGTTTGAAAAAAAACAAACCTGGTCAGAATCTATTTTAGTTTACAAGGATATTCGAATGCTAAGAATATTGCTTCTTGGTGCAATTAGTGGATTTCCTTGGGTTTTAATTGCCAGCAGTTTAAGCCTTTGGCTAAAAGAAGAAGGTTTAAGTAGATCAACTATTGGATGGGCAGGTTTAATATTTGGGGTGTACGCCTTTAATTATTTGTGGGCACCAATAATTGATAGAATACAAATTCCATTTTTAACAAAAAGATTAGGGCATCGACGAGGCTGGATTGTCCTTATGCAAATTATAATTTTATTTAGTTTAATTGTTTGGAGTTTTATTAACCCTACAGAAAATTTGGCGTTACTAATTAGTGTTGGATTAGTTATAGCAATTGCTTCGGCTACACAAGATATTACAGTTGATGCGTTGAGAATCGAACAAATTAATGCTGATGAAGGAAAATCTATGGCAGCAGGTGCTGCTATGGCTGTAGTTGGATGGTGGACCGGATATAAGTTAGGTGGTGTTATAGCATTGTTTACTGCCGAATTTTTTCAAAACATTGGAATTGAAGATTACTGGCAAACTACTTTTTTAGTTCTTGGTGTTGTAGTAATCCTGATGAATATAGGTTTGATGTTTATACACGAGCCTATAACAACAGATAGGCAAAACAAACAAAAAGAAACAGACGAAATAATACAATCAAAACTTGGATCAAATAATGTAATAACAAAATTTGTTGCTTATATTACTGGTACAATAGGAGGTCCAATAATTAGTTTCTTCAAAAAAAATGGTTTCTCAATTGCAGTTGGAATCCTTGGCTTTGTCTTTCTCTTTAAAATTGGAGAAGCCTTTCTTGGAAGAATGTCCATAGTTTTTTATAAAGAGGTAGGATTTTCAAAAGGTGAAATAGCGATATACTCTAAAACTCTAGGCTGGATAACGACAGTTGTATTTACATTATTAGGTGGAATATTTGCTATGAGAGCTGGCACAATAAAAACAATGTTTGTTGCTGGTGGATTTATGGCAGCAACAAATTTATTATTTGCTGCTCTCGCGTGGTCAGGAAAATCTGAATGGTTGTTTGCTTTAGCGGTTATCGCTGATGATATATCTGCAGCATTTGCAACTGTTGCTTTCGTAGCCTTTATCTCTCTTTTAGTGGATAGGACTTATACCGCTACACAGTATGCACTTCTAGCTTCAATTGGAACTGCAGGAAGAACGACACTTGCTTCTTCATCGGGTGCTTTAGTTGATTGGCTAAATGGAGACTGGGGAACCTTTTTTATAATTACTACTTTAATGGTCATCCCATCCTTAATTTGTTTATGGTTTATAAGGAATAAAATTAAAATTGGTGCAAAATAGTTTTTTTTTAAAAGAGCCTTTTGTCGATATATTAGAGGAACCAAAGAAGAACTCTAATGTTAGCTCTCAACTTATCTACGGTGAAAGTTTTAAAATAATTAGTAAAAAAAATAATTATTTTAAAATAAAGACTTCATATGACAAATATTCAGGCTTTATAAAAAAAATTGATAGCTACGAAAAATTCAATCCAACTCACAAAGTTGGAATTTTAAAAGCTAGAATTTATTTTGGTAATAAAAAAAAGAAATCAAAAAAGTTTTTACCATTTACGAGCAAAATACAAATTTTAAAAAAGGATCAAAATTTCATTATGTATAAGAAAGATAAATGGCTAAGATCAAAAGACATATTTCCAATCCAAAAAAAAAATTCTGATTTTGTAAAGATATTTAAAAGTTTTCTAAATTGTAAATATAAATGGGGTGGAAAAACATTCAAAGGAATTGATTGTTCAGCTCTATTGCAAATATTTTATAAATTTAATAATAATTTTTTTCCAAGAGACACGATTGATCAAGTTAAATTAAAAAAAGGTGTGGGATACAAAAAAAAATTTAAAAAAGGTGATATTATTTTTTGGAAAGGACATGTTGCTATATGCATCAATACAAATGATCTTATCCACGCTTATGGTCCAAAAAAAAGAGTGATCATAATGCCAATTAAAAAAGCGATAAAACTAATTAAAGAAACGGCGAAATTAGATGTAAAGAAAGTAACAAGGATCTGAATTACTCTCGACCAAAATCAGGTTTAGAAATATCTTGTTTTTGAGAAATTATTTGTTTTCTTACTACTTTCGAATTGATTAATTTTTTTATTATCTTTGAATTTTCTTTCTTACTTATATTATTCTTAAAATCTTTTAAATTTTTCATAAAAAGATTTATTGCTTCAATCATATTAGTTTTATTCTCGAAAAATATGTCTCTCCACATTATTTCGTTGGAAGCAGCAATTCTTGAGAAATCTCTTAATCCACCTGCACTAAATTTAATCAAATTTTTATTCTTTTTTTTCTGAAAATCCTGAGCAGTTTTTATTAAATTGTAAGCAATCAAGTGAGGTAGATGGCTAGTAACTGAAAAAATTTTATCATGATCATCGGGGTTCATAATAATTATTTTTGATCCTAAAAATTTCCAAAATCTCTCTACTTTTTTTTGTTTTAGAACATTTCTATCTTTTATTATTATGCACCACTTGTTTTTGAACAAATTAGCATTACCATATTTGGGCCCACTAACTTCGGATCCTGAGATAGGATGACTCATCACCCAATCAAGATTTTTTGATAATTTTTTTTTTTTTAAAGAAATTAGATTTTTTTTTGTTGAACCAACGTCAGTTATAATTGAATTATGATTGAGATTTTTATTTAATGACGAAAAAAATTTAGGATATTCACTCATAGGAGTGCTTAAAATCACAAGATCAATTTTATTTAAATTTTTATCTAACCTTGTTAAAAATTTAATTTTTTTGTTAAATTTTTTAATAATAGATCTATATTTTTTAGACTTTTCAAATACAAAAAAATTTTTAGAAATTTTTTTTTTTATTGAAGCCTTTAATATTGATGAGCCTATTAATCCGCAACCAATAATAAGAATATTATTAAACATTTTTAAAAATAGTATTCATTCTTTTAAGGAATATTTGGTTTTCTTTTGTGTTGCCAATTGTAAGTCTTAGACAATTTTTTATGCCATATGAATTCATTTCTCTTAGTATAATTCCATATTTCTGTAATTTTTTTAAAGTTGTGTCTGCGGTAAATTTTGCTTTTTTGAAATCTAACAAAAAGAAATTTCCAGATATTTCGTTTGTACCAATATTATATTTTAACATCTCATTTTTAATTTTTTTGCACCATTTAAGATTATGTATTACTGACTTTTTAACAAATTTATCATCTTTAAGTGATTCAACAGCACAAATTTGAGCAAATTTATTTACATTAAAAGGTGGTTTAATTTTATATAATTCTTTAATTATAGATTTATCACCGTATCCCCAGCCTATCCTTAATGAAGCTAGACCATAGATTTTTGAAAATGTTCTTAAAATAAATACATTTTTAGAATTTTTAAATAACTCAATTCCAGATTTGTAATCCTTATTCTTCATATATTCAAAATATGCATCATCAACAACCAATAAAATATTTTTATTTAATCTTCTCCTTAAGTCTAATAGCTCGTTTTTTGTTAAATAAGTGCCTGTTGGATTATTTGGATTTGCAATAAAAACAATTTTTGTTTTTTTTGATGTCTTTTTAAGAATTTCTTTAACTGATACTTTAAAATTAATTTCTTTAGCTAATTTTACATTTGCCCCAACGATCTTGGAGTATATCCTATACATTAGGAAACTGTACTGAGGAACAACAACTTCATCATTTTCTCTAAGGAACAATTGACAAAGCATTTGAATTACTTCGTCAGAACCAGAGCCACAAATTATCTTGGATTTATCACAATTATACTTCTTTGATATTTTTTGTGTTAATTCCGAAAATTTACTGTCTGGATATTTTGATATATCAAATTTAGACTTAACAATTTTTTCGACATTTTTACTGACACCTAAAGCAGATTCATTTGCAGATAACTTAATAATATTTTTATTACCAGCCAATAAGGATTTTCCTGGTTTGTAACTCTGTAATTTTATGTTTTTAAATCTTAGCAATGTCATATAAAATATTTCACTATAAATAGTCTTTTAACTAGATAAAACAATAATTAATTGAGCAATATTTGACATATAAATTCCTTTGAAGTAAAAGCTGCATGCGCTGATTTATACTGAATTGCGAGCGCTATAAAAAAACCGCTAAAATGTTTTTTTTCTCACAATTCAATCAGTACAATTATTATGAATAAGAATATTGATACAAAAAAAATAATTATATCAAATCCCCTTAAATTGGATTGTGGTAAGGAAATTAATAACTTTCCAATAGCATATGAGACATATGGGGAATTAAACAGTGAAAAAAGTAATGCAATATTAGTTTTCCATGCTTTGACTGGAGATCAATATGTTTCTGGAAAAAACCCAATAACTAATAAAGATGGTTGGTGGAGTTATGTTGTTGGAGAAAATAAGCCAATTGATACAAATAAATTTTTTGTGATTTGTGCAAACGTTATTGGAGGCTGCATGGGATCTTACGGACCAAGCACAATAAATGAGTCCACTGGTAAACAAATAGGAACTGATTTTCCAATTATAACTATTAACGACATGGTTAACGCTCAATATGAGCTAATTAAATATTTAGAAATTGAAAAACTTTTTGCTGTAGTAGGTGGTTCAATGGGTGGAATGCAAGTACTTCAATTTGTTGCCAATTTTCCAGATAAAGCAAAACTTGCAATACCGATTGCTTGCACATCTAGTCACTCGGCACAAAACATAGCGTTTAATGAATTAGGAAGACAGGCAATTATGGCTGACAGTAAGTGGGAAAATGGATTTTATAGTAATTACAAATTAAATCCTGACAAAGGGTTAGCGGTAGCAAGAATGGCAGCACATATTACTTATCTTTCTGAAAAAGGATTGCAGGAAAAATTTGGAAGAAAATTGCAAGATAGGGATAGCCTAAGATATGGATTTGAGGCAGATTTTCAAATTGAGAGTTATCTTAGATACCAAGGATCTGCGTTTGTTGATAGATTTGATGCTAATAGTTATTTATATATAACTCGTGCAATGGATTATTTTGACTTATCCAAACAGTACAAAGGAAACTTATCTGATGCATTCAAAGAAACTAAAACAAAATTTTTTGTAATATCTTTTACATCAGATTGGTTGTATCCAACATCGGAGAATAGAGAAATAGTTATAGCACTAAATTCTATTGGTGCAGATGTTGGATTTGTAGAAATAGAGTCTGATAAGGGGCATGACTCATTTTTGCTCGATGTTCCAAGTTTCCTAAAGACACTTGGCGATTATATTAATTCAACCTACAAAGTTATAAATGAAAGAAGAATTTAACATTATATCTAATTTGATAGAGGAAAATACTAGAGTTCTAGATGTCGGTTGTGGCAATGGAGACTTGATGAAATTTTTACAAGAAAACAAAACTAAAGATATTCGTGGACTAGAAATCTCTAAAGAAAAAGTTCAAAATTGTTTATCAAAAGGATTAACTGTAATTGAGGGGAATGCTGAAAGCGATTTAAAACAATTTCCTAAATCGTCTTTTGATTACGTTATTTTAAGCCAAACATTACAAGCTTTTCTTAATCCTGAATTAGTAATTAATGAATTACTAAAAGTAGGAAAAAAAGTAATTGTTACTATACCTAATTTTGGTTACTGGAGAGTTAGACTACAATTATTGTTTAAAGGCACAATGCCTGTAACAGAAAATTTACCTCATGAATGGTACAATACACCAAATTTACATATGTGCACAATTAAAGATTTTTATAATTTTTGCAGTAGTAAGAATATTAAAATATTTAAGTCTATCGCTTTAAAAAAAAGTCGAATTTCAGAAATAAATAAATCAAATTTAAATTATAAAAATCTTGACTCTCATTTAGGTATATTTTTAATAGAAAGTTAAATGAAAGTAGAAATTATTAAGTGTCTGGAAGATAATTTTTCTTACATTTTAATTAATGAAGCTAATAGAAATTGTTGTGTTGTTGATCCTGGTGAAGCAAATCCAATTATAAATTATTTACAGAAAAATAAATTAAATTTAAAATATATATTAAATACACATCATCATCATGACCATGTTGGCGGGAATGAAGAATTAAAAAAAAAATTTAATGCAGAAGTAATAGGTTATATTGGAGATAAAAATAGAATACCTCAAATTGATATTTGCTTAAGTGATGGTGAAATTTGGAAAGAAGATATTTTTGAAGCAAAAATATATCACGTCCCTGGCCATACAATAGGTCATATCTGTTTTCATTTTTTTAAAAATAAGTTAATTTTTACAGGAGATACTTTATTCTCTATGGGATGTGGAAGAATTTTTGAAGGAAGTTATGAGCAAATGTACAACTCACTACAAGTTTTAAAAAATTTAGATAAAGATACAAAAATTTATTGTGGACATGAATATACTTTAAAGAATTCTGAATTTTGTTTAGCACAAGATTCCAATAACAATGAATTACTAAACAAAATTAAAGAAATTAAAGAAAAAATTAAACAAGGTAAAACTAGTATGCCATCGACGATTGGTGAGGAACTTAATTGTAACATTTTTCTTAGGTCAAACGATCTAGAAAATTTCAAAAAATTGAGGGATTTAAAGGATAATTTCTAAGTTATTAATCTTGACTATAATACAACCCGGACTATATTGCTGACTATAAAAATTAGGGCTAACTATGTCATTTGCGGTAATTCAAACAGGTGGTAAACAGTATAAAGTGAAAGCTGGAGAGATTCTCAAAGTTGAAAAGCTCGAAGATTCAAAAGAAAATTCAAAAATAGAGTTTAATGAAATACTAGCTTACGGAGATGATAAAAATTTAGAGTTAGGAGAGCCGACAATTAGTGGAGCTAAAGTTGAAGCTGAATTAATAAAAAATGGAAAAAATAGAACAGTTCTTATTTTTAAAAAAAGGAGAAGGCAAAATTCGAGAAGAAAAAATGGTCATAGACAAAAATTTACAATGGTAAGAATAAGTAAAATCTATTCAAAAGATGGTAAAGTTATTTCTGAAGCAGAAAAAAGAAAAGAAATACCATCAAAAAAAACAGTTGAAACTAAGGAAGCAGCTAAATAAAAAGTAATTTATGGCAACGAAAAAAGCAGGTGGATCGTCAAGAAACGGAAGAGATAGTGCAGGTCGTAGACTTGGTGTGAAAAAATATGGTGGCGAGATGGTTGTGCCTGGCAACATTATTGTAAGACAAAGGGGAACTAAAATATTTCCTGGAGAAAATGTTGGCATGGGTAAAGACCATTCGATATTTTCAGTTGTTAAAGGTAAAGTAGAGTTTAAAAAATCAAAATCTGATAGAACTTACGTTTCTGTAAAGCCCAATTAATAGATACAACACTCACATAGTTGTTATATGAAATTTCTAGATCAAGTTAAGATATATGTAAAAGCTGGCAACGGAGGGTCGGGATCTCCAAGTTTTCGTAGGGAAAAATTTGTAGAGTTTGGTGGCCCTGATGGCGGCGATGGAGGGAAAGGAGGATCTGTAATTCTTATTAGTGAAAGAAATCTTAATACTTTGATTGATTACAGGTATCAACAACACTTCAAAGCTGAAAGAGGAAAAGATGGCAGCGGAAAAAACAAAACTGGGAAAGGTGGTGAAGATTTATATTTAAAAGTACCTTTAGGAACACAAGTATTTGAAGAAGATAATAAAACACTTATTTATGATTTTAAAAGTCAGAAAGAGGAATTTTTAGTAGCAAGCGGAGGTAAAGGAGGATTTGGAAATACAAGATTTAAGTCCTCAACCAATAGAGCCCCAAAGAAATTTACAAAAGGGGGTCATGGAGAGGAATTTTGGATTTGGCTTCAACTAAAAACAATTGCTGATATCGGTATCATAGGATTGCCCAATGCTGGGAAATCCAGCTTGCTTGCATCAATGACGAGTGCAAATCCAAAAATAGCAAACTATAAATTTACTACAATTAATCCAAATCTTGGTGTTGCTAGTTATGATGACAAAGAAGTTACTTTAGCAGATATACCAGGCTTAATTGAAGGTGCTCATACCGGAACTGGTCTTGGAATAAAGTTTTTAAAACATATAGAAAGGTGCAAAACTTTGCTGCATTTAATAGATATAACTGAAGATGATTTATTTAATTCTTACAATCAAGTCAGAAAAGAATTATCAAAATACAGTAAAGATTTAGTTAAAAAAAAAGAAATAGTAGTTTTAAATAAAACTGACTTAATTGATGAAGAGGAAAAAAAAGACAAGATAAAAAAACTCAAGAATAAATTAAAAAAAAATATCTTTTTAATGTCAACAATGGATAAAAAATCAGTATCAGATATAAAGTCAAAGTTGGTAAACTATGTATCTTAAGGACTCCAAAACTGTAGTAATAAAAATAGGTTCATCTTTATTAATAAATGACAATAAAATTATTAGAGAAAAATGGCTTTTGGAATTTGCTAAAGATATTAAAGAGTTACAAAAACTTAAAAAAAACATTGTTATAGTGAGTTCTGGAGCAATTGCTTTAGGGTGTAAAAAATTACAATTAAATAAAAAAACTTTAAAGCTTGATAAAAGTCAAGCTGTTGCATCAATTGGACAAATAGAATTAATGAATCTTTTTAAAAAAACATTTAGCTCAAATAAAATAAATATTTCTCAAATTTTAATTACTTTAGAAGATACTGAACAAAGAAGAAGAGCTATAAATGCTAAAAGAACTTTCGAAAACTTATTTGAGCTTAATTTTGTACCTGTTGTTAATGAAAATGATAGTATTGCAACTTCTGAAATTAAATACGGAGATAATGACAGATTAGCATCAAGAGTTGCACAAATATCAGGTGCAGATTGTTTAATATTATTGTCTGATGTTGATGGATTGTATTCTAAAAACCCAAAAATTCATAAAAATGCTAAATTGATTAAAGAAATAAAAAATATTGATTCTAAAATTGAAAATTTTTCAAGTAAAAGCACAAGTGAGTATGGTACTGGTGGAATGAAAACGAAAATTGATGCTGCAAAAGTATGTCAAGTCTCAGGTTGCTATATGGCTATTGCAAATGGTTTAATTAAAAGACCAATTAAAAATATACTGGAACATAATTCTGGGACATGGTTTTTGCCAAAAGTATCTAAATTAGATGCAAGAAAAAAATGGATAATTAGCTCTATATCTCCAAAAGGAGAAATTATTATAGATGATGGTGCTTTAAATGCTTTAAAAAATGGAAAAAGTTTATTAGCTGCAGGTATTAGAAAAGTTTCAGGAAAATTTGTTAAAGGTGATCATGTTAGAATTTTGGATAAAAATAACAAAGAATTTGCTAGAGGGTTGAGCAGTTTTACATCTGATGAGATATCTAAAATAAAAGGAGAACATTCTAACAAAATTAGTAATCTTTTAGGCTATGTTACAAAGTCTGAAGTTATACATAAAGATGATATGGTTAAAATTTAATGAGTAAACTACTTAAAAAAATTGGATTGAATTCTAGAAAAGCTTTGAATTCAAGTATTAGTCCAAAAAAAAAGAATAAAGTTTTAAAAGATTTTGTAAAATTAATTGAGATTAATAAGAATAAAATTATTAGCGAAAATAAGAAAGATATTTTTTATGCAAGAGGAAAAAAATTAAAAGAAAACTTAATTCAAAGACTCACTCTTAGTAATAATAAATTAAAAAGTATAATTGACTCTGTTAAAACTATTACTTCTTTTAAAGATCCTATAGATCAAGTAACCTCCAAATGGAAAAGGCCAAATGGACTTCAAATTAGAAGGGTTACAATACCAATAGGAGTTATAGGTGTAATATTTGAGAGTAGACCCAATGTTATATCGGATGTATCAGCACTATGTTTTAAATCTGGAAATGCTGTTATATTAAGAGGTGGTTCCGAAGCCTACAATAGTAATAAAATTTTAGTAAATTTATTTAGGAAAGCTCTAAAAAAAAATAAAGTAAACGAAAATTACGTCCAGTTTATAAACAATAAAAACAGAAAACTCGTAGATTATTTATTATCAAAAATGGAAAACTCCATTGATGTTGTAATACCACGAGGCGGAAAAAATTTAGTAAAAAAAGTTAAACAACTTTCAAAGGTGCCTGTTATTGGTCATTTGGAAGGAATTTGTCATACATATATTGATAAAGAAGCAGAAGATAATATGGCAAACAAAATAGTATTAAATGCTAAGTTGAGAAATACTAGTATATGTGGTGCAACTGAAACTCTCTTAATACATAAAAGTAAATCAAAATCAGTAAATTTAATTTTAAATTCACTAGCTAAAAGCGGTTGTAAAATTTTAGCTGATAAAAAAATAAGTAAATTATTTAAAGGCAAAACATATCCTGCAAATAATAATACTTGGTCAAAAGAACATCTTTCACCGATTATTTCAGTTAAATTAGTGAATAATGTCAAAGAAGCAGTTGCCCATATCAACAAATATGGAACTATGCATACAGATGCAATAGTAACCAAAAACAAAAATACAGCAAAATTCTTTATTAAAAATGTAAAAAGCTCTATTGCTATTCAAAATTCATCAACACAATTTGCTGACGGAGGAGAATTTGGTTTTGGTGGAGAGGTTGGAATTTCAACAAACACCTTGCCACCAAGAGGTCCTGTCGGTCTAAATCAGTTAGTAAGTTATAAATATGAAGTTTATGGTTCAGGGCAAATTAGAAAATAAAAAGATTGGTGTACTCGGTGGATCATTTGATCCAGCGCATGTTGGTCATGTAAGAATTTCTAAATTAGCAAAAAAAAATTATAATTTGAGCCAAGTTATATGGGCTATAACAAAACAAAATCCATTTAAAAAAAATAATCCAAATGATCTATATAAAAGAACAGCTTATGCAAAAAAAATTAATAAAAATAATAAATTTATAAAAGTTAAATGTTTTGAAGAAATAATAAAATCTAATCGTACAGTAGATTTAATCAAATATTTAAAAAAAAAATTTAAACATTCAGAAATATTTTTTTTAATGGGGGCAGATAACCTAATAAATTTTCATAAATGGAAAGGGTACAATTCAATAACTAAAATGTGCAAAATATTGGTATTTGATCGAAATGGATACAAATCAAAGGCTTTTAGATCTAAATCATTTAAGAAATATAATAAAAAAGCAGTTGAATTTATAAAGTTTAATAAAGTCAATATTTCATCTTCTCAATTAAGAAAAATTTGATACTCTTAAATTAATTAATGGAAAAAATATCAGCTCTTAAAGATGAAATAATCAAAACGCTTGATATTAATAAAGCCTTAGACATAGTTTCAATAGATCTCGAAGGAAAGTCATCAGTTGCAGACTTCATGATTATAGCTAGTGGTACATCATCAAGACATATTCAAGCTTTATCTGAACAAGTTTTTGAAAAATTAAAAATTAATGGTGTGAATAATTGTAAAATTGAAGGAAAGGATAGCAATGATTGGAAGCTTGTAGATGGAATAGACTTAATAGTTCATATTTTTAATCCTGAAAAAAGAAAATTTTACGAATTAGAAAAAATGTGGTCAGAATTAATTCCTAAAGAAAAACTGATCATATGAAAAAAGTATACTTTATAGCTTCATTATTTTTTTTCATATTTACAAATCCAATTTTGAGTAATGAAAACGATATTTACAAAAAAATTGATTTATTCAGCGAAGTCTTAGATAAAATTAATAAAGAATATGTTGATGAAGTAAACCAGAGTGAAGCAATGGATGCTGCTATAAACGGCGTTTTACAATCTTTGGATCCTTATTCAGCATATATGTCTCCGGACTCGTTTAAAAATATGCAAACTGAGACTAGCGGAGAATTTGGAGGATTGGGCATTGAAGTCAGTATGGAGGCTGGTGTCGTAAAAGTAATTTCTCCAATTGATAACTCGCCAGCTGAGGAGGTTGGTGTCAAAGCCGGAGATTACATCGTTAAAATTGATGATGTTCAAGTTCAAGGAAAAACTCTTTCTGAAGCTGTAGAATTAATGAGAGGCCCAGTTGGATCTGATATAGAGATTACTGTTAGAAGAAGGGGAGAAAGAAAAGCACTTATATTTACAATTACAAGAGAAATTATACAAGTTGCATCTGTAAAGTCAGAAATTAAAGATGATCAAACAGCTTATATAAGATTAACATCATTCAATGAGAATAGTAGTAAACAAATAAAAAATAAAATCAAAGAATTTAAGAAAAATAAGAAAATTAAAAATTACATATTAGATTTAAGAAATAATCCTGGTGGATTGTTATCTCAAGCAATAAAAATTTCAGATTATTTTTTAGAAAATGGAGAAATTGTTTCTACAAAAAGTAAGAGGAAGTATGAAAATAGAAAATGGTTTGCAAAAAAAGGAGACATTATTGATGGAGAAACGATGGTTATTTTGATTAATTATGGGTCTGCATCAGCATCTGAAATTGTTGCAGGAGCACTACAAGATCACAAAAGAGCGATATTATTAGGAGAGAGTACATATGGAAAAGGGTCAGTCCAATCAATTATTCCTTTAGAAAATGAAGGTGCCATAAGACTTACTGTTTCTAAATACTATCTCCCATCGGGTAAATCGATTTCAAGAGTAGGTGTAAATCCAGATATAGTTATTGCTGAAGGTTCAGATGAATTTAGAATAAATACAGATACTGATAACCAGTTGGAATTTGCTCTTAAATTATTAAATGGTTAAGAATGAAAGAAAAATTTCAAAAACTTCCATTAAGAAATGGTGTTGGTATCGCAGTCCTAAATAAAGAAAATAAGATATTTGTTGCAAAAAGAATTGATAATCCTGCTGATTTTTGGCAGATGCCTCAGGGCGGTATTGATGAAGGTGAAAATTATTTTGATGCAGCGTTGAGGGAACTTAAAGAAGAAACAAGCATAAAGTCAGTAGAACTAGTTAAAGAAATAAGCAAATACACAACTTACGATCTTCCTGATCGCCTTTTAGGAATTATATGGAAAGGAAAATATAAAGGCCAAAAGCAAAAGTGGTTTATTGTAAAGTTTAATGGAGAGGAAAATGAGATTAACATTAAAACTAAACATCCTGAATTTTTAGATTGGAAATGGATAGATATTAAAGAATTAACAACTAAAGTTGTAGATTTCAAACTTCATGTTTATCAGGAAATTCAAAAAGAACTAGAAAAAGTAGTTAATTAATACTTATAGATTTTAGAACTTCGACTTTGTGGTTTAAAAGAAATCTTTTTTGATCATCAATATTATCTTTTGATAATTCTGCTTCAGCACTGCTTATCGACTCAGATACAAAATTTTTATCAGCATCTTTTAAATCAAAAATTGAACTAGTTAATACAGATAATGTATTGTCTTTAAATTCGACAATACCATCTTCAACATAGAAACTTTGTTCCTCAGACTCAGAGAATACTCTAATTATACCTGGTTTTAAAAAAGAGATAATTGGAATATGGTCTTTAAGAATACCAATCTCACCTTCTACAGCAGGTATTACAACCTCAAATACATTATCTTTAGAAAGAAAAGATTGTTCTGGATTAACAATATCTATATTAAAGAGATTACTCATTAAGCAGCTGCATCTTTTGCCATTTTTTCAGCTTTTTCTATTGCTTCTTCTATTGTGCCAACCATATAAAAAGCAGCTTCAGGAAGATGGTCATATTCTCCTTTGCATATTGCGTCAAACCCTTTAATTGTTGACTCTAAATCTACAAGTTTACCTGGAGATCCTGTAAATACTTCAGCCACAAAGAAAGGTTGTGATAAAAATCTTTGAATTTTTCTAGCTCTAGCAACGGTTAGTTTATCATCCTCTGATAGCTCATCCATTCCTAGAATTGCAATAATATCTTGCAAAGATTTGTATGTTTGTAAAATTTTCTGAACAGATCTTGCTACTCGATAGTGTTCATCACCAACAACTCTTGGATCTAAAATTCTAGAAGTAGAATCCAAAGGGTCAACAGCTGGGTAAATACCTAATTCAGCAATTTGTCTTGAGAGTACAGTCGTTGCGTCTAAGTGTGAAAAAGAAGTTGCTGGAGCTGGATCTGTTAAATCATCTGCAGGTACATAAATTGCCTGAACAGATGTAATTGATCCTTTATTAGTTGTTGTAATTCTTTCTTGCAGGTTTCCCATATCTGTTGCAAGAGTAGGCTGATAACCAACCGCTGAAGGAATTCTTCCTAGAAGAGCTGATACTTCTGAACCTGCCTGAGTAAATCTAAAAATGTTATCAACAAAGAACAAAACATCTTGACCCTCTTGATCCCTGAAATACTCTGCCACAGTAAGACCAGTTAAAGCTACTCTAGCTCTAGCTCCAGGAGGCTCATTCATTTGTCCGTAAACTAATGCTGCTTTAGATCCAGTTCCCTCTGGCTTGATCACTCCTGACTCGATCATTTCGTGATATAAATCGTTCCCTTCTCTAGTTCTCTCTCCCACTCCAGCAAATACTGAAAATCCACCGTGGGCCTTAGCTATATTATTTATAAGTTCCATTATAATTACAGTTTTTCCAACTCCTGCTCCTCCGAACAATCCAATTTTTCCACCTTTGGCATAAGGTGCTAATAAGTCGATTACCTTTATTCCAGTTACTAGAATTTCTGTTTCTGTAGACTGATCATTAAAAGAAGGAGCTTGTCGGTGTATAGGCCAATTTTCTTTAGTAGAAATTTGTCCTTTCTCATCGATTGGTTCACCTATAACGTTTACAATTCGTCCTAATGTTTCTGGACCTACTGGAACTTGAATTGGAGCGCCTGTATCTTTTACTTCATCACCCCTTTTTAGTCCCTCTGTACTATCCATAGCAATGGTTCTAACACTTGACTCTCCAAGGTGCTGCGCAACTTCTAAAACTAATCTATTACCTCCATTATCACACTCTAAGGCTGTTAATATTTCTGGCAGTTCTCCATCAAATTTTACGTCAACGACTGCACCAATTACTTGTGTTATGTTTCCTTTTTTGCTCATAATTATAAACTTTCTGCTCCTGATATAATTTCAATTAACTCTTTTGTTATTGCTGCTTGACGGCTTCTATTATACTCAATTGTAAGCCTATCAACCAATTCGCCTGCGTTTCTGGTTGCATTATCCATTGCTGTCATCCTCGAACCTTGCTCACTGGCAGAATTCTCTAACATTGCTTTAAATATTTGCGTTGAAATATTTTTCGGCAATAAATTACTTAAAATCTCATCTTCATCTGGTTCAAACTCATAGTCATTATCATTACCAGAAACATCTTTATCATCTTTATCTTCATTAAGTGGAACTATTTGTTGTTCTTGTGGAATTTGTGTAATTACATTTTTAAATTTATTGTAAAATATTGCGCAAACATCAAATTCATTTTTTTCAAATTTTTCAATTATAATTTTTCCTACTTTATCTGCATCAAAGTAATTTATATTTTTTGACTCTTTGAAAGAAATGTTCTCTACAATATAACTTTTATACTGTCTTTTAAGTTGATCATATCCTTTAGATCCAACAGTAATAATTTTTAAAGTTTTATTTTCAGATATTATTTTTTCGAAATAACTTTTTGCTTTTTTAATAATGTTAGTATTAAAACCTCCGCATAAACCTCTATCAGCAGTAAGAACAATACATAAATGAACTTTCTCTTCACCTGTCCCAACCAGTAACTTAGGAGCATTTTCTTTATCTGTTATACTTTTTGAAAGATTTAAAATTACATTGTTCATTTTTTCTGAATATGGTCTGCCTTTTTCAGCATTCTCTTGTGCTTTTCTCAACTTGGCTGCAGCCACCATTTTCATAGCTTTTGTTATTTTCTGAGTTGATTTAACACTCGTAATTCTTTTTCTGAGATCGTCTAAACTTGGCATTTATAATTATTTAATTCCTTTAATTAATTCTACTAATTGTTTTTCAATGTCTTCCTCAATCTTTCCGGTTTTGGCTATAGACTCCATAATCTCAGGCTTATCAGATTTACACTTTTGTAGAACTTTATTTTCAAAGTCTGCTACATCTTTAAGTTCAATATCATCCAAATAACCTTTTACGCCACAGAAAATTGATATAACTTGTTCTGCAACTGTCATGGGAGAATACTGCCCTTGTTTTAAAAGTTCAGTTAACTTCGAACCTCTATTTAAAAGTTTTTGTGTAGATGCATCTAAATCAGATCCAAATTGAGCAAAAGCTGCCATTTCTCTGTATTGAGCTAACTCTAATTTAATTGATCCAGCCACAGATTTCATCGCTTTAGTTTGTGCAGCTGATCCAACTCTGGATACTGATAATCCAACGTTTACTGCTGGTCTTATTCCTTGATTGAATAGTTCAGTTTCTAAAAATATTTGCCCATCCGTAATAGATATTACATTTGTTGGAATATATGCAGAAACATCGCCTGCTTGTGTTTCAATAATTGGTAGCGCAGTTAAAGAACCTCCGCCATTCTCATCACTTAATTTAGCTGCTCTTTCTAATAATCTACTATGTAAATAAAACACATCTCCAGGGTATGCTTCACGCCCCGGTGGTCTTCTTAATAATAATGACATTTGTCTATATGCAACTGCTTGCTTAGATAAATCATCATAAATAATTAAAGCATGCATTCCATTATCTCTAAAATATTCTCCCATAGTACATCCTGTGTAAGGAGCTAAAAACTGAAGAGGCGCAGAGTCTGAGGCTGTTGCGGAAACTATAGTCGTATATTCCATTGCACCAGCATCCTCTAAAGTTTTTACAATCTGAGCAACAGTTGATCTTTTTTGTCCAATTGCAACATATATACAATAAAGTTTTTTACTTTCATCGTTTGACTCATTAATTTTCTTTTGATTGATAATTGTATCGATAGCTACTGCGGTTTTACCAGTTTGACGATCTCCAATTATAAGTTCTCTTTGCCCTCTTCCAACAGGAATTAAGCTATCAATTGCTTTTAAACCTGTTTGCATTGGTTCTCCAACTGATTGTCGTGGAATAATTCCTGGAGCTTTAACTTCAACTCTTTTTCTTTCTAAACTTTTATCTAAAGCTCCTTTTCCATCAATTGGATTTCCTAATCCATCAACAACTCTTCCTAAAAGTTGTTTTCCAACTGGTACATCAACAATCGCACCAGTTCTTTTTACAGTATCACCCTCTTTAATTTCTCTATCATCACCAAATATAACAACACCAACGTTGTCACTCTCTAAGTTTAATGCCATTCCTTTAGAGCCATCAGAAAACTCAACCATTTCTCCTGCTTGAACATTATCCAAGCCATAAATTCTTGCAATTCCATCTCCAACAGACAATACTTGTCCGACCTCTGAAACCTCAGCTCTATCGCCAAGTTTTTTTATCTGTTCTTTTAATATTTTTGTTACTTCTGAAGGATTTATTTCCATTTATGCCTCTATCATTTGTTTTTGAATTTGTTGCAGTTTATTTTTAATAGAATTATCTACCATTGTACTTCCTACTTTTAATACCAAGCCACCAATTAAACTTGGGTCAAATTTATAATTTAACTGTATCTTTGCTCCAAAGTTTTGAGATAGCTCTTCTTTAATTTTAGAAATATCTGTTTCATTAAGTTCTTTAGCTGAAAAAAGCTCTGCTTTTATTTCACCTCTAGCTTTTGAACATACCTCTATAAAATCACTTAAAATTTTTTCTAAATAAAAAAATCTTCTTTTTTGAATTAAAAAAACTAGAAATCTTTTTAAAAGATTATCAAAATTGTTTTTTTCAGAAATTGTTTCAATAACTTTAGTTAAATCCTCAATGCTAGTCGTAGGGTTTTTGATTAAATATCTAAATTCTTCACTTTCATTTATGAGTCTACTAATTGCAACGACTTGTTCCTCTACTTTTGTTAGAGATTTATCTTCGTTAGCTAGCTCAAATAATGCTTGAGCATAACTGTTATTAGAAGTTATTGATATTTTATTTTCGCTCAATTTATACTCTCAATTGTGAAGATGTTTAAAATTTCGCTTAGATAACATACGAATTATCAGTCTTCAAGGCTCAGATTGTAAAAAATGGAAAGATTTAATGGGCTAATTGAAGCTGATAGGGTCAACATCAACTGAAAGTTTCATTCCTTTGGAGAGTTGAAAATCTTTCAATACGTCTTTCAATTTTTTCTGAACACTAGATGTTTTTTTTGCCCTTATTAATAGTCTATTTCTGAATTTTTGATTAATTCTATATATTGGAGCATTTACTGGTCCTAAAATTTTTGCATCTATAGACTTTGATAAAATATTTTTAAGTTTTACGGCATCTATATCAAGTTTTTTTTCATTTGATGAAGATAAGATTAAAGCGATAAATCTTTCGTAGGGCGGTAAATTATTCCTCTTTCTTAAATTTAATTCATTTTCTAGAAATTTAAAAGGATCTTCATTTGTAATTTGATTTATAACTTCTGGTTTTAAATTGTATGTTTGGAAATAAATATTAGCTGGTTTGCCGGTTCTACCTGCTCTTCCTGATAACTGGTGGTAAAGTTGTAAATTTTTTTCAGTACTCCTAAGATCATGTCCTTGAGAAGTTAAATCAATATCTAATACAACAATACAATTCAATTTTGGAAAGTGAAATCCTTTTGATATTAATTGAGTACCTACAAGAATATCTATTTCACCAGATATAATTTTATTCAATTTATCTTTGCCAGATGCTTTATTCATTGTGTCGCTAGAAAAAATTATTGTTTTTTTATTAGGAAAGAGGTTTTTAACTTCCTCTGCAATTTTTTCTACCCCAGGTCCACTAAATACAAACTCACAAACATTTCCTTTTTTACAATCTCTATTTAATTTTGAATTATATCCACAGTAATGACACAAAAGAATTTTTTTATTTTTGTGAAATACTAAATTTATAGAACACCTTGGGCATGTAAAAACATTTAAACATTTTTTACATAACACATAGGGTGCAAAACCTCTTCTATTTATGAAAAAGAGAACTTGATCTTTTTTATTTAAATGTTCTCTTACTTTTTCAAGAGTTTTAAGAGATATAGAACTTTTGGTCGCTAGTTGATTTTGATAAAGATCTATAACATGGTGTTTGGGTAAATTTGCACCTTTATATCGATTAAGTAATCTTGAGTAATTATATTTTTTAATTTTAATATTTTCATATGTTTCGATTGATGGAACTGCTGTTACTAAATTTATTGGAATGTTTTCGTGTTTAGCTCTTGATATTGCCATATCTCTAGCATTATAGATAATTCCTTCATCTTGTTTATAAGATTGATCGTGCTCTTCATCTACAGTTATCAAACCTAATTTTTTGAATGGCAGAAATAAGGATGATCTTGCTCCGAGTACTACTTTAATTTTTCCTGCTGATAATCCATTCCATATAATTTTTCTTTTTTTTGGGCTGACTTTTGAATGCCAAACTGCAGCTTCAAATCCAAAATAAGATTTAAATTTTTTTTCAAACTCATTTGTTAGTCCTATTTCTGGTAATAAAATTAGAGCTTGCAATCCTATATTTATAATTTTTTCAATAGCTTTAAAATAAACTATTGTTTTTCCTGACCCGGTTGTACCTTGAAGTAAATGAACTCTAAAACTAGTATCATTTTTGGATAACTCTTTATAGGCTTTATCTTGCTCTTCAGAAAGTTGATAACTTTCTATTTCATTTGATAGAGCATATTTTAATAAATCTTTGTCATTTTTTATTTTTAAATTTTCGTCATTAATCAAATGCAGTTTTAAACACATTCCTAGGGGTACAATATTGTAATTGGAAAACCACTTTAGAAAATTCATTGTCTTTTTACTTAGCGGTTCAATTTCTATTTTTTCAATTATAGATTTTAATTTAAATTCCTTATTATTCTTTTCTTCAAAAAAATCCCAAATTACACCAATAATATTTTTCTTACCAAATGGAACTTTTACATAATCTCCTGCTTTTAATTTAATATCACTTTCATATGTAAAAGGATAATCAAAGATATTTGGCAACAAAACTGGATATTTCATAAATATTTAATTTTAGTTTTTTTATATCTTAAAAATATATAAATAGATCAAATGAAATATAATTATTACTGGAGAAAATCAGGTTTAAAAAAACCTTATGGGGATAATTTTTTGAGTTTAGTTGAGGAATATAAGCCAAAAAATGTTCTAGAAATCGGTGTTTTTTGTGGTGTTACATCAAGAAATATATGTGAATTGTTAAAGACAAATTTTGGTAGTGATTTTAGATATTACGGATTAGATTTATTTGGATCTTCTAAAACATCAAGTGTAGATGAGATCGAACCTAAATTTCTTGAAAATCAAAAGTTTTCGAATCCACTTAAAACTATCTATTATAATTTCATAAAAAAAGAAAATTTAAATTCAAAGATATCTGTTCAAAATTTTTTAAAGAAATTTTCGCAAAATATTGAGCTAATAGAAGGAGACACAAGGGTGACTTTAGAAAAAATTCCTTTAAGTGAAATTGATTTCGTATTTTTAGATGGAGGCCATAGTTACGATACTGTTTTAAGTGATTTACAAAAACTTTATGACAACATGAAAAATAACTCTAAAATTGTTTGTGATGATTTTGCAGGTATTACAAAAATTGAAAGTGTTGAAAAAGCAATAAAAGACTTTGCAAATAATAATAAAATAAAACTTCAAGAAAAATTTAAAAGATTTGCTTTATTGAATGTAGAAAAATAATTATTAAGAGTGAATTTGTCTTTTATCTACTGATAATGCTGCTTCTTTTATAGCTTCAGAAAATGTTGGATGTGCGTGACATGTTCTTGCAATATCTTCGGAACTAGCTCCAAATTCCATTGCGACAGCCATCTCAGCTATCATTTCTCCTGCATGAGGACCAATAATATGTACACCAAGCACTTTATCAGTTGATTGGTCCGCCAAAATTTTTACAAAACCCTCTGGCTCATCAATTGCTTTGGCTCTTGAATTTGCCATAAAAGGAAATTTACCAATTTTGTACCCTATGTTTTCTTTTTTTAATTGCTCTTCGCTTTTGCCAACATAAGCAACCTCGGGAGATGTATAAACAACTCCAGGAATAATATCATAATTAACATGACCTGACTGGCCTGCTATTAATTCTGCAATTGCAATTCCTTCCTCTTCAGCTTTATGGGCTAACATTGGGCCATCAATAACATCACCTATTGCATAAATATTTTTAACATTCGTTTCAAAATTTTTATTTACTTTAACTCTTCCTTTTTCATCTAACTTTACACCAACTTTATCTAAATTTAAATTTTTAGTATAAGGTCTTCTTCCTACAGAAATTAAAACAACATCAACATCGTGTTTAACTTTTTGGCCATCATTTTGTGAAGTCTCAACCGTCACACCGTTAGAGTTTTTAGTTATTTTATCAACTTTAGTATTAAGGTTGAATTTTATACCTTGTTTCTTTAATATTTTCATAAATTCATTTGAAATATCTCGATCCATTCCAGGCGTGATATGATCTAAAAATTCAACGACTGTAACTTCAGTGCCAAGTCTTGACCAAACTGATCCCATTTCCAATCCTATATATCCTCCACCAACAACAATCATTTTATTGGGGAGTTTGGGAATAGATAGGGCTCCAGTTGAAGAAAGAATTCTCTCTTCATCAAAATCTACTCCAGGCAATGAAACTGGCTCTGATCCTGTACTTATTATTGTTTTATCAGTTTGAATTATTTTAATGCCTTCAGAGCCTTCAATTTTTATTGAATTCTCGTTCTCAAACGAACCTTTGCCTTTAAAATAAGTAACTTTGTTTTTTTTGAATAAAAATTCAACTCCTTTAGTCAAAACTGTTACAGCTTTGTCTTTATTTTTCATCATTTTATCTAAATTGAGTTTTATTTCTCCAGTCTCGATTCCAATTTTTTCAAAATTTTTAGCACTGTGAAATTTTTCAGATAAATTAAGTAAACTTTTTGACGGGATACATCCAATATTTAAACACGTCCCCCCTAGAGATCCTCTAGACTCTATGCATGCTGTTTTAAGTCCAAGTTGAGACAATCTAATTGCACAAACATATCCCCCAGGGCCACCACCAATTACTGTAACATCAAATTTTTCTGACATATTATAAATTTAAAAATAACCTTCTCGGATCTTCTAAGTTTTCTTTAACAGTTTTTAAAAAACTTACAGATTCTTTTCCATCAATTATTCTATGATCATAAGACAATGCTAAAAACATTACAGGTCTAGCCTTTATCTCACCATCAACAACAACAGGTCTTTCAACGATATTATGCATTCCAAGAACTGCTGATTGTGGAGGGTTTAAAATAGGAGTAGATAACATTGATCCATACACACCTCCATTGCTAATTGTAAATGTTCCCCCTTGAAGATCCTCTATAGTAAGACTACCATTTTTTGCTTTGTCTGACAGATCTTTTATATTTTTTTCAATGTCCGCAAAAGACATTTCATCAGCATTTTTTAATACTGGAACTACTAATCCTTTTTCAGTTCCTACTGCAAAGCTCACATTATAATAGTTTTTGTAAACCATTTCATCATTTTCAACTTCAGCATTTATTGCAGGAAATAATTTTAATCCTACTATACAAGCTTTCACAAAAAAGGACATGAAGCCAAGTTTAATTCCATAACTATTTTGGAAATCTTCCTGGTTATCTTTTCTCATTGAAATTATATTTGACATATCAACCTCATTAAACGTTGTGAGCATAGCAGCATTATTTTGAGCCTCTTTTAAACGTTTAGCAATCGTTTGTCTTAGTCGTGACATTTTAATTCGTTCTTCTTCACCGTATTGAATTTTTCTTTCGTTAGGTTGAGGGTTAGCTCCCATTAAACTTATTAAATCGCCTTTTAAAATTCTTCCATCTTTACCTGTCCCTTTTACTTCATCTAAATTAATTTTATTTTCAACAACCATTTTTCTTACAGCAGGAGAAAGTGTTTTATTTTGTTTAATAGGCTTGGTTTCTTCAACTTCATCGGTTAATACCAATGGTTCTTCATCAAGCAATAAAGGTTCTTGAGTTTTTTTTATATCTTTTTTCTTTTCGATTTCTAAATTTATTACGTTATTTTTTTCAACGTTTCCTTTAACAGGCTCAGCTTCCTTTTCTTCTTTAAGAGCACTACCTTCTGAAATCATTCCTAATACAGTTCCAACTTCAACTGTATCACCATCTTTTGAGTTGATCTCTGATATAACACCACTTGCAGGTGCAGGAACTTCTAAGTTTACTTTGTCAGTTTCTAATTCTACTAAAGCTTCATCAGCAACTACGTTATCACCCTTTTTCTTTAACCATTTAGTGACCGTAGCCTCTGTAATACTTTCTCCCAAAACTGGAACTAATATTTTTTCACTCATTTATTCAAATACTTTATTTATAATTTCTTGTTGTTCAGAATTATGTCTTCTTGCATAACCTGTAGCAGGTGTAGCATCTGGACTTCTTCCAATGTAAGAAATTGCATTGTTTTTAGCCTTAATAGTCTCTAATGTCCATTGTATATAATCTCTAACAGCAAACCAAGCACCCATATTTTTGGGCTCCTCTTGGCACCAATAAAATTTTGAATTTTTTGCAAATGGTTTTAGCTCTTTAACCAAACTTTTTGCAGGGAAAGGATATAGTTGTTCAATTCTATACAAAATCACATCATTGATATTTAGTTTCTCTCTTGCCGCGAGAAGATCAAAATAAATTTTTCCAGAGCATAATATTACTTTTCTAATTTTTTTATCTTCTTTTAACTTAATAAAACCTTTTTGCTTAGTGTCTCTAGCATGATCCCATAGCACTCTATGAAAAGAATTTTTTTTACTAAAATCTTCTAAATTTGATACACAATATTTATTTCTTAAAAGTGACTTAGGTGTCATTATAATTAAAGGTTTTCTAAAATCACGGTGCATCTGTCTTCTTAAAGCATGAAAATAATTTGCAGGTGTAGTACAATTCATAACTTGTAAATTATCATTTGCACATAATTGTAAAAATCTCTCTAATCTCGCAGAGGAGTGCTCTGGACCTTGTCCTTCATAACCATGGGGTAATAACATAACCAGTCCTGATGCTCTTTTCCATTTTCTTTCACCAGATGATATAAATTGATCAATAATTACTTGTGCACCATTTGCAAAATCTCCAAATTGAGCTTCCCAAATTGTCAATGTATTCGGTTCTACTAAACTGTATCCATATTCAAATCCTAAAACTGCAAGTTCAGATAAAAAACTATCTACAATTTCAAAATTTTTTTGGTTACTAGATATATTGTTTAAAGGTATGTACCTTGAATTATCAATTTGATTTCTTAAAACTGAGTGTCTTTGACTAAAGGTACCTCTACCTGAGTCCTGACCTACTAACCTTACTGGATAACCTTCAACTAATAATGAACCAAATGCTAAAGACTCAGCTGTTGCCCAATCAATTCCTGAGCCTTCATTAATAGTTTTTTTTCTATTTTCCATAATTTTTGTTATGGTTTTGTGAATATTTTTATCAGTTGGAAAAACATGTATTCTGTCAGAAATATTATTTAAAATTTTCAAATCTGATCCAGTTACACCTCTTTTATCTTTACCTCTTTCGGGTTTATATCTCGACCAAGTTCCCTCAAACCACCTAATTTTAGGTTTATAATCTTTCGCATTTTTAAATTGATCATCTAATAAATTTTTAAAATCAATAATTTGTTGATCTAAATCTTGTTTCGTAAAAAGTCCTTCATTTACGAGTTTTTCACCATAAATTTTAATTGTAGATGGATGAGATCTAATTTTTTTGTACATAAGTGGTTGGGTGAAGGATGGCTCATCTCCCTCATTATGTCCAAATCTTCTGTAACAAATTAAATCAATTACAACATCTCTATTAAATTTTAATCTAAACTCAGTTGCTATTCTAGTTGCGTAAACAACTGCCTCAGGATCATCTCCATTAACATGGATAATTGGTGCATCAACCATTTTACCTACGTCAGAAGGATAAGGGGAAGATCGCGCAAATCTAGGACTTGTTGTAAATCCAATTTGGTTATTAACAATAATATGGATTGTCCCTCCAGTGTTATGACCAGGAAGTCCGGACATCGCAAAACACTCTGCTACTATTCCTTGCCCTGCAAATGCAGCATCGCCGTGAATTAATATTGGTATAACTTTATTTCTTTCTTTGTCTTTGTGAAAAAATTGTTTAGCTCTAGTTTGGCCAAGAACAACAGGATTAACTGCCTCTAAATGTGAAGGATTATCTGTTAAACTAACGTGTACAGGATTTCCATCAAATTCTCTATCAGATGAGGCTCCTAAATGGTATTTGACATCTCCAGCACCATCTTCTGAACCATCCATTTCACCAGCAAATTCATTAAAAATTCTTTTATAAGACTTTTGTAAAACGTTTGCTAAGACATTTAGTCTTCCTCTATGTGACATTCCTATTTTAACTTCTTTTATTTTGGATTGTCCTCCGATTTTTATAATTTGCTCAAGAGCAGGTATTAAACTTTCTCCACCATCTAAACCAAATCTTTTAGTACCAACATATTTTGTGTTTAAAAATTTTTCAAATCCCTCTGCTTGTATTAATTTATTTAAAATTGCTTGCTTTCCATTTTTTGTAAACTTGAGTGCATTCTCGTCTTTTTCAACTCTATCTCTAAACCACATTCTCTCAGTTGGATTTGAAATATGCATGTACTCATAACCTATGGGACCACAATAAGTTTTTTTTAAAAACTTAAGTATTTCTCTAATATTTGCACTTTTTTTATTAATTATTCCGTTTAAAAAAATTTCTTTCTCATAATCTTCTTTTTTAAAACCATAGTACTCAGGATGTAATTCGTCTAAATATTCTGACTTCATCAATTCTAAAGGATCTAATTTTGATAATAGATGTCCCCTTAAGCGATAAGCTCTTATCAAGGCTACAGCACTTATTGAATTTTTATTTGAATTTGCAATTACTTGAAAATTAAACTTACTAGAATTATCTTTGTTTTTTTCATTTTCTTTAGCTGTTTTCTCAACATCTTCTATATTTATTTTCTTTGAAAAAGGTTTCCATGATGGTCCATTTATCTCGTCGACTAATATCTTCATATCCTCATCTACACTTGAGAAATATTCAATCCAACTTTCAGATAGAGATGGATCTTTATTTATAAATTTTACGTACATTTCCTCAATAAATGCACTATTGGCCTTATTTAGAAATGATGTTTTTTTATATTCCAGATTTTTAGGAGAACTCATTTTATTTTATTATAATACTAAATTTTGTTTTCAATTGGACAATTTATTTAACAATGTTTTTCCAATTTCTGAGGGGGATGTGGCTACTTCTATGCCACAATCTTCCATTTTTTTGATTTTATCTTTGGCCCCACCTTTACCACCTGATATTATGGCCCCTGCATGTCCCATTCTTCTACCCGGTGGTGCTGTAACTCCTGCAATAAAACCAACCATGGGTTTTTTTATGTCATGATTTTTTACAAATTCAGCTGCTTCTTCTTCAGCTGATCCTCCTATTTCACCAATCATTAAAATTGATTTAGTTTCCTCATCTTTTAAAAATAAATCTAAACAATCAATAAAATTTGTGCCATTTATTGGATCACCACCTATACCTATACATGTTGATTGGCCCAAATCATTCTCTGTAGTTTGTGCGACAGCCTCGTAGGTCAAAGTTCCAGATCTTGATACAATACCAACAGAACCCTTTTTATGTATATTTCCTGGCATTATCCCGATTTTGCATTCATCAGGAGTGATTATCCCTGGACAATTGGGACCGATTAATCTTGATTTTGAATTAAGTAACTTTTTTTTGACCTTAATCATATCAAGAACTGGTATTCCCTCAGTGATACAAACAATTAATTCTAAGTTAGCTTCAATGGCTTCTATGATTGCTGCAGATGCAAATTTCGCAGGAACATAAATCATAGTTGCGTTGGCGCCAGTTTTGTCGACTGCTTCCTTTACTGTATTAAATACTGGTCTATCTAGATGAGTTTGACCACCTTTTTTTGGTGTAACCCCTCCGACTAAATTTGTTCCATATTTTATTGCTTGCTCCGAATGAAAGGTTCCATGACTACCCGTAAAACCTTGGCAAATTAACTTTGTGTTTTTATTAACTAAAACTGACATTTATTTAATAGCCTCTACAATTTTTTTGGCGGCATCTGATAAATCAGATGCAGAAATTAACTCAAGACCTGAATTATCAAGTATTTTTTTTCCCTCTTCAAAATTTGTTCCAGCTAATCTTACGACTAAAGGAACATTCATTTTTATTTCTTTTGCAGCATCCACAACACCTTGGGCAAGAACATCACATCTCATTATTCCACCAAAAATATTAATCAATATTCCTTTAACATTTTTATCTGATAAAATTATTTTAAAAGCAGCTGCCACTTTTTCTTTAGAAGCCCCACCACCAACATCTAAAAAATTTGCTGGTTCCTTTCCATATAATTTAATTATGTCCATAGTTGCCATTGCGAGCCCAGCTCCATTAACCATACATCCAATTGTTCCATCAAGTTTAATATATGCTAAATCATGCTTGCTAGCTTCTATCTCTGTTTCTTCTTCTTCATTGAGGTCTCTCAACTCAATTAGCTCTGGATGTCTGAATAAAGCATTTCCATCAAAATTCATTTTTGCATCTAAACAAATCAACTCTTTTTCTTTTGTTAAAATTAAAGGATTAATTTCAATTAAATTAGCATCGGTTTCTATAAATAATTTGTATATGGACTTGATTAGACTAATTCCTTGTTCTTTTGTTTCTTCATCTAGATTAAAAATACTTATTATTTTATTACAATTTTCATCAGATATTTCGTTATCTAAATCTACTTTTGTTGTTAAAATTTTCTCAGGAGATTTGATTGCGACTTCCTCTATATCCATACCCCCTTGATCACTTGAGATAAAAGCTATCTTTGAGCTCGCACGATCTACAACACAAGACAAATAAAATTCTTTATCAATGTTAGATGAAACTTCGACATATAATCTTTTGACAATTCTTCCACTAGGTCCTGTCTGATGAGTGATTAATTTTTTTCCAAGCAAGGATTTTGCCTCTGTTTCAAGACTTTTTAAATCATCTACTATTTTAACTCCACCAGCTTTACCTCTGCCTCCAGCATGAATTTGTGCTTTCAACACATATTTATCAGTTTTAAGATTTTTAGCTTTTTCCAATAATTCATTTACATCTAGAGCATAAACTCCATCCGGAACTTTAGCTCCATATTTTCTAAGTATATTCTTTGCTTGGTGTTCGTGAATATTCATTAACTAGTTATTTAAACTAGGATCAATTTTGGATGCAGCTTCCCATAATTTTTTTACAGCATCTACTGAGTTATTAAACTCAGATTTTTCATTTTCATCTAGCTCAATTTCTTCGATTTTTTCTATACCGTTCTTTCCAACAATTACTGGCACTCCAGCGTAAATATTGCTTATTCCGTATTGTCCATTTAAATGAGCAGCACAAGGGAGCATTTTTTTGCTATCTTTTAAGTATGCTTCTGCCATTTCAACACCTGACGCTGCTGGTGCATAAAATGCTGAACCTTTTTCTAAATATTTAACAATTTCAGCACCTCCATCTCTAGTTCTTTGATTTATACTTTCTAATTTATCTTTTGATATTTTTCCTTCTTTGACTAAATCTAATAATGGTTTTCCTGAAACTTTTGTAAATCTTGGTAGAGGAACCATAGTATCTCCATGTCCTCCCATTACCATTGCCTCAATTTCTCTAACAGGCACATTTAACTCTAAAGATAAAAACAGTTTAAATCTCGATGTGTCTAGTATTCCGGCCATTCCAACAACTTTGTTAGGCGATAGTCCAGAAAATTTTTGAAAAGCCATAACCATTACATCTAATGGATTTGTAATACATATAACAAAGGCATTTGGTGCATGCTGCTTTATACCTTCAGCAACTTGTTTTATAATTTTTAAATTTATTCCTAATAAATCATCTCTACTCATTCCTGGTTTTCTTGGAACACCAGCTGTAATAATGATTACATCTGAATTTTTTATATCTTCATAATTATCAGTACCTGAAAATTTTACATTAAATCCATCAACGGATGAAGACTGTGCAATATCTAATGCTTTACCTTTAGCAATTCCACTTGCTACATCAAATAATACTACTTCATTAACAAGCTCCTTTAGTCCAATTAAATGTGCTAAAGTTCCACCTATTTGTCCAGCTCCTATTAATGATATTTTTGACATTTTACTATTTCATTGTTGGCATTATAAATTCAGGATCTGATCTAACACCTGAAGGCCATCTTGAAGTAATTGTTTTTAATTTAGTATAAAATCTAACTCCTTCTGGCCCGTGCATATGTTGATCTCCAAATAATGATCTCTTCCATCCACCAAAACTATGAAAAGCAACTGGCACAGGGATAGGGATATTAATTCCAACCATTCCTACTTTAATTTGATTTGCAAATGTTCTTCCTGCATCTCCATCTCTTGTATAAATACTTGTTCCATTACCAAACTCATGATCATTAATTAAATTTAATGCTTCGTTAAAATCTTTAGCTCTGACAACAGATAATACAGGTCCAAATATCTCCTCTTTATAAATTCTCATATCTTTTTTAACATTGTCGAATAAGCAACCACCAATATAATAACCGTCTTCATAACCTTGAAGTTTGACATCTCTTCCATCAACCACAAGGTCTGCTCCTTCTTTAATACCTAAATCAACATAACCTCTTACTCTTTCAAGATGCTCTTTTGTTACTAAAGGACCCATTTCAGAATTCTTATCCATGCCTGGACCAATTTTTAAAGCTTCCACTTTTTTAGATAATTCATCGACTAGTTTGTCACCTACATTACCAACAGCAACAGCAACAGATTGAGCCATACATCTTTCTCCTGCAGACCCATATGCTGCACCCATTAGACCGTTTACTGCTTGATCTAAATCACAATCTGGCATGACAACACAATGATTTTTAGCTCCTCCAAGAGCTTGAACACGTTTTTCATTTTTAGCTGCATTTTCATAAATGTATTTAGCAATAGGTGTTGATCCAACAAAACTTACTGCGGATATATCTTTATGTTCCAAAATTGCATCTACAACTTCTTTATCTCCATTAACAACATTCAAAACCCCATCTGGTAAACCAGCTTCACTAAATAACTCTGCAAGTTTTAATGGACAAGATGGATCTTTTTCAGAAGGTTTTAATACAAATGTATTTCCGCAAGCTATTGCCATTGGAAACATCCACATTGGAACCATTGCAGGAAAATTAAATGGTGTAATACCTGCACATACACCTAATGGCTGTCTCACTGACCAGCTATCAATGTTTGTACCTACATTTTCTGTAAAGTCACCTTTTAGCATTTGTGGAATTCCACATGCAAATTCAACTACCTCTAAACCTCTTGTGAGAGAACCTTTGGCATCTTCATAAACTTTTCCATGCTCTGATACAATCATCTTAGCTAGCAAGTCAGAATTTTTTTCAATTATTTCTTTGTATTTAAATATTATTCTCGCTCTTTGTATTGGAGTTACATTTGACCATGTTTCAAATGCTTTTTTTGCTTTTTGTACTGCTAAATCAAGATCTTGTTTTGTACCAAGTCTAACCTCAGACTCTTGTTTGCCTATAGCAGGGTTAAATACTTTTCCTTTTCTATCAGATGTACCTGAAACAATTTTACCATCGATAAAATGCTCTAATAAATTCATGGATGTATTTAAATAAGTAATTATGTGGTTGCAAGCATTTTCTTTATCTCAGCAATAGCTTTTGCTGGATTTAATCCTTTTGGACATGCGTTAGTGCAGTTCAAAATCGTATGGCATCTATAAAGCTTAAGTTCATCTGCAACCTTTTGAAGTCTTTCCTTTCTATCTTCGTCTCTGCTGTCCATTATCCATCTATAAGCTTGTAATAAAACTGCAGGACCTAAATACTTATCGCCATTCCACCAATAACTAGGACATGAAGTAGAACAACAAGCACACATTATACATTCATAAGCTCCATCAAGTTTAGCTCTATCTTCTGGGGATTGATGAATTTCTGTTGTTTCACTTTTTGAATTATTTTTTAACCAAGGTTCAATGGATTGGTATTGTTTATATAATCCACTTAAGTCTCCTATTAAATCTTTTTTTACTTTTAAGTGAGGCAAAGGGTATATATCTATATCTCCCTTAATTTCTGCATGTGGCTTAGTACATGCAAGACCATTTTTTCCACCCATATTCATTGCACAAGAACCACAAACTCCATGCGCACAAGATCTTCTATATGCAAGTGTTGGATCAATTTCGTTTTTAATTTTATTTAGTATGTCTAAAACTTTAGATGGACAATTATCCATATCTACTTCATATGTGTCTATTCTTGGGTTCTCTCCAGTGGATGGATCCCATCTATAAACATTTACTTTTCTGATATTCTTTGAACCGGTTTTGTCTTTAAAATATTTACCTTTATTAACTTTTGAGTTTTGCGGTAAATTTAATTGAACCATTAATACACTCTTTCTTGTGGAGGAAAATATTGGACTTCATTTGTTAATGTTGAAGTATGTACATCTCTGTATTCAATTTTTGTATTTTTTCCATCACACCAAGATAATGTATGTTTCATAAATTTTTCATCATTTCTTTTCGGATAATCTTCACGAGCATGAGCTCCTCTGCTTTCTTTTCTGTGATATGCAGAATCTACAGTTGTTATCGCTTGTCTAATTAAATTATCAAATTCTAAAGTCTCAACTAAATCAGTATTGAATACCAACGATTTATCTTTAACAGAAATCGATTCCATGCCGTCGTATGTTTTTCTGATCTCATCTACACCCTCTTTAAGATTCTTTTCAGTTCTAAAAACAGCACATTTAGACTGCATTGTTTTTTGCATCGCCAGTCTAAGTTCAGCAGTTCCATTATCTCCCTCTGCATACCTTAGTTTATCAAATCTATTTAGACATTTTTCAGTTTCGCTTTCACTAACTTCTTCGTGAGGCGTTCCAGGTTTTACCAATTCCGCTGCTCTCTTTGCTGCTGCTCTCCCAAAAACAACCAAGTCAATAAGTGAATTTGAACCTAATCTATTTGCTCCATGCACAGATACACACGCGGCCTCACCAATCGCCATCAAACCTGGGACTGTTTTTTGAGATCCGTTTACTGTTAAAACTTCAGCTTTATAATTTGTTGGTATACCACCCATATTATAATGAACTGTTGGAACAACTGGTATCGGTTCTTTGGTTACATCTACATTTGCAAATAATCTTGCTGCCTCAGTAATGCCTGGCAATCTATCTTCAATAACTTTTTTATCTAAATGACTTAAATATAAATGGACATGGTCTTGATCTTTACCAACACCTCTTCCCTCATTGATTTCAATAGACATTGATCTGCTAACTACATCTCTTGATGCAAGATCTTTAGCGTTGGGAGCATATCTCTCCATAAATCTTTCACCTTTAGAGTTTACCAAATATCCACCTTCACCTCTTACACCTTCAGAAATAAGTGTTCCGTGTCCATATATTCCTGTTGGGTGAAATTGTACAAACTCCATATCTTGAAGAGGTAATCCTGCTCTTAATACCATTGCATTACCATCACCAGTACAAGTATGTGCAGATGTTGCTGAGTAATACACCTTCCCATATCCCCCTGTGGCTATAATTGTTATGTGAGATCTGAAACGATGAATTGTTCCATCATTTAAATTCCAAGCAATTAAACCTTTGCATTGTCCATCTTTCATAATTAAGTCTAATGCAAAATATTCAATAAAAAATTCTGTATTATGTTTAAGTGCTTGACCATACAATGTATGGAGAATTGCATGACCAGTTCTGTCTGCTGCAGCACAAGTTCTTTGTACAATTCCATTTCCATAATTTTTTGTCATTCCTCCAAATGGTCTTTGATAAATTTTTCCATCTTCTGTTCTACTAAAAGGAACACCATACTTTTCTAATTCTAGTACTGCTTTTGGAGCTTCCTTACACAAATATTCAATACTATCTTGATCGCCTAACCAATCTGCTCCTTTTACAGTATCGTACATATGCCAACGCCAATCGTCTTCTCCCATGTTTCCAAGGGCTGCTGAAATTCCGCCTTGGGCAGCTGATGTATGACTTCTGGTTGGAAAGACTTTAGAAATGCATGCAGTTTTTAGTCCAGCTTCACTTAAGCCAACCGCAGCTCTTAGGCCAGAACCTCCAGCACCAAGGACAACGACATCGTATTCATGATCTATAATATTATAAGATTTCATATAGTTAGTTTAAATACCGCAAATATTGTAATTAAAGGTATTGTTATAGCAAAAAAATTTAAAGCTTTGTTTGCGGCATTTTTGATTTTTTCGTCTTTAATATAGTCTTCAAAAACCTCACTTATGCTTAATGCTGAGAAAAAGTAAGCAAAAATAAGAAATAGACTAAATATAAACTTTGAAGGTTGAGAATTTAGAAAAGTTAATATCTCTAAGTAACTTTTATCATAAATACTAACCAAATTTAAAGCAAACCATAACATCAAAGGTACTAATATGAGAGAACTCACCTTTAAAAATACCCATTTTTTTGTTACTGCTCTCATTACAATAAATTTCGTCCAATTAAATAAATTGAAACGGTTAATATAAAAGATCCGAATATTACAATTAACCCTGTAATTTTTGTAGTTTTTAATTCAAATCCATAACCAAAATCCATGATTAAATGTCTTATCTCACTTAAGATTTGGAAACTAAAAGACCATGTAATACCCAATATAAAAAATTTTCCAATAATAGATTGGAGGAATAACTTTATAAATTCATGACTTTCTTCACTAAATGAAAAAAATATAAAAAAAATACAAATTAAAGTTATTGCTAATATATTTATTATTCCAGTAATTCTATGAGATATTGAAACTAAAGATGAAATATGCCATCTATAAATTTGAATGTGAGGAGATAAAGGATTATTTTCCATTTTGATTTGCTTTCATTATTGTCTCTGCAATTTCAACAGAATTCAATGCGGCTCCTCTTAATAGGTTATCTGAAACTATCCACAAATTAATTGAGTTCCCTTTTGTCTTATCATCTCTAATTCTGGAGATAAATGTTTCATCACTACCAGTTGCTTCTATTGGTGTGCTATATCCTCCATTTTCTCTTTTATCTATAACTCTACAACCATCAGCGTTATTTAATGCTTCTCTGATTTGATCAAGAGAGTAAGGATTTTCGAACTCTATATTTACTGACTCTGAATGTGATACAAGAACAGGAATTCTAACGCACGTAGCTGTTAACTCTATATTATTATCAAGTATTTTTTTTGTTT
The DNA here is from genome assembly GCA_902617415.1 of uncultured Pelagibacteraceae bacterium. Lineage (GTDB taxonomy): Bacteria > Pseudomonadota > Alphaproteobacteria > Pelagibacterales > Pelagibacteraceae > Pelagibacter. The sequence goes on along the minus strand of CACMWQ010000001.1, from coordinate 37,519 downwards.
CATTAGTCATTTTCAATTCTTCTTTTGTGTATCCATCATCCGAAAAAGCATCAATGTGAGGAATTATATTGAATGCTATTTGTTTAGTAAAATTTTTAGATTGAACAGGACTTCCATCAAGATAAGATTTAGTTTGTTCAATCAATTCATCCATAGGTGCTTTTCCGCCTCCAGAAACAGATTGATAGGTAGAAACTATTACCCTTTTTATTTTATATAAATCATGTAATGGTTTAAGAGCTAATACTAACTGAGCTGTTGAGCAGTTAGGATTTGCCACAATATTTTTTTTCATTTCATTAATTTTTTCTGCATTCACTTGAGGCACAATAAGTGGAACATCGGGGTCCATTCTAAAAAAACTGGAATTATCAATTACAGTTGTAAATTTTGCAGCACTTTCTGCATATTGTTCTGCAATTTTACCACCTGCTGCAAAAAAAGTTATATTCGCATTTGAAAAATCATATTTTTCAAGATCATGGACTTCGTAATCTTTACCTTTAAAACTTATTTTTTTTCCAGCACTATTAGAAGAGGCAACTAAAAAAAGGTTATCAAATTTAATATCTTTTTTTTCTATAACTTCTAGAGTCTTTCTTCCAACATTACCGGTTGCACCGATGATAGCTATATTAGTCATTTTAAAGATTTATACTAAATGAAAGGTAAATCGCAAACTGTTCCGTTAAAACTATTACCATTTATATCAATTTTGAATGTTTGCTTTGCTTCAAAATATGGTTTTTTTATCATAGCTATACCAATTACCTGTTTAAAAGTTGGATTGTAACAACCTGACCTTAGTTCTCCGATTATATTATTTTTTTCATCTGTTAAATTCATTGAACCAGTTACACTTATTTTATCGGTATCAATTTTAACGCCCATTAGTTTTCTTTTAATTCCTTCAGACTTTATTTTTTTTAATTTCTCTTTTCCTAAAAATTCAACATCACTATCAATATTAATATATTTATCAAAGCCACATTCGTATGGGTTGTCTCCATTGTCCATATCGTTTCCTTGAGAAAGTAATCCACTTTCGATACGTTCAATTAAATTAGGACATCCTGCTCTAATATTAAACTCATCTCCGATTTCAAATAAATGATCGTATAGTTTTAAACCCGCCTCATAATTCTCTACATAAATTTCATATCCACCTTGTTTAGACCATCCTGATTGAGCAATTAAATGTTTGGCTCCAGCAAAATCAAAATAATCAAAACCAAAAAATTTTAAATTTGTTATTTTTTCACCAAAAACTTTTTCCATTAATTTAAATGATTTAGGCCCTTGCACAGCCATAATATCAACTTCAGGTTCGATAATATTTACATCAAATTTATTTCCAATTGCCAATCCTTTAGCAAATAAGATTACATCTGTATCTGCAATTGAAACCCACCATTTATTCTGATTAAATCTTAGAACAACTGGATCATTAATTAATCCAGCATTATCATCTATTATTGGACAATAATAACATCTTCCATCTTTTGATTTCGAAAGATCTCTACAAGTCATAAGTTGAACCAATTTTGCAGCATCTTTTCCAGTAATCTCTACTTGTCTTTCAGCAGCCACATCCCAAACTTGAACATGCTCTTTTAAATGATGATATGAGTCTTCCAAAGAACCAAATGCAGCAGGAAGCAACATATGATTGTATATTGTGTAAGCTGTAACACCTTGTTTTTCAATTCTTGATGTATAAGGCGTACCTCTAAGTCTTCTTGATTTTGCAATAGAAAAGTTTTTCATTTTTTAGCTTAGTGTCATCTTTTTATCTATTTGTAAAGAAAGTAAGTTGTTTATTTGAAAGAAATCTAAGTAAGTTCCTTAGCTCTTTTTCTTAATTCAAATTTTTGGATTTTACCTGTTGATGTTTTTGGAAGTTCACAGAAGTCTATTTTTTTCGGAATTTTGAACCCTGCTAGAGTTTCTCTACAAAAATCGATTAATTCTTTTTCATTTGTCTCTTTATCTGCCACTTTCTCTATAAATGCGCATGGAACTTCTCCCCATTTCTCATCTGGTTTTGCTACTACAGCAACAATTGAAACAGCTGGGTGCTTAGAAAGTGTGTTTTCGATTTCGATAGAAGAAATATTCTCTCCACCTGAAATAATAATATCTTTAGACCTATCTTTAACCTTGATGTATCCATCTGGATAAATAACTGCCAAATCACCAGAGTGAAACCATCCATCTTTCATAGCCTTTTCAGTGGCCTCTTTGTCTTTAAAATACCCTTTCATAACAACATTACCTTTGATCATTATCTCGCCAATGGTTTCTCCATCCTTAGGTACGGGTTTCATAGTTTCTGGATCTAAAACAACCACGCCTTCTGTGTTTGGAAACCTCACACCTTGCCTTGCTTTAATTTCATTAATTTTATCTTCTTCAAAACCATTCCATTCATCATTCCAAGCACATTGTAAAACATGTCCATATGTTTCTGTTAAACCATAGACATGCATTACCTCAAATCCTAATGCTTTCATTTTTTTGAAAATAATACTTGGAGGTGGTGCTCCAGCAGTTAAAACATAAACTTTATTTTTTAATTCTTTGATATCATTTTGTGATGCACTTGTTATCATATTAAGTACAATAGGTGCACCTCCAAAATGGGTAATGTCGTGCTTTTCAATTAATTCAAATATTTTTTTTACATCAATAGCTCTTAAACAAACTGTCTTTCCATTTAACATTGGTATTGTCCACGGGTACCCCCATCCATTACAGTGGAACATTGGTACAACTGTTAAAAAATTTAATCTATTTGGCATATTCCAAGCAACAGCACTACCTGTTGACATTAAATAAGAGCCTCTATGATGATAAACAACACCTTTTGGATTTCCGGTTGTTCCAGACGTATAACTTAAAGAAATTGCTTGCCATTCATCCTTTGGTTTTTTCCAAATATAATTTTCATCACCGGTGCTTAAAAATTCCTCATATTCTCTATCTCCAATTTTTTTTAACAAGGATTGGTCAGCAAAATCATCTTGAACATCAATTACGATTGGTTTTTCTTTTAAAGTTGATAAAGCCTTTTCTGCAACTGCATGCAGTTGTCTATCTATTATTAATACTTTTGCTTCACTGTGTTCTAAAATATAAGCAACAGTTTTTGCATCAAGTCTTGAATTAATTGTATTTAAAACGGCTCCTGTCATAGGAACAGAATAGTGTGCTTCAAAAATCTCTGGAGTATTAAAGGTCATAACTGAGACTGTATCTCCTTCAACAATACCAATTTTCTCTAGTGCACTTGCAAATTTGATGCACCTGTTAAATACTTCAGTCCATGTGAAAGATTTTGTTTCATATACTAAAGCCTCATAATTTGGATAAATATCTTTTGCTCTTTCTAGAAAGCTAAGCGGTGTTAACGGGACATAATTTGAAGGATTTTTATCTAAGTTCTGATTATATTTATTCATCAGTTAAATTTTGCGCTCATAGTATATTTACTACCAGAAATAGCAGATTTATAATGGCTCTCAGCTCTAGGCAAAATTTTGTCAAAATAATAATTTCCTGTATTTAATTTATCTTCATAAAACTCTTTATTGTTTTCCAAATTTTCATAGCTTTTTCTCATTGTTTTTAGCCATATAAATGAAAGACAAAAATAACCAAAAAATCTTAAATAATCGTTACATGATGCGCTTATATCGTCTTTTGGCGTATTGCCATTAGGAGATATCCAGTCCGTGAAATCTGACAATATATTTTTTAATTCAGATATTTTTTTTACATGTTCATTTAAATTGTCTACTTTTGAACAATTTTGAATTTCTGTATCTACATATTTCATAAAATTTTCAAAAACTTTTTTCTGACTAATTTTTCTAAATACAAAATCAATTGCCTGCACAGAATTAGTTCCTTCGTAAATAGGTGTAATTCTATTATCTCTAAATAATTGTTCTATCCCTTGGTCTTTTGTATAACCATAGCCACCAAAAACCTGAATTGCTTCATTGGTTATTTCCATACCCATATCTGTAAAAAATGACTTAATTACTGGGGTCATAAGACCTACAATATCCGATGCATCTTTTTTTACTTCTTCTGAACTATGACTTAAGCTTACATCTACCTGCTGAGCCATCCAAAAAGACAAGGATCTTTCTCCCTCAATTATAGACTTCATATTTAATAAACTTCTTCGAATATCTGCGTGCTTAATAATTAAATCTGTTTCTCCATTAGAATTATTATTTGATTTACCTTGTTTTCTCTCTTTTGAATAACTTAAAGCAGTTTGATAAGCTGTTTCAGATAGACCTAATCCTTGTATACCGACAACAATTCTTTCTAAGTTCATCATTGTAAACATAGAATTTAAGCCTTTGTTCTCTGGTCCGATCATATAGCCTTTGGCATCATCAAAACTTAATACACATGCGGGTGAACCTTTAATACCCATTTTTGATTCAATTGAAACAGTATTGACGCCGTTTCTTGGACCAATTGATCCATCATCATTAATTTCATATTTTGGTACTAAAAATAAACTTATTCCCTTCGTTCCTTTTGGTGCATCCTGCGTTCTTGCTAAAACAAGGTGTATAATATTTTCAGTTAAATCGTGGTCACCAGAAGTAATAAAGATTTTTTGTCCACTTATATTATAAGTACCATTTTGATTTTTAATTGCCTTTGTTTTTATTAATCCTAAATCTGTTCCACATTGAGGCTCTGTTAAACACATTGTCCCACTCCATTTACCCTCAACAATTTTAGGAAGATATGTGTTTTTGATTTCCTCAGTTGCATGACTCAAAATACAATTGTATGCACCTATACTTAATTCACTATATAATTTAAAAGATAAACTTGATGATGAAAGCATTTCATCAAAAAAAGCACTTACAGTTTTTGGCATTCCTTGGCCACCATATTTTGGATCACAAGTTAAAGATACCCATCCATCTTCTATAAATTTTGAATATGCCTCTTTATAACCTGGAGGGGTTCTAACTACTCCATTTTCATAGACACAAGGATTTTCGTCTCCAGCTTTTGCTAAAGGAAGAAGCATTTCTTCATTAATTTTTGCAGCTTCCTCTAAGATATCTTTTACTAGATCAGATGTGACTTCTTTATATTTTTCAATTTCGTTATAATTTTTATTATCTTTTAGATGTTCAAATAAGAACATCATATCTTTCACAGGTGCGGAATAAACAGTCATAAATTTAATAGTATCAAATTAAGTTAATTTTTTTATTTTTGCAAATATGCAATAATCGCATCTCCCATACCAGAAGTTGAAATTTCTTTTGTACCTTTTGACATAATATCTTTAGTTCTTAACCCATCATCTAGTACATTTTGCACTGCTTTTTCTAAGTCATCAGCCTCTTTATCTAAGTCAAGAGAGTACCTCAGGGCCATTGCAAAACTCAAGATGGTTGCAATTGGATTTGCAATTCCTTTTCCAGCAATATCTGGAGCAGATCCATGAACAGGCTCATACATTGCTCTCATTTCACCATCTTTATTTTTTGCACCCAGAGAAGCTGAAGGTAATAAACCTAAAGATCCCGTCAGCATAGATGCTTCATCTGACAACATATCACCAAACAAATTATCTGTCACAATTACATCAAATTGCTTTGGATTTCTCAAAAGTTGCATTGCACAATTATCTGCAAGCATATGATTTAACTCAACATCTTTAAATTCTTTATCGTGAAGATTTTGAACTTCCTCTTTCCATAATTGACCTGCTTCCATAACATTTGATTTTTCACAGGAAGTAACTTTATTGTTTCTCTTCTTTGCTAGATCAAATGCAACTCTAGCAACTCTTTTAATTTCTGATGAAGTATAAGTATGAGTGTTTATTCCTTTACGTTCACCATTATCAATTGGCTTGATACCTCTCGGCTCACCAAAATAAATACCCCCTGTCAATTCTCTAACAATCATGATGTCTAGACCTGATACGATTTCAGGTTTTAGCGTAGATGCCTCAACTAATTGTTTAAAACAAATTGCAGGCCTCAAATTTGCAAATAATTTTAATTCTTTTCTTAGCTTAAGAAGAGCTCTCTCAGGTCTTTTGGAAAAATCTAAATTATCATATTTTGGTCCACCCACAGCTCCTAGAATGACTGCTTCACATTCTAATGATTTATAAAATACTTCATCTGTAATCGGTGTTCCGTGCTTGTCGTAAGATGCTCCTCCAACTAAAGCTTCTTCCATATCAAAATCAAGAGATTTATTTACATTAAACCAAGTTATAATCTTTTTAACTTCACCAATAACCTCGGGACCAATACCATCACCTGGTAATAATAAGAATTTTCTTTTTTTGACTTTAATCATTAAATATCCAAGGCTTTGTGGATTTTAATTTTTCTTCAAATGAAATTATTTTATTAGACTTTTCCAAAGACAGTGCAATATCATCTAGTCCCTCAATTAAACATTTTTTTTTAAATTCATCTAATTCAAATTTGATTTCTTTATTCCCAAAAATTATTTTTTGATCTGGTAAATTTATTGAAATTTCTTCTTGTCTCTTAGAATATTCAGAAAGTTCTTTTATCTGTTCATCATTAACTTTAATAGGCAATATTCCATTTTTAAAACAATTATTATAAAATATATCTGCGTAACTAGTACTTATAACGCAAGTGATACCAAAGTCTAAAAGTGCCCATGGCGCATGTTCTCTAGAAGATCCACATCCAAAATTATTCCCTGCAATTAAAATCTTAGAATTATCATATGGGGATTTATTTAAGATAAAGTCATCTACTACTTTACCTTTTTCGTCATATCTCATTTCATAAAATAAATTTTTTCCAAGTCCTGTTCTTTTTATTGTTTTTAAAAATTGCTTTGGAATAATCATATCTGTATCGATATTTACAATTGGTAAATATGCAGGAATGCTTTTTAATGTTGAGAATTTGTTCATTTAACTATTGTATTTTCTAACATCATCTAAATTTCCTGATATAGCAGCTGCAGCAGCCATAGCTGGACTAACTAAATGAGTTCTTCCACCTCGTCCTTGTCTTCCTTCGAAATTTCTATTTGATGTTGATGCACATCTTTCTTCTGGCTTTAATTTATCTGCATTCATAGCTAAACACATTGAACAACCTGGCTCACGCCATTCAAATCCAGAATTTTTAAATATTACATCTAAACCTTCTTGCTCTGCTTGTTGTTTTACTAATCCTGAACCAGGAACTATCATTGCATTTACATGAGAAGCAATTTTTTTATCTTTTAAGATTTTTGCAGCTTCTCTTAAATCTTCAATTCTTCCATTTGTGCAACTTCCAATAAAAACTTTATCAATTCTAATATCTTTTATTTTAGTTTTCGGCTTTAAACCCATATATTTTAATGACCTGTTAATAGAATTTTTTCTGTCTTCGTTTTGCTCATTTTCAGGATCAGGAACAATTCCATCAATATCTACTACGTCCTGAGGCGAAGTTCCCCAAGTTACCATTGGTTTAATATCTTTGCCCTCAAGACTGATTTCTTTGTCAAATACTGCATCACCATCAGACTTTAATTTACTCCAATATTCTAATGCTTTGTCCCAATTTGAATTCTTTGGAGACATTGGTTTACCTTTTAAATAATTAAAAACTTTTTCATCTGGCTCTATTAATCCAGCCCTTGCTCCACCTTCAATTGTCATATTGCAAATCGTCATTCTTTGTTCGACACTTAAATTCGAAATTAAGTTTCCAGCATATTCAATTACATAACCAGTTCCACCAGCTGTACCAATTTTTCCGATTATTTGTAATATTACATCCTTAGATGTTACTCCAACAGGAAGAGATCCATTAACGTTTATTCTAAAATTTTTTGATTTTTTTTGAACTAAAGTCTGTGTTGCCAAGACATGTTCCACTTCCGAAGTTCCAATTCCGAATGCTAATGCACCAAATGCTCCGTGAGTAGCAGTGTGACTATCACCACAAACGATAATAGTTCCAGGTTGTGTAAATCCCTGTTCTGGACCAATAATATGAACTATTCCTTGTCTTTTATCGTTCATTCCAAAAAGATTTATTCCGAATTCTGCACAGTTTTTTTCTAGTGTCTCGATTTGTATTTTTGAATCTTTGTCAGTAATAGGAACTGATCTATCCGTTGTTGGAACATTGTGATCTGCTACTGCTAAAGTTAAAGAAGGTTGTCTAACTTTTCTATTAGAATTTCTTAAACCTTCAAATGCTTGTGGACTAGTAACTTCATGAATTAAATGTCTATCAACAAATAAAAGTGAAGTCCCATCTTCTTGTTGATGAACAAGGTGATCATTCCATATTTTATCGTATATAGTTTGAGGCATTGTAAAAAATTATTTTTTTACTTCAGGATTTTCTTTTTTTTCATCAGTTTTTTTTTCTACTGATGGGGTTTCTTCTTTAGTTTCTTTTTTATCTTCTGGTTTATTTGCTTCTACTTTTGGCGCATCTTTATTGGTATCTTGTGGGCTGTCTGCTGTTTTTTGCTCTGTATCAGGCATAACATTTTCTTCTGTTACTTCGTGAATCTTAGTTTCGACATCTATACCTATTTTCTTTTTAATTTTTTCTGCAATTCTTGCAGATTTACCTGTTCTATCTCTCAAATAATATAACTTGGCTCTTCTAACTTTTCCTGACCTTACAACTTTAATTGTATCTACAATCGGACTATATAAAGCAAATGTTCTTTCCACACCCTCACCAAAAGAAATTTTTCTTATAGTAAAAGAAGAATTGATATCTCTATTTTTTTTTGCAATACACACACCTTCAAAATATTGAATACGATCTCTTTTTCCTTCAGTTATTCTAACTCCTACTTTAACAATATCACCTGGGAAAAATTCTGGATGCTTTCTCTCAGAAATAATTTTTTTTACTTTAGATTGATTAATTTCTTCAATTGTCTTCATTTTAATTCTCTTTAGTCTTTTTATATAATTGCCACAAATCCGGTCTTCGGTCGCGTGTTATAGCCTCAGATTGAGATAAACGCCAGTCTTTAATTTTGGCGTGATCGCCTGATAATAGCACATCTGGAACACTTTTTTCCTCCCATATTTGAGGTTTTGTAAATTGAGGATACTCTAAAAGTCCGTTTTCAAAACTTTCTTCTTTAGCTGAATTTGTATTACCAAGAATACCAGGAATAAATCTTAAAATTGCATCAAGAATTACAAACGAAGCTCCTTCACCTCCAGATAAAACAAAGTCTCCTATACTTACTTCCTCAATATTTCTTGTTTTTAACAATCTTTCATCAACTCCTTCAAAGTGTCCACAAATTATATTTATTGTTTTTTCTTGAGATAGTTGTTTTGCTAATTGATGATTGAACAACTTACCCTTTGGACTAAGATAAATAATCTTTTCGCCATCTTTAACATTCTTATCTATTGATTTTGCTAATACATCTGCTTTCATTAACATACCTTCACCTCCTCCATAAGGAGTGTCATCAACAGTTTTATGCTTATCAAATGCATACTCTCTTATATCCACAGTATCTATTTTCCATTTATTCTCTGATAGTGCTTTACCAAAAATACCTTGGCCTAAATAGCCTGGAAAAAAATCTGGATAGAGTGTGAATATACGAGCTTCTAACATTATTTTTTTTCTTCTTCCTTAGGTGCTTCTGCTGGCTTAGCTTCTTCCTTAAGTGCTTCTGCTGGTTTAGATTCATCTCCTTCTGGTTTCGCTTCTCCACCTTCGTCAGCTTTTTTTCTATCTTTTTTAGGAATTGCTTTTTGAGGATTGTTTCCTTTTTCAGGCATTGGCATTATATCGTTTTCTCCCAATAACCTTGCAACTCTTGTTGTTGGCTGAGCTCCTTGACCTAACCAATATTTAATTCGCTCAGAATCTAAGCCAATTCTTTCCTTTTTATCCTTCGGTAATAACGGATTATAAAAACCTAATTTTTCTATAAACCTTCCGTCTCTTGGAAATCTACTATCAGCCACAACAATTTTATATACTGGCCTTTTTTTAGTACCTCCCATTGATAGTCTCATTTTTAACATTACTTATATCTCCTTTATTTTAATTGATTAAATAGTTCAGGCGGGATCCCTTTATCCGCCATTCCTTTCATGTTTCCTTTAGACATTTTTTTCATCATTTCTGACATCATCTTAAATTGTTTTAATAACTTATTGATAGTGGCAATGTCTGTACCTGAGCCATTAGCAATTCTTTTTTTTCTTGATCCATTTATAATTTTAGGATTTTCTCTTTCTTGCTTTGTCATTGATAAAATAACAGCTTCATTTTGAGTTATAATTTTTTCATCTATTCCTGATTGGTCCATTTGTGATTTAATTTTTGAAACTCCAGGGAGAAATGACATTATGCCTTCTATTCCACCCATCTTTTTCATTTGACGTAATTGAGAAAGATAATCTTCCATCGAGAATTGACCTTTTTTAAGTTTCTCTTCTGTTTTCTTTAAATTTTCTTGATCTAAATCTTCTGAAGCTTTTTCAACTAAGGAAACGATATCTCCCATTCCCAAAATTCTATTTGCAATTCGATCAGGATGGAAAACTTCAAAATTCTCGATTTTTTCTCCAACACCAAGAAACTTTATGGGTACTTCGGTAACATATTTCATACTCAATGCTGCTCCACCTCTTCCATCTCCATCTGCTCTTGTAAGTATAATACCGCTCAAATTTACTGTATTTTTAAATTCCTTGGCTACATTAGCAGCAACTTGACCTGTTAGAGAATCTGCTACTAGTATAGTTTCTGCAGGATTTATAATAGTTTCAATTTGTTTGATTTCATTCATCATTTGAAAATCTATTTGTGTTCTTCCAGCGGTATCAAATAAAACTACTTCACAACCATTTAAATTTGCAGCACTTAAAGCTCTTCTACAAATATCAGCTGGAAGCTGGCCCTCTATAATTGGCAAAGTATCAATATTATTTTGTTCACCCAAAAGTCTCAATTGCTCTTGCGCGGCAGGTCTGTAAACGTCTAAACTAGCCATCATTACTTTTTTCTTATTATTTTTTTCTAAAAATTTTGCTAATTTTGAGGTTGTTGTGGTTTTTCCTGAACCTTGCAATCCAACTAACATGATTGGAACTGGAGGGACAGAATTAAGGGAGATTTCAGAATTCTTATCACCTAAAAAAGATACTATTTCGTCATAAACGATTTTTACAACCATATCCCCGGGAGAAGTTGATCTTATAATTTCCTGACCTAGCGCTTTGGGCTTAACTCTACTAATAAACTCCTTAACTACGTCTAAAGAAACATCGGCTTCTAATAAGGCCAACCTTATACCTTTTAAACCCTCATCAACTTGCTTTTCATCAAGAGAAGGAGCTTTTTTTAATGAAGAAAAAATTTCTTCAAATTTATTAGTTAAATTTTCAAACATAATTTCGCACAGCAAGTATCGCACCAGTGGGCGAACCCTCGCTGACTGGTGTCGATCTCTTTGTTTCCAAAGACACCGCAAATTGCTGTATTTTGCGGAAGTGCGCGTAAACTATATTAGAGGTTCAAAAAGTCAATAAATAAGTTAAGTATTATTTATATGGAATTTGAAGCATTTAAAATGGATGGATTAGGTAACGACTTTGTTATTATTGATCAGAGAATAAATAATTTAAACTTATCAAATGACCAAATCTTAAAAATTTGTGACAGAGATTTCATAGGGTGCGATCAGTTGATCTATATAAAAAAAAGTCAAAAAGCTGATGCTGATGTTGCTTTTTTTAACTCGGATGGAAGCCACTCAGATGCATGTGGAAATGGAACTAGATGCGTTGCTTATTTACTAAGTATTGAAAAAAATAAAAAAGAAATTGAAATTTCGGTATCCTCAAAAATATTAAAATCTAAGGTCCTTAATAATAAAGATGTTGAAACAATAATTGGAACTCCAAATTTAGAGTGGAACAAAATTCCTTTAAGTAAAAATCTTGATACTAAAAATCTATCACTTGGTATGATTGATATTGACGGAAATAAAATGAATGGTGGTATTGCAGTGAATGTTGGAAACCCTCATGTAGTATATTTTTGCGAGGATATAGAAAAAATAAATTTAAAAAAATATGGACCATTAATAGAAAATCATGAAGTTTTCCCTGAAAAATGCAATGTCACAATAGCTCAGAAAATTAGTGATCAACATTACAAAATTAAAGTTTGGGAGAGGGGTGCAGGTTTAACAAAAGCTTGCGGGACTGCAGCATGTGCAACAGCAGTCGCAGCTAATTTAAATCAACTACAAAACAGTAATTCAAAAATAGAATTTTCAACAGGAATTTTAAATATTCAAATTGATAATGAATTAAATATAAAAATGAGAGGTCCTGTATCTGAAATTGAAAAAATTAATATCAAAATATAATGGGTATTTTTGAAAAATTTAAAATCGGATTTAAAAGAAGTGCAAGTAATATAGCATCGGGTCTTAAAGAAATAATAGTTAAGAAAGAAATTGACGATACAACTCTTGATAAAATAGAGGAATTCTTGATCGGCTCAGACGTGGGTATTGATGCAGCATCAGAGATAAAATCTATAATTGCTCAAAAAAAGATTGATCCTAAAAATGATCCAATAAAGGAAGTTTTTGAAATACTTAATAATTATATTTTAGAACTAATGAAACCCCTAGAAAAGAAAGATTTTTTCTTAAAAAAAGAAAAGACAAATATAATATTAGTTTCAGGTGTTAATGGAGTTGGTAAGACAACTACTATTGGAAAATTAGGAAAAATATTTATACAAAATAATAATAAAGTTCTTTTTTCAGCATGCGATACATTTAGAGCAGCTGCTATTGATCAATTAGAAGAATGGGCTAACAGGGTTGATGCTAAAATTGTAAAATCAGATCCCGGTTCAGATCCAGCTTCAGTTGCTTTTAAAGCAATGGAAATAGCTCAAAGTCAAAACATAAATCAAGTAATAGTAGACACAGCAGGAAGATTACAAAATAAAAAGAATTTAATGGATGAATTAAAAAAAATAGGAAATGTAATTAAAAAAAGTGATGAAACAGCACCTCACGAGGTTATTTTAGTTTTAGATGCAACATCGGGACAAAATATAATTAATCAACTCGAAGAATTTAATAAATTAATTCCAATCACAGGCATCATAATGACAAAACTTGATGGAACTGCAAAAGGTGGAATATTGATTGCGATTTCAAAGAAATATAAAGTACCTATTGTTGGTCTCGGGCTTGGAGAAAAAGAGGATGACTTACAAATATTTGAAGCTGAGAAATTTGCAAGTGCTTTTACCCAAGTTAATTAAGCAAATTTTTAGAAATTAAAGGTTTATATATATTGCACTCAAAATTATTTTTTAGAGATTTATAACCACAGTTTTCAGCATAAGAAGAGATTATAAAATTTAATTTGCCAGAAGTCTTAGCAATTTCTAGCTTATTATTTTTTATGTCATATTTTAAATTTTCATAAAAATTTTTTTTTGCACTTATCAAAATTAAAGTGTTGTTGTCATTTAATAAATAATAAGCAAAATCCTCTGGGAAAAGTGGGTAATTATATTTTTTTGATATTTTTTTTACTTTTTTTGGAAACCAGTCATATGAAATCAAAGGGTAATCTTTATTTAAATTTTTATCATATAAGTATAAGTCCTGTGGAAAATCATTAATATAATTAGAAAATTCTCCCTTTGCTAAAATAGCTTTCTTCCGTGTTTTAAAATATAGAGTGAACTCACTATTGTAAGAGTTCATTTTTCCTATATGGAAATAATTGTTATCATAGTACTCATTATTTATTTCTGAACTAAGTTTTGTTGGCAATATTAATAAGAAAAGTAATAAAAGGAATTTAAACATATCTAAAATTAGAATTTAAAAGTGATGTGGATTTGTTTAAAATATGTCTTAATTTAAACTTTTTATAAAATTGTCGATTGATAGAATTAAATTTTTATTAAATTCCATCATATGGTCGTCGTTGTCATTAAAATAATTTGACTTAACACCACCATATTTATTAAATATTTCTTCGCCCATATAAAATGGTACAATATTATCCTTTTTTCCGTGCATCACATGCATGGGAAACTTTATTTTGTTAATTTTTTCAATGGATTTGTATTTATCTTTTAAAATAATTTTTGCAGGAAGATATGGGTAATATTTTTGTGCCAAAATCTCCATGGATGTAAATGGGGACTCTAATATTATACCTGCAAATAAATTGTTACTTGCGGTCTCTATTGCTACAGCAGTGCCAAGAGACTCTCCATAGAGAACAATATCTTTATCTTCTATATTGTTTTGATTAAGCCATTCCTTGGCTTTAATTGCATCTTTATAAAGTCCAATTTCTGTTGGTTTGCCTTTGTTTCCACTAAAGCCTCTATATGCAAAAATTAAATAGTTTAAATCTAAATCTGCAAACTCATTTAGTTTATAAATTCTATTATCTAATTTTCCAGCATTTCCGTGAAAAAAAAGCAAAGTTTTAGAGTTATTATTTTTTTTGTAATACCATCCAACTAGATCATTATCAGATTGAATAGTTACTTTTTCGATTTTGTGAGATAGAGGTCCCTCATCTAAATAATTATTTTCTCCAGGATGGTATAATAATTTTCTTTGATAAAAGTAAACTATTAGAGAAACTCCAAAGTAAATAATAAAAATATAAAACAGAATTTTTGCAAATAACATTTTAGGCTTTAATTTCATTTTTACTTTTTCTTCTTACCAAATAAATACCAAAAAATACAAATATGGTACCTATTAAATGATAATTCTCCAAAATCTCAGAAAAAAATATTATTCCATAAAAAGCTCCATAAATTGTGTAGAGGTATAGTGTGAAACCGGTTGTTGATGGTCCTAAGTATTTAATAGTTAATGTGTATAATGAGAAAGCGATTATACCTGGAGAAATTGCTGCAAACAAAATCCAATAATAAAATTCTTCATTGAATAAAGTTTTTTCAAAATAAATATGCTCTATAAAATAAAAAGGCAAAATAGATAAAAAACCAAAGAAAGATATAATTGTTAGTCTTGGAAAAAAATTAAGTTCTGAATTCCATTGAAAAAGCATAACTGTATATATCGCCCAGCCTAATGCAGCTCCTAACATCCAAAAATCTCCAGAAGCAAATTTTAATTCAAGAAGTAAATTGATATCGCCCTTTAAAATTACAGCAAACACTCCAACTAGACAAAAAAGTAAGCCAATAAATTGGAAAATATTTATCTTATCTTTAAAAAGAAAATATGAGATTAAAATTATAAATATTGGTGAAGAAGTATAAAGAATTCCCATATTAACAATGGTTGTAGATGAACCAGCCATATATGGGAATATTCCACAAACACCACATCCCATCAAACCTAAAAAAAAACTTCTTTTACTCTCTTTTTTAATAGTCTGAAAATTATCAAATAAATACTTATAATTTAGGACGAATAAAATAATGAAAAAAATAAACCATCTCCAAAAAGATAAAGATATGGGAGGAACATCATCAACACCACCTCTTGCTACAATTAAATTACTAGCCATAAAAAGTGGCTGAAATAATAATAGAAAATATCCGATAAAATTTTTATTCATTTTTATTTAATATTAAAAAAAATAAGTAACTTAAAATGCATAAAAATAAAAAAATTGAAAAAGAAATTTGATAGCTCATTGTAATAGTAGCACCTAAATTTCTGGAAAAATCTATTATTAAACCAATTATCCATTGTACAAAAAAAGTACCAGAAAATAAAAATACATTGAATGAAGTTAAAGATTTTCCTGCTAGTTTAGTAGGAAAATTTAATGCTATTGCTGGTTGGGTTAAAGAAATTACTATTGATGATAAAATATAAAGAGTGAACATGGTTGCACCAGCTTTGTCTCCCATTATGACTATTAAAAATAAAATTATATAACTTACAGGAAGTGTAAATTTTACAATTCTCATACTGTCAATTCCCTTGGAAGATAGTTTTGGCAAAAAATATCCCCATATTAAAAAAGAAAAAAGCATAGTTACATTTATCCAAAATAAACCTGTCGCACTTTGTATTGCATCATAACCCGTTACATTTAGCATCCATGGGCCAGCCCACAATGTTTGTATTGCTTGAACACCTCCATAATTAAAAAATGCAAGCGGTACTAAGCTAATAAAGAATTTATTTTTCCATATATGAGAAAGATTTTGAAGATTATTATTTTGGTCTTCATCGCTCTTAGTTTCCCACGAAGGTATTAGAATTGATATTAATATTATGCTTATCAAAATTAAAGAGGCTATAATTAAAAAAATTAATCGCCAACCAATTATTGGTAATAAAATTTGAACTGGTAGAGTTGATGCAACAAATCCAAAATTTGCAACCATCAACATCCATGAATTTGCACGTTGTTGATATTTTTCTTCAAACCATACTCTGTAACCAGTTAAAGGACCCATTAAACAAGCAGCAACACCTACACCAATGAAAATTCTAGAAATTAATAAACCTGCAAAACTTTTAGCAAAAGCAAATGAAATAGTTCCAATAAGAGCAATGATTAATAAATATCCGATAACTTTTTTTGGACCAAATCTATCTAATAACATACCGGTAGGGATTTGCATGAGCGAAAACCCTAGAAAATATCCTCCAGCTAAAAGTCCAAGATTTGCGGCACTTAAATTGAATTCAGTTGAAAGAGCAGGTGTTAATGTTGCGGTAATTGACCTCAGTAAATTTGATATAAAAAAGCCAAAGGCAAATACAGAAAAAATTAGAATACTTTTATTTATTTTATTGATCATTTATATTTTTTATGAAATTACAGTTCTATTATGAATAATCATTCAACAAAAGATAAAGATGCCATTTCTTCAAATGGTATGGCCGCAACATCACATCCAATAGCTACAGAAGAAGCTCTTAGAATATTGCAAAAAGGTGGGAATGCAGTGGATGCAGCTATTGCAGCTTCTGTTGTTCTGTCTGTTGCAGAGCCTAATGCCACAAGTATAGGTGGAGATTGTTTTGCAATAATAAAAATGAATGGCAAAGATCCTGTTTCATATAATGGATCAGGTATTGCTCCAGCTAAAGCAAATTTTGATTATTTCAAGGAAAAGAATATAGATAAAATTGGTCTAACAAGTCCTCACGCTGTAACTATTCCTGGTGCATTAGATGCTTGGAATTCAATTCATAATGATTTTGGAAAACTCGATTTTGAGGAGTTGTTTCACAAAGGTATAGATATTGCAAAGAATGGTTTTAAAGTGACTAAAGTTGTTGCTAACGCCTGGAGCAACGTATTTAATAAATTAAACGATAACCCATATTCTAGAAAACATATGCTAAATAATGGTAAGAGTTATCAATTTAATGAGGTAAATAAAAATCCTGCACTTGGAGGGACTCTCGAAAAAATTTCAAAAAATGGAGTTAAAGAGTTTTATGAAGGATCAATTGCTGAAGATTTAGTTAAAACTTTAAAAGAGTTTGGGGGCTTACATACAATTGAAGATTTCCATAAGCAAAAAACTATTAAATCAGACACTTTATCAGATAGATATAGAGATATTACCATTCATCAATGTCCTCCGAGTGGCCCTGGAATAACAGTTTTAGTAATGATGAAATTATTAGAAAAGTTAGGTATTGAAAAATATGATGTGAATTCATTTGAAAGGTTCCATCTTGAAGCAGAAGTTACAAAGCAGGCTTATAAACTTAAAGAGGAAAATATTGGTGATCCAGAATTTGTAGATTTGGATTTAAAAAAAATATTAAGTGAACAAAACATTGATAATATCTCAAAAAATATATCTATTAATGGCTGCGCAGATGTAGGAGATCTAAATATTCCAAACCATCCTGAAACAGTTTATTTAAGTGTAGTAGACAAAGATTTAAATGTAGTTTCAATAATAAATTCTGTTTGCTATGCTTTTGGATCTGGAATAACAGGTGATAAATCTGGAGTAGTTCTTCACAATAGAGGAACTAATTTTAGAGTTGAAGAAGGTCATCCTAATTGTATTCAAGGATTAAAAAGACCACTACATACCATAATTCCTGGAATAGTTATGAACAACAAAGGAGAATGTGAATTATCTTATGGAGTAATGGGAGGACAATATCAACCTGTTGGACAAGTTCATGTTTTAAATAGCATTATTGATTATAACTTAACTCCTCAACAAGCCATTTCATTTCCTAGAGCTTTCCATTTCAATAACATTTATAAATTAGAGAAAAGTATTGATAAAAAAATTTTTAATAATTTAAAAGAAGTCGGTCATAATGTTGAGTATATAGATGGTACTCATGGAGGTGGACAAGCAATTCAAATAGATAGAGGAAAAGGAAATTTAGTTGGCGGTTCAGATCCAAGAAAAGATGGATACGCAAAAGGTTATTAATTTAAATGAACTCTAGAATTGTTAGGAATATTATAGAATCACAAAATGATAATCGAATTGCAATAACATCTGAAAGTAATTCTCCACTAAAATTTGTAGATTTAAAATCATTAATAGAAAGAATTTCAAAACAATTATCAGGTAATGGTATTAATAATAAAGATCGTGCAGCAATAGTTTTGCCGAACGGTCCTTACATGGCAACTAGTTTTTTGGCGATTTCAAGCTACATGTCTGCTGCACCTTTAAACCCTAACTATAAATCTGAAGAATTCGAATTTTACCTGGAGGATTTAAAGCCAAAGATAGTGATTGTAGAGAAAAATTCTAAAAATCCAGTAGTAGAAGTCGCAAATAAATTAAAAATTCCTGTTTGCGAAATAAAATCAGACGGAAATACTTTAAGCGGTGATTTTAATCTTTTTGAAAAAAGCAGTGATTATATTTTGCCAGGCGAAGACCATGAAGCTCTTGTGCTGCATACTTCGGGCACTACATCAAGACCTAAGATTGTTCCATTAACAAATAAAAATATTTTTTCTTCGGCAGATAATATCTCCAAAAGTCTTAATTTAACTGATAAAGATCATTGTCTAAATATTATGCCATTATTTCATATACATGGCTTAATTGCAGTTCTTGCAGCCTCTATGAAAGTAGGGGCATCTGTATGTGCAAGTAGTGGATTTAATGCATTAAAATTTTTAGATAATGCAAAAAGAGAGAAAATAACTTGGTATTCTGGAGTACCAACAATGCATCAAGCAATATTGATGAGAGCAGATAAAAATCTAGAAACTGCTAAACAATTAAATCTTAGATTTTTAAGATCATCATCAGCATCTCTGCCTCCAGCTGTATTTGAAAAACTAAATGAGGTATTTAATTGTCCAGTAATAGAAGCATATGGGATGACGGAAGCTACTCATCAAATGACCTCAAATCCATTACCGCCTAAGTCCCAAAAACCTGGATTTGTAGGAATTCCTGCTGGGCCAGAAGTTTGTATTATGGATAATAATAACAAGATTTTGAATCAAGGAGAAGAGGGAGAAGTTTGTATTAGAGGTGAAAATGTTACATCTGGATATGAAAATAATCCAGATGCAAATAAAAATAGCTTTTCAGATGGTTGGTTTAGAACAGGAGATCAGGGATATTTTGATAAAGATGGTTATCTAAAAATCTCCGGAAGATTAAAGGAAATAATTAATAAAGGTGGTGAAAAGATTTCGCCTTTAGAAGTCGATAACATTCTTATGGATCATCCAAATATTGAGCAAGCTGTTTGCTTTGGATATGAGGATAAAATGCTTGGAGAAGATATAGCTACCGCAATAATCATAAAAGAAGGCATGAAGTGTACTGAAGATGATATAAAAATTTATGCAAATGAAAAACTTGCGAAATTTAAAATTCCAAAGAAAATATTTTTTGTAAATGAAATTCCTAAAGGTGCAACAGGTAAACTACAAAGAAATACTTTAGCTAAAAAGTTTGGATTAGTGAACTAATGACTAAAATTTGTATATTTGGAGCGGGATCTATTGGTGGATTTATTGCTACAAGTCTGAAAAAAACAAACGCACAAGTCTCTTTAATTGCTAGAGGAGAACATAAAAAAGCAATAGAGCAAAATGGATTAACTTTTATAAGAGATGATAATAAAGTTAATTTTAAATTTGATATAACTGACAATCCTAAAGATTTGGATGAACAAGATTTCATAATTATTTCTGTAAAAGCTAATGCTATTAGTAAAATTTCAGAAAGCTTAAAACCAATTATGGGTAAAAAAACTTCAATTATATGCGCCATTAATGGGTTGCCTTGGTGGTACTTTTATAAAGCCAATACAGGTAGCAAATTAGACAATCAAATAGTTGAAAGTGTGGATCCAGGTGGAAAGATATGGCAAACTTTAGGACCTGAAAGAGCAATTGGTTGTGTAGTTTATCCAGCTTGTCAGATATTAGAGCCAGGTGTTATTAAACATAATGGTAATGGTGAACGATTTTCTTTAGGTGAACCAGATGGAACCAGATCAGAAAGACTAAAAATAATATCAAGTTTATTCATAGAAGGGGGTTTAAAAGCTCCTCAGAAGAAAAATTTAAGGGACGAAATTTGGGTGAAACTGTGGGGGAACTGTTCTTTCAACCCAGTAAGTGCTCTAACAAATAAAACTATGGATGAAATGGGTAATGATCCTGAAACTTACAATTTAATAAAAGTTTTAATGCAGGAGTGCCAACAAGTTGGAGAAAAAATCGGAGTTAAATTCAATATATCAATAGAGGATCGAATTAAGGGTGGAGTCTCAATTATAGGACATAGACCTTCGACCGCTCAAGATTTAAATGCTGGCAAACCATTAGAAATAGATCCAATAATTGGTTCAATTATAGAAATTGCAAATAAGCTTGATTTAAATGTTCCAAAATTAAAAGAGATTAATGAAAAATTAAAGTCCAAGGCAGAAGAATTGGGTCTTTATACAAGATCAGAATTAATTGATAAATTAACAGTTTAAAAATTTAGTGAAATATCTCTATGTATTGAATTACATTTAGATACATAGATAGCTTGATCTTTTGTTAGTTTAGACTGCAACCTTAGTCCAATTGTTTCTTTGATTGCATTATTATACTCCTCAAGTTTTGGCATTAAGTTTTCTTTAGCATTTGCTCTCCAGCTAACTTCTTTATTGAATAACTCAACAACCTCTTTTGATTTTGTTCTAATCGCTATTGGATCAAGTTCGTCTGAGTCAACCATTGACAATAAATCATCCACACTATTTAAAAATTCATCCATTCCAGAGATCTCACTCAACTTGTCAAACAATCCATCCATAATTGTAACTGATCTTTCATATACTTTTGTATTGCTTTCCATGGCTATAAAATAATCTAACTGTTTAATATCTTTTGATACTTCTTGAAGTTTTACTCCATCGTTTATGAACAATGCAAACTGATCAAGTAGATCGTAGGCTTCATCTACATTCTTTCTATATCTTTTTGTTGTTGTATTTTTAGCTTTATTTATTTTGTCGAATTCTGAATTCTTAGCTTGCCAAGTTTCAGGTATTGAGTTTTGAATTTCCTCAATTTCAAGTTTAACATCTTCAATTCTTAATTCTATTTTATTTTTCTCATCTAATTCGTCATCATCTAAATTTCTAATCTCTGCTTTATATTTTTCTATTTTTTTATTTAATTTAAGTATTTTCTTTTGCTTTTTTCTAACAGTGAAATGCAGATCCCTATAATCAACAGCATATGCGTTGTATTCAACCTCTACTTTTTTTAATTTGTCGACTAGAGCAAAAGTTCCTAAAGCACTATCAAAATGATCTTCTAAAATTTCAATTTTATCATCTGGCAGATTAGTCGGTGCCTCAGATTGAAATTTTAATATTGCATTTTTAATTGTCTCACCGTTGGTATCAAATCTTGCAAATTTGTACTGTTGCAAACAGTACTGTAATTTAGGATTCATTGGTGGAGGAGCAACATTCGAAGTTAAATATACTCTATTTGGCAGATAATTTACTAAGCTAGGGTATGCACCAACTATTCCCAATCCTATAAGCTGAAGAATTATAAAAGGTACAACACCTTTCCAAATATCAAGTGTTTTAACAATTTTGGGAGCTACACCTTTCAAATAAAAGAGTGCAAATCCAAATGGTGGCGTTAAGAATGAAGTCTGTAAGTTAACACCAATCATAACTCCTAACCAAACGGCAGTGACGTTAGCACCTGTTTCAGCTAATAATATTGGTGCAATTATAGGAACAACAACAACTGCAATTTCAATAAAGTCTAGGAAAAATCCTAGCAAGAAAATTACAATCATCACAACAACAAATTGTGTCCAAAAACCGCCTGGTAAATCTTGTAGAAAGTCTCTTACTAATTCTTCTCCCCCAAAAGCTCTAAATCCTGAAGTAAGCATTGCTGCTCCTAAAAGGATAATAAATACCATTGAAGTAGTCACACAAGTTTCTGTTACAACTTCTTTTAAAACATTTTCTGTTTTAAAAGTTCTCCAAAAACTCCAACCTATTCCGTATACAAGTATGACCACAAAGAAAGCGGTAATAAAGATTGCGCTTAAATCTCTTTCCTCCAAATTTTTTACATTTAATTCATAATTTGAAGCAAAGAATGTAATTGGAATTAGAGATCCAATAATTAAAATTAAAGGATAGAACGCACTTTTCTTTCCTTCATATAATCTATAACCAGCCATCAAAGTGGCACCAATTGCTCCAATTGAACCAGCTTGGTTTACAGTAGCAATACCCATTAAAATTGAACCTAATACAGCAAATATTAATGCAAGTGGTGGTATGATAATTACAACTACTCTTAACCAAAATTTTAAATCAAAATTTCCTTTAAATGGAACTGGCGGTGCAACACCTTTCTTTATTCTAGCAAAAATAAATACATAGATCATATAAAGAGCAACTAAGACAAGGCCTGGTAAAAGTGCTCCTAAGAACATATCACCTGCACTTGATGAACCTACTCTAAATTCACCTGGCATATTAAATTCACCAGTTAAGGCTTTATAATCATTTTGTCTTAAGTTGTTTGCAACATCAGATGCACTTGCCAACTGGTCAGCAATAATAATTAAAACAATTGATGGAGGAATAATTTGACCCAATGTTCCTGATGAACAAACTATTCCACTAGCAAGTTGTCTGTCATACTTGTTATTTAACATCGTTGGTAACGAGATTAGTCCCATCGCAATTACAGTTGCTCCAACGATACCAGTCGTTGCTGCTAATAGAGCTCCAACAAATATAACAGAAATACCTAAACCACCAGGAATTGGTCCAAATAATTGGCCCATTGTTATTAATAAGTCTTCAGCAATTTTTGATTTTTGAAGCATAATTCCCATGAATATAAATAAAGGAATTGCTATCAAAGTATCTGTCTCTACATCCCAGTAATTACTCCTAAAATTTGTAATACCAGCAACGAGCCATTCTATGGGTCCATCTACAGCAAAAAAGGCACTGGAGTCTCCCTCGAAGATGTAGCCAAAAAATGCAGCTAAACCAATTGCAATTATAGCTGAACCAGGAAGTGCAAAAGCAACCGGGTAACCCGATGCAAGAGCAACAATCATTATCACAACTAGAACAGCTAAAAAGAATGTTTCCATAATTTAATTTTTGACACCTTTTAAAATTTTGTGACTACTTTCCATAAAATAACTAGTAAATTGAATTAACATCGTAACAGCAAAAACAGCTAGATAAACAGCCATCAAATATAAAAGATAAAGACCATTAGATCCTTGTTGCGTAACTTCAAAAGCTACAACAGGACCATTTATTATGCTGGCTTTTCCGTTAAGACCTAAAAATATAACTATTAATGTAAGTGGTACTCCTAGAACTGCCGATCCAACCATATTTGTCCATGCCTTCTTTTTTTCACTAAAAGAAGAGTAGAGTACGTCAACTCTTACGTGCCCTTCATGAATTAAGGCGTATGCACTAGCAAATAAGTAAAGTGCAGCATACCAAAATCTAACTAGATCCCCTTGAAATGCTTGTTCGTATGAAAATATAAATCTTGATAATACGATTACGAATTCACTTACTACAACCAATACTGCTAGCCAAATAAAGCCAACTGATTTCGTAAAATATCCAATCACGAAAGAAATTAATATTATTGGAAAGTGAATATAAGTAATTCTGACTGGGGCTTTAACCATCAATGCTTTTACTTCAGGACTGAAGATTGCTTCCCATAATCTTTCAACAACCATAAAAGATATAACAAAGTCAGCTACGCCAACTAAAAATACTGCCCAAAATGATGATCTAACAAGATATGCTGAAAATCTTGATAAAATTTTTGAATCTTGCTCCAAAGTTTGGCTATATGTTTTAAAAACATAAAAAACGACTGCAGCAATACAAATCAAATACAATCCAATTTGCATATAACCATAATTTAAATCAGATCCCTCTAGAGCTTTTTTCTTATATCCAAACATCTCATGATGCGAAAAAATTTTTTTTATTCCTGGCCAATCACTCCAAACTGTTAAAACATTATTAATAAGAAATGCTAAAGTAAAAGCTAAAACTGAATAACTGATTATTCTAAGATATAGAGAAAGATTTGAATTTTTTGTCACCATAGTATTTTAAAATACCTAAGTAATACTCGTTTTTGTTTAAAAAAAAAGGGCCCAATTAAGGGCCCTTTAATAACTAAATTTAGTTAGATTACATTCCTAATGCTCTGTTTCTTTGAGAAATGTAAGGTGAGTCAGACAAGTTGGTCCAAGAACCAATGTCTTTTCTAGCCTGTAAGAAACTAGAGTGGATTCTCTCAGCGAGACCACTGCTTGCTCTTGTTTCCTCAAATACTTCATTAGCAGCTTTAGCAAAACCATCATAAACTTTGTCGCTAAACTTCTCTAGTTTAACACCATGATCGTTTATTAATCTTGCAAGCGCAGCACCATTTTTAGCGTTGTACTCTGACATCATAACGTCATTTTCCATCGCAGCTGCAGCTTCAATTAATAGCTGATCTGATTTTGATAAGCTTGTAAACCAAGATTTGTTAGTACCACATGCTAACATAGATCCTGGCTCGTGCATTCCAGGATAGTAGTAGTATTTAGCAGCTTCTTGGAATTTCATAGCTTCATCATTCCATGGACCTACCCACTCTGTTGCATCAATTGCACCAGAAACAAGGTTTTCGTAAATTTGTCCACCAGGAAGTGAAACTGGAGATCCTCCAAGTTTACCGATAACTTGTCCACCTAATCCAGGCATACGCATTTTAAGACCTTTGAAGTCATTAGGGCTTCTAATTTTCTTGTTAAACCATCCACCCATTTGAACTCCTGTGCTTCCACACATAAAGTTTTTTAGACCGAATTTGTCTGATAGTTCATCCCATAATTGTTGACCACCAGCAAATCTAATCCATGCGTTCATTTCAGTGTAAGTGAAACCGAAAGGTACAGCTGTAAAGTAACCCCAAGCTGGATCTTTTTTAACCCAGTAGTAGTCAGCAGCGTGATACATTTGCGAGTTACCTGAAGCAACTTCATCAAATGAGTCAAACGCTTTAACCCTCTCGTTTGCTGCATAGTAAGTGACTTGAATTCTTCCATCACTCATGTCTGTAATTCTTTGAGCAAATCTTTGCGCACCAGTTCCTAAACCTGGGAAATCTCTTCCCCATGTAGCTACCATAGAAGCTTCAATTCTTTCTTTGGCAACGGCTGGAGCAGCTAAAGATGATGCAGCTACAGCAGCAACACCAGTCGCAGCAGCAGCCTTAAAGAATTTACGTCTTGAAGGAGTTTTACCCTTCAATAGTTTTTTTTCTTTAATCATTATTTCTCCTCTTTAAGTTAATTAACTGATGCATTTAAAGCATATATGTTTCTTAGAGTCATTTTAAAAAAGTGAGGATTTTTCACTTAATTACAATCTATGATTGTAAATGTTTATGAATTATCTTTAATTATTGAATATTTTGGCATGGTTTAACATGCTTAGATCTTCAAATTGTTTGCCTATAATTTGAACTCCTAAAGGCAAATTTTTTTCGCCTTTTAAAATTGGCAGTGAAATGCAGGGCACATGTGCAAGAGACCAAATCTTATTAAATTCTGGACTCCCAGTTGTCTTAAATCCTTTGTCAGCAATTCCACAACTACTTGGCGTTATAATTGCATCAAACCTTTCAAATATACTATCTAAGTTTTTTGAGTATGTTCTCATCGCATCTAAAGCTAAAGCATAATCTTTTGCCGAATGTTTTAGTCCGTTAATAATTGCTCTCTTAATTTCTATAGAAAGTTTTCCTTTTGAAGTTTTGTAATAATGATGGAAATTTTGAGCCATCTCTGTCTCATATATAATTGTATGACAATCAATCATATCTTCAAAATATTTAGGAGCAGTTTCAACCTTTACTATTTTTTTATTATTTAAAATAAATTTGTTAAATGATTTTTTTGAAATACTGTCAACATTTCTCCAGCGTTTGGTTTTATAAAAAACAAATTTTGATTTTTTTATTTTAATTTTTTTATTAAGAAAATTAATATTTGTTGTTGTTTCATCTGCATCGTCTCTAGCAAACAAAACTTTCGATAATAGTGCTACATCACTAATTGTTTTTCCAAATACTCCGACTTGATCTAAATTATATGATGTTTGCAAAACACCATTTCTAGAGATTAATCCATAGGTAGGTTTATAACCAACAACTCCACAATAAGAGGCTGGCCTAATTACAGATCCACCCGTTTGAGTTCCAATTGATAATGGTGCCATATCAGATGCAATAACAGCTGCAGAACCACTAGATGAACCTCCTGGTGTTCTTGAATAATCATGTGGATTTTTGGTTTTTGATGGCGATAAGAAAGCTAATTCACAAGTTACGGTTTTACCCATAATTATTGCTCCTTCCTTTTTTAAGAGCTCAACAATTTTAGCATCTAGGTTACTCTTTTTTTTTAATTTTATTCTTGCGCCATATTTTGTTGGCATTTCAGATGTTGAGATAATATCTTTAAGTGCTACTGGTAGACCATGCAAAACCCCTAAAGATTTTAATTTTTTTCTCTGATTGTCAGATTTTTTTGCATCACTTAGGAGTTTTTTTTCATTAAAATATTCCCAAGCTTGAATATTCTTATTATATTTTTGTTTTTGATTTATATATGCTTTACAAAGTTCAACAGAAGTTAATTGTTTATTTTTAAGTTTTTTTAAAAGTTGTTGTGCTGATAAATTTAGTAGTTTCATTTATCCCTTAAACTAATTTTTCATCAGAATAAACGCAACATTTCTCTGGTGGAAAATATAAATTTAATTCTCCATCTGGAATGGGTTTTTCTCTTTCTACTTTTGACTTAATCACTAAATCACCCATTTTTCCTGTAAGTAGCTTAAAATTACCAAAGTCCTCAACTCTTGTAAGTTTAATTTTAACTGTATTACTTTTTTCTTTTTCAGCCAATTCTATGAACTCGGATCTAATACCCAGTTTAACATTTTTATCTTTTAAATTTCCTAAATTTGAATTTGTCTTAATTGTAGTATCATTAATTTTTACTTCATGATCAGAAGAAACAGTTGAATGAAAGATATTCATTGCAGGGGAGCCAATAAAATAACCTACAAAAGTTGTTTTAGGTTTTTCAAATAAATCTTTTGGCAATCCAACTTGTACGATTTCACCTTGATCCATAACAATTATATTTTCTGCAAAAGTCATAGCTTCGTTTTGATCATGAGTTACATAAACCAATGTTGTTTTATATTGTTCATTGATTTCTTTTAAGTTTCTTCGAAGTCTAAATTTTAAATCTGGGTCTATAACCGTAAGAGGTTCGTCCATTAAAACAGCTGCAACGTCTTCTCGAACCAACCCTCTACCTAAAGAGATAAGTTGTTTTTGATCAGCCGTTAATTTTCTTGCTGGTGAGTTTAAAAATGAAGATAAATTTAAAGTATCTGAAACTGCTTTTACTCTTTCTTCAATTTTTTCTTTTGTAAATTCCCTGCATCTTAGTGGAAACGCTAAATTATCATAAACAGTCATTGTATTGTAAATTACTGGGAACTGGAAAACCTGGGCAATATTTCTATCTTCTGTTTTTAAATCAGTCACAGGTGTTTCATCGAATAATATTTCACCTTTTGATGGCCTCACTAATCCAGAAACAATGTTTAACATCGTGGTTTTTCCACACCCAGAAGGTCCCAAAATTGCATACCGCTTGCCATTTTCCCAAGTCATTGAAAACGGATTAAGAGCATATGTTGGTTTTGGATCTAGAGGATTATAAGTATGAGAGATATTTGATAAATCAATTTTAGCCATTTGTTCCTCCATATGGCGACGAAACTAATTTTTCATCTTCTCCAAAAGCATAAAACTTATTTGCATTAAAATTTATTTTTACTTTCTCATGAATTTTAAAATTCATTACTTCCTCGATTAAAGCAATTAATTTTGAATTTCCTCTTTTTAAGTGAAGCAATGTTTCTGAACCACTAATCTCTGCCAATTCTATTTCGAATTCTTCACCATTTTCATCAAGTTTTATCTCTGAAGCTCTAATTCCAAAATTATAATCTTTATCTTCTAAATTCTTAAAATGATTTGGAATTTCTAGAGAAATTTTCTCAAAGTTCAGATTTTTTGAATTTTTTGAACCCTTCAGAACATTCATTGGTGGATCATTTGATATTTCTGCAACTTTTAAATTAGATGGATTTTCAAAAATCTCTTTGGCAGGCCCTTTTTGTAATACCCTCCCTTCATCTAAAACAATTACTTCTCCATTTAGTTCCATTACTTCTTGAGGATCTGTTGTTGAGTAAATTAAAATTGTATCTTGGGAAAGTCCTTCTGAGAAAATTCTTTTAAATTCTTCTCTTAATTGTTCTCTAAGTTTGTAATCTAAATTAACTAACGGTTCGTCTAGCAATAAAATTTTTGCTTTTTTTGCAAGTGATCTTGCAAGTGCAACCCTTTGTTGTTGTCCGCCAGATAATTCCTGAATTTTTCTATTTTCAAATCCAACTAATCCAACAGTTTTTAGAGCTTCATCTACATCTTTTTTTATTTGCTCAGGACTTAATTTTCTTTGTTCTAATGGAAAAGTTATATTTTCATAAACATTTAAATGAGGGTAATTAATAAATTGTTGATAGACCATAGCAACATTTCTTTCCCAAACTGGTATTTTAATAAAGTCTTTTCCCTCAAAAGAAATTGAGCCTTGATCTGGATTTAATAATCCTGCAATTGTTTTTAAAAGAGTCGTTTTGCCAGATAAAGTTCTGCCTAAAATGGTATACAAATTGCCTTTTTTAAAGTTAAACGAGACATCGTTTAAATGAAATTGCTCATCAGGTTTATAAGAAATTTTCTCTCCAATTAAATTCATTATTTTAATGCTCCTGATAAATTCCCTTTTGATAGATATCTCTCAACTATAAATGCAACGATTATTAATGGTGCAACTGAGACTAAAGCTGATGCCGAAAGGCTCCACCATGGTGTTATTGATGAATTAAGTGCAACAACTTTTACAGGTAACAATTGTACTTCAGTAAATGTCAAAATAAATGCAAAAAAGAAATCTATCCATCCAAAAATAATACAAAACATTCCCGCAACAATTAATCCAGGTATTGAATTTGGTAAAACAACTTTATAGAAAGCTTGATAGGGATTACACCCGTCAATTAATGCAGTCTCATCTAATTCTTTTGGAACTCTATTAAAAAAATCTACCATAATCCAAACAGCAATTGGCATCAATAAAACGATATATACGACCACTAGACCTAATAAACTATCAAGCAATCCTATTGTGCTTAGAAAAATAAAGAAAGGAATTGATAATACAATTGGAGGCATGATTCTTTGTGAAATGAAGAAAAAAGTAATATCGTTGTTTCTTACAAATCCGGCTTTAAAGGTAAATCTTGATAGTGCATAGGCAGCAAGAGTACCAAGAACAATACTTATTAAACTAGCAGTACAGGTTACAAAAATACTATTAAAATAAGGCTCAACAATATCTACTCCACCTTTAGCAGGAGACTTAATTAAAACTCTCCAACCCTCCAGTGTTGGTTCGAAATCTAACCAAGGTATATAAGTTACTTTACTATTTACAGATTGGAAGTCTTTAAAAGATGTTGATACAGCCCACAGAAATGGTGCAACGACAAATACAGTCCAAAATGTAATAAAGAAATATTTAAGAAAAGTGTAAAGTTTGCTCATAGAGTTATTCTTTGATCATTAATTTTGTTAAAACTTTAGCTATTATCGTTAAACTGATAATCATTATGACAAGATAAGTAAAAGATAAGGTTGCTGCATAACCCATCTGAAATTCTCTTAATCCTTTAATATAAATATAAAAACTTGACGTCTCAGTTGCAGTACCTGGCCCTCCTGAAGTCAAAACAAATACTGTATCCATTATTTTTGATGCCTCGATAAGTCTTATTATTATTGCTCCAATTGATATTGGAGCCATCAAAGGAAAAGTTACATAAACAAATTTTCTAAATGGACTTGCTCCATCTATAGCGGCTGCTAAGAAGGGTTCTTTTGGAAGTGACAAAAGTCCAGCTAGTAATAGCAAAAACATAAACGGTGTCCATTGCCAAACCTCAACAATTATAACAGTAAACTTCGCAATAACTGGATCACTCAACCATAAAATAGGTTTTACTCCTAATCCACCTAACAAATCATTTACAGGACCGAGGGACTCATGAAAAAATGTTCTCCAAATAACTGTCATTATTACTGGAGTTGTCATCATGGGTACTAGAAAAATTACTCTAAAAAATCTTTTAAATTTTATTTCTCTCCAAACCATCATCGCTAGAGCAAATCCGATAACATATTGAAGAATAACTGTGGTAACAGATAAAAAACTTAACCTAAAAAAGGACTCCCAAAACCTCGGGTCATCAGTAAATAACCTTATATAATTCGTAATACCTATGAAGTTCATTTCTGGGGTATAACTATTCCATCCAGAAAGACTTAATCTAATAGTAAAAATAATTGGAAAGATTAGAATCCCAATAAGTACAAACAATCCTGGGAATAAAAAAACAAACTTGTGTTTAAAATTCATAATTTTTTTTTGGATTATTTTAAAATGTGGCCGTTAAAAAACGGCCACAAGTTTTACAAAATTATTGCTTATTATCTTCCATTGCTACACCAACAGCATAGGCTTTTCTTACGTTATCTTTTCCTACTCTGTTAAGTATATCTTCCCACTGTTTAGCAGCTTCGTCTAAAGCAGCTTGTGGAGATAATTGACCAGCTAATGCTTTTGCAGCAGCAGTAGCCAATGCAGCATTAAACTCAAAAGTTCCAGGAACTCTTAATGGAAATACTCTATTTTTACTTTGTTCCATTTGTGCAAGAGTATCAACATATGATTGAGCAATATCTTTATCCCAACCAATTTGTGTCCATACATCAACTTTAAAGTCATCATTTCTAAATGGGTTTACACCAAATCTACCAATTCCAATATCTGCTTGGTGGTTAGCTTCGTTAGCAAAGAAACATAGGTAATCGAAAGCCATTTCTTTCTCTTTACTTTTCTTAGCTACTCCAACTGCCCATCCCCATACGAAGAAAGGAGCTTGGTTAAAGCCTTCATCCCAAGAGTTAGTTTTTCTATTCCAAACTTTCATTGCTCCTGGTAATTGTGCAGCACCAACTTTATTGTTTATTGGACTATCTGGTTGCATAGCAGCAACAAATGCATCATCCCATGAAAAACTAAACAAAGTTTGTCCTCCACCAAATGATCCAATTTCATCACCTAAACCAAAATTTATTCCTCCTGGAGGAACATATTTAGTTGCCTCAACCCAGTCAGTTAAAGCTTCAACAAAACCTGGATTGTTAATTAGTGGTTTCATAGTTTCTAAATCAAAGAAAAAACCACCAGGTGTTTTAGGATTTTTTGAGTAAGCAGCAGATCTTGAATAGAAAGCGGCATACATTAGATCGTCTTTTTTCATTACTTCAGCGGATCCGTATTCTTTCTCGCCATCTCCATCCCAGTCCCAATTATTAAAGTAAGCTGCCATTTCTCCATACTCTTTCCAAGTTTGAGGAACTCTTAGTTCTTTACCAGTAGCTTCCTTATATTGTTTTTGGTACTCAGGATTATCAATTACATCTTTTCTATATTTCAGATAATGTCTGTCACCATCAACCGGAAACTGATACATAACACCATCCCAAGATGCTACACCAATGTGAGACGGAGTAACGTCTTTCATTTGTTTCATCTCAACGTATTTCTTTGGAACTGGCTCTAAGTATCTTCTCCAATCGTTAATGAAGTTTGAAAATCCAAAAACGATGTCATATGGAGCTTGTCCAGCTTGAAATGGTACCATTGCTTTCGCATATAAGTCACCTGCCGGTGTATGAGTAACATCAACTTTTGCTCCAGTAAGTTTAGCGAACTGCTCAGCATGTAGAGCTGTTGGCTCTCCCATGACTGGTACAGCATGTGTATTAATCTTAAGCGTCTTGCCTTTATAGTTTTTCTTAGACATAGACTCGTAAGAACAATCACCAGGAATATCCCCAGTTGCTTTGATATGTGGAAACTGATCACTCCACTTATCAGCATACGCAACAGGACTAAATACCAACAAAGCTGATATTAGAGCGGTTACGCAAGTTTTTATTGTCTTCATCTTTTTTCCTCTCTTTGTTGTTAATTATGGAACTAACACTGCACGACCTTTAATCTTACCATCATTTAAATCATGTAGTGCTTTATTAGCTTCTTCAAGTTTGTATTCTTTCATTGAAAGTTTTACTAAACCTTTATCTGCTAGTTCCATTAATTCATATAATTCAGCCCATGTACCTACTAAGCTTCCAACTATACTTTTTTCTTGATCGATCATATCAATCGCCAAAACTCTTATTTCTTCTCCGTAACCTACAATATAGAAAGTCCCAGTTGCTTTGGTCATTTTAATTCCCATTGGCGTAGAACCTTTTTCACCAACAAAATCTATAACAGCCTCTGCACCTTTTCCTTTTGTAAGTTCTTTTACTTTTTCAATTTCATTACCATCTATTAAAACCCCATGGTCAGCTCCTAGTTCCATTGCATGTTCTAAAGGTGCTTTTGCTTTTTCAACAACAATAATATTTGCAGCACACATTGCTTTCATACATTGAATTGCTATATGTCCTAATCCACCAGCACCTATGATTACACAATTTTCACCTGGCAGAAGGTGTCTAGTAGCTTTTTTTACAACTCTGTAAGCAGTCAAACCTGCGTCTGAAAATGGCGCAACGTCTATTGGACCTAAAACTTTTGGAATTTTTATTAGATTTCTTACGCTAGTTTGAAGTAATTCTGAATATCCCCCGTGTTTTACATTCAAACCTGCAAAAATTGGATCTTCAGCATGCATATCGTTTCCTCTTCTACAATCTAAGCATGTTCCTCCTGTGCCAGAAACTTTAGGGTGTAAAATAACTGCATCACCTTTTTTAAATCCTGTAACATCTTTACCAACTTCCTCTATCCATCCAGCGTTCTCATGTCCCATTACCATCGGCAACAGATCGTTATTTTGATCTGTAATGTGCTTCCAAACTCCTTCAATTATATGCAAATCAGTTCTACAAACACCTGCAGCTCCAATTTTAACAATCACATCGCTTGCTTTCTCAATTTTAGGATTTGGTAACTCTTCACCTGTGACCCAAACATCTGCTTTCATTTCTGGGTCATACTTATGTAAAACCTGTGCTTTCATTATTTCCTCTCTAAATTTATTTTTTAAAAATAAATTTTAAATTGAAATAAAAAATATGTCTAGAAAGTTAGAATAATTTTAATTACCAATTACAACTTCAGATTGTTAATTTACTTTGTTTTTGCAGTCTCCTGTTTTGAAAAACTCATCCATATTATCTATGGCCAGATTGGCCATTGCAGTTCTAGTTTCTTTAGTTGCGCTACCCAAATGAGGAAGAATAAAAGCACTTTTGTGTTTAAGATATCCTGGATTTAAATTTGGTTCATTTTTGTATACATCTAGCCCGACTGCATAAACTTTTCTTCTTTCCAAAGCATCTATTAAAGCTTCATCTTCAATAATATCTCCTCTTGCAACATTGGTCACGACTGCACCTTTTGGTAATAGTTCTAGTGTATCTTTATTGATTAAATTTATTGTCTCTTTAGATGCAGGACAACATACCGAAAGGACATCAGAGACTTTCATCAAATCATTTAAGTTATCGTGGTAAGTTGCGCCTTGTTCTTTTTCTTCGCTTAATTTTGAACGATTGTGATAATGAATTGTCATACCTAAAGATTTAGCTATTTTAGCTATTTTTTGACCAATTCTACCCATGCCAAGTATTCCAAGTCTAGTGCCCGTTAATTGTTTACCAATCAACATATCTGCTGACCAAACCCAGCCACCTTCTCTAGCTTTTTCAATTCCTTCAGATGCTCTTCTGCATGCACCTAATATCAACAAAACCCCAATTTCTGCAGTAGCATCAGTTAAAACATCTGGCGTGTTTGTTACTGCAATCCCTCTTTTCTTTGCAGCTTCTAAATCTATATTTCCAAAACCTACAGCAAAATTTGATATAATTTTTACACTCTCAGGTAATTGATTAATTGTTTCTGCATCTAGCTTATCTGTTAAAGCCGATAAAATACCATCACAGCCTGTACTCATCTCTATTAGCTTCTTTTGAGAGTAGAGTTCATCATTTAAATTAAAGTTAGCATCAAATAATTCTTTAGCTTTATCCTCACAAGATCTTAAAAGCCTTCTCGTGATTAAAATTTTTTTCATTTTAATTTGGATTAATTTAGATCAAAAACCTTACCAGGATTCATGATATTGTTTACATCAATGCTTCTTTTAATAGCTTTCATTACTGGCAAATTGTCTGGGTGCTCTCTTAATAAGTAATGTTTTTTTTGAAGACCAATTCCATGTTCTCCTGTAATTGTTCCCTCTAACTCTAAAGCTTTGTTAATTAGATCATCGCTATACTGTCTAATTTTTTTTTGTTTTTCTTCATCATCGGGATCATACAATATTATAGAGTGAAAATTTCCATCTCCTACATGACCAACCATTGGTGCAGTTAGACCTAATTTTTTTACTTCTTTTTCCGCCCATGAAATGCACTCAACTAACTTGGAAATTGGTACACAAACATCTGTAGAATACACTTTCATATCATGACCTAAAGCTTTTACTGAATAGTAAACATCATGCCTTGCTTTCCATAATATTTTTTGTTCTTCAGGAGAAGATGCCCATTGAAAATCACTTCCACCATTATTTTTTGATAATTCTTCAACAATTTTTATAGACTCGTTATTTGATAGTTCACTACCGTGGAATTCAAAGAATAAAGTTGGTGATGCTTTGATGTTTTCTAACTTTGAATATTTGATGCTAATTTCCATTTGATCTTTGTTTAACATTTCGATTCTTGCAATTGGAACACCATACTGAATAACTTCTTGCGCAGTCTTTACTGCTGAGTCTAAATCTGGAAAATAGCAAACTGCACTCATTATGCTCTCAGGTATTGGTGATAATCTTAATTGAACTTCTGTAATAATTCCTAAAGTTCCCTCAGATCCAATAAACAAATTAGTTAAGTTATATCCCGCAGAAGTTTTTTTAGTTCTTGCACCGGTTTTAATTATGTCTCCATTTGGTAAAACAACTGTTAAACCAGAAATAACGGTTCTCATTGTTCCATATTTAACTGCCATTGTTCCTGAAGCTGAAGTAGATGCCATTCCACCGAGTGCAGCATCTGCGCCAGGGTCTATTGGAAAAAATACACCATCTTCTCTTAAATATTCATTTAATTGCTTTCTTGTTACATTTGCTTGTACTCTGCAATCAAAATCCTCAGCATTTACGCTTAAAACTTTATTCATTTTTTCTAGAGAAATTGTAATACCATTTTGATTTCCAACAACATGACCTTCAAGAGATGTGCCAGTTCCAAACGGAACAACAGGAATTTTATGCTCGTTACAAATTTTTAGAATTTTTGAAACTTCATCATTAGTTTCTGGAAATACAACTGCCTTCGATAATATTGGATTATAAGTATCTTCTCCTCTAGCATAATTTGCACGAGTAGACTCAGAAGTAGAAAATCTCCCATTAAATATCTTTTTTAATTCTGCTTGGACAGTTTCGTTCATTCTTTAATAATACAAAAATATTAATTAAAAATACAGTTTATTTAGAAAGCATCTTGCCTATATTTTCTAAGGCTTGCATTATATTATCTCTAGATGCGGCAAAACTAAATCTAACGTAATCATTACAAGTTTTACCAAATGCAGTACCAGGAACAATTGCAACACCTGCTTCATGCATTGCTTTTTTGCAAAACTCAGATCCATTCATGCCAGTCCCTTTTATATTCGGAAAAGCATAAAAAGCTCCTCCCGGCAAACTACACTCAACTCCTGGTAAATCATTTAATCCTTTATGAATTAAATTTCTTCTTAATGTAAATTTATCTAACATATCTTTAATTGAGTCTTCAGGACCATCTAATGCGGCTATACCAGCATATTGGGCTGCTGCATTTACACATGATACACTATTAATCAAAAGTTTGTTTACATGTTCAACCAAATGCTCTGGCCAGTAACTCCAACCAAGTCTCCATCCAGTCATAGAATATGCTTTACTCCAACCCTCAAGAACAATTAATCTGTCTCTTAAATTAGGATAGTTAAAGAAAGTTGGCATTTCCTTATAGTCAAAAATTTGTCTACTGTAAATTTCATCACTTAAAATTGTGACCTGCGGATGTTTTTCTAATTCTTTTGCTAAGTAATCAATTGCAGGTTTTTCAACAAAACTTCCAGTTGGGTTGTTTGGATTAATCAAGATTAAAAGTCTAGTTTTGTCAGTTATTAAAGATAGAATTTTGTCTGGGTCAAATTTTAAATCTTTATCCTCAGTTAAGTCGTATGGAACAGCTTTTGCTCCAGAGTAGTTAATCATTGATTCATAAATTGGAAAAGCTGGAGTAGGATGAATTATCTCAACACCTGGTTCACCATAGCAAGTAATTGCATAATACATTGTAGGTTTACCACCTGGCATTATTAAAACTCTATTTGGATCAATATCAGCATTATAAAGTCTCTTGACCCATCTTGCGACAGCTTCTCGACACTCTGGAATTCCATTTGATAAAACATAACCATGATGACCATCATCTAGAGCTTTTTTTGCAGCTTCAACTACATGTTTTGGAGTTTTAAAGTCAGGTTGTCCTAGACCTAAATGAATCATAGGTTTGCCTTGTGCTTCTAATTTTTTTGCTTCTGCTAAAACAGAAAATGCACTTTCAGTTCCTAAACGATCTAATGCTTTTGCTAATTCCATCATAATTATTCGTCGACAAACTAAC